>NZ_KV830305.1:1039323-1225395 GCF_001836735.1 Rothia sp. HMSC061D12 | reverse complement strand
GGTCCCGGGATCGATTCCCGGTCGGGGCTCTCTCATTAATTCATGCGAGAGCACGTATTAATGATGTGGCGGTGTAGCTCAGCTGGTTAGAGCGCACGACTCATAATCGTGAGGTCGACGGATCGAGCCCGTCCACCGCTACGCCCCGATAGCTCAGTGGTAGAGCGCCATCTTGGTAAGATGGAGGTCCCGGGATCGATTCCCGGTCGGGGCTCAGATAAGCCTGTCTCTTCGGAGGCAGGCTTTTTTGTTTGCCAATTTTGTCTGCCTATTTTCTTTGCCTGAAGCCCGGTCTGCAGGCGCTCAATAGTACTCAGCCCTGCGGCTCGATACCGGGCATAGCGAAGCCCCCGAGAAAAATACTCGGGGGCTTCGTCTTTATGCTCTGATCAAAGCGTTAGGAGGCGCGGCGCACCACCGGCAGCTGGGACAGCAGCTCGTAGGAGCGCAGACGGTCCTCGTGCTCCCACGCCTCGGTCATGACGATGAGCTCATCAGCGCCCGTGCGCGCCACCAGGTCCTCAATACGAGCCTGCGCGGTCGCGGGGGAACCTACGATTGCTTCGGCGGTCATGCGTTCAATGTGCATCTTCTCCGCGTCGGTCCAGACGGCGTCCATATCTTCCACGGGAGGTGCGAAAGACAGATTGCCGCGCACCACGCCCAGGAAGTGCTGCTGCTGGCTCGTGTACAGGTAGCGTGCGCGCTCATCGGTATCGGCGAGCATCGCGGTTGCACCCACCATGACGTAGGGTTGTTCCAGGTGCTCCGAGGGCTTGAAGTTTGCGCGGTAGGTGTCTACCGCCTCCTGCAGCATCGCGGGGGCAAAGTGCGAAGCGAACGCGTAGGGCAGACCCAGCTGTGCGGCAAGCTGCGCACCGAACAGGGAAGAACCCAGAATGTACAGGGGCACCTTCGAGCCCTGGCCGGGAATGGCGTGCACGCGGTGCATGGGGGAGGGCTCGTCCAGGAAGCGCTGCAGCTGCTGCACCTCGGCGGGGAAGCTCATGGCGGCAGAATCGTCGCGGCGCAGGGCGGCGGCGGTCATCGGGTCGGTACCGGGCGCACGACCCACACCCAGGTCAATACGACCGGGGTGGAAGGCGTTGAGAGTGCCGAACTGCTCCGCCACCACGTAGGGTGCGTGGTTGGGGAGCATAATGCCGCCCGAACCCACGCGAATACGCTCAGTGGCGGCGGCAATCTCAGCCATGACCACCACGGTCGCCGAGGACAGCAGGGAACCGGCGTTGTGGTGCTCAGCGACCCAGAAACGCTCGTAGCCGTAGGACTCAGCCGCGCGCGCCGCATCGATGGTGTTGAGCATGGTCTGATGCTGGCTCTGGTCGGAGCGGTGCGGCATCAGGTCAAGAACCGAAATTTTTACGTTAGAAGACACAAGTTTTCCTTCTGAAATAGATTGCAGGTACCCGTTCAGCCTACTCTCGCCTGGGCGAGAAGTGTAGGGGCATATTGCGCGCCTTCGCTAGCAGGTAAATAATGCGACGAAATACTGCGCGGGTACCCTCTGAATCTTCGAAGCGCCGTCCACTCTGTGCGCCCAAGCTGAACACTGTGCACAAGAGCTGTAGACTGAAACCATGAGCATTAACCCTGAGATTGTGGGCAGGGTCTACCCGTCCGAGAACACCTACGTTGTCGGCCGCGAAAAGATCCGCGAATTTGCCCGAGCAGTTCACGCAGAAAACCCCCTCCACCACGACGTTGAGGCAGCCCGCGCGGCAGGGTACGCAGATGTGATTGCCCCGCCGACCTTCGCCATCATCCTGGCGCAGGCAGCCGACGCGGCACTCATCAACGACGATTCCGCCGGTATTGATTTCTCCCGCGTGGTGCACGCCGACCAGCGCTTCACTCACCACCGCCCCATCGTTGCCGGTGATGAGTTGCGCACCGAAGTCCACGTGGACTCCGTGCGCGTGATGGGCGCCGGCGCAATGCTGACCACCCGCGAAGAAATCGTTGACGCGCAGGGCGAGCCGGTCACCACCTGCATTTCTTCCCTGCTGGTTCGTGCTGAGGAGGAGAACTAATGGTGCGTTTTGAAGATCTTGAAAAGGGCCAGGAAATCGGTTCGCGTACCGTGGAGCTCTCCCGCGCTTCGCTGGTGCGTTACGCTGGCGCCTCGGGTGACTTCAACCCGATTCACTGGAACGAGCGTTTTGCCCAGTCGGTGGGTCTGTCCGGTGTGATTGCTCACGGCATGCTGACCATGGGTACCGCCGTGCAGCTCGTGAGTGACTGGGTGGGCGACCCCGGCGCGATTGTGGACTACCAGACTCGCTTCACCAAGCCTGTTCCCGTGGCGGATGCGCCCGGCGGCGAAAACCCCGACACCCCCACGAACGCCCTGACCATCAGCGGTAAGGTGGGCGCCCTGAACGAGGAGGAGCGCACCGCCCGCATTGACCTGACTGTCACCGCTCGTGACGAGGAAGGCAAGGAACAGAAGGTTCTGATGAAGAGCCAGGCTGTGGTTCGTCTTTCGGCGTAGTCTCTTGGCGTAGAGTTTCTGCGCTCGCAGATAGCTTGCGTGAAGGCCTCGGTGCTACCCGATGCGGTGGTGCCGGGGCTTTTGCGCGCTCACCGATTTTGTGCGCTTATCGGCGGGGTGGTGGCGTTTTTCTGAGAAAGGTGCGACGGAAAATGAAGGCAAAATCACCATAAGGTTTTCGTGACTTTAACGCATGGTGGGTGTCGACCCCGCACAACGACCGGTATTCTTAACCTATGACTGAAAAGCTGTTGAGCGAACTGACCACCGCCCAGGTAGGCGGCCCCGCTAAGACCTACGTCCGCGCCACCTCCGAAGCAGAAATTATCGAAGCAGTCTCCGCTGCAGACGCCTCAGGCGAACCCGTCCTCATCGTGGGCGGCGGCTCCAACCTGCTGGTTTCCGACGAAGGCTTCAACGGAACCGTCGTGCACATCGCCTCCGAAGGCGTAGAGGTTCTGCCCATCCCCGCATGCGGCGGCGCAAACGTGCGCGTACAGGCGGGCACCATCTGGGATGACTTCGTCAAGCTCAGCATCGAGAACGAATGGGTCGGCCCCGCGGCCCTCTCCGGCATTCCCGGTACCGTGGGCGCGACCCCCGTGCAGAACGTCGGCGCCTACGGCGTGGAGGTGGGCGAGTTCATCGCCTCCGTACGCACCTGGGACCGTGAAAAGAACACTCGGAAGACCTTCGCGAGCGCAGACCTGCGCTTCGGCTACCGCGACTCGGTGCTCAAGCGCGCAACCGTCAACGGCTCGCCCCGCTACGTGGTGCTGACTGTTGATTTCCAGTTCACCCTCGGCAACCTCTCTTCCCCGATTCGCTACGCCGAGCTGGCGAAGAGCCTGGGTGTTGAGCCCGGCGAGCGCGCCGACTCTGCGCTGGTTCGTGAAAAGGTGCTGGAGCTGCGCGGCTCCAAGGGCATGGTGCTCAACCCCGAGGACCGTGACACCTTCTCCACCGGTTCTTTCTTCACCAACCCGATTGTGCCCCGCTCGACCCTGGAGTCCCTGCCCGAGGGTGCCCCGAACTTCCCGGTGGTTGTGAAGACTTCCCCGTTCACCGCCGGTGTCGAGGACCCCGATCACGTGAAGCTTTCGGCTGCATGGCTGATTCAGCACGCAGGCTTCGATAAGGGCTTCGGTCTGGAGGGCGAGTCCCGCGAGATTGCCCAGGGCCGCGCGAGCCTGTCGACCAAGCACACCCTGGCGATTACGAACCGCGGCGGCGCATCCGCTGAGGACATCTTCGCTATCGCCCGCGCTGTGCGCGACGGCGTGCGTGAACGTTTTGGCGTGACCCTGGTCCCTGAGCCTGTCGTGGTCAACGGCGAAATCTAAACGCTCAACTTCCCGCCTCTCGTAGCGCTAGGACGCATAGAATAAACGCTTCAGAATAAACGCTTCGGGCGGTCTCTGTATCAGAGGCCGCCCGAAGCGTTGTATTGACCCGCTGAGCTAGTGGCGAGGGGAGGAGGTGCGCGCCTGTCCCGGCAGGTAGGGCCTGCGTTTGGGGGCTGTGCGCGTTGCTGCCAGGGGAGCGGCAGGCAGGTGCTCCATCAACACCTGAACTGCCAGCGGAAGCTTCTGCGGCGGGCTGGGGGCGTGGAAAATCGGCTTGTGACGCGTGGGACGGTACGGGTAGTATTCCGCGTCCTCGCTATGCGACCAGACAAGGTTGCCGAACTCGCCCGGAACGGGGGAAAGCACATTAGCGTAGTAGGCGCGCGCCTGCAGGTCGGTACGCTCCGAAGCGTCGGTAGACACGCCGCTGGGCACACGGTCCTGCTCGATGACGAGGGCGCGAACCATACCACCTACCGTGCTGACCGCGTTCACGTGCAGGGCGAGCAGATCCCCGTCCTTGTGGTCGACCTGCACCTCGCCGTCCGCGAGGATTCGGGCGTCCATGGTGATGCTTCTGGCGATCCCTTCGCAGAGGGCGCGGATGAGCGCCATGCGTGCCGGGTAGAGGTCGGCGATATCCCAGCCGATGAGGGCTGCGGAACTACCGGCGTACTCCTCGCAGGATTCGTAGGACGCCACATCCACGTAGCCGCGAGCGATGGGCTCACGATCGTGGGGACGGCCGTCGCGCTGCTCCCAGAAGCTGAGGGCGGTGGCGGTGAAGACCGCTTGACCGTCGCGCACGGCGACGCTGAGTGTGAAGTCCTGCGGGTAGCCGTTCTTGCTGCGCGGGCGCAGGGGAACGGCTCGGGTGTATTCGGTGAATTCCTCGGGCCAGTCCAGGTAGTAGCTCATTCGTGCCCCGTCGCTACGGTGCACGGTGAGTTCTCCCGGTAGCAGCATGGCTTCGGGCACACCACCGGCGCGTTCGGCGGCGTAGTGTTCGCTGACGGGCCAGGGGTTGAACTCCGTGCGGTAGGGGCTGGAGAGGAAGGAATCGAGCATAGACGTTATCCTCTCATAGTTTGAGGTTTTGGTGCATGGATATGCGGCTTTTATGACAAATGAACTGTCCCCTCTGAATGCTCGGAAAGAGTGTTCAGAAGGGACAGCTCATAGTGTGGGGTGGGCGGCTCGTTTAGAGGGACTCGCCGCGGCGCTCAGGTAGCAGGAACACGGTGGTTGCCGCTACCAGGAACGCGGTGGAGAAGAGCGTAAAGAGCAACGGGGTTCCACCGAAAGCGACCAGCGGCGGCACAATGAGCGGCGCCGCGATGGAGGCGATACGACCAATACCGGCGGCGGCACCGGTGCCGGTTCCGCGCAGGTGGGTCGGGAAAATCTCCGGGCTCAGGGCGTAGAGGGCGCCCCACGCACCGAGGTTGAAGAAGGAGAGCATGCAACCGGCGAGGATGATGAATACCTCGGTGTGCGCCATACCGTACCCAGCCGCTGCGAGGGCGGAGCCGAGCAGGAATGCGGCGAGGGTTGCGCGGCGGCCCCACTTTTCGATGAGGTAGGCGGCGACCGCGTAGCCGGGCAGCTGGGCGAGGGTCATGATGAGGGTGAACGCGAAGGACTTGACGAGGCTGAAGCCCTGGGCGCTCAGCAGAGTCGGGATCCAGATGAACGCGCCGTAGTAGGAGAGGTTGATGCAGAACCAGATGACGCACAGGGCGATGGTCTTGCGGCGCTGACCGGCAGCCCAGATGGAGTGGACCTTGGCGGACTCGGCGTTGTCGGCGCTTTCTACGGCGCCGTGCTCCGCGGAGTCCTCTGTCTTCTTAGCATTGGGGAAGAGAGAGGGGGACGCCTCGAAACGCTCGACGACGCGGCGCGCATCATCGTGCTTACCGACGGATTCCAGGAAGCGCACGGACTCGGGGGTTCCCATGCGAATCACCAGCGAGTAGATGGCGGGGACCAGGCCGATGGCAAGCGCCCAGCGCCAGCCGTTTGCCTGGGGAACAACGAAAGTACCGATGAGCGCGGCGAGAATCCAGCCGACAGCCCAGAACGCCTCAAGGGCGACCACGACGCGGCCACGAATAGCGCGCGGCGAGAACTCAGAAATCAGGGTAGATGCCACCGGCAGTTCCGCGCCCAGGCCCAAACCGACCAGGAAGCGGAAGACCAGCAGTAGCCCCAGCGAGGTGGCAAGCGCGGAGGCGCCGGTTGCCAGACCGTAAATCAGCAGGGTGAGCGCGAAGATGTAGCGGCGGCCGAGCTTATCGGCGAGCAGACCGCCGAAGGTTGCGCCGAGCGCCATGCCGGCGAAGCCGATGGATCCGAGCCAGGAGGCTTCGGTGGGGCTCAGATGCCATTCCTTGATGAGGGCTGCCATGACGAAGGAGATGAGGCCGACGTCCATGGCGTCGAGTGCCCAGCCGAGACCCGAGATGCCCAGGAGCTTGCCGTGGGCGCGGGTGAAGGGGAGGTTTTCGAGGCGCTCATTGAGCGTGGGAGGTGCCGTGCGTTCCGCGGTGGGTGCAGTGGTGCTGGTGGGCGCAGCGGCGTTGGTGCGGTGTGAGTCCGTCGATGCGGGACGTGAGGAGGACACGGTAGTGGGTCGCTTCCTTAGTGTTTAGGCACAAGTGCCGGGTGAATTGTTCCCTTACAGTGTATAAAGGTACTTTCGACTTGAACACTATTGAAACGAAAAAATTTTGAAGATGACGGAAAAATCTCAACATGAAGAAATCTTTCACAGCACCCACCCAGCGGCGGGTGCTATTCTCTAACCACCGCCGCCCGGTGAAACTCACCCGCGACACGTTTGGAAGGACCACCCCTGAAAACCCTCGAAGATGAAGTCAAGGAAAGCGAAACCAGCCGCTTTCACCGCTGGCTCGAAGCCCGCAAGGAGCGCATGCACGCGCATCCGGTCATGCGTCATCTCTACAAGCCCCTCGTCATCGGTGTGGGCGCCTTCTGCTTTATTGCCGGACTGATTATGCTCGTCACCCCTGGCCCCGGCTGGCTGTTTATCTTCATCGGCCTGGGCATTTGGGGCACCGAATTCACCTGGGCACGCCGCGCCAATATTTTCATGAAACACGTGGTGCTCACCGCCTGGTACCGCTACCGCGCCTGGCGACAGCAGCGCAAAGAACGCAAAGCCGCACGTAAGGCAGAACGCAAAGCCGCCGCCGAGAACCAGCGCTAACCAACGCTAACCTGGCTCGTGCTCAGCCCGCATAAGCTATACCTAGACACAGAAGCCCTCGCTCCCATCCCATACGAATGGTAGCGAGGGCTTCTATATAGGCTTGTCAGTGAGCTTTAGAGCTTGCCAATAGCAATCTGCAGCATACGGCGAATCGGCTCAGCAGCACCCCACAGCAGCTGGTCACCCACGGTGAACGCGCTAATGTACTCGGAGCCCATAGCGAGCTTACGCACGCGGCCAACCGGAATCTCCAGAGAACCGGAAGCAGCCACGGGGGTCAGCTGCTCCATGGAAGCCTCACGCTCGTTCGGCACGAAGCGAACCCAGGGGTTATCCTCGGCGATGATGCGCTCGATCTCCTCCAGCGGCAGGTCCTTCTTGAGCTTGATGGTCAGCGCCTGAGAGTGTGAACGCATTGCAGCGATACGGACGCACAGGCCGTCCATGGTGATCTTGTCGTCTTCGGAGCGGCCCAGGATCTTGTTGGTCTCGACCTCAGCCTTCCACTCTTCGCGGGACTGGCCGTTACCCAGGTCGGAGTCAATCCAGGGAATCAGGGAGCCGGAGAGCGGCACACCGAACTGGGAGGAATCCAGCTCACCGGAGCGCTGCTTAGCCAGGACCTTGCGGTCAATATCCAGGATTGCGGATGCGGGGTCGTTCAGCTCGGCGGAGACCTCGTTGCCCAGGTCGCGGAACTGTGCGAGCACCTCACGCATGTGGCGTGCGCCGCCGCCGGAAGCAGCCTGGTAGGTCATGGAGGTTGCCCACTCGACCAGGTCGTTCTTGAAGAGGCCGCCCAGGCCCATCAGCAGGCAGGAGACGGTGCAGTTACCACCGACGAAGTCCTTCACACCGGATGCCAGGCCGCGGTCGATAACGTCGCGGTTGATGGGGTCCAGCACGATGATGGAGTCATCGTTCATGCGCAGAGTGGAAGCGGCGTCAATCCACAGGCCGTCCCATCCAGCCGCACGCAGCTTCGGGTGCACAGCCTCGGTGTAGCCACCGCCCTGAGCGGTCACAATAATCGAGTGCTTACGCAGCTCGTCAATGTCGTATGCGTCCTTCAGCTCGGACGGCTCAATTACGCCGTCGAAGGTGGGCGCAGCGCCACCAACATTAGAGGTAGTGAAGAAGACGGGGGTAATGCCCTCGAAGTCGCCTTCCTCAACCATGCGCTTCATGAGGACGGAGCCCACCATGCCGCGCCAGCCAACAAAACCTACAGAGTCACCGGGATTAAAGTTCATGGTTCCCAGTGTACTCTCAGGCTGGCGGGTGCGGACTAACACCGTACAAAAAATTTGATATTCGGAACGGGATAATCTGCATAGGCGCTAGGGTGGGCATCCGGCTCGGCACCGGGTACTGCACCGGGGCGCGTTAAAGCGTTCAAGCCCGCGGCACTCCGGGAGAGGAGTAGCCGCAGGCTTGAAATGCATGTCTGATATCAGCGAGTGAACGAGGGAAGCTTGAACTAGATACGTTCGAGCCGCTGGAACGAGAAGTACATGGGGTTCTTCGTGCCCGACTCATCGAGCAGGTAGCCCTTCTCGCTATTTTCCCAGGCACTCTCGGAGGTGACCCGCCAGCACCCGTTCGGTGAGCCGCCCTCGCAGTTACCCGCAGAATTTGCAAGCTGCAGGTCGGGCGCTCGCGTATCGCCGGTAATCTCGTTACCTTCCTGGCAGTAGAAGAGGGTCCGCTCCACCGTCTCTACCCGACCGAAGGCGGGCAGGTCGGTGCGGGAGAGCGCCTCCGCGTAGACGGAGCCGCCACCAATAATCCAAGCATCAACTGCGGCGGTATCTGCCGGGGTAGCTTCGACCGGCGCACCCGCAGCGTCACGAGCCGCGTACAGCGCCGCATCCAGCGAAGGAACCCACAGGGCGCCATCGCGTTCTTCCGCCTCGGTCACCGACCGACTAATCACAATATTCGTACGGCCCGGCAGAGGACGAAAACGCGGGAGAAAGGAATCCCAAGTATTCCGGCCCATAATAACTGGGAAACCTATAGTCTTTTTTTTGAAGTATTTTAAATCTTCAGGAGCATGCCAGGGCATAGTCCCAGCACGGCCAATAATCCCGGCGTCAGTTTGAGCCCAAATAGCACCCAGACGATACATTATGCCTCCTCACAACCTGCAGTTAGACCGCAATCGGGGCGGCAATACCGGGGTGGTGCTTATAGTCCACCAGCTCAAAGTCTTCATACTCGTAGTCGAAGATAGAAGGCTTCTTGGTCTTAATAACCAGCTTCGGGTACGGGTACGGTTCGCGCGGCGGGTAGGGGTTGCCCTCCGGGTCGGTGCCGTAGCCCAGCTGTTTCTTCACCTGCTCCAGGTGGTTCGAGTAGATGTGGCAGTCGCCGCCGGTCCAGATGAAATCGCCCGGCACCATCCCGACCTCTTCGGCAATCAGGTAGGTCAACAGCGCGTAGGAGGCGATGTTGAAGGGCACGCCCAAGAACATGTCCGCACTGCGCTGGTACAGCTGGCAGGACAGCTCCTTTACACCGTCCGCGCGTTCGTGCACGTAGAACTGAAAGAGTGCGTGGCAGGGCGGAAGCGCCATGTTGTCCACCTCGGCAGGGTTCCACGCCGAAACAATATGGCGGCGCGAGCTCGGGTTATTCTTCAACGAATCGATAACCTTCGCAATCTGGTCAATCGTGCCACCGTCGGGGGCAGGCCACGAACGCCACTGTACGCCGTAGACCGGGCCCAAATCGCCGTTCTCATCAGCCCACTCATCCCAAATGGTTACGCCGCGCTCCTGCAACCAGCGCACATTCGAGGAACCGCGCAAGAACCACAGCAGCTCAATGGCAACAGACTTGAAGTGCACGCGCTTGGTGGTAATCAGCGGGAACGACTCACGCAGGTCAAAACGCATCTGGCGACCAAAAACACCGAAGGTACCGGTGCCGGTACGGTCGGAACGCTGTGCATCCGCCGCGATGGCGTCCTTGTTCTCCTCGAGGATTTCGCGCAGAAGATCTTCATAGGGAGTGGGGATTGCGTGAGACATGAAGGGCACCTTCTAGAAGTTAGATGGTTCAAGGTAAAACAACGAGCCGATCAACTCTTTTCGTTACCTCAATATAGTACGAGGGGACGCCTATGATGACTGGTGTCGCCCAAAAGGTCAAAATATGGTAAGTATACAGGAATTTTTGGTCTTGGCCACCGGATTTGTTTCCTTATGAAGAGAGCGCTGAGCATAAAGCCCAGCGCGCTCGCCGTTAGAAGATCAAAGTATATGGATGTTAGTCCAGAGCCACGCGTACACGCTCCACCGAGACAATACGCGGGTTATCGCCCTCAGTCACCTGCAGAACCAGGGCATCGCCAGGCTCCAGGTACGGATCCTCGGTCGGAAGCACCTCCGCGGAACCCTCAAACAGGTACTCACGCAGAACATCCATCACCTGGGGCAGCACCGGGCGGTGAGTGCACAGCAGCGAGGAAGAATCCTTATCGAACAGCGACGCCACGGTACGGGCAACACGTGCCGGGTGACGCTGAGCGCCAGCCTCCGACAGGGACTTCTTCTCCTTCACAGACACACCATAATCCACCGAATACGGGGTCACAGTCTGAACGCAACGCAGCCACGGGGAAGAAATAATACGGCTCGGAGCCCACGCCGCAAAGAGACGGCTAGAAGCCAACGCCTGACGCTTGCCGGTAGCCGCAAGCGGGCGGTCATCCTCAGCGGCAGCCCAGTTCGAACGCGGCTTCGCCTTCGCGTGGCGGGCAATGAGAATCGGGCGGGTACACAGCGCATCCGCCTCAGCCAGAGCCTCCAGGGACTCCAGGGGTGCCAGGTCGTCCTCGTTGGTCAGCAGGGCGCGAGCAACCTCGGTGGATACCCAGCGCAGCTCATCCACTTCACCCTCATCCGCCAGGGCACGGGCGCCCTCGGGAAGCTCAGCAGACCAGTAGAAAACATCCTTCGGACGGCCGCCCACCGGGTAGGAAGTCACAGCCAGGGGCACACCCAGAACAACCTGCAGGCCGACCTCTTCGCGAATCTCACGAATAGCGGTCTCAGCCAGGGACTCGCCCGGGTCCTGCTTGCCCTTAGGCCAGGACCAGTCGTCATAGCGGGGGCGGTGAATGATCAGGACCTCAAGCGCACCGTCGCGCATACGCCAAATCAGTGCGCCAGAAGCAACAATATCCGCAGTGTTTGAGGGGGCACGGTCAATGCTGTTGACCGCGTCAAAACGTCGTGCCGAGTAGTAGATGGAGGGGGAATCCAGCGGTGCCATATCTCTCTCTGAACCTCTTCGCTAGGCTTGCGCACAATGCCAGAGGGCATCATGCTCCGCGTCTAATTGTAGGTGAGAGAGCGGTCAAGTTGTAATCTCAACGTAACCTGTTGTTCACTTTTGCGCTGAGTGCACTAGTCCACCGCACGTTTTTGCACGACACGCGGAAAACCCCGCCTGCCTCACGCCATAAAGCGCGAGAACAGACGGGGTTCACCACCAGAAATTACCGGTAGGTCAGCGGCACATCCTTAGACCTTATCGACCACGTTCTTACGGGAACGCGAGCTCAGGTAGTACGACTGCACGTCCTGCAGCGGGTTGCCCTGATCGTCGGTGTCGTGGCGGGTCCAGTTGCCCTCAGAATCCAGGTGCCAGGTACGCGAAGAATCACTCATATAAGTGGTGAACATGTCACGCAGGTACTTCACGTGGCGCGGATCCTTCACCGGCACCAGAGCCTCAATACGGCGGTCCAGGTTGCGGTGCATCATATCTGCAGAGCCAATGTAGACAATCGGATCGCCGCCGTTCTCAAAAGCAAACACGCGCGAGTGCTCCAAGAAACGACCCAGCACCGAACGGACGCGAATATTCTCGCTCAGACCCTTAACACCGGGGCGCAGGGCGCAAATACCGCGAACCACCACATCCACCGGCACACCAGCCTGCGAAGCGCGGTACAGCGAATCGATGACGGCCTCATCCACCATGGAGTTGCACTTGATCTGAATCTTCGCCGGGCGGCCAGCCTTGTGGTTCTCAATCTCCTGGTCGATGCACTCAATCAGGCCGCTACGCAGAGTACGCGGCGCTACCAGCAACGACTGGTAGTTAGTCTTCGGTGCGTAACCAGACAGCTGGTTGAACAGGCGCGAGACATCCTCACAAATCTGCTCATCGCAGGTGATGATGCCCAAATCCTCGTAGAAACGAGCCGTCGACGGGTGGTAGTTACCGGTACCAATATGAGCGTAACGGCGCAGGTGGTTACCCTCGCGGCGCACCACCAGCGACAGCTTGCAGTGAGTCTTCAAACCCACGATGCCGTACACCACGTGCACGCCGGCGCGCTCCAGCTTACGAGCCCACGAGATGTTGGCTTCCTCATCAAAGCGAGCCTTGATCTCGACCAGTGCCACAACCTGCTTGCCCGCCTCAGCCGCCTCAATCAGCGCATCCACGATGGGGGAGTCACCACTGGTACGGTACAGGGTCTGCTTAATCGCCTGAACACGCGGGTCGGCGGCAGCCTGCGCCAAGAACGCCTGCACACTGGTCGCAAACGAATCGTACGGGTGGTGCAACAGCACGTCGTGGTCGCGGGCGGCAGCGAACACATCCGCAGCCTTCGCGGTCTCGGTGGCGTTGAGCCAACGGGAAGTGTGCGCAATGTGCTTGGGGTAGTGCAGCGCCGGACGGTTCGCACGAATAATCGCACTCATACCGCGCAAATCCAGCGGGGCCGGCAGACGGTACACCTCAGACTCGTTGATGTTCAGCTCAGAAATCAGCAGATCCAGGATGGTGGGGTTGATGGTGTCCTCAACCTCCAGACGGACCGGCGGACCGAAACGACGGCGCAGAAGCTCCTTCTCCAGGGCCTTCAGCAGGTTTTCTGCGTCGTCCTCTTCCACCTCAAGGTCCTCGTTACGGGTCACGCGGAAGACGTGGTGCTCCACAACCTCCATGCCCGGGAACAGGGTGTCCAGGTGCTCAGCAATGATGTCTTCGAGCGCAATGTAGCGGCTCTCGCGGCCCGCAGTGTTGGCGGCGCGGGAACCATCCACAGAGACCATACGGTCCAGCTGATCGGGCACCTTCACACGAGCGAACAGTTCCTTGCCGGTCTGCGGGTTACGTACCAGCACCGCAAGGTTCAGCGACAGACCCGAAATGTACGGGAAGGGGTGCGCCGGGTCAACAGCCAGAGGGGTCAGAATCGGGAAGATATCCTGCATGAACTCCTGACGCAGGCGCTGCTTAGCGTCCGCATCCAGGTCGTCCCAACCGACAATGCGGATGTTCTGCTCCTCCAGAGCAGGCAGAACCTGGTTGTGGAACACATCGGCGTGGCGCTCCTGCAGCTTATGGGCACGCTCAGCAATCTCTTCCATCTGCTCCTCGGGGCTCAGGCCCGCCGCCGAAGGAACCGCCAGACCGGTCGCAATGCGGCGCTTCAGACCCGCCACACGCACCATGAAGAACTCGTCCAGGTTAGACGCCACAATCGACAGGAAGTTCAGACGCTCCAGCAGGAACAGGTTCGGGTCCTCCGCCAGCTCCAGCACGCGGGTGTTGAAGTCCAGCCAGCTGCTCTCACGGTCGAAGAAACGCTCCGGGCCGAACTCCTCTTCCAGACTGAAGTAGGAGCGCTTCTCGCCCTTCTCAATGCGGTCGCCGCGAGACTCGGCACGCTCAATCTTCGAAATATCGTGGCCGATATGAATGACACCGGTCATGGGTGCCGGCTCAGACGGCTTAGGCTTAGGCGCCTTATTCAGGCCATTGGGGGCGGGTACCATACTGTACTTGCCTTTCTGATCGGGGATAAGTCGTGAAGAAGCACGCCAACTGTGGCGCACCAAAACTAGGCGGCAGGCTCAGCCTGCTGGGCGGGGGCGTACATGCGGTCAACCGTCGCCACACCAAAGCCCAAGGAAGTGTACAGGGCGTAGGCGGCATCATTATCGGCGTCCACGTACAGATCAATGGCGCGCAACGGCTCGCCGTTCTCGTCTTCAGCGCAGGCGAGGTACGCCAGGGCGCGCAGGGTGAGGGTTCGGCCCAGACCGCCTCCCTGAGCCTGCGGGTTCACGCCCACCACGTAAATCTCGCCGGAGGGGGACAACTCGCCCTGCTCCTGACCGGTCGGGATTTTCGTCCAGGTGAACGCCGCAATAGCGGAATCATCATCCACCTCGGAGGCGATGAAGAAACCCTCGGGACGGAACCAGGGAGAGCCGGTGCGCTCGCGCAGGTCGGCGAGGGTGAGCTTGCCCTGCTCGGGGTGGTGCGCAAACGCTGCGGCGTTCACGCGAAGCCAGGGGAATTCGTCCGCACCGGTGAAGGTACGCATCCGCAGGTTCTCCGGCAGAGTGCGCGCATCGGAGCGTTCCACGAGCTCTTCGCGGGTCTGCGCGTCCAGGGGCAGAACCATCTTGTACAGCACACGTACCGGCTCGAAGCCGTGCAGGGTCGCGAACGCGTGGGCGGGGCTTTCAATGCCGGTGTCGGTGGCGCTGCCGTGAACCCAGAGGCGGTAGCGTACGGCGTCTTCACCCAGCTGGCGGACGGCGTGGTCGAAGAATGCGCTACCGGCGCCTCGTCCGCGGTATTCGGGGGCGACGGCTGCCTCAATGACTCCGCTGTCTTCGTCGTTTGCCGGGGTGAGCGCCACAAAGACGGCGGCGAGGGTGCCGTCGTCCTCGGCGACAAAGAAACGCGGAGGGGTGAGGGTGCTTTCGCGTAGCGCCTTGCTCAGCTCGATGCGGGTCTGCTCGGAGAACGCCGAAACGCCGTCGTGCTTGGCAACCGCCTGGGCAAAGGAATCGAATCGTTCCAGCAACTCTTCGGTGAGCTGCGGTTCCGCGTAAACAAGGGAGCTTTCAGCGGGCAGGGTGGAGGGATTGGGTGTCTGACTGTGTACCATCATCGCCTTCTTTCGTAGCCTTCTGATTCAACTCTACCGGGGATGATTGCTCTTTGAAGAGTTTGCTCTTCGTCTTGGGCGAATATGACAAGAACCGGAACATTTACACACTCTGGTACCTGGTTCAGCGGCGAGTCTACCCGAGAACGGGCACACCAAAACAGCGGTTGGTACCGCAAAATTTAGCGGGTGCTGTTGAAGGAATAGCCCACGTTACGCACGGTCGAAATCATCTGTTCGTACTCGGTGCCGAGCTTGGAACGCAGACGACGCACGTGCACGTCCACGGTGCGGGTGCCGCCGTAGTAGGAGTCGTAACCCCACACTTCAGAGAGCAGCTGGGCGCGGGAGAAGACGCGTCCTGGGTGCTGAGCCATGAACTTGAGTAGTTCAAACTCTTTGAAGGTCAGGTTCAGCGCCGCGCCGGAAAGGTGTGCCGAGTACGCCTGGGTGTCAATGACGAGGTTGCCCGCGCGCACGATGCGCTCTTCCGAGCTTTCTTCTTCCGCGGCTGCGTCGCTCTTGATGGCGAGGCGCAGGCGCGCATCCATTTCGGAGGGGGATGCCTGGTCAGAGACGATATCGTCCACCTGCCAGGAGGCGGCAACCGCCGCCATGCCGCCTTCATTCAGGAGTGCGATGAGCGGCAACTGCACGCCGGCTGCGCGCAACAGCTGGGCGCATTGGCGTGCCTTGACGAGCGCGGTGCGGGCGTCGACCATGAGCAGGTCGAAGGTCTCGGATTCGAAGGCGGTGTGGGCGGTGTCGAGGGGGAAGACGTGTACCTTGTGGCTGAGCAGGCTCAGCGAGGGGATCATATCCTGCGCGGCGGTGTCGCTCATGAGCGCAATACGGTACACACCCTCTCCTTTCCCATGTATTTCCCGTGTAAAACTTTTGGGCTCTTTCTAGTGTACTCGCCAGGCTGTGACGCGGCTGTGGGCGCCGGTGTAGACCGGGCCGAATATCGTATTCCGGACTGTTCGTACAGGCTTCTCAGCTGGCTATGATGGGGCACCTACCCGGATTCTGCGGGGCTATTATTTTGCTGGTGCCGGGCGGGGCGTATGCCTGTTGGGAATCGTGCTGTTCACTATGTTTCTGCCTCCGATTCTGCGCCCTTTCGGGGCGGGTCTATGGTAGGTTTAAGGCATGGAAAACAATCTTATGGCTCTTGAAGCTCTCTTCATGTCGCTGATGGCTATCATCTCCGTGTGCATCGGTATCGGTGCATTCGCAGTGTTGCGTGGCCTCTTCAGCGGTCAGAAGTAGTCTTCCCGCACAGAGCAGAAGCATCGCCCACACAGGGCTTTAGGCGGTCGTACGGTTCGTACCGCCTCGCCAATGACGGCGTGAACCCCCACCCGGTCCCCTCCGGTTGGGGGTTTTCTATATGTCTGATGCCGGGCGTGGACGGGAAATTATCCCGCGCCGAGGGCGAACGAACAGGGTACCGTTTTACGCTCGGGTACTAAAATAGGGGGTATGGCTATTGAAATCCCTACCAACCTAACCCCTGAACTTGTTCCCTTCGCATGGCTGCTCGGCACCTGGGAGGGTACCGGAACCATGTGGTACGAAGGCCAGGAGAATACCCCCTTCGGCCAGATTATTACTTTTGAGCAGAACGGTCTGCCCTTCATCGAATACCGCGCTGAATCTTTCCTCCTCGATGACGAGGGTCAGAAGCTGCGTCCCATCACCGTTGAGACCGGTTTCTGGCAGATTGACCGCCCCCTGACTGACGCCGACGGCGGCTTCGGTATCGTTCCCAAGGACGTTATTCCCGCCTTCGCTGACGCTGAGAGCGTTGAGACCCTGCGCAACGAGGACGACGGTTTCTCGCTGCTGGCAACCATCGCGCATCCCGGCGGCATTAGCGAGAACTATGTGGGCATGGTCAAGGGCCCGGTCATTCGCATGCAGACCGGTAACCTGCTCCGTGACGACATCTCCCACGAGTACGCGGGCTCCGTGCGCCTGTGGGGCCTGGTCAACGGCAACCTCATGTGGGACTGGGAGGTCGCAGACGCCGAGGGTAAGCTGCACAAGCACGCCTCCGCTGAGCTTCGTAAGACTTCCTCGATGACCGGCGATTCCCTGGGAACCTCGATGTTCGGTTCCCTGGACGGCGAAGAGCCCACCGGCGAGCCCGGCTCCGAGCCTACCGCCTAATACATTACTTATGTCTGCCCCGCTGAATGGCGGGGCAGACTCTTTGCGTGAAAGGTGCACCTTCCGTGACTGAATCTTCGCTTGAAGCCCCTCAGGCTGAGGCACCCCAGCCTGATGCCGCCCGCCCCGCGAGCCCCCTGCTGGGCCTGCACGGCGCTTTTGCCGCCTCCGGGCTGGACGCCGGCGTCGCCGCACACTACGGCAACCCCATGCTGGAACAGCGCGCCCTCAGCTTTGACCGCTCCGCCGACGCAGGCGAACCGCTGGTGCTGGTGGACCGCTCCTCCATGGGCGTGGTGCGTGTTGCGGGTCCGGATCGTCAGACCTGGCTGACCTCCATCGCTTCGCAGATTCTGACCGGCATGACCTCCGGGGAGAGCCGCGAGTTCCTGTTGCTTTCACCCCAGGGCCGCGTGGAGTATGCCCCCGCTGCGATTGAAGATGGCGAGGCGCTCTGGCTGATTGTGGAGGGCTACCAGGCTCAGCCGCTGACCGATTACCTGAACCGCATGAAGTTCATGATGCGCGTTGAGGTGCAGAATCTCAGCGACGAATACGCCGTGCTGGAGAGCGCTCGTAACCCGATCCTGCAGGACGGTTCGGTGCATCCGGCGCTCGCTGAGGGCAAGCCGCTGGTGTGGGAGGACCCCTGGCATACTCCTGCACCGGGTAGCTGCCGTTACGATGAGGCGGGTGACGCCCACCCCGGCGCGGACTATGTGCGTTTCTTGAGCATTGTGCCGCGTTCTGCTCTGCCCGCCCTGGCTGAATCTGCGGATGCGCGTTTTGCGGGCCTGTGGGCCGCCGAGGCTCTGCGTATCGAGGCCTGGCGCCCCCGCTATGGCACCGAGGCTGACGATAAGACCATCCCGCAGGAGCTGGATTACACCCGTACTGCGGTGCACTTCGATAAGGGCTGCTACAAGGGCCAGGAGACGGTGGCTCGCGTGCATAACCTGGGCCGCCCGCCGCGCCGCCTGGTGTTCTTGGATATCGACGGTTCGGAGCACACCCTACCCGCGGCAGGTAGCGAGCTGTTTGTGGAGGGCAAGTCCCGCCCGGTCGGTCGTATTACCTCGGTGGCGTTGCATCACGAGGCGGGCCCGATTGCTCTGGCTGTGATTAAGCGCGGCGTTGACCCGCAGGCGCCTTTGCGTGCGGTTGATGGTGGTGACTTCCTGCCCGATGGTTCGCCGGCGCCGGCGACCGAGTACGCGGTGGCTCAGACGACGGTGGTTTCGCCGGAGTCCGGTGAGGTGGCGCGTCGTTCTTTGGCGGGTCAGGACTTCCTGAAGCGCTAGGGCATTCCTGACCAAAAGCTACCCCAGCTAAAACCCACCCCAACTAAAAGCCGCGGAGGCGGACACCCGTTACGAGTGCCCGCCTCCGCGGTTTTAGTATGAGTGCTCAGCGAGCTTGCTGAGTCTGTGGGGTTTAGCGGCCGAAGAGGACGGCTGCTTCTTCCCAGCGTTCCTGAGGTACGGACTTCAGGCCGTCCAGTGCCTCTTCGAGGGGTACGTACTTGATTTCGGTGCCCTGCACGGAGACCATCTTGCCCCACTGCTTCTGTGCGACCATGTCGACTGCGCCCATGCCCAGGCGGGTTGCGAGCACTCGGTCGTAGCCGGTGGGTGCGCCACCGCGCTGGATGTGACCCAGGATGGTGTTACGGGTTTCGACGCCGGTCATCTTCTCGATTTCGTGGGTGATGTACTCACCGATGCCGCCGAGGCGGGGACGGCCGTCCTTTTCGGTACCCTTGTTTGCCATGACCTCGTCGAAGCCTTCGGGGATGAAGCCTTCAGCAACAACAACCAGGGGAGAGCGGCCGCGGTCGTGTACTTCCTTGACCCATTCAGCAACCTGCTCCATGGAGACCTTGACCTCGGGGATCAGGATTGCGTGTGCGCCTGCAGCCATACCGGAGTGCAGCGCGATCCAGCCGACGTGGCGGCCCATGACTTCGGCGACCATGCAGCGGTGGTGCGATTCACCGGTGGTGCGGATGCGGTCCATAGCCTCGGTTGCGATGGACACTGCGGTGTCGAAACCGAAGGTGTAGTCGGTTGCGCGCAGGTCGTTGTCGATGGTCTTGGGAACACCGATGACGGGCAGGCCTGCGTCCGCCAGACGCTTTGCGCCTGCGAGGGTGCCTTCACCGCCGATAGCGACGATTGCGTCGATGCCGTGGCGTTCCATCATAATTTCGATGTTTTCGGGGCCACCGTTGGGGCCGTCGAAGGGGTTGGTGCGGGAGGTACCGATGATGGTGCCGCCCTGGGATGCCAGGCCGCGGACCTTCTGGCGGGGCAGGTCCATGTAGTCGCCTTCAACGACGCCTCGCCAGCCATCGCGGAAGCCGACGAATTCGTAGCCGTACTTCTTGACACCGTTGAGCACGGCGCCGCGGATGACAGCGTTCAGGCCGGGGCAGTCGCCGCCGGAAGTAAGCAGACCGATCTTCATGGTTGGCTCCTAATGTCTGCGCGTTTTAGGTGTTGTGCGCGCGTGTATATAACTATGACCTCCACGATTTCAGCGCATGAATGTGCGCCGGTCGGGAGGTCGTTCTCTTGGTCTCTATTTTAGCGATGTTTGGGTTGTGTTGGTAGTGGTGGAAAGGCGTGGGAATGCCCAAATCGCGGCATAAAAGTTCAGGTTTTTGAAACCTGTATGTTTGGGTTTAAAACACAAATAGCCGCCGCTTCCCACCTATGGCACCGAAGAGGCAAACGAGGCCTCCGCGCATCCGAAAAGATGCGGGAGGCCTCGAGTGTTTTAAAAATATTTTTAAATCTTTGTGGGATTCCCGGTTTTTAGGACAAAAAACGGTCAATAGCTCTGTGTTTGATCGTTTTGTGCCGGTTCACCCCACGCCTAAAGCGCACCTCCCGCCGTGGTGAGAGGCGCGGTTCGGAGAGCCGCAAACTAGTCGCGTGCCTGACCGAGGAACTTCTGCAGGCGAGCTAGGCCCTCTGCCAAATCCTCGTCGCTCAGTGCGTAGGAGAGGCGCAGGTAGCCGCTGGGGCCGAATGCCTCGCCGGGAACTACGGCGACCTCAGCCTTTTCGAGGATGAGCTCGGCAAGCTCTGCGGAGGTCTGGGGGCGTACGCCGTCGATTTCCTTGCCGAGCAGTTCGCGTACGTCCGGGTAAGCGTAGAATGCGCCGGTGGGGACGGGGCAGTGCACGCCTTCAATCGCGTTCAGGCCGTCGACGATGGTGCGGCGGCGGCGGTCGAAGGCTGCGTGCATGATTTCCACGTCCTCCTGCGGGCCGGTCAGTGCGGCAAGTGCTGCGCGCTGGGCGATGTTGTTGACGTTGGAGGTCATGTGGGACTGCAGGTTGGAGGCTGCGGCGATGACGTCGCGCGGGCCGATCATCCAGCCCACACGCCAACCGGTCATGGCGTAGGTCTTTGCCACGCCGTTGAGGATGACGCACTGGTCGGCGAGCTCGGGCACTGCCTTCAGGATGGAGACGGAGTCGGTGCCGTCGTAGGTGAGGTGCTCGTAGATCTCGTCGGTCAGCACGAAGATGCCCTTGGCAAGTGCCCATTCGCCGATTGCGCGGGTCTCTTCTTCGGTGTAGACGGCACCGGTCGGGTTGGAGGGGGAGACGAAGATAAGCGCCTTGGTTGCGGGGGTGTATGCGGCTTCGAGCTGCTCGACGGTCACCTTGTAGTGCTGGTCGCTACCGGCGAAAACCTCGATGGGGTTACCGCCCGCCAGGCGGATGCATTCGGGGTAGGTGGTCCAGTAGGGCGCGGGCAGCAGTACGTCGTCGCCTTCGTCGATGACGGTTGCGAATGCCTGGTACACGGCCTGCTTACCGCCGTTGGTGACGATGACCTGTGCGGGGTCAATCTCTACACCGGAGTCGCGCAGGGTCTTTTCCGCGATTGCCTTCTTCAGCTCGGGAAGGCCGGAGGCGGGGGAGTAGCGGAAGTTCTTGGGGTCGTTGAGTGCTTCGCGTGCTGCATCAACAATGTGCGCGGGGGTGGGGAAGTCCGGTTCGCCTGCGCCGAAACCGATGACGGGGCGTCCCTGAGCCTTGAGTGCTTTTGCCTTTGCGTCGACGGCAAGGGTTGCGGAGGGTGCGATGGCACCGATGCGGCTTGAAATACGCGCCATGGGGCTCTCTTCTCTTTCTTCTTGTGCGCTGCCGGCGTGAAGTCGACAAGGAAAATGGTGATGGGAATGCGCGTGTGGGACCAATTCGCGCGTGGTGGGCGCGGGTGTGAGCGGCGTTCCTTGTAATAGGATACGGTCCACTAGTAGTGATGCGGAACCCTTAGTCAAGGTATCTCAAGAGGTTTTTCAAAAAATATTACATTCTGAAGTTGCATCGGCCCCGAAAGATGGTTTAGAGTTAGTTCTGCACCCGCAAGGGTGTAATTGTTTGCCCCTCTAAAGCCACGGCTTAGAGGCAATGGAGGAGCAAGCGAGTGAGAAGCAACTCTCACACCTGAAGTGAAAACTTCAAAGGGTGGTGGCTCAATTGGTAGAGCAGCGGTCTCCAAAACCGCAGGTTGCAGGTTCGAGTCCTGTCCGCCCTGCTTTTATTGCCTCAATAAATAATTTGTACGCCCGCACCCCGGGCGTACTTTTTTAGACTCAGAAAGGGGCAGAAGAAATGGCATCGTCTGCTACCGCCGAAAAGGCTGTTCAGCCCGGCGCATCGTCGAAGAGCGATAAGAAGCTCGGTTTCTTCGGCCGTATTTTTGCATTCCTCCGTGAAGTTTTTGCGGAGTTGAAGAAGGTTACTACTCCCACCGGACGTGAACTGGTTGGTTACTTCTTCGGAGTTCTGTTCTTCGTCGTGGTGATGCTCCTGCTTATTTCTGGTCTGGATTATCTTTTCGGCCAGGGAGCATTCTGGATTTTCGGTAACGGAACGATTCAGCGTAACTAGTACTGGCTGCATCCTTAATCTGGGTGCCCCATCAGTGATTTCCCTCAGCGTATTGGCGAGTGGGAGTCCCCTCTAGATGATTAACGATAGAAAGTAGGAGCGACGTGTCCGAGCAGGAACTGGTATCCGAGATTGAAGAGGTCGAGGTAGCCGCTGCTGAGGCTACTGAGGAGTCTGCGGCTATTGAGCAGCAGGCTGAGGAAGCTACCGAGGCTGTCGAGGTGGCTGAAGCAGCTGCTGAGGCGGCTGAGGAAGTCGACGCTCTGGAAGAATTCAAGTCCAAGCTGCGCCGTCAGATGGGCGACTGGTACGTGGTGCACACCTACTCCGGTTACGAGAACAAGGTGAAGACCGGTATCGAGACCCGTATCCAGAACCTGGAAGCTGAAGATGAGATCTTCGAGGTTCAGGTTCCCATGGAGACCGTGGTTGAGTTCAAGAACACCGTGAAGAAGACCATCCGCCGCGTGCGCGTTCCCGGTTACGTTCTGGTTCGTATGGAACTGACCGACCACTCGTGGGGCGTTGTCCGCCACACCCCGGGTGTGACTGGCTTCGTGGGCCAGGATGCGTACAACCCGGTCCCGCTGCGTATGGACGAGGTCTTTGACATGCTCCTGCCGGTCTTTGAAGAGCAGCAGCAGAGCCAGGGCCTGCCCGTTTCCAAGCCCGTTATCGAGTCCGACTACACTGTGGGCGAGAACGTCCGCGTGAAGTCCGGTGCTTTCGAGGGCATGGACGCTACCGTTTCGGAGATCAAGGGCGAGTCCCAGCAGATTGTCGTGATGATTTCCGTCTTCGGCCGCGACACTCCGGTGACCTTGAGCTTCACCGAGATCGAAAAGATTTAACGCTTCTAGCGCGTGAATATGAGCCTCGCACTTCGGTGCGGGGCTCATATTTTGTGTCGGCTGTATAACCGGCGGTGGCTGTGCGGGTGGGGTTTACTCTTTCTGCTAGCTGGCGCTGGATTAAGTCGCTGATTAACGCTAGAATGTTGGTTTGTGTATGCGCATGTCACGCTTTCATGCGGATGCACGGGTGACCGCGCCACGGTCACCGTCTTGCCGGCGTACGCTCCTGTGCGTCGGTTCCCAGCTAAGAAAAGGACCCTACATTGGCTCCCAAGAAGAAGGTCACTGGCCTCATCAAGCTGCAGATCCAGGCAGGCGCCGCTAACCCGGCTCCCCCCGTCGGCCCCGCACTGGGCTCGCACGGTGTGAACATCATGGAGTTCTGCAAGGCATACAACGCTGCAACCGAGTCGCAGCGCGGTAACATCATCCCCGTTGAGATTACCGTCTACGAGGATCGCTCCTTCACCTTCATCACCAAGACCCCTCCGGCTTCCCAGCTGATCAAGAAGGCTGCTGGCGTTGCTAAGGGCTCCGCTGTTCCTCACACCACCAAGGTTGGCTCGCTGACCGAGGCTCAGGTGCGCGAAATCGCTGAGACCAAGATGCCCGACCTGAACGCAAACGACCTGGATGCTGCTTCCAAGATCATCGCAGGTACCGCTCGTTCCATGGGTATCACCGTCGAGTAATTTCGGTTCGCCGAACAGCCGAGTAATCGGCACCGTAGATTTTTCTACACAGAACTTGTAAATGCCCGTCGTATGGACGGGATGTGGCAGAGCCGAGCGCGGCTCACGAGACCACAACTGCATAAGGAGAAAAGCAGATGGCAAAGCGCAGCAAGGCGTACAAGGCAGCTGTAGCCAAGATTGAAGAGGGTAAGCTCTACACCCCCGCTGAGGCAGTTGCCCTGGCGAAGGAGACCTCTTCCACCAAGACCGACGCAACCGTTGAGGTTGCAATGCGTCTGTCCGTTGACCCCCGTAAGGCAGACCAGATGGTTCGCGGTACCGTGAACCTGCCCCACGGCACCGGTAAGACCGCTCGCGTGGTCGTTATCGCAGCAGGCCCCAAGGCTGCTGAGGCTGAGGCAGCTGGCGCTGACTACGTTGGTTCCGACGAGCTGATTGCAAAGATCGCTGGCGGCTGGACCGACTTCGACGCAGCGGTTGCAACCCCCGACATGATGGGCAAGGTCGGCCGCCTGGGTAAGATCCTGGGTCCCCGTAACCTGATGCCGAACCCCAAGACCGGTACCGTGACCATGGATGTTGCAAAGGCTGTTGCAGACATCAAGGGCGGTAAGATCGACTTCCGCGTTGACCGTAACTCCAACCTGCACTTCATCATCGGTAAGGCTTCCTTCACCGCTGAGCAGCTCGAGGAGAACTTCCAGGCAGCTCTGGAAGAGGTTAACCGTCTGAAGCCCTCTTCGGCTAAGGGTCGTTACATCTCCAAGGCAACCGTTGCTACCACCTTCGGCCCCGGCATCCCCGTTGATCCGGCTGCCGTTGCTGCCTAAGGTATGCACCTGTAGCTTCTAGCTTTCGCTAGTGATCGCCCCCGACGTTTAGGCGTCGGGGGCGATTTTTTGTGCATGATTTTGTCTGTGTGAAGATTCAAAACACAGCGTGAAGATTCAAGACATTGCGTGACCGGCGTCAGTTAAAGTACGTCACGGACTTCCAGCTTATATAGGCTTAAAACATAGAATGATTTTCTAGCCCCCTGTTCCTTGGGCTTTGTCCATGCCCGGGCACCGTCGAAACATATACACGGGGTTGTACGCCCCTATCCTGCCCTACGACCATGAGAGGTAAATAATGCCTTCTTCCCTTCAGAGCGAGCAGAGCGCCCGCCGCGGCCTCAGCGTGCCGGTCAATTATTTTGCGGTGGCGCTGGGCACCGGCGCACTGGGCGCTGCCTGGCGTACCGGCGCATCGAAGGGACTGGCGCCTGACTGGGTGGGTGAGAGCATCCTGGCTTTTAACGCCGTGGTGTGGCTGCTTCTTATGGGTTTTCTGGTTCACTCGGTGGTGAAGTATCGTGCGTGGGTGCGTAGTTTTTGGGAGCATTCGGCGCGTACCTGTTTCTTTTCGCTGGTTCCTGCGACGACGGCGCAAGTGGGCGCGGCGCTTTACCCGTATGCTGAGGCTCCGGCTCTGACCCTGGTTGTGCTGGGCGGTGTGGGTCAGCTGTATTTCGCTTCTCATCGTATTGCCGGTACGTGGCGTGGCGGGTATGCTCCCGAGGCCGCCTCACCGGTGCTGTATCTGCCGACTGTGGCGACAAATTTTGCGACCGCTACGGCGATGGGTTTTGTCGGGTGGCACGATATGGCGATGCTCTTCTTGGGTGCGGGTCTGATTTCGTGGTTTAGCATTGAGGCCGCGA
This sequence comes from Rothia sp. HMSC061D12, assembly GCF_001836735.1. Taxonomy (NCBI): domain Bacteria; kingdom Bacillati; phylum Actinomycetota; class Actinomycetes; order Micrococcales; family Micrococcaceae; genus Rothia; species Rothia sp. HMSC061D12. The sequence continues at coordinate 1,200,031 of NZ_KV830305.1, read as the reverse complement.
TCCTGAGCCGCATGCGCACCTTGACCCCGCTACCTCAGGGCGAGCGCGGCGTCATTGGCATTCAGATGGCACCGCCCTTTGTGGGCGGTAACGCGTACCTGGCGGCTAACGGCGGCACGGTGGACTGGTTCTTCCTGGTGCTGACCGGTTATGGCATTTTGCAGCTGATTTTCCTGATGCGTTTGCTCCCGTGGACTCTTGAGGGTGGTTTCTCGATGAGCATGTGGGGCTTCTCCTTCGGTATGGCGTCTATGGCGGCGAGTGGTATTCGCCTAACCTCGGCTGGCATGTTGGGGTTGGTGGGCCCTGCGCTGACGGTGGCGGGTACGGCATTCCTGGTCTTTCTGTGGGCGGGCACGCTGTACTTGGCTGTGAAGGGACGCCTACTGGTGCGCCCGAGCTAAGGTTCCCGTGTGAGGCACCGGCGTGAGGTTAGTGTGGCGTTGTATGACGGCGCTTATCTTCTGCGCCCGTGCCGGGTGCGGGTTTCGGCGATAATGGGGGAATGACTTCTGCATCCTATTCTTCTGCCGTGGTGGAACCCTTTGAGGGCCTGCGCATTCGAGGCGTCGCAAAGACCTTCGGCACCGATACGACGGTTCTGAACGAGATTGACCTGGATGTGCACCCCGGCGAGCTGATTTCCCTCGTGGGTTCTTCGGGTACGGGTAAGTCGACTCTGCTACGCATTATTGCCGGTTTGGAGGAGCCGAGCGCCGGCAGGGTGACCTATGCCGGTCAGCCGCTGGAGCGCGGCTCGGTGGGTGTGGTGTTTCAGCGCCCGATTCTGTACCCGCACCTGAGCGTGAAGGACAATATCCTGTTCCCGACCCGGCTGGGTGCATTCTCCGGTGGGGTCGATATGGACTACTACCGCGAGCTGCTGGAAGCGTTGAAGCTTGAGGGTCTGGAGTCCCGTAAGCCCTCGCAGCTATCGGGTGGTCAGGCTCAGCGCGTGGGCATTGCGCGTGCACTGATTCGCCGTGCTCCGGTGGTGCTTTTTGATGAGCCGCTGGCGAGCGTGGATGAGGAGATGAGCGCGAGTATCCGCGCGGATATTGTGCGTCTGCACGAACGCTATGGTTTTACGGGCCTGTACGTGACCCACGATCAGAATGAGGCGCTCATGCTGGGTCAGCGGGTTGCGGTCATGGATGCCGGTTACCTGGTGCAGGTGGATACTCCGGAGCGTCTGCTGGCGCATCCGCATACTCTGCAGGTGGCGAAGCTTTTAGCGGCGCCCGCGCTGAACCTACTGGCTCTTGAGGACTCGGATTTTCTTCCTGCCGGGTGCGAGCTGGCGATTCGCGCGACCGCCTTGCACCCCGTGGCGGCAGATGCTGCTCACGCCCTGCCGGTGCAGGTGCTCGGTTACCGTCACCTGGTCGGTGGCATGCTGTACCGCGGGCGTCTGCTGGAGGCGGTTTCCCTGCCGCTGAAATCCCAGCGGGCTCAGACGGAAGCTGAGCTGAGTGCCCAAAAGTATGCCCGTGTGAGTGCCGGTCAGGAGCTAGAGTTCTTTATCCCGGATGCGCAGAGCACCGCCTCCCTAAACGTGGGGGAGCGGATGCACCTGGGCGTGGCTGCTGAGCGCTGCTTCTTGTTCTCTGAGGGAAAGCGTTTTTACCTCTAAAGCGTGGGTTGCCAGGCCTTTTAACGGGGAGAAAGCGCGGGTTGAGTAGCTTAAAGAGGGGCTTTAAGTGATTAACCCCGCTTAATCACGTTTTTAACTTGCGACTCGGGCTTTAACCTGAGATGATGAATGAACCAAAGACCGCCGGTCTAGAACTATGTCCTTTATCGCCACCTCGTTGGAGACGAAGAACAGAGTTCTGATAAGAGCAGATTTCACTAGAAATCGCCGCCCGCGTAGGTAACTCGAAGTAAATAGCCGTTGCCCTGATTCAGGGTGCCGTCTACTGTGCCTCGTGCGCCTACGCGTCGGGGCATTTTTTATTGCTTGCAATAAGTGCTTCGAGGCTCTACCGGCGACCTTACAAGAATCGGAAGAAGGAACTACCATGGCGACTCAGGAAAAGATCGCTGCAGTATCCGAGCTGAAGGAACTCTTCGAAGCTTCGAACGCAGTCATCCTGACCGAATACCGCGGTCTCACTGTTGCACAGCTCAAGGAGCTGCGCCGCGCACTCGGTGCAGAGACCGAATACGCCGTGGTGAAGAACACGCTGGCTGCTATCGCAGCTAAGGAAGCTGGCATCGACGCATTCGAAGGCCACCTCCAGGGTCCCTCCGCACTGGCATTCATCAAGGGCGACCTGATTGATGCTGCTAAGGGCCTGCGTGACTTTGCCAAGGCTAACCCCCAGCTGATCGTGAAGAACGGTTACTACGAAGGTGCCGCTCTGACCGAGGACGACGTCAAGCGCTACGCTGACCTGGAATCCCGCGAGGTTCTGCTGTCCAAGGTTGCAGGTGGCGCAAAGGCAGCCATCGCACGCATCGCACAGGTTGCAGACGCACTGCGCGTCAAGCTGGAGGAGCAGGAAGGCGCAGCTCCCGCTGTTGCCGAGGAGGCTTCGGAAGAGGCATAAGCCCCTTTCGTGCTACTGCACCAGCGCTGAGATACTCAGCAGCGTGAACGCGAATAGCGTGTAACGCACCCTAAATTTGACCGACCCTTTCGGGGTAGGTACTGAAGATTTACACCGCGGGCGTCAGTCCGCACCAGATAGTGAAGGAGCCAAACAATGGCTAAGCTGTCCATCGAAGAACTCATTGCAGCATTCAAGGAACTGTCCCTCGTTGAGGTTTCCGAGTTCGTCAAGGCATTCGAGGAAGAGTTCGACGTCACCGCAGCTGCTCCCGTTGCAGTTGTAGCAGGCGGCGCAGCAGGCGAGGCTGCTGAAGAGAAGTCCGAGTTCGACGTTATCCTGGAGTCCGCTGGCGACAAGAAGATCGCAGTGATCAAGGAAGTTCGTGCCCTGACCTCCCTCGGCCTGAAGGAAGCAAAGGACCTGGTTGACAGCGCTCCCAAGGCTCTGCTCGAGGGCGTTTCCAAGGAAGACGCTGAGAAGGCTAAGGAGCAGCTCGAGGCTGCTGGCGCAACCATCACCCTCAAGTAATCGACTTCTTCTCGATTCTTACGCGGGCGGTGCATCCATCGGATGCGCCGCCTCGCGGCATTTAACGGCCCCGCACCTACTCCGGTATGAAGACTGGGGGAGGTTCGGGGCTTCGTCGTGCCCGCTCTTTTCTCCTGTAGCAAACGGGGCATGCGCCACATAATCGGCAGGTGGCGGTATAAGCCGCTGTGGCCGCCCTGTGCCTCGGATGAGAGAGGCTGAGAGCACTGTGGTTCCTCTCTCCTGGAGCCCGGCAATGGGGGAGAGGTGCCGTATGATGGGATGAGACAACCCAGACATTCCTTTGCACGAAAGCGGATAGACATGAGCGAGCAGAAGAAAAAGAAGAAGAGCGCAACCGAGCGACCCGCCCGCGACTTGGCGGCTGAAGCACAGCAGGTTCTGGACGCTTTCGGTGCCGGTGTTCGTGAAGACCGCGACTACCCGGCTCTGCACCTGGCACCTCCCGTGGGCCGTCTGAACGACCCGAACGGCCTGGTCTTCGACGGTAAGCGCTACCACGCCTTCTACCAGTACTCGCCCCTGCACCCGGAGCGTATGGTCTACTGGCGCCACGCCGTCAGTGAGGACCTGACTCACTGGACCGATGAGGGTACCGCGCTGGTTCCCGATAGCCGCTACGATTCGCACGGCTGCTACTCCGGCTCCGGCATTAAGGTTCCCGGCGGTTTTGAGTTCTTCTACACCGGTAACGTGAAGGACGAAGAAGGCAACCGCGAAACCTACCAGATTCTTGCTACCGCGGGTGAGGATGCGAAGCCGACCCGTCAGTTGCCCCCGCTGATTTCCGGCCCCGCGAAGGGCTACACCGCGCACTACCGCGACCCGCACGTTTTTGAGCGTAACGGTGAATGGTGGATGGTCATCGGTGCTCAGCGTGAGGATCTGACCGGCGCCGTGGTCGTGTACACCTCCAAGGATCGCCGCGAGTGGACCTTCCGCGGCGAACTGAGCATTAAGGATAAGACCCTCAAGGGCACCTACATGTACGAGTGCCCCTCCCTGCTGAGCATGCGCGATGAGCTGACCGGCGAAATCCGAGACGTGCTGATTTTCAGCCCGCAGGGCATGCAGCCCCTCGGCGAGAAGTACAACAACATTTTCCAGAGCGGCTACATTGTCGGTTCGCTGGATAACGAGACCCTCAAGTTCACCGTGGAGACCCCCTTCACCGAGCTGGATGCAGGTTTCGAGTTCTACGCCCCGCAGACCATCTCCGGTACCGGCCTGACCGCTGACCCGAAGGCACCGCACGATGTATGCGGCGACGCCCCAGTGATGATTGCGTGGCTGGGTAACGCAGACCAGGACGACCTGCCCTCGTGGAGCCACCGCTGGGTGCACATGTTCACCTACCCGCGTGAGCTGCACCTGCGCAACGGCAAGATTTTCCAGCGCCCGGTGCCGCAGCTGAACGACGCTATGGAGATGAAGCCGTTGTACCGCGAAGAGGAGAAGGGCAAGCTCGTCGAGCTGAAGAACGCCCTGACCTTCCGCCTGCGCGGTCGCGTGAACGTCTCGGATGAGCGTGTGAAGCTGAAGATTAAGGACACCCACGGCGTGGCACTGAGCATCGTTCTGGATAAGGACTTTGTGCAGATGGACCGTGGCGGTACCCGCTACACCGAGGGTGGTAGCCTGCGCCGCCGCACCCTGAAGCGTTCGAAGATTCGCGAGTTTGACCTGCTCGTGGACGGCTCGGCAACCGAACTGTACGTGGGCGGCAAGCTGGTCGCGTCCATGGGTGCTGAGGTCATGACCGCTCGCACCTTCTTCAAGGGCGATAAGCGCCGCGTCCGACTGACCGGTGGCGAGGTGCTGTCCCTGGAATACGGCCGCCTCTAAGCCGTTTTCTAGGCGTTGGGAGCCGCCTATGCGGGTAGTTTCCGGTAATTTCTGAATATGTCTGAGGGCTCACTCTCCGCATGGAGGGTGGGCCCTCGCTTTTAATAACTTTCCCGTGATACCATGTTTTACATCTGATATGTCAAACGTATGACATATGCATGACATGCACACACAGACATGTCACCCCACCCCATTTACAAAGCATCATACGGTGGTGCTCCAAACAAAGGAGAGCGAGCGTGGACCACAAGTCAGTGGCACAGCGCGTGCTGAAGGACGTCGGTGGCGCCGGCAACATCGTTGCAGCCGCACACTGCGCAACCCGCCTTCGCCTCGTCTTGAAGAACCAGGACAAGGTCGACCAGGCGGCAATCGACAACGACGAAGACCTCAAGGGTAGCTTCCTTAACGCTGGCCAGTTCCAGATCATCGTCGGCCCCGGCGACGTCAACGAGGTGCATAAGCACCTCATCGCTGCTGGCGCACCCGAGGCATCCAAGGACGAGCTCAAGGAAATTGCCTCCAAGCAGGGCAACATTGTCTCCCGCTTCATCAAGACCATTGCTGACATCTTCGTTCCGCTGATTCCGGTGCTGGTCGGTGGCGGTATGCTGATGGCGCTCAATAGCCTCCTGACTTCCAAGGGTATCTTTGGTCCCCAGGCAGTTATTGAACTTTACCCGGAATGGGCTGACTTCGCGGACATCGTCAACCTGCTCTCCGCAGCTCCTTTCGCTTTCCTGCCCGTGCTGGTTGGCTTCTCCGCAACCAAGGTCTTCGGCGGTAATCCTTACCTGGGCATGACCATGGGTGCCGCAATGGTCTCCCCGGCACTGATGAACGGCTACAATGTCGCTGCCTCTCTGGCAGGTGCCGAGGGTAGCGAACCGATGAAGTACTGGAACCTCTTCGGCCTGCAGGTCCAGCAGGCGGGCTACCAGGGTACCGTGCTGCCCATCATGCTGGTTGCCTTCATCCTGTCCCACATTGAGAAGTTCTTCCACAAGGTCCTCAAGGGCACCATCGACTTCATCTTCACCCCGACCCTCACCATCCTTATCACCGGCTTCCTGACCTTCATCTTGGTCGGCCCGCCGATGTTCCAGCTGGGTACCTGGCTGGGTGAAGGTATTAACTGGCTCTACACCGTTGCTGGCCCGCTCGGCGGTCTGATCTTCGGTACTTTCTACGCATTCATCGTGATGACCGGTATGCACCAGGCATTCCCGCCCATCGAGATGAGCCTGTGGGCAACCGGCGGTTCCTTCATCTTCGTCGTTGCCTCCATGTCTAACGTGGCGCAGGGTGCTGCCGCAGCCGGTGTCGCACTGACCACCAAGAACAAGAAGATCAAGGGTATTGCTTCGGCATCTGCACCCTCCGCATTCCTCGGCATTACCGAGCCCGCAATGTTTGGTGTGAACCTGGCTCTGCGCTGGCCCTTCTACATTGCAATCGTCTCCGCAGGTATTGGTTCGATGTTTACTTCTATTCTTGGAATTAAGGCGGGTAAGCTTGGCGCCGCTGGTTACCTTGGCTTCCCCTCGATTGAACCGACTGTTGGCGCTGGTATTCCTGGCTTCTTCGGCTGCCTCATCCTGACCACCGTCATCGCTTTCGTTGCCTCCTTCATCTGGGGTAAGAAGGTCGAGGCTGGCAACACTGAGGCACCCGCTGCACCCGCTGCTGCCGCTCCCGTTGCCACCGTAGCTGCTGCCGCAGCTCCCGCCGCCGCTGTAGCATCTGAGGCTGGCGAGAGCGTCGAAATCGGTTCCCACATGGTCGGTTCCGTGGTTCTGCTGGCTGACGTCAAGGATCCCACCTTCTCCTCCGGCGCACTGGGTGCAGGCACCGCAGTGGAGCCCACCGAAGGTAAGCTCTACGCGCCGGCTGACGGCAAGATTACCGTTGCATTCCCCACCGGCCACGCATACGGTCTGCGCACCGAGGATGGCCTGGATCTGCTGATGCACATCGGCATGGACACCGTTGAGCTCGACGGCAAGCACTTCGAGCCCAAGGTTGCTAAGGGCGACACCGTTAAGCGCGGCGACGTCATCGCCGAGTTCGATATTCCCGCTATCAAGGCGGCAGGCTACCCGCTGGCAACCCCCATGGTGATTACCAATGCCAAGAAGGCAGCTGCCTCGGTTGAGGATGTCCAGGCTTCGGGCACATCTGTCACCAGCGCAGATTCACTCCTGAAGGTTGCACTGAAGGCAAAGGCTAACGCATAGTCTGCACTCTTAGTGAGTAGATAACCTCAACGTGATGTACACCCCGTACCGCTCTTCCTAGAGCTGGTGCGGGGTGTTCAAATTTCCCTGCAAAGTAATGCAAAAATAACATGAATAAATATTCGTAAAATTTATGCATATTGGTGCAATATAAGCTGGCACACATTCGATGCATGGCTATGAAAAATGTCTTGATAAGGCAGAATTTATTAGCCAGGAGTGAATAATCCAGCTAATATTTATGTATAGTTTCAAGCTTTTGTAAAGGGTGAATATGACCTCAGCTTCCTATGCTGTCCGCACCGCCGAGCCTCATGAATATGCCGAAGCGCTCGAAGTCCTGATTGCCGCGTTTGACGGAGATCCCGCCATGATGGCAGTCATTGCAGGCGGTAGCCGCCGACAGGAACTCGCCAGGCTCCGCGCAATCATGACCCTGCAGGTCTACGGCAACTTCCAGGGCCGCGGACGTATCGACATCGCTATTGATAACTCCACCGGCAAGATTGTGGGTGTCTGCCTCTGGAACACCCCCGAATCTCACGAAGGTTCCTTTGCTAACGAGCTCAAGCAGATTGGCGCCTACTACAAGGCACTCGGTTGCAAGACCCTGCTGAGGGCAGTCCTGATGGAGCTACACCTGCTCAAGTACCGCCCCGCGTACAAGCACTGGTACCTCTTCAACATTGGTGTTCTCGAAGAGTACCGAGGCCGCGGTATCGGCTCCCAGTTGCTCGATTACGGTACCGAGCGTATTGGCGATTACCCCGCCTACCTCGAAGCATCGACCTACGACAGTGCACGCCTCTACGAGCGCCGCGGATTCTTCTCCCTCGGCCCGCTCCACGGAATCTTCTCCAAGGCACACGCCGTTGGTATGGTCTACCCCGGCACCGGTCCCACCGAGATTGTGCAGCGCACCTCCTAAACTTCCGGACGCGCGCAGAACCGATAAATGTATATGAAAAATCCGCCCCACCGTGAGCACTCGCACGGTGGGGCGGATTTTTATTGTCAGAAGAGGAGCCTCTTATTGGAGCTCGTCCGGGGCAGAGGTATCAGGCTGAATCTGATCCAGATTCGGGATAGAACGCACCGTCGCCCCCAAATGCAGCTCAACGGGGAGTACGTCCTCGGGTTGGGTAATTGGGGGAGCGGTCTTCTCTGAAGATTCCTCCTGCTGTAGCTCAATGAGCTCCAGTAGACGCTGCGCGGTACGCTTCGCAATACCCTCAATCGGCTGAACCACGGTCGCCAACTCCGGCATGAGCAGCTGAACGCTCTGCGTGCCGTCGTAGCCAATCACCTGGAAATCCTCAGGAACGCGAATACCGCGTGCGCGCGCCCAGCCCAGCGCCAACGCGGCGTAATTATCGTTGGAGGCGAAGACCGCATCCACCGGCTCCGGGCTATCGGCGCGTTCGTCGAGGTAGCGGTAGAGCACCTCACGCTTAATGCCCAGGGAGGGGCGGAAACCCAGCTCCAGGAACTCCGGCATGAGTCCGGCTTCGAGCATTGCCTCACGGTATCCGCGCTGACGCTCATTGTGCTCACCCAGGGTCGATGTCACGTGCACAATATTCTGCGCACCCGTGGCGATCAGATGCTCCGTGGCGGCGCGAGCGCCTTCGTAGTTATCGGAGCGGACATTCGGGTAAAAGCCGCTTTCGAGGCGGTCCACGGTCACCAGGGGAGCCTGGGCGTGCGGAATATTCACCAATGCGTCGGAGTGAGCGCCGCTGATAATGCCGTCCACCTGATTGGAGAAAAGCATCTCGAGGTAGCGCTTTTCCTGCTCGGGGTGGTCGTCGCTATTGCAGAGAATGACGCGGTAGCCTGCCTCGGCAAGGTAACTTTCGAGGCGGTACACCATCTCCCCGTAGAAGGGGTTAGCGACCGTGGGGAAGATGAGGCCCACCATCTGCGAGCGCTGACCTTGCAGGCTACGGGCGATGGCGTTGGGCCGGTAGCCGAGTTCCCGCATTGCCTCGTGGACCTTGGTGCGGGTGCTTTCGCTCAGGTAGCCGCGGTTGTTGAGCACGCGGGAGACCGTGGTGGGGGAGACTCCCGCCAGGGCCGCAACGTCGCTGAGTTTGGGCTTAGCCACGGAGGCTCCCTTCGGTATGCTAAACGATTGACATATCTCTCTACTATACCCCGACCGCATACCGCATAAACATTCCAACGCCGGAAAATAGCGCCTTACTACAGCACCGGAATAATCGGAACCCGGGCCCCCACCTCATGAGCAGAACCCCGAACCGAAGAATCATCCAACACCGCGCAGTGAGTAGCCGCCGCCAACGACGACAGCATATGCGACGCCGACTTCGGCAGAGGATACGCCACACCATCACGCACCGACACGGGAAGCAGACGAGCCCCCGCCGGCTTACGCAACGTATCAACAGGCTCACCCAGAACCGCAGAATCCAGCTCCGGTAGAGGCATATCCCTCATACCAGCCAAAAGCGGCGGCAAATACGAATACAGGGCAGTGTACGCAGCCAAAGGATTACCCGGCAGACCCAACACAAAACGCTCACGACCCGAATTCGGGCCAGTCTCCGGAACCGGCAGGCGCGCAGCCAATGCAGGGTGCCCCGGACGCACATCCACCGACTCAAACAGATACGTCGCACCCATATCGTTGAGCACCTTACGCACCAAATCAACACCCGAGGTGCTCGACCCACCCGTGAACACCAGCACACGAGCAGTCGACGTGGACAAGAACGTGCGGAACTCAGACTCAACATCCGCCAAGCGAATCGAAGGGCGCGCCTCACAGCCAGCAGAAATAATCGCATGCTCCATAAAGCCGCCAAACGCATCACGCACCTGACCCGGCGCAGGCACACCAAACGTAATGACCTCATTACCCGTAAACGCGCAACGCACCGGAATCGGGGCATACACCGGCAACTCATCAAAACCATTCGTGCCCAAGAACGCCGCCATACGCGCAGAAATACGGTCGCCGTGGCGCGCCAACAGCTCGCCACGCTCCAGCTCAGCACCGGCATGGCGAATATCAGCACCCGGTGCCGGAGGCTCAAAACCCTCCGCCATATCCAGGTAATGAATGCTCGACTGAGTCTCCAAATGAGCGCTCACGCCCGGACGCAAAGAAGCCTCCGCACCCTCATATAGGCGGGAATGCTCCTCACGCACAATCGCCTCAGCACCCTCCGGAATCAAACCACCCGTCAGAATCGGGGTCGCCTCGCCCGGTGCAATCGGCACGGTCAGGCGGTGAATATTCGCGCGAGAATCCTCCGGGTACGCCGGGGTCACCAGACGCCACGGAGGCGCACCCGCCACCGCGTAACCGTCCATCGCCGAAGAGCTGTAGTGGGGCACCGGCATCATCGAATAAACGTCGTCCGCCAAATAGTGGCCAATCGTCGCCAACAGCGGCAAAGACTCCGTCTTCACATGGTGAGCAATCTCCAGACCCTGCTCATGCAGAATCTGGCGGGCCTGCTGCCACGAAACAGAAGGAATATGGTGAGACATCGTACCTCGTAAAAGTGTGTGCGGGACGCGCAACAGCGCGCGAGCTCAAAAACATCGCCCGGTCGGGCGTTAAGAACTGAGACCTACCACTAGGGTACTCGTAGCTTGGCAACTAGCGCTCCTGCGCGCCTCAGATGCTAATAACTCGTGCTAATAACTCGACCAGAGCGAGGTCGTATAGCCGAGAGCCTGCGCCTGCTCCCACGTATCAACATCGGCGGTGTCAGCGGCAGACATCTCCACCGCCGCAGGGTTCAAACGGCGCAAAAAAGAACGAACAGAAGCGTCAGTCGTACCGGTCGAAAAGACCGAACGAATCGCCTCAAAGCGGTAAATACCCACCAGCGGCTGATAGATGCCCTCAGAGACACCCCAGAAGCCCTCAGAAGCTTCAGAGTCACTGGGCGCTTCAGAACCGGTGGTGGAGAAGGTAGTCGCGGTCTGCTCGGCACCCCGCGCAGCGGTAAGCAACTGCTGAACCGCCGGAGCAATACGCGGAGTATCCACACCCAAAATCAGGCACCAGCCCGGCAACGGGGTCTGCGAGCGCTCGCAATCCGCCGCAATACACTCCAACCCGGCATGAATCGCCGCGGCAGGACCCGAAAACGGCGGATCCTCACGAGTACGCAACACCCCGGTAGGCAACGGCAGGCTCTCAGGACCCACCACCACACGCGGGGACGCGCTCGCCACCGCCTCCAGGGCACAACCCAGCAGGGTATTCGTGCCATCAGACAGAGACGCCTTCGGCACGTGGTTCAGGCGGCGAGAAGCGCCTCCGGCAACAACGACCGCGGCGCACGAAAAATCACCCTCAGCGGGAAGCTCCGAACCGGGCATCTGATCCGCCCGCATTATCCACCCGCAAAGGGAGGCAGAACGTCCACACGATCGGCATCCTGCAGCGGAGCCTGCGCATCAGAACGGGCACCGTTGACCAGGAACGAGCACTGCTCCATGACCTGCGCAAGAGTCAGACCCGAAGGGGTTGTGCCCTCCAAGCTCTGGCCCAGATGCTCAATCAGCGCGCCAAGAGTTGCAGACGACAGCTCAGCCAGGGGCACCGACAGCTGCGCGGTACCCGCCGCAGAACGCGCGGCAGCGAAAAAATGAACCTGCATAATGCTCCTCAATCCTTGAATAAACTCTGAGCAGGGTAGCCGAAAGCCAGGGGGTAAGGTGGCAGTAAAAGACCTTGTCCCACGCATATTTGGGTGTATATCCGGCTAATAAATAGGGTAGCTTCCTTAGCCGCCAATAGCGCTCATCGAGCGGCTCGCCTTGGCGAACTCCTCAATATCGAAGTCAGCGTCTTCCTTGCCGTGAGCGCGCGGCTTAAACCACATGCCTTCACGCCAACGCAGAGCCAGCTGCTGATCGTCAGCACCGGAACGTAGAAGCTGCATCAGGTCAGTCTCAGTGTCAGAGAACAAACACGAGCGAATCTTGCCGTCCGCCGTCAGACGGGTGCGGGTGCACGCATTGCAGAACGACTCCGTCACCGAAGCGATAATGCCCACGCGGCCCAGCGACTCGGTACCGTCAGCCGGGAAGCCCGCCTCATCCAGGGCAGTGCCGAGCGGGTACACCTCCCACAGCTGAGCGGGGGAATCGCCACGTGCCTCAGCCACCGAACCCAGAACGTACTCAGCCGATAGCTTCTCGCGAATCTCAGCGGCAGTAATCGTGCCCTCGCGGGTCCAACGGTTATCGGCATCCAGCGGCATCTGCTCAATAAAACGCAGCTGATAGCCACCCGCCAATGCCCAGCGCAGAAGCTCCGGAGCCTGATCATCATTCAGACCCGGCATCAGCACAGCATTAATCTTGATGGGCCACAGGCCAGCCTCAGCAGCACCGTCAATACCCTTGAGTACAGCATCGAGCTTGTCGCGGCGGGTCAACTCGGCAAAGGTTTCACGGCAAATCGTATCCAGAGAAACATTGATGCGGGTCAGACCAGCCTCCGCCAGGGCGGTGGCACGCTTCTCCAAACCAATACCGTTCGTCGTAATAGCAAGCGGAACATCCGGATGCGCCTGATGGATACGGGAAATAATGTCCACCAAATCGGCGCGCACCAGCGGCTCGCCACCGGTAAAGCGGATCTCCTCCACGCCCAGCTCAGTAATCGCAATATCGGCAAGGCGTGCAATCTCCTCTGCAGAGAGCAGATTCTCCTTGGGAAGCCACTGCAAACCATCCGCCGGCATGCAATAAATGCAACGAAGATTACATTTATCGGTCAGAGAGATACGAAGATCCGTCGCCACGCGACCCCAACGGTCCAAGAGCGGACCGCTATTCGTAATATTCGGAAGTTTACGCTGGGCCTTTACGCCACTCTCAGATTTTTGGGGCGTCACAAAAGCAGCCCCGTTACCCTCCGCAGAAGATAAGGTGCTTAACATTGGGCCCGCAATGAGCTCAGAAGAAGCTGAATTTGCCGTGTACGCCATGTAAAACCTATGTGGAAAATTTGCATATTTCAGGTGACAATATGATTATTCCATGTTCCGGCGCCCCGCACATAGTGTGTGCAGGGTAAGTTACAACTGCGCCACCGCAGACCACGTGACGAAAACAACGTGTACAAGCTAGGGACGTACACGGAACGTCACACAGAGCCCGAACAGGAAAACACCTCACCACCGCAAGAGTACGAACCACCAAGGAAACAAATTTCATGAAGACCCCCCTCGCAGCCCTCAGCGCGCTCGCCGCCGCAACCCTCGCCCTCACCGGATGCGGCGCCACCCAGAGCTCCTCTTCGTCCACTGCCTCCTCATCGAGTAGCCAGGCTGCCTCCGGCAAGGTCGAAGTCTTTGCCGCCGCCTCCCTGAACAACGCAGGTGCAGACCTTGAAAAGGCATACGAAGCCGCCAACCCCGGCGTAGACGTCACCTTCGTCTACGAAGGCTCCGCAAAGCTCGTCAACCAGATTGAGCAGGGCGCAACCCCCGACCTGCTCATCACCGCAGACACCAAGAACATGGACAAGGCAAAGAAGCTCGACCAGTTCTCCGACTCCAAAACCAACGTTCTGGTCACCAACAAGCTCGTGCTCGTCACCGCCGAAGGTAACCCCGGCAAGATCAACAGCCTTGACGACCTCAAGACCACCGAAGGCGTCGTCGCTGTCTGCAAGGAAGACGTTCCCTGCGGCACCATCGCCCACCAGGAACTGAAGAAGCACGACATCACCCTCAAGAACGCAACCACCGAAAGCAAGGTCACCGACGTAGCGACCAAGGTCACCACCGGTAACGCGGACGCGGGCTTCATCTACACCACCGACCTCGCCGCCGCCAAGAAGAAGGGCGCCAACCTCGGTTCCGTCGAACTGACCGACGTGGAACGCAACGAATACCCCGCAGCGCTGAGCAAGACCGGCTCCTCCTCCGAAGCCGCAAAGAAGTTCAACGAATGGCTGAAGAACTCCGATGAGGCGAAGAAGATCCTCACCGACTACGGCTTCAGCACCGCCAAGTAACGCTAGCGCCGTTCCGCACCGCTGAAACCCGGAGCGCAGAACGGACACCCGCAGGATGCGGCGGCACGCTCAACGAGCAAGCCGCCGCATCCTGAACGCGTCTCCTGCCGCGCTCTCAAGACCCCGAAGAAATACGCCGAGAAATACCCATGACAGACAGCACCGCAACCACCCGCCGCCGCGCCGGCGCCTCACGCACGCCCGGGAGCAGCCTCTTCGCCTCCGTGCCCGTGCTCTTCCTGGTTCCGGCGTCGCTGGGTATTTTCCTCATCGCGGGTCCGCTTCTCGGGCTCTTCCTCAACATCCCCTGGAGCCAGCTCGGCAGCATCTTCACCCCGCAGGTGCTCGGGGCGGCTAACCTCTCTCTCGGCACCGCCGCCGCATCCACCCTCATCTGTGGTCTTCTCGGCGCACCCCTGGCACTCGTGCTTTCTAAAGTGCTCAACCGCTCGCGGCTGCACCGTTTCGGGTCGGTCCTCTACGCCATCATCTACACCCCGGTGATTCTCTCACCGGTGGTCTCCGGCCTTGGGCTACTCTTCTTCTGGGGACGCAAAGGCATGATCGGTACCTACCTCTACCAGGCAGGAATCTCTATCCCGTTCACCTCGAACGCGGTGATTATCGCCCAGGTCTTCGTCGCCCTGCCCTTCTTTGTCGCCACCGCGGTTACCACCCTGCAAGCCATACCCCGTGAGTATGAGGAAATCGCTCTCGTCGAAGGCGCTAAACCCGCAGAAATCACTTTCAAAGTGTTGTTGCCCCTCGCCGCGCCGGGACTCGCCACCGCCTTTCTCCTCTCCTTCGCTCGTGCACTCGGTGAATACGGTGCAACCGTCACCTTCGCCGGCAACGTGCAAGGAAAAACCCAAACCATACCCCTCGCCATTGACCTAGCCATCAACAGCAGCGACATTTCCAGCGCCCTCGGAAGCGCCCTGATCCTCATCAGCCTCTACCTGGGAATCTTTGGGGTCCTCGGCCTGATTCGCGCCCTCAAAAAACTACGCGAAAGCACCCGATAAGCCACTCCGCCGCCTGCCCCGCATACCACCCGGCATACACCGGTCCTTAGGCAAAACTGCATTTACCAGCCCACAAACACACACCTACACTAGTCATAACCGCCACCGCACGATTGGAACCGCCATGATTTCCCCCGAATTCAATGGAACCCCTAGCACCGAGGAATACCGCGCCTACCTGGCGCTACTGTTGCGCGAAGTATTTATCGGCACCGCAGAAACGGTTCCCCTCTACCACGCGGCAGGACGCATCCTCGCGCAAGACGTCACCGCACGCATGGACGTACCCAGCTTCGACAACTCCCAAATGGACGGCTACGCCCTCACCGCGGCAGCCGTTGACCGCGAAGACCGTATCTTCACCGTCGGCCGCGAAATCCCCGCCGGACGCCCGCTACAGCGCTCCCGCTCCTCCGACGACCTGACCTACCCCATCATGACCGGCGCACCCATCCCCAAGGGCTACGACGCCGTCATCCCCGTCGAACAGTCTGAACGCATCGAATACCCCGACCTGCCCGAATCCTTCGGCCGCCCCAGCGAAAAGGTCAAACTCGCCCCCGGCAAGCCCGGACAGTTCGTCCGCCGCCGCGGTGAAGACGTCGTCACCGGCCAGGTACTCGCACGTGCCGGTGAACGCGTCACCCCCGCCCTGCTCGGTGCGCTCGCCTCCCAGGGTTATGCGCGCCTGACCGTTGCGGCAGGCCCCCGCGTGCTCGTATGCACTGGCGGCGACGAGATTCTTTCCGGTGTTGAAGAAGACGGCACCGCTACCTCGCAAGAGCTGGCTCAGGGGCAGATTTTTGACGCCAACGGCCCCATGCTCACCGCCATGCTCCGCGAAGACGGAGCGGAGGTGCGGCGCATCGCTATTGGTGATGACCCCATCGAGCTGCTGCACCGCCTCACGGCAGAATACGAGAGTTTCGCGCCGGACATCATCATCACCTCCGGAGGCATTAGCCACGGTAAATACGAAGTGGTGCGCAACGCCATCGCCAAGGCACACGAAGCCGACATCCTGGTGCCCGTCTCCTGGTTTGGGCATGTCAGCCAGCAGCCCGGCGGACCGCAGGGCGTGAACCTGCTCGACTTCAAGGGTCACCGCGTGCCCATGATTTCCTTCCCCGGAAACCCGGTGAGCACCCTCATCTCGTACGCGCTGATCCTGCGCCCCTACCTGCGTGCAGGCGGCCCCTACGGTGTGCCCTATGCGGTTGCCTCCGAACAGGCAACGCTGAACAATGCTCCCCGAGGCGTGCTCGTCACCGACACCCCGCTCACCGCCCCGGCAACCAAGCGCCAGTTCCTGCGCGGAACCCTCGCCATGGTAGAGGTCGAGCCCGGAACCTACCGGGTGGAGCTCTACCCGGACATCCTCTCAGGCTCGCACCTGCTACACCGCGCCGCACAGGCGGATGTGCTCATTGAGCTGGCGCCCGGAACCACCTACACCGGGGGAGAAGCGGTACCCTACCACCGCATCCGCCTCACCGATAACTAGGCGACGCACCCCCGCATTGTTCCCATCCAGAGCGACAGGGAATAATTGAGACTCACACTAACTAACGATTCGCGGCAGAAGAATACCGCGCAGAAGCCAGGAGAAACGATGACCTCTACCTCGCAGCCCAACCAGGAACTGACCCATGTGCGCGCCGACGGCTCGGCGCACATGGTGGATGTTACGGAGAAGTCTGTCACCACCCGCACCGCCCTGGCTGAGGCGACCGTGCGCACCCGCGAAGACGTTATCGCCATGATTTTTGATGCCGATCTGCCCAAGGGCGACGCTCTTCCCGTTGCACGCGTTGCCGGCATCATGGGCGCTAAGCGCACCCCGGAAATCATTCCCCTCTGCCACCCGCTGCCCCTGGGTAAGATCACGGTGGACTTTGAGCGCGGCACCGACTTCGTGCGTATTGAGGCGTCCGTGAAGACCCGCGGCGTCACCGGCGTAGAGATGGAGGCGCTCACCGCCGTCTCCTCGGCGGCGCTGACCGTTTTCGACATGATTAAGGCAGTCGATAAGCACGCCGTCATTACCGATATCCGTGTTCTGGAGAAGAGCGGCGGCAAGTCCGGCGACTGGTCCGTCCGCGAGGACTCCTAAGTTACGGCGGCACACCACCCCCACCGATCCCACCGTCACCTGATAGATACAGAAAAGGAAAGCCAATGAGTAGCGAAGACTACACCATGCCCGAGAACCTCACCGGCTTGGTTATTGTCGCCTCCACCCGTGCAGCCCGCGGCGTGTACGAGGATAAGTCCGGCCCCATCGCTGTGGAGTGGCTGCGCTCGCGCGGTTTCGACACCCCGGATGCCGTGGTCATTGAAGACCGTGATATTGTCGAGTACTTCAACACCCTGGTGGCCGAAGGTAAGAAGAACGGTAACCTGCCGACCTTCATCCTGACCAGCGGTGGTACCGGTCTGAACTCTGACGACCAGACCGTGGAGGCGGTTCGCCCCCACCTGGACAAGGAAGTACCCGGCATCATGCACGCCTTCTGGATGAACGGTCTGAAGAACGTTCCCGCGGCGGTGCTTTCACGCGGCGTGGCGGGTGTTATTGACCGAACCTTCGTGATGACCCTGCCCGGTTCGCGCGGTGGTGTGAAGGACGGCGTGGCAACCCTCGACCCGCTTGTTGAGCACATTTGCCGTCAGATGGAGGACTACCATGACCACTAAGCCGCAGAACGAAGAATCCCTGGACCATTCGGGTGCGCACGGTGCTGAGCCGAGCGGCTCGACCGTGGTGTTCACCGATATTACGGAAGCGCCCCTGGAGCCGCTGTACGCGGCGGCTAAGGCTGAGGTCATGACTGACGCTATGGGTGCCCTGGTAATTTTTGACGGCATTGTACGCAACCATGATCACGGTAGTGCGGTTCGCGGGCTGTCCTATAGCGCGCATCCGCAGGCTCGTGAGTATATTGCGGAGGTTGCCGCCGAGGTTGCTGCCGAGCTGGACGGTGTGCGTCTGTGGGCTGTGCATCGTGTGGGTCCGATTGCTATTGGTGAGTCGGCTCTGACCGTGATGGCGGCGGCTGCTCACCGTGGCCGCGCGTTTGATGCCTGTGAGCTGGTGGCTGACCGGGTGAAGGCTCGTGTGCCGATTTGGAAGGAACAGGAACTGCTCGATGGAAGCATCGAGTGGGTTGGTGTGGACACTTCGCCTGCTTAGCCTTCTGAATATTCTGATATCTCTATATAAGCCTGTCAGGGGGATTTCTCTCGGGCAGGCTTATTCTCCTTGAAAGCTCAAGTCACCTCTACTACTAGACGCGAGGAATCCCTATGTCTTCTCAGCCTTCAACCGGCACGGGCGAGCTCTCTGCCGCTGAGCGTGCGTTCTACTCTCGTCAGCTGATTCTGCCCGAAATGGGTTACGAGGCTCAGTTGGCGCTCAAGCGCGCACGCGTGGTGGTGCTGGGTGCTGGCGGTTTGGGTGCTCCCGCGCTGCTGTACCTGGCGGGTGCCGGGGTCGGTCAGATTGTGGTGGTTGATGATGACTTCGTGGATGCCTCGAATCTGCACCGCCAGGTGATTCATACGCACGCCAGAGTGGGTAATTCTAAGGCTGAGTCTGCCGCAGAGTCTTTGCGCTCGCTGAATCCTTTTATTGAGGTGTTGCCGGTGCGTGAGCGCCTGACGGAGGCGAATGTTGATGAGCTTCTGTCTGGCGCTGATCTGGTGCTGGATGGTAGCGATAATTTTGAGTCGCGTTATGTGGTCTCGGCGGCGGCTGCGCGTGCGGGGATTCCGCATGTGTGGGCTGCGATCCTTGGCTTTGATGCGCAGCTGAGTGTGTTTTGGGCGGGGTGCGGTCCTGTGTATGAGGATTTGTATCCTCAGGCTCCTGCGGAAGGTAGCGTGCCGTCGTGTAGTACTGCAGGCGTGGTGGGTGCTATGGCTGGCGTGGTGGGTGCTGCGATGGCCATGGAGGCGGTGAAGCTGCTGACCGGGGTGGGGGAGCCGCTCATAGGTGAGGTTGGCCTATATTCGGCATTAAGCGGAAGGTGGGAATATATACCTCTTGTAGCTAGCGTGCAAGCTGTACCTAAGAAAAGCGCTGTTTTGCCCCAAGAAACGAGTCATAAGCCCAAAAATCATGTAACAATTCGTAATATTTCTCAGGATTTTACAAGCTCTTCTGCTGACTCGAAACCCCGCTCGATGAGCGCTCAGGACCTTAAAAAGATGTCATCGGGTGAAAATATTGCCCTTTTGGATGTCCGTGAGCAGGTGGAGTTCAATGCCTTTGCAATTGACGGTGCCATTAATCTACCCCTCACTGAATTGCTTGAAGCGGCTCGAAATGACTCCCTCAAAGCCCTAATTGAGCGTAAAATCCCCGCAAATGCCCAGAAAATCGTTATTTACTGCACCGGATACACCCGAACGGTTGAAGCGGCTCGTGAAATAGCGCCTCTGGAGGAGCGTTCTGTGTACATGCTTGAGGGTGGAATTTCCGCCTGGCTTACGGTCTAAAACACCCTTATTTCGCATGAATTAGGCAAGGTTTTTATCTCGTATTTTCTATGCCAAATTTCCGATATATTGGGCAGTATGGAACAAGCATCACAGATTAAGGGCCCGGATGGCCCCCTTACCGATCAGCTGATCAAGTTCGGTAAGTTCTTCTCCCGCTGGGATGAGACTGAAGACGGCCGCGCCGTCTTCCGTGAAGGCGGCCGCGAAGGTGACGCCTTCTACCGCGACCGTTGGAGCCACGATAAGGAAGTTCGCTCTACCCACGGTGTGAACTGCACCGGCTCCTGCTCCTGGAAGGTGTACGTCAAGGACGGCATTATCACCTGGGAAGCACAGGAAACCGACTACCCCACGGTTGGTCCCGACCGCCCCGAGTACGAGCCCCGCGGCTGCCCCCGCGGTGCAGCATTCTCGTGGTACACCTACTCTCCCACCCGCGTTAAGTACCCCTACGTTCGCGGTCTCCTGCTGGAGATGTACCGCGAAGCGAAGGCAATCCACAACGATCCCGTGGACGCCTTCCACTCCATCGTGTCCGACCCCGCTAAGCGTGCACGCTACGTGAACGCACGCGGTAAGGGTGGTCTGGTGCGCTCGACCTGGGCTGAGGCTCTCGAACTGATGGCTGCTGCTCACGTGCACACCATCAAGTACTACGGTCCCGACCGTAACACCGGCTTCACCCCGATTCCGGCAATGTCTATGGCATCCTTCAGTGCGGGTGTTCGCTACATCCAGCTCGCTGGCGGTGTTATGACCAGCTTCTACGACTGGTACGCTGACCTCCCCGTGGCATCGCCGCAGGTCTTCGGCGACCAGACCGACGTGCCCGAGTCCGGCGACTGGTGGGACGCTGCATACCTCATCATGTGGGGCGCAAACGTTCCGCTGACCCGTACCCCGGACGCTCACTGGGTCTCCGAGGTTCGCTACCGCGGTACCAAGGTTGTCACCGTGAGCCCCGACTACGCCGACAACACCAAGTTCGCTGACGAGTGGCTGCCCGCACAGGCAGGTACCGACGCGGCACTGGCAATGGCAATGGGCCACGTCATCCTCAAGGAGAACTACGTCGACCAGCGTGTCGAGTTCTTCGAGGACTTCTCCCTGACCTACACCGACCTTCCCTTCCTGGTCACCCTGGAAACCCGCGAAGACGGCGTTAAGGTCCCCTCCAAGTTCCTGACCGCAGCTAAGCTCGCAGGCGAGGCTGAGCAGGCTAACGCTGACTTCAAGCCCGTCCTGATGGACCGCGAGACCGGTGAGGTCTTCGTTCCCAACGGCACCATGGGTCACCGTTACGCTCAGGAAGACCAGGGCAAGTGGAACCTGGACCTGC
This sequence comes from Rothia sp. HMSC061D12, assembly GCF_001836735.1. Taxonomy (NCBI): domain Bacteria; kingdom Bacillati; phylum Actinomycetota; class Actinomycetes; order Micrococcales; family Micrococcaceae; genus Rothia; species Rothia sp. HMSC061D12. Next base: position 1,178,960 of record NZ_KV830305.1, on the reverse strand, counting down.
AGGGTCGTAAGCCGATTCTGTCGATTCGCGACCTGCCCCAGGGCCAGACTGCAGCTGCAGAGATCAAGATGCCGACCTTCGACAACCCGAAGGGTCACGGCGACGTCATTACCCGCGGTGTGCCCGTAGCCTACGTTGAAGGCCACGAAGTCACCACCGTCTTCGACATCATGCTGGCACAGTACGGTGTGGGCCGTGAGGGCCTGCCCGGCACCTGGGCTAAGGACTACGAGGACTGGAACGTTCAGAACACCCCGGCATGGCAGGAGCAGATTACTTCTGTCCCCGCCGAGGCTGTTATCCGCGTTGCCCGCGAGTTCGCCAAGAGCGCCCTGGATTCCGGCGGCCGCTCCATGATCATCTTCGGTGCGGGTATCTGCCAGTGGTACCACGCTGACACCACCTACCGCGCTATCCTCGCCCTGCTGAACCTGACCGGTTGCCAGGGTCGTAACGGTGGCGGTTGGGCTCACTACGTGGGCCAGGAGAAGGCACGTCCGCTGACCGGTCTGACCAACATTGCGAACGCTCTGGACTGGAGCCGCCCGCCGCGTCACATGATCGGTACCGGCTTCTGGTACATGCACACTGACCAGTTCCGTCAGGATGCATACTCCACCGACTACCTGCAGTCCCCGCTGGCTAAGGGCGAGCTGCGCGATGTTCACACTGCTGACGTTGTGGCACGTTCTACCCGTATGGGCTGGATGCCGTTCTACCCGCAGTTCCCCGAGAACTCGCTGGATCTGGCAGACAAGGCAGAGCAGGCAGTGGCACGCGGCGAGGCTTCCTCGAACGCGGACTACATTGCACAGCGCCTGAACTCCGGTGACCTGGAGTTCTCCGTTGAGGACGTTGACAACCCCGTCAACTGGCCTCGTACCCTGACCCTGTGGCGTTCGAACCTGTTCGGTTCCTCCGCTAAGGGTGAGAGCTACTTCCTGAAGCACCTGGTCGGTAGCATGGACAACGTCCAGGGCTCCGACTCGGAGAAGCTGCCGAACGAAGTGAAGTGGGTTGAGGACGCGCCTCAGGGCAAGCTGGATCTGCTGGTCACCTCGGACTTCCGTATGACCTCCACGACCCTGCTGTCTGACATCGTTCTGCCGACTGCTACCTGGTACGAGAAGCACGATATCTCCTCGACCGATATGCACCCGTTCCTGCACGCGTTCTCCCCGGCAATTGACCCGCCGTGGGAGGCAAAGACCGACCACGAGACCTTCAAGGCACTGGCGTTTGAGTTCAGCCGCCTGGCTAAGAAGCACCTCGGCGTCCGTAAGGACATCGTTTCGGTCCCGCTGCTGCACGACACCCCCGGCCAGATTGCTCAGCCCGGCGGTCACGCACCCGACTGGAAGAACACCCCCGGTATGGTGGGCGTACCCGGCAAGAACATGCCGAACTTCGTCACCGTCGAGCGCGACTACGGCGCACTGTACGACATGTACACCACCGTTGGCCCGCTGTTCGATAAGCTCGGTGCAACCACCAAGTTCATCACTTACGACCTGAAGGACGAAGTCGCGAAGATGGCTAAGGAATTCGGTGTGATGGACTCCGGTAAGGGCGCAGGCCGTCCGGCACTGGATACCGACGTGAAGATTTCTGAAGCAATCCTCATGATTTCCGGTACCTCCAACGGTGAGGTCGCTGTCAAGGGCTTCAAGGAGCTTGAGAAGCAGACCGGTCTGCACCTGATGGACCTGGCAGAAGGTAACGAGGAACGTCGTATCACCTTCCCCATGACCCAGGCCGCACCGCAGCCCGTGATGACCTCCCCCGAGTGGTCCGGTTCGGAGACCGGTGGTCGCCGTTACGCTCCGTTCACCGTCAACATCGAGAAGAAGAAGCCGTTCCACACCCTGACCGGCCGTATGCACTTCTTCCTCGACCACGACTGGATGCACGAAATGGGCGAGGCTCTGCCGATTTACCGTCCGCCGCTGGATATGACCGGCCTGTACAACGAGCCTGAGCTCGGTACTACCGATGGTGTTTCGGTTGCTGTTCGCTACCTGACCCCGCACAACAAGTGGGCAATTCACTCGCAGTACTTCGATAACCACTACATGCTGAGCATGTTCCGTGGCGGTCCGACTGCATGGATGAGCCCGCAGGACGCTGAGAAGATTGGCGTCAAGGATGGCGAGTGGATTGAGTGTGTGAACACCAATGGTGTCTTCGTCGGCCGTGCGGTTGTTTCGCACCGTATGCCCGAGGGCGTTTGCTACGTCTACCACGCTCAGGAGCGTATGGTTAGCCCGAAGTCTGAAGTCACCGGTAAGCGCGGTGGTATTCACAACTCGGTGACCCGTATTCTTCTGAAGCCCACCCACATGATTGGTGGCTACGCTCACCAGGCGTTCGCCTTCAACTATCTTGGACCGACCGGTAACCAGCGAGACATCGTCTCGTACATCCGTCGCCGTAAGTCCCAGGAGGTAACTTTCTAATGCGCGTTATGGCACAAGTTGCTATGGTGATGGCGCTCGATAAGTGCATCGGCTGCCACACCTGCTCCGTGACCTGTAAGCAGGCATGGACGAACCGAGCCGGTACCGAGTACGTCTGGTTCAACAACGTTGAGACTCGTCCCGGCCAGGGTTACCCCCGCCGTTACGAGGATCAGGAGAAGTGGAAGGGCGGCTGGGTGCTGAACAAGCGCGGTCGTCTGGAGCTCAAGAGCGGTAACCGCTTCCAGAAGCTCTTCACGATCTTCGCTTCCCCGATTCAGCCCGAGCTGAACGACTACTACGAGCCCTGGACCTACGATTACCAGAACCTGACCAGTGCTCCTCTGGGTGATGACTTCCCGGCTGCTAAGCCGGTCTCCCTCATCACCGGTGAGGACACCAAGGTCGAGTGGGGTATGAACTGGGACGACAACCTGGCTGGTGCGACCGAGTACGGTCACCTGGACCCGCTGGTTGAGAAGGTTCGCAAGAAGGCTGAGGACAAGATTAAGTTCGAGTTCGAGCAGACCTTCATGTTCTACCTGCCTCGTATTTGTGAGCACTGCTTGAACCCCTCCTGCATGGCTTCTTGCCCCTCCGGCGCTATCTACAAGCGCGCTGAGGACGGTATCGTTCTGGTTGACCAGGACCGTTGCCGCGGTTGGCGTCAGTGCATCACCGGCTGCCCCTACAAGAAGGTGTACTTCAACCACAAGACGGGTAAGGCTGAGAAGTGTACCTTCTGCTACCCCCGTATTGAGGCTGGTATTCCGACCGTGTGTGCTGAGACCTGTGTTGGTCGTATGCGCTACATCGGTATCTTCCTCTACGATGCAGACCGCGTGACTGAGGCTGCTTCGGTTGAGGACGAGAAGGACCTCTACGAGGCTCAGCTGTCGCTGATGCTTGATCCTTCGGATCCGGCTGTGATTGAGCAGGCTCGTAAGAACGACATCCCCGATGCGTGGATTACTGCAGCTCAGAAGTCGCCCGTGTACAAGCTGGCGAAGGAGTGGAAGGTGGCTCTGCCCCTGCACCCCGAGTACCGCACCATGCCGATGGTTTGGTACGTGCCGCCGCTGTCTCCGATTGTTGACCTGCTCAAGGAGCAGGGCCACGATGCAGAGAACAGCAACAACCTGTTCGGCGCTATTGAGTCTCTCCGTATTCCGGTTGAGTACCTGGCTGAGCTGTTCACCGCTGGTGACACTGAGGTTGTTACTAACGTTCTGCGCCGCCTGGCTGCGATGCGTTCGTACATGCGTGACATCAACCTCGGTGGCGAAGGCAACGAGGAGATTGCTCAGGCAGTTGGCATGACTGGTCAGCAGGTGTACGAGATGTACCGCCTGATGGCTATCGCTAAGTACAACGAGCGTTACGTCATTCCGAAGGCTCACATGGAAGACGCCCACAACCTTGAGGAAATGGGCTGCTCCCTGAGCGTGGATGGCGGACCCGGCATGTACGGCGATGCGTTCAACGACATGGAGGGTCGCCCGACCCCCGTGTCTACCGGTGTCTACGAGGCTAACAACAAGGTCAGCTTGTTCAGCTGGGATGGTTCTTCCCGTCCTGACGGCCTCTTCCCGAATACCACCGGAAAGAAGTAATAAGTGGCTGGATTCTTTTCCAAGCTCATGGGCAAGGCCGGTTCCGAGGCTACTGTCTCGGAGCCGGCTCAGCCGGAGAACCCGTTTGATATCGATTACGGTCCCGGCAAGGATAAGGACTCGGTGATTTACCAGGTGAGCGGTATGCTCCTGGGCTACCCCGATGAGGAGACTCTGAAGGTTCTGCCTGAACTGGTGGAGATTACCGCTTCCACCCAGGATGAGGCTTTCATTGCTGCCGTTGATGCGGTTCAACAGTGGCTGACTTCTAAGGACCTGGAGGATGTGCAGTCCGAGTACGTGCAGGAGTACGACCTTTCGCGTCGTCATTCTCTGCATCTGTCCTACTGGACCGATGGTGATACCCGCCGCCGTGGTGAGACTCTTCTGCGTTTCAAGCAGATGTACCGCGACTCCGGTATGTTGACCGTTTTGAATGGTGAGCTTCCGGACTACCTGCCGTTGGTGCTGGAGTTCTGTGCGTTGGTGGATCGCCGTAAGGGCCGTTCCGCTTTGCAGGCGTACCGTCCGTCCCTTGAGCTTCTTCGTCTGTCCATGAAGGACGGAAATCTGCCCCACTACGGGTTGTTGCAGAGCATCTGCGATACCCTTCCTGGCGTCTCTCCGCAGACTCAGGAGGAGGTCCAGAAGATGGCTGGCTACGGCCCTCCCGTCGAGACTGTTGGCCTGAATGGCTACGCTGATCATCAGCTACTCCAGCAGGCTTCGGCTCGTTCTAACTAGTTTTATCCCTTGTGAGGAGACAACACGTGTACGTACTTGCTTCTGAGAACGCAGGACATGCTGCACAGGCTGTAGCCGATCCGGGTATTGTGGACATCCTGCTGTGGGGCGTTCTGCCCTATGTTGCACTGGTCATTCTGATTGGTGGCACCATTTGGCGTTACCGTACTGACCAGTTCGGATGGACTACCCGCTCGTCCCAGGTCTATGAATCGAAGCTGTTGCGCATCGCTTCGCCCCTGTTCCATTACGGTCTTGCGGCCGTTTTCCTTGGCCACGTTGGTGGTCTGCTGGTGCCTAAGGCATTCACCGACCTGGTCGTTTCGGATGACACTTACCACATTGTGGCGCTGGTTGGCGGTTCTGTCGCTGCGGTCGCAACCATTGTTGGTATGTTCGTTCTGATTGGTCGCCGCGCTTCGAACTCTCGTGTGCGTTCGGCTACCACTCGTAATGACGTTTTCATGTATGTCGTTTTGGTTCTGGTGATTCTCGCCGGTACTGCGGCTACTCTGATTTCGGCAGTGAACCCCTCGGGCGGTTTGCCTCCGGTGAATGGTCACGAGGTTCACTTCAACTACCGTGAGACCATTTCTGTGTGGTTCCGTTCGCTGTTCTACTTCCACCCTGAGGTGGCTCTGATGGTGAATATTCCTGTGGCTTTCAAGATTCACATCGTGGTGGCTATGGTTCTGTTCATCATTTGGCCGTTTACCCGCCTGGTGCATGCACTGACTGTGCCTCTGCACTACCTCTTCCGCCCCTACACCGTGTACCGCTCTCGTGGCGGCCAGCGTGTTGGTGCACGTCGAGGTTGGGATCCGGTTGGTACTCTCCCGCGTGAGCGCGCCGACCGCTAATACACATATCCATATTGCAAAAGAGGAAATATGAGCACCCCTGTTGCACCGAGCTACGACCTGAAGAATGGTCAGCTCCGTAACGTTCTGCTGGCAACGTTCATCTCGACCATCGGCTTCTGGGCCTGGACTATTGTTGGTCCGCTGGCCAAGCTGTACGCCAAGCAGATGCACCTGGACGCTGGTATGACCAGTGTTCTGGTGGCTATGCCGATTTTCATCGGCGCTATCGGCCGTATTCCCGCTGGTGGTCTGACTGACCGCTACGGTGGTCGTATTATGTTCACCGCTGTTCTGGCGATTAGCGCGCCCCTGGTCTTCCTGGTTGGTGTTGCTGGTCAGATGAACTCGCTGCCCATGCTGCTTGTTGTGGCGTTCTTCCTGGGTATTGCGGGTACCGTGTTCGCTGTGGGTATTCCCTTCAGTGCCGCATGGTATGACGCTTCCAAGAAGGGTTTTGCGACCGGTGTGTTCGGTGCCGGCATGGTGGGTACTGCGGTTTCCGCATTCGCTACCCCCCGCCTGGTGCAGGGTATTGGTTACTTCCAGACTCACGTTCTGATTGCTGTTATCTGTGCTGTAACCGCTGCTATCTCTTTCTTCTTCTTGAAGGATTCTCCGGCAACCATCGGCCGTGAGGTTACTCCGCTGATGCCGAAGATTGTTCAGGCATTCAAGGTGAAGACCACTTGGCAGCTGTGCTTCCTCTACGCTGTTGTGTTCGGTGCGTTCGTGGCATTCTCGAACTACCTGCCTACTTACCTGAGCAACATCTACAACTTCAACGCTAACGACGCTGGTATGCGTGCGGCTGGCTTTGCGGTTGCTGCTGTGATTGCTCGTCCCTTCGGTGGTGTGCTGGCTGATAAGTTCGGTCCGAAGATTATCACCCTCATCTCCCTGGGTGGTGTGGTGATCCTGGCAGTTATTACCGCGTTCCAGCCTGATGCTGAGCACGTGTATGGTGCTGTTTTCATCCTGATGGCTGCTCTTCTGGGTCTGGGCCACGGCTCGGTCTTCGGCTGGGTGGCTCGTGCGGCTGATCCGAAGAACGTTGGTGCGGTGTCCGGTGTGGTTGCTGCTGCTGGCGCTCTGGGTGGTTTCTTCCCGCCGCTGGTGATGGGTGCAACCTACAACCAGGCTGAGAACAACTACTTCATCGGTCTGATGCTGCTGGCCGTGACCGCGTTCCTCGCCTTTCTGTCGGCATTCCTCGTGCCGCACGGTGGCAAGCCCAACCACGCTAAGTAGGGTCTTCTAATACATCCTTCTGCGGGATGTATGTGAAGTTTGCTTTGACTGAGTCCGGCTCGTTTTCTCTTCGGAGAGAACGAGCCGGGCTTTGTGCGTTTCTGCTGTTTTTCCTCTAACAGGGAGGGAGCTTAGCGGGGCAAAAGACTTTGATGTTTAGGCATGTCAAATGTTGGTAAAGCTAGCAAAACTTTGTGGAGATGTGGGACACTTAAGATGTTCGACTCGTCGCAATAGCGCGACGTGACCCCTTTACGGTTTGCGCCGACTAATAGGAGAATCCTATGTCCTTTATTGATCGTCATCTCGGCCCCCGTTCCGCAGACGCAGAGCAGATGCTCGAAACCCTGGGATACTCTTCCCTGGATGCGCTGATGGACGCTGTTGTCCCCTCGCAGATTCGCCTTGACGGCGAATTGCAGTTGCCTGCTCCGCTGTCGGAGCATGAGGCTCAGGCAAAGATTGCCGGCTATGCTGCGAAGAATAAGGTTCTCGCCCAGATGATTGGTGCCGGATACTACGATGCAGTAACTCCCGCGGTTCTGCGCCGTAACATTCTGGAAAACCCCGGTTTCTACACTTCTTACACCCCGTACCAGGCTGAGATTTCTCAGGGCCGTCTGGAGGCTCTGCTGAACTTCCAGAACACCGTGATGGAGCTGACCGGCCTGGAGATTGCAAACTCCTCCCTGCTGGATGAGGCATCCGCAGTAGCTGAGGCAGCTGTCATGATGCACCGTGCGAACCGCAAGGTGAAGAATGGCTTCTTCGCGATTGACTCCCGTTGCCTGCCTCAGGTTATTTCGGTGACTCGCGGCCGTGCAGAGATGCTCGGCATTCCCTTCGTCATTACTGATTTCTCTGAGGGTCTGCCTGAGGGCGACCTGTACGGTATCGTCCTGGCGTACCCCGGCAATGAAGGCGATATTCGCGATATTGAGCCGCTGATTAAGGCCGCTAAGGAGCGTAACGCCCTGGTCACTGTGGTCGCTGACCTGTTGGCTCTGACCCTGCTGAAGTCTCCGGGTGAGCTGGGTGCTGATATCGCAGTTGGTAACACTCAGCGTTTCGGTCTGCCCTTCTTCTTCGGTGGCCCCCACGCTGCGTACATGGCTGTTCACAAGGGCATGGAGCGTACCATGCCTGGCCGTCTGGTGGGTGTTTCTAAGGATTCGGCTGGTAAGCCTGCGTACCGTCTGGCTCTGCAGACTCGTGAGCAGCACATTCGCCGTGAGAAGGCTACTTCCAATATTTGTACTGCTCAGGCTCTGCTGGCGATTGTTGCTGGTGCTTACGCGATGTACCACGGTCCTGAGGGTCTGCGCGCTATCGCGAACCGCCTGCACACTAATGCCGCTCGTGTTGCTACCGCGCTGAAGTCTGCGGGCTACGGTATCGCTCACGATACTTTCTTCGACACCGTCGTGGTGGAGGCTGCTGGCCGTGCCGACGAGCTGGTTGCGAAGGCTCTGGAAGCTGGCGTGAACATCCGCCGCTTCGACGAGAACCGCATCGGTATTTCCGTGGGTGAGTCTCACGGTGAGGAGCTGCTCAAGGGCCTGGTTGAGGCTCTGGGCGGCACCCTGGGTGAGGCAGATGCACAGTACGATCTGCCCGCTGAGCTGCTGCGTACCGATGACTACATGCAGCACCCGATTTTCCACAAGTACCGTTCCGAGACCGAGATGATGCGCTACCTGCGTCACCTCGCTGACAAGGATCTGGCACTTGACCGCACCATGATTCCGCTGGGTTCGTGCACTATGAAGCTGAACGCGGCCGCTGAGATGGAGCCCATCTCCTGGCCTGAGTTCGCGAACATCCACCCGCTGGTCCCGGAGAATCAGGCTGAGGGCTGGCACGAGCTGATTAAGGATTTGAGCGAGTGGCTGGTTGCTATTACCGGTTACGATGCTATCTCGCTGCAGCCGAACTCGGGTGCGACCGGTGAGTACGCTGGTCTGCGCGCTATCCGTTCCTTCCATGAGGCTAACGGTGACCACGAGCGCGATACCGTCCTGATTCCGCTGTCTGCGCACGGCACCAACGCGGCATCTGCTGCTCTGGCTGGTCTGAAGGTTGCCGGTGTGGCAACTGCTGCTGACGGTTCGATTGATGTTGACGACCTGAAGGTAAAGATCGAGAAGTACGGTCCTAAGGTTGCCGGCATCATGATTACCTACCCCTCCACTCACGGTGTGTTTGAGGAGCAGGTTGCTGAGGTTTGCCAGCTGGTTCACGAGGCTGGCGGCCAGGTGTACCTGGATGGCGCGAACCTGAACGCTCAGATGGGCTTCGCTCAGCCCGGTAAGTTCGGCGGCGACGTTTCGCACCTGAACCTGCACAAGACCTTCTCCATTCCTCACGGTGGTGGTGGCCCCGGTGTTGGCCCGCTGGCTGTTCGTGAGCACCTGGCGAAGTTCCTGCCCGGTGACGCATACCGCGCTGATGCTGAGGGTAAGCTCCCCAACGATGCTGCACTGCCGATTTCGCAGGCGTTCTTCGGTTCTGCCGGTGTTCTGCCGATTAGCTGGATGTACATTGCGATGACTGGTGCTCAGGGTCTGAAGGACTCTTCGCAGTACGCGGTTCTGAACGCTAACTACATTGCGAAGAAGCTCAACGACAAGTACCCGGTGCTGTACACCGGCCCCGGCGGTCTGGTCGCTCACGAGTGCATCCTGGACCTGCGTCAGCTGACCGATCAGTCTCACGTGACTGCTGAGGACGTCTGCAAGCGTCTGATGGACTTCGGCTTCCACGCTCCGACTCTGGCGTTCCCGGTTCCGGGCACCCTGATGGTTGAGCCGACTGAGTCTGAGTCGAAGGAAGAGCTGGACCGCTTCATTGAGGCAATGGAGACCATCTACGACGAGATTATCGAGGTGGCTGAGGGCAAGGTCGCTGTGGAGGATTCGGTTCTGCGCAACGCACCGCACACCGTTGATGTGGTGAGCGCTGATGAATGGGATCGCCCCTACAGCCGTACCCAGGCAGCTTTCCCTGTACCGAGCCTGCGCGCTAACAAGTACTTCACTTCGGTGGGTCGCATTGATGGCGCTGGTGGTGACCGTAACTTCGTGTGCGAATGCCCCCCGATGGAGGCTTTCGACCTGGAAGCATAAGGAGCCTATAACGCTCCTGGGTAGGCTGTAGCGGTCTGCCTGCCTCACCCGTCCTCAGGTTCCTGGGGGCGGGTGGGGATCGCCTCCGCAGCGTATCTCGTGTCTGTGGGGGTGAACTAAATCTACGACGATTGAACGATAACAGCACAAGGCTGTGCGTGAGGAGAACCTAATGTCCCCCAAGAAGACCTCCCTGTACCCGGTTCACGAGAAGCTGGGCGCTTCTTTCACCGACTTTGGTGGCTGGGATATGCCCCTGAAGTACGCTAATGACGTTGCTGAGCACGAGGCTGTCCGTACCCGTGCCGGTATTTTCGACCTGTCCCACATGGGTGAGTTCCGTGTGACCGGTCCGGATGCGGGTGCGTTCCTGGATTACGCTCTGGTGTCGAACATGTCCATCCTGAAGGTTGGTAAGGCGAAGTACTCGATCCTGGTCAACGATAAGGGCGGCGTGATTGATGACCTGATTACTTACCGTCTGGGCGATGAGGAATTCATGGTCGTTCCGAACGCTTCGAACATTGACACTGACTTCGCTGCGATGAGCGAGCGCCTGGGCGATTTCAACGTTGAGTTTGTGAACGAGTCGGATCAGACTTCTCTGGTTGCTGTTCAGGGTCCTCGTGCTGAGGAGATTCTGCTGGCTGCTGGTGTTTCTGATGAAGAGGCTGTGCGCGAGCTGAAGTACTACGCTTCGGTTCCGCTGACTGTTGCTGGCGTTGATGTTCTGCTGGCTCGTACCGGTTACACCGGTGAGGATGGCTTCGAGCTGTTCGTTCCGAATGAGAAGGCTGTTGAGCTGTGGGATAAGCTGGCTGCTGCTGGTGAGCCTTTCGGCATGATTCCTGCGGGTCTGGCTTCTCGTGACTCCCTGCGCCTTGAGGCTGGTATGCCGCTGTACGGTCACGAGCTGGGTCTGGATATCACCCCCTTTGAGTCCGGTCTGGGCCGTCTGGTTGAGATTGCTCTGGAGAAGAAGGCGGCTAACTTTGTGGGTCGTGAGGCTCTGACTGAGCTGGCTAAGAGCGAGTCCAAGCGCATCCTGGTGGGTCTGAAGGCTCAGGCTAAGCGTCCTGCTCGTGCCGGTTCTAAGCTGGTGGATGCTGAGGGTAATGAGATTGGTGAGGTTACCTCCGGTATTCCTTCCCCGACTCTGGGCTTCCCGATTGCTATGGCTCTGGTGAACCGTGAGTTCTCTGAGGTTGGCTCTACTGTGGATGTTGATATCCGCGGTAAGCGTGCTCCGTTTGATGTTGTGGCTCTGCCGTTCTACAAGCGTGAGAAGTAAGATTTTTTCTGCAGGTTATCTGTAGGGGAGAGGCGTCGTGTCCTGTGTGGGTACGGCGCCTTTTCTGTGCTGTAATGCGGGTTTGAACGGTGGGGGAGCGGGTGAGGTGTTCTGAGCCTTAGTTTGTGATGGTTCTGAAGTGCGTTAGGATTAGAGCGGCCAGTCAAGGGTGATTGTCCGCACTTATAGACCGCAGATTGATGTGCGGTTCCTCCGTTGAGGGGCGCATATCTTTTGGGGCGGCACACAGACGACTATTTCGAAGGACAGAACGTGGCTATTAACCAGAGCGCACCCAGTAGCGCCCAGAAGAAGGCAGAGGCTCTGCCGTATGACATCAGTGTTTTTGAGATGTTCAGCATTGGTGTGGGTCCTTCGAGCTCGCATACGGTGGGTCCGATGCGCGCTTCGAACCGTTTTGTGGCGGAGCTGATTGATGAGGGTCTGCTGGATCGCGTGACGGGTGTGCATATTGACCTGTATGGTTCGTTGGCGGCTACTGGTGCCGGTCACGGCACGATGAGCGCGGCGTTGAAGGGTCTGTGCGGTTTTGTTCCTGAGACTATCAATATCGCTGAGTCTGAAGCGATGATTGAGCGCAATAGCGTGGATGGCACGTTGCCGTTGGCGGGTTACCCGTCCTCTGCGTATGGCGTGACTGCTCCCGGTGGTGAGGAGCAGAAGGTGTACGGCCCGGTGGTGAATTACCGTGAGCTGGATATGACTCTGCGCCCTTTGACGGTTCTTCCGCGCCATACGAACGGTATGAAGATTGCGGCGTTTGCGGGTGAGCAGCTGCTGCTGGAGCGCACCTACTATTCGATTGGTGGCGGCTTCATTGTTGAGGGTGATGAGGAGGCGACCGGTGGTGCGTCGCTGATGAACCCTCCGTATCCGTTTGGTTCGGCTGCTGAACTGCTGGAGATGGCGAATGAGTCTGGCCTGTCGATTGCGCAGTTGAAGATGGCGAATGAGTGTTCTCTGCGTTCGGAGCAGGAGGTCCGTGACGGCATCTTGCATATCTACCGTGTGATGAAGGAGTGCATTGGCTCTTCGCTGGCGCGTGTGGGTTATTTGCCTGGTCCTCTGAAGGTGCGTTGCCGTGCAGGTGCGTGGCATCGTGATTTGATGGTGGAGGACCCCTCGAAGTCTCCTGAGTTCGCTATTGACTGGGTGAACCTGATTGCTCTGGCGGTCAACGAGGAGAACGCTTTTGGTGGTCGTGTGGTGACTGCTCCGACGAATGGTGCTGCGGGTATTATTCCGGCGGTGCTGCATTATGCGATGAATTACACGCAGGGTATTCGCCATTGCGGTCAGGCTGCTCGTGATCAGGCTGTTGTTGATTTCTTCTTGGCGTCTTCTGCTGTGGGTGTGCTGTATAAGAAGCGTGCCTCGATTTCTGGTGCTGAGGTGGGTTGCCAGGGTGAGGTGGGTAGCGCCTCCTCGATGGCTGCTGCCGGTTTGGCGCAGGTGATGGGCGGTACTCCCGAGCAGGTTGAGAACGCTGCTGAGATTGCGATGGAGCACAACCTGGGTCTGACCTGTGACCCGGTGGGTGGTCTGGTGCAGATTCCGTGTATTGAGCGTAATGCGATGGCGGCGTCGAATGCTGTGACGGCGGCTCGTATGGCGTTGCGTGGTGATGGTACGCACCGTGTGTCGTTGGATCAGGTGATTGAGACGATGCGTCAGACCGGTCTGGATATGTCTCACCGTTATAAGGAGACGTCCATGGGTGGTTTGGCTGTGAATGTGGTGGAATGCTAGGTGCACGCCGTGGCAGGTTTGCACTCCTGATGAGGGTGTGGTAGACAGAAGGGATTTCTTCCTGTATCGTTAGTATTTACGCTTTCCCTAACCTTTGTGCCTTCATATAGCGGTGGGCACGGGCTGAAGGTGACGTTTTTCCGTCCGACTCTATAGCTTCGAGCACCGTTCTATTCGGGGGCTGAGGTTGTCGTGTCGCCGGTAATGTCGCCGGGAGGCTGATTGCTAACAGACATGTCTGTGGAAGGATCCCCATTTTGGTCGCTTCGAGCACCTCTAACCATGACGCCGCTAACGGCGCAGAGAACATCTCGCGCCGAATTTCATTCGCGAAGATTAACGAACCGCTGAAGGTTCCCAACCTGCTTGCTATCCAGACCGATAGCTTCGACCGCCTCGTTGGTAACGAGCGCTGGGCGGAGCGTCTGGAAAAGGCGCAGGCTGCTGGTGACACTTCTGTCCCCGCTCAGTCCGGTCTGGCTGAGATTTTTGAAGAAATCTCCCCGATTCGTGACTTCCAGGAGACTATGCAGCTCTCCTTCTCTGAGCCTGAGTTTGCTGACCCCAAGTACTCTGTTGAGGAGTGCAAGGACCGCGACGCAACCTACTCGGCTCCGCTGTACATTAAGGCTGAATTCATGAACCTCGCTACCGGCGAGGTCAAGCAGCAGACCCTGTTCATGGGTGACTTCCCCCTGATGACCGAGGCCGGTACTTTCGTTATTAACGGTACTGAGCGTGTGGTCGTTTCTCAGCTGGTGCGTTCCCCCGGTGCTTACTTCGAGAAGGCTCCGGACCGTACCTCCGATAAGGACATTTACTCTGCCCGCGTGATTCCTTCCCGCGGTGCATGGTTCGAGCTGGAGATTGATAAGCGCGACCAGGTTGGCGTGCGTCTGGACCGTAAGCGTAAGCAGTCTGTGACCGTTCTGCTGAAGGCGCTGGGCTGGACCGAGTCCAAGATTCTGGCTGAGTTCGGTCAGTACGACTCCATCCGCGCAACCCTGGAGAAGGACTCCGTCAAGGACCGCGACGAGGCTCTGCTGGACATTTACCGCAAGCTGCGTCCGGGCGAACCCCCGACGGTTGAAGCTGCCCAGGCTCTGCTGGACAACATGTACTTCACCCCGCGCCGCTATGACCTGGCGAAGGTTGGCCGTTACAAGCTGAACCGTAAGCTCGGTGTGGATGTTCCCATGGATTCCCCCGAGGCTTCCGTTCTGAGTCAGGACGACATCGCTCAGATGATTCGTTACCTCTGCGCTCTGCACGCAGGCGAGACCAGCATCCCCGGCGTCCGTGACGGCGAGGAAATCTCCCTCAAGATCGATATCGACGACATCGACCACTTCGGTAACCGTCGTATCCGCACCGTGGGCGAGCTGATTGAGAACCAGATCCGTACCGGTCTGTCCCGTATGGAACGCGTGGTTCGCGAGCGCATGACCACCCAGGACGTGGACGCTATCACCCCGCAGTCCCTGGTGAACATCCGCCCCGTCGTGGCAGCTATCAAGGAGTTCTTCGGTACTTCTCAGCTGTCCCAGTTCATGGACCAGAACAACCCGCTGGCGGGTCTGACCCACAAGCGTCGTCTGTCCGCACTGGGCCCGGGCGGTCTGTCCCGTGACCGTGCAGGCATGGAAGTTCGAGACGTCCACCCCTCGCACTACGGTCGTATGTGCCCCATTGAAACCCCTGAAGGCCCGAACATTGGTCTGATTGGTTCGCTGGCAACCTACGGTCGCATCAACTCCTTCGGTTTCATTGAGACCCCCTACCGCGTGGTGACTGATGGCCGCGTGACCGATGAGGTCCGCTACCTGACTGCAGACGACGAGAAGTCTGTCGTTATTGCACAGGCAAACGCGCCGCTGAACCCGGACCGTACCTTCGCTGAGAACGAGGTTCTCTGCCGTGCGGGCGATGGTTCTGGCGAAGCTGTTCTGGTCGCTCCCGGTGCCGTTCAGTACATGGACGTCTCCCCGCGCCAGATGGTGTCTGTCGCTACCGCCCTGATTCCTTACCTGGAGCACGACGACGCTAACCGAGCACTGATGGGTGCTAACATGCAGCGTCAGGCTGTGCCCCTGCTGGAGTCTGAGGCTCCCGTGGTTGGTACCGGTATGGAGAAGTACGCAGCACTGGATTCCGGTGACTCCGTGCTCGCGAAGAAGCCCGGTGTGGTTTCCTCCGTGGATGCTAAGACCGTTATCGTCCGTAACGACGACGGCTCTGTCTCCACCTACCCGATCATGAAGTTCTCCCGATCGAACCCGGGTAACTGCTACAACCAGCGCGTTGTGGTGAAGGAAGGCCAGCGCGTCGAATACCGCGACGTTATCGCTGACGGCCCCTCCACCGACGGCGGCGAGCTGGCACTGGGTAAGAACCTGCTCGTGGCGTACATGCCGTGGGAAGGCCTGAACTACGAGGATGCGATCATCCTCTCCCAGCGCATGGTTTCTGAGGACGTGCTGACCTCGATTCACATTGAGGAGCACGAGATTGACGCCCGCGACACCAAGCTGGGCCCCGAGGAGATTACCCGCGATATTCCGAACGTGTCCGAGGACGTTCTCTCGGCTCTGGACGAGCGCGGCATCATCCACATCGGTGCTGAGGTTGAGGCTGGCGACATCCTCGTTGGTAAGGTCACCCCCAAGGGTGAGACCGAGCTGACCCCCGAGGAGCGCCTGCTGCGCGCAATCTTCGGTGAGAAGTCCCGCGAGGTTCGCGACACCTCTCTGAAGGTTCCTCACGGCGAGTCCGGTACCGTCATCGGTATCCGTATCTTCGACCGCGAGAACAACGATGAGGACGATCTGCCCCCGGGCGTGAACCAGCTGGTCCGCGTGTACGTGGCTCAGAAGCGTAAGATTACCGACGGCGACAAGCTTGCAGGCCGCCACGGTAACAAGGGTGTTATTTCCAAGATCCTGCCGATCGAGGATATGCCCTTCCTGGAAGACGGTACCCCCGTGGACGTCATCCTGAACCCGCTGGGCGTGCCCGGTCGTATGAACATTGGTCAGGTTCTGGAAGTCCACACCGGTTGGCTGGCTAAGCAGGGTTGGAAGATTGAGGGCGAGCCCGAGTGGCTCAAGCACATGCCGAACTTCCCGAAGGAATCCGGCCCGACCCGCCTGGCAACCCCGGTGTTCGACGGTGCCCACGAGGACGAACTGTTCGACCTTATGGACCACTCGAACCCGAACCGCGATGGCGACCGTCTGATCAACCGTTCCGGTAAGGCACGTCTGATTGACGGCCGTTCCGGTGAGCCGTTCCCGGACCCGATTTCGGTTGGTTACCAGTACATCCTGAAGCTGCACCACCTGGTGGATGACAAGATTCACGCTCGTTCCACCGGTCCGTACTCGATGATTACCCAGCAGCCCCTGGGTGGTAAGGCGCAGTTCGGTGGTCAGCGCTTCGGTGAGATGGAAGTGTGGGCGCTGGAAGCATACGGCGCCGCATACACCCTGCAGGAAATCCTGACCGTCAAGTCCGATGACGTGGCGGGCCGTGTGAAGGTTTACGAGGCTATCGTGAAGGGCGAGAACATCCCTGAGCCGGGTATCCCCGAATCCTTCAAGGTTCTTATCAAGGAAATGCAGTCTCTGTGCCTGAACGTCGAGGTGCTCTCCACCGACGGCAAGATTATCGAGATGAGCGACTCGGAGGAAGAAGGCTTCCGGGCAGCAGAAGATATGGGCGTGAGCCTGACCCACGACGAGCCTAGCTCCGTCGACGAGGCATAAGCACCGCCTCCTTCTAGGGTGGGGAACCCCGCATGCGCTCGCGTGCGTTGTGGGGTTCCCGCCCGCTAACCCAAGTCTTCAGAAACTTACAGAAAGAGATTAGGACCGATATGTCCAACGAATCTTCGCTTGGTTTGATGCGAATTGGCCTCGCCACCGCCGACGACATCCGTCGCTGGTCCTTTGGTGAGGTTAAGAAGCCCGAGACCATCAACTACCGTACCCTGAAGCCCGAGAAGGACGGCCTCTTCGACGAGCGTATCTTCGGCCCCACCAAGGACTGGGAGTGCTACTGCGGTAAGTACAAGCGCGTGCGCTTCAAGGGCATCGTGTGTGAGCGCTGTGGCGTTGAGGTGACCCGCTCCAAGGTTCGTCGCGAGCGCATGGGCCACATTGAGCTGGCTGCTCCCGTGACTCACATTTGGTACTTCAAGGGTGTTCCTTCCCGCCTGGGTTACCTGCTGGATCTGGCTCCGAAGGACCTGGAGAAGGTCATTTACTTCGCTGCGTACATGATCACTAAGGTTGACGAGGAGGCTCGTCACGAGGATCTGCCGATGCTGCAGGCTGCTCACGACCGTGAGAAGCAGGAGCTTGAGGCTGCTCTGAACGCTGATGTGAACGCTATCAGCCGTGAGGTTGAGGCGGAGCTGGCTCGTATTGAGGCAGAGGGCGGCAAGGCTGCTGAGAAGCGTAAGCTGCGCGATAACGCTGAGCGTCAGCTCGCGTCGGTGCGTAAGCGCTACGAGCGTGAGGCTGAGCACCTGGATCGCGTGTGGGATCGCTTCAAGAACCTGAAGGTCGCTGACCTTGAGGGTGATGAGGCTCTGTACCGTTCCATGATTGATAAGTACGGCCTGTACTTTGAGGGTGCGATGGGCGCAGAGGCTATTAAGAAGCGTCTGGAGTCCTTCGACCTGGAGGCTGAGGCTGAGGCTCTCAAGGAGATTATTCAGACTGGTAAGGGTCAGAAGAAGACCCGCGCTCTGAAGCGTCTGAAGGTTGTTAACGCCTTCCTGACCACTAACAACTCTCCGCTGGGTATGGTCCTGGATGTCGTTCCGGTTATTCCGCCGGAACTGCGCCCGATGGTTCAGCTGGACGGTGGCCGCTTCGCGACCTCCGACCTGAACGACCTGTACCGTCGTGTGATCAACCGTAACAACCGTTTGAAGCGTCTGCTGGAGCTGGGTGCCCCCGAGATTATCGTGAACAACGAGAAGCGTATGCTGCAGGAAGCTGTGGACTCGCTCTTCGATAACGGTCGTCGCGGTCGCCCGGTGACCGGCCCTGGTAACCGTCCCCTGAAGTCTCTGTCTGACATGCTGAAGGGTAAGCAGGGTCGTTTCCGTCAGAACCTGCTGGGTAAGCGTGTTGACTACTCGGGTCGTTCCGTGATTGTGGTTGGTCCTCAGCTGCAGATGCACCAGTGTGGTCTGCCCAAGCAGATGGCTCTGGAGCTGTTCAAGCCCTTCGTTATGAAGCGTCTGGTGGAGCTGAGCCACGCTCAGAACATTAAGAGCGCTAAGCGTATGGTTGAGCGTTTCCGCCCGCAGGTTTGGGACGTTCTGGAAGAGGTCATTGCTGAGCACCCGGTTCTGCTGAACCGTGCACCTACTCTGCACCGCCTTGGTATTCAGGCGTTTGAGCCGAAGCTGGTTGAGGGTAAGGCTATTCAGCTGCACCCGCTGGTTTGCTCCGCGTTCAACGCTGACTTCGATGGTGACCAGATGGCAGTTCACCTGCCGCTGTCTCCCGAGGCTCAGGCTGAGGCTCGTATCCTCATGCTGTCCTCGAACAACATCCTGAAGCCGTCGGATGGCCGCCCTGTGGCTGTTCCTTCGCAGGATATGATCATTGGTCTGTACCACCTGACTACTCCTCGCGATGGTCAGAAGAACGAGGGTCACGCATTCTCCTCGGTGTCTGAGGCTCTGATGGCGATGGATCGTCACGAGATTGAGCTGTACACCAAGGTGAAGATCCGCCTTGATGGTGACCAGTTTGTTGCTCCTGAGGGCTGGGAAGCTCCCGAGGGTTACAAGCCGGGCGACCCCGTGCTGCTGGACTGCACCGTTGGTCAGGTTCTGTTCAACCAGGCTCTGCCGAAGGATTACCCCTGGTTCTCTGGTGTGGCAGATAAGAAGGGCCTGGGTAGCCTGATTAACGATTTGGCTGAGCGTTACCCGATGGATGTTGTGGCTCGTGCCCTGGACAACCTGAAGAACTCCGGTTTCTACTGGGCTTCTCGTTCGGGCGTGACCGTGGCTGTTTCCGATATTGCTACTCCCGCTGAGAAGCCGGCAATTATGGAGCGCTACGAGAAGCAGGCTGCTGCAATTCAGGACGACTTCGAGATCGGTACCATCGATGACGAAGAGCGCCGTCAGGAGCTGATTAAGGTTTGGACTGAGGCTACCGACGTGGTTGCTGAGGCTATGCGTGAGAACCTGAGCTCTCACGGTGGTCTGAACACCATTTACCGTATGGTGACCTCCGGTGCACGTGGTAACTGGATGCAGGTCCGTCAGATTGCGGGTATCCGTGGTCTGGTGTCGAACCCGAAGGGTGAGATTATGCCTCGCCCAATTAAGTCCTCGTACCGTGAGGGCCTGTCGGTTCTGGAGTACTTCATCGCGACCCACGGTGCACGTAAGGGTCTGGCGGATACCGCACTGCGTACCGCTAACTCGGGTTACCTGACCCGTCGTCTGGTGGACGTTTCGCAGGACGTTATCGTTCGCGAGCACGATTGTGGCACTCGCCGCGGTCTGGTTCTGCCTCTGATTGATGAGGACGGCGCTCTGCACCAGGATGTCGAGACTTCGATTCACGGTCGTACCCTTGCGGTTGACGTGAAGGACGAGGCTGGCAACGTTCTGGCTGCTGCTGGTTCCGATGTCTCTGATGAGCTCATTGAGAAGCTCTTCAAGGCAGGCGTGAAGGAAGTTCGCGTCCGTTCGGTTCTGACCTGTGAGTCGGCTATTGGTGTGTGTGCACTGTGCTACGGTCGTTCGATGGCTTCGAACGTTCTGGTAGACATTGGTGAGGCTGTTGGTATTATTGCGGCTCAGTCGATTGGTGAGCCCGGTACCCAGCTGACCATGCGTACCTTCCACACCGGTGGTGTGGCTTCGGCTGACGATATTACTCAGGGTCTGCCCCGTATTCAGGAGCTGTTCGAGGCTCGTACCCCCAAGGGTGTTGCCCCGATTTCTGAGGTGTCTGGTCGCGTGACCATTGAGGATACCGAGAAGTCCTACAAGATTGTGGTGACCCCGGACGATGGTTCCGAGCCCCAGTCCTACACTGTTCTGCGTCGTGCAGCTTCTAAGCTGCAGAACGGCGATCACGTTCAGGTTGGCGATCAGCTGGCTACCGGTTCTGTTGATCCGAAGGAGGTTCTGCGTATTCGTGGTCCTCGTGAGGCTCAGAAGCACCTGGTGAGCGAGGTTCAGGGCGTGTACAAGTCGCAGGGTGTGGAAATCCACGACAAGCACGTTGAGGTTATTGTTCGCCAGATGCTGCGTCGCGTGACCGTGATTGAGTCCGGCGATACCGATCTGCTGCCTGGTGAGCTGGTTGATAACATTGCTTTCCAGACTGCTAACCGCAAGGCACTGGTTGAGGGTAAGAAGCCCGCAGCTGGCCGTCCGGAAATGATGGGTATTACCAAGGCTTCGCTGGCTACCGAGTCCTGGCTGTCGGCGGCCTCCTTCCAGGAGACCACCCGCGTCCTGACTCAGGCTGCTATGGAGGCGAAGACTGACCCGCTGCTCGGCCTGAAGGAGAACGTGATCATCGGTAAGCTGGTTCCCGCCGGTACCGGTCTGGCACGTTACAACGATATTGAGGTTGAGCCCAGCGCTCAGGCTACCGCGGAGCGTATGCAGGCTCTGGACACTTTCGGTGGTTACCCGAGCGCATTCCAGATGGATAACGAGGTGTACACTTACGGCAACGGCGGCTTTATGGCTGTTTCGCTGGATGAGTACGGTCGTGGTCTGGACTAAGGCTTCTGCCGTGAGGGGCAGGTTGGAGGTTTAGAGACCCGGCTTGGTCCTTGATAAAGAACGCGGATATTCGAGTTTGTCTCGGGTATCCGCGTTCTTTGTTGTTTAACGAATAGGTGGGGGAGAGGCGACTTTCTTTTAACCGGTACTTTAATATTCTTTATCCTTCAGGGGAAGGTTGCATATTTTTTGCCTAGTGGACGGATTTATTTATGAAAAAATTATTGGAGTGCATTATTTTTCAAACTGGGAAAATTTCTTGAATGGGCAAGAAATTAGATGGCGGTCAAATATTGTGAGACCCCTTGTAATTCGCCCTAATAATGCCATATATAGAATACTTGCTCGTTTTTCTTTGGGTTATATAAAGAATAAATATTCTATATTTGAATAATGCTAATTCAACTTGGAAAGCCCTTTGACTAGGTTCTATTCTTGAAAGCATGCATATCACTCCATTCTCTTCCGGACGGGTGACGAATCAGGGTACCCGACTGTCTTCCGGAGCATCTCGACCTCAGATGTCTGAACAGAATTCCTCCTTGTCTGCAGGGGAGCAAAAGCGCTCCTCTGTTTTTTCGCGTTTTAAGGCACCCACCCACTCTCTTGCTCGCATTGGTGCAGCATGCCTTATTGCGGCGTCCGCAATTCTTCCCGCCGGTCAGGTTGCAACCGCAGCCCCTGCTTCTCAGAGCGCTAGCGCTACCCCCTACCTGGTAGGTGCGGGTGCGGCGGATATTACCGGCGAGCCCGGTGAAGTCGGCTTCATGGGCTACGGCGACTCTTCCCAGAAGGGTAGCGGTGTGCATACTCGTCAGTACGCACGTGCTTTCATTGCGGTGGACCGCGCCTCGGGTAAGCGCAACCTCATCGTTGTGCTTGATACGCTGACCAGTTGGCAGTCGTTGCGTGATGAACTGGTGAAGCGCCTCCGTGCAGAGTTTGGCTCCGCGTATGACGAGTCGAACATTATGATTACCGCGACTCACACTCACGCAACTCCGGGTGGTATTACGCACCAGAGTCTGTACAACATTACGACTCTGGGTTTCCATCAGGACACCTTCAACGCCCAGGTGGACGGTTCGCTGAAGGCAATCCGCCAGGCAACCAAGGATTTGGCTCCTGGTAACCTGACGATTTCTTCTTCGAAGCTGACCGGTGTTGGTGCTAACCGTTCCCGTGAGGCGTTTAATCTGGATTCTCCTGAGCTTCGTTCCAAGTTGCCTGGCGGTACCGATCCGACCAATATGACTCTGCGTTTGGAGCGTAACGGCAAGACTCGTGCGGTGCTGAACTGGTACGCGATTCACCCGACGTCTTTGACCTCGAAGAATACTCTGATTTCGAGCGATAACAAGGGGTATGCGGAGTACCTGCTGGAGACTCAGGATCACGGTGTTGACCGCAATGTTCCCGGTAGTGGCGATGGTTTCGTGGCGGCGTTTGCGAATGCTAATGCTGGTGACGTTTCCCCGAATACTTGGTTGAAGCCCGGCCAGGGGCCAACCAATGACCAGTTCAAGAACGTGAAGATTCAGGGTGAGAAGCAGGCTAACGCCGTGCGTTCTCAGCTGAAGAGCTCGGGTACTCCGGTTGGTAAGGGTCTGGATTCGCGCATTTCGTACTTCAACTTCTCGGGTATGAACGTGGATGCCAAGTACACCGGTAGCGGCCAGAATGAGCGCACCTGTCAGGGCTTCCTGGGTACTCCGTTCGGCGCCGGATCCACTGAGGATGGCGGCGGCGGTTGGGCTGTCTATAAGGAAGGCTCGGGTAGCCCCTCTATTCTGGGTACTTTGGTATTCACTCCGAGTGCGGCGCAGACTCGTTGCCAGCAGCCGAAGGGTATTCTCTTCTCTGCAAAAAATGGAACGATCATTCAGGAAAAGTATCCGGTGCAGATTATGCGCTTCGGTGACTACTATCTGCTGGGTATGCCCGGCGAGTTCACCGGTGCGGTAGGTGTGCAGTACCGCCAGGATGCTGCCAAGCTCTTTGGTGTTCCTGAATCGCACATCATTCTGCAGGGCTACACCAATGCCTACGATCACTACGTGACGACCCCCGAGGAATACGACTCGCAGCAGTATGAAGGCGGTGCGACCCTCTTTGGCCGTTACACCTCCAGTGCCTTCCGCCAGACTATTAACGTGGTGGGTACGTCCCTGAAGAACGGCACCCCTCTGGGTATCGGTGATCGTCCGAATGATCGTCGCCCGGTAGCCAGCCTGCAGGGTAAGGTCGTCTACGACACTCCCATGTTCGGTATGCGCTACGGTCAGGTGACCCAGCAGCCTCAGGACGCTATTGCCGGCCGTCAGGAGGTGTCGGCTCGTTTCGTGGGTGCACACCCGAACAACAATATGCATCACGACGGTAGCTACTTCGTGATTGAGCGTCGTGTGGGTAATACCTGGAAGTACTACACCGCGGATAACAACCCGGACACCTTCTTTGAGTGGAAGCGCATCGGTGCTTCGGCTTCCCAGGTGACGGTGCGTTGGAGCGTTCCTGCAAATACCCCTAAGGGTCAGTACCGCATCCGCTACTACGGCAATGCCAAGAAGAACTCGAAGACTATTACCCCGTTTGAGGGGCAGACTCGAGTCTTCCAGGTGGTGTAGTCCAGCAGTCGCTGCGGCGAACCTATAACTGAAGACTCTCTTGCGGGAGGCGGGTGCGATTCTGCGCTCGCCTCCCGCAAGTATTGAAGCCGTCAGGAATCGTTGAGACGGTTCTTGGCGGCTTTCTGCTTTAAATTGCGCCGAGGAGGTGGTGAGGGAGGAGTAAATCCCAATAATGTAATTTAAGTGAGGTAAATCATCAGCTTTTACCCTTAGATGGGGGCTTAAAAGCAAAGAATCCCCGCTCTGGCGCTAGATTAAGCGGGATTTAACCTGTATAGTCTTATCCGAAGTACTTGAGCTCGGTGCACAAGGATCCACCCCCGGTGGGTTTACGCGGGATATTTCCCGAGGGCACGGGCATGATGAATCAATGGCAGTATGGATACCGTCCTTTGGCGTTGCTTTTTGCTGACGCCTAAATGCCATTTTTAAGCGTGCCCAAAAACTTTTTCACCTCTGACGGTGAAGAATTTTAGCCCTGAGAACTCGCCGAGATGTCGAGGAACCTATAGAAACCAACCGGATATGCATCCGAGCGTTTCTGATAACCGAGAGCACCCATCCAACGTGATGGGGGCCAGTAAGTTTATACGGGATTCTCTAACGAGAAACCTGATCAAGCAACGGAGAAAACGTGCCTACTATTCAGCAGCTGGTCCGCAAGGGCCGGACTCCCAAGGTCGTTAAGACCAAGGCGCCCGCACTGAAGGGCAACCCCATGAAGCGTGGCGTGTGCACCCGTGTGTACACCACCACCCCGAAGAAGCCGAACTCGGCACTGCGTAAGGTCGCTCGTGTCAAGCTCAACGGCGGCGTCGAGGTTACCGCATACATCCCCGGTGAGGGTCACAACCTGCAGGAGCACTCGATTGTGCTCGTTCGCGGTGGTCGTGTGAAGGACCTCCCCGGTGTTCGCTACAAGATCGTTCGTGGCGCTCTGGATACCCAGGGTGTTAAGGGTCGCGGCCAGGCTCGCTCCCGCTACGGCGCTAAGAAGGAGAAGAAGTAATGCCTCGTAAGGGTCCCGCTCCCAAGCGTCCCCTCGTAAACGATCCTGTTTACGGTTCTGCTCTGGTCACTCAGCTGATCAACAAGGTTCTGCTGGACGGCAAGAAGTCCGTCGCAGAGCGCATCGTCTACGGCGCCCTCGAGGGTGTCGAGAAGAAGACCGGTTCTGACCCGGTCGCAACCCTGAAGAAGGCAATGGACAACATCAAGCCTTCTCTCGAGGTTCGCTCCCGCCGCGTTGGCGGTGCAACCTACCAGGTTCCGGTTGAGGTTCGCCCCGGCCGTTCCACCGCTCTGGCTCTTCGCTGGCTCGTTGGCTTCTCGAAGCAGCGCCGCGAGAAGACCATGACTGAGCGTCTGATGAACGAGATCCTGGATGCGTCCAACGGTCTCGGTGCCGCTGTGAAGCGTCGCGAGGACACTCACAAGATGGCCGAGTCCAACAAGGCCTTCGCACACTACCGCTGGTAATTCTCCGTTTAGAGCCTGCCGAGTCGATTCGAGTCGGCAGGCTTTCGGAGTATCTCATTTAGGGAGAATAACGTGGCACTTGACGTGTTCACCGACCTTAACAAGGTCCGCAACATCGGTATTATGGCGCACATCGACGCCGGTAAGACCACCACCACTGAGCGCATTCTGTTCTACACCGGTATTAACCACAAGATCGGTGAGACCCACGACGGCGCTTCCACCATGGACTGGATGGCTCAGGAGCAGGAGCGAGGTATTACCATTACCTCCGCAGCAACCACCTGCTTCTGGAAGGACAACCAGATCAACATTATCGACACCCCCGGTCACGTCGACTTCACCGTTGAGGTTGAGCGCTCCCTGCGCGTCCTCGACGGCGCAGTTGCTGTGTTCGACGGCAAGGAAGGTGTTGAGCCCCAGTCTGAGACCGTTTGGCGCCAGGCTGACAAGTACGATGTCCCCCGTATCTGCTTCGTCAACAAGATGGACAAGATGGGTGCTGACTTCTACTTCACCGTTCAGACCATCATCGACCGTCTGGGTGCACGCCCGCTGGTTGTTCAGCTCCCCATCGGCGCTGAGAGCGACTTCCTCGGTGTTGTTGACCTGCTCGAAATGAAGGCATACGTCTGGCCTGGCGACGCCAAGGGTGACGTGACCATGGGTGCCTCCTACGAGGTTCAGGACATCCCCGCTGACCTGGTTGAGAAGGCTGAGCAGTACCGCGCTGAGCTGGTTGAGGCTGTTGCTGAGGCTAGCGAAGAGCTTATGGAGAAGTACCTCGAAGAGGGCGAGCTGTCCATCCCCGAGATCAAGGCTGGTATCCGTCAGCTCGTGATCGCAGGCGAGGCATTCCCCGTTCTCTGTGGTTCTGCATTCAAGAACCGTGGTGTTCAGCCCATGCTGGACGCTGTGATTGAGTACCTGCCCTCCCCGCTGGACGTTCCGGACGTTGTCGGCTCCAACCCCTCCAATGAGGAAGAGAAGCTGACCCGTAAGGCATCCGCTGACGAGCCCTTCGCAGCACTGGCATTCAAGGTTGCAGCTCACCCGTTCTACGGTCAGCTGACCTACACCCGCGTGTACTCCGGTGTTGCAGCTCAGGGCCAGCAGGTTCTGAACTCCACCAAGGGTAAGAAGGAGCGCATCGGTAAGCTCTTCCAGATGCACTCCAACAAGGAGAACCCGGTTGAGGAGATCACCGCAGGTCACATTTACGCTGCGATTGGTCTGAAGGACACCACCACTGGTGACACCCTGTGCGACCCCGCACACCCGATCGTTCTCGAGTCGATGACCTTCCCCGACCCCGTGATCTTCGTGGCTATCGAGCCCAAGACCAAGGGCGACCAGGAGAAGATGTCCACTGCTATCCAGAAGCTTTCCGCTGAGGACCCCACCTTCACCGTTTCGCTGAACGAAGAAACCGGTCAGACCGAAATTGGTGGTATGGGTGAGCTGCACCTGGACATCATCGTTGACCGTATGAAGCGTGAGTTCAAGGTTGAGGCTAACGTTGGTAAGCCTCAGGTTGCTTACCGCGAGACCATCAAGAAGGCAGTCGAGAAGGTCGACTACACCCACAAGAAGCAGACCGGTGGTTCCGGTCAGTTCGCAAAGGTGCAGGTCTCCTTCGAGCCCCTGCCCCTGGATGGCGAAGAGCTGTACCTGTTCGAGGACAAGGTCACCGGTGGCCGCGTTCCTCGCGAGTACATCCCCTCGGTCGACGCTGGTATCCAGGACGCTATGAAGTTCGGTGTCCTCGCTGGCTACCCGATGGTGGGCGTGAAGGCAACCCTGATCGACGGTGCTTACCACGACGTCGACTCCTCCGAAATGGCGTTCAAGATCGCTGGTTCGATGGTCTTCAAGGAAGGCGCTAAGCGCGCTAACCCGGTCCTGCTCGAGCCGCTGATGGACGTTGAGGTTCGTACCCCCGAGGAGTACATGGGCGACGTTATCGGCGACCTGAACTCCCGCCGTGGCCAGGTTCGTTCCATGGAGGACGCATCCGGCGTTAAGATCATCAAGGCTATCGTGCCCCTGACCGAAATGTTCGGTTACATTGGCGACCTGCGTGGTAAGACCCAGGGTCGTGCAGTGTTCTCGATGGCATTCGATAGCTACGGCGAGGTTCCCAAGAACGTCGCTGACGAGATCATCCAGAAGAGCCGCGGCGAGTAATTTTCGCGTCTCACCCGTGGGCCACGGGCTAAAAACCTGTGGCCCACGCCAAAATTTTCAATTAAATCCATTATTGAGAGCATGAACAGTTTCATCTCTGCGGCGTAATCCGCTATTGTAGACGCTAGACCGTTTTATAACGGGATGCGCCGGAGCGAAGATCCGCGTGCATGTTTTCAATCGTTCTAGGAGGAACACTCTTGGCTAAGGCTAAGTTCGAGCGCTCCAAGCCTCACGTTAACGTCGGTACCATTGGTCACGTTGACCACGGTAAGACCACCCTGACCGCAGCAATCTCCAAGGTTCTGGCAGACAAGTACCCGGACCTGAACGAGAAGCGCGACTTCGGTATGATCGACTCCGCTCCCGAGGAGCGCCAGCGCGGTATTACCATTAACATTGCTCACATCGAGTACCAGACCGAGAAGCGCCACTACGCACACGTTGACGCTCCCGGCCACGCTGACTACGTCAAGAACATGATTACCGGTGCGGCTCAGATGGACGGCGCAATCCTCGTGGTTGCAGCTACCGACGGCCCCATGGCACAGACCCGCGAGCACGTTCTGCTCGCTCGCCAGGTTGGCGTCCCCACCCTGCTGGTTGCACTGAACAAGGCAGACATGGTTGACGACGAAGAGCTCCTCGACCTCGTCGAGATGGAGGTCCGTGACCTCCTCTCCTCGCAGGAGTTCGACGGCGACAACGCTCCCGTTGTTCGCGTTTCCGCACTGAAGGCTCTCGAAGGCGACCCCGAGTGGGTTGCTAAGGTCGAGGAGCTCATGGACGCAGTCGACACCTACATTCCGGACCCCGTGCGTGAGAAGGACAAGCCCTTCCTCATGCCCATCGAGGACGTCTTCACCATCACCGGTCGTGGCACCGTTGTTACCGGTCGTGCAGAGCGCGGTACCCTGAAGATCAACTCCGAGGTCGAGATTGTCGGTATCCGCCCGATCCAGAAGACCACCGTTACCGGTATCGAGATGTTCCACAAGCAGCTCGACGAAGCATGGGCAGGCGAGAACTGTGGTCTGCTGCTGCGTGGTCTGAAGCGTGACGATGTTGAGCGTGGTCAGGTTGTCGTGGAGCCGGGCTCCATCACCCCCCACACCGAGTTCGAGGCAAACG
Organism: Rothia sp. HMSC061D12; assembly: GCF_001836735.1. Lineage (NCBI taxonomy): Bacteria > Bacillati > Actinomycetota > Actinomycetes > Micrococcales > Micrococcaceae > Rothia > Rothia sp. HMSC061D12. The sequence goes on along the minus strand of NZ_KV830305.1, from coordinate 1,150,646 downwards.
TCTACATCCTCTCCAAGGATGAGGGTGGCCGTCACAACCCCTTCTACTCCAACTACCGTCCTCAGTTCTACTTCCGTACCACTGACGTGACCGGCGTTATCACCCTCCCCGAGGGCACCGAGATGGTTATGCCCGGTGACAACACCGAGATGACCGTTACCCTGATCCAGGAAATCGCAATGGAAGAGGGCCTCGGCTTCGCTATCCGTGAGGGTGGCCGCACCGTTGGTTCGGGTCGCGTTACCAAGATCATCAAGTAATTGCCGTAAATTTACGACAATTCGCTAAAAATCTGCCGGAGGGGAGACTCTCCATCAGGTAGCGATACTCAAGGACCCCCGCATCTGCGGGGGTCCTTTTGTTATGCCCTTTTGCGGGTTGCTGAAGGCTCTGGCAAAGGAGAGAACGGCATTATCTGCTGGACTGTACGAAACCGCTCTGAGCGTTATCAGTTCGTCCTAGTAGCCGCTCAAGGCTTCTGAGGGGGTATGCGTGGCTGATAGTGGAGTTTACGGTGAATCTGTAACGGCAGGGAACACCCTCCCCGGCGGCGGTATGACATATCCGTACCCTCTAGCCGTAGATTCTGAACTCCTGGATATGGAAAGAAGCTGGATGTGGAAAGCCCTGGGGCAGGGGAGCAGAGGAACGACTGCCTACTCCGTTCAGAGATCTGCTGGCTCGGAGACAGAAGCTGGGTCATGCGGACCGGCTTACGGCGGGGGAGCGTCTAAAGACCCTGCAGATAGGAATATAAAATCTTCGGACAAAGAAAAACGGTTCCCAGCCCGAAGGCTGGGAACCGCAATTCGAATGACTGCCCCTCGGAAGGGACATAGGTAATCCTACTACAGAATGCCGTAGGAATAGAACCTATACGTGCTGATAGCTAGATGTTTTCCTCATGACGAGGCTCGTAGCCTTGCTGAGGAGCCGGGGCTGCTGCATCTGGACGTTGCCCTGGGGATGCATACCCGGCTGATCTTGAGTGTGCGGGAAGTCCTCGAGCTGCTCAGAACCCTGGTGCGGAGCTACCACATCCTGCTTATTCTGTCGCGCCAGCAGACGCCAGATAACGCCGGCAATAAGCAAAATCGAGATGATTAGCAGGGTCAGCGGGTTCAGACCGTTGAGCAAAATTGCCAGGTCGAGGGTGACCAGAGCAGTTGCGATATAGGTCCAGACTCGGTCGAGCAGCAGAGCGCTCAGGAGAGTCAGGGCAATACCGAGTACCAACACCACGATATCCGGACCATCAGCGGGAACTGCCCACGTTACCAGGGTGAGGAACACCTGCAGACCCAAAGCCCAGTACAGAGGAGAATCCGATACCTGCGTATCTACAGGCCTCTTTGCGATGAAGTTCTTGAGAACCTTGGCTGCCACAACAGCCAGCAGAATCAGGAGAGCAACCTCAAGAATGACGCTCAGGGGGTTGGACTTCGAGTAATCAATGACCAGACGGGCGATGAAGAGGCTGAACGCCGTGGTGCAGACAATCGGCAGGTTCTTCGCCTTGGTGACAGATACGAAGGACAGAGCACCCAGACCCCAGAGAAGTGCGTTGAGCTCCACCTGCCTGGGCTCAAAAACCAACCCAACGAAGGTGTAGAATCCCAGCACCGCCAGAGCGGGAATCATCAGCAGCGTATTGACCGGTGCATAGATACCCTGGCTCAGGGGACGGCGAGACATGAAACGCGCGTAGGGGGCACCCAGCGGGCCGTGCATCGGCAAATCAACCATCGTATTACCGGCCGGAACAGCGATGCGAGGACGAACATTTGCCCTCACACCGAAGACCTCAACCGGGAGCGTGACCTTCAGAACGAACAGGATGATGACGGCAATCAGAGCGTAGTAGCCCAGAAGAGTCATCTCCATTGTGCTTTCCCTCGTGTTGAAGAGATTCCACAGAGCACCGATGCAGAAAGTCGTGATGCTGATGGAGGCACCAATCTGCATGCGGGAGACCCTGAAGATAAGGGCAAGCACCCATACAGAGATGAAGATAGCAGGAGTTGCTACCGCGAACAGAAGATTATCAAAATCGCCAATGAAACGGCCTGCGCTCAGGACAGAACCGAGCGTGAAGAAAATCGCCGCCGCGTATGCTTCGTAGTTTCGCTTGGAGTACGCGTAGAGTAGCACGCTGCACAGAGCCTGAACCGCCAGCAGCGCAAGTACGAGGAAGTCTACGAGCGATTCCTTCATATTGCCGGTGATCGCGAGCAGAATGACCGACCAGCAGATGGGGAACCGCGCAACGGTGAGTAGCTCCGAACGAATCGAAGAGCCAACCGGCATAAAGAAACCAAGCGCACCATAAACGACGGTCAGGAGCGCCGGCAATGCTACAGCAATGTACTCCTTCTGCAAGTCGTACAGCAGGTAGTGTCGCGAGCCAATCGTCGCGATAAGCAGAGTCGCGTAGAACGCGATACGGACAAACATGACAAGCGTGGAGCGGAAGGAACCAACATCCGAAAGTCGTAGCGCGCGGGCCAGAATAAGAGCGCTCAGGACGCTCAAGAAGAGGACGGCACCCGAGAAGAGAGGGAAACCAACCCAGAATCGGCCATGTGCTCCGCCATCAGCATGGTTAGCTACGTACCCCACGAAGAGAGCAAAAACGCCCAAGAAGAGGTACGTCGACATCTCTACAAGACGGTAGCTTGCGTTCTGCGCTGCAACGCCCTGAGAGAGGACAAAAGTCAGTAGCGCAATAGCGGCGCAGACCAACGCAAACATCAAAAGTGACTCAGAAGTCTGCATCTCAGGAATGAGAGCGAGGAAGAGCTGAATCATACCAATGGCATAACCGATGTTGCTCAGTACCGCTCCAGCAGTACGTGCCTCGGGAGCCTTAGCAGTGACCAGATAGATGACTACAGCCGCGGCAAAGAAGAGGTAGAACGTTCCCTGGTTGCCAGGGGAAGCATACATGCCAATGACCGGGATGAGCGCTACAAAACTCATGAGCACCAGAGGCTGAATTGCCTTGCGGTACAGCAAGAAACTGACAATGCAGAGGACACCAATAACCCAGGGCGCGGGGAAGACACCTTGATTACCCTCTGCATAGGGAAGGAAAGTGCTCCAGCGCGTTGCGTAGGTAACGCTATCAGCGACGTGAGCAGTGTAGAAGGCATCAAGGAGAGCAAAGAAGGAGAAGAATACGCCGACGCATGCGTCAATTGCCGGCAACCACTCTATCTTGCGAGCGGGTTGGTGAAGAGCTTCCTTCGCCCAGGGGATAGCCGGGGTGCTTTGCACCTGCTCGGACTGTTCAGCGGCAGCAGGAGCGGAACCAGCAATAGTCTTCTGCAGACGAGGAATAAATACGTAGGCAGAAATCAGGTTAACAACCAGAACAGAGACGAAGAAGATACTGGGGAACCACGGGCCGTGATCCGAGTCCATGATGAAGGAGAGAATGGATGCAATCGGGTAGATGCGTGCCTGGGCGTAGTAATCCGCCGTGCCGTTCAGCCAGGTGAACAGAATGGCGTGCACAGACATGACCGCAAAGGCAATACCTGCATCCGTGTAGCTCAGATCGTTGGTAAAGAAGAAAATGGCGACGGCAGTAGCCGGGACGAAAATACGGGAAGAATCAACAAGACCTTCGCGGATACCCTTCGGGGCAGCATTCGGGGCAAAGTGCAGAATCAAACCCAGAACAGTGGCAACGGCAGTCAGAGAAACGAAATACCAAACGAAAGGCAGAGCCGCCACCTTCGTAGCTGCCAACGAGTCCGAAACGATGAACGAAATCAGCAGGTACGCCATCACACGGTTACGCATGAGGGCGCAGGCTCCAACAATAGCTGCAGTGCCAACCAGAGACGTGAGGAGCCAGATGTAGCGTCCTTCAGTCCAAATCTTGAGGACATAGATAGCAACGCCGGTCAGAGGAATAAACGCAAGACCCGTTGCTGCAAAAGAGTAGGAGGCAATACGCAGGCGCTCTACGAAACGGTAGGTGAGCAGACCGGCTCCGTAGAAGACAATTGCTCCAAGCGCCATTGCGAGGACACGGAAGATAGCCGTTTCATCCTGAGAAGAAGTCACCGAGGTGACAAAAAGACCTGCAGCGCCGATGAGCAGGAGCGAGCCGATGTACAGAACAATATTGAGGAAGATATCCTCATTGACCCGGCGTCGCTGCGCAGGAGGCTGAGGATACGGACTCGATAGGGACGGGGGAACGTACAAGCCGAGACCTTGCGGCTGAGCATACTGAGGGCTCTGAGACGAAGAGTGAGAGCTAGAGGATGCCTGATGAGGTTGTGTCGGCTGAGACATGGTTTCTCCTTAGGCTGTAGTGATACTTCTACGATACGAGAGTCTTTAGGCCTAAAAGCTTTATTAAGAGCAATAAAGCGCATGGAACTTACTGAAAGTAGATTGAAAGCTCCCTGAGAGTTACATCGCGGGAGTATCCTCAGGTTGACAGCGACAGTTAAGTGTTCTTAAGCACTTAACTTGTGTTCGTATTGCATCAGGGCTCTAACTCTGAGAGAATTGACGACGTTGTCAAAGCGTCTACCTGCACTAAAGGTAGGCCCACGTATGACCCGGTCCGAAGGATGACGGGACGAGTTTGTCTAGAAAATTAGGCGACACGCCCGAGTTCGGGGGTCGGTACTCAGGCGGGGTGAGGAACCCGGCAAAGCCGGATTCAGTCCGTTCTGAGTGGCGCACGTGATGAATATATCGCGTTCCTTAAGCGCTATAACAAAGGGGCAAAAGCTCCGATACAGGGAATACATCAAGAAAGAGAGTCCGACAGATGGCGGGACAGAAAATCCGCATCCGTCTGAAGTCCTATGACCACGAGGTCATCGATTCTTCGGCACGGAAAATCGTCGAAACGGTCAAGGGCGCAGGCGCAACTGTAGTTGGCCCCGTGCCGCTGCCGACCGAGAAGAACGTCTACTGTGTTATTCGTTCTCCCCACAAGTACAAGGACAGCCGCGAGCACTTCGAGATGCGTACGCACAAGCGTCTGATCGACGTTGTTGATCCGACCCCCAAGGCTGTTGATGCCCTCATGCGTCTCGACCTGCCGGCAGACGTAAACATCGAGATCAAGCTGTAGAGGATCGCATCTAATGACTAACAAATTCGAGCGCCAGGTGAAGGGCCTGCTGGGCACCAAGCTCGGCATGACCCAGGTCTGGGACGAGGACGGCAAGTTCGTGCCCGTCACCGTCGTCAAGGCTGATTCTAACGTTGTTACCCAGATCCGTAACCAGGAAACTGACGGCTACGAAGCTGTTCAGATCGGTTTCGGTGCAATCGACTCTCGCAAGGTTACCAAGCCCCTGGCTGGTCACTTCGAGAAGGCCGGTGTTACCCCCCGTCGCCACATCGTCGAGCTGCGTACCGCAGATGCTTCTGAGTATTCCCTCGGTCAGGAACTGACCGTTGAGCTCTTCGAAGCAGGCCAGAAGGTCGACGTCGTTGGTAAGACCAAGGGTAAGGGCTTCGCAGGTGTTATGAAGCGTCACGGCTTCAAGGGTGTTGGCGCGTCTCACGGTCAGCACAAGAACCACCGCAAGCCCGGTTCCATCGGTGGCGCATCCTACCCCGCACGCGTGTTCAAGGGTATGCGCATGGCTGGCCGTATGGGCGCAGCACGTCACACTACCTTGAACCTGACTATCCAGGGTGTGGACGCAGAGAACAATGTCCTGCTGATCAAGGGCGCAATCCCCGGTCCCAAGGGCGGCGTTGTTCTGGTTCGTACCGCTGTGAAGGGAGCCTAATACATCATGGCTGTTAAGACCCTTAAGGTAGACCTGCCCGCAGAGATTTTCGACGCGCAGGCATCCGTGCCCCTGTTGCACCAGGTTGTCATTGCACAGCTCGCTGCTGCACGCCAGGGCACCCACAAGACCAAGAACCGCGGCGAGGTTTCCGGTGCAGGCCGTAAGCCCTTCAAGCAGAAGGGTACCGGTAACGCACGTCAGGGCTCCATCCGTGCACCGCACATGACCGGCGGTGGCGTTGTTCACGGTCCGACCCCGCGTAACTACGCACAGCGCACCCCCAAGAAGATGATTGCCGCTGCACTGCGCGGTGCTCTCTCCGATCGCGCTCGTCACGACCGCGTCCACGTTGTCGAGAACTTCATCTCCGGTGAGACTCCCTCGACCAAGGCTGCAAAGGCTGCATTCGCAGCTATCACCGAGCGCAAGAACATCCTTCTTGTGATTGCTCGTGCAGAGGACGTTGTGGCTCTGTCCGCACGTAACCTGGAGAACGTCCACGTTCTGTACGCAGACCAGCTCAACACCTACGATGTGCTGGTTTCGGACGACGTGGTCTTCACCAAGGCAGCATTCGACGCATTCGTTGCTGCAGCTCAGAAGAAGGAGGGCGCTAAGTAATGAGCGTTTCCACCAAGTCTGTATACGACGTGATCATCGCTCCCGTCGTTTCCGAGAAGAGCTACGGTCAGCTCGACGAAGGTAAGTACACCTTCGAGGTCGCTACCGATTCCAACAAGCTGGAAATCAAGCAGGCCATCGAGAAGATCTTTGACGTCAAGGTTGCTTCCGTCAACACCATCAACCGTCAGGGCAAGCGCAAGCGCACCCGTTTCGGTTGGGGCGCTCGCAAGAACACCAAGCGTGCGATTGTGACCCTCAAGGAAGGCACCATCGACATCTTCGGCGGTCCGCAGGCATAAGCCCCGCGGAGACCACTTTAACGAAGGAAGAAATATCTAAATGGGTATTCGTAAGTACAAGCCGACGACCCCGGGTCGCCGCGGTTCGAGCGTTGCTGATTTCTCCGAGATCACCCGCTCCACCCCGGAAAAGTCCCTGCTTCGTCCGCTTCACAAGACCGGCGGCCGTAACAACACCGGTCGCATCACCACCCGTCACAAGGGTGGCGGCCACAAGCGCCAGTACCGTCTGATCGACTTCCGTCGTCACGACAAGGACGGCGTTAACGCACGCGTTGCACACATCGAGTACGATCCCAACCGTACCGCTCGCATCGCGCTGCTGCACTACTTCGATGGTTCCAAGCGCTACATCATCGCTCCGAACAAGCTCGCTCAGGGCGACATCGTCGAGTCCGGCCCCGCAGCTGACATCAAGCCCGGTAACAACCTGCCCCTGCGCAACATCCCCGTTGGTACCGTGATTCACTGTGTCGAGCTCCGCCCCGGTGGCGGCGCAAAGCTGGCTCGTTCCGCAGGTGCTTCTGTACAGCTGGTTGCTAAGGAAGGCAAGTACGGTCAGCTCCGTCTGCCCTCCGGCGAAATCCGCAACGTGGATGTTCGCTGCCGCGCAACCGTTGGTGAGGTCGGCAACGCTGAGCAGTCCAACATCAACTGGGGTAAGGCTGGCCGTAACCGCTGGAAGGGCATCCGCCCGACCGTCCGTGGTGTGGTCATGAACCCGGTTGACCACCCGCACGGTGGTGGTGAAGGTAAGACCTCCGGTGGTCGTCACCCGGTTAACCCCAACGGTAAGCCCGAGGGTCGTACCCGCCGTCCCAACAAGGAAAGCGACAAGCTCATCGTTCGTCGCCGTCGTACTGGCAAGAAGCGCTAAGGAGCCTGAAACATGCCTCGTAGTTTGAAGAAGGGCCCTTTCGTTGATCAGCACCTCTACCTGAAGGTTGCAGCTCAGAACGAGAAGGGCACCAAGAACGTAATCAAGACTTGGTCGCGTCGCTCGATGATTATCCCCGACATGCTCGGTCACACCATCGCAGTGTACGACGGTCGCAAGCACGTGCCGGTGTTCATCACCGAGTCGATGGTTGGTCACAAGCTCGGTGAGTTTGCTCCGACCCGCACTTTCCGCAGCCACGTGAAGGACGACCGTAAGGGCAAGCGTCGCTAATCGGTTCACACCGATAAGCTAACGTTTCCCTTTCGGCAATAGACGAAAGAGAGATAGGCAATGGAAGCCAAGGCATCAGCGCGTTTCGTTCGCGTTACGCCTATGAAGGCCCGCCGTGTCGTCAACCTGATCCGTGGTAAGCAGGCGGAAGAGGCTCTGGCGATTCTGAAGTTCGCCCCCCAGGCAGCTTCGGAACCGGTATACAAGATCGTTGCTTCGGCAGTAGCTAACGCTCGTCAGAAGGCAACCCAGCAGGGTCTGCCCTTCCGCGAGGAAGAGCTGTTCATCAGCGAAGCATTCGTGAACGAGGGCCCGACCATGAAGCGCATTCAGCCCCGCGCTCAGGGTCGCGCATACCGAATCAACAAGCGCACCAGCCACATCACCGTGGTAGTTGCTACCCCGGAGAAGGAGGAGGACCGCTAAATGGGTCAGAAAATTCACCCGAACGGTTTCCGACTGGGCATCACCACTGACCACGTCTCCAAGTGGTTCGCTGATTCCAACAAGCCCGGCGAGCGTTACGCTGACTTCGTCCGCGAGGACGTAAAGATCCGCGAGCTGCTGGCAAAGAACCTGGATCGCGCAGGCGTTGCAAAGGTCGAGATCGAGCGTACCCGTGACCGCGTGCGTGTGGACATCCACACCGCTCGTCCCGGTATCGTGATTGGCCGCCGTGGCGCAGAAGCAGACCGCATCCGCGGCGAGCTCGAGAAGCTCACCAACAAGCAGATTCAGCTGAACATCCTCGAGGTTGCTAACCCCGACCTCTCCGCTCAGCTGGTTGCACAGAGCATCGCAGAGCAGCTCGCATCGCGTGTTGCATTCCGCCGTGCAATGAAGAAGGCAATCCAGTCCGCACAGCGTGCAGGCGCAAAGGGTATCCGTATCCAGTGCTCCGGCCGTCTGGGTGGCGCTGAAATGTCCCGTTCCGAGTTCTACCGCGAAGGCCGTGTGCCCCTGCACACCCTGCGTGCGAACATCGACTACGGCTTCTTCGAGGCTAAGACCACCTTCGGTCGCATCGGCGTGAAGGTCTGGATCTACAAGGGCGACCTGACCGACAAGGAGCTGGCAGCTCAGCAGGCAGCAAACAACCGCCGTGGCAACCGCCGCGATGGTGACCGCCGCCGCCAGGGCAACCGTGGTCCTCGTCGCGAGCGCCGCAACGAGAACGCTTCGGCAAAGGTCGAGGCCAAGACTGCAGAGAACGGTGAGGCATAAATGCTTATTCCCCGTCGAGTAAAGTACCGCAAGCAGCACCACCCCAAGCGTAATGGTCTCGCAAAGGGCGGCACCGAGGTTAGCTTCGGTGAGTGGGGCATTCAGGCCCTGTCGCCCGCATACGTGACCAACCGCCAGATTGAGGCTGCACGTATCGCAATGACCCGTCACATCAAGCGTGGCGGTAAGGTCTGGATTAACATTTATCCCGACCGTCCGCTGACCAAGAAGCCCGCTGAAACCCGTATGGGTTCCGGTAAGGGTTCGCCCGAGTGGTGGGTCGCAAATGTCAAGCCGGGTCGAGTCATGTTTGAACTCTCCGGTGTGTCCGAAGAAGTGGCTCGCGAGGCAATGCGCCTGGCAATCCACAAGCTCCCGATGAAGGCACGTGTTGTGCGTCGCCGCGAAGGTGGTGAATAAGCGAGATGGCAGTAGGATCCAAGGACCTGAGCATCGATAAGCTCGCAGAGCTCTCCAACGAAGAGCTGGCTGCAAAGCTGAGCGAAGCGAAGAAGGAACTCTTCAACATCCGCTTCCAGGAAGTCACCGGTCAGGCTAACGCAGGTCGTCGCCGCACTATCAAGCGCGACATCGCACGTATCTACACCGTGCTGCGTGAGCGCGAGCTCGGTATTCGTCCCGCAACTGAAGGTGAGTCCAAGTGAGTGAAGTAAAGAACGAAGAGCGCGGCTACCGCAAGACCCGCCGCGGCTACGTTGTCTCCGACAAGATGGACAAGACCGTTGTCGTCGAGGTCGAGGACCACGTGAAGCACGCACTGTACGGCAAGGTCGTTCGCCGTAGCTCCAAGATCAAGGCACACGACGAGCAGAACACTGCTGGTATTGGTGACCTCGTTCTGATTGCAGAGACCCGTCCGCTGTCCGCTTCCAAGCGCTGGCGTATCGTGGAGATCATCGAGAAGGCTAAGTAAGCCCTCTAATGACTCTCTGCTAGAGCAATAAAAGGAGCCCTCTCCTACTTAGGTAGGAGAGGGCTCCTTTGCGTTTAACCTTTATCCGGGAGAACTCAGCGGGAAGTTCTGTGGGCTACAGAATCAACGATAGAAGTCATGAAATGCCGAATAAATATTTGTCATAAAACTTTTGAAGATGTCATACAGAAAAGTGGATACTTTTACCGGACAACGCTATCAAAGAGCCACGTAGCTTGAGCTGGAGGAAGAAATCCCCTTGTGGAGCGTGTATGCGGGGCTTTAGGGAGGATAGCGAGGGTGGCTAAAAGAGTCGTGAGAAGCGTGGGCGCTGATAAAAGCTGCTTGAAAATAACCTAATGAGGCACTTATTATCAACTTTATAGTTGCTTAGTCTAGCCTTGCCTAATCCATAGGGGCTTAGCTACGCATCTTCCGGAGGTTGCACGACCTTTGGAGAAGTACCACTACACATCATCGAGGATCAGCATGACTTCTTCACCCAAGCCCTCACGTAAGCTGCTCGCCATTGCTGGCGCACTTTCCGTTGTCGCAGGTTCTTTCGCTGCGGTTCCCGCTACCTTTGCGGCAAACGTCTCCGCGTCTGTCCCCGGAGGAAACTCCCAGACCTCTGCTGAGGAATGCCGCCACATCGCAGTGAGCGCTACCCAGTACCAGGGCCTGCCCGGCCAGTACCAGCTGGCATACTCGGCAGCAACCTCCTCCCTCTACACCTCCTTCTCCTCCGGCCGCCCGCCGGTACTGACCGGTGGTGTCGGCACCTGGAACGTTGCATCCACCCCGAGCCTCTCCACTGTCTACCAGTTCCCGACCACTGACTTCACCGCTCGTGGCGCTACCGCACCGACCGGTAAGCAGATCGAATCTCCCTACGGTATTGCCTACGACGAAGCAACCGGATACGTATGGGTGACCCAGACCCGCGTCAACAAGGTATCTGTCTTCGATCCCGCGACCAACAAGATTATCTGGAGCAGCGCAGAAGGCGAGGTCAACCACCCGCGCGAGGTACGCATCGATCCCTCCAGCGGCAAGGTCTTTGTCTCTGGCTCCGGCGGCATTAGCGTCTTCGACACCACCCTGCACGCTCTGGTCAAGAAGATTGAATTCACCGATGCCAAGGGCGAATCTGACATCGCAATGAACATGCACGTGGACTCCGCCGATGGCAAGCTCTACGTTCCTTCCCTGAGTGCCGGCACCGTGAAGGTAATCGACACCAAGAGCTACGAGGTTGAGAAGACCATTCAGCTGCACAAGGACAATGCTGAAGCCGACCTGAACGCCTCTGACGTCACCATCGACAAGTCTCTGAAGGAAATCTACGTTAGCTCCCAGGGTGACCGTAAGGGCACTAACTCCGGTATCACCGTCTACGACCTGGAAACCGGCGCCTACAAGAAGACCATTCCTTTCGGCTCTCAGGCTCTCGCCCTTGCCTCCGACGAAGCCCGTGACCTGCTGTACGTGACCGATTACGGTACCGGCAACGTCGGCGTTGTTGACGCACGCACCGGCACCGTTGTGTCTCAGGTGTCCACCGGCGCAACTAGCGGTGCGAATGATGTTCTGGTCACTGCAGACGGTAGCGTATACGCTGTAGCACGTAGCATCGAAGGCGCTTCCGCCATTGAAACGAACTACACCATCGATAAGACCACCGGCGAATACCGCACCTCTAGCACCGAGCCCAAGGGCAAGGACAACGCAGATTCCCCGATTACCCCCGGCGTCATGGTGAAGATCAGCACCACCGTTGAAACCACCGCAAAGCCGGCAGTGCAGACTGCTTCTGAAGAACTGGTGAAGACCTACGCTGACGGCGCTAAGCTCTACGCTGTGAAGGACTGGACCACCGGCGAAACCCTGAAGTTGCGTGGTGAAGGTTTCAAGACCCAGGACGGTTCGAAGGGCTCCGTGCTCGCTGTCAAGCTGAACAAGGGTCGTATCTCCGCTAAGGAAGAGCCGAAGTTCAACGGTGTTGAGGGCAACAGCGCAGGTGTTTGGGCATACATCCAGGCAGACGAGAACGGTAACTTCACCGCTGAGTTGCCGTACCCGACCACCGAGAACTCCAACCTGACGGAAAACCTGAAGAGTGGCGACAAGGTGTCGGTCTTCCTGCTCTCCGGCTCCATTGTTGAAGGTGACACTCCTCGCGGTGGTGAAGCGCTCTCCGCAACTGTTGCAGAGAAGAAGGCAGACACCGCTGAGACCTGCGCACCGGCAGAAACCACCCAGGTCGCTGCTACTCCTTCTGGCGTGACTACCACTTACCCTGCCGGCACTAAGCTGAGCCTGCCGGATAGCGAACAGCCCACCCCGGCTCCGAGCGAGTCTGCTAAGCCTGAGCCGACCACTCCGGCTCCGAGCGAGTCTGCTAAGCCCGAACCCAGCACCCCGGCACCCTCCGAGAGTGCAGAGTCCAACGAAGTTGTACACGAGTACAAGGACGGCGCTAAGGTCTACTTCCCCAAGACCTGGGATGGCCAGAAGCTGACCTTCCGCGGTGAAGGGTTCAAGACTCTGGACGGTAAGGGCTCCGTTATCGCAGTCAAGCTGAATAAGGGCGCTATTTCTCCGAAGGAAGAGCCCAAGCTCGAAGGCGTTGAAGGCAATAGCGCAGGCATCTGGGCATACATCAAGGCGGACGAAAACGGTAACTTCACCGCAACCATCGACCGCCCCACCGTGGCAAACTCTAACCTGACTGAAGAGCTGAAGACCGGCGATAGCGTTGCTATCTACCTGCTCTCCGGTTCCCTGGCAGAGAACGATAACGTACGCGGTGGTGTGGCTGCAGAATACACCTTCAGCATCGACAACCAGGCACCTGCACCGAAGGCATCCGAATCGGCTAATGCACCTGTAACTAACCCCTCTGAGGCGCCTTCCGCACCGGCAGACTCCAAGGAACAGGTAAAGGAAAACGCTAAGGATCAGTCCAAGGCTCCCGCGGATTCTTTGAAGTCTGAGGCTCAGAAGAAGGACAGCACTGCACCGAAGACCTCCGGCTCTTCGTCGCAGAACGTAGCATCTTCCAACAACGGCTCCACCGCTTCGAGCTCCTCGAAGTCTTCGCTGGCTAACACCGGTGCTTCGGGCGTCGTCGTTGCTGCAGGAATCGGCGTTCTTGCCCTGGTCGTTGGCGCAACTGTGCTGGTAGCACGTCGCCGCAAGGCATAGCCTGTACCCCACGGCAGCTCACGATACTACCGCTTGGTGGTAGCGAAAGAGGTAGAGCGGGATCTGCTAGATATTCAAGAACCCGTTTGACTCTCTGAAACTGCCGATATGCACTGAAAGGGGCGGTACCCATCGAACCGATGGGTACCGCCCCTTTCAGTTTGCCCAATGTATTCAGACGGAAGACCTAGACTAAGCGCAGAAGTAACAACGGGGAGATACAAGAGAAGTGGGGGAGTGCGAGGCACTCCCTCTATACTCGCCAGCCCTTATTTGACGAGTTAACAGCCCGTAGGAATGAAACGCGAGATTCTAACGCCTCAAATACGAAGAAAACCCGCACCGAAGTGCGGGTTTAATGTCAAAGCGAGGTTCGGTCCCTAGACAAACGGATTAGCGAGGAAAAAGGGACCCAAGAAATCTGTCCGATAAGGACCGAACCTCTTGTTTGACGCATGCGTCTCTTCTGTTATGGTACATCTCGCTGATTTTCGCACCTTGAAGCGCGTTTTTTACCAAAAAACTTGATTTTTGAAAAAACAAACCTTAATTTCTAAATTTTTAAGCAGATTTTTTCAGACTGCTGTTTTGAGAGGGGTCAGAAGTGACGAAATGTTACGAAATCTATGGCTCTAGCCGACTCATAATAGGTCTACTGATTCTGTAAGGTGCCAGTATCTCTAGATAGATATCTTTCATGCTAACTATATGCAGAATGTTATAGCTTTCGTCGGGTAAATTTGCCCCGTTCAGAGCATGGGGAGAGTGGCACATGGTGCCAATATAGGACGTCTCGATAACGAACGGTACAGCGTATGGGCTGTGCTAGAAAAGTCTCAAAGTGGTGGGCAAAGCGTAAGATATACAGTAAAAGCCTCGGATGCTAAGCCCGCAAAATATAGGCGAGCTATCCTCCAAACTACACAACTCTGGAGATACTCATGGTTCCCTCTGCCGCAGGAGAAGGACAGAAAAATACGCTCGATAATAAGCGTTTTTCCGTGGCTCGTTCTGCGGGACTCGCTGGTCAGTATCAAGTGGCATACAACTCTGAAGAGAACGTTCTTTTTGTAAGCGGAAGCTATAACCATACAAAGACCCACGGCACTCTCTGCGCCACATTTGCTCGCATAAACGCAGATACCCTGCAGATTGAGAAGACAGCTGTTCTGCCCGCTATCCCGGAAAATAACCCCGAACTAGCAAGCCTCTTCCAGATTCAAGCTGCCTACGGCCTAGCCGCAGACAACGAACGGGGGCTTCTCTGGACCGGAGGAACGCGTACAAACTCCGTCACCGCATACTCCCAAAAAGATCTATCGCTCGTATGGGATTCTCTCACTCTAGGAGTAGAGATGCTGACTCCGCGCGAGCTATACGTCGCACCCAACGGTGCCGTGCTCGTTACCGGCATGGGTGGCTACCAGGTGATTTCTGCGCCCAACGCAGAAGGGGAGCGTAAGGTTAGCGCCCTTCAAGGGGAAAGTCCCGCCATGCTGCTAGGGCCCGTAGCGGATGAAACCCGTAGCCTCCTGTACATCCCGAATATTATGCGAGATGAAATCTGGGTTGTGGATATGAATACCTGGGAGCTCGTGCGCAGGCTACCCGTAATTGGAGGGGAAGATACCAATACTCCAATCGGTGTACACGGCGTGGGGATTGACTCGTCGCGCGGTGAACTATATGTCTCTGCGCAAGGGCGCGAGGGTAAGAACGGTGGTCTATACGTTCTGAATTTTGAGGGTGAGCACCTCGATTATCTTCCTTTCGGAAAGATGCCCACCGATATCTTGCTCGATGCAGAACGTCACCTGCTCTATGTTGCTGATTTCGGCGGCAAGGGGGAGGCGGCAGTTGCTGGTGGCGGAACTATTGCTGTCATCAATACGCTCAATCGAGCCATTATTGACACCGTGCAGGTGGCTCCCACCCGCATTAATCACCAGGTCCTGTTGAAGGACGGGAGTGTCATTGTTATCGATAAAGCAGGAGACTACCCTGCAGTTGAGGTTCCCTATGTGCTGGATGCGAACTCTGGCAAATACTACGAGGCGGCAGAAGAAGCTCGGCCGGGAGAACCGCCTCGCCCTATCGTTCGTGACGGTATCGCGAAAGTATATATGCCCTAGTTGTTGTGTGAAGAGCGGCTGAGTCGCCAACGTCGTGTCTGCTGTGCTCTAGCGTTGTATGCACGTTTGCGTAAGGAGCGGAACCGCCGTGATCTCTCGCCAGCCCCGCGGCAAGTCTGTCGTGGAGGCATATTAAAACGTAGTAAAATATAAATATCTACCATCCTTGTTTGACACATTGTTTGGTAGATTTCTCGAGGCCCCTTCAGTTTCTTATGCGTCAGGAACTACACGAAGGGGCCTCCTGCTTTAAGTGTCAAATAAGAGACCTTCTCGCTCGACGGTGATGTGGGGTATGAGGTTTTTACTCCCTAAATCCGACTATTTCCAGAGATAGGGTAGGGGAGACCGAAATCATAGTCAGCAAACTCTTGCGCTACATACCTGATTCCTGTACAGTGTTAAGACTGTGTGGCTGTATCCAAATAGCCGCGCAACCACGGGCTTCTCGTGCCAGTGCATAATGCCGCTACTTACGGGTGGATACGCCCGCTTCACGCGGGTCCAAATGCTTCTGGCATGGGTTTGCCCCAGGCGTTTCCGCTAACCCCTTCCACAGAGATGGGGCCCGGGGCGTCAACCAATCCCGTAAAAATGTTCCGCAAGGCTGGCTCGCGCCTAAAGCGAGTCGGAACCGGCGAGACGACAGGAGAAATATGATTCAGCAGGAGTCGCGACTGAAGGTCGCCGACAACACTGGTGCGAAGGAAATCCTGACCATCCGTGTTCTCGGTGGTTCCTCGCGTCGCTACGCAGGCATTGGCGACATCATTGTCGCAACCGTCAAGGACGCAATCCCCGGCGGTACCGTAAAGAAGGGTGACGTTGTCAAGGCAGTCGTCGTCCGCACCAAGAAGGAAACCCGTCGTCCCGACGGCTCCTACATCAAGTTCGACGAGAACTCCGCAGTGATCCTGAAGAACACTGATGGTGATCCCCGTGGTACCCGTATCTTCGGCCCCGTGGGTCGTGAGCTTCGCGACAAGAAGTTCATGAAGATCGTTTCGCTGGCTCCGGAGGTGCTCTAATTCATGGCTAAGATCAAGTCCGGCGACCTGGTTCAGGTTATTTCCGGTGCAGATAAGGGCAAGCAGGGCAAGGTTCTGAAGGTTCTCCCCAAGGAAAACCGCGTGATTGTTGAGGGCGTCAAGGTCGTCACCAAGCACACCAAGGCTAACCCCCTGACCGGCGCAGCAGGCGGCATTCAGAAGGTTGAGGCACCGATCCACGTTTCTAACGTTGCGATTGTTGACCCCGAGACCAAGAAGCCGACCCGTGTTGGTTTCCGCCTCGAGACTGTAGAGCGTGACGGCAAGGAGCGCACCGTTCGCGTGCGCGTTGCTAAGCGTTCGGGTAAGGACATCTAATGACCGAAACCAAGATCACCCCCCGCTTCAAGACCAAGTACGCTGAGGTCGTCGTTCCCGCTCTGCAGGAAGAGTTCAAGTACGAGAACGTCATGCAGACCCCGAAGATCGTTAAGGTCGTCGTAAACATGGGTGTTGGCGAGGCAGCTCGCGACGCAAAGCTCATGGACGGCGCAATCCGCGATCTCACCGCAATCACCGGTCAGAAGCCGATTGTTACCCGCGCTAAGAAGTCCATCGCACAGTTCAAGTTGCGCGAAGGTATGCCCATTGGTGCACACGTCACCCTGCGTGGCGACCGCATGTGGGAATTCCTGGACCGCCTCGTCACCCTGGCACTGCCCCGAATCCGCGACTTCCGCGGCCTCTCGGACCGCCAGTTCGACGGTAACGGTAACTACACCTTCGGTCTGACCGAGCAGTCCATGTTCCACGAAATCGATCAGGACTCGATCGACCGCGTGCGTGGTATGGACATCACCGTGGTGACCTCCGCGAAGACCGACGACGAAGGCCGTGCAATCCTGAAGGCACTGGGCTTCCCGTTCAAGACCAACTAACGACTACGTTGTAGGTCCAGACCCCGTTACCGCGGGGTAGGGAAACCACAACGAGGAAGGGCAAAAGCCCACAATGACTATGACTGATCCGGTCGCAGATATGCTGACCCGTTTGCGTAACGCAAACTCCGCATACCACGACACCGTATCCATGCCCTACTCCAAGCTGAAGTCTCGCATTGCTGAGATCCTGAAGGCTGAGGGCTACATCGCCGACGTGAAGGTTGAGGATGCAAAGGTCGGCAAGACCCTGACCCTCGTCCTCAAGTACGGTCCGTCCCGCGAGCGTTCCATCGCTGGCGTGCGTCGTATTTCCAAGCCGGGCCTGCGTACCTACGCAAAGTCCACCAACCTGCCCCAGGTTCTGGGTGGCCTCGGCATCGCAATCCTGTCCACCTCTTCGGGTCTGCTCACTGACAAGCAGGCAGCGAAGAAGGGCGTGGGCGGCGAAGTCATCGCTTACATCTGGTAGTCGGTTAGAAGAGAAAGGAAGAGAATAATGTCACGTATTGGACGTCTCCCCATCTCGGTTCCCGCCGGCGTTGAGGTTAAGGTCGATGGCAACCTGGTCACCGTTAAGGGCCCGAAGGGCGAGCTTTCCCACAAGGTAGCTTCCCCCATCACCGTGGCTCTGAACGAAAACGAGATCGTTGTATCTCGTCCGAACGACGAGCGCCTGTCTCGCTCGCTGCACGGTCTGACTCGTACCCTGATTCAGAACCTGATTATCGGCGTTACCTCCGGCTACGAGAAGAAGCTGGAAATCGTTGGTACCGGTTACCGTGTGACCCCGAAGGGTAACGACCTGGAGTTCGCTCTGGGCTACTCCCACCCGATCAACATCACCGCTCCCGAGGGTATTACTTTCGCAGTGGAGGGTGCTAACAAGCTGACCGTGTCGGGTATCGACAAGCAGCTCGTTGGTCAGGTTGCAGCAAACATTCGTGGTCTGCGTAAGCCCGATCCCTACAAGGGTAAGGGTGTTCGCTACGCAGGTGAGCACATCCGCCGCAAGGTCGGAAAGGCTGGTAAGTAAACATGGCTATCAAGTCGAAGGCAGCGCAGCGTGCACGTCGTCACGCTCGCATCCGCAAGTACGTTTCGGGTACCGCTGCGCGTCCGCGCCTGTGCGTCACCCGTTCGACCCGTCACATGTTCGTTCAGGTTATCGACGATGTCAAGGGCGTAACCCTGGCATCCGCTTCCACCATGGAAGCAGAGCTGCGTGCAGCTGACCTGGACAAGACCGCTAAGGCAAAGCGCGTTGGTGAGCTCGTTGCAGAGCGCGCCAAGGCAGCTGGTGTTGAGGCAGTCGTGTTCGACCGCGGTGGTAACAAGTACCACGGCCGTGTTGCAGCCGTTGCTGACGGTGCACGCGAGGGAGGTCTTGCACTCTAATGAGCGAGCAGAACGTAAAGGAAACTCAGGTGAGCGAAGCAGTAGTAGCTGAAACCGCTGAGACCTCCAACCAGCGCGAGGAGCGCCGCAACAACCGCGGCGAGCGTCGTGGCCGTGGTGAGCGCCGTAACAACCGCGCTCGCGAGGAGGAGAAGGACAAGTACATCGAGCGCGTTGTGACCATCAACCGCGTTTCCAAGGTCGTCAAGGGTGGTCGTCGCTTCAGCTTCACCGCACTGGTCGTCGTTGGTGACGGTAACGGCCTGGTCGGCGTTGGCTACGGTAAGGCTAAGGAAGTTCCCGCAGCAATCTCCAAGGGTGTCGAGGAAGCAAAGAAGAACTTCTTCCGCGTTCCCCGTATCGAAGGCCGCACCATCCCGCACCGCGTGCAGGGTGAGGCAGCTGCAGGCGTTGTGATGCTCCGTCCGGCAACCGCTGGTACCGGTGTTATCGCAGGTGGCCCCGTGCGTGCAGTACTCGAGTGCGCAGGCATTCACGACGTGCTGTCCAAGTCGCTCGGTTCCTCCAACCAGATCAACATCGTTCACGCAACTGTTGCAGCACTCAAGGAGCTCGAGGAGCCCCTGGCAGTGGCAGCCCGCCGTGGCCTGCCCACCGATGAGGTTATCCCCAGCTACCTGCGCAACACCAAGTCTGAAAAGGCAGGTGCGTAGTAATGGCCAAGCGTATTCAGCCCAGCGACGCAAAGCTGGAAATCACCCAGGTCAAGTCCTATGTTGGTCAGAAGCAGAACATGCGCGACACCCTGCGTTCCCTGGGCCTCAAGCGCCCCGGCAACAAGGTAGTCCGCACTGCTGACCCCGTCACCGTTGGCATGGTTAACACCGTTGCTCACCTGGTGAAGGTTGAGGAGGTCAAGTAAAGATGGCAGAAGCTATCAAGATTCACGATCTGCGCCCGGCACCGGGTGCCCACAAGGCAAAGACCCGCGTTGGCCGCGGTGAAGGCTCCAAGGGTAAGACCGCAGGTCGCGGTACCAAGGGTACCAAGGCACGTTACCAGGTTCGTGCAGGCTTCGAAGGCGGCCAGCTGCCGCTGCACATGCGCCTGCCGAAGCTGCGCGGCTTCAAGAACCCCTTCCGCACCGAGTACCAGGTTGTTAACCTGGACCGCATCCAGGAACTGTTCCCCAACGGTGGCGACGTCACCGTCGAGGCACTGGTTGCTAAGGGTGCCGTTCGTAAGAACGAGCTCGTGAAGGTTCTGGGCAACGGCGAAATCTCCGTCAAGGTGAACGTTGTTGTCGACAAGGCATCGGCTTCCGCTATCGAGAAGATCGAGGCCGCTGGCGGTTCTGTAACCGTTAAGTAGTCTTCAAGACGAGAAAGCCCCCGTCCGTACGCTGTACGGCGGGGGCTTTTTGCTGCTTGAAAAGATTCACAACAGGACTATATTCCTGTATTCGCATATTTGAACGCTTGGTGTGCGCCACATTTTGTGTTCAAAAATCACGCTAAGAGAATATAAAAGCTACATAATCTGCTAGGGAGTTATCGTTACCCGATCCAAACACGATAGACTGGAAGATGTGTTTACTGCGCCCTAAAACTCTTTGAGAGGGATGGGCGCCCCATAGACTTACAGGAGGACATGTGCTGAGCGCATTCGGGCGAGTCGTTAAGACCGCCGATTTGCGGCGTAAGCTGCTGTTTACCCTGGCAATGATTGTGCTGTACCGCGTGGGCACTTTCATCCCCGCGCCAGGCGTTTCCTACGGAAATGTACAGCAGTGCCTGAACGCCAATGTTACGAGCGGTGGCGTCTACGATATCGTCAACCTCTTCAGCGGTGGCGCACTGCTGCAGCTTTCGATCTTTGCCCTCGGCGTGATGCCGTACATTACCGCGTCCATTATCATCCAGCTGCTGCGCGTGGTCATCCCGCGATTCCAGGAGTTGCACGATGAAGGCGCGCAGGGTCAGGCAAAGCTCACCCAGTACACCCGCTACCTGACCATCGCTCTTGCTCTGCTGAACGCAACCACCATCGTCTCGATGGCGCGCTCCGGCGTTCTGCTGGGCAACTGCCCCGGCATCATCCCCCAGGACGACGTACTGCACATCCTGCTGATTATCGTCACCCTGTGTGCGGGTACCACCGTCATCATGTGGATGGGTGAGCAGATTACCGAGCGTGGCGTCGGCAATGGCATGTCCCTGCTGATCTTCACCTCCATCGCTTCTTCCTTCCCGAGCGCTCTGGGTTCCATCCAGCGCACCCACGGTTGGGGTATCTTCGCAGCTGTCTGCGGCATCGGCCTGCTGGTCATGCTCGCTGTGGTCTACGTGGAGCAGTCTGTTCGCCGTATCCCCGTGCAGTACGCAAAGCGCATGATTGGTCGACGCACCATTGGTGGCACCAGTACCTACATTCCGTTGAAGGTCAACATGGCAGGCGTGATCCCCCTGATCTTCGCCTCCTCCCTGCTGACCCTGCCCGGCCTGATTGCCCAGTTCAACACCCCCACCGACGGCTCCACCCCGCCGGACTGGGTCAACTGGATTAACGCATACCTGGTGCGCGGCGATCACCCGCTGTACATTGCTCTCTACTTCTTCATGATTATTGGCTTCGCGTACTTCTACGTGGCGGTCACCTTCGACCCGGTAGAAGTAGCGGACAATATGAAGAAGTACGGTGGCTTCATCCCCGGTATTCGCGCCGGTAAGCCCACCGAGCGTTACCTCAGCTACGTACTCAACCGAATTACGTTGCCTGGCGCACTTTACCTGGGTGTAATTTCCATGATTCCCCTGGTAGCGCTTATCCTATTCAACGCAAACCAGAATTTCCCGTTCGGCGGCGCCTCGCTGCTGATCGTGGTGGGTGTTGGTCTTGACACTCTCAAGCAGATCAACGCTCAGCTCCAACAACGAAACTACGAAGGACTGCTCCGATGAACCGTCTGCTCATCGTCGGCCCTCCCGGTGCAGGTAAGGGCACCCAGGCCGTCAAGATCGCTGAAGCGCTGAAGATTCCCGCGATTTCCACCGGTGATATCTTCCGCAAGAACATCAAGGAAGAGACCGAGCTGGGCAAGGAAGCGAAGTCGTACATCGACTCCGGCAACCTGGTTCCCGACTCCGTCACCAACAACATGGTGCGCGCACGCCTGGAGGAAAGCGACGTCGTCAACGGTTTCCTGCTCGATGGCTACCCCCGCAACACCTCCCAGGTGCACGAGCTGGACTCCATCCTCGAAGCCAAGGGCGAGAAGATCGACCGCGTTCTCCTGCTGGTTGCAGACAACGACGAGCTCGTCGAGCGTCTGCTCAACCGCGCAGCAGAGCAGGGTCGTACCGATGACAACGAAGAGGTCATCCGTCACCGCCTGAAGGTTTACGAAGAAGAGACCGCACCGCTGATCGCAATCTACCGCGAACGCGGCATCGTCAAGGAAGTTAACGGCCTCGGCGAGATTGCTGAAGTCACCGAGCGCATCCTCGACGCTCTGAAGTAATCTTCTGCTGTACCCCCGCAATTTGAGGTGCATGATGCATCACAAAGACTTGCGGGGGTACAGTGCTGTCTGTAGAGTTCTAAGCTTGGGCGCACCGCCCCCTATACCTAAGGAGCCAGAATGGCACGAGTCGAAATCAAAACCAATGCACAGCTTCAGCAGATGGCTCGTGCAGGCGTCATCACCAGTCGCGCGCTCGATGCGGCAGTGGCGGCTGCTCGCCCCGGCGTAACCACCGCAGAGGTGAACGCCGCCTTTGAACGCACCATGCTGGAACTGGGTGGTACCTCCAACTTCTACGGTTACTACGACTACCCGGCGACCGTATGCACCTCCGTCAACCACGAGGTCGTTCACGGCATCCCCGGCGACTACGTCCTCAAGGACGGCGACATCCTCTCTATCGACGGTGGCGCCTACGTCATTGATCCCGCCACCAACCGCCAGTGGCATGGCGACTCGGCACGTACTGTGCTGGTCGGTGACAACGTGAGCGAAGCACGCGCGGAGCTCTCTGCCGTCACTCGCGAGGCAATGTGGCACGGCATCGCGGCTCTCGCGACCGCAAAGAAGGTCGGTGAAATCGGTCTGGCTATCGAAGCATACGTGACCGAAGAATACGGCGATAAGTACGGCATCATTGAAGACTATGTGGGCCATGGCATCGGCTCGCAGATGCACATGGCTCCGGATGTGCTGAACTACGCTGTGCGTGACATGGGCCCGAAGATTAAGCCCGGTATGGCTTTCGCTATCGAACCGATGCTCGTCACCGGTTCCATCGAGACCAAGGTGCTCTCCGATGACTGGACCGTTGTGACCGTTGACGGCTCCGATGCATGCCAGTGGGAGCACTCCGTTGCTGTGCACAGCGACGGCATCTGGGTTCTGACCGCAGAAGACGGCGGCGCCAGCGAACTTGCTCGCTTCGGCGTAACCCCGGTTCCGATTCCCGCCTAAGCCCCACCACTGGGGGAGGGGAACACCTTTAGTTGCCCCACCTCCACCCGAAGAAACCGGCGAATCCGGTCCGGTGCGTGATAGCGCATCCGAAAGCATCCACATCACAAGGAAGAAGCTCCATGAGCGAAACTCTCAATAGCGGCGAGGCAACCGCGCCCGCTGCGACCAAGGTGCCGGTTGAAATCTCGAACGTTCGCCCCGCACCCGGCCAGATTGCCCTGAAAGCACCGCGCCGTGCGAAGCCGCCCAAGCACATCGCTGACTTCGATATGGCTGGCCGCCGCGAATTTCTGAAGGAACTGGGCTACCAGTCGTTCCGTGCGTCCCAGCTGTCCAAGCACTATTTTGAGCGTCTGGTCACTGATCCCGCCGAGATGACTGACCTGCCGGCTAAGGATCGCGAGCAGATGGTTGCTCAGGCGATGCCCCAGCTTCTGACTCCGGTCCGTACCCTCGAGGCTGACGGTGGCGACACCCTGAAGGTTGTGCACCGCCTCTTTGATGGTGCGCTCATTGAGTCCGTCATCATGCGCTATGACAACCGCGTGACCATGTGCATTTCTTCGCAGGCTGGCTGCGGTATGAACTGCCCCTTCTGTGCAACCGGTCAGCAGGGTTTGACCCGTAACCTCTCTACTGCAGAAATTGTGGAGCAGGTCGTAGCTGGTGCCCGCTACCTGAAGCAGATGAAGGGTTTGGAAGAAGCAGAAGGCGGTTCTGAGGATACTCGTCCTCTGCGTGTTTCC
Source organism: Rothia sp. HMSC061D12 (assembly GCF_001836735.1). Lineage (NCBI taxonomy): Bacteria > Bacillati > Actinomycetota > Actinomycetes > Micrococcales > Micrococcaceae > Rothia > Rothia sp. HMSC061D12. The sequence goes on along the minus strand of NZ_KV830305.1, from coordinate 1,126,763 downwards.
AATATTGTCTTCATGGGTATGGGTGAGGCGCTCGCTAACTACAAGGCAACTATGGGTGCTGTGCACCGCCTGATTGACCCTTCGCCCGAGGGCCTCGGTATTTCTGCTCGTGGTCTGACCATGTCGACCGTGGGTCTGGTACCCGGTATTCGTAAGTTTGAGCTGGAGAAGCTGCCCATTACTTTGGCGCTGTCTCTGCATGCTCCGGATGATGAGCTGCGTGATGAGCTAATCCCGATTAACCAGCGTTGGAAGGTTGACGAGACTCTGGACGCTGCGTACGACTACTACCGTACGACCGGCCGCCGCGTCTCTATTGAGTACGCGCTGATTCGCGATATTAACGATCAGGGCTGGCGTGCGGATTTGCTCGGTAAGAAGCTGGCTCAGCGCGGCCGCGGCTGGGTGCACGTGAACCCGATTCCGCTGAACCCGACCCCGGGTTCGAAGTGGACAGCATCCCGTAAGGGCGTTGAGCAGAACTTTGTGGAGCGTCTGCGTGCCCACGGTATTCCGACGACTATTCGTGATACTCGCGGTTCCGATATTGATGGTGCATGCGGTCAGCTGGCTGCTAAGGAAGACTAAGTAGCTGAGCTGTGACCGGTGAACGGTGCCCCTTTCCTGCGGAGGGAAGTCATGAAGACTTTCAGGAACGTGGGGGAGGGGCTTCTTCCTTTTAAACATTAAGTGCCTGATGTCATAAAAATCACGGTTGTTTTTCCATGGTCTTTGCCGTAGAGTTAACAGTTGGTTGTTTGTGCCAGTGTTAAGTGCGCCTTAAAACGCCCTAGCACCTCACCGAGGTGAGCTCACAAACAGAAGATACAATTGCCCGCCGCACCTGCGACGGGCACCGACGTTAGCGGAGGATATGGCTAAGAAAGACGGCGTCATCGAGATTGAAGGCTCTGTGGTTGAAGCTCTGCCCAACGCGATGTTCCGTGTTGAGCTGGATAACGGCCACAAGGTTCTCGCACACATCTCGGGCAAGATGCGTCAGCACTACATTCGCATCCTGCCTGAGGACCGAGTAGTAGTGGAACTGAGCCCCTACGACCTTTCCCGAGGTCGTATCGTCTACCGTTACAAGTAAACCCGAGATAAACGTCGCCCACCGGCGGCGTTTAAATCGTGTTCAAAGGGATAACGCAGTTCCCCAACGTAAGTGAGGGAACCTCTTATCTCGCCAGTAATCAAGTTGCAATCAAAAGGAATGCGATGAAGGTCAAGCCGAGCGTTAAGCCGATCTGCGATAAGTGCAAGGTGATCCGCCGTCACGGTGTGGTCATGGTGATCTGCGAAAACCCGCGCCACAAGCAGCGCCAGGGCTAATCCCTAGTAGCTGACTTCATAACCGCCCCAACAGGGGGCGGAATTGTCATAGGCACCGCTCCGAAGCAACGCCGACGAGGCGCCTTCGGATACCTCCGGACTCAGAGGCCGGGGACCGGGTCAGAACAACCCGGGCAGTGATGCTATAGACCTCTGGAAAACAACAAGGAGAAGCCAGTATGGCACGTCTCGCTGGAGTTGATATTCCCCGCGAAAAGCGCGTGGAAGTTGCTCTCACTTACATCTACGGCGTGGGCAAGACCCGTGCACACGAAACCCTCGCTGCTACCGGCGTCAACCCTGACACCCGCGTCAAGGACCTGACCGACCAGGAGCTCGTGGCACTTCGTGACTTCATCGAAGGCAACTACAAGGTTGAAGGTGATCTTCGCCGCGAGGTTGCAGCTGACATCCGCCGTAAGGTTGAAATCGGTTCCTACCAGGGCCTGCGCCACCGCCGCGGCCTGCCGGTTCACGGTCAGCGCACCAAGACCAACGCACGTACCCGTAAGGGCCCGAAGCGTACCGTCGCAGGTAAGAAGAAGTAAGACACGTTGCTCTGTTGGATATCTCTATCCGACCAACGTATAAGTAAACCTTTGTAGGAGAATCAAAAATGCCTCCCAAGACTCGCGCTGCGGCAGCTCGTAAGACCAACCGCCGCAAGGTTAGCAAGAACATCGTTGCTGGTCAGGCTCACATCAAGTCGACCTTCAACAACACCATCGTCTCCATCACCGATCCCACCGGTGCAGTAATCTCCTGGTCCTCCGCTGGCGACATGGGCTTCAAGGGCTCCCGTAAGTCCACCCCCTACGCCGCACAGCTGGCTGCTGAGGCTGCTGCAAACCGCGCCAAGGAGCACGGCGTCCGCAAGGTTGACGTGTTCGTCAAGGGCCCCGGTTCCGGTCGCGAAACCGCAATCCGCTCCCTGCAGGCTGCAGGCCTCGAGGTCGGTTCGATCCAGGACGTTACCCCCGTTGCACACAACGGTTGCCGTCCCCCGAAGCGCCGCCGCGTCTAATTAGGTTCCTGACCTAATCCCTCGACGGGTACGCTCCACGGAGTTGTGCCCGGAGAGTACAGACACCCGTCTGCTTCCTAAGATATGTTTTCCCCAACCTGTGGGCTCATATAGCGGAGCTCACCGAAAGGAAACAAAGTGCTTATTGCACAGCGCCCCACTCTGACTGAAGAGGTCGTAGCGCCCAACCGCTCGCGCTTCACCATCGAGCCTCTGGAGCCCGGTTTCGGCTACACCATGGGTAACTCCCTCCGCCGTACTCTGCTGTCCTCCATCCCCGGCGCCGCTGTTACCAGCGTCCGCATTGATGGCGTACTGCACGAGTTCAGCACCGTTCCCGGCGTGACCGAGGACGTCACTGAGATCATCTTGAACATCAAGAAGCTCTCCATCTCTTCTGAGAACGACGAGCCCGTCGTGGCCTACCTGCGCAAGCAGGGCGAAGGTGAACTGACCGCAGGCGACATCGAGGTTCCCGCTGGCGTGGAGATCCACAATCCGGAACTGCACCTGGCAACCCTGAACGCCTCGGCAAACTTCAACGCTGAGCTGGTTATCGAGCGCGGTCGCGGCTACGTGACTGCAGCTCAGAACAAGGTCGGCGATGGCGAGATTGGCCGTATTCCGGTTGACTCCATCTACTCCCCGGTTCTGAAGGTTACCTTCAGCGTGAACGCGACCCGTGTTGAGCAGCGCACCGACTTCGACAGCCTGACCCTGGACGTCGAAACCAAGGAAGCCATCGCACCGCGTGACGCCGTTGCTTCTGCAGGCAGCACCCTGGTCGAGCTCTTCGGCCTGGCACGTGAGCTGAACATTGCAGCTGAGGGTATCGAAGTTGGCCCGTCGCCCGCCGACGAGTCCATGGCCGCTGATCTGGCACTGCCGATCGAGGACCTGAACATGTCCGTCCGCTCCTACAACTGCCTCAAGCGCGAGGGCATCCACACCGTGGGTGAGCTCGTGACCCGCAGCGAAGCTGACCTGATGGACATCCGTAACTTCGGTGCTAAGTCCATTGACGAGGTCAAGGCAAAGCTCATCGAGCTCGGCCTGGCTCTGAAGGACTCCCCTCCCGGTTTCGAGCCTGCTGCACGCCCGCTTGATGACGAAGACGGTTCCGGCGAATAATTTCGACCGAATAGTTCACCCGGTTTCACCGGGATCAGTCAAACTTGATTCCCTAAGAGGCTCCGCTGCTGGGGCGTTAGGGAACGCAACTATGGAGATTTAACTATGCCTACTCCCACTAAGGGTCCCCGCCTCGGCGGTTCCCCGACCCACGAGCGCCACATGCTCAACAACCTGTCGGCGCAGCTGTTCCAGCACAAGCGCATCACCACCACCCTGACCAGGGCAAAGCGCCTGCGTCCGGTGGCAGAGCGCTTCATCACCTTCGGTAAGAAGGGCGACCTGGCTGCTCGCCGTCGCGTGCTGCGTTCCATCACCGACAAGTCCGTCGTGCACGAGCTCTTCACCGTTATTGCTCCGGCAATGGCAGAGCGCCCCGGTGGTTACACCCGCATCATCAAGATCGGTAACCGTAAGGGTGACAACGCTCCCATGGCAGTCATCGAGCTCGTCATGGAGCCCGTTGCAACCAAGGGTGCAGTTGCTGAGGCAACCAAGGTTGCTGAGAAGGCAGCTGAGGCTCCCAAGGCTGAAGCAGCTGAGGGCCTGCCCGCAGGTTCCCACGCACCCCTGGAGTCCGGCGAGGCTCCCGAGGGCTTCGAGGTTAAGGGTAACGCCGATTCCATGAAGTACCACGTGCCCGGTTCCCGCTGGTACACCAGCACCAAGGCTGAAATCTGGTTCGACTCCGCTGAGTCGGCAGAGGCTGCAGGTTACGCCCCCGCAGGTGGCGCAGCAGCACAGAAGGTTTCCGAGTAATACGGATCCCAGCTGATCTAGGCTAAGCCTAAATATGTCAATCCGCCGTCCACTGCTGTGGGCGGCGGATTGGTGTATCTGCATACTTAACGAGGAGACGGTTCTTTGCGCATTCGCTATCCAAGAGCCGGTCCGTATTCTTCAACCGTCCGCTACTGCTGAAAGGCACACAATGCATAACGCTACTGCTTTAGAGAATCACGAAGAGCCGCTCTTCATCGCTACGCACCGCGTGCGCATTGATTGCGCTTACGACGGTTCCCTTTTCAGTGGATGGGCTGCCCAGCCGAACCTGGTCACCGTGCAGGGAGTCATTGAGAACGCCCTTGAACTGATTTTGCGTGTACCTCACCGCGTGGTGGTCGCGGGTCGAACCGATGCCGGTGTGCATGCGGAAGCCCAGACCCTACATTGCGATCTGAGTGATGAGGACTGGACTCGCCTGCAGGGGCGAACCGGGGAAGATGACCCGACGGCTGCACTGGGGCGCCGCCTCACCGGTGCTCTTCAGCGATGCCTTTACGATGCGGAAGAACAACTCAACCTGCCGAAGAACGTTCGCGGTATTTTGCAGGGGGCTATTCAGATTCACCGCGTGAGCGAAGTGCCCTTCGATTTTGATGCGCGCTTCTCAGCTACCGGCCGCCGCTATGTTTACCGCATTGCAGATGGTGCAGCGGACGGTCTTAACCCCCTGCACCGTACCTACACCTGGGCGGTACCCGAGCACCTGGATTGTGTTGATCTGAACGAATCGGCACAGCAACTACTCGGCCTGCGCGATTTTCTCTCCTTCTGCAAACCCCGTGAAGGCGCGACCACCATTCGTGAACTGCGGGAACTCAGCTTTACCCGCACTGAAAACGGGCTGATTGAGGTACGCGTAGTGGCTGACGCCTTCTGCCATCACATGGTGCGTTCACTTGTCGGCGCGCTGGTTCTCTACGGTACGGGCAAACGCGACGCCGCCTGGCTGCGAGAGCGGATCGAGAACCCGGGACGCGAGGCTTCGCTGACTCTGGCGCCTCCGCATGCGCTCGCTCTGGCTGAGATTTACTACCCTGTTCCTGAGCTCTACGGTGTGCAGGCGGAGCGTGCTCGAGCAAAGCGCGAGGACCACGAAGCACAGAGCGCTTAACGCCCTGTGCATATTGAACCTCGTCACTTTGCTCATGCTCCACGAAGCACCGCGGGGGAGCGCAACTACCGCGGGGGAATTACACGGATGGAATTTAAAATGTGTTTAAGGCAAAAAAGCCCTATTTTTAAGGCTTTGGCGGTGGATTAAGCACTCGACGTCCTGTATAGTCTTGATATGTTGTGCGTGTTCTACCCGAGCGCGCTCTAAATCGCTGTCTAGTTGCAGGACGTTAAGGCGGTATAGAGTACGGGCAGAACGGGCGGCAGCTCGGTCCTCACCCGGGTGTTCGTCATGCACGTAAGTAAAAGGCGCGATACCCAACTAAGCGCCGTATGTACATTTCGAGACAAAGGCCAATATTTTGCGCACTTATACTCCCAAGCCCGGCGAAGTCGAGCGCCAGTGGCACGTCATTGACGCCACCGACGTTGTTCTCGGCCGCCTCGCAAGCCAGACCGCTATCCTGCTGCGCGGTAAGCACAAGCCGACTTTTGCTCCCCACGTTGACACCGGTGACTTCGTTATCATCGTGAACGCTGAGAAGGTCGCCCTGACCGGTGCAAAGCTCGAGCAGAAGCGTGCATACCGCCACTCGGGTTACCCCGGCGGTCTGAAGTCCGTGAACTACGCAGAGCTGCTTGAGACCAACCCCGTTCGCGCGGTTGAGAAGGCTGTCAAGGGCATGCTGCCCAAGAACAAGCTTGCTGCACAGCAGCTCAAGAAGCTGAAGGTCTACGCTGGCCCCGAGCACCCGCACGCGGCACAGCAGCCCAAGACCTACGAATTCAACCAGGTCGCCCAGTAATTCGGGCCTACGAAGAAACAATAGGAGAAATCGTGGCTCAGAACGAAGAGCAGATCGTAGTCGAGGAAGAGCTGACCAGCTACACCTCGGAGTCCGCTGCCCCCGCAGCGGCTAAGGCAGCACGTCCGGCCCTGACCGTTGCAGGCGCAGCAGTTGGTCGCCGCAAGGAAGCAGTGGCACGCGTTCGCGTTGTGCCCGGTTCCGGCAACTGGACCATCAACGGCCGTAGCCTGGAAGACTACTTCCCCAACAAGCTGCACCAGCAGGACGTCAACCAGCCCTTCAAGCTCCTGGAGCTCGAGGGTGCATACGACGTCATCGCACGCATCAACGGTGGTGGCCCCTCCGGTCAGGCAGGTGCTCTGCGCCTGGGTATCGCTCGTGCACTGAACGAGATCGACCGCGAGAACAACCGCCCCGCACTGAAGAAGGCTGGCTACCTGACCCGTGACGCACGCGTCATCGAGCGTAAGAAGGCTGGTCTTAAGAAGGCACGCAAGGCTTCGCAGTTCTCCAAGCGTTAATCGCTGGTTTTCACGAAGCGTTACGCCCCGCTTCTCCTTCGGGAGAGTCGGGGCGTTTTGCGTATCTGCTCACCGTGAGCGTTACAAGGTTATAGGGTGCATATAACTGTTACGTTTGTTCATCGAAGAGCACACCGGTAGAGTTAAAGAGTCAAAGCAGACAGGAAGAAAAGAGTACTCATGGCAGAGCAGAATCCCTCCACCCAGCCCGAAGAGAAGGCAGTGGAGGCTCCTCAGACTGAAGCCCACCAGCACGCCGCTGGAGGCGCACACGCACACACCGGTTCTGAGAAGAAACAAGCCATCAAGGAAGCCCTGAAGCCCCAGGCACGCCGCACCTCCGTTGTCGAAGACTACTCGGCAGAGCTGGACGAAATGGCTTCCCTCACCCGCGCCCTCGGCAAGGACAAGAAGGACGACGAAACCTCGCAGGCATGGAAGAAGGGTTATCCCTACGACACCAAGCTCAGCCGTAAGGCATACGAGAAGGAAAAGCGTGCCCTGCAGATTGAGCTGCTGAAGCTGCAGCTCTGGGCTAAGTCCACCGGTCAGAAGATCCTCATCATCTTCGAAGGCCGTGACGCAGCAGGTAAGGGTGGCTCCATCAAGCGCTTCACCGAGCACCTGAACCCCCGTGGCGCTCGCGTTGTGGCACTGGAGAAGCCGACCGATATCGAGCAGACCCAGTGGTACTTCCAGCGTTACATCAAGCACCTGCCCTCCGGCGGCGAAATCGTCCTGATGGACCGCTCCTGGTACAACCGTGCCGGCGTTGAGCGCGTTATGGGCTACTGCACCCAGGCACAGTACTTCGAGTTCATGCGCGAAGTTCCGGACCTGGAGCGCATGCTGGTGAACTCCGGTATCCATATCATCAAGTTCTGGTTCTCCGTCACCCGCGAAGAGCAGCTCGCACGCTTCACCTCCCGCCGTACCGACCCGGTTCGCCAGTGGAAGCTTTCCCCCACCGACCTGGCATCCCTGGACAAGTGGGACGACTACACCGCGGCGAAGGAAGCAATGTTCTTCTACACCCACACCGGTGACGCCCCCTGGACCGTTATCAAGTCCAACGACAAGAAGCGCGCACGTCTGGAAGCAATGCGTTACGTGCTCTCCCAGTTCGACTACCCCTCCAAGGATGAGGCAGTCGTGGGCGAGCTCGACTCGCTAATCGTCCGCTCTGCATCGGACGTTTTCGAGGATGAGTCCGGTGACTCTCCCGACGGCTTCCCGGTCGTCAAGTAAGCGTTGATAGATAGGGGAGAGCAACAGCTCAACCCTGCGGCGATAGAACCGCTAAACAGCTTGCGCTATGAAGGTGCCTGCCTCTCTTTTCCCTCTCTGGGAACTGAGAGCAGGCACCTTTGCGTGTCTATAGAAACATTAGCTATGAAGCAGATATGTAGCCGCTGAAAATCACTTTCTGATTCTGAAGAAAATGCGGTGTATACGCCTGAGGAGAGTTATGCACAACGTAAAATAAAAAGGTGACTGAACGACTTTTTGGAACCGACGGCGTACGCGGTCTGGCAAACGATGTAATTACTCCCGCCCTGGCTATGGAGCTCGCGCAGGCAGCCTCTATTGTGCTGGGCTTTGACACGGTAGAAGAGGGTGTACGCCCCCGTGCCGTGATTGCAAATGACTCCCGATCCTCTGCAGACTTTATTGTCTCTGCGATGAAGGCTGGCTTCGCTAGCGCAGGTGTTGACGTGCTGGACGCCGGCATTGTCCCCACCCCCGCAGCAGCTTACCTGGTGGCACACACCGGCGCTGACTTCGGCGTGATGATTTCTGCATCGCACAACCCCGCAGCGGACAACGGCATTAAGTTCCTGGCCCGAGGCGGCCAGAAGCTGGAAGACTCCGTTGAGGACGCTATTGAGCGCGTCTACCGCGAGAAGTCCTTCCGCTACCCGACCGGTGGCGCTGTGGGTACCGTCAAGCCCCTGGAGAACGGTACCGAGGCTTACGTGAAGCACCTGGTCTCCACCCTGCCCGAAGGCAAGCCCCTCGCAGGCAAGAAGATTGTTCTGGACTGCGCAAACGGTGCGGCATACGCAGCATCTCCCGCAGCTTTCGAAGCGTTGGGTGCAGAGGTTATCGCACTGGCTGTAGAGCCCAACGGCACCAACATCAACGACGGCGTGGGCTCCACCCACCCCGAGAAGCTGCAGGCAGCAGTCGTTGAGCACGGCGCGGACCTCGGCATCGCCCACGACGGCGACTCCGACCGTTGCCAGGCAGTTGACGAAAAGGGCAACCTGGTAGACGGCGACCAGATCATGGCGATCCTTGCTGTTGCTGCTAAGCGCGAAGGCAAGCTCGCAAAGGACACCCTCGTCGCAACCGTGATGAGCAGCCTGGGCCTGGAGCTGTACCTGCGCGAGCACGGCATTACCCTCGGCCGCACCGCTGTGGGCGACCGCTACGTCCTCGAGTCTATGCGCGAGCACGGCTACAACCTCGGTGGCGAGCAGTCCGGCCACGTTATCATGAGCGACTACGCAACCACCGGTGACGGCGTTCTGACCGGCATCCAGCTGGCTGCAGAGGTGGCTCGTAGCGGTCAGACCCTCTCGGAGCTGGCATCCCGCATGCAGCCCACCCCGCAGCGCCTGATCAACGTCAAGGGCGTTGACCGTGCGGCGGTCAAGACCAACGAGGCGCTCGCCACCGCCGTGAGCGAGGCTGAAGGCGTACTGGGTGAGAGCGGCCGCGTGCTGTTGCGTGCATCCGGCACCGAGCCTCTGGTTCGCGTGATGGTTGAAGCTGCAACCCAGGAACAGGCCGATGAGGTTGCTCAGCAGCTGGCTGACGTCGTGGCTAAGGAACTGGCACTCTAAACGTATTCTCTTCCGGCGCGAAGACCGGAATGGAGGATAGAGAAAGGGCTGGGAAGGTAACACCTTCCCAGCCCTTCTTCGTTATCTTGGGCGGGGGGAGGGGGGACGAGGATACGGAAAACCCCCGTATCCACAGGGGATACGGGGGTCTAAAAAATTAGTGGTAGAGAGCAGAGAAATTACTTCTTTGCCAGAGCATCGCGGATCTCCTTCAGGAGGTCAAGCTCGGTCTCTTCCTTTTCAATAGCCTCGTCTTCAGCCTTCTTCTTAGCCAGCGCGAGTTCAGTCAGCTTCTGAGTGGGCACAACAACTGCGAAGTACACAGCAACTGCAATCAGGATGAAGTTGACAATAGCGGTCAGGAACACGCCAACCTTGATCTGGCCGAAGACCAGGAAGTTGTCGAAGTTGGGGGAGCCAACCAGCATGGAGATAGCCGGCATCAGGACGGCCTGGACAAGCGAGGTCACCACAGCGGTGAAGGCGGTACCCATAATCAGACCAACTGCGAGATCGATGACGTTACCGCGGATTACAAAATCTTTAAAACCCTTAAGCATGAGATATAGAATAGCGCCTTTTCGCCTCAGAAAATGCCATATTCTGAGAAAATTTTCGTTGTAAAGCATGTGTTTTTCTTCACAGTGGTTCTGTGGTACCCAATACTTAAGGTCTAGGTCACATAAAGGTGAGTAAAAATCTCTGAAACCTGCGAAAAATCGCGGATTTACGCGGCGTGTACGCGAAAAAATATGCATCTACTGTGCCTATTTATTTCTGACACGGAAGCCAGAAATACGACACGCATCACCACTTGGCGCACCGACCAAAGCCGAAAGATTAGCCCAGACCCTAGCTCGCACTTGCATAATTGGGTGCCGCACCCGTACCGATAAACTCCTCAAAAGTCTTCGCACCCGAAGACACATACTCCTGAGCAATCTGCACACCCACATAACGGTAATGCCACGGCTCAAAACGATAACCGGTCACCGACTGACGACCATCAGGGAAACGCAAAATATATCCGTAACGCGGAGCATTCTTCACCAACCACTGACCAGCCAGCGTATCGCGGTAACACTCCTCCAGACGGCAACCCTCAGGAGAAGCAAAATCAATCGCCAAACCCGTCTGATGCTCCGAATAGCCGGGACGAGCAGACAACTGATCCGCCACCTGCTGACCGTTCACCGAAACCCAATACTGATAGGTCTGCTGCTGCACCGCATACGAACGATACGCGCTAGAAACAAGCAGAGTCACGCCATCGGTCGCCGCCGCATCAATCATCGTGTCCGCCGCCTTAGCCGCCTCAGCACGCAATTGATGACCGTAGAACTCCACCAGGTCACTCGGCTCCCAATCCTGCTGCGCAAAGGGGCGCATCTTATTCACGAGACAACGCAAAGAATCCGGCTGAGACTCAACACTCGGCTGGGCAAGCGCCAACGGGGAAGAAGACGCGCTCGCAGAAGCCGAAGCACTTGCAGAAGCACTGGTAGCAGAAGCGCTGGTTGCAGAAGCAACAGGGGAGGGCGCGGCAGAAGATGTCGCAGCAGTGGAAGAGACGCTAGAAGAAGCCGCCGAAGCCGTCGCAGACTCAGAAGCAGAAGCGCTCGCTGCAGAAGATGAAGAGGAGGCACCCTGACCCTGCGAACCACCCTGCGAACCACAAGCCGCCAATAGTGCGGTACCGCCAACCCCCAAAGTAGCACCCAAGAGAGCGCGGCGGTTTACCGCAGAACCATTAAGAGACTCCTGAGCGGTAGACGTACGGTGCAGAGACAACACAATAACTCCTCATCATGGCGTAGATGCAAACAAAAAGCGCCGGAAGCCTAAACCCACCCAGCGAGGGAGTGGAGCCTCCGGCGCCTTCTACTAGAATGCACCACAATACCGGCTAAAAGCCGCACACGAACACTAAAAACCTAAAGAACCTCTAGTTCTTACGCAGAAGAACCTGCTCCACGGTATGCTCGGCACCCTTCTGCAGAATTAAATGCGCACGAGCACGAGTCGGCAAAACATTCTGCACCAGATTAGGCTCATTCACGCTCTTCCAAATGCCGGTCGCCACCTCAACCGCCTGCTCATCGCTCAGCTCCGCATAACGCTTGAAATACGACTCCGGATTCGCAAAAGCCGAAGAACGCAGTGTCAAGAAACGATTCACATACCAGCGCTCAATATCCTCAGTGCGGGCATCCACATAAATAGAGAAATCAAAGAAATCGCTCAGCGTCAGATCGGAAGTCTCCGGACCCTCAGCTTGAGAAGGCGCCAAAACATTCAAACCCTCAAGAATCAGAACATCCGGTGCGGTGACCTCAATATGTTCATCCGGCATGATGTCGTAATACAGGTGTGAATACTTCGGCGCCACCACACGCTCGGCACCGGACTTCACCTGCGACACAAAATTCAGCAGGGCACGGCGATTATAAGACTCTGGGAAACCCTTGCGGTGCATAATGCCGCGACGCTGAAGCTCCGCATTCGGGTACAAGAAACCATCCGTAGTTACCAACTGCACCTTCGGAGTCGAAGGCCAGCGACTCAAAAGAGCCTGCAAAATACGAGCCGTCGTCGACTTGCCCACAGCAACAGAACCCGCCACACCAATAATGAACGGGACACGGCGCTGAGACACATGCAGAAAATCATTCGTCATATGGTTTAACGAAGAAGCAGCAGTCACGTACAGGTTAAGAAGACGAGAAACCGGCAGATAAATACGCTGCACCTCCTCAAGGTCGACAGTTTCACCCAGGCCACGAAGAGACTCAATTTCCTCAGCACTGAGGGGGACAGAAATCTCATCGGCTAGGTGCGACCAGCGGGAACGGTCAAGATGCATGAAGCGGTCATCGCCAGAAAAATACGGTGCGGTGCTCATTTATCTAAGTGTACGAACTTTCAGCCCGCGGGGAAAATATCTACTCTCATGGTTTGTGCGAAGAAATAAATTGATGGAAAGAAAAGGGTAAAACCTGAAAAGCTAGGAAAGCCACATTAAACGTGACGCATAACGGTATTTCACCGTGCACATATTCGGATACTTGTGGGATAAACTTATAGCATGTGTGGAATCGTAGGATATGTAGGTCTGGACACTGCTCCGGACGGTAACAAGTTTGACCACAACGCATACGATGTGGTCCTCGAAGGTCTGCGCCGTCAGGAATACCGCGGCTATGACTCTGCTGGCGTGGCACTCGTGTGCCCCGACGGCATCGTATTCCGTAAGAAGGCTGGTAAGCTCCTGAACCTTGAGAACGAGGTCAAGGAACACCCCCTGCCTGACTCCCAGATTGGTATCGGTCACACCCGTTGGGCAACCCACGGTGGACCCACTGACAACAACGCTCACCCCCACGTTGTCGACAACGGTCGCCTCGCCGTCGTACACAACGGTATTATCGAAAACTTCGCAGAACTGCGTGCCGAACTGCTCGCCGAAGGCGTAGAGTTCGCATCTCAGACCGACACCGAGGTAGCTGCAGCAACCATCGCAAGCATCTACAACAAGCTCGGCACCGGTGACCTCACCGAGGCAGTACGCGTAGCATCCAACCGCCTCGAAGGTGCATTCACCATCCTGGCTATCCACGCCGACCACCCGGACCGCGTTGTGGCAACCCGCCGCAACTCCCCGCTGGTTATCGGCCTGGGCGAGAACGAGAACTTCCTCGGCTCTGACGTCTCCGCGTTCATTGACTACACCAAGGAAGCCGTCGAAATGGGTCAGGACCAGATCGTGACCATCACCGGCACTGACTACTCCATCATCGACTTCGAAGGTAACCCCGCAGAGGGCAAGCCGTTCCACATCGAATGGGACGCAGCAGCAGCCGAAAAGGGCGGCTACAACTCCTTCATGGAGAAGGAAATCCACGAGCAGCCCGCAGCCGTTGAGCAGACCCTCATGGGCCGCCTTGACGAGAACGGCAACCTCACCCTCGACGAGCTGAACATCGACGACTCGGTGCTGCGCTCGATTGACAAGATCATCGTTGTTGCATGTGGTACCGCAGCATACGCAGGCCAGGTGGCACGCTACGCCATCGAGCACTGGTGCCGCATCCCCACCGAGGTCGAGCTCGCACACGAGTTCCGCTACCGCGACCCCATCGTGAACGAGAAGACCCTCATCGTGGCACTCTCGCAGTCCGGCGAAACCATGGACACCCTGATGGCAGTGCGCCACGCACGCGAACAGGGCGCAAAGGTTATCTCCATCTGCAACACCCACGGCTCGACCCTGCCCCGTGAATCCGACGCTGCCCTGTACACCCACGCGGGCCCCGAAATCGCAGTGGCATCCACCAAGGCATTCCTGGCACAGATCACCGCAGCATACCTGCTCGGCCTGTACCTGGCACAGCTGCGCGGCAACAAGTACAAGGACGAAATCGCTTCGATCCTCGCCGAGCTGCAGAACATGCCCGCAAAGATTCAGAAGGTCATCGACAACGACACCCAGGTCAAGGAACTGGGCGTCGAAATGAAGGATGCCTCCTCCGTGATCTTCCTCGGCCGCCATGTGGGCTTCCCCGTCGCAATGGAAGGCGCACTCAAGCTCAAGGAAATCACCTACATCCACGCTGAAGGCTTCGCAGCAGGCGAGCTCAAGCACGGCCCCATCGCGCTGATCGATGAAGGCCAGCCGGTCATCGTAGTGGTTCCCTCCGCAAACGGTCGCGACTCCCTGCACGGCAAGGTCGTCTCCAACATCCAGGAAGTGCGCGCTCGCGGCGCCTTCACCATCGTCATCGCCGAGGAAGGCGACGAGGCCGTCAAGCCCTACGCAGACCGCCTCATCACCGTCCCGGCATGCCCCTCGCTGTTGCAGCCCCTGCTGGCAACTGTGCCCTTGCAGATCTTCGCATGCGCACTGGCAGAAGCTAAGGGCCTGGACGTTGACCAGCCGCGTAACCTCGCAAAGTCCGTGACCGTGGAGTAATCCTTAGGAGTAATCCTCGGAAATCGCCTCAGCGATAACGAAAGGGCGGTGGTTGAGTTCTTAGAGAACTCGACCACCGCCCTTGTCGTTTAACCACTCGGTTATTCATGGATGGTCCAACAAAAATAGGACACTGTGAAACAGGCATCAACCGGGCGTCATATTTGACGGTAAACCGCCCAAAAGAAACGAATCTCGCTAGACTTAAAACAAGAGAAACCGCAAACAGGACGCGGCACCACCCCTAGCGCAGAAGGTGAAGCTCATGATCATGGGAATCGGCGTAGATACCGTCAACATCGAACGATTCGAACGAATCGTCACCGAAACACCAGCCTTCGTTCGCCGCGTCTTTACCCCCAACGAACGCACCCGGAACGTGCGCTCCCAAGCCGTACGATTTGCTGCCAAAGAAGCCGTCGCAAAAGTACTCGGAGCACCCGCCGGACTCAACTGGCAAGACTGCGAAGTCGCCACCGCCGAAAGCGGTCAGCCCTACCTCATCATTCAGGGCACCATCGCCCGCCGAGCCAAAGAACTTGGCATCAACCGCATTCACCTCTCGCTGACCCACGACGAACCCATGGCCATCGCCATTGCAACCGCCGAATACCTCAGCGATGCAGAACTGGCGCACCTGCAAAAGTTCAACCCCGAAAGCTACCGACTCAGCGTCATCGCCGGTGACGACACCGAGGACTAACGCAGAGCCACACCAACACCACACCAGGTGACCCCTAAGGCCCGCACGGTGCCACCCAAGGAGACAGCAATGAAGCTCATCTACACTGCTTCCCAGGTACGCGAAGCAGAAAAGCCCTACATCGAAGCCGCCGACTACGACGGCTACCTCATGCAACGTGCCGCAGATGCCGTCGCGGCCGAAGCACAGGACCTGCTCCGCGGCAAGGACAATGCCAAAATCCTGTTGCTCATCGGTCCGGGCAACAACGGCGCAGACACCATCTACGCCGGCGCCCGCCTCAGCGCCAAAGGCCACCGCGTTGATGCCGTCATCTTTGACCCCAGCGAAAAGAACCTCGAACTCATCGCCCGAGAAGGCGGCGAAGGCACCCGCGTACTCGACCCCGAACACACCCTCGAACACCTTACCGGCTACGACCTGACCATTGACGGCATCCTCGGTACCGGCTCCAGCGGTGCCGTACGCGGTAGCGCCGGCGAATACCTGGGCGTACTCCGTGCAGCGCAGCTCGACGGTAAGCTCGGCGCAGTCCTTGCCGTAGACACCCCCTCCGGAGTCGACAACAACCGCGGAACCGTGCACGAACCCTCCCTGCGCGCCGATCGCACCGTCACCTTCATCGGCCACAAGCTACCGGCAGGCACCTGCCACAGCGTCCACTCCGGAGACATCAAACTCTACGACCTGGGCGTTCCCGAAGCCCTCAACTCCCACAAGCCTGCCCTGCGCGTCCTCGAGCGCGAAGACTACCGCGAGCTTATCGAAGTACCCGACGAACACTCCCACAAGTACACCCGCGGCGTACTCGGCATGCTCACCGGAAGCCTCGAATACCCCGGCGCAGCCCTCATGAGCGTGCGTGCCGCTCTCAACACCGGCGTGGGTATGGTTCGCTTCAACGCCAACTCCCACGAGCTGCGCCAGCTCATGATCGCCCACAACCCCGAAACCGTCTACTTCAGCGGCGCACCCGCCCTGCAGAGGGTCACCGTCTGGGCAGGCGGCTCAGGATCCAGCCACGACTCGCTGGATAAGAACCGCTACCTGCTCCACTCGCCCGAACCCGCCATCCTCGACGCGGGCGCCTGCGACCTGGCGGCAGAATACATGGCAACCGGCAAGCACCTCGGCTCCCATAAGATTCTCACCCCGCACGCGGCAGAACTCGAACGCTTCCTGCGCATCGTGCACGAGCTCGCCCCCGAAACCTGGACAAAGCACCTGGGCGACGCCATCGTACCCAGCCGCAAGGACATCGACGCAGAGCCCTTCCGATGGGCCCGCGCCGCCTCCGAACTCTCCGGCGCCACCGTCATGCTCAAGGGCGGCTACACGCTCATCGCGGCGCCCAACGGCGCCACCTACAGCGTTGCTGGCGGAAGCCCCTGGCTCGCCACCGCAGGCAGCGGAGACACCCTCACCGGCATCTACGGAGCACTGCTCGCCCAGACCGTAGCAGCCTTCGATGCTCGCGGAGAAGCGCTGGAAGGCTGCACCTTCGCCTCCATCGGTGCGCTCGCCGTCTACCTGCACGGCGAAGCCGCACGCGCCAGCGCCACCGGAAGCGTCAAGGACGCCCGGCCCGGCCCGGCACCCGCAACCCGCGTCGCGGAGATGCTCCCCGAAGTTATCGCCCGACTCATCGCAGAATAGGGGAGCGGGAACAAAGCTAGCACACTGAAGCTCTGACACTCGTCTCAAGACGAAGAGAAAAGCCCCCAGACACCCTGGGTATGCAGAAGGGGCGTGAATCCATCGGAAATGGATTCACGCCCCTTCAACGCGTTTACATCAATGCACGATACCGAGCTGCCTGTGCCGGGACAGCATCACTAAAAACCGGCATACGCATCGGCGGGAGAAACTCCCACCATCTTTCTTAGTACGCGCCTTCCTTAGCGAAAACCGCACGGACAGTACGCAGAAGAATAATGAAGTCACCGGTAAGCGACCAGTTCTCAACATAGTAGAGATCCAGACGAACCGACTCCTCCCAAGAGAGGTCACTACGACCCGAAACCTGCCACAGGCCGGTAATACCCGGCTTCACCAGAAGGCGGCGGTACGCAATATCTTCGTACTGCTCAACTTCCTCAACCAGCGGAGGACGCGGACCCACCAGCGACATATCGCCAATGAACACGTTCCACAGCTGAGGCAGCTCATCAATCGAGTACTTACGGATGAACTTACCGATGGGGGTAATACGCGGGTCGTCCTTCATCTTGAAGAGCACGCCGTTACCCTCGTTCTGCTCCATGAGGCGCTTCTTAACCTCTTCAGCATCAGTACGCATCGAACGGAACTTCACCATCTTGAAAAGCTCACCGTTCAGACCCACACGGTTCTGAAGGAAGAAGACCGGGCCGCCATCACGCTTAACCAGCAGAGCAACCACCAGGAACAGCGGAGAGAGCAGAATCAAACCCAGACCCGAGGACACAACGTCCACGGCGCGCTTGAAGAACGCCGACAGACCGGTAATACGCGGAGTCGACACGTGCACCAGCGGCAGACCGTTCAGCGGCTGCATGTGCATACGCGGACCAGCAATATCGGTCGTAGCCGGAGCCATAATCAGCGAAATATGCGCATCCGCCAGCTTCCAACCCAGCAGACGAACCTGGTCCGGGCTCAAATGGTGGCCATTCGTAACAGCGACCATGTGAATATCGTTCTCGCGGATAGCTTCCATAATGTCAGCCGGAGAAGTGCTGTAACCAAGCACCGGAATCGGCGCACCAGCAACAGTAGTACCGGGAGTGAAACCGGGCAGGTAGAACGCAGCGGGGGACAGACCGGAAGCAACCACATCCTTCAAATTCTTGTACAGGTGCTGACCGGTCGTCACATCAGAAATAATCATGACGCGAGTCAGCGCGCGACCGCGAGTACGCGAACGCACCAGGCCCTGACGAATAACCCAACGCTCCATCAGCAGGAAGAACAGGCCCAGCGGATAAGCAATCAGCAGGTACATGCGGGTGACGTCAACCTTGAGGAAGAACGCCACAATAATCAGCAGACAGAAGAAATAAGTACTGCCGCGAGTAATGAGGCGGTACTCCTCAGTACCGAAACCCATAATGCGCAGGCTACGGGAGCCATTCACCTGGAGAATAAACCACCAGCCAATGGTCAGGCCAATACCCAAGAAGATATAGTCCATCGCGGGTACGCGGCCATCGAGAACATTAATAGGCCAAACGTTCACATAGGGCAGGTCAGCATTTTCCCACCCGAAACGAATCAGATGCGCAGCGACAACCGCAACAGCAATGGCGAAAAAATCGCCAAAGTAAAGGGCGCGCTGAACCTTGGGATGCCAGCTTCGCTTGATAACGAAGTCTGAACCCCACATTTTTTTAAGACGATCTTGTACTTTCAACGGTGTAATCTTCCCCGGAAATTTGTCCTGTATTGCGGACTGAGAGCGGCGAATAGGCACATTTACCCCTAATTATCGGTGTAAGGGAGACGTGTCCTAGTCTTTGTCCTGATGAATGAGTGAACCCTTAATCTTGCTGAGTGAATAATGGCAGAGACTACGGCAAAGGCGCTGGTAAGACGCCTAGTGGAGCGTTATATGAGCCCGCTGAGCGCATAAACGTGTTCCGTAAACTATTCTACGGGGTCGGGGGTCTTCCGTCTCGAAGAATGAAGAGGCAAAGTCGCTCCGGTGTGATGAAATCAATCACAGAAAAATAAGAGAATAAGAGCCTCCGGGAAGAATGCCTAGTGGAGCTAAGAAACTCCCAAAATTACCGGTATGTTTCACGCATCTGCAGAAAAACAATAACCGGCATATAAAAAGACAAATCCCGGAGTCTCAATAACAAGCCCTACGCACACGGCGTAAAAGGGACATTAAGGGCGCTCAAGCCCCGCACGATCCAAAATGAAATCAATCATCGGTTCATAACGGCGCGGCGGAACGTTATCGTCCATCGGCACACACACCGGCAAATCTCCCTGCTCAGCCGCAACAAACAGACCGGGATCATTACAATCCGCAATGCCAATCGTCAGCAGCTTACGAGTAGACGCCGCATAACCACCCATACCGTGATCCGAAACCACCAGATCCGGGGTCACGCCACGCGCCTCCAGCTGATCCAAAGCGATGCGCATCGGGCCGGGGAAATGTGTATGCTGCAGGTTGCCGTACTGCTCAAACATCACGACATCCATAATCTGGCGGACGTCGCCGTCGAGGAAACGCTCGCCCTCCTCAATCTGAAGAACCTCAGCACCCGCAGCCTTCGCCGCTGCAGCCATTACCGCGTAAATGGGGAACAGGCCCGCCGGGTGACCGGTCGCAAACAGGATGCGGGAACCGGCACGCACCGCCTCGCCGAAGATACGGGCGTACTCCTCCAGGGCGCTGATGCACTGCTCGGCACCAATCGTGTCCTGACCGTGAGTATGCGAACGGTCCGGGTTCAGACCCGCACGGCGGACCATCACCTCAAACACCGAATCGTAATCCCACTCGCGGGTCCACTGAACACCAAACTCAAGGTGCTCATTGCCATCCAGGAAACCCTGAATATGGTCCAGATTATTCTCGCGCGGGGTCGCCACCTCGCCGGTAATACGCACCGAATCCAGGTATGCGGCGAACTCATCGCGGCTCATGGAGAAAGACATTAAAACTCCTCATGACGTGAAAAATACATTACTGCGAGATACCTTCACGTACCTCGGCATAAGCTTCTAGGGTCTTACGCGCCGTCTGATCCCAACCCATCGTGCGGGCACGCGCCGCAGCGTTCGCGCCCAACGAGTGGCGCAGATACGGGGCACGCACCAGACGCTCAATAGCCGCAGCCCAACGCTGCGGAGTACGAGGAGCCACCAGCAGGCCCGTACGGTGGTTCTCCACCGCATAGCGCAGACCGTCAGCATCCGTAGCGAGCACTGCCGCGCCGCACGCCTGCGCTTCCAAAGCGACCAGGCCGAATGTCTCAGACGACGACGGGGATGCCACAATATCGGCGGCACGGAAAATATTCGCCAACTCAGACGCCGGAACCGGGTCCTTCAAATGCACCCGATCTGCCACACCCAGCTCAGTTGCACGCTGCAACAGGCGGCGCTCATAATCCGAATCGGAACGACCAATAATATCCACGTCCACCTGCAGATCGGAGGGGAGTAGCGCGAGCGCCTCCACCAGCAGATGTGGGCCCTTCAACGGCTGAGGCCTACCGGCAAACACAATGCGGCAACGAGTCTCCGAGGTGTCATTGAGCGGATGCACGCCAGGAATCGTATGGAAAATCGAGGTGTCAACACCCGGGGGGATAATGGCAAGCTTCTGCGCGTCCGTACCGTAGTACTCGCCCATCTGCTGCGCCTCCAGGGGAGTGTTCACAATGACCCGGCTCGCGGAGCTACTCATCAGGTACTCAGCGCGGTAGCGTTCCTCGGGTTCGGGTGCCTCGCCTTCGCCGCGGCGCGCATCCTTGGTGGCAGCCGTTGTGTGGGGAGTAAAGAGAACAGGAACGGGGGAGCCGGCACCCTTCGCCGACCACAGCTCGGATGCGCGAGCCGCCGCCTGACCCGACAGCCAGTAGTGGGCGTGAATAATATCCGGGGTGTACAGCGCCTGCTCCACGCACGCCTGCGCAAAATCATCGGTGACCGTAGCCAGCTCATTCTTCGAAAGACCACGGGCGGAGGGCAGATCAAGACTGTGGCGCACAAGGCGCTCGCCGGGCTGAGGAGGCTGACGGAACGGCGAATCAGCCGGAAGCGCCTCACCGCGGTCCAGGGTGAAAACCTCAACCCGCAGCTCGGGATCCAGCTCCAGCATGGCATGCACCGACCGGGCAATATAGACGTTCATGCCGCCTGCATCTCCGCTACCGGGCTGCGCAAAAGGGTCGGTGTGCATGGAATACACGTGAACCGTCCGAACCGGCGGCAGAGTGCTCATCGATGCTTTCCTCTCTAAAGGGGTACCTGACCTAGTGTAGCGCGACAGGACTTTCGCACAGCGGGAGGTCTAGAATTTAGTAGAAGAGAGGCTGCTCAAGCACAGCCTGTAGTACCCGCCCGTCAGAAACGAAGGACCATGACTCACCCTCAGCAGCCTGCCGAACCGCTTTACTGCCCGCCCTGCACTCCCGGCCAGGTGGAACGTAGCGCCACGATTGACCTTGACGCGCTGGAACATAACGTGCGCCGCCTCAAGGAACTCATTGGTGACCGCATGCTCATTGCCGTGATTAAGGCGGATGCGTACGGTCACGGCGCGTACCCGGTGGCACGTTCAGCTATTGCTGCCGGTGCCGACCTGCTGGGCGTGGTGCACGTGAACGAGGCCCTGGAACTGCGTGCTGACGGTATTGACGCGCCGCTCATGGCGTGGCTGCACACCCCCTCCACCGACTTTGATGCGGCACTGCAGGAGAAGATTCGTCTGGGCGTTTCCGGCTGGGACCTGGAGGCGGTAGCCGCCGCCGCTGAACGCACCGGCGAGCGCGCTATCGTGCATCTGAAGGCTGATACCGGTCTGGGTCGTAACGGCGCCACCGCGGCGGATTGGCCTGCGCTGGTCGCTCGTGCCGCTTCTCTCGAGGAGTCCGGTCTGATTACGGTTGAAGGTATTTTTAGCCACCTGGCGGTTGCTGATGAGCCGACCCGCGCCGAGACTGCGCAGCAGCTCGACACCCTGGATACTTTTGTGGCTCAGGCTCGTGAGGCTGGCCTGGCCCCGAAGATCGTGCATTTGGCGAACTCGCCTGCGACCCTGACCGCCTCGCTGGAGGGCTGGGACACGGAGGAGCGTCTGCTCGGTGACGGCGTGCGTTGCGGTTTGGCTCTCTACGGTCTTTCCCCGCTGCCGGAGGTGACCGCTGAGGACCTGGGCCTGAAGCCTGTCATGACGGTGGGTAGCTACATTGCCGCGGTGAAGGAAGTTCCCGCAGGTCAGGGTGTGTCCTACGGTTTGCGCTACCACACTCCCAAGGCGACCACCCTGGCGCTGGTGCCGCTCGGCTACGCTGACGGCGTGCCGCGCATTGCGGAGAACGCGCCGGTGCGCATCTACCCGGGCGCGCAGAACGCGGAGAACGGCTCCGTGCCTAACAGTGCGGAAGGTAAGACCTACCGCGTGGTCGGCCGCATCGCCATGGACCAGATGGTCGTTGACCTGGGCGAACCCGGTCTGAGTGACCCCGCCCTGGGCTACCTGGGGGCGCCCGCCATCCTTTTTGGTGCCGGTGAGAACCCGCCCGTGGAAGAGTGGGCGGATGCCGCGCAGACCATTAACTACGAAATCGTGACCCGCATTTCGTCCCGCGTGGAGCGCCTCTATGTTGGCGGCTCCTGGGTTGAAGCTGAGCTGAACGAGCTGTGGGGTACCGGGCAGGAGCAGGAGGGCTAATGAGCTCTGAGTATATTTCTGCCGCACTCGACCTGGATGTGACCGGCCCCGACCATACCCGCCGCCTGGCGCTCACCCTGGCGCAGCACCTGAACGCCGGGGACGTACTGTTGCTCTCGGGCGAGCTCGGCGCGGGTAAGACCACGTTCACCCGCTCCCTGGGTGAAGGCCTGGGCGTGCGTGAAGGCGTTATCTCACCGACCTTCGTGCTCTCGCGCGTGCACCCGAACCTGCCGGACGGCCCCCGCCCCGGCGGCCCCGACCTGGTGCACGTGGACGCCTACCGCCTCTCCAGCGCCGAAGAGCTCGACGACCTGGATCTGGAGTTCTCCCTGCCGCGCTCGGTGACCGTCATCGAGTGGGGTCGCGATAAGGCTGAGCACCTGAGCGATTCCCGCCTGGAGCTGGACTTCACCCGTCTGACCGGCGCGGATGCACGCTTCGCCTACTCGGGTGCCGAAGAGTTCAGCTGGGACGATGAAGACGAGGACGAAAGCGACGAGGATGCGGACACCCCCGAGCCTCGCCTGCTGCGGGTGCGCGCCTTCGGCCCTCGCTGGGAGCACGCTTTTGACGCTCTGAAAGAGGCCCTGCAGAGCGCCTAGAGCCCGCGCGTTAGAATGATAGGGTGCTAGTACTTGCCCTTGATTCATCCGCCACCGCATCTGTGGCGCTCGCCCGTGTGCACGGCTCCGAAGCCGGTGCGTCCTTCGAAATCCTCGCCCGCTACGAGAGTGAAGATACCCGCTCCCACGCCGAGGTGATGGGTCCCTACGCGCAGGCGGCCCTGCAGGACGCTGGCGTGCGCGGCGAAGATTTGGATGCAATTCTGACCGGTACCGGTCCGGGACCTTTTACGGGCCTTCGCGCCGGTATCGTTACTGCGCGCGCTCTGGGTTTTGCCTGGTCGGTGCCGGTGTACGGCATGATGAGCCTGACCGCGCTGGCTGAGCGTGCTGTGTCTGGCGTGGTTGCCGGGGAAAGTGCTGAGGGTACTGCCGGGGAAGAGAATGCAGAACGAGCGTTCGCTTCTGCTGAAGGTTTTGAGCCCGCAGAAGGTGCCGAGCTGCTCGTACTCTCCGACGCGCGCCGCCGCGAAGTCTACTCAGCACGCTACCGCGTGGAGACCGACGGCTACACCCTGGTGGACGGCCCGAACGTATGCCCCGCCTCCGAAATTCTGCCCGGTGAAGGCCCCTCCTACGCCTACGGTTACGGTGCCGGCCTGTACTCCGAGACCCTCGAAGAGCACGGCTGGACCATTGTCGATTCTGCCCGCGAGGTGCACCCGCACGCCGAGTACCTGGTCGCCGCCGCGGCACGCCTGGGCGTAGAGAACCTGAGCGAGGACACCTCCGCCCAGTACCTGCGCGACTCGGACGCGAAGGTCCCCGCCGCAATGCTCGCCCGCCAGCAGAAGCAGGCGGCACAGGCTGCCGGTCAGGCCACTGCACAGACTGTCGCGCAGAAGGAAAGCTAAATGAGCGCTGCTGAAAACTCTGAAAATATCGTGCGAGACGACCTAGCTCTGGGCGCTCGCCTGCGCGTTGCCGAACTCGCGGACGTGCAGGCTATGCACCGCATGGAAACCACCCTGTTCCCCGCCGACGCCTGGCACATCGACATGTTCCTTGAGGAACTGACCCACCCGACCCGCACCTACTACATGCTGGAACTGCCCGCAGAAGGTTCGGAAGATAACGAAGGCGGCTGGCGCGCTATCGGCTACTGCGGAACCATGGTCGTAGCCGACACCGCCGACGTTCAAACCATCGGCGTGCTCCCCGAGTACGAGGGCCACGGCTTCGGTCGCGCCATGCTTGAGCAGATGCACGAGCGTGCCCGTGAGCTGGGTGCCGAGCGCATCCTGCTGGAGGTGCGTGCCGACAACCCGCGCGCCCAGCGTCTCTACGAACGCAACGGCTACCGTGCGATTCACGTACGCCGCGGCTACTACGATGACGGAACCGACGCCATCATTATGGAATGCACGTTCTAAATAATCCGTTGAACTAAACGGCAATCCCCGCGATAGAGGCGAGTATCCGCCACCCTCTACGCCGCTGCATCCCTATATCACTGCATCCTTCCATTACTGCAACTAGAAGCACTACGCGCAGACAGCGCAACAGAAAGATAGACTATGAGCACTCGCGAACCCCTCGTTCTGGGCATCGAATCCTCCTGCGATGAGACCGGTATCGGCATTGTGCGCGGTGCACAGCTGCTCAGCAACACCATCTCCTCCTCCATGGAAGAGCACGTGCGCTTTGGCGGCGTGATCCCCGAAATCGCCTCCCGCGCCCACCTGGACGCCATGATCCCCGCCCTCAAAGCGGCACTCGCCGAAGCGGACATCACCCTCGATCAGGTGGATGCTATTGCCGTCACCGCCGGCCCCGGCCTGGCGGGCGCACTCATGGTGGGTGTCTCCGCGGCGAAGGCGCTCGCTATTGCCACCGGCAAGCCCCTCTACGGCATTAACCACCTGGTCGCCCACGTTGGCGTTGGCCTGCTGGAGGATAACGGCACCGAGGACGGCTCCGACCTGCTGGCGAATGCCGGCTCGGGTGGCCTGGGTGCACTGTTGGTTTCTGGCGGTCACACCGAAATCCTGCAGGTGCGCGACATTACCTCCGATGTGCGTCTGCTCGGCGCGACCCTCGACGATGCCGCAGGCGAGGCTTACGACAAGGTCGCCCGACTGCTCGGCCTGGACTACCCGGGCGGCCCCGCGATTGACCGCGCCGCCGCTGAGGGTAACCGCAACGCCTTCGTGTTCCCGCGCGGCCTGTCGAACCGCAAGTTCATGGGCACCGTCGAGGAGCCCGGCGCGCACCGCTATGACTTCTCCTTCTCCGGTTTGAAGACCGCCGTGGCGCGCGTGATTGAAAGCTTTGAGGCCGCCGGTGAAGAGGTTCCGGTCGCCGATATTGCCGCGTCCTTCCAGGAGGCTGTCGTAGACGTTATCACCAAGAAGGCGATGCTCGCCTGCCGCGAGCAGGGCATGAAGACCCTGCTGCTCGGCGGTGGTGTGGCGGCTAATTCGCGTCTGCGTGAGCTGCTTGCCGCCCGGTGCGCCTCCGAGGGGGTACGCCTGATCATTCCGAAGTTCACCCTGTGCACCGACAACGGCGCGATGGTTGCGGCGCTGGGCGCCCGTCTGGTCGCCGCCGGTCGTGAACCCTCGGGCGTAGACTTTACGACGGACTCCTCGCTGCCGGTGACCACTGTCTGTTTCTAAGCGGGCTGCTTCTAAACGGGCTGTTCTAAACGGTCTGTTTCAGAAAGGCAGCGCGAGCGCGTTCCTGTGGCTCGCCTCGAAAATACTCATAGAAATGCCTCGGCACAGTCTCCCAAAGGACTGCGCCGAGGCATCTCTGTATTCAAACTTTAGCCGCGGGGGAACGGCGCTAACGCAGTGCCCGTGCGCGGGACTGCGCGGCAACATCCAGCGCCACCTCACGCAGAGAGCCGGTCTTCTCAAAGACCGCACGCTGACGATCCGCACCCGTACCCTCGGCGAGGATGCGGCGCACCTGAGCCAGCTCCACCTCGCAGTCAAGGTCGCGTGCCACCGGCTCCAGCTTGGGCAGAAGCAGTTCGAAATCTTCGCGCAGGGTGCGCTGTACCGGCTCGTTGGAGACTACGATCTTAGCCTCCAGGCCGTAGCGGGCTACGCGCCACTTATTCTCCTGCGCGTGCCAGGGGGCGAGCACTTCAATGCTTTCGCCCGCCTCAATGCGGCGGGAGAAGTACTCCACCAGGCACTGCGTGAACGCCACGATCGCGGCAACATCCGGCAGGGAGGCGAGGCCATCGCAGTAGCGCATCTCAATGGTGCCGTAGCGCGGAACCGGGCGCACATCCCAACGGTCCTCGCTGGGGTCGTTAATCACGTCGGTTGCCACGAGCGAATCGAGGTACTCGCTGTACTGCTCCCAAGTATCAAAGTGGAAGGGCAGGCCGTTCGTCGGCAGCTGCTGGTAGAGCTGGGTGCGGTGTGATGCGTACCCGGTGTCCACGCCATCCCAGTAGGGGGAAGAGCAGGAAAGCGCCAGCAGGTGCGGGCCGTAGTTGGTGAGCGCGTCAATAAGCGGCAGAACCTTATCGCGGGAGTCAACGCCCACGTGCACGTGCACGCCGTAAATGACCATGTGGCGGCCCCAGTACTGGGCACGCTCGACCACACGCTGGTAGCGTTCCTTCGCCACGACCGGCTGGTCAGCCCAGTGGGAGAAGGGGTGCGTGCCGGCGGGGTAGAACTCAATGCCCAGGTCATCGGTGATTTCACGGATGATGTCGGTCAGTTCCTGCAGCTGGCGGCATGCCTCGGCGACGGTGTGGCAGATGCCGGTCACCACTTCGATGGTGTTCTCCAGGAATTCGCCGGTCACGTGCGCGCGGTCGGAGGCGGGCTCGAGCAGTTCGGGGCGGCGCTCGCGCAGGATGGTTAGCACCTCGCCGGCGCGCTGGGTCAGTTCGCCGCTTTCACGGTCGATAAGTGCAATCTCCCATTCCACGCCGAGAGTGGACTGCGGGGAGGAAGCAAAGTCGATCATATGGCCTTTCCTGCGTCTGGAAATAGTGTCGTGCACAGTGCCGACTACGGAAGTTTGCTATCGGTGGGTTCGGCCCGGCAGGGTACTAGCTGGTGAGAGCCGGCTCCGCGGGGGAGTACCTCTACTGGGCCCCGTATCTTTATTAGGCCCGTATCTTCTCATTAGGCACTGTATCTAGTGTACGGTCTAGCGGTGCTCAGCGCCCTGTCGAGTGCAGAATCCGAAAACGGTACCGTAACGAATCGTCACGAACGGTAATCCAAACGTGCAGCCGGATGTGCGGGTTGGATGCGGGGCCTGAAAGCTAGAGCGGGCGCACGTGCCAGCCGATACGGCGCGAGTCCCTGCCCGAACCGATGCGGGTAAAGACCAGCGTTGCCGGACGGTAGGTAGGCTCCTGTGCACCCGAAGAAGAATTAGCATTCTTTTTCTGTTTTTTCTTAGAGGTCTTAGAACCTGCAGAACCCAGCAGGCGTGCACGCAACTGCTCCGGAACAATATCCACGCCACGCTTTTTAATCGTCAGCGCCGTAAAGCCCTGCTCACGCACCCAACGCTTCAGCTGCTTCTCCTGCAGGGGAATCTCCTCCAGCACCTCGTAGCAAGCAACCAGTGGATGCTCCACCGGCTTGGCAGAACACAGGTACGCCAGGTGCTCATCCAGCAGATGCGCACCAATACTCTGCGCAAACTCAGCGACCAGATGCGAGCGCACAATCGCCGGGGCAGGCTCCAGAAGGTATTCGCCCGGCTGCGGCAGGGATACCGGAACCTCCACGCTCTGCTGAGCCTCTGCTGCCGTGAGGGGGCTACGGAAGCTGACCGCCTCGTAGGGCGGTAGTAGGGCGCTGGTTTTCTTGGAGTCTTCGTTAGAGCTTTCGTTGGGGATTTCCTCGGGGCTTTCATCGAGGTCGGCTTCTTCAACGGGCAGCTCACGCACCGAAGTTGCGGTGCGAGCCACACCCTCCTGCGCCAGCGCGTTAAACCAGAGGACCAGTTCGGCGAGGGACCCCTCCGATTGAATCCACTCCGCCTCAACGCGCGGGTTGGGGTTTGCCTCCGACGCAATATATTCGGGCAAGGGGATGCCCTCATGCGGAAAACCGGGGCCCAACTTCACACCCATCGGCACACCCGTGCGCGCCAGATTCAGCACGAACGAGAACGGGGGAGAGAACGCCTCCGGATCAAAAAGACGCTCCGTCTGAGCCTTCTTGGTACCGCGTAGCTCGCGGCGTGCCGGGTCCATCCACACAATGCCCACCGGCTCACCGGCAGCATCCAGAAGCTCACCGTACACATAGTCGGTCACATCGCCCGAATACACGCGCGCCTGCGGGCAGAACTCAAGGTTCTTCGCCGCAAAAGAAGCCGTCAGCGGGTCCAACTCCACCGCAACCACGGCACCGCGATCCGCCGCATATACGGCAGAATCCGAGGCGATACCGCACCCCAAATCAGCCACCGTGCCGGCAACAGGGCGCAGACGCTGAGCGCGATAATGCGCAATCACCGGGCGGGTCGCCTGCTCCGCAGCCTCCTGAGTCAGCATGAGCGTGCGGGCGCGCTCGCCGAACTTGGCGCGCGCACGGGTACGAGCCTGCGCCAGCGAAATAATCTGTGCAGACTCCTCGGGGCTGAAACCGCGCGAACGCAAAGAGGTAACGGCGCTGAGCGTATCCGAGCCCAGCGGGTAGAGCTCGTCGGCTGCCGCGAGCGCTTCGGCGCTGAACGGAAGCTCAGCGGCGGGAGTAAAAGGGGATGTAGGCATGCTCCTCATTTTACGGGGTGCCGGTTTTGAGAGGTGAGGAGCCCGATTTGCCCAGCTTTTTGCTCGGCGTTCGCCTTGCGGTGAAACACCCCGGCAGAGCGCCGCTATTCTTGACCGAAAGCGCAGGTGAAATTAGAGTTGAGGTAGCACTCGAGACAGTACATTAGGCGCGCCACTGCGCCGCTGTCTCGCATCAAACGTCAATCCACAATCCGGAGGAACCGATTATGGCCATCAAGCCGCTGGAAGACCGCGTCGTTATCAAGATCGAACAGGCTGAGCAGACCACCGCATCCGGTCTGGTCATCCCCGAGACTGCGAAGGAAAAGCCGCAGGAAGCACGCGTCGTCGCCGTTGGCCCCGGCCGCGTGGATGAGAAGGGCAACCGCATCCCCGTTGACATCAAGGAAGGCGACGTTGTCGTGTTCTCCCGCTACGGTGGCACCGAGGTCAAGTACCAGGGCGAAGAGTACCTGATTCTCTCCGCACGCGACGTTCTGGCAATCGTCGACTAATACTTTCAGATGCTCATGCGCCGTACCGTTCACCCGGTGCGGCGCATGAGCTGTCATCTGCCCCTCATTTTCTTTCTGTGACGCACTAGGAGTAGCGAACACATGGCTAAGCAGCTTGAATTCAACGATGCCGCCCGCAAGTCCCTGCAGGCTGGCGTCGATAAGCTGGCAAACGCGGTCAAGGTAACCCTTGGCCCGCGCGGGCGCAATGTTGTGCTCGACAAGCAGTGGGGTGCACCCGTCATCACCAACGACGGCGTGTCCATCGCCCGCGAAATTGAACTGGACGACCCGTACGAGAACCTGGGCGCCCAGCTGGCGAAGGAAGTCGCCACCAAGACCAACGACGTAGCCGGTGACGGTACCACCACCGCAACCGTGCTCGCACAGGCACTGGTCAACGAGGGCCTGCGCAACGTCACCAGCGGTGCAGCACCCGCCGACGTCAAGCGCGGCATTGAGGCTGCTGTGGAGGCTGTCTCCGCACGCCTGCTCGAGAACGCACGCCCCGTGCAAGGCCCCGAGGTGGCGCACGTTGCCGCTATCTCCGCGCAGTCCGAGCAGATTGGTGAGCTGCTGGCTCGCGCCTTCGAGAAGGTCGGCCAGGACGGCGTCATCACCATCGAAGACGGCTCCTCCACCGAGATTGAGCTGGACATCACCGAAGGTATGCAGTTCGACAAGGGCTACCTCTCGCCCTCCTTCGTGACCGACGCTGAGCGCGGCGAAGCAGTGCTGGAGAACAGCCTCGTGCTGCTCTACCAGGGCAAGATTTCCACCATCGCAGAGATCATGCCCGTGCTCGAGAAGATCGTTCAGGCGAAGAAGCCGCTGACCATCATCGCTGAAGACGTTGACGGCGAGGCGCTCTCCGCACTGGTCGTGAACAAGCTGCGCGGCACCATCAACGTGGTGGCTCTGAAGGCTCCCGGTTTCGGTGACCGCCGCAAGGCAATCATGCAGGACCTGGCAATCCTGACCGGCGGTACCGTCGTGACTGGCGAGCTCGGCATTGACCTGCCGCAGGTCACCCTGGAGCACCTGGGTTCGGCACGCCGCGTGACCGTCACCAAGTCCCACACCACTATTGTGGACGGCGGCGGCGACCCCGAGGCAATCGAGGACCGCGTGCAGCAGCTTCGCCGCGAAATTGAGCGCGTGGATTCCGAATGGGACCGCGAGAAGCTCAAGGAGCGCCTGGCTAAGCTTGCCGGCGGCGTGGGCGTTATCAAGGTCGGTGCCGCAACCGAGGTTGAGGCGAAGGAACGCAAGCACCGCATCGAGGATGCAGTGTCCTCCACCCGTGCCGCTCTGGAAGAAGGCATCGTCTCCGGCGGCGGTTCCGCACTGGTTCACGCGCTGAAGGCACTGGACGGCATGGACCTGGGCAACCACGACGCAAACGTGGGTGTACAGATTGTTCGCCGCGCCCTGGTCCAGCCGCTGCGCTGGATCGCTGAGAATGCCGGCGAGGACGGCTACGTCATCGTCTCCAAGGTCTCCGAGCTGCCCGTGGGTCACGGCTACAACGCCAAGACCGGCGAGTATGGCGACCTGATTGAGGCCGGCGTGATTGACCCGGTGAAGGTGACCCGTTCGGCCCTGCAGAACGCCTCCTCCATCGCGGCTCTGGTGCTGACCACCGAGACCCTGGTGGTTGAGAAGCCCGAAGAAACTGAAGAAGACTAAATAGTGTGTGTGCCCGGTACTGCCCCTCCATCGTGGAGGCGGTACCGGGCACTCGCTGTCGGTAGGCTCGGGTGCGCTCGCGTTCGTGAGTGCGCTAGAACCTACCGGCGGCCTCCCGCTGAGGGGTGCTTACTATGAGTGCTTCTCAGCAAAGAAACCTTTAGCGGTTTACTATAGAAGGTAAGCTGCTCCCGTTTGCGCTCAAACCACCTTGTGGGGTGCGAGCAGGCGGGTCGTACCGCATCTTGACATACGCAACGTATAGGCTGAGCTTCTCACCGATGAAGCCAGCATCCGAAAGGTAGACAATGACCATTCCCACCGCTCTGTCCGAGGATCCCTTCGGCTTCACCGGCCTGACCTACGATGACGTGCTGCTGCTGCCCGGCAACACCGACGTCATTCCCTCCGATGCGGACACCTCCACCCGCCTGTCCAAGCGCATCACCCTGAACACCCCCATCATCTCCGCGGCAATGGACACCGTGACCGATTCCGCTATGGCAATCGCTATGGCACGTCTGGGCGGTATGGGTGTTATCCACCGCAACCTTTCCATCGAGGATCAGGCGGCACACGTTGACCGCGTGAAGCGCTCCGAGTCCGGCATGATTATCAACCCCGTCACCATCGGTGCTGACGCAACCATCGCTGAGTACGACGAGGTCTGCGGCTACTACAAGGTTTCCGGTCTGCCGGTTGTCAGCGAAGAGGGCGTGCTGGAAGGTATCATCACCAACCGCGATATCCGCTACATCTCCCGCTCCGACTACGACGGCATTCGCGTTCGCGACATCATGACCCCCATGCCGCTGGTCACCGCGCACCCCAGCGTCACCAAGGACGAAGCGTTCGCACTGCTGTCCCACAACAAGATTGAGCGTCTGCCCCTGGTCGACGACGCAGGCAAGCTCGCCGGTCTGATTACCCTGAAGGACTTCGTCAAGACCGAGCAGTACCCCAAGGCCACCAAGGACGAGGACGGCCGCCTGCGTGCCGGTGCCGCTATCGGTTTCTTCGGTGACGGCTACGAGCGTGCAATGACCCTGGTCGAGGCTGGCGTCGACGCACTGTTCGTGGATACCGCAAACGGTCACTCCCAGGGCGTGCTCGACATGATCGCCCGCCTGAAGAAGGACCCCGCCGCAGCACACGTGGACGTCATCGGTGGCCAGGCTGCAACCCGCCTGGGCGCACAGGCAATCATTGACGCTGGCGCTGACGGCGTGAAGGTTGGCGTTGGTCCCGGCTCCATCTGCACCACCCGCATTATCGCCGGTGTTGGCGTTCCCCAGGTGACCGCTATCAACGAGTCCGCTAAGGCAGCAATCCCGGCAGGCGTGCCGCTGATCGCTGACGGCGGTATGCAGCACTCCGGCGAGATTGGCAAGGCACTGGTTGCCGGCGCTGACTCCGTGATGCTCGGTTCCCTGCTGGCTGGTACCACCGAGTCTCCCGGCGAGCTGATCTTCATGAACGGTAAGCAGTACAAGGCATACCGCGGCATGGGTTCGCTCGGCGCAATGCAGACCCGCGGCCGCCACAAGTCCTTCTCCAAGGACCGTTACTTCCAGGCTGACGTCTCCAGCGAAGAGAAGCTGATTCCCGAGGGCATTGAGGGTCAGGTTCCCTTCCGCGGCCCGCTCTCCGCAGTGATTCACCAGCTCGAAGGCGGCCTGCGCCAGACCATGTTCTACGTCGGTTCCCGCACCATCGAGGAACTCAAGCACAAGGGTCAGTTCGTGCGCATCACCCCCGCAGGTCTGAAGGAATCGCACCCGCACGACATCATGATGACCGTTGAGGCACCGAACTATCGCCGCTAAAACGCATCACCAACGATGATTCGCCGCATGGTGTGCACACCATGCGCCGTTGAGCCCGCCCCATACCCGCTCGGGTATCGGGGCGGGCATCGGCGCGAATAACGCCCAGCGGCACCCCTCAAACCGAATTCGAAAGGATTCACCCCATGTCTGAAATTCAGATTGGCCTCTCCAAGAACGCCCGCCCCACCTACTCCCTGGATGATGTGGCGCTGGTGCCCACCCGCCGTACCCGCGACCGCCGTGATGTCGACACCTCCTGGCAGATTGATGCCTTCAAGTTTGACACCCCCATCATTGGTGCGCCCATGGACTCGGTCATGTCCCCGGCGACCGCTATTGCCCTGGGTAAGCTGGGCGGTCTGGGTGTGCTGAACCTCGAGGGCCTATGGACCCGCTACGAGGACCCGCAGCCGCTGCTCGACGAGATTGTTGAGCTGCCCGAGGCGGACCCCGCCTCCGCAACTACCCGCATGCAGCAGATTTACTCCGAGCCGATTAAGCCGGAACTGATTACTGCGCGCCTGGAAGAGATTCGTGACTCCGGCGTGGTCGTTGCAGGCTCCCTGAGCCCGCAGAACACCCAGGAGCACTACGAGACCGTAGTGAAGGCGGGCGTTGAGCTGTTCGTCATCCGCGGTGCGTCCGTCTCTGCTGAGCACATTTCCACCTCGCACGAGCCGCTGAACCTGAAGAAGTTCATCTACGAGCTGGACGTTCCCGTCATCGTCGGTGGCGTGGCTGGCTACTCGCAGGCTAAGCACCTGATGCGTACCGGCGCCGCCGGCGTGCTGGTGGGCTTCGGCGGCGGCTCCGCACAGACCACCCGCCAGGGCCTGGGCATCTCCGCACCGATGGCAACCGCTATCGCCGACGTCGCCGCTGCACGTTCCGACTACCTGGACGAGTCCGGTGGCCGCTACGTGCACGTGATTGCTGACGGCTCCCTGGGTCGCTCCGGCGACATGGTGAAGGCGCTCGCACTGGGTGCTGACGCTGTCATGCTGGGCGCTCCGCTGGCTCGCGCATCCGAGGCTCCCGGCCAGGGCTGGTACTGGGGCAACGAGGCGCACTCGCTGGACTTCCCGCGCGGCGTGCGCACCCCGCTGGGTGTTGTCGGCTCCCTGGAGGAGGTCCTGTACGGTCCTTCGCACCACGTGAACGGCACCAGCAACATTGTCGGTGCGCTCAAGCGCGCAATGGCTAACTGCGGTTACCTGGACCTGAAGAAGTTCCAGAAGGCTGACCTGACCGTGGTTCCTGCGTACCGCGGCTAATGTAGCTTCATGAATCACCGCCCGGTGGTTGGTGGGTTTATCCCTCCGACTACCGGGCGGTATTGTTTTGACGTGCTCTTTTAGGTAGGGGTTGAGTCACTGTCTTTGGGAGAATGGAATTTATGCCATGTTGTGAAACTTTCTCATTTTATAGTGACTGGGATTATATTTTCACTGTAGTGTATCTAATAAGGATATGGCTAAGGTCTATATTCTTTGAAAGAACTTCTGCAAAACTGCAAGTTCAATACCATATGGATATACCTATCGAAGGAGATTAGAAATGGGTATCTTCGCTCCCCCTGTTAAGAAGGTTCTTGCTGCTGCCGCGTTGAGCGTGACGGCCCTGACTGCCGTTCCTGCCGCAACTGTCCCGGCTGCGGCGACTGTTGTTGAGGTGCATGGTGGTACTTGGGACTATGGTTCGTCTATCTGGGGTGTGTGGTCTCGTTATTACCACAAAGAAGCACGGCATAGTGCAACCGTTTGGGGAAGTAACTGGGTTTACTCCGGATGTAAGAAGCCCTTTACCACTGCTAGGGCTTCGTCTGGTCATTCTTGGGACCACACTAACGAGGCTTACTATAACAACCATTGTTAGAGATGAGCGCGTTGGATGTTCTATAGCGTATTAGCAATATGGCCCTGCAAATGATGCAGGAAGCTAATATACAAAATATTTGGCGGGCCGTCTGAGTGAATCTATCAGGCGGTCCGCCCATATGACAGAAATGAATCCCCATGCTTAAGTGCCGATTCCGATTTGGCCGGTATGTATCGGCCCTCACCTCAGTTTATCTATGGGCGGCCCTCGCCTCCATTGTGTTCCCTTTCTTCATGCTTCTGAGTATCAACTCGGAGATGTCTCTTGGGCATACCCGTAACCTCCAGATTCCTTCAATCAGCGAAGGCGTAGATACTCGCAAATTTCTAGAGGATATGTGTCAGGAAGCGGAGAAGAACAGTATCGCTATAGCTCGTCGCACCCTTGATGTGTCAGATACTCGGCACGGTATCGTACTCGAATTCTGTGGTGCCGAAAATACTGTACGTGGGTGGGAACAAACAGGATACCCTTCCTATACCCCTGAAGACCGCGTTGAGGTCAAAAGGCTTAATCCGGGCAAGGTTGCAGAAGCGCGAGGTCTCTACAACCTTTATGGCGGTAGTGAGCAACAACGCGCCCAGCTACTCGCTACCCTGCGTGAAAATGGTGCGCATACAACGGAATACGATGTTCTCAATCTCCGAAGTATTGCAGGGTACTACATGGGAACCTCAGGCGGGTATGCCTTTATTGCAACATGCCTAGCCCTTAGTACGGCTCTGATTGGTGCCATATTCCGGCAGACGAAAAAAAGCGCGCGCCTGCGTCTGCATGGGGCATCCTTAAACCGTGTCTACGGTGCACAGCTGCTAGAGTCGGGGCCTGCTATTCTTTGTGGAATTCTGGGCCTCTATGCCCTTTTCTATACATTCCTCGCCCTGTACAATTCGTGGGCTTTTGCAGCTTTGACGCTGAAAGTTCAGCTTATCCTGTTGTGCTGGATGTTGGGCCTTATGCTTCTGCTGCATTATGTGGCTTGTGCACTTACTGTAGCTATACCTATTGGACAAGCCCTTAAAGGAAAGGTACCTACGCGTATTACCTATGCGGCTAGCTGGGCGTGCCGCTCTTTGGCGCTCATTCTTGTTGTTGCTACTCTAATCACTTTGGCTTACACGACTCAGCAAGTTCATGCACTCAATCAAGCCCGCCCCGCGGTGCTTCAGGGTAACGGATATAGTGTGTCCTTTAATGGTTTCCGGTATAAGACTAGTGACATCCAGAACCTTCAGGGCTGGAGTAAAGAACAAGTAGAATCTGATAACGTCATCCTCGCTAGTGCGGAGAACCCTGTCTATACATCCCCTGAATCGATTGAAGCTTATAGAGCCGGAAAGGATGAATCAGCCTCTCTGAAATCTGATCAGAGCTTGGGTCGTACCTTTCTGTACGTGAATCGTGAATACCTGGATAGTAATCCTGAATCCCTGCCAGCAGGTTTACCTCCTCTTGAAGACCTGGAAGGTCGTAGTGGTCTTAGCGTCTACTATCCCCAGGAATTGGAAAAGCACACTGATGATATAAGGCGCCTTGCTTCTAGTACTTTTGACTCGGCTGATAGCTCTTCTTCCTCGAATAATTTAGAAGCTTCACGTGCTGAGCTTTCGGAGTTGAGGGCATATGAGTCTGTAACGAGGTCCTATACATATGGTGACGGTACTAAAGCGAACTACTTTGTGCAGAACCCCATCATTGTGTATGTCCCGAAAACTGTGCTGACTGACAGAATGGAGATGCTCGTTGCCGCCTTCAGTCAGAACGGGGCATTTATTAAGGACCGGCAGAAAGCTCTTGAATCTCTGAAGGGTAGTGCAGCTCGAAGCTACGTAGGTGAAATTCTGCCGGTGAGCGAAAA
The DNA here is from genome assembly GCF_001836735.1 of Rothia sp. HMSC061D12. Lineage (NCBI taxonomy): Bacteria > Bacillati > Actinomycetota > Actinomycetes > Micrococcales > Micrococcaceae > Rothia > Rothia sp. HMSC061D12. The sequence goes on along the minus strand of NZ_KV830305.1, from coordinate 1,090,025 downwards.
ATATTTTAGTCTCACAAGCAGGATGCAGAGCGAACAACGCATTAGCTTGTATGCGCTCATCATCCTTTCCGTTTTGTGTCTTGTGACCCTTCTGGAGTACGCACGTGTGTACTGCGCAGAACATCAGCAGCGTATCGCTCGTTCCTTTACCTACGGTATGCATCCGACCCGGACTTTCCGTGGGGTTCTCATTGGGGAGGCGGTTTTGACGATTCTTGTCATTAGCTATGGGGTCCTCCAACTAACGAGTTTGGCCCACGAGCAGTATCTCAATGCTGGGGCTGAGACTGCATCTGTTATTGCAGTACTGGCAACGGTACTCTTCACATCCACTGTTATTGTGTCGATTGGTATGAGTTTATGGGCCTTTGGCAGAGGCTACCGAGTTACTGTTGCCAATCATGCGCGAAAGGAAATGTACTGATGACGTCCATCTTAAAAACAGAAAATCTGCTGGCCGTAAGCGGGGGGTCTGTGCGTATTGCAGGACATCCTATTTTTGCTGATGTCCATATTGCCGTAGCTCCAGGACAGATGCTAGCCCTAACTGGTGCCTCAGGAAGTGGCAAGACCACTCTCCTTAACTGTCTAGGGACCCTGACCGACTTTACTGAAGGGGAATATACCTTCCAAGGAACAATGTTGAGCGGCTCATCATCGCGAACCCGCCGTCATTTCCGCCGTGATAGTCTAGGATATCTCTTCCAGAACTATGCCCTGGTAGAAGGGGAGAGTGTTGAAAAGAACGTCCTCGGACCGCTCGCGGTTATGCCGCGTTCGCAGCGTCCGAGCCGCAAAGAGCTAGAGTCCGTCCTCGCCCGGGTCGGTTTGTCTGGGCGAGAGAAGTCTCTTATCTACCAACTCTCGGGTGGTGAGCAGCAGCGCGTGGCGCTTGCTGGGCTTATGTTGAAGCAGCCATCCCTGATTCTGGCAGATGAGCCGACCGGCGCGCTGGACGCCGAGAACGAGGCGCAGGTACTTGATATTCTGCGGGAGCTGGTGAACGCCGGGGCCTGTGCCATTATTGCTACGCACAGCGATGCGGTGGCTGACTTCTGCGACCGGCGTATTGATATGTCTCAGTTCAAGGGATAAACGAAGAGAATTGTTTTTATAATGTACCGCCTGGCTATGGAGACGTTAACTCCGTTGCCGGGCGGTGCTTTCTTATATCGCTGTCTTGATGCGGTGGAATGACCGGCAAAGTGCGGAATAGTTCCCGCGCCGCGGGCATTCAACCCCACAACGCGATAGCGTAAAATAGATATATCCCCGCGCAAGTGCGCGGATTAGTACCAACACGTTGAGGTAATTTTCGTGACCAACTCTGTGAACCTGGACCAGCTCGAAGAGCGTCCCGTCCTGGTGGTAGATTACGGTGCACAGTACGCGCAGCTCATTGCTCGTCGCGTGCGTGAAGCCGGCATCTACTCCGAAATCGTCCCCCACTCCATGAGCACCGAGAAGATGCTCGCCAAGAACCCGGCAGCTATTGTGCTCTCCGGTGGCCCCTCCTCGGTCTACGCCGATGGCGCACCCAAGGGCGACAAAGCCCTGTTCGAAGCTGGCGTGCCGATCTTCGGTATCTGCTACGGCTTCCAGGTGATGGCCCAGACCCTCGGCGGCACCGTCGCCCAGACCGGTCTGCGCGAATACGGCGCAACCGACGCTGTGGTCTGCGCTGAGAACTCCTCCTTCCTCACCGGCACCCCCACCACCCAGAACGTGTGGATGTCTCACGGCGACTCCGTGACCGAAGCCCCCGAAGGCTTCGAGGTGCTGGCAAAGACCCCCGGCGCATCCGTGGCAGCATTCGTGGACGAGTCCCGTAAGCTCGGCGGCGTGCAGTGGCACCCCGAGGTGAAGCACTCCGACTACGGCCAGGTCGCCCTGGAGAACTTCCTCTACAATGTGGCAGGCCTGAAGCCCACCTGGTCCACCAACAACATTATTGAGGAGCAGGTCGCAAAGATCCGCGAGCAGGTCGGTAGCGACCGCGTCATCTGCGCGCTCTCCGGCGGCGTTGACTCCTCCGTGGCAGCTGCACTCGTGCACAAGGCTGTCGGAGACCAGCTCACCTGCTTCTTCATCGACCACGGTCTGCTCCGTGAAGGCGAGCGCGAACAGGTCGAGCAGGACTACGCAGCATCCATGGGCATTAAGGTCATCACCATTGACGAGTCGGAGCGTTTCCTCTCCGCACTCGAGGGTGTCACCGAGCCTGAGGCGAAGCGTAAGGCTATCGGCCGCGAGTTCATCCGCTCCTTCGAAGAGGCACAGCGTAAGCTGATCGCCGAAGCTGGCGAAGAGGGCGCAGACATCAAGTTCCTGGTTCAGGGCACCCTGTACCCGGACGTTGTTGAGTCCGGCGGCGGCGACGGCACCGCAAACATTAAGAGCCACCACAACGTGGGCGGCCTTCCCGACGACCTGACCTTCGAACTGGTTGAGCCGCTGCGCACCCTGTTCAAGGACGAGGTTCGCGCTATCGGTCGTGAGCTCGGCGTTCCCGAGAAGATCGTGGCACGTCAGCCGTTCCCCGGCCCCGGCCTGGGCATCCGCATTGTCGGCGAGGTTAACCGTGAGAACCTGGACACCCTGCGTGCCGCTGACGCTATCGTGCGTGAAGAGCTGACCGCAGCAGGTCAGGACGAGCACATCTGGCAGTGCCCCGTGGTTCTGCTGGCTGGCGTTCGCTCCGTGGGCGTTCAGGGTGACGGCCGTACTTACGGCCACCCGATTGTTCTGCGCCCGGTCTCTTCGGAAGACGCAATGACCGCTGACTGGTCGCGCCTGCCGTACGACCTGCTGGCTAAGATCTCGAACCGTATTACGAACGAGGTCAAGGACGTTAACCGAGTGGTGCTGGACGTTACCTCCAAGCCCCCGGGAACCATTGAGTGGGAGTAATAATCCTTGTGGGAGTAATCCCTACTTTGGGCTGCGTAGCTTTGTAGCTGAGAGCCCGTGAAGAAGCCGCCCGGTGCATCCGAATGTGGATGCGCCGGGCGGCTTCTGGCATCAAGTCGTGTAGAAAAGGGGAGGCGTTTTGGGGCGTATTAAAAAATCCTCATTTATTTTTTAAACGCGGGGTCTAAATAAAAGAAATGCATTCCAAAAATACCCGAAAAACTACGCCTAGAAATAAACCTTTTTAGTGTGGGTGATGCGGGTGACGAATCGAATCACGCCAATGAGCGCTCGACCCCAACCCAAAATGCAAAGCAAAAAACGTACCAAAACAGCAGAAGCCAAACGCGCACGCCATGTACACACCATAGGTCAGCATCACAAACTCAGAATCATGGCTCAGACCCGACGCCACAATCATCGTCAACGAAACAGCCAGAATGATAAGCCACGCAGCGCTCGCAGCCGCAATCACCCACGAGATAGCGCTCAACACCGGGTGAGGAACCCTAAACGTGCGCTCAGGGTCCTCAGAGGCGGGTACAGTCGCTACAGAAGCTGTAGCGGGGGCAGTAAGTGGAGCTGATGAACGCCACGGAATATGCGCATCAGCATGCTGACTGGAAACCTGCGCCGGACGCTGCGGGACGCCTCCAGCATCGGGAGGGGAAGAAAGATACGGTTGCTGCAATGCGGGCTCCTGGATGTGGGACCTTGCAAGAGAAGAAACAGCCTAGTTCCTACTTTCGCAAAAATGAGTATCGGCGATAGATTGAAAAAATAGAGTGAGTAATTATTCTTTCTATAATTCAAGACTAGAAGTGAACCGCATAAAAAACGAGAGCATCAGCAAATAAGATGCAATATGACGCGAAAATTTCGAAAAACACAACGAAAAAGCAGTAAACCTCAACCTGAAGGTTCAGGGTAGGGTTATTAGACAGGGACCTTAGCCGTAAAACAACGGCACAGACACAGCAACAGCGAAAGGAACGAGCATGGGAATCATCCTCCCACTCCTCTACTTAGGGGCAGGATTCGGGCTCGCAATGTTGCTACCCGAGCACTGGGGCAACCGCCTGAAAGAAAGCGCCTCCGCCCTGCTGACCCGCTGGATCATTCCCGCCGTCATCATCTACACCGTCGCCACCAGCCGCCCTGAGCTTTTCTTCGTTGCAGCCTCCACCATGGTGTTGATGCTCCTCGGAGTGCTCTGCGCCGGGCGTATCACCCGCGACCCCGTGCAGAAACTCGCCTTCGTCTATCTGAACGCGGGGCTCTTCGGCATCCCTGTGGTTGCCGGGTTCTGGGGTGAGGAAGCCGTGCGAGTCTACATCGGCGCGTATATCGGCAACTCCATCATGGGTAATATTCTGGGCACCTCGCTACTACGCGGCGGTTTAACAACAGATGCCGGGGAGCGCGCCGCCTCAAGTGCACGAGCCGCACAGAATTCACACACAACACAGGGTGCACGAGCCACTAGGAGCCGTGGCGGAACCCTCCGCACGGTGCTGCGGGGTCTGCGTACCAGCCCGCCCGTTATCGCCGTGGCAGTGGGTCTGCTCTGCCTACCCGCCGGCCCCTTCCTGAGCCAGCACGGGGCGGGCTTCTACCGGGTACTGACCTGGGTTTTCAGCTTTATCGGAATGATCGTTCTGGGCATGTGGCTCGGTGCCGCCAAACTGCACCGCACCGATTTGACCCGAGCTACCGGATGGGCTCTCCTCCGCGCTGTACTCGTGAGCGTCTACAGCGTCGGCGTGCTGGCACTCGCCCGCTGGGCACACGATACGGCGGGCGTGCACTTTGACCAGTTGCTCGCGCATCCGCAGGTGCTTTTTCTTCTGGCTGTTCTGCCGCCAGCAGCTAATATCGTCATTCTGGAAACCCACTACCGGCACGAAGGCACCGCAGCCCCCGTCATTGCCGCAGGGGCAGCCGTCAGCGTAGGAATGATAGCGCTCGCCGTGCCGATCCTGCAGCTCGTCTTCGCCAGCTAAGTAGAGCCGCCAGCTAAATAGAGCCAAGAAAGCACGCCGGGACCACAAAGGGGAGAACGCAGGAGACAACACAAAAGGAGGGCGGGGCATAAGCCTCACCCTCCTTCTGCTGTCTATCACCTTATCGGCACGCGGTAGCACTCAACGAGCTACAGCGCTTAGCGAACGATGTGGTACACCTTCGCCTCGTAGGGGCGCAGGGTCGAACCCGCGTCGTCCTTGTAGTTTGAGCTCACTAGCTCAACACGAGCACCAGCCTCACGAGCCTCAGAAAGTACCGCGAAGTCGCGTTCCTGCTCCTCGGCAGTGAAGTTCGAAACAACCAGCAAAGACTCGTTCGCGGGGCTGCCATCCGCACCACCGGTACGGGTGTACGCGTACACAGCCTCATCCTCGTTGTGCGGAACCTGAACCGAATCGACCGGAGCGAAGGCTGCGTAAACCATCAGATCCTTCAGCTTGCCGCGGCGCAGAGCCACCAGCTGCTGGTAGTGGTAGAAGATCGAATCCTCATCAGCCAGAACAGCCTCAGCGTTAATCGCCGGGTAGTTCGGGTTCACAGCAATCCACGGGGTCACACCCTCGGGGCTGAAACCACCGTTAGCGGAGGCATCCCACTGAACCGGGGTACGAGCGTTGTCGCGGCCCTTAATGTAAATCGCCTGCATCGCCTCTTCGTGGCTTAGACGCTTGTGGTCAACGTGCATGTCCTCGTAGAAGCGGATCGAGTCACCATCGCGGTAATCCTCAATCGAATCAAACTTCACGTTGGTCATGCCCAGCTCTTCACCCTGGTAAATGTACGGGGTGCCCTGCATGAAGTGCAGGGTGGTCGCCAGCTGCTTAGCGGACAGGGTGCGGAACTCATCCGAATCGTTACCGAAGCGGGAGACAACGCGCGGCTGGTCGTGGTTGTTCCAGTACAGCGAACCCCAGGCGTTACCCTCCAGGGTGGTCTGCCAGTCGTTCAGGATGCGCTTGAGCTCGGTCAGCTTGTACGGTGCGTAGGACCACTTGCCGCCCAGATTGCCGTTCGGGTCGTTATCCACGCCCATGTGATCGAAGTGGAAGATCATGTTCAGCTCACCGGTGTGGTAGCCAGCCCACAGCTTAGCGTCCTCGGGGCTGGTCGCGCTGGTCTCGCCCACGGTCATCACGTCGTAGCGGCTGAAGGTCTCGCGGGTCAGTTCCTTCATCCACGGGTGCACCATGGTGCCGTTCGTAATGACGAACGGAATCGAGGAGGTGTGCTTCTCAAAGTCGGTGGAGGGATCATCCGGGAAGCCCTCGGGCTTGGAGATGATGTTGATAGCGTCCAGGCGGAAGCCGTCAACGCCCTTGTCCAGCCACCAGCGAACCATGGAGTACAGGTCCTCGCGAACCTTCTCGTTCTCCCAGTTCAGGTCGGGCTGTTCCTTGAAGAAGATGTGCAGGTAGAACTGGCCGGTCGCCTCGTCCCACTCCCACGCCGGGCCACCGAACTCGGACGCCCAGTTGTTCGGAGGAATCGGGTTGCCGTCCTCGTCGAAGCCCTTCGGGTCCTTCCAGATGTAGTAGTCGCGGTAGGGGTTGTCCTTGGAGGAGCGGGACGCCTTGAACCAGGGGTGCTGGTCGGAGGTGTGGTTTGCGACCAGGTCCATGAGGATCTTGATGCCGTGCTTGTGGGCGGTCTCAAGCATCTCGTCGAAGTCTTCCATGGTGCCGAAGTCACTCATGATGGCGAAGTAATCGGAAATGTCGTAGCCGTTATCCACGTTCGGCGAGTCGAACACAGGGGAGAGCCAGATGACGTTGATACCCAGCTTAGCCAGGTAGGGCAGCTTCTCGGTGATACCCTTCAGGTCACCGATACCGTCGCCGTTCGCGTCGTTGAAGGAACGGGGGTACACCTGGTACACCACGGCTTCCTTCCACCACTGGCGGCCCTCGTAGGAGGGAACCTCGTATGCCTCGGAGTTGCTCATAATTGCCTTTCTGTACCGGCGGTTACGCCGAAGAGGGAAAAGGTGTCTGTGATTGAAGTATAGGGCGAAGGGGGACCGGAATGTCTGTTCCGGATCCCCCTCGCGCATTACATTTTTGGGGCGTGCCTACTCGGCGTTGCCGAAGAGGTAAACCTTCGCCTCGTAGGGGCGCAACAGGGTGCCCTCGTCGGTGAACTCGCGGTTCTCATCGCGATAGTTCGAGCTAATCAGCTTCGGGGTGTTCTCGATTGCCTTCAGCTCAGTCGGAGAGAGTGCCTGCGAGTTGGTCAGCACCACCGAATCCAGGTTGCCGCCCGCGTAGTTCAGCTGAACGGTGTCATCGGTGAAGTTCGCAACGACCAGCAGGGCGCGCTCGCCGGTTGCGGCGGCGTCCTCATCGGAGTTCACGCGCAGGTAGGCGTAAACCTGGTCATCCTCTTCATCCAGCAGGCGGTACTCGCCGGTCAGGACAATCGGGTGCTCGCGGCGCAGGCTAATCAGGTCACGGTAGTGGTAGAACACCGAATCCTGGTCAGCGAGCTCTGCCTCCGCGTTGATTTCGGTGTAGCGCGGGTTCAGCTTCAGCCACGGGGTGCCGGAGGTGAAGCCTGCGTTCTCGCCAGCGGTCCACTGCATGGGGGTGCGGGCGTTATCGCGGCCGGAGGCGCTGATGTAGCGAAGCATGTCCTCCGCGGAGACGCGGCCCGACTCTTCAACGTACTTGCGCCAGGAGTCGTGAATCTCCAGGTCGTTGTAGTCCTTCACATCGTCGAAGAAGACGTTGGTCATGCCCAGCTCTTCACCCTGGTAGATGTAGGGGGTGCCCTGCATCAGGTGTAGCACGGTGCCGAGCATCTTGGCGCTGACGGTGCGGTACTCGGGGGAGTCGTTACCGAAGCGGGAGACGGTGCGCGGCTGGTCGTGGTTGTTCCAGTACAGGGAGTTCCAGCCGCGGCCGTGCAGGCCCTCCTGCCAGTGGGTGAGGACCTTCTTGAGGTCAACCAGGTTGAAGCGGCGGTCGGACCACTTGCCGGTCACGCCACCTTCGGAGGCGTCTACGTCCATGTGCTCGAACTGGAACACCATCTGCAGCTCGTTGCGGTCGAAACCGGTGTAGAGTGCGGCGTCGTCCACGGTCACGCAGGGGGTTTCGCCCACGGTCATGACCGGGTACTTGCTCAGGACCTCGCGGTTCATCTCCTGCAGGAATTCGTGCACGCGCGGGCCGTTCGCTGCGACAGCCAGGCAGTTGTCGAGGCCGCCAGCGAGGACTGCCGGGTCCTCGGGGAAGGAGAGGTCCTTAGAAATTAGGTTGATGACGTCCATGCGGAAGCCGTCCACGCCCTTGTCCAGCCAGAAGCGCATGATGTCGTAGACCTCTTCGCGGACCTTCGGGTTCTCCCAGTTCAGGTCGGGCTGCTTGACGGAGAAGTAGTGCAGGTAGAACTGGCCGGTCGCCTCGTCCCATTCCCACACGGAGGGGCTGAAGCAGGAAATCCAGTTGTTCGGCGGAATCGGCTTGCCGTCCTCATCGAAGCCCTTGGGGTCGCGCCAAATGTAGTAGTCGCGGTAGGGGTTGTCCTTGGAGGAGCGTGCCTGCTTGAACCATTCGTGCTCGTCGGAGGTGTGGTTGACGACCAGGTCCATCATGAGCTTGATGCCGTGCTTGTGCGCGGTTTCGAGCAGCTCATCGAAGTCTTCCATGGTGCCGAACTCGGTCATGATGGCACGGTAGTCGGAGATGTCGTAGCCGTTGTCGTCGTTCGGGGAAGCGTAGATGGGGGAGAGCCACAGCACCTGAACACCCAGATCGGCGAGGTACGGAATCTTCTCGGTGATACCGGGCAGGTCACCGATGCCGTCGCCATTGGAGTCGTTGAAGGAACGGGGGTAAATCTGGTAGACAACGGGTTCCTGCCACCACTGGGTCTGGGTCGTCATTGTTCTTCCTTCCCTTGGTATGGATGAGTGTTGTGTGGTGCCGCTCTGCGGGCGGCTAACGTCTGATGCCCCTTTAGGATTGGCTGGTGAGGGGCGTGAGGATGCTCTCCGGTGCCCAGCTTTCAGGGTCAATCTCTAGCAGCAGGCCGCTGTGGTCGGAGATTGCCTCGGGGGAGTTGTCGCGGAAGACCACCGCGTGCGAGGTGACCGTGAGCAAGCGATCGGCGAAAACGAAGTCGATGCGCTTGGCATCCGTGCTACCTTCCCAGCCGGCAATTTCGCGGTGGACGGTGTTCTCGCCGTCGGTGTGCTCCGCCAGGGAGCGGGTATCAATCATGCCGCTGGAGGTGACCAGCGCGTAGCCTTCATCGCTCAGGTGTGCTGCGGAGTTGAAGTCGCCGCCGAGCAGTACCGGGGCGGTGCGGGCGCACTCGGCAAGCTCCTGCGAGAGATGTGCGTATTCCTTGGCGAAGAGGGGTTCGCCGTCGAAGTCCCACCAGGACATGTGGGTGGTGGCGCACCAGAAGGTGCCCGTCTCAGTTTCGATGAGCGCTGCCTGCGCTGCGCGGCGCTGCACCTGGTGGTAGCCGTAGCCGGGGGACATATCGATGGGCTTGATACCGCGAATCGGCAGGCGCGAGAGGATTGCTACGCATTCGTCGTAACGGTCCCAGCCAATGTGGGTTTCGGTGAGGGTCCACTCGTAGGTGGCACCCATTTCGTTGAGCGCCTGTACGAGCAGCAGGGCGTAGTTGTCTTCGCGGACCGGAATACCCGCGCCGCCGCGGTAGTTGAGGGGCTCCTTCACCACGGGGGTGGAGGTGAGCTGGTTGACTTCCTGCAACGCAATGACGTCCACCTGCTGTTCAATGATGAACTTGGCGAGGGTACGGATCTTGGCAATCTGGTGGATTTCGCACCAGCTGTGCGTATTGAGGGTGAGGAAGCGCATGTATTAAGTCCGGGGTATGTGTGAGGTTGAAGAATGATATGCGCACCGCGTATTGAAGTGGCGAGTGTTTATGCACTCTGACCTATGGGTGCACTGTTTATGCTATCGATTCTGTGGGCTGAGTAATAGGGGAAAAGTCGCATCCGCCCTCAGTATTTTTAACCAGTGCCGGGAGATGTTTCAGGTTCTGAAAAACTCTTTCAAAACTTACAGTTTTGGTACCTGCGGGTAGGTAATACCTGGCATTATTGTTTCTGTCTAAAACACATTCGGCATTTAGCGCACGCAGGATATGTGGCACCCGTCTCATATACTTTCGTTTGGAGGTATAAAGATGCGGCGTGACCATCGCAGGCTGGCAATGATCGCCAACCCCTGCGTCCGCTCACTCGACAACCCGAAAGGGCGTATAGCCTCATGATGGAAAAAGTACAGAGGTTCGGCTCTGCCATGCTGGCACCCGTTCTTCTCTTCGCATTCGCTGGCCTCGCGGTCGGTATTGCGATCATTGCACAGAACGGCGACCTGATCCCCCTCGCTGCTGACAAGGAAAGCGCGTGGAACCACTTCTGGTCCGTTTGGGAGTCCGGCGCATGGACCGTCTTCAACCAGATGGAACTGCTCTTCGTGATTGGTCTACCCATTGCACTGGCAAAGACCGCTAACGCACGTGCAGTGATGGAAGCTGCAATGGTCTACCTGACCTTCAACTACTTCGTCGGCACCATGCTCAAGGTATGGGGCAAGGGCGGCACCGGTTTCTTCGACCTGGACTACACCACCGACATCTCTAAGAGCGCGGCAGGTACCGGTCTGAAGATGATCGCCGGTATCAAGACCATGGACACCGGTATCTTCGGTGCAATCATCATCTCCGCAATCGTGGTGTGGGCACACAACCGCTGGTTCGACAAGAAGCTGCCCGACTTCCTCGGTATCTTCCAGGGTTCCCAGTACGTCTACGGCGTCTGCTTCTTCCTGATGATGCCCGTGGCATTCCTGTTCTCCTGGCTGTGGCCCTACGCTCAGCACGGCATCTCCTCCCTGCAGGGCTTCTTCATCGCATCCGGCGCACTCGGCGTGTGGGTTTACACTTTCCTCGAGCGCTTCCTGATTCCGACCGGTCTGCACCACTTCATCTACTCCCCGTTCGTCTTCGGTAACGTTGTTACCCCGAACGGTATTGCTAAGGACTGGCCGACCCACCTGACCGAGTTCGCAAAGAGCGACAAGCCCCTGAAGGAACTGTTCCCCGGCGGCGGCTTCGCACTGCACGGTAACTCCAAGGTCTTTGCACCCATCGGTATCGCAGCGGCGTTCTACACCACTGCTCGTCCCGAGAAGCGCAAGGAAGTTCTCGCTCTGATGATCCCCGTCTGCCTTACCGCAATCCTGATCGGTATCACCGAGCCCCTCGAGTTCACCTTCCTGTTCCTGGCACCCCCGCTGTTCCTGGTCCACGCAATCCTGGCAGCATCCATGGCAGCAATCATGTACCAGCTGGGTCTGGTTGGTTACATGGGTGGCGGTCTGCTTGACTTCCTGTTCCAGAACTGGATTCCGCTGTGGGCAAACCACTCCGGCACCTACCTCATGCAGATTGGTGTGGGCCTGTGCTTCACCGTCCTGTACTTCCTGATCTTCCGCTTCATGATTCTGAAGTTCGACTTCAAGACCCCCGGTCGTGAAGAAGACGGCGGCGAGACCAAGCTCTACAGCAAGGCAGAGTACAAGGCAGCTAAGGCTGCTGAGAAGAACGGCGGCGCAGCTGCTGAGTCCGCTGACGGCGACCTCTACGCACCCCGTGCAGCTGGCTTCCTCGAACTGCTCGGTGGCGCAGAGAACATCACCACCGTGAACAACTGCGCAACCCGCCTGCGTGTCTCCGTTGCTGATGAGTCCCTCGTCAGCCCCTCGGATGCAGACTTCAAGAATGCAGGCGCTTTGGGTCTGGTCCGCAAGGGCAAGGCATTCCAGGTGATCGTCGGCATGGACGTTCCCCAGGTTCGCGAGCGTTTCGAGACCATGGTGAACGAAGCTAAGACCCTCTCCTAAGAGAGTTCAGCTTTCAACCGTCTGACGGTATGACGCCTCATAAGGTATAGACTTCGCCGGCGGTATCGGATAACACCGATGCCGCCGGCGAAGCTGTACCCGGGCGCGTGCCTGGACTCAAATCTGCACGAGGCACCCACCCAAAGTGAGCGACGACCATCCCCACCCACCCTGGCCGATAACCCTAGAGCGTGTACTATTTATATATTGCTCACCATCGGATTCAGGAGCTTTGAGTGGATTTACAAGACGTCGTGAATGCGAACCAGCACCGATTCAGTGAAACTGAACGGGAAATTTTGGCATTCATGCTAGAAAATGAAGAGTTCGTTGCGGAGTCAACGATCAACTCTTTGGCACATAAAACGTATACTTCGACCAGCTCAATTATTCGCCTGACGAAGAAGCTGAACTTCTCCGGATTTGCTGAGTTGAAGTACTTCATTAAGTCCTCTCTGAACCGCAGCGAACCCTTCAACCCGCGGTTCATTGAGAGCGGCCGCGAAGATATTCAGCGCACCTACGACTACCTCGAGCACATGGAACTGAGCGGACTGCTCAAGCGCATCCATGAGGCTCGTACTGTGTACTGCTTCGGTACCGGCTACGCTCAGCGCAATGCGGTGCAGGAATTTACCAAGTCCATGCAGGTTTGCGGTAAGTTCTGCCAGGTCATCCCGGCACGCAATGAGTTCGAAAGCGCCATGAACAATATGACCCAGGACGACGTGGTCATCATTGTGTCCTTCTCCGGCCAGACCGAGAACATGCGCGAACACATTAAGATGCTGGCGCTGCGCCGCATCCCCATGATTGCGGTGACCGCCATTGGTGTGAACTATATGTCCTCGCACGCCGAGTACTCCCTGCACTACCAGACCACCCCCACCCACATCAGCACCCAGCGCAAGCCCTACTACTCCTTCGTTGCGCTGTCGGTGCTACTGGACTACATCGTGCGCCGCTACATTGAATTCGTTGAGAATGAGCGCCGCGAATCCCTGCAGGACCAGGTGGACGACGCCCTCAACGCTGGGGACGAAACCGACGCCTGACAAGGTATTATTGTGCCCACCTGCTCCTTCACTCACTCCTCCTGAATCCGACCGAATCCCGCCTGAGACCATCTGAAAGAGACACCCTGTGACCGCAATTTTCGCGCTCATCGAAAACACCGAGAAGATGCGTAAGTACCTGTTCTGGTACCTCATGATTATCCCTGCGCTGCTACTGCTGTGGATTGCTCTGGGCGCAGCGAACTCCCAGATGGATTTCCAAGCCGCCCTGAAGATTCCCTTCTTCACCGTGGCGTTCCTGAACGCCTGCCTCAGCCTGCTGCTGGGCGGCACCCTCAAGTTCGCGGGCGCAGAGAACGAACGCACCGAACGAGCCTACGCCCTGTACCTGACCATTCTGCTGGTCATCATCGGTAACCTGCCCGGCGCAATCCTGAGCTTCTTCCTCTTCCGCTCCCTGCGCTTCGGCAACCTGGAAGGCGAGCTGGCGCCCAAGTACCGTTGGGCGCTTCTGCCTGCCCTGGTCTTCTACGTACTGGTGACCGTAGTGCTGCTCGTCGCCAACATCGCAATGTGGTCGAAGTAAGCACCCGGCGTATTAAGCGCACAGGAGCATTGAGCATACGGGCGTGCGCTGATACCCGCCCCGCTTGAAGCACAGCATGAGGCACACCGGGCAGAGGACCCCGGAAGAACCACCATCTTCGGTGTGTACGCGCAAACGTACACCGCATTGACCCACAAGGACACTCACGACGTGAACCAGATTCCCGAGCCTACCGACGCGCAATACGCACCCGGCACCCCGGCTGATACTGCTCAGCCCGCCGCAGCAGCCGCGACCTCAGCAGAGGAAACCCACGAAGTAGCCGACGAAATCAACATCGCCGAGCTGCCCGCACACCTGAACCCCGCCCACGAGGACTTTGACCCCTCGGCGGGGCTTGAACGCTGGGCGGAACAGATGGACGTCTACACCGGCCCCGACGCGATGCTCGACTTCAACCAGGTCGACTACGTGCACATCGACCTGTCGGAGGCGAACCCCTCCGGTCTGGCGCAGCTGCTCGCCGGACGTAAGACCCGCCTCTCCACGATTCTGCGCGACAAGTCGCAGCTGGAGGCGGGCATGCGCTCCGCACGCACCCTGCGCACCAAGATCTACGAACTCGCCACCGACCACGGCCTGGACTCCGGCTACTTCGTGGCGGGTACCGCCTCCTGGCTGTCGCACGACACCCGCGAGGATGCTGCCGCCTACGAGAAGCGCTTCATCGCGCCAATCCTCATGGCGCCGCTGAGCATCACCCCGCACCCGAAGGACGACGACTTCGAGCTGCGCCTCGCCGGTTCCGCGCGCCTGAACCCTGCGATGGTTCGCCAGATCAAGCAGGAGTACGGCATCGACCTGGGCACCATGGACGTGGCGCAGCTGGCGAACTCCATGTCCCGTCTGGATCCCGAGCCGGTCATTGAGCGTATGCGCGCCTCCGCCGGCCGTATTCCGGGCATGACCATCGAGTCGAAGTACTTCATCTCCACCTTCGCTGACCTGAAGGAAAGCCTGGGCGAGCTGCCGCACACCGCCATCACCCCGCTGGTTCGTGACCTGGCGGCGCTGAAGGTACCCGGCGTGAAGCCGCGTGAGCTCAACGCACACAATCTGCAGCAGCCTCTGGATCAGCGCGACCCGGCAGAGGAAATGCTCCTGCTGGACGCTGACGCTAACGCCCAGGAGATTATCGACACCGCGGTCAGCGGCTTCTCCTTCACTATCACTGCGGCACCCGGCACCGAGCCGCTGCGCACCGCCGTGAATATTGCTTCCGCACTGATGGGGCGCGGTAAGTCCGTGCTCGTCGTGGGCGAGAAGCGCTCCACTCTCGCCGAATTCTCTGCGCTACTCAAGCGCACCGGCATCGAGAGCCTGCGCTACGACCTGCTTGCCGAGCACGATTCTGAGGCTCAGCGAGCCGAATTCATTCGCGCGATTGTGCGCAACGAGAGCGCGGAAGAGCCGAACTCCGAGGACCTGAACGAAGAGCTCGTCGCGACTCGCGCCGCCCTGCTCGACCACACCCGCGCCCTGTTGAACAAGGACGCGAACTGGCAGATTTCCGTCTACTCGGCGCTGCAGCGTCTGGCTGAGCTGACCGCCTCCGAGGACGGCCCGGCAACCCGCGTGCGCTTTGACCGTCCCATGCTTGATGCACTCATGGAGCGTGAGCAGGTGCGCGCCGAGCTGGTGCGCCTGGGCGAGATTGACGGTTTTGCGTCGGCCTCGCGTACCTCCCCGTGGTACCGTGCCCGCCTGGTCAATGACGAGGAAGCCGCTGAGGCGTACGCCCTGGTCATTACCCTCAAGTCCTCCCTGCTGAACCTGCGTGAGGCGATGAACCAGACCAGCGCCATGCTGGGTCTGCGCCGCGGCCGCACCATCTCTGAGTGGGAGTCGCAGCTGGCGATTCTGATGCGCATCCGTGAGACGCTCAAGCGTTTCCGCGCAGACGTCTACGACCGTCCAGTGACCGACCTGATTGCGGCGACTGCATCCGGTTCGTGGCGTCGTGAGAACGGCATCGAGATGAGCAGTATGCAGCGTTCCCGCCTGCGCCGCGCGGCAAAGGAGTACATCCTGCCCGGCGTGAATATTGGTGACCTGCACGAGCAGCTGAAGATTGTTCAGGCCGAGCGTGCCGAGTGGATTCGCCACATTGAGGCGCCCCGCACCCCGCAGATTCCTGAGAACCTGGATCAGCTGGCTGCCGCCCTGAACTCCCTGGTGTCTGAACTGGCGGGCCTAGGTATTGTCCTGGCTGACACCGTTGAGGGCACCGACTTTGTACGCACCGACCTGGATGCCCTGGACGCGCGCCTGGACGCCCTCATGGCGGACCGCGTGCTGCTCATGACCCTACCGGAGCGTGACGCCCTGACCCAGAAGCTGCGTGAGCGCGGCCTGTCGGAGCTGCTCGATGACCTGTACGCGCGTCAGGTTCCGACCGAGGTTGTTTCCGCTGAACTGGAGCTTGCCTGGTGGCAGTCTGCCTTGGAGTTCTTGCTGCAGCATCACGAGGGTAAACTGTTGGACGGCGACCGCCTGCGCGATATGGAGTCCCGTTTCCGCCGTGCCGACTACGCCCACATGACTAGCGCCCCGGCGCGTCTGCTGGCGAAGGTTGCTCGCGTGTGGACTGAGCGTATTGAGTCTAAGCATGATCAGGCAGCGTACCTGAAGAGCCAGCTGCGCGGCTACGAGTTCGTGCTCGAGGAGCTGCTGACTCACGCCCCGGTGATGGCACGTACCCTGCTGCCGCTGTGGACTGCGAGCCCCTTCGCCCTGGCGCGTAAGGTTCCCGCCTCCATGCGTTTTGATACGGTGCTGCTGCTGGACTCCGAGTCGACCCCGCTGGCGGCGAACCTGCCCGCGATTACTCGCGCCGACCAGGTGATTGCCCTGGGTGACCCGCATTCGGGTTACCCCTCGCCGTTCATCGTGTCCGCCCCGACCTTTGGGGCGCCGGAACCGGCAGGTGAGCAGCTGGACAGCACCTTCGACGTGCTCGCTACCGTACTGCCCAACCGCACCCTGGCGATGCTGCACCGTAGCATGGACCCGGTGATTCTGGACTACCTGAACCGTGAGTTCTACGGTTCGCAGCTGCATGCGGCTCCGGTGAGCCGCGCCTCCGCCCAGCCCGCCGGTTCGCTGACCGTTGAGTACATTGATACTCGCGGTAAAGTGAGCGATAACGCGAACCTGGATTCGCCCGGTGTTGAGGTGGAGCGCGTGACGAACCTGGTACTGGAGCACGCCTACCGTACCCCAGACCGTTCGCTGGCGGTTGTGACGGCTAGCCCGAAGCACGCTCAGCGTGTGGCTGAGTCGGTGCGTCATGCCTTGAGCCTGTACCCGCAGCTGGCGCCGTTCTTTGCCGCCGGTGAGGAGTCGTTCCGCGTGGTCGATTTGACCCGCGCTGAGACCCTCGAGCGCGATACCGTGATTTTCTCCCTGGGCGTGGGTCGTGCCCGCCTGGGCCAGGCGTCCTACGATTTGGGTCAGCTGTCTGCCGAACACGGTCGTCAGGGCTTTGTGGTGGCGTTGACTCGTGCCCGCCGTGCCCTGCGCATTGTCTCGTGCATTGACCCGTCGGAGCTGGATCCGCAGAAGCTGCATCATGGCGCGGTGGATTTCTACCACCTGCTGCGTGAGCATGCGGAACGTCAGGCGCGTGAAGAGGTGGAGGCGAAGGCACAGCGCGTACCCGAGACCCTGCCGCGTAACGCGTTCTTGGCTGCCGACGACGCGGACACCCCGGATCTGGGCGACTGGCTGCTGAACGATTTGGTGGCGCGCCTGCAGGCTCACGGTGTGCGTGTGACCCGCGGTGAGGGCGACATCGCTCTGATCGCGCACGCCCCGGAGAAGCTGGCTGCTGAGCCGGTGCCCGCGCTGGGTGTGGCTCCCGTGGTCTCTTCGAACCCGAGCGTTCCGGCGGCTATGCCGCTGGTGGCGTGCTCCGATGGCGAGCCGAACTATGCGCGCGCTTCGGTGCGTGAGCGTACCCGCCTGCTGCCGGAGCGTCTGAGCCGCACGGGCTGGAACTACATCACCCTGGGCACCCTGGAGGTGTTCGCCGATCCGGATGCTGTGGTGGCGCGCGTGCTGCACTACCTGGATATGGATGAGGGCGCTGAGGTTCGTGGCTAGTTATTCGTCAACGCCGAAGCCTCGCCGCGGGCACCGCCGTGTGAGCGGCGGCGGCTCGGTGAGCGGGGCTGAGCCTCTGCTGGTGGGTGTGACTACGCCTCCGGTGGTGGCTTCGGGTACCTCGTCTGCCGTGGGTGCTTCCGTGCAGAAGGCTGGTACCAAGAAAGCGGCTACTTCCGCGCAGCCTCTAACCCCGGAGGAGCGTGAGCGTCTGGAATGGATGCGTCAGCAGCGTCCTCCGCACTGGGGTAACAATATCGTGTAGTGTCTTCCCGCGGGGGAGTGCTTCTTAAACGCCGAGGGGCGGGGCAACCTGTGTTGCCCCGCCCCTCGTTTTGGCTGGTGTGGAACCCCGTTTAGGAGTTGCCCTTGTCGGTGCTGTAGAAGCCGGAACCCTTGAAGGTCACGCCGACGGTGTTGTAGCGCTTGCGCAGGGTTTCTTCGCCGCACTGCGGGCAGACGCGCAGTGCATCGTCGCTAAAGGACTGGCGCTGCTCAAAGACGTGGTTGCAATTCTTGCACTGGTAAACGTAGACCGGCATTTTGTCCTTCTGTATCCGTTTTCGCTGGGATGGTTTATTAACGTGGTTTGAGTGTACCGCTTTTGAAACGTTGGGAGCTATTTGCGTTTTCTTCTCAAAAAGCTATTTCTGGTTTCTTTTTGCCTTTTTCCTGGGTGATTTTGTGGGTGTGTCCCGCATATCTTTGTGCTTTTGCATAAAGATTCGGGGTGTCAATCAGGGGTGAAGCGGGTACGAGAGAATTGGGTACTTTTAGACCTGCTAACGGGTGCGGTAGATACCCTGCTCGGTGAGGATGACCGGCAGAATAGCATCCCACTGGTCGTAGGGGACAGCCTCGTAGATTTCGTCGCTGAAGACGATACCGATGCTCTGCTCCTCCAGCTGCTGGTCGCTGAGCAGGGGGATAATGCGGTCATAGTAGCCGCCTCCCTGACCGAGGCGGTGCCCGCCGGCGTCAAAGGCGAGTGCGGGGATGAGGCGCAGGTCGGCATCAACGAAAGCTTGCGAGTCCTGCTCTTCACCTTCGGGTTCCGGGATACCCATGGGGCTGAGCGGGTGCTCAACGGTGGGGTCCCAGTGCACCCAGGCGAGTTTGCGACCGGGGCGTACGACGGGTACGAGGATGCGGTGTCCGTCCTTGTGCAGGCGGGTTAGCGCCTCGATGATGGGCGGTTCGGACTTGGTGGGCAGGTACGCCGCGATGATACCGGGGGAGTGGACCCGCTGTGCGACTGCTTCGAGGATGTGTGCGGTGAAGAGCTCCTCCATCTGCTGCTGGCCGTGTTCGCCGCGGTGGCTGCGTGCGGTGAGGCGGCGCGGGCGGATTTGGGAGCGGAGAATGTCTTTGTCTAGGGAGATATCGTCTGCGCTGGCACCGGCGTCAGAGTTGCTGGTGGCGGGGGTGGTGTTGAGGTGCATGGTGTGTCCCATCGTCGTTGCGGGTCTTGTGTGAAGGGTTGGGGGGAGTGGAGCGTCCCGTAGGAAGTAAGGTGCGTTCACTCTATGCTGAGAGGTATCCGTGGCTGAGAGGTATCCGTGCGCAGGGTAAAACTGCCCTGGTGGGTGGTGAAAATTGACCTATATCTGCGGGGACGTGGATTCCACTTTTTAGTATAGGGTTTGAGAAAAATAGTGCTGAGTTCTGTGGGGTGCATTTTCTTTGCACACCGAAGAATGGGCCGCTGTGGATATGTAGTTAGTCACGTTGAAGATTTTTTCATGTCATAGTGTCTATAAATCGCCTTAAGTACTTTACAACTTAGGGTATTCTTGTGGCATGGCTACTGAAATTAAGTCTGTTACTAAGGCAGTTATTCCTGCTGCTGGTCTGGGCACCCGATTCCTGCCCGCAACGAAGGCAACCCCCAAGGAAATGCTCCCCGTCGTTGATCGCCCCGCGATTCAGTACGTGGTGGAGGAAGCAATCCGTGCCGGTCTGAACGACGTTCTGATGATTACCGGCCGTAACAAGCGCGCTCTCGAGGATCACTTCGACCGCGTTCCCGTTCTGGAGCAGCAGCTCGCTGAGCAGGGTAAGGACGCCCTACTCGCATCCGTGGTAGCTACCAATGAGATGGGTGGCGACCTGCACTACGTGCGTCAGGGCGACCCCAAGGGTCTGGGCCACGCTGTTCTGCGCGCAAAGCGCCACGTTGGTGACGAAGCATTCGCTGTTCTGCTCGGCGATGACCTGATTGACGAGAAGGAAGACCTGCTCGCTCGTATGGTGGAGGTCCAGGAGCGCACCGGCGGTTCCGTCGTTGCTCTGATGGAGGTTCCCCGCGAGGCTATTTCTGCTTACGGCGCAGCTGCTATTGAGGCTGTTGAGGGCGAAGACGGTTTCGTTAAAATCACCGGCCTGGTTGAGAAGCCTGCTGCTGATGAGGCTCCCTCGAACTACGCTGTGATTGGCCGTTACGTTCTGAGCCCGAAGGTCTTCGAAGTTCTGGAGAACACCGCTCCGGGCCGCGGCGGCGAGATTCAGCTGACCGACGCTCTGCAGACTCTGGCTCAGGGTGAGGGTGAAGGCGAAGGTGTCTACGGTGTGGTCTTCTCCGGCCGCCGTTTCGACACCGGTGACAAGCTGTCCTACCTGAAGGCAAACGTTATTCTTGCTGCTGAGCGCCCCGAGTTCGGTGACGACCTGCGCGCATGGCTGAAGGACTTTGTTGCAGAGAACTGCTAATTACTCTGCACCCGCTCTCTAAAGAGGGCAACCGATAAATACCAACCACGCTGAGGAAGGCGTTCTTTCCGGTGGGGCGTTTTAGCCCCAAGGGAGGGCGCCTTCCTTTGCGTCGTATGTGTCTATTATGTGCTTGGGGTGCTACTGGGCGAGGGCCCAGGGTGTGCCTTGTGCAGGGACGCGACGACGTTGTAGTGTGCATATTCCTTCAGGGGTATATGTGCATATCCAGCCCGATTCTTGCCGCTTATGGAAAGCATTGGGAATATAAGGGTATGATTAAAGTCTAGGGATAAAGGGACGATAGAGGGCGACCTGAATATGACGCTTTTGAACACCTCCGGCGTGTTGGTAATTCTGACCGTGATTTTGCTGCTGTGGTTTGTGCCCAGGAGCCTGCGTCGCGCGCCCGCTGGCCCTGTCATGGAGCCTGAACGTCCCCTGATTAGTGCTGAGCGTACCGCGGAGGATATTCTCGCCTCCGCCGGTGTGTTGCTGAACGAGTCGGAGGCATACCAGTCCTCCGATCACGCGGTGGCACCGGGTACTTCTCTGCCGTCTTCTGCTCTTCCGCAGGCTTCTTCCCGTTCCTCCCACACGGTGGAGGAATCCGCCCAGCCTGCGCCCGATACGGCTTCTATTTCGCAGATTCGCGAATCTTCCCCGACTGCCCCTTACACGGATGAGATTCCGGTGGTGGAGGAGTCGAAGCCCTCGCCTCTGTCCTACTTTGATACTTCGAGCCCGAGCGGTATTGCCCTGCTGGTTGCTGCCGGTCTGGGTGTTCTTGCCCTGGTTACCGGTCTTCTGGCGCTCTTTGGTGTGCTGGCGTGGGGCTGGGCTGTTCTCTTGCTGATTCTTGCCGGCGGTGCATGGGCTGTGAGCCGTTTTGGTCTGCTGGAGTCTGTTGCTAACCAGGTCAAGGCGAGCCGCGATGCACGCCAAGCTAAGGCAGAAGATGATGAGGATGACGAAGCTGAGGACGAAGCCTACGAAGAGTCCGATGAACATGAAGAAGCCGGCGATGATGCTTCTGAGCCTGTAGAGGACTCGGCGGCTGAGGGTGTGGAGCCTGAAGTTGCTGAAGAGCCTGCACATCATGCTCGCCCCGCCACCCGTGAGGCTACTACCCGCAAGCCTGTACACGGTGTGAACCGCGAGGCGGCACGCCCGAGCCGCGCGCACATCGCGGTGGAGTCCTCCGATGAGGCTCCCGAGGCGGCTCCTCGTGCGGAAGCGCCTGCTGCGGCACCTGCTCATTCTTCTCGTGCCGTACCTGCCCGTTCTGCCCGCGCGGCGGAGGCGCCCGTCGCACACCGTCAGGAGCGTCGCCAGCAGCGTCCGAGTCGATTCCAACCGATTCGCCGCGGTAGCGTGCTCTTTGATCAGGAGAGCGGTTCTGCTACTTCCTCCGCCTCGCCTCGCACCGCGGGGCAGCCCCAGTCGGCACAGCAGCAGCCCGCTCAGGCACCTGCGGTTCCCGCTCAGCCTGCACAGCCCGTTCAGCCTACTCAGGTTCAGCAGGCCCCCGCTCAGGCACCTGTGCAGCCGGTAGCAGCTCCCGCGCAGCAGTCGGCTATTCAGCCGGCCCAGCCGGTGGCTCGCCAGGCGCTACGTGATGGTTCGCCCGTCCGCCAGGCACCTGCTGCACCTGCTGCTCAGGCTCCCGCTCAGCCGATTCCCGAAGAGATTCCTCTGCCGGACGTCCTGGATGATTCCGAGTTCGATGCACTGGATATCGCCTCGTTGAACAATCCGGCGCTCTCGACCGGCGCTACTGTGACCGGTGGTGTCCGTTCCACGAACCGTCACCCCGGTGCTGGCTCCTCCTTTGAGGCAGTGAGCAACACCTGGAACCCGGTTCAGCTGCCCAAGCCGCTGAGCGCTCTGCACCGCCAGGACAAGAACCAGAGTAAGAAGTAGACCCTGCTCTAGATGTGAATAAAACCCCGACAGTTCGTACTGTCGGGGTTTTGTTTTGCTGGGAATGTGCCTCGGGAAAGGAACGATTAAAAAGAAAAGGAACCCCGTCCATGGGGTTCCCTTTCCAGCATCACACACAGGAAGAAAGTCTTCTAGACCGACTAGGAAGGCCTTCCCACAAGGCCTGCCCTATTCGGTAATAAAAATATATCCTAATTCCCGTGCGGGTGACAAGCTGAAAATAGCGACAGCCTGTCAATAAACTAAGGTTGCCCTAAGTGAAATCCGCGCCATTGCAGGCGACAAGGGGCAATGGCCCCCGACTGAAAAAAGTTTAAAAATTTTTTCTGCCACCTCTATATGTCGAATAAGAAGCCTGAAAGAACCTTCAATCAGACCAATATCGCCCACTCATGAGAGAATAGCCGGGTGAAAGATTGGTTTGACGCACTCCCGATTGAGGTTGCCCTAGCTTTCATGTGGGTGGTCGGTATCGTCCGCACCAGCATCGTGTACGCGCTCGGCGCGCTCGCTGCTGAAGGCGGTGCCCGCCTCGACCGCATCCGCAAGGCCATGGACAGCCCGCTCTACCGTAAAGCGCGCCGCCTGATTAACCGGTGGGGCGTTATTGCCGTGCCCCTCTGCTTTCTCACCGTGGGTCTGCAAACCGCGGTCATCATCACGACCGGCTTCACGAAGATGCCGCTGCGCCGTTGGGTTCCCGCGATGCTGGTCGGCACCTTCATGTGGGCGTGCATCTACACCACGATTGGCTTCGCAATTCTTGCCGCTCTCGGCCTGGAACCGTGGATGTTCCCGCTCGCTCTCGCCATTGTTATTACGGTGCTGGTGGTTGTGGCTCAGCTGCGCGAACGCCGCATCAACCGCGGAACCGTTGAGAATACTGCGGAGAACATCACCGAGAACTAGTCCTTCCTCCAGCAGGGGGGTAGGGGCACTATCTCACCGGGTTGAGGGCGCTCATCTGACCCCGCTCACTTGACCCCGATGCACCCGCCCAAGATGTGCTAGCGTGGAGGGATGACTTCTACCGCATCCTCCACCGCAGGTACCCCCGAAGAGCAGCCCCTCAACGAGCACACTCTCACCGCAATCTATCCCGAGTCGAGCGCGCCCGAAAACACTACCGACGAGGTAGAGAACGAAGCGCCCGCCGAGGCGCCCACCCGCGTGTACCTGCACCCCGAGCAGCTGGCAATGATCCAGACTCCGGAGGCTCTGCCCATTCCCGTGCTTCAGCGTTCCATGCTGCGCATTAGCTACGTGCCCGCGATTATGCCCGGCAAGTGGTTCAACCGTTGGCATGAGCGTTACGGCGACCGCGTGCAGTTGGCGGAGGTGCCCGTGGGTGAGGCACGCGGCCTGGATTCCCTGCACCAGGATTTGTGCCTGATTGATCCTGCCCTTGAAGCGGCGGCAGAGGGAGAAAATACTGCTGAGGCGCCCACCGAGGCTGTCGAGCACGCCCCTGTACCCGTCGTTGAGGTTCCCGAGAACCCCTTTGCGCACATGAGCATTGTGCGCCCGGACCGTGAACCGGCAAGCACCGACGGCGAGAAGTACCACAGCATCCGCCTCTACGAGGAGTTGCCCGTGGTCATTCTGCCCGTGGATCACGTGCTCACCGTGCTCGATGAGGTGCCCGTGGAGGAGCTTGCCGAGGAGTTCCTGCTGCAGCCAGCCTCCGATATTCCCGCCTACGAGGAAGTATCCCGCGCATGGCGTGAGAGCGCTGGCCGCATCGTGCCCGAGGGCCTGACCGATAAGGAAACCATCGAGCTGGTTGCCGCCGGTGTGGGCCTGTACATTGTGCCCATGTCCATTGCACGTTTCTACCATCGCAAGGACCTCACCTACCGCCCCGTTGCGGGTCTAGACACCTACCCGGTGCGCCTGGTGTGGCCGCGCGCCCCCAAGGGCGAGCCGCGCAGTGAAGAGCTCGAGGCGCTCCTGCAGGACTTCATCGGTATTGTGCGCGGACGCACCGCAACCAGCGACCGCGGTAGCGAAACCCGACAGGCACGCGCCGAACGCGTCGCAGCCGAAAAAGCAAAGGCAAAAGCGAAGGCTCGAGCCGCCAACGCACGCCGTGAAGCACGCGATAAGAAGCGTGCCAACGCCAAGAAAAACGGCAACGCACGCCAGCACGCTCGACAGTCCGCCAAAGCCGCCAGCGCACGCCGCGGTAAGAAACGCTAAAGAACGATAGACGGTAAAATCGAACCATGGCATTAGCAATGGAAACCCGACCCGCAGCCTACGCAGTCATCATCGAGCAGGGCAAGCTGCTCATGACTCGTTGGGTGCCCGAAGACCGCGCGCTCAGCCCCCTCTGGTCCCTGCCCGGTGGCGGCATGGAACCCGGCGAGCAGGCTGACGAAACCGCGCTGAGGGAAACCCTCGAAGAGACCGGCTACAGCGTCGCCATTGAAGACATTCTGGGCGTGCACGCCGGACACTTCCCCGTGCGCTCGACCCAGAAGGACCCGCAGGCGCTGCCTTTCTGCGCCCTGCGGGTGGTTTTCCGTGCCCACATTGTCACCGGCGAACTGCGCCACGAGGTCAACGGCTCCTCCGACACGGCACGCTGGGTGCCCATCGCAGAGCTGGATACCATCCGCTACGGCACTCTCATCGATGAGGTCGCCTCCATGATGGGTTACTCCAACGCCGCCAGCTGGGCACGCGAATACCGCGAATTTCTTGCCGACGAAAACGCACGGAAGCTTCCCTAATGAACCGACTGATCCTCACCCGCCGTGCGGCGCTCACCTCCCTGGCGCTCATGCCGCTACTTGCCGCTTGCGGGAATAATGACGCAACCCCGCAGGTGGACCCTTCCGCGTCCAGCTACGGCACTCTGCGCATCGGCTACGGTGCTCTGCGTGAAATGCGCGCCGTAGCGCACGTGTACGCGCGCGCCCTGCGACAGATTGGCTACTCCGTTGAACTTGTTGACACCGACAACAGCCGCGCTACCGCCCTGCGCGGGCTCATGGTTCCTTCGGCTAACTCCGCCACCCCTACCGCTACTCTGCCCGACGATGAGGAAACCGGTAGCACCACTGTCGCCGCCCCTGAAGCGTTGGACCTGGTCATCGACTACAGCGGCGACCTACTGCTCTACCTGACCGACGACGGCAAAATCAGCCCCGCCGCCGCCCATAACGAACGCATCGCCGCCTCCGTGAGCGCCTCCGCTCAAGCGGCAGGCGTGACCCTGCCCCCGGCAGCTACCCCCACCGCGGAGGAGAGCACCGCCTCCGCGCATGCTACGGACGGCACCGCGAGCCCCACCGCAAGCTCCACCCGCTCCGCAGACCCCATCAACCTGCGCGCCATGAGCACCACCGACATGACCAACGCCATCTCGCGCATCCTGCCCGAAGAGCTCATGCTTCTCAACGGTGCTAGCGCCACCAACAAGGATGTGCTGGTCACTACCCGCGCCGTGAGCGCCCGCCACAAGCTCAACTCCCTCGCGAACCTGCGCGATGTGCAGTCTTCCCTGGTGTTCTCCATCCCGACCGGGTACTCCAGCGGCACCTACGGCGTGGATTCTTTGCGTAGCCTCTACCGTTACCGTGTGCACGACCCGAAGATTCAGGACGACCCCGCCGAGCGCGTCAACGCCCTCACCGCAGACACCGTGCAGGTGACCCTGCTGCACAGCAGCGACTCCGCGATTGAAGAGAATCGCCTGGTCACCCTGGAAGACCCCTCGACGGCGCTTTTGCAGCAGCAACTGGTGCCCATTATCCGCCGTACCCTGCCAGATAGCGCCCGGACGGCAATTAACCGCGTATCATCTACATTAGACACGGGTAACCTCTCGTTCCTGTTGCGTCTGACTAGCGGTTCCAACCCCATCGCAGATGATGACGCAGCACAATTCATTTTGGATCACCCTAGAAAGTAAATCATCATGACGAAGTACCGTCAGTCCTCAAAGTTGAGCAACGTCCTGTACGACATCCGCGGCCCTATTCTGGATGAAGCCAATCGCATGGAAGCGATGGGCCACCGCATCCTCAAGCTGAACATTGGTAACCCCGCGCCCTTCGGCTTTGAGGCGCCGGATGCCATCATGATGGATATCATTCGTCACCTGCCCGAAACTCAGGGCTACTCTGATTCCCGCGGTCTCTACTCGGCACGTACCGCCATTGTGCACCACTACCAGAACCGCGGCATCATGAACCTCGACACCGAGTCTATCTACTTGGGTAACGGTGTGTCTGAGCTGATCCCGATGACCTTGCAGGCACTGTGCGAGACCGGCGACGAAATCCTCGTCCCCATGCCCGACTACCCGCTGTGGACCGCAGCCACCGCGCTGGTAGGCGGCAAGCCCGTGCACTACCTCTGCGATGAGGAAAACAACTGGTACCCGGACATCGAAGACATTAAGTCGAAGATTACCGAGCGCACCAAGGGCATCGTGGTTATTAACCCGAACAACCCCACCGGTTCCGTCTACCCGCGTTCCGTGCTTAAGCAGATTGTGGATGTGGCACGCGAACACGGTCTGGTCGTGTTCTCTGATGAGATTTACGAAAAGATTACCTACGATGGTGCAGAGGCCATCAACATGGCAACCCTCACCGGCGACGACGTGCTCTGCCTGACCTTCTCCGGCCTGTCCAAGGCGTACCGCGTCTGTGGTTACCGTGCAGGCTGGGTCGCAATCACCGGCCCGAAGAAGGACGCCGCAAGCTACCTTGAGGGCATTCACCTGCTTGCCTCCATGCGCCTGTGCTCCAACGTTCCGGCGCAGCACGCAATCCAGACCGCGCTCGGCGGCTACCAGTCCATTAACGAGCTGATTGTTCCCGGCGGCCGCCTGTACGAGCAGCGCACCCTGGCGCACAAGATGCTTAACGAGATTGACGGCATCAGCTGCACCAGCGCGGACGGCGCGCTCTACCTGTTCCCGAAGATTGATGTTGAGCGCTTCGACATTACCGACGATGAACAGTTCGCCCTGGACCTGCTCAAGAGCCAGAAGATTCTCTTCAGCCACGGCCGCGCGTTCAACTGGAAGGACCCGGACCACTTCCGCCTGGTGTTCCTGCCCGATACGCAGACCCTCACCAGTGCCCTGGAGCGTCTGGGTAACTTCATGGCTGACTACAAGCAGAAGCACTAGCCCTGCTGTCTCTGCCTTGTGACAGATAGAAATAGCCTGCCCCGCAGTTCTGATGAGCTGCGGGGCAGGCTATTTTTAGCGGCTTCGCGAATGCTCGATGCGCCAGATGACGGAGCAACGCGCCGGGGGGGGGAGAGAGAGAGAGGCATACTAGTTTGCCGCAGGCTCCTGACCACCCTGCTGTGCACCTGCCTGTGCGCCGCGTGCCGCGTTCAGGCGCTCCTGCGCGCCCTGCAGCCACGCCTCGCAGCGGGCGGCAAGCGCCTCGCCACGCTCCCACAGGGCGATAGAGGTCTCCAGGTCGCTGGCGCCGGACTCCAGCTGGCGCACGACCTGCTCCAGCTCGGCACGCGCCTGCTCGTAGCCGAGAGTTTCGACGGGTGCGCCCAACTCGGCGCTGTTGAAGCTAATGTTCTCGCTCATTGAGGAACCTTTCAGAGGTAAAAACTAGGGATAAAACGTAGGGGTATCGAGGTTTAGGAGATGTTTGAGGGACCCGTAGAAGTCACGGCCGCCTGCGCCGAACCGGTTGCCGCACGCACCGTAATCTGCTCGCCCTCACTCAGCGCCGAAGCGTCACGCACAATAGCGCCCGCGGCATCCTGAACGATGGAGTAGCCGCGGTTGAGCGTCTGCGCAGGCGAGAGCGAACGCACCCGCGCCAACGTATGCGACAGAGTCGCCGACTCACGCTCCAGACGGTGCTGCACCGAACGGTGAGCGCGCTCGCGTAGCTGGCTCAGCTCCTCCACACGCATGAGCAGGGAGGACTCCGGGTGGGTGAGCACCGGGCGGCTCCGCAGCTGCGCAATGTAGTTCATCTGCATGCCCACGTAGCCGAGTACCGCGCGGTCCAGACGGGCGCGAGCCTCGGTGATGCGGGCGGTTTCCTCCGAAATATCGGGCACGATGCGCTTACCCGCATCGGTGGGGGTGGAGGCGCGCAGATCGGCGACCGCATCGAGGATGGGGGAGTCCGCCTCGTGACCGATTGCCGAGACCACCGGGGTGGTGGCTGCCGCGACGGCGCGGATGAGCGCTTCCTCAGAGAAAGGCAGCAGGTCTTCGAAGGAGCCGCCGCCTCGGGCGATGACGATGACGTCCACCTCCGGGTGGGCGTCCAGCTCGGCGAGAGCCGCAATGACCTCAGCCGCCGCGCCCTCACCCTGAACGCGGGTATTGCGCACCTCGAAGACCACGCCGGGCCAGCGCAGGGAGGCGTTGCGGATAACGTCCTTCTCCGCGTCAGAATCGCGACCGGTAATCAGACCCACACGATTCGGCAGCATGGGCAGCGGCTTCTTCCGCGCGTCAGAGAACAGCCCCTCGGCGGCGAGAGCCTCACGCAGACGCTGCAACTGCTCGTGCAGGTTGCCGGTACCGACCGCATACACTTCCTTGCCGATGAGGGAGAGCTTGCCGTTCTTCCACAGGCTCGGCTTGGCGCGAGTGACAATGCGAGCGCCCACGGTCACATCAGCCGCCAGGCCGCTACCGGCACGCCCGAAAAGCGCGAGGGTGAAGGAGAAGTCTTCGTTGAGGTCCTTGAGCTCCATGAAGACGTTGCCGCCGCGGCCGTTGAGGGAGGCGACCTGCGCCTCCACCCACAGTTCGGGAACCTTGTCTACGTAGTTTTTGAGGTTCTGCGCGAGCAAGGCGAGGGGCCAGGGGTTGGTTGCGGTGGTTTCCTGAGACTTCCCGGGAAGCTGCCGCTCGTGCACGGGCGGCACCACTAGCGGCTGCTGCGCTGCGGAGGGGTTGTAGAAGTTCATACCCTCTATTGTCCCTGATTGGTCGGTTATGCGCCCGCTCACAGGTCAGCCGGGCGAATCGGGGAGCTTGCACGGAGTGCAGACGGAACTTAGCTTCTGGCGCATTCGGCGGGTCTGAATCGGCTTTGAACAGTGTGAGCGGGTACCCTAGGCACATGCGCTCACCCGATCAGTCAGCACATCAGAACAACGCCCTCAATACCGCCGCCGCTTCGTCAGCGGCGGGTACTGGCGCGCAAAACTACCCGGCGGACGCGACCCGAGTCGTCGACACCCGGATTACCCATACGGACGGCTACTATACGGCGGATGAAGACACCACTCTGCTACAGCCCACGCGTACGCTCGGCCACGCTGCAGCCCCCACCAAGGCTGAACTGCAGGCCGCCCCGGAGCCTCCCTTCGCGGCGGGTTTGCGGAGGTTCCTAACCGTTGTGCTGTGCGCCCTTGCCCTGGTGACCGGACTGGGTGCAACCGCGGGTGCCTGGGTGAACTCTAAGCTCATGTCAGAGCGTGGTTTCTCGCAGATTTCCTCCAACCTGGCGGAGGATTCGCAGCTCGCCTCGCGCATCGCGGACGGTGCGGTCGAAGACCTCATGAAGTCCGAGGCTATGACAACCTTCCTCGACGGCACCAAAGAAAGCGGCTTATACTCCATTCTTGTAAAGCCGACACAAGACGGCATACGTTCCATGCTCAACCGTTCCGCGGCTGAGCTGTCAAAAACTGAAGAATATCGAAGCCTCTGGAAGGAAATAGCCGAGGAAACTCGCCGCTACAACCTTGAACACCAGGACGGCCCCGCCGTCATTGTGCTCACCCCCTTCTACCGTGCGCTGGATGCGAAGGTCGGCTCTATCGGCTCCTTCGACCCGGACCTGACGAAGCTCGGCCCTGAAACCCTCAACATTGACCGGGTAAAGGACGGCAACAACCAGCAGGAGCAACAGGAGTGGTTCCTGCACGCCGGCATTAACCGTGCCGCCGCGCTGGGCAAATCCACCGTGCCGCTGACCATCATCTCGGTGCTGAGCCTGCTGCTGGCTACGTTGCTGGCGCCCAGGCACCGCATCCTGGTGCCGGTGGTCACGGCCCTGCTCTACGCCCTGCTGGGCTGGGGCGCCGCAGCCTGGTTTGGCGACCAAACCCCTGAAACCCTGGGAATTACCAGCCACAGCACCGCCGGAACGGCACTGATTACCGGGGCATGGAACCAGCTTGCACCGTCACTGACCGGGCACTTGCAGGCGGCGGCAAGCTACGGGCTGGTCCTGGCAATCCTCGCCCTGCTGCTCGGTATTCTGATTCGCCTCATCGCCCTGGGACGTAGCCCTGCGAGCGGTGCCACAGTCATCACACACTAAAAGTCCGAACAACGTAGGATAGTAACCATGTCCACTGAAACTATTGCCCTGGGCCTGCCGCCCGTACCCCGCGAGCGCCGCAGCCGCGCCGACGTTGAAGCCGCCGCACCCGTCACCGGTGAGAAGAAAGTCCTGCTCGCCACCCCGCGCGGTTACTGCGCTGGCGTTGACCGTGCCGTGATTGCTGTCGAGAAGGCGCTGGAGCACTACGGTGCGCCCGTCTACGTGCGTAAGCAGATTGTTCACAACCGCCACGTGGTGGAGACCCTGGAAAAGCAGGGCGCTATCTTCGTTGATGAAGTGGACGAAGTTCCCGAAGGTTCTGTGACCGTGTTCTCGGCGCACGGCGTGTCCCCGGCGGTGGTTTCCGCAGCCGGCGACCGCTCCCTGAACACCATTGACGCGACCTGCCCGCTGGTGAACAAGGTGCACCGCGAGGCTGTGCGCTTCGCCAAGCAGGACTACGACATCCTGCTCATCGGCCACACCGGCCACGAAGAGGTCGAGGGTACCGCCGGTGAGGCGCCCGAGCACATCCAGATCGTGAACTCGCCCGACGAGGTGGACCAGGTGACCGTTCGCAACCCGGAGAAGGTCGTCTGGATTTCTCAGACCACCCTGTCCGTGGATGAGACCCTGGAAACCGTGGCGCGTCTGCGTGAGCGTTTCCCGTCCCTGCAGGATCCGCCCTCGGACGACATCTGCTACGCAACCTCCAACCGCCAGGGCGCTATCAAGGAGATCGCTCCGCGCGCAGACCTGGTGATTGTGGTCGGTTCGGCGAACTCCTCGAACTCCGTGCGCCTGAAGGAAGTAGCACTCGAATACGGCGCTAAGCGTGCCGAGCGTGTGGACTTCGCACACCAGGTGGACGAGTCCTGGTTCGAGGGTGTGGCAACCGTGGGCCTGACCTCCGGCGCGTCCGTGCCCGAGGTTCTGGTTCAGGAGGTGCTGGCTCTGCTCGCCGAGTACGGCTACAGCACCATCGAAGAGGTGGAGACCGCGAAGGAAGACATTCTCTTCTCCCTACCGAAGGAACTGCGTTCCGCCCTGAAGAATGACGAGAACGTAGGCCGCCAGCTTGGTGGCCGCGGCGCTAAGCCCACTCGCTAAGACTTTTAGCTTATGACCCCGTGTCCTCTTCCCCATGTGGGGAGAAGACGCGGGGTTTTTGCGTCTGATGTGCGGGATGCACGGGTAAGGACGCTTGCGCAGCTTCGCGTTCACGCTACGCGGGGGAGTGCCCCCTCTTCAGCGCCTGGGGGCGCTTCGAGGACGGAGCCCCCGCTTCGCGTGACCGCCTCCGCTGCGGAGATTACCTCGTCGCCACGCTCTATTACCGCTGAAAAACCCTCGTTAGAACAGCCACTGCACGAACTCATGACATTTGTCATGTGCAGGTCATGACACTCTGTACCGCAGCGGCGCGAAAACCGGCGGTGTAATAGAAACATGAACACCGCAGCACTTCAGAACAGCAAGCACAACACCGCAGAAACCGTTATTTCCGCCCGCTCCCTCCGCCAGGTTTTCTCCACCCGTGCGGCAGGCACCGTGGTCGCCGTCGACTCGATTGACCTGACCGTCAAGCGCGGCGAAATCATCGCCCTACTCGGCCCCAACGGTGCAGGCAAGACCACCCTCATCGACATGATTCTTGGCCTGACCCAGCCCAGCGGCGGCGAGTTGAGCGTCTTCGGTCGTAACGCTTCCGAGGCGGCACGCGCCGGTCTGCTCGGTGCGGTTCAGCAGACCGGTGGCCTGCTCAAGGACCTGACGATCCGCGCCACGGTCGAGATGATTGCGGCGCTGTACCCCAAGCCCATCGACGTGGATGAGGTACTCGCCGGCGCCGACCTGACCGATATCGCTAAGCGTAAGGTCGGCAAGTGCTCGGGCGGTCAGCAGCAGCGTCTGCGTTACGCCCTGGCGACC
Organism: Rothia sp. HMSC061D12; assembly: GCF_001836735.1. NCBI lineage: Bacteria > Bacillati > Actinomycetota > Actinomycetes > Micrococcales > Micrococcaceae > Rothia > Rothia sp. HMSC061D12. The sequence goes on along the minus strand of NZ_KV830305.1, from coordinate 1,057,600 downwards.
ATGCACTCGCCGGAACTGCTGATTCTGGACGAGCCGACCGCCGGCATGGACGTGAATGCACGCCGCACCTTCTGGGAGCGTATGGAAGCCATCGCAGAACGTGGAACGACCATTCTTTTTGCAACGCACTACCTGGAAGAAGCACAGAACTTCGCCCAGCGCATCGTGCTCATGGAATCCGGCTCCATCATCGCTGACGGCTCCTCCGATGAGATTCGCGCCCTGACCGGCCACCGCCACCTTTCCTTCCTCGCACCCGCGCCCATCACCGACCTGGATGTGCCGGTCGAGGTGACCGAAGAGTCCGGAGGGTACCGCCACCGCATCTCCGTGCTAGAGATTGAGCAGGTACTGCGCACTCTGCTGAACAACTACAGCATCAGCGACCTGGAGGTCACCAAGCCCTCCCTGGACGAGTCCTTCACCCTGCTGACCGAGCAGGCCGCCGCCTCCAAGGCATCCGACGCCTAAACATTCAGACTGCCTAAACACCACACCATCTAAACGCTACGCCACCGTTACACACCTCAAGGAAAACATCATGCTCCGCTACGCACTCTACGACATCCGCGCTTCTATTCTCTCGACCGACCGTTTCTTCTTCGGCGTGGCACTGCCCATCGTCTTCTTCCTGCTCTTTGGCGCGATGCAGGACTACTCCTCCCAGCAGATGGGCGACGGCAACGTAGCGGCCTACGTCATGATTGGCATGGCGCTGTACGGTGCCGTGCAGAACACCGTGGCGATTAGCGGCAGCACCGTCACCGAGCTCTCCAGCGGCTGGAACCGCCAGCTGGCGCTGACCCCGCTGACCACCGGCAAATACCTGGGTGCGAAGGCTCTGACCGCTCTGGTGATTTCTGCGCTGCCGGTGATTGCGGTGAACATTGTGGGCATGTTTACCGGTGTTGAGATTCCTGTGAACCAGCAGCTTGCCGCTGGTGCGCTGACGGTGCTGTGCGGTCTGGTGTTCGCCTTCTACGGCATCATGATGGGTCTGCTGATTCGTAACGAGAACGCCGTGTCCATTGCGAACGGTCTGCTGGTGATTATGAGCTTCTTCGGTACCGTGTTCTCCCCGCTGAGCACCGACCTGCTGAAGTACGCCCGCTTCACCCCGCTGTACGGTGCCGCCGAGATTGCCCGCTACCCCTTCGCCGCAGGTCAGACCATTATTTCGGGCGGTGAGGACTGGTTCGTGACCGAGCCGCTCTGGTACGCCGTGGTGAGCCTGGTTGTGTGGGCGGCTATCTTCCTGGGTGTTTCTGCCCTGCTGATGCGCCGCGCAACCCGCCGCTAAATGTTTCTTCCCGCCGCAGCCTTGAATCCCGAGGCTGCGGCGGAAGCCGTATCCACTCGCACCGAACCCACGCTGTACCCGTTGAAGCCGCCGCACCGGTGATATCTGCACCCGCGGTATTCGCACGTTAGGCTAGAACCATGACCGAAACCCACACCCACCCGAACGAACACCCCCACGCAGAGAACGAGACGGCACCCTCCGCTGCGAAGCGCACCCTGGGCAAGAACCGCTTCCGCTTCCTCTACCGCGAGCGCCGCGGCAGCGTGAACTGGCTGGCGTTGGGCTTTAGCGCTCCGTGGCTGGTATTCCTGCTCATGCCGCTGGACAGCTTCCTCACCGCCCCGGAACCGGCGCAGGTGCGTTGGACGGGCGTGGCGCTAATTGCGGTGTTCGCGGTGGTGAACTGCTCGGCGTACGCGGTGCCGTGGCTGGTGCCGGTCGCCTCCACGGTGCGCCGAAGCGTCATCTGGACGGCACTGATGATTCTGCCGTTGGTAGGTATGGCGGTGCTGACCCCGAGTGACATACACGTAATTCTGCTGGGCTTCGGTATGTACTTTGTGGCGTTCTGGATTTTTGGCACGATTGCCCCGTACCGTCTGCGACTGACCGTCGCGGCGTCGATGGGCGCAATCTGCTGGTTGACATTCGTTACTGTGAGCGGTTTCGATTTCTCCTCTCACGGAGGCATTGCTCTCTTTATCGGCGCGCCGCTGCTGGGTCTTCTGGGCTTCTCCTACCTGATTGAGCTCGGCGAACGTGCGGACGTAGCGCGTGCATCCCTGGCGCTCTCCGAGGAACGTGAAGAGATCGCCCGCGACGTGCACGACGTGCTGGGTCACTCCCTGACCGTCATCACCCTCAAAGCGGAGCTGGCGCAGCGCCTGCTAGAGATTGACCCCGCCCGCGCTGGTGCCGAGATGGAGGCGATCGCGCAGCTGTCCCGCGCATCCCTGGCGGAGGTCCGCTCGACCGTGACGCGCCTGCGCGTGCCCGATTTCTCGGGTGAGATTGAGGGCGCGGGTCGTGCCCTGCAGACCGCCGGTATCCGCGCCGAACTGCCGGATGCTCAGAGTGCGCTCGCGGTGGCTGGCGTGAACGCGAAGCTGTTCTCCTGGGTTCTGCGTGAGGCGGTCACGAACATGGTGCGCCACTCGGGTGCGAATGCGGCGCGGGTGCGTCTGAGCGCAACCGGCCTGGACATCCTCGACAACGGCGTGGGTGCGGGTGATGCGCGCGGTAACGGCCTGACGGGCATGGCTCAGCGTGTGGCGGCATCTGGCGGTAGCGTGGTCATTGAGCCGGCACCCGAGCAGTGGCTGGCGGAGAACCCTGGCGGTGGGGTGGGTACGCGCATCCGCGTGAGCATGGACGGCGACACCTCGCTGCTATAGATTGTGGAACATGGCGCCGCGCCCTGGACGGAGGAGCTACCCGCCCCTGTATGGTGGTGGTAGACAACCTCACTCGGTTGTTCCGCTCGCTATTTTCTGCCCCGTATCCACCCCAGGGAGGCTCCTATGATTCGTGTTCTGCTCGCTGACGATCAGCAGCTCATCCGTGAGGCTCTTGCCGCCCTGCTGGGCCTGGAGGTTGACCTGCAGATTGTGGGTCAGGTCGGTAGCGGTGACGAGGTGTTGGGCGCGGTTGCTCTGTTGAAGCCGGACGTGGTGCTGCTGGATGTGCAGATGCCCGGTACTTTGCTGGCTGATGGTATTGAGGCGGCTGCGGCGCTGCGTGATGCGGGTGCGGTGAGCGAGTCGGGTGAGCCGGTGCGTACGCTGATTGTGACGACTTTTGGCCGCCCGGGCTATGTGCGCCGTACGTTGGAGGCTGGTGCGAGTGGTTTTGTTGTGAAGGATACGGGTGCTCGCCAGTTGGCGGAGGCGATTCGTCGTGTGCATGCGGGGTTGCGTGTGGTGGATCCGTCGTTGGCGGCGGATTCTTTGGTGACGGGTGCTTCTCCGTTGACGGAGCGTGAGGCGCAGGTGCTGCGTGAGGCGGCGTCGGGTGGTACGGCTCAGCAGATTGCGTCGGCGTTGTTTTTGTCGGCGGGTACGGTGCGTAATTATTTGTCGGCGGCGATGGCGAAGACGGGTGCGTCGACTCGCCAGGATGCGGTGCGTATCGCCACGGAGAACGGCTGGCTCTAGCTCGCATTTCTGGTCCGTTCCGAGATGCTCAGAGATACTTTGAAATAAAGAAATGCTCGTGCACTGTGTAGAGTGCACGAGCATTTCTTGTTAAAACGACCCTCAAAACAGGGGCATCTAGGTACCGCTTTTAGATATTGGCGGTGTTCTGAATCCAAGCTGCTTCTTCGGCGTCGAGGGACGCGAAAATAAGCTGACCACTCGCGTTATCGATGGATGAAATTACCCCGGAAAGAACGCCATCACATACGACCGGTCCGCCGGAATCACCGGAAGACAGGGAGCCGTTGAGCCCACGACCGTGCAGGTTACCAAGAGCGGTGCTATCAATCGTGGTGCCGTCGGTCTCAGCGGAGGTCATACGCACCGAGACGGACTTGAGGCGCTCGCCAACCTTACGGGGCTTCTGACGTACGGGGGTCTGATCGCCGTAACCGTAAGCAGTGCAGGTTTTGGCGATGAGCTGCTGGGCGGTGCCTTCGGTACGAATCGGCATTGCGGGAACCTGTGCGGTTTCGAGCTCGGGGGAGTGGATGAGCATCATGTCAACGCGGTAGTCGTCCGGGTATTCTGCGCGGTCGGCGGTGCCTTCTACGCCATAGGTTCGTGCATCGGTGCTGGTCTGTCCGCGTTCGGGGTTGTAGGCGCCGGTTCGGGGGTCGCCCCATCCGACGCGGAGGGTTTTGTGGTGCATGTGCATGCCACAGTGTGCGGCGGTAAGCACCCAACCGTTACCGACGTGGGTGCCAGTGCAGACCTTGGTGCCGTCGTGTTCGCCCTGGAGCCAGATCTTTACGACGGCGGGGTTATCGGCGTTCTTGCCGCGTACGACTGCCTGGGATGCGGGAGCGTTCAGTCCGACGGCTGCGATAGCGAGCGCGCTGGAGGCGGTGAGGAGCTTCTTGAAACTAGTCATTGTTTCTCCATGATGCAAATATTGTGTGGTTGGTGCCTACTGTTTTCAGTAGGTATTAAATACTCTACATTTACCTTTAAGTTTTAAGTGAAACTTGAAGGAATTTCTGGGCTCTAAATTTCTGGTGCTCTGCATTTCATCTGTTTCATTCCAGCCCAGTAACCCCATTTCTAGACCCCAGGGCGGCTCCTGCGCGAACACGGTAGAATGGTAGTGTCTATGCCCGCAGGCGCCCCGCACCCGTTTCTTCTTGAGACTGGCGGTGTCGCGCTTGGAAGCGGGCACCATTTTCGCCCTGTGCCCGCCCGCACCCGCCGCATCACGTACGCGGCGCATCCTGAGTGTTTGGCGGGGTACATGATTCGAAGGAAAACTTGTGGCTCTAACTATCGGCATTGTTGGCCTGCCTAACGTGGGCAAGTCCACCCTGTTCAACGCTCTGACCGGCAACACTGTGCTGGCGGCTAACTACCCGTTCGCGACCATTGACCCGAACGTGGGCGTGGTGAACCTGCCGGATGCGCGTCTGAACCGTCTGGCTGAGATTTTTGGTTCGGAGCGTATTCTGCCTGCGACTGTTTCGTTCGTTGATATTGCGGGTATTGTGAAGGGCGCTTCTGAGGGTGAGGGCCTGGGTAACAAGTTCCTCGCGAACATTCGTGAGGCGCACGCTATCGCCCAGGTGGTGCGTGCGTTTGATGACCCGGACGTCATTCACGTGGACGGCAAGGTCGACCCCGCCTCCGATATGGAGACCATCAATACTGAGCTGATTCTGGCTGACCTGCAGACTCTGGAGAACGCTATTCCGCGTCTGGAGAAGGCTGTGAAGATTAAGAAGGGTGACGCCGCTCAGCTGGAGACTTATAAGGCTGCGCAGAAGATCCTGGAGGATGGCGAAACCATCATTTCTCGTGCGAAGGACGCGAAGCTGGAGCTGGCTCACCTGAAGGAGCTGAACCTGCTGACTGCTAAGCCGTTCATTTACGTGTTCAACGCGGATGAGGGCATTCTGGCGTCTGAGGAGAAGCAGCAGGAGCTGCGCGACATGGTGGCGCCGGCTGAGGCTGTGTTCTTGGATGCGAAGCTGGAGGCTGATCTGGTGGAGCTGTCTGAGGAGGAGGCTCGCGAGATGCTGGAGATGAACGGTCAGGATGAGTCCGGCCTGGACCAGCTGGCTCGCGTGGGCTTCTCGACTCTGGGCCTGCAGACTTACCTGACTGCTGGCCCGAAGGAGGCTCGCGCCTGGACTATTTATAAGGGTGATACTGCGCCGCAGGCTGCTGGCGTGATTCACTCTGATTTTGAGCGCGGCTTCATTAAGGCTGAGGTTGTGTCTTTCAAGGACCTGGACGAGGCTGGCTCCATGGCGGAGGCGAAGGCTCGCGGTAAGGTCCGTATGGAGGGCAAGGACTACATCATGCAGGACGGCGACGTGGTCGAGTTCCGCTTCAACGTCTAAATCTGATGATGGGTCGATAGGACTTTGAGAATCCGGTGACGGAGGGATGACGAAATTCATCTCACTGTCACCGGATTTTCTGTACCCTAGAAATGCAAAACGAACATGCAACATACCTTAATTTAGAAGGTAGGAAGGGTGACATGACTATGAATAATGAACCGATCGAAAAGAACCGTAAGCCTGCTGTATCGGATAAATCAAAAACTGATGTAACGAGGAGCGGATTAGCGAAGATTCATATCTCGTCAGAGCTATTGAGAACGTCTAATCGTATATCTGAGCTTTTTTATGCTCGGAAAATTCCTGTGCTACGGGAAGCTCTGAAACCGTTGCAGGGGCAATACGCAACTTATTTTGGGGAAGCTCTGAAACCGTTGCAGGGGCAATACTCAACTCATTTTGAGGAAGCTCTGAAACCGTTTCGGGAGCAGAATGCTGCTCGGTGTAGAGAATTACTCGAAGTAGTTCAGGGACAGAACCCGTTCATCGATTCAATTCATTTTGAAATTCCTGTCTTTAACGATCAATTTTCTGCAAGTCTTGAACTAATAGGCGAAGCAATTGAGAACCTTTTGGGGTCTGTAAATAAAACTATTCCCCTAGAGGCATTTAATTTATTTAAGGATGCACCTAAAAAATTCCCCGAAAATCTTATGGGAGTTGGTAATAGTCTAACTATAGAACAGGCGTTTAAAATGGCTAAGAGGGATGGGATTCCTTTGTATTGTGTGCCTGGAAAGAGCGTTATTCTTGAGCTGGTGGAAGCAGGTAGTAGGGTGAGCCGAAGGAAGATACTAGTGAAATACCAAAAATCGATTTTTGAAGACTGTAAGACTGTTCTAAATAAAATTTCTTCTGAATATGCATTGGAAAAGAAGTTTTTTATTCTGGCTGGTTTGAATGCTTTGGAAAACGGGCATGTTGAGGCGGCGCAGGCACTATTCACAAATACTCTAGATACTGTACATCAGAATTTTTGGGGATTGGATAGGCAATCACGTACTGCGATTTCTAATCATGCGGAAGGTGACGAACTGCCCCAGCTTATCAAAAATATGGATTTCTTGGATATATTTGTGTTTGCCCCAATCTGGAATAGTCATATGAAATTTTTTGGTCATGCAGGCGAGGAACCTCCAACAGAATACTCACGTCATGCGAGTGTTCATGGCGTCTCGCGTCGGCAGTATAAATTGGAAAATTGTATTCAAGCACTCATGCTTGTTACAAGTCTTCTGATCTACGTTGAGGAGAATGGAAAAATTCTGATTCATGATAGTGAATCGTAATGTCAGAACCGAAATAATATCTTCAGCGAAAAAGCAATACTGGCTTATGGCTGTGAAGTCGTGGATTGTCGCTTCAATGTTTAGGAGGCAAAAATGGTAGACGAATGGTGGCGTTCCCTTTTAAGTAAATGGTCGTGGGACGACCCGATGCTTCTCTTGGGTTTAGCATCCTTTATAGCCACTGCAATCATCCCCATTGTGTTATGGAGGGTAGGAGCGAAACAAGCAAAACGTGACAGCGAATTGCAAGCCAAAATCCTCGCTCGTCAAACGTTAGTCTCTCAACTCCAGCGACGCGATGCACTACTGGGAATTGTCACTCAAGCCTCAGACGCCAGGTATCTGGAAGTGCTATGGAAGGAGATTCTTGAGTACAAGGAAGAGGACCGGGACTTCCTCCTCGCTCATCTCCGCGCCAATCCTGCTCTTGCGCTTCCGGGAACGTCCACCGGTGCGAAAGTGCAAGATAACCTGACTGATGCCGCTGTGAGTAATTATGTTGACGGGTTCGAGCGTCGCTATGCAGAAAGTGACGGATACGCGCCATATCCCGGATTGCTCAAATTCATTGAGGAAGCAAAAAGACAGGGAAGAAAGATCGAGGACTTGCGCATCATCGCCCTTGTTACGGGACCGACTGCAGAAAAACAACCTCAAAATCACTACTTCTACCGGGATCTGGTTAATCTCATTCCCTCTGCAACGGGCGGTCTTCTTCACGCGGTTGAGAGGATTAATCCTCAGGCTCCCGGTGGTCTTAAGCTGAATGTTCTGACAGGTGCCCTTCTCGCGGTCAAAGACTTGGAAATGGGACGCCGGGGTGCGACGTCGAATGAGGATAAGGATAAGGATAAGGCGGAAAAGCTAAGGGGTGGAATTGCCCAAGCTCTCGCCTATCTACTGCATCGAGGTGTCTTGCGCTCGTTTGATCAGTGGGATATTAAGGGCTCGACCGACAGTGTCACGTCTGCAGCTGCCTGGCTCATCAGGGCGGTTGGATGGGCTGCCGATGATGATAGCCATCTAGCGATGCGGATGATTCAAAACCTAGCTCCCGCAATTGAATCAGTACCTGAATCGGAAGGAAACTGGGGAATTGATGATGTCGATGTCCGTCAGGGTTTCGAATGGATTAGTGAAAAGTGTCCTGAATTGTGGGAAACCTACGGGGAAGGATTGGAAGCGGCTGCCACAAAAATTGGCCCGTGGAAGGAAGACCTCTCTTCGTAAAATATCGCTTACCCGGAAACGCTGATTTACGCCGTAACGTAGTCGAGTTCCGCTTCAACGTCTAAGCGATAAAAACATAACAGTGGAGCCCCGCACTACCACCCGTAGTGCGGGGCCCCGCTTTATTCGCCCTTACGAGCTGCCTAGGCAGCTACCGGACATAAGTCTTGTTGACCGGGATTAGTGGTCAGCACCAACCATCACGTTGGAAGCCTTAATCACTGCGTAAGCGGTCTCGCCCACCTTCAGGCCCAGCTCCTTGATGGACTCGTTGGTGATGGAAGCAGAGATAACAACCTCCGGAGCAATCTCAATCTTAACGATGCCGTTAGTCGCACCCTCAGTAATCTCAACAACCTTGCCAGCGAACTGGTTACGTGCAGAAAGCTTCATGAAGCCGTGCCTTTCACTACTCAAAACGTACAAATGCTCTAGATACTTTACACGCCTTATCTTCTGCGTAATGAGCAAAAACCCGAATTTTCGTAAATATTACGCACAAACCAGGCAAATTTTATTTTCGGCTTCACCCACGCCCCGAACCCACCCCAAAAGACCGGCAAAAACCAGCCCCACACATGCGGTTCACACCCGCCAAATGGTATAGTCAGCACGAACGCGAGAATCCTCGCACCCTCCACCGTCGCACCCCGCCCTCGCTGACGCGCGCCCACACGCCGCAGCACCACCGCAGTAACACCGCGGAAACAGGGGAGCGGCCCATCCGCACAGACAGAAGAAGGAACCATGAGCGAAAACCTCAACGAAATCGAAGCACCCGCCTGCCCCGAATGCAACGAAAACTACACCTACGAAATGGGCGAACTCTGGGCATGCCCCATGTGCGGCCACGAATGGGAACGCACTGCAGCAGGCGAAACCGAAGAAGAAGCAGGCACCAAGGTTCTCGACTCCGTCGGTAACGAGCTCGTCGACGGCGACTCCGTCACCATCGTCAAGGGCCTGAAGGTCAAGGGTGGCGCAGACATCAAGGCAGGCACCAAGGTGCGCGGCATCCGTCTGCTCGAATCCCCCGTCAACGGCCACGACATTGAGGCGAAGGTCCCCGGCGCAGGCCAGATGTATCTGAAGTCCTCCGTCGTGAAGAAAGCATAAGCCAAGGCGATATAAGCCAAGAAGACGTAACGCCTCCTGCGAGGCGCAGAAAAGACGGCACCTCCCACACTAGCTCACGCTAGGGGAGGTGCCGCCTTTGTGTATGAGGGGCTCATCTGAGAAAAGCTCAGCGCACCCTCAATAGGTCGGAATGTTTTACTTCCTGCCGGTAAGGCCCAGGTAGACGGAAATAGTCAGCATTGCTGCGAAAATCGAAATAATCCAGCGAATCCAGTCGATACCTGCAGTTGCGGCAACGCCCAGCTGGGTCGCTGCCCAGGTACCGATAGCCGCGCCGACAGCACCGCAGATAATGGTCCAGAGCATCGAAATGTTCTGACGGCCTCGCATGAAGAAACGTGCGATCGCGCCAATAATTGCGCCGGTAATAATGGTGCCAATAATAGTACCCATTGTTCTCTCCAAAGGTTGTACACCTGCCGCTGTGACAGGTGGTGTGTTACATCTAGTGTAGGCAATGCTGGTTACGGAAAGCTTAATAACGGGTATGTTAAGGTAAACGGCACCTCAATGTTTTACGTGTAAAACACTGAGGTGCCGTTCCTAATGAACGAAGCGACTACTTCGACTTACGCCAAATCTTCAGAGCGCTACAAATCATCGGTAGCTGCAGGGGCAGGCGACCATACGCAATAGCCTTACGCTGAGTGGACTGGTTACGCGCATCCAGAGCCATCTGAATGTTCGCGGGGAACACCGCAACAAACAGCAGAGCCGCAAGCAGACCACCGGCGCGGCGGGTCTTATCATTAGCCAGCAGGGCAGCGGTGCCCAGCTCAGCTACACCCGAACCGTGAGTGTACGCGTGGGCAGGACCCGGCAGGTACTTCGGCACAATCGAGTCGAAGGGATCCGGGATGATGAAGTGCAGCGCACCCATCACAGCGAGGGCGCGAGCCATGCGAGTAGCCGAGCGCTCAGCGCTGTACTCTTTCTTCTTAAAAATACTCATGCTCCCATTATGCGCCCGTCAGAGGCTTATTCCCCGCCTCAACGATGCGCTGAACCGCTGAGTGTTTGACTGTCTAAAATGCGGACTTGGCACGTCAAACAGAAAACGTTGTTCAAAAGCAGGTAAGATAGGGAGCAACGGCACCACGTGCGGATGACACCCCGCCTGCCCTCACCTTCAGGTGAGTCGCCAGACGGAGTAAAACACCGGGTGCCCTTCAGAACAATCAAAGGAGTACATCATGAAGAAGATTCTGTTCATCGCTATCCTGGCAGGCGCTGCATACTTCGGTTACAAGAAGTTCGTTGCCTAAATAGCTAGCCCTCGGGCACTCTACATATCCTTAAGCAACGGAAAACCCGCCGTCTCACATATGCACCATATGCGAGACGGCGGGTTTCTCGTATGCCCAACCTCCTGGGCTTCAAACACGTAGCCTATAAGGTGAACCGGCTATTCGCTCGGTCTAGTAGCTCGGCGGAACCTCACCGGTCATCACAACCTTGTTCTGCGAAGAGCTCCAGCTGAACTCAGCAGTCGTGCGACCGCTCGCGCTGGCGGAACTCTCATCGCCCTTCACGTAACGGTAGGTCACGCTAATCGAGCTGTCCGAGGTACGGGTAATCACCGGAGAGAACGAGTACGGCTCATAGGTTGCGGTACCAATGAACTTGCCGCGGTGGAACAGCAGAATGTGGTGCGCCATCGAGGAGATGCAGCAATCAGACGGGGAAGAACCCGGAATCGCGTCAATCCACGACAGCTCAGCACAGGGGTCGTAACCCTCGTACGTGCGCGAAACGTTCGTCCACTGATCCCACTTGCTCTTATTCTTCAGCTCGCGCAGAGCCTTAGACACCACGGTCGATGCAGAATCAGACGCGCAGGTGGAATCCTTCTTAGACTCAGACTTAGCCTCAGACTTGGAATCCGACTTCGACTCGGATGCGGTCGGCTCAGCATGAACCGTAATCGTCACCACCGACGGCACCGGAGCAGGCGACGAAGCACTCGGGGTAGCGCTCGCGGATGCACTCGGGCTCGCCGACGGGGTCGGGAACAGTGCCTGAGTGGAGGTCGCGCTCGCGGAGGCAGAAGCGCTACCAGAAGAAGACACCACGGTACCCGAAACAGCAGAATCAGTGCTTGCCGAGCAGGAAGTGACAACAAGAGCTAGAGCGGCGCCCAACGCAGGTAGAGCCAAAGCGGTACGGCCGGTGAAACGGCGGCGATTAGAAGACATGAATACTCCTGAAGATGCGCGGCAACGCGCATCGGTGCTGGTCAAGAAGTGAATAGTGTGAACTCGTCCAGTATAGGGAAAAAGAGGCGAGCACGCGGTGCGTGCAGTCAGTGCCGTTCGTTACCGTAGAGTCACAGACCAGGATTACCGCTAGACAGCCGCTACAGCAGGGCCAGAAGAAGTGAAGCAACGTAGCAGAAAATCAGCTATGCGGAAACTCCGCCCGCTAGTGCCTGTGTCCCCTTGCACACCCGCCGCATCCAAGGGACAATGAAAGCATGGCTGAAGTAACTCTACAGAACGAACTCGTAATCCACACCAACGGTGACCTGCCCGCAGTCGGCGCAAAGCTGCCCGAATTCTCGGTTCTCGCGGCTGATCTCTCCGAGATTTCCTCCGCAGATTTCGCAGGTAAGAACCTGGTGCTGAACATCTTCCCCTCCGTCGACACCGGTGTCTGCGCAAACAGCGTCCGCACCTTCAACAAGCAGGCTGCAGGCCTGGAGAACACCGTCGTGCTGTGCGTCTCCAACGACCTGCCCTTCGCAATCGGCCGCTTCTGCGCAGCCGAGGGCATTGAAAACGTCGTCACCTCCTCCGCTTTCCGCTCCTCCTTCGGTGAGGACTTCGGCGTGAAGCTGATTGACGGCCCCCTGGCGGGTCTGCTGGCACGCTCTGTGGTCGTCGTGAACCCCGCCGGTGAGGTTGTCTACACCGAGCTGGTCCCCGAAACCACCAACGAGCCCAACTACGAAGCAGCCCTGGCAGCTATCAAGTAAGCTAAGCTTGGTACGGGAGCTGGATACAATCCCGGCACCCGCACATACTTCCGTCAGGGTTACCTGGCGGTACACAGCACAGCAGATACTGAACGTCTACAGCGCATGGGTTCACCCACACATGCGGCTGGCGACAGCATAACGCCCCGCCCACCCGGTATTTCGGGTGGGCGGGGCGCTTTACTATATCCAGACTTAGTGCGCGATCCAGACTTAGTGTGCAGAGGCGCCGGGATTGCCGGGAGCGTCGGCTTCGGCGGGCTCCTCATCCGCGACCAGCATATGCTCCGGCAGGGTGCCGCGGCGCTTAGCCACCACAAAACGCGACACCAGCAGCAGAATGTACACCACCATCGAAATCAGTAGCATTGACTGCGGCGACACCACCAAACCAATCGCCGCAGACACACCTGCGATAGCCGCAGTGGTATGGTCTTTTGAGCTCTGATAAGCATCGATGGCGAGCACCGCAAAGAGTGCCGTCATCACAAAATCCACGCCCTTGAGCTCACTCAAGAAACTTGCACCCAGCACGTAGCCGAGCGTAGCGCTCGCCAGAACACTCAGATGCAGGCCCGCATGAATCCACAGGATGCGGGAACCACGCAGCTTATGGCGGTCCGGGCCCGTATTCAGTGCATACGCCTCATCGATGAGGGTGTACACGGTGTAGAATTTCGCCAAACCACCACGCACACGCTCAATCGGGTACGACAGACCGTACATGAGGTGGCGGGAATTAATGAGCAGAGTCATCACGGCAATAGAGAACAGTGACGCATGATTCGACATCATGTCAATCAGCACGAACTCTACCGAACCGGCAAACACCAGCACCGGCAGCAGGGGAGCCACCCAGAACGGCAGATGGTAGCTGTGGACAAGCACACCCAAACCAATACCGACAAAGAACAGACCCAGCATAATCACACCGGCGACACGCATCGCCTCTGCGAAGCCGCTCTCTCGCGGTTGCTGAGGGCCTTGTGCATCGGGGGAGGTAGGCGCCTCCACCACGGGAAGCATGCCGGTCAGCGGAAGAGCGGAGGCAATAACCTGCTCAACCTGCTGCTGGGTTGCCTGCTGAGGCGCGGGCTGAGAAGAAGCAGAATTCTTAGAGATGCTCATCATGACCCCCTAGAAAACCCAGTTAGCCAGCACAACACAGGTGACGGTACCCGCCACCATGCTCAGCACCATGTTCTTACGCCACAGGTGCACGCCCACGGTCACCACCAGGCCCGCCAGATAGGGTGCCGCCGTAGCGAACGTGGAGTAATTAATCTTCGCCACCGCATAGATGGCAAGCAGCGCGACCGCGCCGAGGGGAATCCAGTGGCTGAGCGCATCCAAAAGTTCGGAGCCAGCCAGAGCCTTTTTCAGACCGAAGGGGAGCAGGCGCAACAGAAAAGTAATGCCAGCAGCAACGAACACCGCAGCAAGAATATATCCGGTGGTTACTTCACTGTTCATGAAGATTTTCTCTTTCTGCACATACTCAGCGAAAGACCCTGAAAGAGTGAAAGAACCCTGAACGGAGGCGTGCGGGTGAAGCCGTGAAAACATCCGCGAAAGAAAAGGGTAGGGAGAGCCCACTCATAGAGAAGGCGCTAAGTAGTGCGGTAGGTACGTGAGTTGATGAAAGCCGCGAAACATAGAGGCGGAGGGTCGTTCCTCCTACACGAGTTTTCTGCGTGGATAGTTGCGCGCGTCAGTAGTTCTCGTGTGTGGCCTCGGGTGATGCCGCTCCCGGTGCGGTGTTACTCCGGGGCGGCACAGCGTTCTGCGTCGCTAGTTTCCTTAGCGGTGTCTTTCATCTGAGTCATGGGGTACCTTCACCTCTGGGAGCCTCCGCGCAGGTTCGCGCGGGAGGCATCGTAGTAATCCTAGAAATAGAAAGAGGGGGGAGCGAAGCTCCACTCATCTATCCTAACCGGTTTCGAACACGTATGTAACGTTCTTATCGCTGTGTGGAAGCGGGAGCATCAGCGGATGCGGTGGTGCCTGAGCTCTCTGCGGCAGTGCCTGGGGTCTCCGCGGCGCTTTCAGCCTCAGCCGCTACCTCATGCACAGTACGATGCGGCAGCGTACCGCGGCGCTTCGCCACCGGGAAGCGCGCCAACAGCAGCACCACATACGAACCCAACGCCACCACCAGGAACGAGGACGGCGCAAAAATCAGCGCAACCGCTGCCGAAACCGCCACAAAGAGCGCCGTCACACGATCCGGGTTGGCGCGGTAGCCGTCCATCGCAAGAACCGTGAAGATGGCTACCATCACGAAGTCCACGCCCTTCAGGCTGCTGAGGAAGCTTGCGCCCAGCACATACCCGAGGACTACGCTCAGAACCCACGACACGTAAATCAGCACGTTCACCCACAGAATGCGCACCCCCGAACGCTCATTACGGTCGGGACCGGAGTTAACCGCGAACGCCTCATCGCAAAGAGTGTGAATCGCCAGAGCCTTAGCCCAGAAACCCTTCACCCTGTGCAGCGGGTAGGAAAGGCCGTACACCAGATGACGCGCATTCACCAGGAACACCGTCAACGCAATCGACGCCAGAGACGCGCCACCACTGACCATGCCCACCATCAAAAACTCCACCGAACCGGCAAAAACTAGGGCAGATAGCAGCGGCGCAGTCCAGATCGGCAGGCCGTGCGCGTTGAGGATAATACCCAAACCCAAACCCAGCACAGCGATACCGAGCATCACCACGGAAGAATCGGCAACAGCCAAGCGGAAATCACTCTGCGTGCTCGTACGCCCAGTGTCGGGATGCTCAGCGCCGGGGGTCTGTGCCATAAAAGAGTTCCTTGTGCCTGTTGTGCTCTTCAAAAAATCTACTGTGTGCGGGGGACTTCGAAGCTTCACCGCGGTTTTCCAGTGTATAGGAGCAAGCGGTTGACCGACGAGAAAAAGAGTCCGGGAATAAAATATGAGAAACACGCTTATAGTGAGTGACACTAAACAAAGAGCCACCCGAAAGGGTACCCCTGAAAGGAACCTCAATGGCTGATCAGAACGCCTCCCAGAACACCGCAGAAGAGCAGAAGAAGGTGTACTCGCGCCAGCAGGAACGCCGCGAACTCGACAACTACCGCCAGACCAAGATCGAGCGCATCGACCGCCTGCGCTACCGTGCCTACGGTGCTAACGGCGCAACCCTCGACTTCGGTGTGGGCGAGGGCCTGCTGACCCCGGTCGAGCTGCTGCTCGCCGCGATTGCCGGCTGCTCCTCCGTGGACGTGGACGCGGGCACCTCCCGCCGCTCCACCCCCGAGGTGTTCGAGGTGCTCGCCTCGGCGCTGAAGCAGACCGAAGACGGCGCGGTGCGCCTCGACGACGTTGAGGTGGACTTTGATGTGCGATTCCCCGAGGATGAGCAGGGCGCCAAGGCGCAGAAGATGGTGGACCGTCTGATTCAGCTCAGTGAGCAGAAGGACTGCACTGTTTCTCGTACCGTGGAGCACCCCACGAACGTTTCGTTCCACAATCTGGCTGACTAAAGCCGGGTGAGCTGAATAAATCGGGTGAATTAGCCTGATAGGGAACCCTCCCGTACCGCTTATACATGAGCGGTGCGGGAGGGTTTTTCTGTGTTTTTGTGGTTTTGGGTGGAAAAGAGCGAAGAAAGCGGGTAGGATTGACCCTCAGATTAGGAAAACTTACGGTACGTAAGAAATCCTTATGATTAAAGAATTTCTTGACCCAGGCACAAACCTTCGGCGGCACCACCAGCAGCAGGACTAGACTGGACACCACAGACTAGACCGCTAGCAAACGCACGAAGCAATAGCCTCAGAAAGAAGACCTGACATGGCACAGCCTACAGAGACTTCCGGCGCTGCATCGGAAGCCACCCCCGCAGAGGGTGAACTGAAGCGAGGCCTCTCCGCCCGCCACATGCAGATGATTGCAATCGGCGGCGCAATCGGCACCGGCCTCTTCGTCGCCTCCGGTAAGACCATCTCCACCGCAGGCCCCGGCGGCGCAATCCTCGCCTACGCCCTCATCGGCATCATGGTGCTCTTCCTCATGCAGTCCCTCGGCGAGATGGCTGCGCACCTGCCCGTCCCCGGCGCATTCCAGACCTACGCGGCACGCTACGTGTCCCCGTCCTTCGGCTTCGCCATGGGTTGGAACTACTGGTTCAACTGGGCGATTACCGTCGCCGCCGAACTCGTCGCCGTCGGCGAGGTGATGAGGTACTGGTTCCCGGATATCCCATCCTGGGTGTGGGCGGCAGGATTCCTCGTGCTGCTGACCGGCATCAACGCCCTCTCGGCACGCTCCTACGGTGAAAGCGAATTCTGGCTCGCCACCATCAAGGTCGTCACCGTGGTCGTCTTCCTCATCGCAGGTATCGCCATGATTTTCGGCATCCTGGGCGGTAGCTCCCCGGGCGTCTCCAACTGGACCGTCGGTGAGGCACCCTTCGTCGGCGGCGCACCCGCCGTACTCGCCATCTTCATGGTGGCAGGCTTCTCCTTCCAGGGCACCGAAATGATCGGTGTGGCTGCCGGCGAATCTGAGAACCCCCGCCGCGACGTGCCCCGCGCACTGACCAGCGTGTTCTGGCGCATCATGCTCTTCTACATCGGTGCGATGGTCGTTATCGGCTTCCTGATTCCTTACTCCGACCCGAACCTGCTCACCGCAGCGGACGGCAACATCAACATCTCCCCGTTCACCCTCATCTTCGAGCGTGCGGGCATCGCCTTCGCGGCAGCCATCATGAACGCCGTGATCCTTTCCGCAGTGCTCTCTGCAGGTAACTCGGGCCTGTACGTTTCGGCTCGTATGCTCTTCGCGCTCGCCCAGGAGGGTAAGGCACCGAAGATGTTCACCCACATCAACTCCGGCGGCGTGCCCATGAACGCGCTGCTGGCAACCGCAGCTATCGGCGCGGTCGGCTTCATCGCCGCACTGCTCTCGCCCGATGGTGCGTACCTGTGGCTGGTGAACGTGTCCGGTCTGGCTGGCTTCATCACCTGGGTGGGTATCGCCGTGGCTCACTACCGTTTCCGCCGCGCATACCTGAAGCAGGGCAACAGCCTGAAGGACCTGCCCTACGTGGCACCGTTCTTCCCCGCAGGCCCGATTATCGCCTTCCTCATGTGCCTGGTCGTTATCGGTGGCCAGAACTACGAGGCGTTCCTGAGCGGCGACTGGGCTGGCGTGCTCAGCTCCTACATCGGTCTGCCCGTGATTATCGCGGTCTGGCTGGTACACCGCGTGGTCACTCGTGACCGCCTGATTCCGCTGGAACAGATTGACGTGAGCGGCATCGAGGTTAAGGCTTCGAAGTAACGCGAACGATTGCGCCAGCTGATTGAATGAGCTGATACGTGATGAGCCGCCGGTTCCCCTGACTGAGGGGAGCCGGCGGCTCTTTGCTATCTGCAGTTTATTCCGCACGGGAGAGCTAGGCTGTATGCCCTGCAGCTCTTAGGAGTGGCGGCGCGAGCGCAGAACGCTCAACCCCAGACCCGCGCAAATCGCGACAACGCCAATACCAACAATCACGCCAACACTGGATGCGCCGGTGTTCGCCAGGGTAGCCTTCTTGGGGCTGCTCTCCTTAGCAAGGCTGTCCTTTGCCGGGGTGTTCTTTGCCAGGGTGTCCTTAGCCGAGCGGGCGGCGGTCACCGGAGCCTCCTGAGAGGGCTTGCTCTGAGCTGGCTTACTCTTGGGATGCGCCACGGTTGCGTCCTCCAGCTTGTCAGCGTTCGAGGTCTTATCGGCAACCGGCGCCTCCGGTAGCGCAGGCACCGTGGGTGCGTCGGTCGGGTTCACGCCCACG
>NZ_KV830305.1:900220-1039223 GCF_001836735.1 Rothia sp. HMSC061D12 | reverse complement strand
TGCGTCGGTCGGGTTCACGCCCACGGTTGCTTCCGGCAGAGCGGGAACCGTCGGTGCGTCAGTGGGGTTCACGCCGACTGTTGCTTCCGGCAGAGCGGGAACCGTCGGGGCGTCGGTCGGGTTAACGCCAACGGTGGCTTCCGGCAGTGCGGGGACAGTGGGTGCGTCGGTCGGGTTTACACCGATGGTTGCTTCCGGCAGTGCAGGAACGGTCGGTGCGTCGGTCGGGTTTACGCCAACGGTTGCCTCGGGCAGGGGAGCCACGGTCGGTGCGTCAGTGGGATTTACACCAATGGTTGCTTCCGGCAGGGGTGCCACGGTGGGTGCGTCGGTCGGGTTCACACCAACGGTTGCCTCGGGCAGGGGAGCTACGGTGGGTGCATCGGTGGGGTTTACACCGATAGTTGCCTCGGGCAGGGGTGCTACGGTGGGTGCGTCGGTCGGGTTCACGCCCACGGTTGCCTCCGGCAGAGGAGCCACCGTCGGAGCATAGGTCGGAACCGCAGAAACCACGGGCTCCTGTGCGAAAAGCTCAAGAGGCTTCTGAGCATCAAACGAGCCGTACTCAGCACCCTCAACGCCAGCCGCCATGGTGCCCGCAATGTACTTGTGAGAGGTATTCAGTGTCGCCGCAACATCCGCCGGAACCTTCACCTCCGTCTCAAAGACACCGTTGTGAATCTGCGAAGCAGGCACCGTCACCTCAGCCACGAAACGCATACCCTGCTGAGGAAAACGACCGGGAACCCACACATTCGTATCAGACACCACCACGCGCACACCGTGCGGGGTAGCCTCACCGGTGTAGCCGGTACCGCGGACCTTCAACACGGTCTCACCCTTGGTGTTCAAACGCGGCGAATCCACGTGCAGAACCGGTGCGGCGCTATCCTTCACAACGTCCATGCGCAGAACCTGACCGCCCCCGTAACCATCAACGATGATATTAGCGACGAAGCTGTAGTTCTTCGCCGGGTCAATCAGGCTACCGGGAACGTAATGGGTCGCAGTCGCCGTGCCGTCCTTGAACGGGCCCTCAACGCGCACCGTCTGAATCGGGTTCAGAAACGGGAAACCCCTATGGTTTGCCTCGTGCAATGCCGGGGCGAAAGCGGTAGTTTTCGCGGGCAGTTTCGACGCCTTGAACGTAATCTTGTTCAGACGCAGGGCGGTCTTCAACTCACGAGTATTGGTCTCAACTTTGTAGTTGTAGACCGTAATAACCGGCGGGTTATCCGGATTCGGGGTATTCGCTGCCGCAACAGAAGGCAGAGCGCCCAGGCTCAAGGAGGCGGCAAGAAGAACAGAAGCACCGGCGCTACCGTAGCGGCGGGCAGGAGAAGAGTTAGCCATCACGAAGTTCCTTCTACATGAGTGATTGAGTGATTCGCACTCTTCCTGTATCGCGCCAAGTCGAGTGCGTATACGGTACCGCGACATCGCGGTTAATTACACCGTAACACGCACCTAAACGCATGAACCGGACATAAGATAACTCGCCGAAATATTACGTAAAACCAATGCCTGCAGGGCGCACAATAGGGCGGATGAATAAGACAAACACGTACAGCGCCGGGTGGAGGATACGGAAATGTTAGGGTGGAAAGCATGCAGAAGAACCCGCAGAACCGAGTAGAAGCAGCCCACACCGCCCAGACAGCTGAGCCCGCCGAGCGCAACGTTACTGAACACAGCGCCATCGATAGCGCCTACCGCGTCGTTAACGTGTGCGCCGTGGCAATCCGCAACCGGGACGGGCTCGTACTCACCGTGCGCAAGCAGGGTAGCGACGGGTTCATGATGCCCGGCGGCAAACCCGAACCGGGGGAGACCCCGCTGCAGACTGCCTGCCGCGAAGTGAGCGAAGAAATCGGGCTCACCCCCGACCCCGACCGGATGCACCACCTCGGACTCCTCGAAGCCGCCGCGCTCAACGAGGCAGGCTTTACGGTGCGCGCCGAAACCTACGAATACGCACCCACACCCGAGCAGCACGAGCAGCTGGCTACGCTGGTGCCGCACGCTGAAATCGCTGAGCTGCGCTGGGTCAACCCCGCCATGAGCAGCCCCTCCGATAGCGCCGCGCAGGCACCTCTCAACACCGAGCAGATCTTCCCGCTGCTGGCACGCACCCCGCTACCCTAACCGCCTCGCCCAATGCGCGCCCCTGACCTGGCGGGCGGCACACATGAGGTACACAGGTACATCCGGTACCCTCAACACAGAACACCGCGAGGCGAAGCCGCCACGCAGCGACGCGTACGGTACCCTCGCCCACCCCTCAAGGAGAACCATGAAGAAGACTGACTACAACCTCGCCGTCTACTGCGGTGCACGCTCCGGCAACGACCCGCTCTTCACCACCCGCGCCCAGGAGCTCGGCACTCTCTGCGCCCAGAACAATATTGGCGTGGTGTACGGAGGCGGCCGCACCGGCCTGATGGGCACCGTCGCGGGCGCAACCCTGGACGCCGGCGGCGTGGTTTACGGCGTGGTCACCCACAAGCTCGTCGGACTGGAGGGCGTGTACCCCGGCCAGACCACCCTCGACATCGTGGACACCATGCACCAGCGTAAAATCGCCATGATCGAGAAGGCTGACGCGTTCGTCGCAATGCCCGGCGGTCCCGGCACCCTCGAAGAATTCTTTGAAGTTTTCAGCTGGCAGTTCCTCGACATTCACTCCAAGCCGGTCGCCCTGCTGAACGTCAACGGCTACTGGGACAAGCTCATCGACGCGATGCACTACATGGCGTCCACCGGTCTGCTCAACGAACGCTACCTGGACGAGCTCATTATCGCGACCACCCCCGAGGAGCTGCTGGAGGCGCTTGCTAAGGACCTGGAACGCCGCGCCGCAGCAAAGAACGCTACTGAATAAAACCACCGCAGAAAACGAGATTGACTATGGCAACCACCCCCAACCAGGCACGCACCCTGCTGCTGACCTTCTTCGGCCCGTTCCCCGGTTTGCCCGTGAACCCCACCGTGGCGCTCGCTGAGGGTGCCCAGCGTCTGCTGACCCGGATACGCCCGGACCTGAACGTCATCACCCGCGAGCTGCCCGTCAGCTACGACGGATCCAGCACCGCCCTGCGTGCCGCCCTGCAGGAGGTGCAGCCCGACGCGCTCATCAGCCTGGGTGTGGCGGTCGGTCGTGACGTGGTTAGCCTCGAACAGGTCGCTATCAACCTGGATTCCGCGGGCATTGAGGATAACGATGGCGACCAGCGCTGCGATGAGCCGATCGCTCCGGGTGGTCAGGAGGCGTACTTCTCCTCCCTGCCGGTGCGCGCCAGCTACGAGCGTCTGCGTGTGGCGGGGGAGCCGGTCGAGATTTCGTACACCGCCGGAACCTACGTGTGCAACCACGTGTTCTATGAGGGCCAGCGCATCAGCCGTGAACTGGGGCTGAGCATCCCCGCCGGGTTCGTGCATGTGCCCGCAACCCGTGCTGACGGTGAAGAGACCACCGAAGACACCGGCATGACTGCTCACCGTGAGGCCGGTGGCGTGGTGCGTGATGAGCGGGGCATCCCGCAGCTGCCCGAATCCACCGTGGTGCGCATTATTGCGGAGGTCGCCTCGGACACCCTGCCCGCCGTGGACTAGCAGCACGGGGTCAGCCAGAACTTTGGAAGATACAACGAAACCGCCGGATAGCCTCCCAAACGGGAGCCTATCCGGCGGTTTGTGCATCCTACACCTGCAGGCTATAAAACCCACGGGCGTAGGTCTGAACTACTACTTGGTGCGGTTCTTCAGGTAGTAGTCAATCAGCGAAGCGGTCGAAGAATCCTGGCGCTCCAGAACCTCGCGGTCACCCTCAATAGCGGGAACCAAATCCAGAGCCAGCTTCTTACCGAGCTCAACACCCCACTGGTCGAAGGAGTCAATACCCCAAACAACACCCTGAACGAAGGTGATGTGCTCGTACAGGGCAATCAGGGAGCCCAGAACGCGCGGGGTCAGGCGCGGCGCCATGATGGAGGTGGAGGGGCGGTTACCGCTGAAGATACGTGCGTTGACCACGTGCTCTGCGGTGCCCTCTGCGCGAACCTCTTCCTCGGTCTTACCGAAAGCGAGAGCCTGAGACTGTGCGAAGAAGTTAGCCAGGAACAGCTCGTGAACGTCCTGCTCGCCGTCCTTGGTCGGGTGGACCGGGTTAGCGAATGCCAGGAAGTCCGCGGGAATCAGGCGGGTACCCTGGTGGATCAGCTGGTAGAAAGCGTGCTGGCCGTTGGTGCCGGGCTCACCCCAGAAGACCTCACCGGTGTCGTAGGTGACGAAGGAGCCGTCCGCGCGAACGGACTTGCCGTTGGACTCCATGGTCAGCTGCTGCAGGTATGCGGGGAAGCGGTGCAGATACTGGTCGTAGGGCAGAACCGCGTGGGTCTCTGCGCCGAGGAAGTTCACGTTCCAGATGTTCAGCAGACCCATCAGAACGGGCACGTTCTGAGCCAGGGGAGCGGTGCGGAAGTGCTCATCCATTGCGTGGAAGCCGGCGAGGAATTCAGCGAAAACCTTCGGGCCGAACACGATAGCCAGGGAGGTGCCGATAGCGGAGTCTACGGAGTAGCGGCCGCCAACCCAGTCCCAGAAGCCGAAAGCGTTCTCGGGGTCAATGCCGAATGCTGCAACCTTGTCCAGTGCGGTGGAGACAGCCACGAAGTGCTTAGCCACTGCCTCGGATGCTTCCTTACCTTCCAGGGCGCCAGCCTCAGCCAGTGCGGAAAGCAGCCACTCGCGTGCCACGCGTGCGTTGGTCAGGGTCTCCAGGGTGCCGAAAGTCTTGGATGCGACGATGAACAGGGTGGTCTCGGGATCCAGGCCGGAGACCTTCTCAGCCACATCGGTCGGGTCAATGTTGGAGATGAAGCGCGCGGTGATGCCTGCATCTGCGTAGGGCTTGAGAGCCTCGTACACCATGACCGGGCCCAGGTCGGAGCCACCGATACCGATGTTCACAACGGTCTCGATGCGCTTGCCGGTGATGCCGGTCCACTCGCCGTTGCGCACGCGCTCAGCGAATGCGTAGATCTTCTTCAGCACGGCGTGAACGTCTGCGTCTACGTCCTGGCCGTCAACGGTCAGCGCGGGGGTGTAGCCCTCGGAGCGGCGCAGCGCGGTGTGCAGTACGGCGCGGTCCTCGGTGACGTTAATGTGCTCGCCGGAGAACATTGCCTCGCGAGCCTGTTCCAGCTTGACCTCTTCAGCGAGCTTGAGCAGCAGCTCGACGGTTTCGGAGGTAATCAGGTTCTTGGAAAGGTCGACGTGCAGTTCGTCGGCGGTGAAGCTGAGCTTCTGCGCGCGTTCCGGGTCAGCGGCAAACCATTCGCGCAGGTTCGGGGTGAGGGATTTGTGATGAGCGGACAGAGCGGACCACGCGGAGGTGGTCGTGGGGTCAATAGAAGTAGTCATGTTTCCATTCTCTTATTTTCGGGTGCCTATGTCACCTCTTTCTGGGGTGATATGGAACGATACGGCGAAAAAATCGAAACCCGGCACTGCTGTGCGCAGCGCAGAATCGGGGCGGGTAAATCGAAGAAAACGAAGAGGGTAACGTGCCTTGTCGGGCGTGCATCCCTCGAGAGAGTGAATGAATCGCACAGGGAATAGGATAAATCCCGCAAACCTTGAAGTTCAGCTTTAAAAAACGTTAGACTAGTCGGAATACTGTCTGGAGTGCAGAAACACCTCGAGGACTGCCACCTCACCCCGCGCCCAGACATCCCTATGAGATTCTTCCGCCCGGTACGACCTTTGGGGCTGAAGACTCATACCAATCTCTCAAGCACACAACACTCAGGACAACTAAACATGGCTTTTAACCTCTTCCAGGGGATTCGTGTGCCTAAAAACAATACGAATCCTCCCTACGAGTCTTTCCTGGAAACCCGCGGCTTCCGCCCCGAAATCCAGGGTCTACGCGCATTCGCTGTGCTGCTCGTCGTGATCTACCACGTGTGGGTGGGCAAGGTCTCCGGCGGTGTGGACGTCTTCCTGTTCATCTCCGCTTTCCTGCTCTCGCTCTCCTTCATGCGGAAGATCAATGAGGGTAAGCCCCTCAAACTCCTGAACTACTGGACGCACGTGTTCACCCGTCTGCTGCCCGCAGCGTCGGTCGTGATTCTGCTGACCCTCGCCGGAAGCTTCCTGGTACTCTCACCGACCGTCTGGAGCGCACGTGCCGTGGACGCGCAGGCATCCCTGTTCTACTGGCAGAATTGGAACCTGGCGAACAACGCGGTGAACTACTTTGCCTCCGACACCGGCGGCAAGACGCCCTTCCTGCACTTCTGGTCCCTGTCGATTCAGGGTCAGATTTTCCTGCTGTGGCCGGTGCTCTTCGCAATCACCGCTCTGCTGGTGAAGAAGGCTCGTATCAAGCCGGTACCCGCCGCCGTGCTGGTCTTCGGCCTGGTCTTCTGCGCATCCTTCGCGTTCTCCGTGTGGGAGACCAAGAACTTCGCCGCCTACGCCTACTTCGATACCCGCACCCGCCTCTGGGAGTTCGCGGTCGGTACCCTGCTCGCCATCATGACCCTCAAGTGGAAGCCCGCACACGTGGGCACCCGCGTGGTCATGGGCTGGATTGGTACCATCGGTCTGATTACCTGCGGCGCCGTGCTGCCTGTTGAGAAGGCGTTCCCCGGCTTCCTCGCCCTGTGGCCGATTCTCTCCGGTGCACTGGTCATTATTGCCGGCCGCACCGATCATAAGTTCGCGATTGACCGTCTGCTGACCTCCAAGCCGCTGCTGAACCTGGGCAATATTTCCTACGCCCTGTACCTGGTGCACTGGCCCATGCTTGTGCTCTACAGCGCCGCCGCGGGTAAGCCGCGCGTCTCCTTCCTCGAAGGCACCGTACTGATTGCCGCATCGATTGGCCTGGCGTGGGTTCTGAACCGCTTCGTGGAGAAGCCCCTGCGCTCGGCATTCGACAACTTCCTGCCGGCGCTCGCCTCCAAACTGAAGTTCAAGCGCCCGGTCACCTCCTACGCAGCGTGGGCTGGCAACATCGCATTCGTTGCGGCAATTCTTGCCCTGGTCGCACCGACAGTGCTCGGTACCCGCGCACTGGCTGAGCAGCGTGACGCACAGGTTATCAGCAACGCGATGAGCAGTATCCAGGACGATAAGGACACCTACCCCGGTGCCCGTGCACTCTCGCCCGATAAGGAGCTCGTTGAAGCTGACCCCATCCCGAAGAACGCTACTATTGCTAGTCTATTCGTCCCCTGGGATACCGGTTGTAAGGGTTCCTATGCTCTGACTCATGAACAGCTGGATATCAGTTGCGGCTACACGAAGAACGCCTCCGACGATGCGCCTCTCTTTGCGGTCGTGGGTAGCTCCCACGCTCTGCAGAAGACTGAGGCTCTGAAAGGTATTTCTAAGCAGGCGGGCGCTAACCAGCTCAACCTGCTGCTAACCGGTTGCCCGTATCCTTTCACCCAGCCTGAGAATACGGTGAATGGGTTCATGAAGCGTTGCATCCCGTTCACTGAGAACGCGACCGCTGAAATTCTGGCGGCCAAGCCGACCACCGTGTTTATTATTTCGACCACCACCGCAACAACTGCTGAGGGCGAAACCGTAGACCCCGGTCTGGACGAGACCTTGCGCAAGCTTACTGACGCAGGTATTCAGGTCATTGGCATTCGCGATAACCCGCGTTTTGCCTCCGACATGTACATGTGCGCAATGAAGGCGAAGAACATCGATGACTGTGCAGAGCCCATCGAAGCAAAGTACGGTGAGGACCCTGCCGCCCCGATTTTCGCCAAGTACGCTGACCGCGGTGCCTACCAGATCGATCTGAAGGATGTGTATTGCCCCGACGGCAAGTGCTCGGTCCTGCAGGGCAACGTGTACATGTACGCCGACTCGAACCACCTGACGAATGTCTACGAGGCAACCCTGACCGATATTATCTACGAGCGTGCCCTTGCTGCTGGTTGGGACCCGAAGGGAACCACCGCAAAGTAACGCACCTGATAAGATTGTGAAGAGTGCAGTGCCCCCTTCCACCGTGTGTGGGAGGGGGCTTTGCTGTGCCCTGAGGTCTTTCTGGAACGTGGGTCGGGAAAGGAACGCTGGTCGGGAAGGAAACGCTGGTTTTTGCTTTTTGTCATGCGAACGTGAGCTACAGCCGCGCAACGAAGGAGCACGAGCGGAGTAGAGTAAAACCTATGACTTCTTCACCTGAACACACGCCCGAGACTGTTTCTGACAGCGCCCCGCGCTACCTGCTCATCTCCCGCGCGGGAGAGACCCTCCTCAACGACGACGGAACCCTGCACTACCTGACCGGTAGCGATACCGCCGAGCCGCTGACCGAGGACGCTATCCTGGCGCGCAGCGTGATTCGCCCCGCCGCCTACAGCGTCGAAGCAGAGAAGGGTAGCGAGGCAGAGAAGAACGGGGCGCAGGTACACGTACTCTACTGCGAGGACGAAACCCTCGCGCAAGTCGCCGCCGACCTGAACAACTCTCGGGTGCGCGCCTCCACCAGTGGTTTCCGCTACTACCCGGTCCACGACGACCCGGAAGGTCGCGCCCACTACGCCACCGCCCTGGCACGCCGCGACTACCTTATCGACATGCGCTACTCCGCCTACACCGGTGAGGAGGCGCCTCTCGGCTCGAAGGGCATCCGCCGCACAGCCTCCGGCGAGATGGTGTTCCCTCGCATTGAACCCGCCGTCATGGCACTGGTGACCAGTCGCGACGGCGAGCGCGTGCTACTCGCGAATAACCGCCAGTGGCACCCCAACCGTTTTGCCCTCATCGCCGGTTTCGTTGACCCCGGCGAAAACCTTGAAGAGGCAATCGCCCGCGAGGTCTATGAGGAGACCGGCCTGCACACCCTCAGCACCGAATACCGTATGAGTGATGTGTGGCCTTTCCCGCGTTCGCTCATGATCTGCTACCGGGTGCGCGTGGATGAGAACGAACCCATCATCCACCACGACGGTGAGATTCGTGCGGCGCGTTGGTTCACTGCCGCGGAGCTGCGTGAGGCGATTGCCATTTCGGAAGAACGCGGCAACAGCGCCGAGGATGACCCCGCCAAGCTGGAGCTGCCCGGCACGAATGCTGTCGCCCGCCGCATGCTTGATGAGTGGCTCGCAGAAAAGCCCTAGTGATACACTGGTAGCTAAGCCCAACGGAGGGGGGTCCGTTTTGGCGTGCCCGGAAACGTTCTCATCGCAGAGCGGGTCCACTGGCATACACTCAAACCGGCAAACACCCCCAGATAACCTATCTAAGGTACTGCCCCGTGACCCCCGCGCCTTCGAGAGCGCACCCGCTGGCAAGACTATCCCCTAGATTTAAGCGAGAAACTTAACGCATGTCTGAAAACACCGCTTCGCGCCCCGACCTTCGCAATGTGGCCATCGTGGCACACGTTGACCACGGTAAGACCACCATCGTCGACGCGATGCTGCAGCAGACCCACGCCTTCTCTGCCCACGCAGATGTTGAAGACCGAGTCATGGACTCCGGCGACCTCGAAAAGGAAAAGGGCATCACCATTCTGGCGAAGAACACCACCGTGTTCTACAACGGCCCTTCCGCCAACGGTGAGACCATCACCATTAACGTTATTGACACCCCCGGCCACGCCGACTTCGGTGGCGAGGTGGAGCGCGGCCTGTCCATGGTTGACGGCGTTGTGCTGCTCGTGGACGCATCCGAAGGCCCGCTGCCCCAGACCCGCTTCGTGCTGCGTAAGGCACTGGCTGCTAAGCTGCCCGTGATCCTCGTGGTCAACAAGGTTGACCGCCCCGACTCCCGTATTGATGAGGTCGTTGGCGAGTCCATGGACCTGCTGCTCGGCCTGGCATCCGACCTGGCGGACGAGGTTCCGGACCTGGACCTGGACGCTGTGCTGAACGTTCCGGTGGTGTACGCATCCGGTAAGGCTGGCGCTGCATCCCTGAACCAGCCCGCAGACGGTCAGCTGCCCGACAACGACGACCTTGAGCCGCTGTTCAAGACCATCATCGAGCACGTGCCCGCCCCCACCTACGACCCCAACGAGGTTCTGCAGGCACACGTGACCAACCTGGACTCCTCCCCGTTCCTGGGTCGTCTGGCACTGGTCCGTATCTTCAACGGCACCCTGAAGAAGGGCCAGACCGTCGCGTGGGCACGTCACGACGGTGAGATTAAGAACGTTCGTATCTCCGAGCTGCTGGCCACCAAGGCTCTCGAGCGCGTTCCCGCAGAGTCCGCTGGTCCCGGCGAAATCGTCGCAGTGGCAGGTATCGAGGACATCACCATTGGTGAAACCCTAACCGACGCTGAGAACCCCAAGCCCCTGCCGCTGATCAAGGTGGACGACCCCGCGATCTCCATGACCATCGGTATTAACACCTCCCCGCTGGCTGGCCGCGTCAAGGGCGCAAAGGTCACCGCACGTCAGGTGAAGGACCGCCTGGACCGCGAGCTCATCGGTAACGTGTCCATCAAGGTTCTGCCCACCCAGCGTCCGGACGCATGGGAAGTTCAGGGCCGTGGCGAGCTCGCCCTGGCTATCCTCGTGGAGCAGATGCGCCGTGAGGGCTTCGAGCTGACCGTGGGTAAGCCCCAGGTGGTTACCAAGACCATCGACGGCAAGGTCTACGAGCCCATGGAGCACATGATCATTGACGTGCCCGAGGAGTACCTGGGTGCTGTTACCCAGCTGATGGCTGCACGTAAGGGCCGCATGGAGAACATGGCGAACCACGGTACCGGTTGGGTCCGCATGGAGTTCGCTGTTCCCGCACGTGGTCTGATTGGTTTCCGTACCCAGTTCCTGACTGAGACCCGCGGTGCCGGTATTTCTTCCTCCTACTCGATTGAGCACGAGCCCTGGGCTGGCGACATTGAGTACCGCACCAACGGTTCGCTGATTGCTGACCGTGCCGGCGTGGTGACCCCCTACGCGATGATTAACCTGCAGGAGCGCGGCACCTTCTTCGTGGAGCCCACCTCCGAGGTGTACGAGGGCATGATCGTTGGTATGAACTCCCGTGCAGACGACATGGAAGTTAACATCACCAAGGAAAAGAAGCTGACCAACATGCGTTCTTCGACCGCGGACAACTTCGAAAACCTGACCCCGCCGAAGAAGCTGACCCTGGAAGAGTGCCTCGAGTTCGCTCGTGAAGACGAGTGCGTTGAGGTGACCCCCGAGGCGATTCGTATCCGTAAGGTCATCCTGGATTCCAACGAGCGTGTCCGCGAGTTCCGCCGCCGCGCACGTGCGAACGACTAATACTGCCGAAGTTACTTCCTAGTGGTTGTAACTGTCGCATAGAGCCGCCGCTACCTTCTGTATGGAAGGTGGCGGCGGTTCTATTTAACCCTCGAACGTCTTCGGGAAATATCGGTGGGGTAGGGGAGGGAGTGTGCTTTTGCTTTCTGCCTAAAACCGCCTCCGAAAAGCCTGAACGCCCCGCACCGTGCGGGTGAGTGTGTAAGATAAAATAATGCGCCCGAGGCGGTGGCACCTACCCGCCACCCCGCACGGCGCTGTTGACTGTCCGAAAAGCCCGACCCTGCGTATGAGAGGGAAAGCCTGTGTCTGATTCCGAGAACACTCAGCCTGATTCTTCGACCCCCAGCTACCCCACGCAGGGTGAGCGCATCGCCCCCGGCTCGCGCCGTGACCTGCTGCCGAATAATTACGATGCGAAGAAGGCGCGCATCCTGTTTGTGCATGCACACCCGGATGATGAGACCTCCTCAACCGGCGCAACCATGGCGTACTACGCGCAGAAGGGCGCGGAGGTGTACCTGCTGACCGCTACCCGCGGTGAGCTGGGCGAGGTCATCCCCGAGGAACTGCACCACCTGGAGGTTGGTAAGCCCGGTTGCCGCGATAACGGTGAGGCGCTGGGCGAGTACCGTACCGGTGAGCTTGCCGGCGCTATCAAAGCGCTGGGCGTGAAGAAGCAGTTCTTCCTGGGGCAGGAACCCGCCGTTGCGGAGGGCGCGCTGCCGCTGTACCGTGACTCCGGCATGGCGTGGGGCCCGGAGGGTAAGCCCGTCGCTAACCCGGTGGCGGCGGAGGATTCGTTGACCGCGCAGCCGCTGGAACCGCAGGCTCAGGCGCTGGTCGCCGCTATCCGCGCCCTCACCCCGGATGTTCTGGTCACCTACGATTCGGACGGCGGTTACGGCCACCCCGACCACGTGCGCGTGTACGAGATCGTGCACCGTGCCCTGCAGATCCTTGAAGATGACGAGGACCGCCCGATTCTTACCTGGGGTATTGAGGGCGAATTCGACGCGGCGGATCAGCGTCTGCAGGCTGCTATTTATGGTGACGGCACCGCCAAGCGCAAGGCAATGGAGGCGCACCGCACCCAGATTACGGTGGTGGACGAGAAGACTTTTGAGTACTCGAATAAGGTGCCGCAGAAGATTTCTGCCGTGGAGACTTTCCGTGTGCTCGACGGTGACCCGACCGCGACCGTGCACCCGAAGCCGCAGGAGGCTGGCCTGGTTGCGGGTATTCTGACCGGCTCGATTCTGGGTATTTTTGCCGGTATTGCCGGGTCGATTTACCACGCTTGGGTCGTGTATGCGGGGGATACCGCCCTGCCCCTCGGCTTGCTGGTGGCGTACCTGACGGTTTTCTTTACCGCCCTGTGGTGCGCCCTGTCGCTGCGTCGTGGCTACGCGGCGGCGGTCGTGGCTGTTGCAGTGTTCGTGACCGTGTACGTGCTCGGTTACGGTCGCCCCGATTCGCCGTTTGTTTTGGTGAACCCGGGCCATTCGGCGATTGGCTTCTACGGTGCCCTGTGGTGGTTTGGTGCCCCGGTTGCGGCGATGCTGGGCATGCTCGTGTACACGCGCGCTCGTGTGAAGGACGCGCAGTATTTCTCGCCGCGTGCGGCGCATCAGCGTGCGCGCGCTAAGAAGTAGTCTGAAGGTTACTGCTCAGTTATAACGTGGGGGAGGGGCGTTCCGGTTAGCCGGGGCGCCCCTCCTGCTGATTTGGTGCTGCACCGCTGCTATCTTCTGTACCCGCCGGATAGCGGAAAATAGGGAAGAAAATTTATGCGTTATTCGATGAATTTCATGCGTGGGAAAAAGTATTGACTTCATCAAAAATTTAATGTGATGAAGATTTCATTTTTTGCTCAAGGTATTTTTAAAAGCGTACCGACTAGCTATAACGCAAAAAAATACCAGGGCAGGCTAGCCTAAAAAATACCCCTGCAAAGCCAAACGTTCGCTGTATGCTACGCCACGAAAATACTGTTAAACAGTCAGCGCGCGATAGACTATACACAGACTTCCCCGCCGGGTACCAACCACTCGGCGGTTTACTCTGTAGATTTTGCCCTGCAGCAGACGACCCGCAGAACGGCGGGCACGGGGCGAACAGCTTCTAGAAAGGCACACCAATGACCTACGTAATCGCGCTTCCCTGCGTGGATGTCAAAGACCGCGCATGCGTTGAAGAATGCCCCGTCGACTGCATCTACGAAGGCGAACGCACCCTGTACATCCACCCGGATGAGTGCGTGGACTGCGGCGCCTGCGAGCCCGTCTGCCCCGTAGAAGCAATCTACTACGAAGACGACGTCCCCGAAGAGTGGACCGAATACGTCAGCGCCAACGCAGACTTCTTCGACGACCTGGGTTCCCCCGGTGGCGCAGCAAAGCTCGGCCCCACCGGCAAGGATGTGCCCTTCATCGCGGCGCTGCCCCCTCGTGGCGAGTAATCCCTGCGGCGAATAATAGCGACAACCGCATAGACTGACCGCACCCGCTAACGGGTGCCAAGAGCCTCCATCACAGCACTCGGTGCCCACGCACCGTCTAGGCGCTGGAATGGAGGCTCTTGCTGTAGGCACGCCAGCGCACGGACGCTAGACTAAAATGACAAAAACTATTCCCAAGCAACCAGGTGACACAATGACTTACGGCCTGAACCTGCCCGAATACCCCTGGGAGGCGCTCGCCCCCTACCGCGCAACCGCGGCCGCCCACCCGGACGGTCCGGTGGACCTGTCCATCGGCACCCCGGTCGACCCGACCCCGCAGAACATTCGTGAGGCGCTGGCGGCTGCCTCCGACGCACCCGGCTACCCGACCACCCACGGCACCCCCGCCCTGCGTGAGGCTATTGCCGAGTGGTTTGCGCGCCGCCGCGGTGTGACTGGTCTGAGTCCGGAGGCGATCATGCCCACGGTCGGTTCGAAGGAGCTCGTGGCGTGGCTGCCGTTCCTGCTGGGTCTGGGCCCGGGCGATGTGGTCGTGTACCCGCGCGTTGCGTACCCCACCTACGATATGGGTGCCCGCTTTGCCCGCGCCGAGTCCGTGCCTGCCGACAGCCTGGACGAGCTGGACGCTGATACCCGTAGCCGCGTGAAGCTGATTTGGGTGAACTCCCCGGCGAACCCGAACGGTGTGGTGCGTACCGTGGAGCAGCTGCGTGAGGTTGTGGCGCAGGCGCGTGAAATCGGTGCCCTGGTGGCATCTGACGAGTGCTATGCGGAGCTCGGTTGGGGTGCCTGGGATGAGGCGCGCGGCGGTCAGCCGGTGCCGTCCATCCTGGATCCTCGCGTGTGTGACGGCGACTTCACCGGCCTGTTTGCCGTGTACTCGCTGTCGAAGCAGTCGAACCTCGCCGGTTACCGTGCCGCGTTCATTGCCGGCGCCCCCGAGCTGATGCCGAACCTGATTAATAGCCGTAAGCACGCCGGCATGATTGTGCCCGCCCCGGTGCAGGCCGCCATGATGGTGGCGCTGGCTGATGAGGCGCACGTGGCGGCTCAGAAGGACCTGTACCGTGCCCGCCGTGAGGTGCTGGAGGAGGCGATTACCGCCGCCGGTGGTCGCATTGAGAATTCTGAGGCTGGCCTGTACCTGTGGACCACTTTCGGTGAGCCCACCTGGGATTCCATTGGTCGCCTGGCGGAGCTGGGTATTATTGCTGGCCCCGGCGTGTTCTACGGCGAGGACGGCGAAGGCTACGTGCGTATTGCCCTGACCGCTTCTGATGAGGCGGTGGCGAAGGCTGCTGAGCGTCTGAAGGCATCGGCCGCTAAGTAGCCCCGACGGGTCTAACTAGCCCGCATAGCAGAAAGCCCCCGCACCCTCCCGAAAGGGGAGTGCTGGGGCTTTGCCGTATCTGCTGATAATCGTTGGCTGAGGAGCCCGAACGAGAAGGGTTACTTGCGGTCGCCGGGCAGAACGAACATCTGAACGGTCGGCGGGTTCGGGTTATCCAGAGCGTCCGGAATCAGGTTTCGGGTCACCTTTGCGGAGGTGCGCGACGCCAGCCTGTCCGTAATGCCGGTTGCTACAGCCGTCAGCACGAAGTTCACCGTCACGAAGAGTGCCGCCGCCAGAATCAGGGTCTGCAGCACGTTGCCGTCACCGGAACCGATGCGGCGCGCCGAAGCGAGCAGCTCGGGGTAGGAGATGATGTAACCGAGGGCGGTGTCCTTCAGAATCACAACGAACTGGCTGAGCATTGAGGGCATCATCGCGGTGAACGCCTGCGGAAGCAGGATCCGAATCAGCGTCTGGGTCGGGGTCAGACCAATCGCAAGACCCGCCTCGCCCTGACCGCGAGGAAGTTGCTTCACGCCCGAACGCAGTAGCTCAGCAATCACCGAGCCGTTGTACAGGGTCAGACCAATCACCACGGCGATGAAGGGCAGCTGAGCCGGCGGAAGGCCGCTGTACTTGCCCAAGAACAGCCAGAAGAAGATCATCATGATCAGCACCGGCACGGCGCGGAAGAACTCTACCACCACGGTGCCGAACCAGCGGATAACGCGGTACTGGGAGAGTCGAGCAATACCGAAGACCACACCGAACGCAACCGAGGTAACCACCGAAACCGCTGCCGCCGACAGGGTCGAGGCAAGGCCCGGCAGGTAGTAGGAGCTCCAGGCGCGGGCGGTGAACAGGTCAGTCCACTTTTCTGCCTCCAGCTGCCCCTTCTGACCCATCACGGTCAGCACATACACCGCAAATAGTGCAAAAAGGACTACCGCAGCAATGTTGAAGATGCGGATACGACGCTGCGCGATAGGACCCGGCTCGTCGAAAAGCACCGAAGAAGCGGCGCGGGTGTCATTACTGATAAAAGGGTTTTTCATCGCTTCACCGCCAGCTTACGGGATGACCAGGTGGTCAACGCACCAATGGGAACAACAATGATGACAAAGCCCATCGCAAACATGATGAAGATAGCAAGCACCATGTTCGCGTCGAACTCAATCATGGATTTCATCAGCCCGGAGGCCTCCGCCACCGACGCGACCGAGGCGACAGTGCTGTTCTTCGTCAACGCAATCAGAGTATTGCCGAGCGGGGTAATGGCGCCGCGTAGAGCCTGAGGGAAAATCACCAGGCGGGCGGTGTCGAAGAAACCCAGACCGATAGCGCGTGCCGCCTCAGCCTGACCCTTCGGCACGGTGTTCACACCCGAACGGATCGCCTCGCAGATAAACGCCGAATGGTAAATCGACAGGGCAATGACCGCGTACACGAAGAAGTTCGTGTCGAAATCGTGCGAGAAGGAGAGCTGGAACTGCGTCCACACACCCAAAATGGCGAAAGTCATCATGATGGTGAGCGGAGTATTACGGACAGTATGCACATAGGCGGTGCCCACCCAGCGCAGGGACGGGACGGGGCTGATGCGCATGAGCGCCAGCACAGTACCGAGAACGAACGAGCCAAGAGCCGCCCAGAAGGTCAGCTGAATATTGGTCATGAAGGCGCCAACCACATCGTACTTGGACAGGAGGGTGCCGAGTTGGTCAAAGAATGACATTCGTGAACCTCTCTAGAGGCCTAGGCGCAGGAGGTGCCCAGGTGCGGCGGGTTGGTTTCGGTGTTGTAGTGGTAGCCGGTGCCTTCGGTGTACTTGGTGATGAGCTTCTCCCAGGTACCGTCGGCAACCATCTCGTTGATGGCGTTGTTCACGGCTTCGCACTTGTCAGTGCCCTTGGGCAGACCCACGCCGTAGCGTTCGGTCGTGAAGGGGGAGCCGACCACTTTCAGCTTGCCCTTGTTCGCTTTGGTGGCTGCCAGACCGGCGAGGGTAATGTCGTCGGTGGTGACGGCGTCCACCACGCCGCCGTTGAGGGCGACCACGCAGTCGGAGTAGCTGTTCTGCTTGACCAGGTTCACGTTCTTGGCGAACTTGTCCTGCACCTTCTGGGCGCTGGTGGAGCCGGTGACGGAGCAGAGGTTCTTGCCGTTGAGGTCGTCCGGGCCGTGAATATCGGTGTTATCGGCACGCACGAGCAGGTCCTGACCAGCCGTGTAGTAGGGGCCGGCGAAGTCCACGGTCTTCTTGCGGCTTTCAGAGATGGAGTAGGTCGCAAAAATCATGTCTACCTGACCGGTGTTGAGCATGTTTTCGCGGTTAGCGGCGGGGGATTCGACGAACTCAATCTGCTCTTCGGAGTAGCCGAGCTTACCGGCGACGTAGCGTGCCACCTCCACGTCGAAGCCGGTGTAGGTGTTGCCGTCCTGGTAACCGAGGCCGGGCTGGTCTACTTTGATGCCGATGCGGATCTTGTGGTCGCTGTCTGCGCTGGAGCATCCGGCGAGGACGCCGGTCAGAGCGAGGGATGCTGCTGCGGCGAGTGCCGCGAGCCTACGTGAATATTTTTGCATGTCGGTCCCTCTGCTTTAGTGGTTGATGATCTTGGAGAGGAAGTCCTTGGCGCGCTCGCTCTTCGGGTTGGTGAAGAACTCGTCCGGGTGCGCCTCTTCGATGATCTCGCCGTCGGCAAGGAAGACGATGCGGTCTGCCGCCTTGCGGGCAAAACCCATCTCGTGGGTCACCACGATCATGGTCATGCCTTCCCTCGCGAGGGAGACCATGGTGTCGAGCACCTCGTTGACCATTTCGGGGTCGAGCGCGCTGGTGGGTTCGTCGAAGAGCATGACCTTGGGCTTCATGGCGAGTGCACGGGCGATGGCGACGCGCTGCTGCTGACCGCCGGAAAGCTCTGCGGGCATCTTGTGCACCTGGGAATCCACACCGACCTTCGCGAGCAGGTTCATGGCTTCTGCTTCTGCCTCTGACTTGGACATTTTGCGGATTCGGCGGGGCCCAAGGGTTACGTTATCGAGGATGTTCTTGTGCGCGAAGAGGTTGTAGGACTGGAAAACCATGCCGACTTCGGCGCGGAGCTTGGCGAGTGCGCGGCCTTCTTCGGGTAGTTCTTGTCCGTCAATGGTGATGGATCCGCTGGTGATAGTTTCGAGGCGGTTGATGGTTCGGCAGAGGGTGGATTTGCCGGAACCGGAGGGGCCGAGGAGGACGACGACCTCACCTTTTCCCACGGAAAGATTGATGTTCTTCAGAACGTGGTTGGTGCCGTAGTACTTGTTGACGTTGGCGATTTCGATGAGGTTTTTCTGCGCTTCGGGAGCTGCCTGTGCGGACATTTTGAACCCTTTCACGTGAGGTGCGTCTATGATGCGGGTTGTCTGTATGCTGAGTTTTCAGCTTACGCCTCAGACGGTTTCCTGTCTGCAAAATATTCACTTTACTGGGTAAGCAATGTGAATTTTTAAGCATGAATGCATAGTTATAGTATTTTTGACGTAAAAATATGGGTAAAAAACACCCCATCTTCACAAAAGGCTCTGACTAGGGAATATATTCTTCCCTTTCTCTACGCACTCACGAGGTGTCAAACGCCTTTGGGGAGGTAGTCACGACTTGGTAAAAATTTCGAAAAAAGTGCAAAAAAAGTGCCCGATAGGTGAGATAAACACCTATCGGGCACTTTTCAACACCCCTCACAAGGGGCTAAAACAGCTTAGGCTTCGTAACCGTTGGGGTTGTTCTTCTGCCAGTTCCAGTGGTCGCGAACCATGGTCTTAATGTCGCGGCTAGCGCTCCAACCCAGATCCGCCAGAGCAGAGGAAGGATCAGCGTAAGAGACCGCAACGTCACCGGGGCGACGATCCACAATCTTGTACGGCAGCTCCTTACCGCACGCCTCCTCGAACGCGTGCAGAACCTGCAGAACCGAGTAGCCGTTACCGGTACCCAGGTTCCAGGTGTGCAGGCCGCCGTGCTCAGTAATGTAGTTCAGCGCCTTCAGGTGGCCGTCAGCCAGGTCAACCACGTGGATGTAGTCGCGCACGCCGGTACCGTCAACGGTCGGGTAGTCGTTACCGAAGACGTTCAGGTGCTCGCGGCGACCCACAGCAACCTGCGCGATGAAGGGCACCAGGTTGTTCGGGATACCCGCCGGGTCCTCACCGATACGGCCGGACTCGTGCGCACCAACGGGGTTGAAGTAACGCAGCAGAGCAATGTTCCACTTGGGATCGGAAGCAGCCAGGTCAACCAGCATGTCCTCAATGTGCTCCTTGGTGCGGCCGTAGCAGGACTGCGCATCCATGTTCATCTTCTCGATCAGAGGCATGGACTCGGGCTCACCGTACACGGTAGCGGAGGAGGAGAACACGATGGAGTGGCAGTCAGCCTCGTCCATTGCGTACAGCAGGTTCAGGGTGCCAGCCACGTTGGTCTGGTAGTACCACAGCGGCTTCTCAGCGGACTCGCCCACAGCCTTCAGGCCCGCAAAGTGAATCACAGCGTCGGGGCGAACCTGCTTGAAGAGAGCCTTCATACCTTCGAGGTCGAGCAGATCAACCTTGTGGAACTCGGGGGCGCGGCCAGCGAGTTCAGCGACGCGCTTGAGGGACTCCTCGGAAGAGTTCGCGAGGTTATCCATGACGACGACGTCGTGGCCTGCCTTGAGCAGTTCAAGTACAGTGTGGGAGCCGATGTAGCCGGCGCCGCCGGTAACGAGTACCTTCATGATGTCCTTTCGGGCTTTATATATCCGGAAAAAGTGCTCCGGATGGGGGACAAAAGCTGTTGAGCTGTATCTAATGGTACAGCTGTGCACGAGGTGTAAGTACCTTCGGACACTGTGCGCTTGTGCACTCTGGTGTGAGCACGTGGGAGGCGTTATTGAGGTGTGTCGCCACTCGCTTTTGCCCAGCGCCTGAATCCGCGTATCAGCTGATTTCTGATCCGACTTCTAATCCCACCAGAAATACCACTGGCGGCTCTGGTGAATAAACTCCGTCAGCTGCTCAATATCTTCAAACACCTGGAACGGAAGATCGGAACAAAATGCGAATTGCTCGACCGCCAGATTCTTCGCCTCGACCGGGTCGGTGACGGGGCGTTCCACCAGAAATTCTAGGCAGTCAGCACCGTCAAGAGCCGCCGGGATGGCACCGTACTTTTCACGCCAATAGTGGGTGAACGCCAGCTGCGTTTCAGCGTCCGGGCAGTCATTCCAGCCGCCAAAGGGCAGGTACGCGGGAATATCGGCGGGGTCATCGGTCGGAATCTGCAGCAGGAGCATCTCGCCTTTCTCCTCCTCATCCGCAAGCTCGTAGCAGAGCAGAGCGGAAAGAGTCGGGGCGTCATCTTCGGGCTCCTCATCGGGCAGAAAATCGGAGCTCATAAACTCGTCAACAAGCTTGTTGAGGTCGAACTCGTCAGGGGCGTCCTCGTGAGTATCTTCGCCGTCACCGGTAACCTTGCGCAGCTGCTGGGCAATGACTGCGCTGCCGTACTCTTCGGCGGAGGCGCCGCCCCGGGCGGTACGGTAACGCTGCAGGATGGCACGAGTGTAGGCGCTCACCTGCTCGGGGGTTAGCGTCTCAACATCGTCAATGATGTCGTGCTCAAGGGACACCGCGATAACCATGCTTTCAAGCACCGTATCGTTCAGGTTCAGGAAGAAAGGGACGAACCCCTGCGCGCGCCCCAGCTTAGACAGCTCATCGTAACGAGCCATGGCATCAGCAGCCGAAGCGCCCATTGGAATACGCTCGTGCGGGTAGGGGAAGAGACGCGTAAAGTGCCGGTAGGTTTCGCTCATCGTCGACTCTGACTTAGTCGATTCGGGCATCTGAATTCCTCTCTGAACTGTATAAGCGGTCAGTCATGGCGGGTGCGCTGTACCCGGTACTACCAGCCTAGCGAAAGCCCGAGCCGCCCGCCCTGAAAACGGTCATCGTAGCCGCCACGGATTCGCGCCCAGCCTGTGAAAGCGGCAGAAGAAGGAACACAGGGCACAGAAAAGGGGCCGGGATGCTTCACACATCCCGACCCCAAAAGATTGCAAAGACAACCAGCACTAGTGCACAGACTAGTTCAGGTGCAGCGCCTCGTTCAGCTCCACGGTGTTCTTTGCACGCGGCAGAACCTCAATCGCGCCGCTGATCGAATTGCGGCGGAACAGCAGGTTCGACACGCCGGACAGCTCCGCAGCCTTCACCACGCGCGCCTCCTGACCGGGTAGCAGAACACTCACGCGCGAACCGGCGGTCACGTACAGGCCAGCCTCAACCACGCAGTCATCACCCAGGGCAATACCGATACCGGACTCCGCACCCAGCAGAGAACGCTCACCAATGGACACGCGCTGAGTGCCGCCACCGGAGAGGGTACCCATCGTGGAGGCGCCGCCACCCACATCCGAGCCGTCGCCCACCACAACGCCCTGAGAAATACGACCCTCAACCATGGAGGTGCCCAGGGTACCGGCGTTGAAGTTCACGAAGCCCTCGTGCATCACGGTCGTGCCGGACGCCAGGTGCGCACCCAGGCGCAGGCGATCACCGTCACCAATGCGCACGCCGGCGGGAACCACGTAATCCACCAGGCGCGGGAACTTATCAATGTGGCTCACGTTCAGGTGGCCCAGCTTGCGCAGACCAATCGCCAGCTTCTGGAACTCGGCGGCAAGCACCGGGCCGTGGTTGGTCCACGCAACATTCGCCAGGGTGCCGAACAGGCCGTCCAGGTTCAGCTCGTTGGGGCGAACCAGAGTGTGGGAGAGCAGGTGCAGACGCAGGTACGCGTCGACCGCGTCTTCGGGTGCCTCATCCAGGTTGATGGATGCGGTACGCACCTCGGTGCGGGCATTGCGCGCCGGGTGCTCGGCGGCCAGTTCCTCCAGCTCGTCCGCGATGGACAGGTCGGGGGTCTGGGTGAGGGAGGGAGCGGGGAACCAGGCATCCAGGACGGTGCCGGCGTGCTCGCCAGAGACAACAACATTGACCAGTGCGACGCCGGAGGCGTAACGGGGAGTGTTTTCAGACATGCCTCCCATTATAGTTTTGGGGGTGAGAGCCCCTTCAAGACCGTCTCATATGCTCGATATGGGCGTTGTGGGCGCGGGTGTGTGTACCGGGGAACCTGTAAGGTGGAAGGATGAGCGTTTCCCCGAATATTTCTGAGCGTCACCCTGTACCGCAGCCGCCCCTGAACTTGGACGTGTCCATGCCCGAGCTGACGCGTGCCCTGCTGGATTACGAGTCGGTTTCCGGCAATGAGCAGCCAATTGCTGACGCCGTGCACATGGCGCTGTCGTTCTGCCCGCACCTGCACCTGACCCGTGACGGGGACGCCATTATCGCCCGCACCGAGTTCCCGCCGCTACCCGGCGTTGAGGGGGAACGCACCCGCATTATTCTTGCCGGTCACCTGGACACCGTGCCCCTGCCCACCGTTGAGGGCTCGCTGGGTACCGTGCCGTCCACGGTGCGTGAAGAAGAGGACGGGTACGTGCTCTACGGCCGCGGCGCCACCGACATGAAGGGCGGCGTGGCGGTTCAGCTGAAGCTTGCCGCCGAACTGACCGCGCAGGACACCGACTACAACCTGACCTACATCTTCTACGACAACGAAGAGGTCGCCAGCGAACTCTCCGGCCTGGCGCGTCTAATCCGCAACCACGGCGAGCTCATCACTGACGCAGACTTCGGTGTGCTGCTTGAACCGACCAACGGCACCATTGAGGGCGGCTGCAACGGCACCATGCGTTTCTTCGTGCGCACCCGCGGCCTTGCCGCCCACTCGGGACGTGCATGGCGCGGCGAGAACGCAATTCACGCACTGGCACCGGCGTTGGCGGCGCTCGCCTCCTACGAACCGAAGACTATCGCGGTGGAGGGCCTGGACTATCGTGAGGGCCTGAACGCGGTGCAGATTTCTGGCGGCGTTGCCGGTAACGTGATTCCTGACGCGGCGGCAATGCACGTGAACTACCGGTTCGCCCCGGACAAGACACTGGATGAGGCGGTCGCCCACGTGCGTGAGGTCTTCGCCGGTTATGAGCTGGACTTTGTGGATCTTTCCCCGGCGGCACGCCCCGGCCTGGACACCCCGCTGGCGGCTTCCCTGATTGAGGCGGTGGGGCAGGAGCCTCAGCCGAAGTACGGGTGGACGGACGTGGCGCGCCTGAGCGAGATCGGTATTCCCGCGGTGAACTTCGGCCCCGGTGACGCCCTGCTGGCTCACACCGATAACGAGCACGTGAGCTTTAGCCAGCTGACCCGCTGCCACGCGGATTTGCGTGCCTGGCTGCTCAGCGACCGTGACGAGGACTAGTCGCGGCGCTAACTCTGTTGGTGCTGATTCTGCCGGTGCTGGCGCTACTATTTGAATTTAGGTGACCGTCAGGGGTTGACGGTCCTGCATGATATGAGATTGACATGAACTTTCTTCTGATTCTGCTTGCCCTGCTGATTTCGGGCATTGCGGTGCTCTCCGTTGTGGCGCTCGGTGGTGAGCGTGCCGTGCCTGGTGCCGCGTTCTTCAGCGGTGTGGGCCGTGACGGTCTGGGCACCTTTGACCGTGTGGAGGATTTCGGCTTTATCGCTCCTCTCGTCGGTGCACCCGAAGAGGACAAGACACACGAGAACGCACCCGCCGCTGAGTCTGCTGCTTCGACCGCAGAATCTGCTGATGCTAACGCGGTTGCCGCTGAGCCGGTTCGCCGCGGTGCGGTTCCCCTGTCTGATGATGCGGAGAGCACCTTGAGCGCGCATGACTTTGTGGAGAAGCGGAAGAGCCCGCAGGCTGAGGGGAACTAACGCCCGTGAGTGTTTCGCCTGAACGTAATAGTGCTTCCCCCGCGTATTCTCCCGCGCAGGGTGCCGCCACCCCCGCCTCCGGCGAGGAACGGAGCGAGTCTTTTGATGAGCTTCTGACCTGGGCGTACACCGCCGCCGGTGAGCGCCTGCACCGGGTGGGGGAGCGTCTGTGTGCCCTGCCCGCGTGGCTGTCGGTACTGCTGATTTACGGTCTGTCCCGCGTGTGGGGTTTCATCGTGTTTGCCGTGGTCGGCCAGCAGCAGCTGCGCAGCCCGTGGGGTCAGCACCTGGACTACCTGTCGTTCATTAGCATCTGGGATGCCGGCTGGTATGAGCAGATTGCGGTACAGGGTTACCCGAGTGAGCTGCCGGTGAATGCGGCGGGTGTGGTTCAGCAGAATCAGTGGGCTTTTTACCCGATTTTCCCGCAGCTTTCCGGTGCTATTAGCCATGCGACGGGCATCGGGTACTACCCGGTGGCGGCGACGGTTGCTCTGCTTGCTGGTTTTGCGGCGGCGTGGGTGATTTACCTGCTGTTTGAGGCGTCGTTGAAGGCGACAGGTTTCACAAGTGAGGAGTCGCCTTCTGCCCTGTCTATGTGGGCTGTGGCATTGGTGTCGTTCTTGCCGGTGGCGCCGGTGCTTCAGGTGCCGTATGCGGAGTCGCTGAACCTGGTGTTCATTGCCGGTGCGCTGTTGTGCCTGGTGCAGGGACGCTACGGTCTGCTGGTTCCTGTGGCGGCGTTGGCATGCCTGTCCCGCCCGGTGGGTGTGCCCCTGGGTGCGGCTGCTGGCTTGTGGTGGTTTGCGTGCTGGGTGCGTTCGAGCCGCCAGTCCGGTATTGGCGCGGCGTTTGTGCGCCATCTGGGGCAGCTGGTGAGCGCCTTGGTGGTGTGTGCGTGTGCGCTGGTGTGGCCTGCGATTGCGTGGTGGGCTACGGGCCGTGTGGATGCGTACACCGCCACGGAGACGGCGTGGCGCGGTACCCATTTGGCGCCGATTCAGCCGTGGCTTTCGCAAGGGTACCTGTACTTTGGGTATGCGGCTCCGGTGCTGCTGGCCCTGCTGATTTTGGGCTTTATTGCCCTGTGTTTGAGCCCTCTGGCGCGTAGGGTTTTGGCGGCTCCGCTGAACCTGTGGTGCCTGAGCTATTTTGCGTATTTGATTCTGTTTTTGAATCCGCAGTCGTCGACGTTCCGCCTGTTGTTGCCGTTGTTTCCGCTGGTGATTGTGGCGGCGGCGGCGAGCCGTTCGCGGGCGTATCGTTGGGCGTTGCTGGTGGCGGGTGCGTGTGCGCAGTGGGGCTGGGTTGGCTGGCTGTGGCATTGGAAGCAGCTACCCGGCGGTGGAGATTATCCGCCGTAAACCGCTGAATCTATTCAACGGATGTTTGAGACCGCCGGTGCGCTGCCGGCGGTCTTTTGCGTTCTTAGCCGTGGGCGCAATGCCCCTCCGTAGCGCGGTAGCGTACGCCTTCTGCTTGTCCAGAGCTTAAAGACACGTCCAGAAAGCGCCGCGGGTTCGGCGGTGCTGGCTCGGAACTGATAATCTATATTCTGTGTTTGGTATTAGTGGCACCGAGTTGATTATTTTGGCCATCATCACGTTTGTGGTGATTGGCCCCGAACGCATGCCCGAATACGCCCGACAGATCCGTGAATTCGTCAAGACAGTGCGCCGCATGGCGTTCGACGCGAAGGATGACTTCAAGGAAGCCCTGGGCGAGACGGGTCTGGAAGATATTAACTGGCGCCAGTACGACCCCCGCCAGTACGATCCGCGCGTGATTGTGAAGCAGGCGTTCGCTGAGGATGACGCCGAGCGTGAGCGTGAGGCGAAGGAACGTGAAGAGGCATTGCTGAAGGAGAAGGAAAAGTCGGAGAGCCGTGCTCTTCCGCGAGGCGCATACGCCCCCTTCGACGTGGACGCCACCTAAGATTTTGAAATGAAAGAACCCCGCACCGTGATGGTGCGGGGTTCTTTCTGTATCAGCTTTTGGCCGTCAGCTTCTAGACGCTTGGGCCTAGACGGCTACATCTCTAGACGGCTAGATCTCTAAACGAAGAGCGGCAGGCTCTGACCCGCCCGCGACTCGCCCGACTGCAACAGCTGTGAGGCGATGGACTGAATCTCTTCGGCGGTGGGGGAGCTCGGGTGGCCCCAGACGACGGGCATGCCCTCGTCGCCGCCGGTACGCAGGTTCACATCCAGCGGGACGGAACCGAGCAGCGGTACCGGGTAGGAGAGCGCCTCCGAAAGACGCTCAGCGAGCACCTGACCGCCGCCAGAACCGAACATGTCGAGCACGGTAC
Organism: Rothia sp. HMSC061D12; assembly: GCF_001836735.1. Lineage (NCBI taxonomy): Bacteria > Bacillati > Actinomycetota > Actinomycetes > Micrococcales > Micrococcaceae > Rothia > Rothia sp. HMSC061D12. Next base: position 1,013,005 of record NZ_KV830305.1, on the reverse strand, counting down.
CGTCCGGCAGGGTCATGGCAGCCATGTTCTCCACCACGCCCACGACCTTCTGACCGGTCTGCAAGCTCAGGGTGCCGGCACGTTCCGCCACATCCACCGCGGCGTGCTGCGGGGTGGAAATGAGCACCAGCTCCGCATTCGGCAACAGCTGAGCCATGGAGATGGCAATATCGCCGGTGCCGGGCGGCAAATCGAGCAGCAGCACGTCCAGGGCGCCGAAGTGAACGTCCATGATGAACTGCTCCAGGGCACGGTGCAACATGGGGCCGCGCCACGCCACCGGCTCGTTGCCCTTGAGGAACATGCCGATAGAAATCACGCGAATAAAGCCGCCGCTGACCTTCTGCTCACCCCAACGCTGGGCGGGGGTGGGAACGTCCACGGTCGGCGGAAGAATCAGGTCATCCAGGCGGGTCGGGGCGTCGGTAATACCCAGCAGACCCGGAATGGAGAAGCCGTGCACATCCGCGTCAATAATGCCCACCGCAAGCCCGCGCGAAGCGAACGCGGCGGCAAGATTCGCGGTCATGGAGGACTTACCCACGCCACCCTTACCGGACACCACACCGAACACGCGGGTCAGCGAACCGGGCGCGGTAAACGGGTTGGAACGCTCCGGCTTGAGCATCGAACGCAGGGCAGAACGCTGCTGCGGGTTCATCGCACCCACCTGCAGCTGCACACGCTCAATACCCTCAACGGTGGCGGCGGCGTCACGAACCTGCTGCTCGATGGTGTTCTTCAGCGGGCAACCCTCAATGGTGAGTAGCACCGTGACCTCAGCCCAGTGGCGGCAGGGAATCGGCTCACCGCGCTCATCCAGTTCAGGATGCACGAGCGCAGTCTCCACCATGCCCAGCTCCGTAATGGGGCGGCGCAGTTCAGGATCCTCGACGCGGGCGAGTGCCGCGTAGAGCGCATCCTGCAGGGGCGAATTAGCGGTCACGGGCGCCTCCCTCACGGGTGCGCTCTGCCTGCTGCTGTGCCTGCTGGGATTCGCGGCTCTGAGGCTGGCTCAAATCGCCTCGGTGGGAATCCTGTGGGGAGTCCTTCGCAGAGCGTTCAGCCTTGTCAGAAGACTTCTCGGTACCGTTCTCGGTGCCCTCAGAGCTCTTGCCCTCAGCGCCCTGCTCCTCAGCGTCCTTTTCCTCGCCCTCGGAGATATCGATATCGTCGATAGCCTCCTCCAGGTCCTCAATGTCCTCACTGATGTCTTGCAACTGCTCGGCGTGACGCTCCTGCTCCTGCGCAATGTTCTGCAGTTCCTCAAGAATGTCACGCAGCTCGCTACGGACGAAGTCACGGGTCGCGACCTCACGCAGAGCAATACGCAGCGAAGCAATCTCGCGGGTCAGGTACTGGGTCTCCTCCAGGTTCTGCTGGTCACGCTTACGGTCCTCGGATGCCACCACGCGGTCGCGGTCATCCTGACGGTTCTGCGCCAACAGTAGCAGGGGAGCAGCGTAAGAAGCCTGCAGGGACAGCATCAGGGTCAGCAGGGTGAAGTTCAGGCTACGCGGGTCAAACTGCATCTCCTCCGGTGCCAGGGAGTTCCAGGCAAGCCACACACCACAGAAAATGGTCATCCACATCAAAAACTGCGGGGTACCCATGTAGCGTGCGAAACCCTCGGTCATGCGGCCGAAAGCGTCCGGGTTGGGGCTTGCGAACAGCTTCGGCTTGCGGGTGCCGGGGGTGCTCAGCTGAGAGTCGCTACGCTGCGGGCGGGAGTCGCCGCGCTCGCGGTTGCGTTCAGCGTACTTCTTCTCCAGGCGGTCCTTGAGGATGCGCGCCTTATCGATGCGGGGGTTCTCTTCGGTACGGTTTGCGTCGCGGCGGTTCGATTCAGGCAAAGCGTCGTCCTACCTTTCGTACGGGAGTTCCATCATCGTAAGTGCGCCAGTCTTCGGGCAGGAGCGCATCGAGCACGTCGTCGATGGTCACTGCGCCTACTAGGCGGTGCGATTCGTTCACAATGGGAACGATGGTCAGGTCATAGGTCGCCAGCACGCGTGCCAGCTCTTCCAAACTTGCCTGGTCAGAGACAGGCTCAGTATCGGTATCGAGGATGTGACCAATCGGCTCGCTCGGCGGCACACGCAGCAGTTTCTGCATGTGCACCAGGCCCAGGTACTTGCCGGTCGGCGTTTCCAGGGGCGGGCGGGTCACCATGACGGCAGCCGCCATCGCCGGAGGGATCTCCTCGGCGCGGATGTGCGCGAGCGCCTCCGCGACGGTCGCCTCGGGGGAGAGAATAATCGGCACCGGGTTCATGAGCGAACCGGCGGTACCCTCGTCGTATTCGAGCAGTCGACGCACGTCGTCTGCTTCGTCGGGTTCCATGAGCTCGAGCAGCTTTTCACGCTGGGTGTCGTCCAGTTCGATGAGCAGGTCGGCGGCGTCGTCCGGTTCCATCTCTTCGAGGACCTGCGCGGCGCGCTCGTCGTCCAGGTGCGACAGAATCTGCACCTGGTCCTCGGCGGGCAGCTCCTGCAGAACGTCCGCGAGGCGTTCATCCTGCAGTTCGGCTGCGATTTCGACCATGCGCTTATCGCTCATCTCGTGGATAGCATCCGCAAGGTCGGCGGGCTTGGAGTTCTCGTGGTTCGCCACGAACGCGGTTGCCGCCTGCGGTTCCACGTCGGTGGAGAGCACCGCCTCGTCCCAGTCGACGATGAGGGTCTCCTTGGAGCGGCGGCGCCACGTGCTGGAGGCGGAGCTGACGCGGGAAACGAACAGCTCGGTCACGCCCCAGTCGCCGTTGCGGCGCTGCTCAATGGCGACGTCCTCAATGACGGCGTCGCCGCTGCCGTCGAGCAGGCGCACGCGGCGGTCAAAGAGCTCACCCACGATGAGAGTCTCAGAGTTGCGCTGTTCGAAGCGGCGCAGGTTCACCAGGCCGGTTGAAATGATCTGTGAAGCGTCGATACTTCGCACACGGGTCATGGGCATGAATACGCGTTTCTTGCCGAGCACCTCAACGATGATGCCGACAACAATAGGTTCGGTGCCCTTGGCGGGGCGGGCGCCCGCAATGGACGCGCCAAGGCCGCGTTTGAGCACGACGACGTCTCGGAGACGGCCGAGGCGGTCACCGAAGGGGTCAAAAACGTCGAGGCCCAAAAGGCGGGCAATGTAAATCTTGCTGGGGGTGCTGAACTTCGAATTGCTCACCTCTCTAGGGTACGCTCCACCGCGGGGATTCGCACTTTGAGAAGCCGAATTGAACAGGTGTTCTTACGCCCGGTTGATGCTGCGTGTACGTGCCCTCTACATTCTTTCTACGCTGGGCTTAATGCGGGGCTTGGTAGTGGGCTTGATGCGGAGCTCTACGCCGGGGGAGAGCACTGACCGGCTCACCCCTCCCGGTTTTTGCCGGGCGGTAGAATAGGAGCCATGACTTCTAACCTGCCGAATATTCCCTCGACCCCGCCTTCTTCGTACTTGGCGTCGCGCCTGGCGCAGGCTCAGGGCAAGCCCCTACCCGCCGGTGAGGCAATCGCTTCCTTCGTTCGTCACGATGATGCGCTCGCCGCCTTTGACGTGCTCAGTGAACAGGATTATCCGGTCACGGCACTGTACCTGGTCAATGACGGTATCCGTCAGGTGGAGTACCCGGTGCAGCCCGGTTACGGTCGTGCCCTGATTTCTGCGGCGATTCAGGGTGCGGTGATTGGCCTGGTGTTTTCGGTGCTGATGACCCTTGCCGGTGACTCTTTTATCTCTGAGGCACTCAAGTACGTGCCGCTGTCGGTTGCCGTGTTTGTGCTCTGGCAGATGTACGTTCTGCGCCGCTCTCACGGAGGCCGCTACCCGATGCGTACCGAGGCGATTCCCTCGCGTACCGTGATGTACGCTCTGCCGGAGTACGCTCAGGATGCGCGCCGCGTGCTGGGTGCGCACCCTCGCTTCTCGGCGGCGGTTGCGGCTGCACGTGCGGCGGCAGCCCCGGAAGCTTCGCAGGCTCGTGCGGCTCAGAGCACCGTCTCGATGAACGGCGCCCCGGTTCCGACCGGCGCCCCGAAGGCACCCTCGTACCGTGCACAGGCGGGTAGCCAGCCGGCACCGAACCAGAACCTGCCCGAGCGAGATACTTCCGCGCAGGATGCGGTGGCTCAGAGCGCGGCGCAGAACATGCCCGCTCCCACCCAGCCTACGCAGACCGTTCAGCCCGCTCAGACTTCTCAGCCTGCTAGCCAGGAGCCGGTAAACACTGACCAGGCAAACAGCGCGCAGGCAACCGAACAGAACACCACTGCCCAGAAGCCGAATCCGCAGAAGCGCCCGGCTCAGCGTTTCGGTCTGCGTGTGGACGACCCGGAAGAATACGCGAAGCTGATTCAGCCCAAGCCGCAGCGCCCCACCCCGCGCCCGCAGGGCCTGCACGATAAGAACCAGCCCGCCAAGGACTCCGAATAGCCCTGACACAAATAACCCTAAGCCGCAACGGCGATAGCCGCCCATAACGGCGGAAAACAGGCAGAGAAGCAACCTAGAAGACATGCGAAAGCCCCTCACCGAATCACTCGGTGAGGGGCTTTCGTTACGCATTGTCGTCAGACCGTACTAGCCGGTACAGCCTGGCGGGAATGGTTACGCCTCCTTGGAGAGCTTAGCCATCCACTCCTCAATCTCCTCGACGGTGCGGGGCAGTGCTGCGGAGAGGTTCACGTTGCCGTCCTCGGTGCAGAGCACGTCGTCCTCCAGACGGATGCCGATGCCGCGGTACTCCTCGGGAACGGAGAGGTCCTCGTCCTTGAAGTACAGTGCCGGCTCGATGGTGAAGACCATGCCCGGCTCCAGCTCAGCCCACATGTACAGCTCAGCCTTAGCCTGTGCGCAGTCGTGCACGTCCAGGCCCAGGTGGTGGCTGGTGCCGTGCGGCATCCAGCGGCGGTGCTGACCGCCCTCAACGGTGAGCGAAACATCTGCGGAAACCGGCAGCAGGCCCCACTCCTCCAGGCGGTGTGCCAGAACGTTCATGGCGGCCTCGTGGATCTCGTAGAACTTGGTGCCCGGCTTAGCCACGGCGAACGCGGCGTCAGCGGCATCCAGCACGGCGTTGTAGACCTTCGCCTGAACCTCGGTGAACTTGCCGTTCACGGGGAAGGTACGGGTCACGTCAGCGGTGTACAGGGTGTCGTCCTCAACACCGGCGTCCAGCAGCAGCAGCTTGCCCTCGTCGACGGTGCCGTTGTTACGAATCCAGTGCAGGATGGTTGCGTTGTTACCGCAGGCTGCGATGGTGTCGTAACCCAGGTCGTTACCGTCGGTACGCGCCACGGAGAAGAACGCAGTCTCAACGACGCGCTCGCCGCGGTGGTGCGCCACAGCCTTGGGCAGGGCACGAACAACCTCTTCGAAGCCCTTGACGGTCAGGTCAACGGAACGCTGCAGGTTCTCAACCTCAATCTCGTCCTTAATCAGGCGAGCCTCAGACAGCTCCACAGCCAGTTCGGAATCCAGCTTGTCAGCCTGCTCCAGCTCCACGCCGGTGTTGTAGCGGGAGGTATCAACGAGAGCGTCAACAGCCGGGTCAACGTTGCGGACCAGGCGGATGTTCACGCCGCCCAGGCCCTGGTTACCGGCGTTCTTGGTGATAGCCACCTCAAGCTCGGACAGGTCGCGGGTACGCAGACCGAAACGCTCGGAGAACTCCTTCAGGGTGGGGCGGGGGCCAACCCAGAACTCACCGTAGCGTGCATCCGCGTAGAACTCTGCGGTGTCGCGGCCAGCCAGCGGGCGGAAGTACAGGGTGACTTCGTGGTTGGAACCGTTGTCGCCGGTACCCTCTTCCACGGGCTCAAAAATCAGCACGGCGTCCGGCTCGTGGTCGATGCCCAGGCCGGTCTGGTGCGCAAACGCCGAGTGCGGGCGGAAGCGGTAGTCGCAGTCGTTCGAGCGGACCTTCAGCGGGCCCGCGGGCAGGACGAGGCGCTCGCCGGGGAAAGCCTTGGAAATCTTGGCGCGGCGCTCGGCTGCGAAGTCGGCTACGCGCTCGCGGGTGTAGCCGCCGTCCTCAGCCTGTGCCCAGTTCTGGGCGATGAATTCGGTGAACGCAGACGCTTTGGGGGTGCTGCGGTGGTCGTTCTTCTGAGCTTCGGTGCTCTTCTCATTGTTCTCAGTCATGCCTTAATCATATCGCCTTCGCCACATGTGGGCAGGTGTTTTAGCGCTTTTGACCATAAGAGAGGGGGCGGTGGGTCAGAATATATCTTTGACCTGCGACCGGGTGCCCGATATTGTGCCGCCGATATTGGTAGGGTTGAATCAGAAGAGTAGATGACATACCTTAAAACCCCGCTGAGGTGGCGACGAACTAGCAGGGGCGGGGAAGGAGAGAATATGACGCACACAGAACACCGGAATAGTGCACCTCATGCGAAGCAGGCACCGCAGCCCGCTGAATTGGGCGCGCCTGAAAACCTGAACCCTGCCGGTCGCTACGACTTGCATATTCACTCCGCTATTTCTGACGGAACGCAGAGCCTGACTGAGCTGGTGCCGCTGATTGCTCGCGCCGGGTTGGCGGGTTTCGCGCTGACTGATCACGATACGACGGCCGGGTGGGCGCAGGCGGCTCAGCTGGCGGATGAGTACGGTCTGGATTTTCTGCCGGGTGCCGAGTTCTCTTGCCGCTACCGTTACACCGACGGTGAGGGTCGCTCACGCACGAAGACCATTCACCTGCTCGCTTATGGTTTTGACCCGGTGGGTTCGGAGCTGGCGCACCGTGTGGAGGCGATTCGTGCCAGCCGTGCGGGCCGCGCGCAGGCTATTGTGCAGCGTCTTGCCGCCGACTACCCGCTGACCTGGGATGACGTGTTGGCGCAGGTGGGGGAGGGGAACACGGCGGTGGGCCGCCCCCATATTGCTGACGCGCTGGTTGCTGCTGGCGTGGTGACTGACCGTTCTGAGGCTTTCGCGAAGCTGCTGTACACGGGCAGCCCCTACTATGTGCCGCAGGATGCGCTGGACCCGCTGGAGGCGGTGCGTCTGGTGCGTGAGGCTGGGGGCGTGCCGGTGATTGCGCATCCGATGAGTACGATGCGTGGCCCTGCGTTGAGCCTGGAGTATCTGGGTTTGATGGTGGAGGCTGGCCTGGCGGGTGTGGAGGTGTACCACCGCGAGAACTCCGCGGAGGACCGGGCGCGTCTGCTGGAGTTTATTGAGCGTCAGCGTGCGGCGGGCCGTGAGGTGCTGGTGACGGGTTCGAGCGATTATCACGGCGCGGGTAAGCCAAACCTGCTGGGTGAGAATACGACGGATGCGGTGACGGTGGCGCGTATCCGCGAGCAGCTGGCGGCCCAGTAGTAAGACCCAGTAGTAAGACGAAAGAGTGCGGGGCGGATTCCCGGTCAAGGAACCCGCCCCACACTCTTTTATTTTGTTCTAAAGTGCCGTATAGCTATGTGGGTTGTATCGGTGAATCCTCCAGCTGGCATGACGCAGTCTCAGATAAAGCACATAACCACGAGGCAGCGAACTGGTATATCAGTTCGTGGGCTAGTGACTGCACTTTCACGGGAGTACGTTCTGATAATCCCTACGAAGATAGTGACAATCCAGAGGATAAATTTTCACTTGATACGGCTCTCGCAGCACGATGGGGGTTCTATATTGAAGGAGGAGCCGGACGCCTTAACATCATCGGGGCAAATGCTTTCGACGCCTGTCATCAATCTAGTAAGCAACGTACTAGTGACCAGATAAAATTGCTGACAAATAACTGGATCCTACGCGTTGATAAACCGCTATATAAGTATGCCAGAATTGAAGTTAATCACTACTCATATAATCTTGGAATTAAAGAGGAAGAAACTCCTGAGAAGAAGCTCTCTATAACCGTATAAGAGCGAAAAATAGTTGTGCCCCGCATTTATTATGCGGGGCACTATGATTACTTGTCGAATGCTCCCAGAGAGTCAGCGACTCGCAAAGCTGAAAAAGCTAAATCGTATTCTGCGAAGGTGAACCAACTATTTTTCCCTGATTGTGCATTGAAATTCATTCCGAATCGAACATTATAATATTCGTTGATGTATCCTTCTTTCTCTAAAGAAATCTTTTGGGTAATCCACAAATAAGCCTTATGCAGCTCTGAACCGTAAGGCATATTGGGCCATTCTTTATCCCAGGGGTCGCTCCATGCTTCCCTGTGGTATTCAGGGACATTCACGTCCGGCTTACCGGCCAAGCGGTACAGCATGAGTACAATCGTGGAATCGCCAGCGGGGGTATCGTAATGGAAATTCCCATCACTCCAACCCCAGGTAATGCCCCGCTGACGAGCCCACATCACCACAGGAAAACGCGGATCATCAGTCTTAATATCACCATAAGGAGACTGAGCCGGAAGATTCTTCACCTCAGGAGAACCCGACAGGCGATACAAATACTCCACAAACTGGCCACGAGAGATAACACTATCTTTCTTGACCATTTGGTGCTTCTGATACTCAGAAATCAGACCAACGCACTGCGCCCAATTAAAGATAACGCGACGCCCCAATTCACCATCGTTCCGATAGTACTCATATTCTGCACGGTCGTTACAGGTCACTGCCGGTTCATTCGGGTGCACAATGGGGGTCACCTGGCGAGGTTTCAGAACACCAAGAGAATATGCTGGCACGCTGCCGCACACCATGGCGCCTGCCAAGAGCACAGTGCCACCGGCCTGGATAGCCCGCTTCGTGGGGTGGGCGAATAATTGTCGAAGCATCATAGCTCCTTCAAAATAAGAGGGGAGGCACAATCTTTGTGCACCCTCATGAGTAGAACGTTCTCAGCGTATCAAAAATCCTAACCTTCAGGTAGAGATTTAGAGAATATGCAATGAGGTGAAAACAAAAGAGTGTGGGGCGGGTTCCTTATTGGGAATCCGCCCCACACTCTTAACACGTGCTCTCACGAATACGTGGAAAAGACCGCCTAGACGCTCTCACGCGACGCATGATGCTGCAACACCGCACCCGCAGCAACCGCATCCCGCTGAGCCCGCGCCGCACGAGCCTTAGCCCGCGCCTGATGCTGACGCTGACGACGCAACTCATCACGCCCATCAATACGCATCTTCTTATCCACCGCATCCATTGACCGGTGACGCACAAACCGGCACGACGCACCCTCAACCGGCTGCGTAGTCTCCGTGAGCGTATCCAACACAGCCTTCAGCGCATGACGACTCGCCGCCGTCAACGCATCACGACTCGTACCGCCACGAACACCCACCGTACGCTTCGGCGTGAACAGCACACTCGCCCCACGCGGAACACCACGATACTCAGCGAACGACACCGGATCCACACTCAGGCGCTTAGCCATCACCTCAATAGCCGGCGGATTCTGATCCACACACACGAACTTACGACCCAGCTGAGCCGCCGCCGCACCCGTAGAACCAGAACCAGCAAAGAAATCCAACACCCAATCACCCGGGCGGGAACTCGCCGCAATCATACGGCGCAACAAACCCGTAGGCTTCTGCGTGGGATAACCCGTCTTCTCCTTACCCGTAGGCGACACAATAGTATGCCACCACACATCCGTAGGGAGCTTACCGCGAGAAGCCTTCTCCTCAGTCACCAAACCGGGAGCCATATACGGTTCACGATCAACCTCCGCAGTATTGAAGTAATAGCTGCGGTGATCCTTCGCGTACACCAAAATATTGTCGTGCTTCGTCGGCCAGCGGCGCGTAGACTTCGCACCGTAGTCATAAGCCCAAATCAGCTCATTAATGAAGTTCTCACGACCAAAAATCATGTCGCACATAATCTTCACATAATGAACCTCACGCCAATCCAGGTGCAGGTACAGGGTGCCGTCCTGCGCGAGCAGACGATGCGCCTGCTCAATACGCGGCGCTAGGAACGCCCAATAATCCTCGAACGAGTCGTTATAGCTCGCCAGAGTCTGCAGGGTGCTCGAATAGCTCTTGCCTTTAAAACCGGTGCGGTCACCCTTCTCAGAAGCCTCCGCGCTCAACGTGCGGCGCGTCTGCTTCTTACCCGTATTGAATGGCGGGTCAATGTAAATCACGGTGAACGCACCATCGGGCAGCTCACGCAGATACTCCAGGTTATCTGCCTGCACCAGCAGCGACGGGCCCTGCGGATCGAAAACACTCGAATCCGTGCGGTTCGCCTCAGCGGCAGGGGAGGGCGCGGCGGGCGCCGGGGATGCTGAAATACCCAACCCCGGCCCTAGCCTTCAGAACCAGCACGGTCAGCGCCACGGCCCTTACCGCGAGAACCCTCAGCACGGGAGCCTTCAGAGCGGCGGCGAGCACGGCGGCGGCCCTCACCCTCCACGGGCTGACCCTCAACACGGCGGGTACGGCGACGCTGACGAGGCGCACGCTCAGAACGCTCCGAAGAACGTTCGGATGCGCCCTGCTCGTTACGCTCCGCACGCTCAGAAGAACGCTCAGCGCGCTTGCGGCCCTCGGAGCGGCTACGGCGCTCGCCGCGGCCCTCACCGGAACGACCCTCACGGCCACCGTCACGGCCGCCGCGGGAACGGCGCGAACCCTTCTCACCGTCACGACCGCCAGAACGGCCACCATCGCGGCCACCGCGAGAACGAGCCGGACGGCCATCACGAGAGTCACGGGCGCTCTCAAAGAACTCGTCGCCCATACCCTCAGCCACACGCTCCTCGCGCGGCAGGCGGCCCTTAGTGCCAGCCGGAATGTTCAGGTCATGGAACAGGTGCTCAGAGGAAGAGTACGTCTCAACCGGCTCAGGAACACCCAGCTCCAGGGCGTCGTTAATGACCTTCCAGCGCGGCAGGTCATCCCAGTCAACCAGGGTCACAGCGGTACCCTCATTGCCGGCACGACCGGTACGGCCGGTACGGTGCAGGTAAGTCTTCTCATCCTCGGGCACGCGGTGGTTAATCACGTGGGTCACGTCTTCAACGTCAATACCGCGAGCCGCCACGTCGGTCGCAACCAGAATGTCGACCTTGCCGGTGCGGAACGCCTTCAGCGCCTGCTCACGCGCAACCTGGTTCAGGTCACCGTGCAGGGGAGCGGCAGCGAAGCCACGGTTCACCAGCTCCTCCGCCACGCGGGCAGCGTCACGCTTGGTCTTGGTGAAGATGACGGTGCGGCCGCGGCCGGTAGCGCGCAGAATGCGGCCAATCATCTCGTCCTTGTCCAGGTGGTGAGCACGGTAGACAACCTGACGGATCGACGCCTTAGTCTTCGAGGCGTCCTCGGGGTCAGCGGCGCTAATGCGCATGGGCTTGGTCATGTACTGGCGTGCCATCGCAATGACCGGGCCGGGCATGGTTGCGGAGAACAGCATGCTCTGGCGGTCCTCCGGCAGGTAGCTGAGAATCTTCTCAACCGACGGCTGGAAACCCAAATCCAGCATCTCGTCAGCCTCATCGAGGACCACGATCTTAACCTGCTTCAGGTTCAGGAAGCCCTGCTGGTACAGGTCGATAATGCGGCCGGGGGTGCCCACCGCAACCTCCAGGCCGCGGCGCAGCAGCTCAGCCTGAGGCTCAATCGGCACACCACCGTACAGGGTTGCGACGCGGGCGTTGCGCAGCTTCGCAGCAATCGCCAGGTCCTCGCCCACCTGAATAGCAAGCTCACGGGTCGGAACCAGAATCAGCGCCTGAGGTGCGCCGGGGTACTCCAAATCAGCCCAACCCTCATCGTCGCGGCCGACCACACGCTGAATGGTGGGCAGACCGAAGCCGAGGGTCTTACCGGTACCGGTCTTCGCCTGACCAATGATGTCCTGGCCAGACAGAGCCACGGGAAGAGTCAGCTCCTGGATGGGGAAGGGGGAGGTAATGCCAACCGCCGCGAGGGCGTCACTAATATCCTGGCGAACGCCGAAGTCGGCGAAGGACTTTGCAGTCTGAGTGGTTTCCTGCGTGTTCGTTTCAGTCACTGGACCGTATCTTTCTACCCCTGTTCGGGGTGTGTTTCTCCCCGAGACGGGGTGTGCCAGCCAGCGCCCCAACGGTGGAGGCGGTGACGGGCGGGCGTCGAAAGCCGGCCGCGGGAAATTCTTACACGGGAAATTCTTGCCGAGACGCCGCCTGCACACATGCTCAATGCTCATGGTTGATTCATGATGAGGTGCAGCCTCGGGGTCTTGAAAAAGGTACGACCGGTCATTCACTTAACCCCTCAATATTAACCTGGATTTGCTTCCGGCGCACCCCCGACCGGTTGTGGTGTGCACCCGTGATGGGCGATATACCGCCCCAAAACCGGGTGCCGCGAGGTTTTTGTGTAGGCGGTTTAAAGCGCAAAACCCCGCATTCGGCACGGCGTAACCACGTGGCGCATAAAGCGCACGCACACAGCGCATAAAGCGCGGTTACGCATCGTGACGGATGCGGGGAAAGCTCAAGCTAAAGGGTAAACAGCTACCGAACTAATTAGGCGCCGATACCGAAGCCAACGTGACGCTTAGCGTCGGAACCCAGCTCAACGTAGCCAATCTGAGCGCCAGAAATCAGGGTGGTGTTGCCCTTATCATCCATAATCTGCAGCAGCGAGCCGTCCTCAATAGCCTTCGAGACCTTCTCCATGAGGATTTCCTTAGCCTCACTGGTCTCAACAACGATTTCACGAGCAATGTGGCGAATGCCAATCTTGATTTCCATGAGTCTCCTCGCAGAATAGTCCGGCACAGCCAAACGTGCGCCGGGTATGGGAACTGTCTTATCTAGCATCTACTCTAGCGTGAATACGCCCATCGGCACCGTGAACGGGCGGTACTTCGCCGGGGGCTAATAAAATACTCGCCGCGTCACGCGTGAAAATGCGCGTGAAAAACGCCGGGAAGAGCGAGGGAGAGGTGCTCTTAAGAGTCCTCCACCTGAATACCGTAGAGAGTCTCCAGCGCCTGCACGTAATCCTCTGCGCGGCCCTCCGACGCCAGCTTCTTGGCGCGCACTGTCGGGGTGTGCAGCAGGGACTTCACCATGCGGCGCATCGCCAGCTCAAACTGCTCCGTCGCCGCACCGCAACCAAACTGGTTACGTACCTTCTCCAGCTCGGAATCCAGCACATCCATAGTGTGCGAGCGCAGCGCAACAATCGCGGAGTCAATCGTGCGGGAACGCTGACGAGACACAAACGCCGCCAGCTCAGACTCCACGATGCGCGTAGCCGTCGCCACGGACTCCTCGGTCTCCTCGGGTGCGGCAAGGCGCACCGATTCGAGGGTAATCAGCTCAACGTTCGGCAGGTCGGCGACCGAGGGGTCAAAGTCACGCGAAAGGGCCAGGTCAAGAATCGTGTGGTGGCCGGCCGGAATCTGCTCGGGAAGCAGCGGATCGGAGCCGCCGGAGCAACCAATAATGACGTCAGCCTCAGCCATCGCCTGCTCCATGCCGTCCACCGGCACCGCAGAAACCTCGCGCTTCGCCGCGAACTCGGCGGCACGTCCCGAACGGGAATTTACCCAAATATCGGTGCAACCGCGCTCACGCAGAGCCGCAATGGTCGCGCCCGCATAAGCACCCGTACCGAAAATCAGGGCGCGGCGGGTCGACCAATCCTTCTCGGCGACCTCATCCGCAAGATCCAGGGCAACAGACACAATCGAGCGGCCCTGAGCGCCAAGCGCCGTGTGCTGACCCACCTGACGAGCCGTATGCGCCGCATGCTCGAACAGCTGCACCAGCTCACCCGGAAGAGTCACACCCTCCTCTTGGGCTTTCGCCTGCGCGGCAGCCAGGGCGCGGCGTACCTGACCGGCGATTTCGCGCTCGCCAACCACTGCAGACTCCAGGCCGGAGGCGACCGTCAGCAGGTGGCGTGCCGCCTCCTCGTCTGCGTACACGTCGAAACTGGTATTGACCAGTTCCTTGTCCAGGCCGGAGGTTTGCGCAATCGAATCAACAATCAGCTCACGAACCATGTGCACATGCGCAGAGACGTGCAGCTGAACATACATTTCAAGACGGTTACAGGTGGCAAGAACTACTGCACCCTTAACACCGAGCTGACGCGCTACATCCGCCGCCAGAACATCGGGTACGCCGGAGGCACCGGCGCTCAACGCAGCGACGGTGGTCAAATCAACGGTGTGGTGCGATGCCACAAATGCATAAGTACTCACTAGAGGTTAATCATAACCACGCCGACTAAGCCCCTGTAAAGCTCATAGAACCTAAGTTCACAGCTCCACGCGGCTTAGTGGGTGCCACATAGCGGACAGGAGGTGGGGGAATCTGCGGGGGTGCGGGTGCGGTATTTCAAAAGCGGGGGAGGGGAGAATATCTCGGAATGTGATGCGGCGTATTCGGGGCTTCATCTGCGTATTCTTCGCGTCAACAAGGGGTCTAATAGGGCATATGCAGGGTGTCAGCAGAGTTCTAGCAGGTGCGAACTAAGGTGTCCCTCACCACTAAGAAAGTCACCATTAGGTAAAAGTCACCATGACAAAGTGTCGCAAAAACGCCCACATAAACCTGTCACACTAGACACTATGAGCGAAAACCAGCACACCACTCCCGCGTCGGCAGAAGGCGCCGCACAGGCACCCGCCCTGCCCGCACATCCCACCGACGCCCAGCGACCCCTGCTCACCGCCGAGCAGCTCGCACACCTACCCGCCAACCATCCCCTGCGCGCAGGCACCGCCGCCAACTCGCCCATGCTCCGCGCCCTCACCGGCCGCCCCTCCAGCCACCGACCCGTCTGGTTCATGCGCCAGGCAGGCCGCTCCCTGCCCGAATACCGCCAGGTACGTGAAGGCATCCCCATGCTGGACGCATGCCTCACCCCCGAGCTCGCCGCAGAAATCACCGTGCAGCCCGTCCGCCGCCACAAGGTTGACGCCGGCATCTTCTTCTCCGACATCGTCATCCCCATGAAGCTCGCGGGCGTCAACGTTGACATCGTGCCCGGTAAGGGCCCGGTCCTCGACCAGCCTTTACGCACCCTCGATGAGGTGCGCGCCCTGCCCGAACTCAAAGACAGCGACCTCGACCCCATCCGCGAAGCCGTCGCCGCCACCGTAGAAATGCTCGGCGACACCCCGCTCATCGGCTTCGCCGGAGCCCCCTTCACTGTCGCCGCCTACATGGTCGAAGGCGGCCCCTCCCGCGACCACCTGCGCCCGCGCACCATGATGCACGCCGACCCCGCCGCCTGGCACGAACTTGCCGAATGGGCAGCCCGCACCGCAGGCCAGTTCCTCCGCGCGCAGATCGAGGCTGGCGCATCCGCCGTGCAGCTCTTTGACTCCTGGGCAGGATCCCTCGGCGAAAGCGACTACCGCCGCTACGTGCAGGCGCACTCCGCAACCGCTCTCGATATGGTGCGCGAATACGGCGTGCCGCGCATCCACTTCGGCACCGGCACCACCGCCCTGCTGCCCGCCATGCACGAAGCCGACGCAGACGTCATCGGCGTGGACTACCGCCTGCCGCTGTCCGCAGCGAACACCCTGCTCAACGGCGCCGTACCCCTGCAGGGCAACATCGACCCGGCACTGCTCGCCGCAGGCAGCGAAAACCTCTACGCACACGTAGACGAGGTCCTCGCAGAAGGCAACGCCGCCCCCTCGCACGTGGTCAACCTCGGCCACGGCGTACCCCCGACCACCGACCCGCAGGTGCTCACCGACCTCGTGGCATATATCCACGAACGCACCGCGCAGGCATAGGATAAATAACGATAAATAGACGGCGCAGATGCCGGACACCCTCCGGCATCTGCACCGAACATCTGCACCCCGAACCAACCACCACACCCGTTACCCCCCCAAAAAAAGGGCAACTCCACCGCAGACAGACCGAAGGAGAACCACCATGGGCCACACCAACCAGGCACCGCACCGCACCGCACAGGTCAGTTCCTCCGCCGCGCCCCAGAACGCACGAGCTTTCACCCGCAACGAGAAGGCACCCACCGCCATTGTCATCGGCGGCGGCCCCTCCGGCCTAATCTCCGCACGCCGCCTCGCCGCAGCCGGTATGCGCGTCACCCTGCTCGAACAGCGTCACCACCTTGGCGGTGCCGTTGGTGCCCACGAAGTTGGCGGCCTTCTGCTGGACTCCGGCGCAGAATCCTTCGCAACCCGCAGCCCCATTGTCAGCGACCTCGTCAAGGAACTCGGCCTGGGCGACCAGATCGTCACCCCCAACTCCTACGGCTCCTGGCTGTACCTGCCGCAGGGCGCCCGTCGCACCCCCAGCACCGGCATCATGGGCATCCCCGGCAATGTGAACGATAAGTCGCTGATCCCCGTCATCGGTAAGAACGGTCTGCGCCGCGCCCAGGTGGACAAGTTCCTGCCCGTCTCCGCAGGCGAGAACGCGAAGACCCTCGGTGAGCTCGTGCGCATCCGCATGGGCCAGAAAGTGCTCGACAACCTCGTCGCACCCGTAGTCTCCGGCGTGTACTCCACCCACCCCGATAAGCTCGACGTCGATGCGACCATCCCCGGTCTGCGCGAAGCCTTCCGCAAGCACCGCTCCCTCTCCGCCGCAGCGCACGCTTTCCGTTCGGCAGCCCCCGCAGGCTCACAGGTCGCCGGTATCGTGGGCGGCATGAATCAGCTGTCCGAACGTCTCGTCGAAGACCTGTACGCCTCCGGTGTTCGCATCGTCACCGGATTCGACGTCATCGCCGTTGACCGCGACGAATCCACCGGCCAGTGGTTCATCATCCAGCGCCACACCACCGACGGCGAAAACACCCCCCTCTACGCCGACTACCTGGTGCTCGCCACCGACGGCCCGACCGTGGCACGACTCATCGGACCGCACGTCTCCACCGCACTACCCGCCCTGGAACCCGGCCCCGAAGTCGCCCTCGTCACCCTCGTCGTTGATGCCCCCGCCCTGGACAAGCACCCCCGCGGTACCGGCCTGCTCGTCTCCGAAGAAGCCACCGCCGTACGCGCCAAGGCACTCACCCACGCCACCGCCAAATGGCAGTGGGTCGCCGAGGCCGCAGGCCCCGGACGCCACGTGGTACGCCTCTCCTACGGCCGAGGCGGCGAAGACTCCCGCTTCTCAGAAGTGGCACTCGCCGACGAGCAGCTCATCACCCTCGCCCTGCGCGACGCAAGCCGCATGATGGACGTAGCCCTCACCCACAGCAACCTCGTTGACGCGGACGTCGTACGCTGGCGCGGTGTACTACCCGCCTCCACCCCCGGCCACCGCGACCGAGTCAAGGAATTCCGCGAACGCGCCAGCGAACTCGGAACCCTCAGCACCGTCGGCTCCTGGGCGGCAGGCTCCGGCCTGGTCTTAACCGTCAAAGACACCTACGAACAGATGGACCGCCTCATCTACCACGCGGCACAGGACTGGGAAGGCGTCACCTCCCCGCAGGTCGCAACCGCCAAATAGACGGCACCGCAACCTCCCAAATCAGCCAACAACTAAGCCAAAAATTTGAGAAAACGCGCGGCTACGGAAGCCGCGCCTCCAGCACAGCGAACCCTCGCTGAAGAAAGGAACACACAATGTCTCACGATCACGCAGCACACGGCCACGGCGGCGCACACGGCGCAGGTCAGGGCGGCTACACCCACGCAGGCCACGGCTACGGCGGCGCACCCAAGGGCTACGCAGTCCAGCACTCCGCAGCTGACGAGAACCGCCGCGGCCGCGAAGAGGGCGAAACCCTGCACTACGCCCTGTACACCGTGTTCGCACGCTCCGGCGCACGCCCCGCAGAGTCCAACACCGACGAGGCACGCGCCGAGTTCGAGAAGGTCGCAGAACAGCTCGCAGCAGACGGCGTGACCCTGCGCGGCATCTACGACGTCTCCGCAATGCGCGACAACGCAGACGTCATGATCTGGACCCACGGCGCAACCCCCGAAAAGCTGCAGGCAGCAGTCCGCAAGATCCGCCGCACCGCACTCTTCGCAGGCACCACCATCGTCTGGTCCACCATGGGCGTACACCGCGAAGCTGAATTCACCCGCAACCACGCACCCGCCTACGCACGCGGCAAGGCACCCGAAGCATGGGTCTGCGTCTACCCCTTCGTACGCTCCTACGACTGGTACTACATGAACCCCGAACGCCGCGCAGAAATGCTCAAGAACCACGGCATGAAGGCAATCGACTTCCCGCAGATTCTGGCAAACACTGTCGCAACCTTCGGCATGAACGACTACGAATGGGTCCTCGCCCTCGAAGCACCCGAACTCGTTGACCTCGTCGACATGATGCGCCACTTCCGCAACACCGAAGCACGCCTGCACGTGCGCGAGGAAACCCCCTTCTACACCGGCCGCCGCATCGGCGCAGACGAAGTAGCAGAGGTTCTGGCGTGAGCCATCAGCCGAATGACGGCGTAACCCTCAACGGCACGCTCCTGCCGGACGACGTGGTACCCAACCGCACCGACCCGGCGAACACCGCCTCCAACGGCCCCGCCGCGCTCAACGAGCAGACCCTCGGCGACTACCGAAGCGAACGCAGCATCACCCGTGAACGTGCCGAAGAGGCACGCCCCTACGACCTGGTGATTCTCTCCTCCTTCGGCGGCCCCGAGGGGCAGGAGGACGTCATCCCGTTCCTGCGCAACGTGACCGCTGGCCGCGGCATTCCGGATGAGCGCCTCGAAGAGGTCGCCACCCACTACCGTGCCAACGGCGGCGTCTCGCCGATTAACGAGCAGAACCGTGCCCTGCTCGCCGCGCTGCAGCAGGCGCTCGCCGAACGCGGCCCGCACATCCCGATCACCTGGGCGAACCGCAACTGGAAGCCCTACGTGAAGGACGTGCTTGCCGAAGCCTACGAGAACGGCCACCGCAACGTGCTCGTGCTGGCGACCAGCGCCTACCCCGGCTACTCGAGCTGCCGCCAGTACCGCGAGGACTACGGCATCGCGATTGAGCAGCTCGGCCTGGAAGGTCGCGTGCATGTGGGTAAGATTCGTCAGTTCTTTGACGTGCCCGGTTTCTCCCGCGCTTTTGCTGACGGACTGAAGGACGGTCTGGCAACGGTGCGTGAGCAGCTTGCCGCACGCGATAGCGGTTCGCTGAACCCGCGCCTGCGCATCATGTTCTGCACCCACTCGGTACCCACCTCCGCAGCGAACGAGGCTGGCCCGCGCGGCGTGAACTATGAGGGCGGCTCCGCCTACGTGGAGAAGCACCTGCAGGTCGCCCGCGCCGTGCTTTCGCTGGTTCGCGATGAGGCTCCGCAGCTTCTGCAGAACGTCGAATGGGAGCTGGTGTACCAGTCCCGTTCAGGCCCGCCGTCCATGCCCTGGTTGGAACCGGACGTCAACGACGCCCTGGAGGCGCTGCCTACCCCCGCCAACCCCGGAGAGGACGGCGAAGCCCCCGTGGAAGGCGTCGTGCTGGTGCCCCTCGGATTCGTCTCCGACCACATGGAAGTCAAGTGGGACCTGGACACCGAGGCGCTGGACACCTGCGAGCGCCTGGGCGTGGTCGCGGTACGCACCCCGACCCCCGGTACGCATCCGGCGTACGTGGAGTCGCTGCGCCGCCTCATTGAGGAGCGCGTGGAGAACGGTGTTCCCGCCGATCTGCGCCCCGAACGTGAGAGCGTTCTCGCTCCGAGCGCGAGCGGCCAGTACGGCTGGTTCGACGAGTGCGAACCCGACTGCTGCAAGCCCGGCCGAGGTGCCCCGAAGCCGGTCATCGCCGAGTACGCAGCCGGTGCTGATACCGCCGAGTCTGAGGAAGCTCCCGCCAGCCGCTCCGGTGGATGCGGCTCCGGCGGATGCTGCTCCCACTAACACCACCCCCTGTAGCTCCGGCTCGCCTCAACACCCCCTGACCGGGGTGTGCGGGCGGGTCGGAGCGCACGTGCCTACGGGCTGCCCCCAGAATTTAGACAAACACACAGCGTCGCAAACACACAGCCTCTGGGGAAACGCACACGCCTACGGGCTATCACACACATCACCGACAAGGAGAGATATGAGCCATCACGAGTACATCTTGGGCACCCGCGGGTCTGCTCTCGCCCTGACCCAAAGCCGTATTGCCGCTGAAACCGTCACCTCCCTCTACACCGAACACCAGGCACACCACGGCGCCGCAGATGCCGAGGTCGTGGACTTCACCCTGCGCACCGTCAAAACTGAAGGTGACGTGCTCACCGGACCCCTGGCAACCCTCGGCGGTACCGGCGTATTCGCTGCGGCACTGCGCCAGCGTCTGCTCGACGGCGAGAACGCCTCCGAAGAAAACCGCGTGGACATGGCAGTACACTCCCTCAAGGACCTGCCCTCCGCGCCCTGCCCCGGCCTGGTGGTCGCCGCAACCCTCAAGCGTGAAGACCCCCGCGACGCCCTCGTGGCACGCGACGGCCTGACCGTAGACACCCTGCCCGAAGGCTCCCGCGTGGGCACCGGCTCACCTCGTCGCGCCGCCCAGCTGCGTGCCCTGCGTCCCGACCTCGAAATCGTGGATATTCGCGGCAACGTGGGCACCCGCATTGGCCGTGTCAAGGGCCTGGAAGAGCACGCCGGTAAGCAGGTCGTGCTCCGCCAGAACACCGAAACCTCCGAACGCGCCGACCACGGCGTAGGTACCGAACGCAGCGGCGACTGCGACGCCGTGGTGCTCGCCGTCTCCGGTCTCAAGCGCCTGGGCAAGGAACACCTGATTACCGAGTACCTTGACCCCAGCCGCATGCTGCCCGCCCCCGGCCAGGGCGCGCTCGCCCTGGAAGTGCGCGAAAGCGAATTCGAGAACCCGGACCCCGCTGTGCTCTCCGACGCTGAGGTGGCACGCCCGGTCCGCGCCCTCGGCCGCGCCCTGCTCGCCGCAAACCACCACGAAACCCGCCTCGCCGTCAGCGCTGAGCGTGCCCTGCTGCGCCGCCTCGAAGCCGGATGCGCTGCCCCCATCGGCGCGTACGCGCAGGTGGTCGAGGGCGACCTGGTGCTCAACGTCGTGGTGGCGTCCCCGGACGGCACCGACATGCTGCGCCACACCTCCGCAACCGCCGAACTGGATGTGCCCGGCGCCGAACGCCTGGGCGTGCGCGTGGCGGAAGACCTGCTGCAGATGGGTGCCGCCGCCCTGGCTGGGCTGGAGGCGAAATAGGCGTCATGTCTGCCGACAGCTCGCAGACCCACCGGGGGTTTGAATCCCCGCGCACGGTTCTGCTGACCCGCTCCGCCGCCCAGGGCGCCGCCTTCGCACGCGTCCTCGCCGAAGAATGTGCACAGAATGGGTTGGGGGAGCCCCGGGTACTCTTCGCCCCGCTACAGCAGGCACGCACCGTCGAACCGGACGCAGACCACGCCGCCGCGCTGGCGGCGCTCGCCTCCGGTCAGTACGCGTGGGTGAGCTTCACAAGCGCCAACACGGTTCGCGCCTGCGCCGAGCTGTGGGGTGCGGAGTTTGCCCGCGCCTGCGCGAGCGGGGGAGTGCGCATCGCCTGCGTGGGTGCGGCAACCGCCCGCGCCGTGCACGCCCAGCTGGGGCTGGGCACGGATTTTCAACCGCAGGTGCAGAGTGCCGCCGGTATGCTCGCGGAGTTTGAAAAGCCTGCAACCGAGCCCGCCGCCGTGCTGGTTCTGGAAGGCTCCAACGCCCGACCGACCCTGCGCGAGGGCCTCAAAGACCTGGGCTGGGATAGCCACCGCTGCGTGCTCTACGACATGGTGCCCGCCGAGCAGGTGGCGCCCGGCGAGCTGAGCCTTGCCGCCGCCCGCGCACTCGTGCAGGGGAGTACCGTAGATGTACCCGCACCGGATGTGCTGGTGGTGACCGCCCCCTCCCGCCTGCACGCCCTGCTGGACGGCACCCCCGCGCTAACGCCTGAATCTGTGCCTCCCGATTCCGTGCCGCCGGTGGTGGCAATTGGGGCGAGTACCGCCTCTGCATGCCGCGCCCTGAACCTGCGCTACGTGCAGGCCGATTCGCCGTCACCGCAGGATTTGGCGCGCGCCGCTGCATCCCTCATCTACTAAGACCACATATTTTTATCGAGTTTTCAGGAGAGATCATGAACCTCACCCGCCGCCCGCGCCGTCTGCGCACCACCGCAGCCATGCGCTCCCTCGTCGCTGAGACCACCCTGCGCCCCGCGCAGCTGATTCAGGTGTTCTTCGTTCGCGACGGCATTGACGAGCCGCAGCCGATTCGCTCCATGCCCGGCCAGTACCAGCACACCCTGGAGAGCATCATTCCCGCCGTGCGTGAGGCGTACGAGGCGGGCATCCGCTGCATTGACCTGTTTGGCATTCCCCGCGATGAGGATAAGGACGAGGTCGGTTCGACCGCGTGGGATCCGCAGGGCATCCTGAACCGTGCGATTGCGGTGTGCCGTGAGGAGTTCGGCGACGACCTGGTGGTTATGGCTGATACCTGCCTGGACGAGTTCACGAGCCACGGCCACTGCGGCGTGCTGGTTGATGACGGCCACGGCACCCTCGTGGTGGATAATGATGAGACCGTGGAGCTGTACTGCAAGATGGCGGTTTCGCAGGCTCGTGCGGGTGCGCACACGGTGTCCCCGTCGGGCATGATGGACGGCCAGATCGCGGCGATGCGCGCTGCCCTGGACGAGGCTGGCTTTGAGGATGTGTCGATTCTGGCGTATTCGGCGAAGTACGCTTCGGCGTTCTTCGGGCCGTTCCGTGACGCGGTGGAGTCGACCTTCAAGGGTGACCGTAAGACGTATCAGCAGGATCCGGCGAACCGCCGCGAGTCGCTGCTGGAGGTGCGCGCCGACTTGGAGGAGGGCGCGGATATGGTGATGGTGAAGCCTGCCGGTAGCTACCTGGATATTGTGCGTGAGGTGGCGGAGTTTTCGCCGGTGCCGGTGGCGGCGTATCAGGTGTCGGGTGAGTACGCGATGATTGAGGCGGCTGCGGCGAACGGCTGGATTGACCGTAAGGCTGTGGTGTTGGAGTCGCTGCGCTCGATTCACCGCGCCGGTGCGGACGTCATCCTGACCTATTACGGTACGGAGGCGGCAGGCTGGCTCCGCGAGCTGGACGCCTAAATCCCTCCCTCTTTGAACGCTGAGAAGCCACATGTGTTTCGAAAAGCCACTTCTTTGGTGGCTTCTCGAAACACATGTGGCTTTTCGCTGTTTATGATCGTTCCTCCGGCTCTTCGCTGACGGGTTTGTACCCGAGGGAGGCACACACAATGTTGCCGTTGGTGAAGTATTCCGTGAGCTTCTCACGGTCGGCGGGGGAGCGTAGGTACGCCCAGCGTTCCTGCTCCAGGTAGAAGGCAACCTGGGAGGTGAGGCAGACGACGCGCTCATCGTGCACCGCCACAATGTGCCTGCGCAGCCACGGCATGCGCTTGGCGAGGTTCGGCGGAATGAAAGACGGCACCTTGATTTCTATCTGCCACTGCGACGGCTCGTAGAAGGTCGGCTTGATCTGTTCGGGGTTCTTCGGGAAGACACAGAACTCCACAATATCGGGGTAGCTGTACTTCTTCGCGGGGAGGAAGAGCCGCCCGATGTAGAACGAGTCGGGGTTGAATAGCAGGTACCGCCTCATATGAACCCACCGAGTTACTGCGGTTACGGTGGTAACAATTGCCAGCGTTATGGATGCGCCACCAATGGGCATAGGGCGGACACCCAGAATCGTCCAACCGACCAGCGAGTAGAAGAAAACGATGAGAGCCAGAACCAGCACAAAGTGGGTTTCAACGTAGAAATCATTCTTTGCTCGAACCGGTTTAGCTTGAGGATGAGCCCCATTCGGCACAGCAAAAATGTTTAGACGCATCAATGCTGCGCTATAGATTTGAGGCAATCCGGCTGTAATGTCATCCGCGTCGATGCTGCGGGCTTTACGCCAGGTACGGCGACCTGAACGTGCACCCACGAACACCATGTAGAACGGCAACAACAGCGCCGGTAGCAGAATGCCATTATGGGCAATATCTGTGTACAGACGAAAGATGGATCGTGCGACAAGGCATGCCCACACATACATGAGCACGTGGAACCACGCCTCAATCGAGGAGATACCGTATACGCTATCGATTTCTTTGCGGGCGCGGGTGAGGTTAGAGCGCAGTTTATGTTTTGGTAGCGGGTTACCCTCCAGGGAGCGACGTTCGGCATACCTCATTGCATTGTTGACGGGAGAGCCGTAACGGGCGATGTAGAGCTCTTTTGCTTTCTCCGTGGTGATGGTTGCCGGATGGGTGATAGCGGGCACTACGCATAACCCTATGTAAACGATAAAGGCGATGAGCCATATGTAGCGTACTGGCTCTAGGGGCATCCCCAAAGCGCTTAGCTCCATGAATTGTCCTCTCTACGTTGTCGGTGATGGTGTGTTCGTGATGGTGTGTCTACGGTGCTGAGAAGCCACATGTGTTTCGAAAAGCAACATAAAACGTGGCTTCTCGAAACACATGTGGCTTCTCGCGGTATAAGAGCGGTATTAGAGCAGTCCGCTTACTTGTACTGCGCCTTCTGGAAGGACGCGCGGCGTGCCGCCTCCTCCGCATGCTTACCGGCAGGCTTGTACCCCATGGTCGTGCAGATGACGCGGCCGTCCACGAAGTACTTCGCCAACATTTCACGGTCCGCCGGCGAGTCCAGCTGCGCCCAGCGTCCCTGCTCAATATTGAATGCAATCTGCGCCACCAAACAATCAATCTGGTGATCATTCAGCGAATAGTTGTGCTTGCGGCCGCCGGGAAGCAGAATCTCCAGCTTCCACTGGCTCGCGTCCTTTGGGTTCAGCTTGATAGCGTCCGGGTTCTTCGGGTACACACGGAATGCGCGAACCTCAGAGTAGGGGCGGGACTTCGCCGGAAGGAGCAGACGCCCAGCCTGGAACGAATCCGGGTTGTACAGCACGTAATCGCGGTTATACATCAGCAACATAATCAGCAACGGAATGTACGCCGCCGCCAAGAACCAAGAAGCATGACCGATATAGATTGCTTCCCAATCCTCGTCGATGCTCCAGCCAGCCAGCGAAACTAAGAAGACCGAGGCGAGCAGGAACGCAATACCACCGAGGATCCAGTAGGCGGTGCGGTCGTCACGAATCGGCTCCACACCCGGCACGGTGCCGCGCACACGGAACGGGGCGCTCAGCTTACCCAGCGTCGCCGAGTAGATGCGCGGCATGCCCAGCACACGGTCGTCCTTACTGTATCCGCGGGCCGCACGCCAGTGGCGGCGGCCAATACGCGCACCCAGGTACACCATGAGGAACGGCAGAAGCAGCGCCGGCAGTACAACGCCGTCATACACGATATCCCAGTACAGGGTAAAAATGGAGACCGCCACAATCCAGCCCCACAGGTACATGACCACGTGGAACCAGCCGCTAAACACGCCGGCGCCCTCTATGGAATCCAGCTTCTTCTTCGCCTTCTTCGTGGCGCTACCCTTGCGGGAGGAGCTCAGCGGCGCACCCATCGCGGTGCGTTCCGCGGTGGCGCGGCGCGCCTCATCAACGGGCGAACCGGACACCTCAAGGTACAGTTCGGCTGCCTTCTCCTTCTTGATGGGCACCGGGTAGGCGATATCCACCAGCAGGCACAAGCCCAGGTACACCATGAAGGCGATCAGCCACACGTCGCGTAGCTGCTCCATAGGCAGTCCCAGAGCGCTCAGATCCATGAGCGGCTCACCTCCTTACGTCTCTCAAACCCTTACGCGGAGGCAGCCGCGGCGGCTGCAGCCGGAAGAGCCGAGATGATACGGTCCATCGCCTCATCGTCGTGTGCGGCAGAAACGAACCATGCCTCGAATGCGCTCGGCGGCAGGTACACGCCGGATTCGAGCATGGAGTGGAAGAACGCGTTGTATCGGCTGGTTGCCGACGCCTTGATGTCGGCGTAGTTGTGCACGCCCTCCTGAGAGGTGCCAAACGCGACCGAGAAGAGGTTACCGGCGCTCTGGATGGAGTGGTCCACACCGGCGGCGTTGAACGCCTCGGTCAGAGCCTGCTGCAGCTGGGCGCTACGCGAATCCAGGTGCGCGTAAACGGCGGCATCAGCGAGGGTCAGGGTCGTAATACCCGCCGCGACGGACAGCGGGTTACCGGAGAGGGTGCCCGCCTGGTAGACCGGGCCGACCGGTGCCAGGTGCTCCATGACCTCACGCTTACCGGCCAGGGCAGCGATGGGCATACCGCCACCAATGACCTTGCCGAACGTGAAAATATCGGGAACCCAGCCGCCATCCTCGGGAGCCGCGTAACCCCAGTAACCAGCCGAAGACACACGGAAACCGGTCAGCACCTCATCAAAAATGACGAGCGCACCGTTCGCGTGAGCAATCTCGTGCAGGCCACGGTTGAAACCGGGCTCGGGGGTCACCACGCCCATGTTGCAGGGCGCCGCCTCAGTAATAATTGCGGCAATCTGACCCTCATGGTTCGCGAACGCCTCACGCACAGCGTCCAGGTCGTTATAGGGCAGAACGATGGTCTCCGCGGCGGTTGCGGCAGTCACGCCAGCAGAACCCGGCAGCGCCAGGGTAGCCACACCCGAACCAGCCTCAGAGAGCAGCGCATCCACGTGACCGTGGTAGCAGCCCGCAAACTTAATAATCTTGTCGCGACCAGTCACACCACGCGCCAGACGAATCGCAGTCATGGTCGCCTCAGTACCGGTGGACACCATACGCACCTGATCAATAGCGCCAGGAATCACCGCGTTAATACGGTTGACCACCAGCTCAGCCAGCTCAGCCTCCGGCGCGCTCGCCGCACCAAAAGACAGGCCGCGCTCAGCCGCCTGCTGAACAGCCTCAACCACCTGCGGATGCGCGTGACCCAGAATCGACGGACCCCACGAGCAGACCAGGTCAACGTACTCGTTGCCGTCCGCATCGTACAGGTACGCGCCCTTAGCCTTCGCCGCAAACGCAGGAGTGCCGCCCACAGAATTGAAGGCGCGCACCGGGGAATTCACACCACCGGGAATCACCGCGCGAGAACGCTCAAAAAGCTTCTCACTGGTTTCATGATGCAGCGGGTGAGTAGAAGAGGAAGTCATCGTATCGGTGCCTTTCAAACGAGAGGGCGAACTAAAGAATTACAAGGGACGACGCACGGCAGGCGACAGAGCCCGCACGTTACTAACGTCCCGTACCCTAACCATCATAGGTGCTACAGATGAACCGCAGGTGACAAGCACCTGAACGTACCGAAAGGTGACGATAAAACACAACAAACAAGTTAGGGAACAGAGAGGATGCGCAACGCGCTAACGCAGGTGCCGGTCAGTGTCCAGACGGTTGAGCACCTGAGTGTCCTGATCAAACAGCCAGTTCTTATCAAAGAGCAGACGCACAAACGCCAGGCCCATACCCAACGCCATGAAAATCAGCAGGGACTGCACGAAACCGCTCGCCGCCGAGTACATGTCACCGCTAGCAAAATGCGACATCGAACGGTAGAACGGAACACCCGGAACCATCGTCACCACCGCCGGAACCGACAGGGAAATACGCGTGTACTTACGCTGATGCAGCGGCGCCACAATCTCAGCCAAAATACCCACACCAAACACGGCAATCGTCGCTGCCATATGCGCGGGCATACCCGCCTCCACCATATGAATACGGATGGGGTTCGCCACCGCTGCAATCACGCCGCCCCACACACACGCCACCGGGGAAGCGGCAAAAAGCATCGCGAAGCCAGCCGCCGCAACACCCGAGGAAAGCACCTGCAACACCAAATACAGGGTCGGGTCAAGGTTAAGAGGCGCAGGAGCCGCCAACGGCAGGTGGAAGAGTGAACCCAAAACCCACACCGCAAATGACGCACTCAGCAACAACAAACCCACATAGGTTAGACGCGAAATACCCGCCAAAAAGTCCATGCGCGAAATATCGAGCATGCCCGTCACCATGGGGAAACCAGGCACCAAGAACAGCACCGACGAAATGAAACCAATCATGTGGTTCGGGCTAACCCAACCCGCCGCAACCAGCACATTAACAATCGCAATGTACAGGCCCGCCGACAGGAAGCCACACGCCATCCACGTCGCCAGGTGGCTCACCCCACGCTTGAGCAGAGTCGAACGCAAAAACTGGCCGGCACCCGCCGCGAAGAACACCACCGTGCACTCCACCAGGCCGCCACGGTTCAAGAACGCGAACCCGGCACACGCCACCGCCGACGCCAACGCCAGCATCCAGCGGGTGTACAGCGGCTTCGCCGAATCGATAAGGTCCAGCTCGGCGTTCGCCTCCGCAGGAGTAATCTTTTCAGGAAGCTCAGAAATAAACTTGCCCAACTGATCCAGCTTATGAGCGTTAATGCCCATCGTGCGCTGCTCAGCCACCTCAGTACGGAAATTACCCTCCGTGTACGAAGAGGTCGAAATCTCGGTGAAGGTCACCTGCGCGTGATGCTCCTTCAACCCCACAGCCTTTGCCAAACGCGCCATCGACGCCTTAATACGGTATGCGCTCGCACCCGACTTCATCAGGATGCGGCCCAGGCGGAGCACCACCTGCGACTGCGCCACCAAATGCTCATGAGCCAGACGGGTAGACCCCAGATAAATACTGCGCGTATTAGTGTCAGGGTACGGCTCGGTAGTGCGGGGCTGATCATCCATGAGAGGCCTTCCGGGTCGTGCTATTCACGTGCTATTCGTGTAGGTGCGGTTACCTTCTAGCATAGGGGAGAAGCCCAAACGGGGATAGTGTCAGCCCGTCAGTAAAGGAGAGGTGTTTGGGGATGCTGCCTAGGTTTTTAGCGGCGCAGTTTTATCGGCGCACGGGCCAGCGGCCGTCAATGACCTCAGATTCCTTACCCGGCTGCGTACGCAACCACGCTTGGAAGCTCGCCGCCTGCTCCGCTGCCCACTGAATCTGCTGCTCGTGCAGCTGGTGCGCATCCACGTTGAGGACCTCGGGGAACTGCTCGGTGAGCTTCACCAGCAGACGCTCCGCCGCCAGGGCATCATCGGCGGAGGTGTGCGCGTTCTCGAGGGAGACGCCGTACTCGGCGGCAAGAACCTCCAGGGTGCGCTTGCCGCGTTTACGCGGAATCACATGCTTATGCAGAACGTACGGGTCGAGCACCACACCGGGCGGCAGCTCGCCGTTTGCAATATTGTGGCGCAGCATCTCGTGGTGCAGCACAGAGAAGTCGTAGGCGGCATTGAACGCAATAATCGGTACACCATCAATATTGAGCGCACCAATCGCGCCGGCAAGCTCCCACACGACCTCGCGGGCGGGACGGCCGTGCTCGCGAGCGTACTCGGTCGTAATACCGTGCACGGCGGCGGCACCGGCGGGAATCTCAACGCCGGGGTCGGCAAGCCACTCGCCACGGCGCACCACATTACCCTGAGGGTCCAGTAGGATCAGGGAAGCAGTCACGATGCGGGCGGTGGTGACGTCCACACCGGTGGTTTCAAGGTCAAAAGTGGCGCGCAGGCCGTTCATCCAGGTCATGCTATAAGACTAACCCAGCGGAGAAGGAGGCGCGCGCCCGGTCGTCACGCGGCTATGGATAAGCCCTCGGCGGAGCAGCATATTAAGCCCTGGGAGCGGCATATTAAGTCACCGAGGCGGCACATAAGCAGCTGACGAGCCCACATGACCGCCCACAAGGTACAACCGCGCTACAGCCGATAGACTGAAACCATGACAACCCAACTTCTCACCGGCATCCCCGGAACCGGTAAAACCCACCACCTCACCCAACGCGCCCTGCGCTACCTCGCCGACGGGAACGACCCCGCCCGACTACTCATCCTCGCACCCACCCGCACCGCTGCAACCCGCATGCGAGACACCATCGCCGCATCCAGCGACCGAAGCCTCTCCGTAGCACCCACCCGCGCCTGGGCAGCATACGCCTTCGACCTGCTCAAACGAGCCCAAACCCGCGGGCTGCTCAGCGGCGTAGAAGGCAACCTCAAACTCCTCTCCGGCCCCGAGCAGGACGTCATCATCGGCGAACTGCTCGCCAACCACGCCCAAGGCATCGCACCCGGCCCCACCTGGCCCGACGTACTCCGCGACGCCCTGCCCACCCGCGGATTCCGCCACGAAATCCGCGACTTCTTCGACCGCATGGCAGAATACGACCTCACCGCCGAAGACGTACACGCCCTCGCCACCGAACACAACCAGCCCGCCTGGCACGCCCTCGCCCAACTGCACACCGAATACCGTGCCGTGCGAGCCCTCCGCGCCAAAAACGCCTACGACCCGGCAGTACTCATTAACGATGCCTGCCGGCTGCTACTGCGCGCCCCCGAATTCCTCGCGGAAGAACGCCGCCGCTACGACCTGATCCTCATCGACGACGTGCAGGAACTCAGCCCCTCCATCTACCGGCTGCTGCGCCTCATCGCCGCAGAAGTCGCCCCCGCAGACGCCGCGCACCTGACCGAAACCCACCCCGACCTCTTCGCTGAAGGCCCCCAGGTTGTCATGACCTACAGCGATGAAGCCGTCGTCCAGGGCTTCCGAGGCGCCCGCCCAGACCTCGTCACCACCCTGCAGGCAAGCTTCCCGAGCATGCGCACCCGCACGCTCACCACCTCGTACCGCCTGCCCGCTCTCATGATGCCGCTCGTGGCAGACATTCGCCGCCGCCTGCCACGCTACACCCGGTTTGTGCCGCTCACCGCTGAACAGGATAGGGCGAAGAATGGTGTGCAGGGAGGCGCAAAGAACAGTGCGCCCGCAACCTTTGGACGCATCAACACCACCCCCGCCGACGAAGCCCTCACCTGGGGCGCCGCAGACGAACCGCTGCTGCACCTGGGCGCCGACGGCAAAATCCTCGACCCCGCGCACTACCGCACCGCACCCGCCGGCGTGTATAAGTATGCGCTCTCCAGCTCTCAGGACGAGGCGAACCTCATCGCCCAAATGCTGCTCGAAGAACGCATCTACGGCAACCACCCCTACCGCGAGTCCGCCATCATCGTGCGTAGCAGCGCGGACGTGGCGCGCATCCGCCGCGTGCTCTCCTCGAACGGTATTCCCTCGCGTACCTCCGCGGCGCTCGTGCCGGTGCGCGACGAGCCCGCCGTACGCCCCTTCCTCGACGCGCTCAGCCTGCTCGTCTACGCCCGCAAGCGCGGCGAGAAGGCACTCAATCCCGCCGTGCACATGCCCGCCGCAGAAGGTGCAGAAGGTACGGAGGCGGCCGAGCGCAGCGGTTACGAAACCCTCAGCGCAACCGAAGCTGAAGAGCTCATGCGCCGAAGCCTCGACGACGTCATCGCCGAAGAAAGCCGCGCCAACCCCCTCGGTGGCGCGCAGAGCGCCATCACCCTGCTCACCTCCCGGCTCGGTGGCGCATCCAGCATGGACGTGCGACGACTCCGCCAGCAGCTACGATCCATCGAACTGCAAAGCGGCGGCCACCGCCCCAGCGACGACCTGCTCCTCGGCGCCCTGCTACACCCCGAAACCCTCCCCGAAGAGGGCGTAGGACGCGCCGTGCACCGCATCGCAGCCGTGCTCTCCGCCGGACGTAAAGCACTCGCTCGCCCCGAATCCACCAGCACCGAAGTGCTCTGGGCGCTCTGGGAAGCCAGCGGCCTCGAAAAGACCTGGGTCGCCCAGTCACGCGGCGCAGGCCCCGACGCCGATGCCGCCCACCGCAACCTCGACGCCATGATTGGTCTGTTCGAAGCTGCCGACCGCTTCGACGAGCAGATGCGCGGCGCCGGTGCCGAGCAGTTCCTCGATTTCATCGACGCGCAGGACCTACCCATGGACACCCTCGCCGCCCGCGGCGTACGCCAAGACGCGGTCGAGATTCTCACCCCCGCGCTCGCCGCAGGTCAGTCCTGGCGCACTGTATATATATGCGGTCTGCAGGAAGGAACCTGGCCCAACACCACCGTGCGCGGCTCCCTGCTGAGCACCGGCGACCTTGTGGACCTGTGCGATGCGCGCCTCCGCCAGCGCGCCCAGCAGGCAGAACAGCAGGCGGGGGAGAGCGAGCAGCCTGTGCCGCCCGCCCGCATCCGCAGCTACCCCGAACGCGTGCGCGACACCCGCCACGACGAGCTGCGCATGTTCGCCGTCGCCGCCACCCGAGCCAGCACCCGCCTCGTGCTCACCGCGGTACGCAACGACGATCAGGCACCCGGCGAGTTCTTCGACTTCGTGCTGCCCACTGACGCGGTCGGCGACTCCACGGACGTGCCCATCACCCGCGTGCGCCGCCCCGCGACCCTGCGTTCCCTCGTGGCGGAGCTTCGCCGCACCCTCGTTGAGGAGTCGCTGAATGCCATGCGTGCCGAAGACGCTCAGGACGGCGCGCCGATGCACAACGCACCGGAAGAAGAGGCGCCCACCCCGGAGGCTTCCGCATACCGACTTGATGCCGCCTCCCGCACTCTGGCGCGTCTGGCGAATGCGCAGGCACCCGGCGCCGCTCCCGACGAGTGGTGGGGTCTGCTGCCGCTTTCTAGCACGGAGCTGCTCTTTGCGCACCGCCCGGCAGATCACGCTGAGCTGGACGAAAACCACGGCGAAGACGACGAAGAACACGGTGAAGAACAGGCCGAAAACCCCGGCCGCCGCACGATTACGCTCTCGCCCTCGCGCCTGGAAACCATCCACAGCTCCCCGCTGGACTGGCTGGTTTCCGCAGCCCGCGCGGAAGCCCAAACCGACCTGTCCCGCTCCCTCGGCACGCTCGTGCACGCCATCGCCGAAGAGTACCCGACCGGCACCCTCGAAGAGCTCCAAACCGCCCTCGACGAGCGCATTAGCTCCCTCGGCGTGCCCGCCCGCAAGGAGGACGAAACCGACGAAGAGTA
This sequence comes from Rothia sp. HMSC061D12, assembly GCF_001836735.1. Lineage (NCBI taxonomy): Bacteria > Bacillati > Actinomycetota > Actinomycetes > Micrococcales > Micrococcaceae > Rothia > Rothia sp. HMSC061D12. The sequence continues at coordinate 980,297 of NZ_KV830305.1, read as the reverse complement.
CCGCGAGCGCGTGCCCTGGGAATCCTACGCCCTCTACGAGCGCGCCAAGCGCATGATTCTGCGCCTGAGCTACTACTACCGTCAGCACATGGGTGACGCTGGCTGGCAGAACCTCGGTGTTGAAGGCTCCTTCGCGGTACGTGTGCCGGTGCCCTTCGACCCTGCCGGTGAGGTCGGCGAGCTGGATGCGCTGCTCACCGGCCGTGTGGACCGCCTCGAGGGTACCGCCCCGGCTGAGGACGGCACCCGCCGCTACGCCATTGTTGACCTGAAAACCGGTAAGTCTAAGCCGACTGGCTCGGAGATGGAGACGCATCCGCAGCTTGCCGCCTACCAGATTGCGGTGGAGGCTGGCGCGGGTGAGCAGCTGGAGGAGCGCTACCGTGCAGAAGCCGCCGCCCTGGAGGTGGGCGAACCGATACCGGATGCCCGCCCCCAGGAGCTGGAGTACACCGGCTATACGGGTCGTTCCGGAGGCGCGGCGCTCGTGCAGCTGGGCGCCTCGGGCGTGAATGACGAGAGTAAGACTCGCCTGCAGGTTCAGCCCGCCCTGACGGAGCACGATTCGTGGGCGGCTGAGCTGGTGCAGCACGCCGCGGAGCTCATCGCCGGTGCGCAGGTGCAGGCTCGTCACCGTGAGGGCGGCTATGGGTGCCGTCTGCCGGAGATTTGCCCGATTTGTACGCGCGGCCGTCAGGTGACTCAGCCCTAGCACCCCTGTTCTTTCGATATCACTCACCCCGAACCTCCCATGAGAATGATCCATGAGGAAGAGGAATCATGACTGACTCTGGCGCATATGGCGCTGATATGCAGGGCGTTACTACCCCCGGCGCTCACCCCGGTTCTGGCACCGGCATGCTCACCCCCGCCCAGTGGTGTGAGCACAATAGCTGGCAGCTGCCCAACGGCGTGCTCTTCTCGGCTGAAGCCGTCGCGAACGACCCCGCGCTGAAGCCTGCCGACTACCGCAGCGCCCTCGACATTGCCGAGATGCTCAACGGCGCCGACGGCAAGAAGCCGACCCCCGAGCAGATCCGCATGATTGAGGCGGGCCCCGCCCCGACCCTCGTTATTGCGGGCGCAGGTTCGGGTAAGACCGCGACCATGGTTGACCGCGTGATTTGGCTGGTCGATAACGGTTTTGTGCGCCCTGAAGAGGTGCTCGGCGTGACCTTCACCCGCAAGGCGGCAACCGAGTTGCGCAGCCGCATGCGTGCCGGTCTGAACACTCTGCGCCGTAGCCGCCGCGTCGCCCCGAGCGATGAGGAGCTACGCGAGGGCATCGCTGACCCGACCGTGCTCACCTACCACTCCTACGCGAATAACCTCGTCAAGGAGTACGGTCTGCGCTTGGGCGTGGAGCAGGACGCGCAGATGCTTGGCGATGCGCAGAAGTGGCAGCTTGCCGCGCAGATTGTGCAGTACTGGGAGGGGGAGCTTCCCCTCGATAAGGACGGCGTGCCGGTGTCTGCGGCGACCATGATTAACCAGATGCTGCAGCTTTCTGACGAGTGCGCGGAGCACCTGGTGGAGCCGCAACAGGTTATTGACTTCTGTACCGAGCAGTTGGCGGCTTATGCGGCGGTGCCCGAGCCTCGCCGTGAGACGAAGACTGAGAGGGACATTCTGAAGGTTCAGCGTCTGCTGCGTAACCGCCGAGTGTACGCGCGCATGGCGATGAGCTACGCCCGCGTGAAGGCACGCATGCAGGTGCTGGATTTTGGTGACCTGATGCGTTTTGCCGCCCGTATTGCGGAGGCTGACCCGGCGATCCGTGAGGGTGAGCGTGCCCGCTTCAAGGTGGTTCTGCTGGACGAGTTCCAGGACACTTCGCACGCGCAGATGAGCTTGTTCTCCTCGATTTACGGTGCCGATGAGGCGGCGGGTATTCCGGCGCATCCGGTGATGGCTGTGGGTGACCCGAAGCAGTCAATTTACGGTTTCCGTGGTGCCTCGGACGGTCAGATGTTCAGCTTCTACCGTCATTTCCCGACCGCGCATGTGCGGCCGCTGTTCCTGTCCATTGCGTGGCGTAACGACATTTCGGTGCTGAACGCGGCGAACCACGTGGCGGAGAAGCTGAAGGAGGTTCCCGAGTGGGTGCGTGCCGCCGACGGCGATATTACCGCCGCTCAGGTTCCTGACCTGCGCCCGCGCTGCGCCCTGGTGGGGGAACCCGGTTCGCCCGCCTTTGAGCAGGCTGCCGCGGGCATGGTGGGGCGCGTTGATTTGACGTACCACGACTCTGACCGCGAGGAGGCTGTGGCTATTGCCGAGCGTATTGCGGCGATGCGTGCGCAGGCGGTGCGCGAGTATGAGCGCGCCTACGCGGCGCATCGTTCCGGTGATGGTTCTGTGCGTCCGCGTTTGAAGATGCCTGAGATTGCGGTGTTGGCGCGTGTGCACGGTCAGCTGGACCCGATTCGTGTGGAGTGTGAGCGCCTGGGTATTCCGGTGCAGCAGGTGGGCCTGGGCGGTCTGCTGTCCCAGCCGGAGGTTGTGGATTTGGTGTCGGCGCTGCGTGTGCTGGCTGATCCGAACCGTTCGGATGCTCTGGCGCGCCTGCTGACGGGTGCGCGGTGGCGCCTGGGCGCGGCGGATATGTTGGCGCTGGGTGATTGGGCGCAGTCGCTGGTGCGTGAGCGTGAGCGTGCTCTGCGTGAGCAGATGGCGTTGCGTATGCTCACGGAGGCTGAAGACGCTGACAACGCCGAAGATATCCGCTTGGAGACAGAGCATCTGCGCGCCGCCCAGGAACGCCTGGACGAAACCCTTAAGGGCGCGGTGGAGGACTCCTCCGGCTACGCCTCCCTGATTGAGGCGGTGGAGAACCTGCCGCAGGACGGACCGGACGGCGAACCGCTCTACGGTGAGCACTACCGTGGTCGCCGTTTCTCCCCGGCGGCGCTGGAGCGTCTGCGTGCTTTTGCTGAGCAGATGCGCGTGCTGCGTGCCGGTTTGAGCGAGGACTTGGGCACGCTGCTGTACGAGATTGAGCGGACCATGCTGCTGGATATTGAGCTGGCGGTCCGCCCGGGTACCGACCCGCTGGGTTCACGCGCGAACCTGGACGCTTTCCACGAGGTTGCCGCTGCCTACGGCATGTCGGCGCCGCGTATTAACGCGATGATTTACGCCGGCTCTGACGGCGTGAGCGCGGAGGAGGGCGACCCGGGTGCGCGCCGCTTCCTGCTGTCTTCGGGCGGCGTGAGCTACGTGATGGGCTTCCTCGCGTGGCTTGAGCGTGCCGATGATGAGGAGAAGGGCCTGGCGCTGGGCGCTGTGGAACCTGACCCGAACGCGGTGCAGCTGATGACCATGCACGCCGCGAAGGGCCTGGAATGGGATCATGTGCTTCTGCCGGGCCTGTGCGGTAGTGCGACCGGCGGGCAGACCCCGAACCTGTGGCAGATGTCGGCTAATACGGCTCTGCCCTGGCCGCTGCGTGGCGACCGCGAGTACCTTCCGTCGATCCTTGAGACCCCGGAGGAGATTACCGCCTTCGAGAAGGCGAAGGACCTTGAAGACTACCTTGCCACGCATAAGGACGACGCCACCGAGCACACCGGCATGGAGGACCGCCGCCTCATGTACGTGGCGATGACCCGTGCCCGTAACCTGCTGGCGATGAGCGCCTACCGGTGGAAGAGCACCGCCGCAACACCCCAGCCGGTGCAGCCCTTCTGGGAGGAGCTGCTGGAGATGCTCTTCAAGTCACCCATAGGTCTAGACGCGCCTTCTGTGCGTTTCCAGGAGACGATAGACGAACCCTGGGCGGCACCGCAGCTGGTGGGCATGGGCCTGTCTTATACGATGCCGAACCCCGCGGACAAGCGCAAAAAGGTGCATCTGAACCATGTGCGCCGCTGGGCTGAGCAGCTGGCTGAGTCGAAGTACCGCCTGGCGGAGCCGGTGACCCTGGTGCACGGCACGGTCGTGGACCCCTCGAACCTGCCGCCCGCACCCGATGAGGCGGCACTGCTGGAGGAGCTGGAACGCTACCCCATAGACGCCGACGAGCTCACCCCCGGGCAGGAGGAGGCGCGCGCGGCCGCCCAGGCAACCTACGTCGAGCAGGTGCAACGCTATGCCTGGGCGCTGGTGGAGGCGATGGCTCCCGCCCTCGCGCGGGATTGGCAGCTGGCGGCTCTTCATACCCGCGCCCGCACGGTGGCGGAGAACTGTACCCGCCTGAACCTGCCGGTGCCCGAGTGGGTCATTGAAGCCACCGAGCGGGAGAAATGGCGTGAGGCGCAACCGCCTCAGCCCGGTTTCTCACCGACGGTGGCGGCGGCGCTGCCGATTGAGGTGCGCGGCCAGTTCGCCCAGAAGAACTACGAAGACAGGAACCCGAACCTGGGTGCGGTGCTGACCGCCATGTGGCCTTTTGACCCGCTGGAGCGCCCTGTGATTTGGCGTTGGGCTTCTGACGACGCTCTCACGCAGGGTACGAAGGCGGTGCTTCGCCGCGGCCAGCATGAGCAGCTGGAGCGTGAGATTGCGATTAACTCCTCGAGCCGTCGTGAGGCGGTGGAGCGTGCCGCCCTGGCGGTGGAGCTCGCCACCGGTGAAGACGACCCGCAACAGAGCGCGGAGGTAGCGGGGGAGAGCGTAACCTACCCCGCACCCGACTCTGCACCCGCCGCACATGCTGCGTCTGCTACACACGGCGAGTCCGCCATTCCCGAGCCCCTGCGCCAGCAGGCGGTGGACTGGGAACGCGAAGCCGACCTGCTGCTGCTCATGATGGGCCAGACCGACCCGGTGCTGACCGAGCAGCTGCCCGGGCACCTGTCCGCCTCCACGTTCATTCGCCTGAGCGAGGACCCGCAGGGCACGGTGCATCAGCTGATGCGCCCGGTGCCTCAGCGTCCCTCGCGTGCGGCAACGATTGGTACGGCGGTGCACGCCCTGATTGAGGAGCACTTCGGTGTGGTTCCGACCGCCGACCCGCTGGAGGCACCCGAGGCAGAGGATACGGTGGGCGTTTACCTGCCGGGCTCCGCCTCCGTTGCCTCCGCCGCATCAGGTGCACCCGCTGAGTCTGCAGACCCCGCCGACCTGCAGGAACAGGCGCTGGGGGAGGGCTCCGAGGAGTTCACCTTTGAGGATGCCTACGAGGAATCCGAGAGCGAGCTGGACGCCTCCGTGCAGCGCCTCTGGGAGCGCTTTGCCAACAGCGAGTGGGGTAGCGACGAGTGGAAGGAACGCATCTGGGCGGTCGAGTACCCGGTCGAAACCCACATTGAGGGCGTAAGTCTGCGCGGCCGAATCGACGCGGTGTTCCGCACCGAAGACGAGGACGGCGAACGCTGGGTCCTGGTGGATTGGAAGAGCGGTTCCCGCCCGAAGGCAGCCTCGATGCAGTCGCGGCGTTTCCAGCTGGGTCTGTACCGTATCGCATTCTCCCGCATCATGGGCGTGGACTCGGAGCGTATCAGCACCGTGTTCGTGTACCTGGGCGGCAAGGGCGTTGCGGAGGTGTGGGATCACCAGATTCGCGGTGGCCTGCCCACGGAGGCGCAGCTGGCGAAGGTGATTCGTGAGGCGCGTAAGGGCTAGGCAACCGGGCTAACCGGTAGAGCTAGACAGTATGCGCTCGCGCGTTAGCTTGAACCAATAACCGCATATAGAAAAGCAGCTCACGGAGGCATTACGTCTCGTGAGCTGCTTTTCTGTGTGGACTTTTCGTGTTAACGGCAGAGGACGCCTCGTTACCCCACTGCATTAGGGTAAGAGGCGTCCTCAGCCGCTGAAGAACTATAGAGGTACTTCGTGCCCTCGCACGCTCCGGGAAAGAATCGCGCCGAACGACTGCCGCTCTCGCGGCCTCACTCGCGCCGCCGGCGCCCCGTGGGGTTTGCGTGCGTCTTTACTCTCAAACACAACCTCGAAAGTAACTCTATAGATTTCTGCCATCGGTGATTGGTTGCGCGGTGCATGAATCCGGCTCGGGTCTGACATGACCGGTCAGAGTCCCGTCCAATCTGTCTCCCCAATTTATCGCTGCCACGATATCAGCGCTGGTCAGTGCGCTATGGGGAGTGTGTCCGCTGGTTTTCTCGCGGCACAGCAAAAGTATTCCAGGAGTTTTTGAAAAAATCTACGGGCAAAGTTTTTACCCTAAAATGCACCATTTTGAGCATGGTTCAAGGTGAAGTTGAGGCTCTGTGGACTCTCAAAACCAAAAGTTGGTTTTTGTGGGTTTGGGGTGTAATTGCACCCGGGAAATATTGTGAATGGCACCTTTAGCGCACCTTCAACTCTCAGCCTTAATCTGAGTCATTCATGCACAAAAATGCAAAACTGGTGCTCAAAAAGTGTCGGAAAACACTTAAATAAATTTTGATAAAAAGCCGTCAAAAGCTGCTCCACTTGCCCTTATAGGTATCATTCCGCCGGTTTGACAGACACTCTGTAGAGCTGATTTCGTCGGGTGCCACGCATGCTTTAACTCCTGCAGATACTCACCCGGATGCAGTTTCAGCCCCGCAGTGCAGTACTGCGGGGCTGAACTGAAAAACCTATGCGGCAGGTGACACCCTGGCTGGCGGCAACCTGGCGGGTACCTACCCTAACGCCTACTCGGCGGGACCGACCAGCGGGCCGACCTCCTCCTGTCCGAGCAGTTCGCCGGAGGCACGCAGGTCGTCCTGAATGTCCAGGAGCATGGACACTGCGTGGGTTGCGCCGTCGCGGTCGCCCACCTCCACGGTGTGGGTGAGCCACTGGGCGATCGCGAACTCTGCGTAGAAGTTCGCGCGCTGCGCCAGGTAGGCGTCGGGCAGCTGAGGCATCTGCTGGCGGTACACCTCGATTGCCTCGTCGGTGAAGTCGATGTCCTGGCAGGAGTACAGCCAGGCGAAGTCCTGCGCGGGGTCGCCCACGTGCACATCGGACCAGCCGGTGACCTCCACGATGCGCGCCGTCGAGGGCGTGACGTGCAGTACGAGGTTCTCGGCCCCCATGTCACCGTGGACCACGCGCGGGCGGAACTGCCACATGGGTCCGGGGGAGAGCACAGCGCGCCAGTGCGCGAGCAGGTCGGCGGGTACCTTGCCTGTTGCGGCGGCACGCTCGAGCTCGGCGTTCTTGCGCAGGCGAATCTGCTCCGAAGAGTAGGAGGGCAGGTCAGCCTCGTAAATAATGTCTTCGGGCATCACGTGCAGGGTCGCAATATCCTTGGCGATGATGGACGCCAGGGAGGGGCGGTTCGCCGCAACTTCGCGGCGGCTCAGCTCGGCGAGCTGGTCTACGTCGTAGATGGTGCCGGGGATGTGCGTGTACACAAACACGTTGCCGCCCGCGTACGGTACGGTGCCGGCAACGGTGGGTACGGCGAAGGGCAGTCGGGCACGCAGGCCGGGGCTGAACGACTGCAGGATGAGGTGTTCAGCTTCCAGGCGCATGCTGGCGTCGGGGCGGCGCGGGGCGCAGACTCGCCAGCGGCGACCGGTGGAGTCGGCGATGATGGCCGAGTCGAAGTCGTCGCTGTCTTCGCGGACCGGTTCGGCGCCGACGGGGTAGATCCCGGGCACTCCGGCGGAGACAATGGCTGCTAGCTGAAGGGGAGATAAAGTCACGGGTTAAGGTTACCAAACCAATGTGTGCCGTTTAGTAGTTTTTGCGATCTTTATGCCAAGTGGTGAAGATACTTGTGGACAAGCCTAAATACACTCGGTGGTGGTTGCTTGCCTCCGGCTCCCGGAGGTTCCGCTATCTGCCTGCCGCCTCACGCCCTGAATGAAAGAAGCGACGGCTAAGAAGCCCCGGTGGGCTCTGGGAGAATACAATGGAAGACCGGCTATCACCGCCTCCGCGCGCCCGCACGTCCATATGTTCACGTGCCCGCGCGAGCGCCTGCCGCCTGCCCGTACCGCCCGCCTTACTGATGGAGCATTATGACCGCCACATCTCAGCAGCCTCAGCATATGATCTCCGCAGACGATATTCTTGCCGGGCTTGACCCGGATCAGCGCGCGGTCGCCACCGAGCTAGACGGCCCCATGCGCGTGCTGGCGGGTGCGGGTACCGGTAAGACCCGCGCGATTACGCACCGCATCGCCTACGGTATTGCGATTGGTCGCTACCAGGGCCCGCGCGTGCTCGCCCTGACCTTTACCCTGCGCGCGGCGGAGGAGATGCGCACCCGTTTGCATCAGCTGGGTGCGCACGGCGTGCAGGCGCGTACCTTCCACTCGGCGGCGTTGCGTCAGCTGGCGTATTTCTGGCCGCAGGTGGTGGGCGGTACCTTCCCGTCGATTGTGCAGAATAAGGCAACGCTCATTACGGAGGCGGCGAACCGTCTGCGCATCAGCACGGACCGTTCCCTGCTGCGTGATTTGGCGTCGCTGATTGAGTGGGCGAAAGTCCAGCTGCTCACCCCGGACACCATCATGCAGCGCCTGAGCGAGAAGCAGCTGCCCTCGGCGATTACCCCGCAGAATATGCAACGTATTTTCCAGGCGTACGAGGATTTGAAGGATGAGCGTAACCTCATCGACTTTGAGGACGTACTGCTGCTGACCATCGCTATGCTGGAGGAGGACGAGAAGCTCGCCGCGACCGTGCGCCAGCAGTACCGCCACTTCGTGGTGGACGAGTACCAGGACGTCTCCCCGCTGCAGCAGCGCCTGCTGGACGTGTGGCTGGGCGGCCGCGACGACATCTGCGTGGTGGGCGACGCCTCCCAGACGATTTACTCTTTCACCGGCGCGACCAGCCGTTACCTGCTGGATTTTCCGCGCCGGTACCGTGGCGCGCACACGGTGAAGCTGACTCGCGACTACCGCTCCCATTCGCAGGTGGTGGAGTTGGCGAACCGTCTGTTGGCGGCGCGTCGCCCGCATCCTGATTCGAGCCCTCACTCCTGGGCGCCGCCGCTGGAGCTGATGTCTCAGCGCGGCCCCGGCGTGGACGTGGAGTGGTTCGGTTACGCGGACGACGAGCAGGAGGCCGCCGGCATTGCCGAGGATATCCGCGACCTGATTGAGAAGGATGGCGTGGCGCCTTCGGAGATTGCGGTGCTCTTCCGTACGAACGCCCAGTCGGCGGCGATTGAGTCTGCGTTGGCTTCCGCCCACATCCCGTACCAGCTGCGTGGCGCGGAGCGTTTCTTTGAGCGCCCAGAGGTCAAGCAGGCGATGCTTGCCCTGCGCGGTTCGGCGAAGTCCACGGACGGCACCGAGGACGTCACCCGCTACACCCGCGACGTGCTCGGCGGCCTCGGCTACAAGGAGGAGGGCCCCCTTTCCGGAGGCGCCACCCGCCAGAAGTGGGAATCCCTCGCCGCCCTGGTGCACATGGTGGATATGATGGCGCAGCACCGCCAAGAGCAGCTCAAGGAGCACCGCGCCAACCCGCGCCCGGGCGTGCCCGAGCCGCTCCCTTTGACCATGCACGAGGTCGTGGCGACCCTGAACCACCGTAGCGAATTCAACGACGCGCCGCAGGTCAACGGCGTAACCCTCGCCTCCCTGCACGCGGCAAAGGGTCTGGAATGGGATGCCGTATTCCTGTGCGGCCTGAACGAGGGCCTCATGCCGATTACTTTTGCGACCACCCCGGATGAGGTGGATGAGGAGCGCCGCCTGCTGTACGTGGGCATTACGCGCGCCCGCAAGTACCTGTGGCTGACCTGGACCATGACCCGCACCGTGGGCGGTCGCGGTCAGCGTAAGCGCTCGCGTTTCCTGGACGATATTGATCCGGCGAAGCGCCGCCGCAGGGCTGAGAGCGCCGGCTCCTCGTATAGCCAGGCTCGCTCGGCTCAGCCTCGTGCCACGCAGCCCCGCCGTTCGTCGAAGGGAAGAGGAGACTATGGCTCAGCGTTTTAAACGTGAAATTCTGCCCGCCACCGAGGACCGCCCGCAGATTGAGCTGGTCCGCTCGGCGCGCCGCACCCGCACCATCAGCATGCAGCGCGACGGCGTGGACGAGCACGGCAACCCCGCCTACCGCCTGCTCATTCCCGCCGCGAGCACGAGCGAGGAGATTGACGAGCATATTGCCCGCCTGCTGCCGCGTATCCAGCGCCGTGCCGCCCGCCGTGAGCGTGCCACGCAGCTGACGGTCACGGACGAGTACCTGCGCTCCCGCGCGCTGCACCTGGCGCAGAAGCACCTGCCGGAGCTGGTCGCCTCCGGCAGGCTGGAGAAGCTGTCGATTCGCTGGGTGAGCAACCAGCGTCAGCGCTGGGGCTCGGCAACCTACGCGACCACGCAGATCCGTATCTCCTCGGAGCTGCAGGGTGTGCCCGAGTACGTGCTGGATTCGGTGATTCACCACGAGCTATGCCACCTGCTGCAACCGAATCACTCGGCGGCGTTCCGTGCTCTGGAGGCGCGCTACCCGCAGCTGCTACGCGCGCAAGCCTACCTGGAGGGGTACGAGTTGGGGCGCTCGCGTGCTGAAGGTGAACGGGGCGAGCGCGGCGAAAACAGCGCCGACTAAAATCCAGCCGGCTAACGCGCTTCCCGAAAATCAAAGAATCAAAAACCAAACGAAACACTCGAGCGGGGGTGGCTTGTACATTCACAAGCCACCCCCGCTCGAGGTGTCAGCTGTTAACTTTCGCCGCTCAGCGTTACTTCGCTCAGCTTTACTTTGCTCAGCTTTACTTCTCTTCGGGCGCGTCGCCGAAGCCGCCGTCCAGCAGCTTCTGCAGCTCCGAGTCGAAGTCCACGTCGTCCAGGCTGATTTCGTTCATGCGCGCGTCGTATGCGGTGAAGTCTTCCAGCTCGGCGGGGGTGGGCAGGGTCTCCGGGGTGTCCCAGAGGCCGTCGCGGGCCTCAATGCCGTGGGAGTTTTCGTACCAGCGCCAGAACTGCTGTGCCTCACGCACCAGGCGCGGGCGCAGCTCCAGGCCGACCAGGTTCTCGAAGACCTGCTCGCTGGGGCCGCCGTCGATGCGGCGGCGCGCCATGATTTCGGTCAGCTGCGGTGCCTTGGGCAGGTTGCGGGTCGCGTCCTCGGTTACGACGGATACCCAGCCTTCGATGAGGGCGAGCAGACCCTCCAGGCGCTGTACCGCCAGTTCCTGGTCTTCGGTGCGCTGGGGGCTGAACATGCCGCCTTCGAATGCTTCCTGTACAGCGTCGGGGTTGCTCATGTCCACCTGGGATGCGGCGTCCTGCATGCGGTTCATGTCCACGCGAATGCCGCGGGCGTAGCGCGCCACGAGCTGAACCAGGTCTTCACGCAGCCAGGGGTTTGCCTTGTGCAGGCGGATCAGCGCGGATTCACGCACGGCAAGGTAGAGCAGAACCTCCTGCGGGGGCACCTCAATGTTCTCAGCGAGCTGCTGGTAGCCGTTGGGCAGCAGGGCGGAGGAGCCCGGTGCGAGGGGGAAGCCAACGTCGGTGGAGGAGTACACCTCACCGGCGAGCTGTGCAAGCGCCTGCGCCATCTGCGCACCAAAAATCACGGAACCAATATTGTTCAGGAAACCGCTGTTGAAGATCGAGGCGATTTCTTCGGGCAGTTCGTCCGTGGGGCCGGGCATGACCATGGACTGGGTGACCTCGGCGGCGACGGGCTCAACCATTTCGCGCCAGGAGTCGAAGGAGTGCTCAACCCATTCCGCCTTGGACCATGCCTGCACCGGCAGGTTGTGGCGTTCAACGGTGGTTACGGCGTCCAGCCAGAGGTCGGCGAGGTTCGCGGCGTCTTCTACGGCACGCTTGAGGTTTTCGGGTACGGAGGGGTCTTCACCCTTGGCGGCGAGCATCTGGCGGGTCTGGTTCTTCACGCTATCCCAGTTCACGCCGCTGGGGCTGTCGGAGGCGCCCGCGCCGGAGAACATCGCCTGCACCTGCGCAAACATGCTCTGCATCATGGCGGGGTCAAAGCCCATGCCCATGTTCTTGAGGTCTTCGGGGTCGATGCTGATGCCGAAGGGGTTCTGGCCGCCTTCGCCGAAGAGCGCGCTGAAGGGGTTCTGCGCGTTGGAGGCGCCCTTGCCGCCCTGGCCGGTTGCCCCTGCGGAGGGGTCGAAGCCCTGCTCCTGCATCTTCTTAAGGAATTCTTCGAGGGGGTCGCGCTCGTTGGAGGCGCCGCCGGTGGGGTTCTCAGACATGTGAAGCCTTTCGTAATCCGGGGGTGGGCGTAGCTGGCCCGCTCGCTGTCCAGCCTACCGATTTTTGCTGAGAATTTCCCGCGCCACCGCTGTGGAGGCGGCTTAATCAGCTGAGGGCTCACAAGCTTGTCTCTGGCGCCCCGGTTTGGGAGCTTTTTCGTGCCGCTGTAACTGCGGGGTGCTGACAAAGCGCGGCGGGGGTAAGAAAGTGAACGCCCCGTGGTTGCTCTATTTTTAGCGGGGTGACGGTGCCCGCGTGCGTGCTGAAAAGCCGGTTTATCCGGTACTGTAGAAACCATGACTAAGCCCACCCCCACCCCCGATGCTGAGCAGCAGCCGAACGCCGCCTCCGCGAGCGTGAAGAGTACCGAGAAGGCGGCTAAGCGCCGTTCGCGTTTTGCGCCGCGCCGCGTGAACCTGCGTTCTGTCAGTGCTGTGGCGACGTGCGCCCTGCTGGCGGGGGCTTTTGTTCTGCCGAGTTCCTATGTGAAGGAGGGCCCCGGCCCTCTCTTTGACGTGCTCGGAACCTACCAGGAGAAGGACGTCATTGAGGTCTCGGGTGCGCCGAGCTATAAGACGTTCGGCAAGATGAACATGACCACGGTGTCGGTTTCGGGTGGCCCGTACACTGAGCTGTCCGGCGCGGAGGCGTTCTACGGCTGGTTGGCGTTTGACGGTAACCGCAGCCTCGTGGTGCCGACCGATGCCCTGTACCCGCATGTGAGCCATGAGCAGGCGACGGCGGCGACCGGCGCGCAGATGGCTGATTCGCAGACTCAGGCGAAGGTCGCGGCGATGCGCCAGCTGAAGATGCCGGTGACCGAGAAGGTTCAGGTGCTTTCCACGGTGGAGGGTTCCCCGGCGGCGAGCGCGCTGAAGGCTGATGACCGCATCGTGAAGGTGGGGGACAAGCAGATTGAGACCCTCACCGATGTTCCGAAGGAGGTAAACGCCTCGAACGGTTCGCCGATTGATGTGACCGTGGAACGTGACGGCAAGCAACAGACGTTTAAGCTGACCCCGGTTCGTTCCAGCGACAATAGCCGCTGGATTCTGGGCGCGGGTTTGAAGCAGAGCTATGACCTGCCGGCGCACGTGCAGTACAACCTGGACGGTGTGGGCGGCCCGAGTGCGGGTCTGATGCTGGCGCTGGGCACGGTCGATAAGCTCAGCGAGGGTACCCTGCTCGCCGATGAGGACGCCGGAGGCGACCCGTACCGCAGCTACATTTCGGGTACCGGCACGATTGATGCGAACGGTAAGGTCGGCGCAATTGGCGGCATTAAGTACAAGATTTTGGCGACGGGTCGTTACGGTGCGCGCTATTTCTTGGCGCCTAAGGAGAACTGCGATTCGATTGTGAAGATGCAGGCGCAGGACCCTGACCTGTTCAACTACTATCACGCCGGTCAGGTGCGCGGCACGATGGTGGTTGTGCCGGTGTCGACCCTGGATGAGGCGGTGAAGACGGTGGAGGCGATTAAGTCCGGCACCCCGGATGATTCCCTGCCCCGCTGCGGTTCCTAACGTAACGTTTCTCTCCGCAAGGTTCTCGCCCGTATAGCGTAGAAGTCAGCCCCGGTACTTTACGGTACCGGGGCTGTTCTGCACCCTATTCTCTGTCCTCGTCTGCGTCTCCGTAATCCTCGCCAGCACCTCTCACCTCAGCATTTCGCGTCCCAAAACCTCTCAACCCGGTCATATTTCGCCCCGAGCTTCTACGAGGTTCTGCCCTTCTGCGTTACCTCTGAGATACTTAAAGGCAGTTATTTTCTCTGAACGTATGATGAGCGAGGAATTGTGTCTGAGTCGACCAATAACACCGCGCATCCCAAGCCGAAGAAGTCAACGCCTAAGCGTCGTAGTCCCCTGAGGGTGACGATTGCTGTGGTGGCGGTGCTCATTGCTGCTTTTGTGGGTGCGTCCCAGGTGTACACGGACTGGCTGTGGTTTGATCAGCTGGGTTATAGCACCGTGTTCACTACCCAGATTTTGTTGAAGGCAGCCGTTTTTGTGGTGGCTGCTGTGGTGATTGCTGTGCCGCTGTGGGCTTCGATGTCCTACGCGGTCCGTCATGCTGATGTGGCGCCGGCGTCCGAGAAGGAGCCGCAGGAGGCGCCGAACCCGAATCAGAGCGTGCCGACGAGCGGCACGGATGCTGCCGAGCAGATGCTGCGTGATGTGTTTGGTCAGCAGCGTGCTGAGGAGAGCATGCGCCGCTACCACGAGAGCGTGGATAAGGCGCGTAAGGTTCTGCTGATTGTGGTTCCGCTACTGTTGGGTCTGTTTATTGCTTCGGCGACGATGACTCAGTGGAGCACCGTTGCGCTGTTCTTCAACCAGCAGTCCTTCGGTAAGACTGACCCGGAGTTCGGTCTGGATTACGGCTTCTTCCTGTTTGCGTTGCCGTTCTTCCGCATGGTGGTGACTCTGGTGACCTCCGCTGTGGTGCTGTCGGCGCTCGCGGGCCTGTTCATGCACTACTTCTACGGCGGTATTAAGGTGCAGCCCGGTGGTGTGAGTACCACGTCGGCATTCCGCCGTCACGCTGCGATTGTGGTGGCTGTGTTTTTGCTGACTCGTGCGGTGAGCTTCTGGTTGGACCGCTATTCGTCGACTCAGCAGCAGGTGGGCCGCTGGGCTGGCGCAATGTACACGGACGTGAATTCGTCGATTCCGGTGAACGCTATTTTGGCGATTTCTGCTCTGCTGGTGGCTGTCATGTTTGTGGTGGCGGCGTCGATGAATCGTTGGCGTCTGCCGCTGATTAGCACCGCGATGCTGGTGGTTGTTGCTCTGGTTGCTGGCGGTCTGTACCCGTGGATTGTTCAGCGTTTCCAGGTGGTTCCGAATGAGCAGGGTGCTCAGTCGAAGTTCATCCAGCGCAATATTGATGCGACCCGTTACGCGTACGGTTTGGACAAGATTGAGACCACCCCGTATGACGCGACGATTGATACTCGTGCGGGTGCGTTGAGCTCTTCGAGCGCGACCATTGCGAATATTCGTCTGTTGGATCCGAATGTTGTGTCCTCGGCGTTTGCGCAGATGCAGCAGTTCCGCCCGTACTACCGTTTTGATTCGCAGCTGTCGGTGGACCGCTATTCGGTGGGTAACACCACGCAGGATACGGTGCTGGCGGCTCGTGAGCTGAACCCGGCGCAGACCAGCGGCGATTCTTGGTATAACCGCCACGTGGTGTACACCCACGGTTACGGTGTGATTGCCGCCTATGGTAACCAGGTGGATTCTGCGGGTAACCCGAAGTTCTTGCAGTCCGGCATTAAGGCGACCGGTACCCTGAGCGAGGATTACGAGCCGCGTATTTACTTTGGCATGAGCTCGCCGGAGTACTCGATTGTGGGCGGTAAGGGCGACACCCTGGAGCTGGACCGTCCGCTCTCTGCTGAGGAAACCAACGCCTCCGATGCGAAGTACACCTTCACCGGTTACGGTGGTCCTCGCGTTGATTCGCTGCTGGCTCGCCTGTCCTACGCGATTAAGTTCCAGTCCTCTGACATTCTGCTGTCGGATGCGGTGCGTGAGGGTTCGCAGATTCTGTACGAACGCAACCCGCTGGATCGTGTGCGTAAGGTGGCGCCGTACCTGAGCGTGGATTCTAAGCCGTACCCGGCGATTGTGAATAACCGCGTGCAGTGGATTGTGGATGCTTACACCACGAGTGACCAGTTCCCCTACGCGCAGGGTAGCTCCCAGGACGCGGCAACCGCGGCGGGTGCTCAGCGTTCTAACTCGGTGAACTACATCCGTAACTCGGTGAAGGCCACCGTGGACGCGTACGACGGTTCGGTGACCCTGTACGCGTGGGATGAGGAGGATCCGGTGCTGAAGGCGTGGCAGGGCGTTTTCCCTGGCACGGTGAAGAGCTACCGTGAGATGAACGCTTCGCTGATGAGCCACGTGCGTTACCCGACTGATATGTTCAATATTCAGCGCACCATGCTGAATAAGTACCATGTGACGAACGCGAATAGCTTCTACGCCGGTGACGATGTCTGGTCGATTCCGAACGACCCGACGAATGATCGTAACCAGCCGATTTCGCCCTACTACCTGTCCCTGCAGATGCCCGGCGATTCTCGCGCGCACTTCTCGTTGACAACCACGTTCATTCCTCAGCAGAGCGATTCGAACTCTCGTAACGTGATGTACGGCTTCCTTGCCGCTAATGGTGATGCCGGTACCGGTAAGGATGGCGAGCGTAGCCCCGATTACGGCAAGCTGCGCCTGCTGGAGTTGCCGCGTTCTTCGGTGGTTCCCGGCCCCGGCCAGGCTCAGAATATTTTCAACTCTGATGCTGAGGTGTCGAACCAGCTGAACCTGCTGCGCCGTGGCTCGTCTGAGGTTATTAACGGCAATATGCTGACTCTGCCGGTGGGCGGCGGCATGCTGTACGTTCAGCCGGTGTACGTGCAGTCGAGCGGTGACGCTAAGTATCCGCGTCTGCAGCGTGTGCTGGTGAGCTTCGGCGATAAGGTTGGTTTCGCTCCGACTCTGGAGGAGGCGCTGAACCAGGTGTTTGGTGGCTCTTCGGGTGCGAAGCTGGACGGCTCGGCTACGGCTTCGCCGGCTCCTTCGGCGTCTGCCTCTGGTTCCTCGGGTACTTCGGGCGCTTCGACCGGTAGCTCGTCGGCTTCGCAGTCTTCGGAGCTGAAGCAGGCTCTGACGGATGCGTCGAAGGCAATGACCGATGCTGACGCGGCGATGAAGAAGGGCGACTGGGCTGCCTACGGTGAGGCTCAGAAGCGCCTGGAGGCAGCCGTGAAGAAGGCGCTGGAGGCTGAGGAGGCGCAGAACGCGGCGTCCGCTAAGGCTTCTGCATCAGCAGCGCCCAGTGCCTCGGCGGCTCCGAGCGCAGCGGCTAGCGCTAAGCCCAGCGCCTCGGCTTCTCGCTAAGCCTAAGAGACAGCGGGGGAGTAGCGCATACCGGATGCTCAGGGATCGGATGTCCACGGGTCTAGCGTCCTCGCTCTAGATCCGGGGCCTGCACTGGATACGGCTCCTACCGACTAGCTCTAGCGGTCTCTGCGGGAACATCTCTGCGGGAACGGGGTGGGAGTGATTCACTTCCACCCCGTTCCTGTATGTTCTACCCCTGGCACTGCCCCGTAGCCCCTATTCCTACCCAACTGCTTTCTACCCAACAGCCCCTATTTTTGTGTGCTTGGTTACAAATCGCGTTTTTGGCTTGCATGCCCGGTTTGGGGTCTGTATAGTTGTATGAGTCGCCGCGGGGTGGAGCAGTTCGGTAGCTCGCCGGGCTCATAACCCGGAGGTCGCAGGTTCAAATCCTGTCCCCGCAACCAGAAAAACCCGGTATCTCAACGAAAAGTCGCTGAGATACCGGGTTTTGTTTTGCCCTGACGAGACCGAATCCCTATGTTATTCCCTACCTTTCAGCCAAACTCAGGCCCGTCGTCGAGGTGGGGGGAGGGGGGACTATCACCCAACATCGAGGACTATCATCCAACGCCCCTTCGGGGCGTATGACTATCTTCGCTCGTGCATGATCTCGTGGGAGGGAGGTTGCAGAGGAGGATTTTCACCGCCTAATCGGCGTTGATACCGGCTGTTTACCGCCTGAAAATGCAAAAGCGGTATAGCATTTTCCCTCGTATCTCAACCGAATCCCAACCCTTTACCGCCTTCACCGCCTAAAACCGAAAACTTTTATATATACACACGCATATGTAGGAAGATGAACACTCGCGTGTACACTTTTTAGAAATTAGGCGGTAGAGGCGGCAACACACCATGTTTTGACTGATATACCAACGTTTTCGATATACCGCTTAGCCTCAAACAGGCGGTAACTAAGCGGTGAAAGAGTAGCGTCCCGCATAGTGGTGTAACCGTGTGGTGATCGGCCCGTTGCTTGTGATGGGTGCGGTCACCGTGTGATCCTTCGAGAAAGCTCTTCTACTTCTGACTCGAAATGATTTGGAGGCACAACGATGACCGCTCCTCATATTATCGACCCTGCTGGCCTGCTTGGCGAGGCGTTATCCCAGGCGTCCCCAGATTTGATGCGTTCCCTGCTCCAGCACGTGATCAACGCGTTGTTATCAGCGGACGCTGACACCGTGTGCGGGGCCCAGTGGGGCCAACAAGACCCGCAGCGTCAGGCCCAGCGCAATGGGTATCGCTACCGGCCCCTGGATACCAGGGTCGGCACCATTGACGTGGCGATCCCCAAGCTACGCTCAGGCACCTACTTTCCAGAGTGGCTGTTGCAGCGCCGCAAACGCTCCGAAAACGCCTTGATCACAGTGGTTGCTGACTGCTACTTAGCGGGAGTATCCACACGCCGCATGGACAAGCTCGTCAAAACCCTGGGGATCACAGGACTATCGAAGTCCCAGGTCTCACGTATGGCAGCCGACCTGGACGAACACGTGGACGAGTTCCGCCATCGCCCCCTCGACGACGCTGGGCCTTTCACGTTCGTCGCCGCTGACGCACTGACCATGAAGGTGCGCGAAGGAGGACGCGTCGTCTCGTGCGCGGTCCTGGTTGCCACCGGAGTCAACAATGACGGACACCGCGAAGTACTGGGGGTGCGCGTATCCACCAGCGAGACCGGCCCGGCGTGGAACGAGTTCTTCGCCGACCTGGTCGCCCGAGGCCTCACCGGCGTGCGCCTGGTGACCAGTGACGCCCATCTGGGCCGGGCGTGTTCAATTGTCTGTGTATCCGTCTTTTTGTTTGAAAGGATTGATGCATGATGAATGATGATGATGTTGTTGTGTCTGGCGCTAGTGGGCGTGAGGCTGTGGAGGAGCTGCGTCGCTCGGGGGCGTTGGATGCGTTGTTTGAGCGTCTTGATGCTGGCGAGGTCGAGATGACGGGCAGCCAGGGGTTGTTGCCCGCGTTGCTGAAGGAGGCTTTGGAGCGCGGGCTTGCCGCTGAGCTTTCTGAGCACTTGGGGTATGAGAAGGGCCAAGCCAGCACGCAGGCGCGCTCGAACACGAGGAACGGCACGACGAAGAAGACCGTGATGTCGGAGGTGGGAGCCTTTGAGATCGAGGTTCCCCGGGATCGGGCAGGCTCTTTCACCCCACGCCTGGTACGCAAAGGACAGCGGCGCCTTGATGGCTTGGATGCGATGATTATCAGCTTGTATGCCGGGGGAATGACAGTGCGCGATATCCGTCATCACCTGGCTTCCACCATCGGCGTGGAGGTCAGTGCCGGGACGATTTCCACGATCACTGACGCGGTGTGCGACGCCGTGCTGGAGTGGCAGCACCGCCCCCTAGAAGCGTTCTACCCGGTGATCTACCTGGACGCGATCCGCATCAAAATCCGACGCGATCACACCGTGGAGAACCGGGCCGCTCACTTGGCGGTGGGAGTGGACATGGAGGGCGTCAAGCATGTGCTGGGCATCTGGGTCCAAGCCGATGAAGGAGCGGCTTTTTGGGCCCACGTATGCGCCGAGCTGGCCAACCGGGGCGTGCGCGATGTCCTGATCGTGTGCTGCGACGGACTTGCTGGCCTGCCCGAAGCCATCGAAGCGACCTGGCCCCAGTCCATGGTCCAAACCTGCGTCGTTCACTTAATCCGCGCGTCCATGCGTTTCGTGTCCTACAAGGACCGCAAGGCCGTCGCAGCCGCTCTCAAGAGCGTGTACAGCGCGCCCAACGAAGAAACCGCCCGAGCGGCGCTGGAAGAGTTTGCGGCCAGCGACCTGGGAGCACGCTACCCCCAAACGGTTGCGACCTGGCAGCGTGCTTGGCAGCGCTTCACGCCATTCCTGGCGTTCCCGCCCATGCTGCGCCGCGTCGTGTACACCACCAACGCTATCGAATCGTTGAACTACCAGCTACGTAAAATCACCAAGAACCGCGGGCATTTCCCCAGCGAAGAAGCCGCCATCAAACTCCTGTGGCTGGGAATTTGCAACATCGAAGACAAACGAGCCACCCAGCGCCTCACAGACGCAGGCAAACCCGCCAACAAACGAACAGCCCCCACACGCCTCATCCAAGGACGCACCACCACCAACTGGAAACAAGCCCTCGCCCAACTCACCACCGCCTACCCCGACCGAATCACCCCCTACCTCTAACCCCCATACACAGAAAAATTGACAGGCTCTCTGGGCCTGGTCGAAGCCATCGCAGCGAACCTACCCGGAGCCACCTGGCAACGATGCCGCACCCACTACGCCGCGAATCTCATGTCCATCACCCCCAAAGCGCTATGGCCCGCCGTCAAAGCGATGCTGCACTCGGTGTACGACCAACCCGACGCCGCCTCAGTCAACGCTCAATACGACCGACTCTTGGACTACGTGCACGACAAGCTCCCCGCTGTGTGTGATCACCTCGATCAAGCCAGGGCAGACGTCCTCGCCTTCGCGTCCTTCCCCACCGGGGTATGGACCCAGATCTGGTCCAACAACCCCAATGAGCGCCTCAACCGCGAAATCCGCCGACGCACCGACTCCGTGGGGATCTTCCCCAACCGCCAGGCCATCATCCGCCTGGTCGGAGCCGTCCTAGCCGAACAAAACGACGAATGGGCCGAAGGCCGACGCTACCTCAGCCTCGACATCCTCACCAAATCACGACTCACACCCCAACCCACCCAACAGGAGGAACCCCCACTCCAACTCAGCGCATAACCCACTCCGAAGGACACAAAACGATTACACCACTCCACAGGACTTGACCTGAGCAAGAGCACGTTCTACAATTGACGCATAAGTTCAAGGGGGTTCGCATGACCGCTTACGACCACTCGTCGGGGTACACCTACGGCACCGATGCCGTCCCCACGTCTCCGCTCACACTCGAGGATCTACGCCAGATTGAGGCCGCCGCGCACGTCCAGCCCGGTGACGCAGAGCTGCTCGCGCGAGCAGAACCCATCCTGGCGCCGCATGCCATGGAAATGGTCGACACGTGGCGCGGGATTTTGGCTCAAAAGACCTACCTGGCAGCACATTCCGCGCATCCGGATGGACAGCCGAACCCCGAGTACGCGCAGGCGTCAAAGCCCCGATTCGCCCAGTGGATCATCGACATGTGCACGCGCGAGCGGGATCAGGCGTGGTTGGACTACCAGTACCTGATCGGAGCTCGACACATGACCGCGGCGAAGAACGCGGCGGATGGGGCGGACTCGACGCCATTCGTGCCTCTGCGCTACGTGCTCGCCTTCATCGCGCCGACTGTGGAGGTCGGGCACCGTCTCCTGGCGGAGGGCTTCGAGGGCGCAGAACTGGACGCTGTCCGTGACGCGTGGACTCGCGCTGTGACTGTCGCCGTGACAGTGTGGGCGTATGCCTACCGCGATCACCCCGAGCAATTCTGATCCGGCGCTCGCCACCTACGACTCCCCCATCGGCCGCCTCACGCTTGATAGCGGTGTATTCGTCTTTCGCACTCTCTGACTGCTCTCCCTGGAAGCCTCAGTGGCTTCCAGGGAGAGCTTTCTTTCTGGGTTATAGGACACTACGTGTTGCTGGTTGGGTGACTTTTCGGCTTTCTGGTGCGGGAAAGTCACTCTTTCAGTTGGTCGTGTTTGCCTCGTTCCTGTGAATACTGCATCGTGCTCTGTGTGTGGCTGCCCCATGATCCGTCACGGTAAGAAGTCAACAGGAGGTCCTTTGAAGATCGCGGTGGTAGAAGTCCGCTCATCATCAAGGACCTCGACCTCTACCCACAACCCCCGACCAATACCTGGTCACCCACACTCAACTCGGAAGAGCCGGAAATAGCCTTCGTGATAGCGGAATAAAACGAAGGTGTGGAACTTGCAAGGACCGATCTCAAACTGGGATTCGATAGAACAGTTTAGCAAACGCTGACTTCGCTTTGCCGTCACTTGGAAACCTATCCGTTGGAAGTGCAGCTATCCTCACATACGCTTTTCCAAGTGAAGTATAGCTATGCACGTTTCACCGACGTTAGTAAAAACCCCGAACTTATCGCAGCCAACAGAAACCCGGTAGAAAATATATAGGAGCCAAAGGTGGCGCCTTTTAAAATCCAAGTCGTGGGAACGACAGCAAACAAGATCGGTGAGTTCGCAAAATCACCTGTGCTAATCGGAAGACCTGCCACCACAAAAAAGATGATAACAATCCATGAAACTAATGAAGTAGTCCAAAGCCGAAGCGCAAAACAGGCCAGAGTTAGCACAACCGAAGAGAAAACAAGTACTAAAGCAGTATGACTCGACAGTCGCTCATTAACAAGCTCGCCAATGATAGAGACATAAAGCAGACTCAAACAAAGGTTAACTACTTGTGCGAGAAGCAGCGATTTAGCAATGAACCGGAGCAGAACTTTATCGTGAATACTAAACGAGACGTACGAGGCAGGGACCTTAGCATGCGACAAAGCTAGACCTGCCGTGGCAATTGGGAGCATGATGAGTAACGCGGATTGCGCTACGGCAATGGTATTTCCATAACGGAGAAACAGCAGCGGAAGAACTAGTGCACCGAGATAAGCGATCGTGACCCAACGAATGATTGCAATTCGCTCGATAGAACACAAAGACTTCATTTTCTTACTGCTCCTTTACTTCGAAACCTAGCCACAAGAACATAGGTAATAATTAGGATTGGTACCGGGATAAGCGCAGAGAAACCGAAATTTGATTGCTCCTGGATATCTACGAACGAGATTGCGGTACCATTGAGATTCAGCCCTACGGAGTGGAGGGCGTTTGATATGTATGGGGTAGCATTGTCAGCTAGGTTACCGGGTAGCACTATCCAGAAGTACAGAAGAACACCTGAAATTACCGCGGCAGTCGGAGGTTTTGAGAGACTTTCTAATGTCGAGTAGATCAGAGCAATTAGTATACTTTGGAAGGTAAGAAAGCAAAGCAGGGTTGCTAGCCCAGAGTGCATTTTCGAACCAGACAAAACCATTGTTAGATCGAATAGCAGCACACTAAGTAGGTTTACAAGAACTATTGAAAGTGTTCGACAGATGGTGCGTAGGACGCTAGGCAACCAGGCAATGTATACCTGCTGAGGCAAACCCCCGTAGTGGACCTTGGAAACCCTAGCATCAAGTATAAAGAGTAATGCGAGGGAAATTAGTGGCTGCGTTCCAGTAAAGAAGAAGCTGTATCCCCCTGTTATTGGAGTTCCGCTTGCCTCACTTGAAATCCATGCACCGAGGAATAGTGACGCCATTGAGCCCAAGATAGCCGCGAGAAAATACCAGATGTTCCAATAGTAAGTAAGCAAAGCACGGATAGCTGAAGTAATTCGCATGGTCCTACCCCCGGTGATATAGGTCCGCGAGATTCACGCCGTTGAGGTCGGGGATATGCAAAGCTTTGCCGTTACGAACTACGACACACTCATCCGGGACGCCTTGAATCTCATGGAGGAGGTGCGTTGATATTACAACGCAGTTCCCTTCGTCCCGATAACGACGAAGCGTCGCAGACAAGGAGATCATGCCATCTGGATCCAAACCATTCTGTGGCTCATCAAGGAACAAAAATCTTGGTCTAGATAATAAAGCAAGACAAAGCTCCAGCCGTTCCTTCATGCCGGTCGAGTAGTCCTTGGCTTTCCGCCCGTGGGCAGCGCGGACGATGCCCACACTATCCAAGGCCGACTCAGGATCAACATCCAGACCCCAGAATGCCGCGACGACCTGTACATTTTGTTTACCGCTCAGATACGGAAAGTAGCTTGGATGGTCGATTGCAGCTGACATTTCGCTAATGTCTGTCTGATCGTATCTAATGTGGCCACTTACTGGTTTTATCCGACCAAGGAGCGTTTTCATTAAGGTGGTTTTACCTGCCCCATTTGGTCCAAGGAGGCAGATTATCCTGCCAGTATTTAGCTGCAAGTTAATGCCGCTCACTACTGGGGAATTCTTGTACCCAACCGACAAATCAGTTACCGATATAGCTGGCATGGCCTACCTTTCAAAGAAAACGGCCCTGGAGGTAAGGCCTAGGATGCCTTCCCTCCAGGGCCGACTGCTGCGACAAAGCTACTAACCACTTGCAGCCAACAGAGATGCCGCAGCCGTTAGCACACTGGGCAGTGAAGCATGCAATGCCACCCGTCGGGCACCCAGGGGCGCACAGGAACTTCGAGGTGATGTGAGGACAAACAGCTTCCTCAACCTCTTCAACACGGGTGTCAAGGTCAACGGTGACCACGACTTCTCCAAGCTCTCAGAATCTGAACATATTCAGGTAACAGAAAGTTACCCGCACTGCTATGATACAACGATGCAAGATTAGTAGGGGCAACTTTCAGAATGTTCAGGTCGCAGGTTCAAATCCTGTCCCCGCAACGGATAACTCCCGATAGCTTAGCTATCGGGAGTTTTTTTATTCCCTAAAACCCGTACTCCCGCCGACCTGTCTCCTTCTGCTGTCCTCCCGTCACCTTCCGACCGCCGGTCTGCCTTCTTTCGCCACCTTCCTGCACCTTTCCTGTCGGCGACCTGTCTTCATTTGCCGCCTACTTTTCTTCTTCTTGTGCTACCTTTCTGCCGCCTGCTGGGCGGCTTTCTTTATATCTCCTGCCTCTCCGTATCTCCTGCCTTCTGTAATCTGCGGAGGGGGTCTTCTGAACCTTGTCGGGGCGGTGCTTCGGGGAGACTGATGGGGGGGGGGCAGCCTGCTGCCCCTTCCGGGGTGCTTGAGGTGGATCTTTCGGCCTCTCGAAACCCCTCTTGAAACCTCCTCACGGAATTTCATAGAACCGTCGTGAAAGTACCCTGGACTGGTTTCGGAACGTCTCCCGATGCGTCTTTCGAGGTATTCCTCAGTCCGTCTATCGGGGCTTCAAGCGGGTGTGCCCATGGGGGTGGTGGAGTCACTTCCGAGCGGTTGCTGGAGGGTGGTTACGCCTTCTTGAGACGCTGCTTTTGAGCTCCTTGAAAGGGGATCTGAAAGGGGTCCTGAAGGGGGCTCTGGGGCGGGTCTCAAGAGCGTGATGAGGGGTCCGATAGGATGCCTGGGTGGGGGAGTGGCGAGGGGGCTGTTTTTGCCTCAAAGTGCATTCTCAAAGTGGAATATGCGAAAGGTGCCTATATTCCGGGCTTGGAAATCACCCGTTTTGCCCCGGAATTCCGCGGTTTTTGGCAAAAATTGGGCTTCGAGTGCAACAATTCACTCTGAAAGTGATTGTAATCACATACGAAACATTCAAGTTAATTGTAGAGTTTTTTGAAACTCTTTCAAAAAACGCTCAAAAACCCCGGAAAATCAAGGAAAAATAGCCCATTCAACCTCTACTTGAGGGTGATTCAAGTTAAACTAGAAGCTTAGAAAAAGCTCTTGTTAAGATTGAATCTTGTTCGATACCCAAAAATAGCCCCAAAAAACCGCTGGAAAAGGCTTTTTGACCTGGTAGCTTTGAGTACGTGGTCACCGCGGTCCGCCGCGTAGCTCTCCGGATCCACACCGCACCCCTCCATCACATGAGGACATCCCCGCAACACACATGGGGATGGTTGATGGAAGCGTCTCGTGCGGCGTCACATCCGCGGGCCGACCGCCTATAGGCTTCTCACCTATAGGCCACCTATCACTCAACCACTCACGGGCGTTCACGCCCCAGAAACACCAACAACGAGGACAACCCCATGGCACTTCGCCCCCGCACTATTAAGGCTGGCTCTCTCGCAGCCATCGCTGTACCCTCCGTGCTCGGTAGCACCCTGGTAGCACCCGCTTCCGCTTTTGCACCCGTCGTTCAGGACATCCCCGGCGCAGCTACCGCAACCCAGGCTCCGAAGTCTCTGTTCACCTCCACCGTGCAGCCGACCCTCTCTCAGGTTGCTGTGCAGATCCGTCAGCAGGCTGAACAGGTAAAGCAGGCGCAACAGGCTCCCGCAACGACCGCGGTTCAGCCCATCCAGAAGACTTACACTGCACAGGCTGTTCAGCCCGCACAGGCAACCCAGCAGGCTGCTCCCTCGGCTACCTTCCAGTCCGCACAGGCGGCACAGACTACCCAGGCTGCACAGCCTTCCGCTCAGCCCGCGCAGACCGCACAGGATGCTCAGTCGGCATCCGGTGTGGCGGCAACCCGCACCAACCAGACTTTCCTGTCGTACACCTCCCCGGCTGGTACTACTTCGCAGTACCACGTTTACGCTGAGGGTGTGGACTTCTCCAAGCCCGTTGGTGTGGTCTTCTACTTCGACGGCGACTACTGGCGTAACGACCAGTCCAAGGTCTACGACCCCTCCGGTGAACTGGCTCAGATGGCTGCATCCGCAGCGGCACAGAACATGCTCTTCGTGCCTGTCATCTCCCCGGACACCAACCGTTACGATGCTGGCGTGAGCTGGTGGGAAGACATGGAGCGTAACGGCGAGTTCTTCCGTTCCTTCGCTTCCTCCTTCATCGCGGCTAACGGCGTGGACTCCTCCAACGTGTGGACCATGGGCTACTCCGGTGGCGCTGAGTTCATCACCTACGAGCTGAACACCAAGCCCCAGACCTGGCGCAATGGTGGCGGCTCCATTATGGTCGCTGGCGGCGGCCTGGACGAGGGTACCCCCTCGGCTGCGCTGAAGTCCCAGCCCATGTTCTGGTACGCAAACTCGAACGACGGTACCGGTGAGACCTACCCGCAGACCTGGAGTGCACGAGGCGCCGTTGAGGGCGGCTACGACGCCTACCTGGCTGCTGGCTACACCAATGCTTCCGCGACCGTTCTGAACGGCTCGGGCCACTTCGACTACAACTTCTCGCAGATTCTGAGCAACTCGCTCTCCAAGGGCAAGGCAACCGCCGCTCCCAAGGTCGAGCAGAAGGCTGAGCAGAAGACCGAACAGAAGTCTGAGCAGAAGCAGCAGAGCACCCAGCGCGCCCGCACCATGAGCTCCGCAACCTACCAGAGCTACACCTCCCCGGCGGGCACCACCTCGCAGTACCACGTGTACGCGAACAACCTGGACTACTCCAAGCCCGTCGGCGTGGTCTTCTACTTCGACGGTGACTACTGGCAGCGTGACGAGTCCAAGGTCTACACCCCCGACGAGGGCATGCTCGCGGCAATGGGTAAGATTGCTAACGCCCGCAACATGGTCTTCGTGCCGGTCATTTCCCCGGATACCAACGCATCCGGTGCCGGCATCACCTGGTGGGAAGACCTGGACGCTAACGGCGAGTACTTCCGTTCCTTCGCGAAGTCCTTCGTCAGCGAGAACAACCTGGACGCTTCCCAGGTGTGGACCATGGGCTACTCCGGTGGCGCTGAGTTCATCACCTACGAGCTGACCGACCACAACACCTCCTGGCGTAACGGCGGCGGCTCCATCATGGTCGCCGGTGGCGATTCCGACGGCTCCGTGGACGCTGACGCAACCACCAAGGCATCCCCGATGTACTGGTGGGTTGGCGCGAAGGACACCTCCGGTAACACCTACCCCGTCACCTGGAGCGCACGAGGCGCCGTCGAGTCCGGCTACAACGCATACCTTGGCGCAGGCTTCTCTGACGCCCGCGTGAAGCTGATTGACGGCTTCAGCCACCACGACTACGACCTGCCGCACATCCTGGCGTCCTCCCTGGACTTCGCCGGCAAGACCCCCGCACTGGGCTACAGCGACCTGTCCGACTCGAACCCGAACTACAACGAGATCAGCTGGAACTCTGACCACCGCATCATGCTCGGCTTCGCGGACGGCACCTTCCGCCCGAACGCATCGGTCAACCGTGCGCAGCTGGCAACCTACCTGTACCGCGTGGCTGGTCGCCCCGCAGTGAACGCACCGGCTGTTTCGCCGTTCAGCGACGTTCCGACCAACCACCCCGCGTACAAGGAGATTTACTGGCTGAGCCAGCAGGGCATCAGCGGTAGCGACTTCCGCCCCCTGGAGGCCGTCACCGAGTCCACCATGGCTGAGTTCATGTACCGTGCGGCCGGCTCCCCGGCACAGGCTCAGGGCGGCTACGCGTCCCAGGCCCTGGCATGGGCTGCCTCCAACGGCATCGGTACCGGCTCGACCTCCTCGGCAGCCATCACCCGCGACGCAATGGCAGGCTACCTGTACATTTACGCGAACTAGGCTCGCACCCCTTAACGCAAAAAGAACCGCCCCGTTCCTGAGGTTCAGGAACGGGGCGGATCTTTATAGGTTTAGCTCAACGCTAGACCAGGCTTAGAAGGTCCTAGGCTTAGAGGGTCTGGGTGGGGTATTCCACGGCCAGGGGCTCCGGAGCTGCCGGAGCGTTCTTTGCCTTCAGAGCTGCCAGGCGAGCGTCCAGCTCGGTGTCGCGCTCCATCTGGTCCAGGGTGTTGAACTGAGCGTCCAGGGAGGAAGCTGCCAGCTCCTGCTGACCGATGACGCGTGCCTCTTCGCGGCGAACCTTCTCTTCGAAGCGGCTCATCTCGCTGGTCGGGTCCAGAACGTCGAACGCCTTCAGAGCGTCGTTCACCTGGGTCTGAGCTGCTGCGGTCTTCTGACGGGCGGTCAGCTCATCGCGCTTGTACTTGACCTCTTCAAGCTTGGAGCGCATCTTCTCCAGGCCGTCCTTGAGCTGGTTGACAACCTGAGTCTGAGAAGCCAGCTGAGGCTCAACAGCCTGTGCAGCCTTCTCAGCCAGCAGCTGCTTGTTCAGCGCAATCTTGGCGAGGTTGTCGAACTTGTCAGCGTTGGCAACGTCGCCAGCTGCGCGGAACTCATCAGCCTTGTTAGAAGCTGCCAGAGCCTTGGTGCCCCACTCCTGAGCGGTCTTGACGTCCTCAGCGTGGTCCTTTTCGAGCAGTCGCAGGTTGCCGATGGTCTGTGCTACTGCAGCCTCCGCCTCGCGGATGTTGTTGGTGTAGTCACGAACCATCTGGTCCAGCATCTTCTCCGGGTCCTCAGCTGCATCAATCAGAGCGTTGATGTTTGCCTTAGCGAGCTGTGCAATACGGCCGAAGATGGTCTGCTTAGCCATAATCTCCTACTTTCTGTTCACGGGCTGCGGGGGAGCACTACGCTCCTCGTGAGCCGTGCCCGTATAACTAATTATGTGGCAGATTTCTGGGTGCATGCTGTGAAAATGATGCACGCCTGATTTCTGCAACCTAAACTTTTGGTAAATTGCCTCGGGTGCTTTCCGACTGGGGAAGAAAGCGGTGAGGTAAGGCTACGCACCCCGCCGGTCAGACTGTAGAAAAACCTACAGAAACCGACCGGCAGGAACGTTAGTGGAGGGGGTTAGAAGCTGCCGCCGTCACCGCCGCCGCTACCCCAATCGCCGCCTCCGCTGAAGCCGCCGCCCCAGCTGCCGCCGCTACTACCGCCACTGCTGTGGCCACCGCTGCTACCCCAGCTACTCGTGCCGGAGTTAATAGCGGTCATCAGAGCGCCCAGCAGCAGGCCCTTCGCCAGGTCTCCACCGAAGCCGCTACCGCCGCGGTCGTTCTGGTTGTTGTAGTAGTTGCCGACCTCGCTCTGAGCGCGGTTCTGCGCGTCGGTCGCCTTCTGAATCGCCATGTTGGCTTCCTTCATGGCGTTCAGCGGATCCGAAGAAGCCAGGCGCTGAGCCTGACCCAGGTGACGCTCCGCCTCAGAGACAGCGGTCAAAGTCATCGGACCCACCGCGGCGCGGCGGTTATTGATGTAGCTACGCGCGCCGTTCACCGCAGCGTATGCGGAACGCATCGTACGATCCAGGTTCTGCGAAGCCGCGCGAGAACGCTCGCGGGTAGCACGCATATTCGTCATTGCCTTATCCAGCTCAGCGGAGAGCTGACGCAACTGGTTCGCCAGAGTCAGCGGATCATTCGGGCGAGCCGAAGCGCTCTGGTTGACCTGGTTGAGCACCGCCTCCATACCGGCGGCGACCGCACCCAAATCATCGCGACGCTGAGACGCCGCGAGGCTCTTCGCCTCAGCCACGTCACGCTGAATGCTCAGCAGGTCGGTGCTCAGACCCAGCTGAGCCTGCTCCAGCTCCTGCGCGCGGGTATTCACTGCCGCACCCAGCGCCTGAATCTGCGAGGCGGCTTCCTCAGCGGTGCGCAGGTGAGCAACCGCCTCCGAACGGGCAGTAGCAACGGTAGCCTGAGCCTTCTCAACCTCAGCAGCGCACAGCACCATGTTCGAGTCCAACAGGGTGGGAGTCTTCGAAATGGGCTCCAAGGCGCTGGGCAGGTAACGTTCCTTCAATGCGCGGTACTGGGCGGCAATCTCCTCCACCGAGGCACGCAACTGCGGCAGACGCTGAGCCAGAGCCTCAATAGCCTGCGGTGCCTCCTGCTCCAGGTTGCGCAACTGAGCCAGCTTAGCGTCCTGCTCCTGAGCAATGCGGGTGACTTCCTGAGAGTTATCAATAATCTCAGTCAACCAGGCACGCTGCTCAGCCTCAGTATCCGGGATGCTATCGGTCAGAAGCTGCTGACGCTGGAAGGACTTACGCATCAGATCCTCAGCGCGCGCAATCTCCTGAGCGAACTCGGCGACCTGCTGGTCAGTGTACTGGGCACGCGCAAACTCCAGCTCCTGCTTCGCATGGCTCATCGTGGTATCAGCCTGCAGCAGGGCGCTACCGGCGCGGGTACGCAGCTCCTCCAGCGGAACCTCGGGAATGGGGGAGTAGTTACGAGGCGCGCCGTAGGAACGCTGCGGCTGCTGCTGAGCGTTCTTCTTCTTGCGGCGGCGGTACATCGCGTAACCGCCGGCACCAACAGTCGCTGCCGCACCCACACCGAGCACACCGGTCACCACGCCAGAAGAGCTACCGCCCTTCTGAGCCTCGATACCCTCAACCGCGGCAAGAGCCGCACCCGAATAATCGCTATTCTGCAGCTTCGGCTTGATGTAGTTCTGGTACACCTTCGTCTGCTGATCGCTCGACAGGGTCTTCGTGCTACCCGCCAAGAAATACGCCTGGCGAGTCTCAGTAGCAATCACCAGCACCACATCGGCAGAACCCCAGTTGTTCTTGGTAGCCAGCGCCTTCGTCCAGCTCGAAGAAGTAGACGGGTTCTCAAACTTATCGATAACCACCACGTGCAAATCCACGTTGTGCTTCTTCGACAGAGCCGAAATCTTAGACTTCAGGGTAGCGGTATCACCCAAAGAGTTCGTGGAATCATACACGGTGGTGCCCGTAATCTGCATCGGGTCAGCAGCCTGCGCCGACGTGCTCAAAAATGCAGAACCAGCCGGCAAAACCACCGGTGCACAAGAAAGACCTGCCGCCAGCACTGTGGCACCCAAGATAGTGCGCAGGCGAGGGCGTGCGGGACGAATCTGACGCGCAAAGGCGTGCTCGGTCATGGTCTTTCCTCCGTTGTCGTGAAGTATGAACGGACCGGCACTTCACGGCGTGCTTGTTCATCGCACACCTTAGTGCTGGTCACATTATTAGTGTAGCGGTGGCACAGGGGCACAACGGCACAGATACGAGAATATTGCGCCGCTGTTTGCCACCCGTTTACCGACTTCCCAGGCTTTATACAGGAAAGCCGGTATACAGGAAAGCCGGGGTCCAGCCTCATGCCAGACCCCGGCTCACCGGTTATTCAGTCAATTAGCGCCGACGCGCAATCTTCAGATTGCTCATCAGATGCTCCACTACCTCCGCGGCGTCAACATCGTGGATACTCTGTGCTATGCCGTTCACCACCTGCACCCGCGACGACGAGGCGAACATCCAGCCCAAGAACTGCACCGTATTCAGCAACCTAGAACTGCGTTCTGCCTGCTTCCGCATCTGTGACCACAGGATTCGCGGGACCGGCACGTCACGGCCCCTATACTCCCGGGAGCTAGCGCGAGCCTCCAGAAGCTCCGCGAGCGCCTCAATATTTTCGGTCAGCTCCTTCAAATCCTCATCCCCGGCAGAGGGACCGACGTAATACCTCTCAACCAGGCTCAAAGGCATGTAGCCGCTACAGCTACTCACCCACGCCAGCTTCAACCGCAGATTCTGCAGGCGAAGCACCTGCTGCAGAAGTCGCGAATGGGTACGCAATACCGACAGCGGCATGGGAGATAACTTCATCTCTTCCGAAAGCAGACCTTCGAAGGAGCCTTCCCCGGAAAACGCCTTATACGGATCCGAGACGCCCGTCAGAAGCACTGGTCCCTCGTAGTGAACGAACGCCAGAACCTCGGGAACACTCGAGAGAGAACGGATGCGCTCGCCAATGGTCGGCAAATCCTCTCCATCGGGGGCGTACTGTTCGCGGCTGAACATCAACGTCTGGATAGGCTGCTCGGCAAGGTCGGGCGAGTCATGAGCAAGCGCCCGCAAATCGGTCACAACCTCCGCCAGAACGCCCTCCTGCTCAACCTGCAGAAGCTCCTCCAGAAGCTCAATGACAGCGTTCGCCTGCAAGCTCAAGACCGCAGCGCAGAACTCCGCATCCTGAAGCTCAAGACGCACCTTCTCCAGGCGCTCTTCCAGCGTGGACTGCACGCCCTTGAGCTCAAACTCGCTCAGCTGCTCAGGGCGGAGCATACGGTGCGTACCATCATCGCCGGAACGGTAGAAGAGCTCGCTAAACTCCAACGTAGACTGCACGCCCTTCAATGCCCGCTCTCGCAACTCGGGCAGAACGTCACAGGCGACTTCGGTCATCTCATTCCAGAGCTTGCCCTCATCAATCTTTGAATCCTTACGGGCCGTCTTCTTCCAGGTCTCGGCAAGCTGCATAGCGCGGTCAAACTCGCTCAGCTCCACAAAAGCCGCCAGCTTCTGGGCACTCTCACGCAGATAACGCACCGCGTACAGGCGGTCGCTCAAAGAATCCGGGAGAGTATCCTCCAGCAGACGCCAACGGAAGGTACGCTCAAAGCACTCCTCCGTCAGGCTGATGACGGCGGCGCTCAGCGAGAGCGCATGATCGCGGGCAAAAGCGAAAGAGCCCGGAGCCTCCGCCAGACGAGGAAGGGACGTGTAGAACTCCAACGCCCCGCTCAGCTTCAGTCGAGACTTCCGAATCGTCTCTTCCAGCTCGGCGGCAAGCACCGCGCGGTCAGCCTGGGCAGTCTCCTTGAAGCTGTGTAGCGGGGAAACCTGCGCACGCTCCAGCGTCTGCAGGTTCATGACCGCACGCATGAGGTAGTTCTCCAGGATCCTGACCTGCTCCCAGCGCTGACGCTGATTCAGCGGAACATGATTCTCCTGCGTGCCGACCAACAGATGCTGCGGCACACCGCTAATCGACGGCAACGCAAAGACCTCATCCTCAGATTTACTGGCAGAAAGCACCATGGGGTAGCGGCTGCGCTGTGCGTTCTCTAGAGGGGGAATGAGCTTGAAGTTGGTGCTCAAAGAGAATGGGTCGGAGGGTGCCGGGTTACTCTTGGGAGTCTGCTGGGCGGCCTCCTGTTGCGGGCGCTTTTCAGGCTGCGCCGGGGTGTTCTGGGGCATGCTCTGTTGCTCCTGACTTTCTGCTGAATGGGTTTCTGCTGAATGATTTTGCGCGGTTGAAGAACTAGACTCGCCACCTACCTGCATTGGCTCCAACGGCGAAGGTGCAGCCACCGGTTGCTGAGGAGGCTGAGGCGCCGCCACCGGCTGCTGAGGAGGCTGAGGCGAGGTCGCCTGAATCTGCTGACTCTGCTGAGCCTGCTGAGCACTATTACCGGGCTGTGCCGGCTTCGGCTGGTAGTGCATCGGGTAGCTCACCGCGCCCTGTACTGGTTGCGAAGGAACCTGCTGAGGGGGTACTTGCTGTGAAGGCTCCTGCTGAGGTGGTACCTGCTGATTCATCGCCTGGTTCTGTTGCTGTTGCAGTACCTGCCGCCTAATCTCACGCGCACGACGGCGCGAAGGGCTCAACGACGCGAAAAACGCTACCGCCGCGCAGATTAGAACAAATATAAGCAACGCATACAGGCGGGTAGCGCCATCCAAAGAAGATGCCACCGCCGCAGGCATGACCGGTAGCGCACCCACTAGAGCGAAAACAGCAGAAATAATCCTCATGACTTCACCATAACCCAGCTAAATCCCGGGTGCTCGCAACGCCGTTGCCTTACCGCATACTAAAAGGGAAGTAGCCGGGGGACCGGGCGCTCTCCACCAGCGCTTCCCGCATCTGCGCCAAGGTTAAAAGACGATGCGGCGTGCGCCCTCATGTAGGGGCTCACGCCGCATCAATCATCACTCAACTCACTATCACACCCGGGCCGGTCCTCACACCGACCCTTCGGACATACTGGGGATTCTCGCCCCTCCCGGTGCAGGGCTCTCATCTCCCGCCCAGGAAAACTATCAAACTCTATACGCTACCTACCGGCAGTCAGTGCGTGGGTAGCCATCTGCTGAGTCAGCTCGGAGGCCTTTTCCGCACGATGACGGCGGTACACCATTCCCGAGCAACACGCCACAATACCCGCACCAATACCGATGGAGCTTGCCAAGATTGCACAGAAAATCAGGGTTCCGATCATCATGGGTTTCTCCTTTGCCTTTGTCCTTTGCCTTTGTTCTCGGCTCTATGTGTCTTCAACATTACGGAGCAACCCTGTGTTCAAGCTGTGTACCAAGAAGCGTCAGACTGTGTAAACCGTGGAGAAAAACTGGGCGCTTTAAAAGAGAAACCTGAGAGTGACGAAAAATAGCGAACAAAGCCCCAAAATAAACTAGCTGCCGGGTAAATCGCAGGGCATCTCAGACCAGCGAATCAGTTGCCGATGAAAGGGTGCGAGGAAAATTCCCAGGGAACTCCCCGATAACCAACAGCGAAAAGATATAGAACGCCATGAAACACCCTCTACAGTAGAAAGATAGCGTGCGCCCAGGGTGACGCATACGCACGACTCTAGGAGAACTCATGACTCAAAACAACGGATGGTCTTACGGCGGCAATGACGGCGTCACGGATGTAACCCGTCCCCTGCAGAACGTGAACGGACAGGCAGGCTACCAGCAGAATCAGAACGCATACCCGCAAGCATATGCTTCTCCCGGCTACACCTACCCCCAGGCCGCTGCCGCTCAGGTCGCTTCGGCGCAGTCTGCACCCCAGAACACCGATAACAACAAGCGTTACGGCGCCGGTGTTGTGCTCACCGCAGCTCTGCTCGCAGCCCTCGTCGGTGGCGGCGTCGGCGCGGGCGTCGGAGGCGGCATCGCAGCATCAAACAACAGCTCCTCCAGCGCTTCCTCGCGCGGCTCCGTGAGCTCCAATATCAGCAACTCCTCCACCGTGGCAGGCGTAGCAGAAACCGCGAAGAAGGTCCTGCCCTCTACCGTGACCATCGTTGCTTCGAACGGCTCCTCCTCCGGCGGCGGTAGTGGCGTTATCCTCGACAAGGAAGGCCACATCCTCACCAACCACCACGTGGTCACCCTCGAATCTTCCAGAGAAGCATCCACCATTGAGGTACGCCTGAGCGACGGCACCGTACGCACCGCAACCGTAGTGGGCCTGGACTCTGCCGCTGACCTGGCGGTCCTGAAGATTAACCCCTCCGGCCTGGACCTGCAGCCCATCACCTGGGGTGACTCCTCCAAGCTGGTCTCCGGCGAGGTAGTGGTTGCCCTCGGCGCGCCGTATCGTCGTAGCGAATCGGTAACCTCCGGCGTGGTCTCAAACGCAAACCGCGTGCAGCCTGCCGATGCGAAGGGCCAGAACTACATCCCCATGGTTCAGGTTGACGCTCCCATCAACCACGGTAACTCCGGCGGCCCGCTGGTGAACCTCAAGGGCGAACTGGTCGGCATCAACGCGCAGGGCCAGGCAAGCCAGGACGGTGGCACCGCCGACGGTATGGCGTTCTCCATTACCTCCAACTACGCCAAGCGCATCTCCTCCGAAATCATCGCCAAGGGCAAGGCAACCCACGGCTACCTGGGTGCGAGCGTGAAGAACAGCCCCGCGGACACCGGTTCGGGCTCGTCCAAGCTCATCCCCGGTGGCGTTGAAATTGCCTCGGTAGAATCTAACAGCCCCGCCGCGAAGGCAGGCCTGCGATCCGGCGACGTCGTAATCGAAGCCGACGGTCACGCCGTGACCAAGAGCGAAGAGCTCAACGGTACCGTACGTGCCGCAGCGGCAGGCTCTGATCTGAAGCTGAAGGTCAAGCGCGGCTCCTCCACCCATGACATCACCGTGACCCTGGGCGACGCCGACAGCCAGAAGTAAAACGCACTCTGCCTCTGAACAGGTAGAAATACGGTTGGGAACCACCCGCTCAGCTGTCTCTAGCGTTCCGCAAGAGCGCAACATGGCGTACACAAAGAAGCTCCCACCCCATACGCGGGGTGGGAGCTTTCTTTCGTTAGTACAGCAAACTGTATTGGCGTTGCAGATTAGGGGCAGGTTAGAGGCCCTCGAGAACCTCACCCACGCGCTTCTGCAAAGCCGGGACAACCTCCTGCTCGAACCACGGGTTCTTCGCCTGCCACCTAAAATTCAGCGGCGAAGGATGCACCAGCGGCAGAAACTTCGGAAGATAAGATTCCCACGCACGAACCGTCTCCGTCAGGTTCTTCTGTGCTTTCGGGGCGTGCACACCATCCAGGTAGTGCTTCTGAGAGTATGCCCCCACCAGCAGAATCAGCTGAACGTTCGGCATGAGCTCCAGAAGCTGCGGATGCCACTTCGGCGCGAAATCCTTACGCGGCGGGTTATCGCCGTGCGCGCCCTTACCCGGGTAATAGAAATCCATCGGTAGCAGCGAAATCAGGTCTGGGTCATAGAACTGCTCATCCGTCACGCCCATCCACTCGCGCAGCTTCACACCGCTCGGATCATTCCACGGGATGCGGCTCTCCTGCGCGGCACGCCCAGGCGCCTGACCAATCACCACAATACGAGCATGAGGGGATGCCGAATAGACCGGCTCCCAGCCCCGCTCCGTGAACTCCCTATTTTGCGGATCCAAGCGAATCTGCTCAGCCAGGGGAGGGGCGGTCTCTAGAATCTGCTGAACCAGGTGCTCCGGCAGATTATGGTGTGCTGTAGCCATGCTAGATGGCGCCTCCTTCAAAACCGTTCTGACGCCATGCCTCAAAAATCGCAATGGACGCAGAATTAGCCAGGTTCAGCGAACGACGGCCCGGCTTCATCGGGATCTTGACGCGCTCAGCCACATGCGGGTCCTGCTGAACCTCAGCGGGCAGACCCACCGACTCCGGACCAAACATGAACACGTCACCGGGACGGTACTCAATATCCGCATACGACGTCGAAGCAGTCGTCGTGAACGCAAAAACACGCTCCGGAGCCAGAGCCTCCCACGCATCCTCAAGGGTCTCATGCACCGTCACCACCGCCAGGTCGTGATAGTCCAGACCCGCACGGCGCAGATGCGCATCATCAAAATTAAAGCCCAGCGGCTTCACCAGGTGCAGCTCAGCGCCAGTAATCGCCGCCAAACGGATAGCGTTGCCGGTATTGCCGGGAATCTCAGGGGTATAGAAAAGAATCTTGAACACGTTCCTAAGTGTACCGCGCAGCTCCCGAGCACCCCTTGAGCGTCCCGGGGGAGTAGCGCTCGCCGACCCAGCCGCAGGTGAACACGCCTAGAAGAGCGCGGATAGAGCGCGATAAAATAAGCGAGGCGGAAAACCGCCCAACAACCCAGCAGGAGGAGCCATGAGCGCAGAAACCAACCGTCAGAACGGCCGCGTCTACCTCGACCACGCCGCCACCACCGACGTACTGCCCGCCGCCATCGACGCCATGGTCGAACAGATGCGCAACGGCGGCAACCCCTCCTCCCTGCATGCCGTAGGACGCGACGCCCGCGCCACCGTCGAATACGCCCGCGAACGCATCGCCCGCGCCATCGGAGCCGACCCCGCCGAGGTTATTTTCACCTCCGGCGGCACCGAAGCGGACAACCTCGCCGTCAAAGGCATCTACTGGAAGCGCCGCGAAGAAGACCCGCAACGCACCCGAATTCTCGTCTCCTCCATCGAGCACCACGCCGTGGAAGAAACCTGCGAATGGCTCGAAAAGGCAGAAGGCGCGCAGCTCGAATGGATCCCTGTAGACGAGCACGGTAGCGTCAACCCGCAGACCGTCCGCGAACTCATCGAAAAGAACCCCGAGGACGTCGCGCTCGTAACCGTCATGTGGGCGAACAACGAGGTCGGTACCGTACAGCCCATCCCCGAGATCGCCGCCATCGCCGCAGAATACGGTATTCCCGTGCACTCGGACGCGGTGCAGGCATTCGGCGCGGTGCCCATCGACTTCCACGCCAGCGGGGTGGCGACCCTGGCAATCTCCGGCCACAAGATTGGCGGTCCCATGGGCATTGGTGCGCTCGTTGCAACCCGTGCCGTGCAGATGACCCCCGTCCTGCACGGAGGAGGCCAGGAACGCTCCGTACGCTCCGGCACCATCGACGCGCCCGCCATCGCAGGATTCGCAGAGGCCGCCGTGCACTCGGTCGAGAACCTCCCCGAGGAATCCGCCCGCATCGCCGCACTACGTAACGAACTCGTCGCGGCTATCAGCGCGCTCATCCCGCAGGCGCACCTGAGCGGCGAAAACCCGCTCACCGAAGAATACCCCGGCCAGAAGCGACTGCCCGGCAACGCCCACTTCACCTTCGAAAACGCCGAAGGAGACACCCTGCTCTTCCTGCTGGACATGCAGGGCATCAGCAGCTCCACCGGCTCCGCCTGCAACGCCGGGGTGACCCGCCCCTCCCACGTGCTCATGGCAATGGGCATGGACGAAGACACCGCCCGCAGCGCCCAGCGCTTCACCCTCGGCCACTCAACCACCGGCGCCGATATTGCGCGCCTCATCGCGGCACTACCCGCTGCCTACGAACAGGCCGCGAAAGCGGGATTGTCCTCGCAGCTGCCGGATGCCTCCCGCTGGCACTAGAAAACCAGAAGAGAAGATACCAACCCGCTCTCAGCCTGCAATCTCAGCGTTCGCTGAGGGCGGGCTGAGGGTGCACTGCCCAATATCCCGCCGAGCCCCTGCGTACAATGGATAGCTACAGTAACGGAAAGCGCGCCCACACAGGGCACGCTCCGAATGTTCCTAGAGGCTCAACACAACAGAAGGATAGGCAGTGAAAATTCTTGCAGCTATGAGTGGCGGCGTTGACTCCGCAGTCGCCGCAGCCCGCGCCGTAGACGCAGGACACGAAGTAGTCGGCGTTCACCTCGCCCTATCCCGCATGCCCGGCACCCTACGCACCGGCTCCCGCGGCTGCTGCACCCTCGAAGACTCCATGGATGCCCGCCGCGTCTGCTCCCAGCTGGGCATCCCCTTCTTCGTCTGGGACTTCTCCGAACGCTTCAAAGAAGACGTCGTCGACGACTTCATCTCCGAATACGAAGCCGGACGAACCCCCAACCCCTGCATGCGCTGCAACGAAAAGATCAAGTTCGCCGCGCTACTCGAACGCGCCCTCGCGCTCGGCTTCGACGCCGTAGTGACCGGCCACTACGCCCGCGTCATCACCACCGAAGACGGCAACCGCGAACTGCACCGCGCCGCCGACTGGGCTAAAGACCAGTCCTACGTGCTCGGCGTGCTCACCCACGAACAGCTCAAGCACGCCTGGTTCCCTCTGGCGGACACCCCCTCCAAGGCGCAGGTGCGCGCGGAGGCGGCAGAGCGCGGCTTCTCCGTGGCGAAGAAGCCGGACTCCTACGACATCTGCTTCATTCCCGAAGGTGATACCCGCGCCTGGCTGGGCGACCACATCACAATGCGCCCCGGACTCATCAAAGACACCCACGGCGAGGTACTCGGCGAGCACCCCGGCGCGCAGGCGTACACCGTGGGCCAGCGCAAGGGCCTGGCTCTGGGCCGCCCCGCCGCCGACGGTAAGCCCCGCTTCGTGCTGGAGGTGCGCCCCAAGGAGAACGAAGTCATCGTCGGCTCCCGCGAGCTGCTTGCCGTGCACGAAATCCGCGGTATTCGCGCCACCTGGGCTGGCGTGCCCGTGGAGCAGGCGGCACGCTTCCTGGAAGAGCCCGCACAGGCGGGCGCCCGTAGCGAAGAGTTTGAGGTGACCGCACAGGTTCGCGCGCACGCCGACCCGGTCCGCGCCAAGGCGTACATGACCTGGGCACCCGACCCCGAAGCTGAAGAAGAAGGCGCACTGCGCCTAGAAACCGTAGTGCGCCTGCTGGACCCGCTCTCCGGCCTGGCACCGGGCCAGACCATGGTGCTCTACCAGGGCACCCGCGTGCTGGGCCAGTCCACCATCGCCCGCGCCTACTCACTGGACCGCGAAGATATTCAGGAAACCCTGAGCGCCAACTCCCAGCGATAGACACCCCGCGGATTGCCCCAACCACACCGCAACCGCATCGCATAGAAGACCACAAACGATCTGAGGAGAAACCGATGACCGCCGAGAACACGTCCTGCGAATTTGACCCCCACGCCACCTCCATGGGCGATGAAGTCGCACCGGAAGTCTACGAAGAGCTCTTCGCCATGCGCCGCTCCATCGACAACTTTGACGCAGCGCTGGTGCACATCCTCGCGGAGCGTTTTCAGGCAACTAAGCGCGTGGGCATCCTGAAGGCTAAGCACAACCTGCCCGCCGGCGACCCCGGTCGTGAAGAGGCACAGATCGCTCGCCTGCGTGCCATGGCGAAGGAATCCAGCTTGGACCCGGAGTTCGCGGAGAAGTTCCTGAACTTCATTATTTCTGAGGTGATTCGCCACCACGTGCGCATCGCAAACGAGCAGGCTGAGCAGGACGGCGAGGCAACCGAAGCTGAGAAGTCCGAAGGCTAGTAACGCGCTACTTTCGCGTCGCTACGTTTGAATTTGTACGTTATCTGATCCCTCTGGATAAACCCCTATGCCCGCTCATTCTTCCAACCGCCAGGCTGCCCGCACCGAACCTGTGCCGGAGCGCCTGCTCCTGCCCGGTGAGTACCGCGCCCCCGAGGGGGACGAGCTGACCGAACAGGACCTCGCCGCGCTCGCCACTGAGCGTCCGCTGGTGCGCGCCAGCGGTCTGGGTGATTTTCCCGGTGACGATTTGGGCGAAGCGATGTCCCGCGTGGAGGGCGAACTGGGATCCCCGCATCTGCCGTTCCTGCCGCACCTTTCGGCGTTGGGTTGGAAGAGCACCCCGCTGGCACGCACGCTGGCGATGTGCGAGGGGCTCGCCTTTGACGGCGCCTCGTTTGGTTGGCGCATGGTGCATAGCGGCGGCAGGGGAGCGCGCGAGTCTGCCCTGGCGCAGGACCGCCTGCTCTCGGACATTAACCTTCTGGCTGATCGCGTGGGCGCGCAGAAAAAGCGTTTTGGCTCCGGACAGGACACCGCCCCGGTGTATAAGATTCAGCTGGTCGGCCCGCTGACCCTTGCCGCGAGCATCTATCTACCCGGCGGTGAGCGCGCTATCAGCGATGCCGGTGCGAACCGTGACCTGCTGGAGTCTTTCCTGGAAGGCCTGGAGCGCTGGGTGGAGTCTCTGCGTGAGGCCCTGCAGGCTCCGCGGGCGCTGATTGCCGTGCAGCTGGATGAGTCGGAGTTTCAGCGTCTGCTGGAGGGCTCTATCCCTACGGTGAGTGGCTTCCGTTCGTTGCCTTCGCTGCAGCCTCACTATTATCAGCAGGTGTACCGCCGTGTGGCGGAGCGATTCGCGGAGCTGAACCTGCAGCTCATCCTTGATGTGGACGGCACCGCGCTCAAGCCAGTGCAGGAGCTGAAGCTGCTGAGCCAGGCGCGTCCTACCCTTGATGCTTTGGCACTGGTAAAAGCTATGCAGGTTGAGGGCGCCGCCCCCTGCGCTTTGCTGTTGCACCCTGATCGCGCCCGCCTCAAGGGGCCCGGCACGCTGCAGGTTCCGCCGCTGAGTGACCCTCGTTCATGGGAACCCGTGGCGCAGCTTCTGGAGGCGCAGGCTCAGCTGTGGCTTCCGGTGGTGACCTCTGCGCGGGTGCCGGATCAGGTCCGCCGCCTGCATAGCCTGTGGCGTGAGGTTGGTCTTGAATCTGCCCAGCTGAGCGCGGTGGGTTTGATGCCTGATGAGCGTATTCAGCGGGGTTCCGCGTCTGCTGGGGCGGCTTCGGGTACGGTGAGTGTGCTGGATGCCACGGCTTCCCTGGCTCGTGTGACAGAGTGTGCCCGTGCTTTGGCTGAGCGCGCGGTATGATTAGAGAATCAGCATTTTTATGTAAGTATTTACGACATTTCTTTAGGGAGGTACTGTGAGCGCTAGCGATGCACACACCATTTTGGTGGTTGATGATGATGATGCTCTGGCGGAAATGATTGGCCTCGTGCTCGCGCAGGAGGGTTTCAACGCCGTTTTTTGCGAAAATGGTGCACGCGCTTTTGAAACTTTTATGCGTTCCACTCCCGATTTGGTGCTTTTGGATTTGATGCTTCCTGGCATGAACGGTATTGAAGTGTGCCAGCAAATTCGTCGTTCTTCTAATGTGCCGATTATTATGTTGACCGCTAAAAGCGACA
The DNA here is from genome assembly GCF_001836735.1 of Rothia sp. HMSC061D12. Classification (NCBI taxonomy): domain Bacteria; kingdom Bacillati; phylum Actinomycetota; class Actinomycetes; order Micrococcales; family Micrococcaceae; genus Rothia; species Rothia sp. HMSC061D12. Next base: position 937,869 of record NZ_KV830305.1, on the reverse strand, counting down.
CTGAAGATGTTGTTAAGGGTCTTGAGGCTGGCGCTGATGATTACATTGCTAAGCCTTTTAAGCACGCTGAATTGTTGGCGCGTATTCGTACCCGTTTGCGTCCGCGTGAGAGCCGCCAGCTGGTGGTGTCTATTGGCGATATTGTCATGGATATGGACGGCCGTACCGTCAAGTACCACAGCACTGAGGTTCCGATGACTCCTCTGGAGTTTGACCTGTTGGCTGCGCTGGTGCGCCACCCGGGTCAGGCGTTGAGCCGTCAGGAACTGCTGGATATGGTCTGGGGTTACACTGATGTGAGCGATTCGCTGGTAAACGTGCACGTCCAGCGTTTGCGCGCTAAGTTTGATGAGCTGGGTGCGGATCGTTTTATCCAGACGGTCCGTGGCGTTGGCTATAAGATTCCGACCGAGCTGGTGGGATCTTCCGGTAGCTAATCGGAACCTATTCATAGGCGAAGGGATAACCTGATTGTCTGTTGCGAAGTCGAGCCATGAGCACGGCGCTTTGACGGCGGAGGCGGTAGCCTCCGCCTCTTCGCGTACCCGCACTTCCAAGCCGCGTAAGGCGAAAAAGCAGAGTAGTAGGAGCCTGATGCAGCGCGCTCAGCGTCTATGGAAGGAATCTCTGCAGTTCCGTGCCTTGGGCACTGCAGGCATCATGATGTTCCTGAGCTTCTTGATGGTGGGTTGGTCCTTGTCGAGCCAGATTGCGACGAGTCTTTTTGAGAATCAGAAGGGTCAGGCGCTGGCGGAATCGGAGAGTGGTTTCCGTAACGTTCAGAGCGTGCTGGACTCCTCTGAGGCCCGTAGTGACAGCGAAATTCGCCGTAATGTGAGCCGTACCCTGACCGTGCTGGATGCAGGTAGTTCGGGTAAGCGTAATTGGATTCTTGTGCCTTTGGAGGGTCAAGGTAAGCAGGGTTTTATTCCTGAGCAGAGCAGTAATAATTCTTTGAATTCTTCGAGTATTCCGAATGATTTCAAACAAACTGTTCGCGATAAAGAAGGTATTTTCTGGCAGACGTCTACGGTGACTACTGTCGAAAATAATCGTGAGCGTACCTATCCGGTGCTTATTGTTGGTACACATATTTCTATTTCTCAGAACCCTAATTACGGTTTGTTCCTTGTGTACGATATGACGGATTCTTCCGCCACGATTGCGCATATTAACTTTGTTCTTTTTGGTGGTTTCTGCGCGCTGCTTGCTGTGGTGCTTTCTGTGGTGTGGATTGTGACTCGTTTTGTGGTCCGCCCGATTACGCAGACCGCTATTACGGCAGAGAAGCTGGCTGCTGGCGACCTGGATCAGCGTGTGTCTGTACACGGTGAGCATCAGGCGGCGCGTCTGGGCTATTCCTTCAACCTGATGGCTGACTCGCTGCAGGAGAAAATTGTTCAGCTGGAGCGCCTGTCGACTCTGCAGCAGCGCTTTGTGTCTGACGTGTCGCATGAGTTGCGTACTCCGCTGTCGACGGTGCGTTTGGGTACTGAGCTTCTGTACGATACGCGTGACGAGATGGAGCGCACCCAGAGCCGCACCGTGGAGCTTCTGCACGATCAGGTGGATCGTTTCCAGTCGATGCTTTCTGACCTGCTGGAGATTTCTCGTTTCGATGCCGGTAGCGCAATGCTGACCATCGACACTGAAGACTTCATGCGTGTGCTGTCGAATATTCTGCAGGAGGCTCTGCCGCACCTGGAGCGCACGAATACTAAGCTGAACGTGCATACGAGCCATGAGAGCATCATGGTGGATATGGACCGCGTGCGTATTGAGCGTGTGCTCCGTAACCTGCTGTACAACGCGATTGAGCACGGCGAGTCCCGCCCGATTGACGTGTACGTGGGTGCGAATGCCACGAACCTGGGTGTTGCGGTGCGTGACCACGGTATCGGTCTGTCTGAGGATGAGGCTGTTCAGGTGTTCAACCGTTTCTGGCGTGCTGATACTTCCCGTAAGCGCACCCTGGGCGGTACGGGCCTGGGTCTGTCGATTGCTGCTGAGGATGTGCGTCTGCACGGCGGCACGATTGAGGCGTGGGGCGAGAAGGGCCGCGGTGCCTGCTTCACGATAAACCTGCCGCTAATTCACGGTGCGCCTTTGGGCGAGTCGCCGGTTTTGGTGACGGGTGAGCCTGAGGTGAGTGCGCATCGTTCGGCGACCGCGAAGGATACGCTGCCCAATATTGCTCCTCGAGCGAATATTGAGGATGCCCTCTAAAGGTCGGTAGGAGAGGGCTCCGGTTCCTGCCTAAAGCATCCGTCATAGAGCGGGGGATTGGGGCCGAGGATTGGGATGGGTGTGATTGTATTTGCGCTTATCCTTGCGTATTTGCACTGTTCACCCAGTACAATCAATGCAGATATATTTTCACGGTGTTGCTATTTCGCCGTGGTTATCTTTTCACCGTGTTGCGATGGCCTGCAACGGTAGTTGGTGATTGTTTGTCTTTGTTCGTAGAGGAAGGTTAAGACCTCCATGGCTCACAGGGCTATTGTTTCTCGACGCGCCGCGCTGTCTTGGGGTGCGGTGTCTTTGGCGACGCTCGTGAGCTCTTGCGCGGGTCTTCCTTCGAATGATCGAGTGACTCAGCACAGCAGCGGTCTGGACGTGAAGAGCGTGAATACTTCTCCGGCGCGTGCGCCGGGACCGCTGGCGGGTGCTACCCCCGAGGCGATTATTGAGGGCTTCGTGCGTGCTGGTGTGGACAGCATCGAGAATTATGCTGTGGCGCGCCAGTATTTGAGTTCTTCTTTTGCACGCCGTTGGAATCCTATGGGTACGACTCGCGTGTACCGTAATACGGTGCAGCCTCGCAGTGACGATAGTGGAGCTGCCGAGGGTACCTACCATGTGCGTTTCCAGCAGACGGCGACTGTGAATAGTCAGGGTATTACGAGCACCTTCCCGGAGGCTCAGACTGAAACTCAGGACTTCACCATGGTTATGGAAGATAACCAGTGGCGTATTAGCTCCTGCCCGGATGGTCTGTGGCTGGATGGTGCCGAGTTTGAGCGCGTGTTTAGCCCGTGCCGCCTGTACTTCTACGATCGTGCGTTCCGTTATGCTGTGCCGGATATTCGTTGGTTCCCGCATACGGACCGCTATTTTGAGTTGCTGGTGCGTACGCTGATGGCTGGCCCGGCCTCCTACCTGAAGGATGTTGCGTTCTCGGCGTTGAACGAGTCGATGAGCCTTGAGACGGCGACCATGAGCGATAACCAGGATGTGCTGGTTCGTCTTTCGGGTGAGCACCTGGACGATAACCGTTTGGCGCGTGTGCGTGAGCAGATTATGCACGGTTTGGAGAACTTCTCCGGTCTGGGTAAGACCGAGGTGTTCTACAACGGTACTTTGATTCCTGAGAATGCACCGAGCGGCTTTTCTGCGGTGAAGCTGAACCCGGGTGTTCCTGCCCGCACGGTTGCTATTAATTCGAACGGCCAGATGGTGGCGCGTGATGACTACATGAGCAACGCGGGCGAGCAGCTGCTTCTGCGTGGCGTGAGCCAGTTGAGCTCCCCGGCGATGGGTTACACTGCGGATGTTTATGCATGCTTGGCGAATGATGCCGCGAGCCTGTACACGGTGTATCAGGGTACTGCCCGCCGCGTGTGGCAGAGTACCGCTCTGACTGCTCCGAGCTTTGATGCGTACGGTTGGGTGTGGGCTGCCGATGGTACGGGCGTTGTGCGTGCGTTCAAGCCGGACTCTGAGGACGCGAATGAGCGCGAGCGCGGCGTGGATATTGGTCTGTCGTGGCAGCGTAATTTGAGCTTTACGAGCGTGAACGTCTCTCACGATGGTGCGCGCATGGCGATTGTGGCGTCAACTGAGGGTGCGTCGGCTGTGATTATTTCCGGTATTGTGCGTGATGATGCCGGCAAGCCTCTGCGCCTGACGGAGATGGTTCGTCTGAGCTCTTCGGTGACTCCGCGTAATGCCCGTTGGGCTGGCGACCAGAGCGTCGTGGTGGTGAACGTGAAGAACGGTGAGTCTGAGGTGATTTCCCTCAGCGGTGAAGAGACGAAGCTGGACCGTCTGGATGGCGTGATGACCATTTCGACGGCGGATAATACGTCGAATATTATTGCCCACCGTTCTGACGGTTCGTGCTACCTGATGGAGGAGCGCGGCTGGATCCGTCTGGATACGACTCTGCACGAGATTAGTTACGCCGGTTAGCCTCGGGCACCGGGTATAGCGCGCGGAAAGGTTGCTTTCGGTGAGTTCAGAACAGCGTGGTTTGAACGAGCCCGTGAACGGGTCCCTGAGCAAGTCTCTGACCGGGCTTGCGGGTGCTCTCAAGAGCGCCGGCGGGTCTTTGGGTGAGGTTCTGATGCCGCGTACCTGCCCGTGCTGTGCGGTGCCGGTTGCCTATGGTGCAGGTTCGCCGCTGTGCGAGGCGTGTCTGCCGCAGCTGCATTCGGCGTTGGCTCGTGTGGAACAAGTACAGGTTCTGCAGCCTCTGTCTTCTGGCGACTGCGCTACTGGCGGAGGTGCCCCTGAGGTGCGTGCGGCATCCCGTTATGAGGGAATCATGCCGCGTGCGCTGTTGGCGTTGAAGAATGCCGGCCGCACCGATTTGTTGCCCCTGCTGGGCGAGGGTTTGGCGCGTAGCGTGTATGAGTTGCTACGCGCTCGCCGGGAGGAGCTTCAGGCTGAACCCGGTTCTTCTGCGCCGGTTGAGATTCTGTTGGTTCCGGCACCGTCGTCTGCGCAGAGTGTGCGCCGCCGCGGCTATGCGCCGGCGAATCTTTTGGTGCAGGAGGCGGTGCGTCAGCTCAATCGGCGTTTGCCTGCCTCGGTGCGGGTGCGCGCTGTGGACGTTATCGGGTACGTTCCTCGTAAACAGCGGGGGAGTGGCGCCTCCATTATTTCTGATGCGATTTCCGGTGCGCAGAACGAGCAGAAGGGCCTGGGTGCTGTGGGTCGTGCCGAGCGGATGCACGGTGCCTTGCGTGTCATGGAGCCCGCCCTGTGTGCGGGGCGGGTGAGCATTATCTGTGATGACGTGGTGACGACCGGTGCGACTGCCTCCGAGATGGTGCGCGTGCTGCAGGAGGCGGGTTCGCGGGTGCTGGGCGTGTGCGCCGTGGCGGCGGTACCGAAAAAAGCTCAGATGTAGCGTTTCTTGTAGTTAGTTGCAAGAGATACACGATTTTTAGCTGTTAAAGTTCGCAGACCGACGAATAGCTATTATTTGGGCTAAATATTTGTCATATCTAGTGATATAAACCATGTTTCGTACTAAAATAAATACAAGGGAACGGCATTGGAGTCGAACCCCCGTACCGGGTCCAACCGGACGCGGTATAAGCCCCCAACCTGGAGGGAATGATCGTGGAAGTCAACATCTACGGCCGCAATATCAAGGTCACCGAACGCCTGGAAGAATACGTGAACGACAAGGTTCAGAAGTTCGCGCAGCTCGGCGATAACGTGAAGGACATCGACGTCAAGTTCAGCAAGGACGGTCACCTGGGTGGCGAGTCCATCCGCGTTGAGATTACCGTTGTTGGTACCGGCCCTGTCCTCCGTTCCGAAGCCCAGGGTCACGACAAGTTCGCGGTCTTCGATGAAACCTACGGCAAGCTCCTGGAGCGTCTGCGCCGTGCACGTGACCGCCGCAAGCTGCACAAGCGCGGTGGCAAGCACCCCGTCTCCGTGGCGGACGCTACCGGCTCGATTCCCGTGGTTACCGAAGCAATTACCGAGATTCTGCTACCGGATGTTCCGGTTGAAGAAGCAGCATTCGACAACAGCGAGGTTACCCTCGCCGACGAAGCCGCATCTCCCATCGAGATTCGCCACAAGAGCTTCAAGGGCGAGCGTCTGACTCCCGCAGAAGCTGTTGACCGTATGGAACTGGTCGGCCACGACTTCTACCTGTACATTGACAGCGAGACCGGCGCACCGGCTGCGGCATACCGCCGTAAGGGTTGGAGCTACGGCATCATTACTCTGGATAACGAGTAAAACTAACGTACCTGCTGACTGCTGAGACGTAAGCCCCTTGGGGCCTATAGCTCAGCAAGCAGGCTCAAGACCCGGGTGGTCTGGGAACACACACCGTGTTTCTCCAGGCCCCCGGGTTTTTCTTTGCCTTCCACACATCTGTTTCTTTAGACGTTCCTTTAGACGGATGGGGCGGCTCCGCCTCAACCGGAAGGTGAAAGATTCGAGCGTCACCAAATGTCACCTCGTGGGCGCACAGCGTAAAAAAGAGCTCGGACGGGCGAATTAGGCGGCTCTGCCATACAATATGTAGGAAGGCCTCACCGCGCGCACTTTCGCGCGCCCTTGGTGAGGGTACCGAAACAAGCAAGGAGTAGAAGCTCAGTGGCATCTTTCTTGGAGAAAATCCTCCGAACCGGCGATAAGAGGGTTCTGCGACAGCTCGAAGCGTACACTAAGGCGGTGAACTCGCTCGAGGACAGTTTCTCATCGATGACCGATGAGGAACTGCGAGCAGAGACCGACAAGTTCCGCGAGCGCGTCAAGGACGGCGAATCCCTCGATATTCTGCTGCCGGAGGCCTTCGCGGTAGTCCGTGAAGCGTCCAAGCGCACCCTGGGCAAGCGCCACTACGACGTCCAGCTGATGGGTGGCGCGGCACTGCACCTGGGCAATATTGCCGAAATGAAGACCGGTGAGGGTAAGACCCTCGTCGCGACCCTGCCCGCATACCTGAACGCCCTGAGCGGCAAGGGTGTGCACATTGTGACCGTGAACGACTACCTGGCTGAGTACCAGGCGAACCTCATGGGTCGCGTGTTCCGCTTCCTCGGTATGGAGTGCGGCGTGATTCTGTCCTCCATGGAGCCGGACGAGCGTCGTAAGCAGTACGCCGCGGACATCACCTACGGTACGAACAACGAGTTCGGCTTCGACTACCTGCGTGACAACATGGCGTGGACTGTGGAGGAGCAGGTTCAGCGCGGCCACAACTTCGCCATTATCGATGAGGTGGACTCCATCCTGATCGATGAGGCACGTACCCCTCTGATCATTTCCGGCCCCGCAGCGGGCGAAGCAAACCGCTGGTACGCAGAGTTCGCGCGCATTGCCGCAACCCTGCTCAAGCGCGGTGAAGACTACGAAGTAGACGAGAAGAAGCGCACCGTCGGCATCCTCGAATCCGGCATTGACAAGGTGGAAGACCACCTGGGTGTGAAGAACCTCTACGAATCCAAGAACACCCCGCTCATTGGCTTCCTGAACAACTCCATTAAGGCGAAGGAGCTGTTCACCAACAACAAGGACTACGTGGTCATTGACGGCGAGGTCCTGATTGTTGACGAGCACACCGGTCGTATTCTGCCGGGCCGCCGCTACAACGACGGCATCCACCAGGCGATTGAGGCGAAGGAAGGCGTCGAAATCAAGCCTGAGAACCAGACCATGGCGACCGTGACCCTGCAGAACTACTTCCGCATGTACGACAAGCTGTCCGGCATGACCGGTACCGCGGAAACCGAAGCGGCAGAGTTCATGAACACCTACGAGCTCGGCGTGGTGCCCATCCCCACCAACAAGGGTGTGCAGCGCATCGACAACCCCGATAAGGTGTACCGCGACGAAATCGCCAAGTTCAAGGCAGTAGTCAAGGACATTAAGGAACGCCACGAGAAGGGCCAGCCGATCCTGGTTGGTACCGCAAGCGTGGAGAACTCCGAGTACCTGTCCCGCCAGCTGGCGAAGGCAGGCGTGCGCCACGAGGTGCTGAACGCGAAGAACAACGAGCGCGAGGCAGCCATTGTTGCGCAGGCGGGCCGTAAGGGCGCCGTCACCGTGGCAACCAACATGGCTGGTCGTGGTACCGACATCATGCTCGGCGGTAACCCCGAATTTGAGGCCGTCGAGAAGATGCGTGAGCTCGGTCTGGACCCGAACACCAACTCCGAGGCGTACGAGGCACGCTGGCCCGAGGTCCTGAAGGCCTGCGAAGACGCCGCTAAAGAAGAGCACGATGAAGTCACCAAGCTCGGTGGCCTGTACGTGCTCGGCACTGAGCGTCACGAGTCCCGCCGTATCGACAACCAGCTGCGCGGTCGTTCCGGCCGTCAGGGCGACCCGGGCGAGTCCCGCTTCTACCTGTCGCTGACCGACGAACTGATGCGCCTGTTCAACACCGGCATGGCAACCCGCCTCATGGCGGCAGCCCCCGAGGACTCCGCACTGGATTCTAAGATCGTTAGCCGCGCTATCGCTACCGCACAGGCAAACGTTGAGGGCCGTAACGCTGAGCAGCGTAAGAACGTGCTCAAGTATGACGACGTGCTCAACCGCCAGCGCGAAGCGATCTACAAGGACCGCGGCCGCATCCTGCACGGTGACGACCTGAAGGAACAGATTTCCGGCTTCGTGGACGAGGTGCTGACCACCATCATTGACGCCCGCGTCTCTGAAGGCCACGCCGAGGACTGGGACTTCGACGAGCTCTGGAGCGCCCTCAAGCAGGTGTACCCGATCTCCATCACCGTGGATGATCTGGCAGAAGACGCCGGCGACCGCACCAAGATCACTCGCGACCAGATTGTGAAGGAAGTCTTGGCGGACGCACACCTCATCTACGAGGAGCGTGAAAAGAGCGTCGGCGAAGAGAGCATGCGCGAAATTGAACGCCGCGTCATGCTGTCCGTCATTGGTGAGCGCTGGCCCGAGCACCTGTACGAGATGGAATACCTCAAGGAAGGTATCGGTCTGCGTGCAATGGCTCAGCGTGACCCTCTGGTCGAGTACCAGCGTGAAGGCTACGACATGTACCAGGCGATGCTCGGCGCGATCCGTGAAGAGACCGTGACCTACCTGTTCAACCTGGACCTGTCCAAGCAGCGTACCCAGGCTTCTGCAGTGCGCCTGGCTGAGCCTTCGCGCCCGAAGTTCCTGCAGTACTCCGCCCCGGATGAGGACGGCCACGAGCAGGTTCACGTGGAGCGTTCGAAGGACAAGTAGCCTCAGTCTGAAACCTGAAGCACCGCAAAGCGTGAAAAGAGCATAAAGCACAACAGAGAGGGTGCGAATCCAACATCGGATTCGCACCCTCTCTGCGTGTCTGTGAGTTATTCTGCGGGCGATTTATTCAGCGGATGATGAGGAAGCCTAGTCTTCGTCGACCCGGCTCTGCGGCTGCTCGATCGCGGTAATCAGCCACATACCGTGAATCAGGCGCATCTGCATGGTCACCACACGCACCCTATCCGCACAACGCAGCAGTGCCACCACCTCGTAGAGCTCATCGTGCACCTTCTGCGCTCGCACCCGCAGCAGAACCGGCGGGAGAGTCAACAGCATCTCCTGGCGCACCTGGCGCGGGTTCTTCGGGAAGAACGGCAGCAGACGGTGGAAACAATCGGCAGACACCCACTGCGCCAACTGCTGACGCGAACGACGAGCCGACATAATCTCCAGGTACGCAATCGCCACACCAGCGCAACGGCCCTCCAACTGGCGAGCTAGTGCATCCGCCGGACGCAACGGGCGGCCCTTCTTCATCACCTGCGGACGCTGCGCCGAATGCTGCTCGTAACGCGGCAGCGGCAACAGCGAGTAAACCGACGGGCTATTACGCTTCTGCACCAGAGCCATCGTGCCCTGACCCTGCTCGGGAAGCGGAGCCACCTGCTGCGGAGTTACCGGCTGAGCGGACGAGCGGCTCTTCGAATACGGGCTGACAGGCTGTGCCGGCTGATGCGGCGGGGTCCACGGGGCGCGGGGGAGAAGGTGGGAGAAGCTCATGACGGCTCCTTTCGGTACAGAGGTTTTCGGCACAGAGGCTTTCGGTAGAGAGGCTTTCGGTGCAGAGGTATGTGAGGTGGGTTGAGCGAACGAAAGACTGTCGGGGTGGAGAGGGGTAGCGGAAGACGCGGTGTGAGGCTAGTGAACGGGCTGCTCGGGAATCTGTAGAACCTGCCCCTCGTAGAGCAACTCGGCGTTCTGACCCAGAGCGTCCTTGTTCGCCTCGTAAATATCGAGGGTGTAGTCGTAAATGGTGGAGGCGTCGGTGCCTTCACCCAGCTGATCGGCGGCAATCGACCAGAGCGTATCGCCCGCCTGAACCGTGTAGGAGTAGGTGCCCGCCTCGGTGCGGGGAGGAGAGAAGAAGGGGCTGCGATCCTGCAGGGAGCCTGCCGCCTCCGTGGGTTCAGGAGCCAGGGGAATATCGGGAACCTCAGCGGAGAGCTGCAGGGGATCGGTGGACTGATCCGGGGTGGTACCGGCGGAATCCGTATCCGAGTTGGCGTCTGGAGTAGTAACTGCCGCCGCGGTATCCGTTGAAGCTGCGGTACTCATCGAGTCTGCGGTCATGACCGCGGAGATAGTCGTCTGCGGCATGCCCTCCGTACCGGCTAGCCCGGCGTTGCTGGGTGTAGCCACCGTAGCCTGCGCGGGAGCCAAAACCGCACCCACTCCGAGCGCCGTGCCGCCGAGCGTCAGAACGATGCGGCGCATAAAACGCGGACGGAAAATTGCCGGAACCTTCAGCTCGGCAGGCTCTGCGCTGCGGCTCGAAACTCGCAGGGAACGAGCGTAGAAGAGCGCGCAGATAAAGCTGATGAACCACCACGCGGTAATGAGGAGCGCCGCCGCTCCAGCACAGAGCAGCGAAGCGTCTGTCAGCGGGTGCGCCGAGGGGATGCGGTGCAGGTTCACACTCAACGCGCCCAGGACCGCCGCGGAAAGTAGGGGAGGGGCGATGAAGAGCAGAGCGTCCTGGTAGTTAGCCTTGGTGCTGGTTCCGTGACCTGCGTCAGTGCCGGATGCCAGAGGAGTAACGGACGCAAGGGGATGCGAAGCGAAGGCTGCGGGTGCCTGACCCGGCGTGGAAAAACGGTCCACAATGACCTCCAAATGGTGTGTTTGATATGTTTTGGTGTTGCTTCATTTATACAGGAAGTAACACCAAAAATGAAGCAAAAAGCATCAAAATGTATGAAAAACATGTAATTTGGGGGAATTTGGTTCAAAAATCAAGCTTGGCAACCGTCACCTGAGCGGAAAAACGCCCCGGTTCGTATCTGCACCCATCCTCAGGTAGGGTCATAGCATGAGCATGGAAAAGTTCCTACGAGACATTGAGGCGCGCCTCGCCTCCGAACGCGCCTGGGATATGGAACAGGACGCCCGCCAAGTCGCCCGCGTCCACTACTCCACCATCACCCTCGACGACCGCCTCCTCGCGCAGGTTGGCGGGCCCATCCGCATCTGTGCCACCGACATGCAAACCTACGAAGGCAAGCTCGAAATGGTCGGCGAGGAATGGGTCAGCATCGAAGCGCGCGGCGAGAACATCATCATCCCCCTGCGCGGAATGCTCTGGTGGGAAGGCGGCATCGCCCCCGGTCGCGCCGATATTCGCCCCGAACGCTACCGCATGAAAATCCAGCTCGCCCTCCGCTCCCTCGCCATGGCGCGCGAACCCGTCCGCCTCTCCCTCGAGGGTGGAACCGTCAGCTACGACGGTGTCATCGAACGTGTCGGCGCGGACTTCCTTGAACTGCGCCTGCTCAATGGCGGCCAGTACCCGCGCATCTACGAACGCGACCAGTATGCGCGCGCAGCCTATGGTGCGCAGGGAGCCTACAATCAGGCGGGCTATAGTCAGGGTGCCTCCGGCTACTCCCGCGCCCCTCGCGGCGCCGGCGTGCGTACCATCCCGCTGGCTCGCGTCAGCGCGGTAATCGCGCGTATTTCACGCTAAAAAGCCCGCATCAAAGCAATAAAAATAGAAAAAGGTCCGCCCCTCTTCATTGAAATCTCAACGAGAGGAGCGGACCTTTCTAAAACCACTCGAGCGTTGCGCCCGCGAGGTGCATGTCGAATGCTACTCAGCCTTAGCCTTAGCAGTGAGCTTGCCGGAAGCAATTGCCTCCAGAGTCTGCTCGTGGCGCTCGGTAATGTACTCTTCAAAACGAGAGCGTTCAATACGCCACTGGTTACGCCCACCAATCTGAATGGCGGGAAGTTCGCCGCTACGCACCAGAGCGCGTACCTGCGAAAGCGAAACCTGCAACTCCTCGGCGACGTCGCTCAGAGTGAGGAAACGAGGTGCAGTCATCGAATTGGATCCTTTCCGTGAGTGAAATCCTGGGCCCCTAGCTACCGTTAGTAGCCTTTCAGATAGAGTTCGTAGTGAACATCTATTGAGTACTTTCAGTATATGCCATCACCGCGAAATTTGCCCGCAAAAAGCCTTATATGAGCTGAAAAGTTATCTAATCGCCCCTTCAAAAGGGACGAAACTCAAAAATATTTCATAAACACGACTCTTGTTGAGAGCGAGTACTAAATGAAATATGCTGTTAGGGTTAGCGCCAGAATCCAGTCAAAGCACTAACGAACACACACCACTCGCTCATCGGTCAGTTGAACAACACCCGGAATCACCGCCGGCTTCCGCACCGAAAGGCACAACCACATCATGCGCATACGACAGAACGCGACGAAGCGTTCCACCCTCACCGAGCCCCACGCCAAACGCCTCAAAAGGCCCACCGTCAAAGACTGGCGATTCATCCTCGGTGTACTCCTCGTGCTCATCTCCATCACCGGCGTGCAGCTTTACGTGCAGGCGAATAACAGCAAAACCGAGTACTACACCGCCAAAAGCGAAATCCGCCTCGGCGAGAAAATCACCGAAGACAAACTAGCTCGAGTCGAAGCGAACATCGACTCCGCCAAGGACAAGTACTTCACCCGCGCCGATGCCGCCCAGATGAACGGTAAAATCGCGATTCAGCGCATCCCCGCCGGCAACCTCATCAGCAAGGAATCCGTAGGCACTGAAACCTCCCCGGGCCGCCGCCTCGCAACCGTCAGCATTGACCGTGCGGCAGCCTCCGCACTGAAGGCGGGTGAGCGCGTGGACGTGTGGACCTCCGGCCCGCGCAACCCCGACACCAAGAGCGATAACCGCACCGAAAACGGTGCCCGCGCCATCGTCACCAACGCCGAAATCGTCGCCATCACGGTCGACGAGGGCGTGCTCGGCGCCAACGGCAAAGCAACCGTGCAGTTGTGGGTCAAGGAAGAAGCCCTCACCGACCTCGTGAAGGAAAGCAACAGCGACTCCAAGATCAGCCTCATCCCCGGCACCTACGGGGAGGGCCAGTGAACATCCCCGTCATCCTCTACGGCGATGACGGCTCGCTCCTGAACCGCATCGAATCCCAGCGCGGCCGCGTCTCCGTGGCGCGCACCGTACAGGACTTCAGTGAAGCCGTCGGCATGGCGCACACCGGCATCGCCCGCGTGTTGCTCTGCGCGCACGTGCCCGCCGAAATGAGCGCCTCCACCGTGGATGCGCTCGCCGCCTCCGAAGTGCTCCTGGCGGTCATCGCCCCGGACAACCTGCCCCTGCCCACGCAGGCGCACCGCATCCGCCCCGAAGCTGCCCTCGACGAGATCCTGGGCTCGCTTGAACAGGCGGTGGATGCGGCGCTCGCCCGCCCCTCCGTCGGTTACGGCATTCCCGCGCAGACCCCGAATCAGGCGCCCGCGCAGGCGGTGCACCACCCGGAGGCCGCCTACGGTCAGGACGCCGGCTACGGATACGACGCAGGGTACGGCTACGACAGCGCCTACGGTGGCTACGGTTACGATAACGGCGGACACAGCCCGGCTGGGTACGAGTCGGCTGGGTATGGATACGACCCCGCCGCGGGTGCTGCTACAAATGCTGGTGCACACTACGGCGCCGACTACGGAGGCTACGGAATCGACCCCGCAGCCCCCGCCACCCCGGCACCCGGTGCGCATGAGCCGGCGGAAGCCTCCTCGACCGCTCCCAGCAATGAGGAATCCGTGCTCAGCCAGGCCGCCGCCATCGTCGACTCTTTTGCGCCCGGCAGCGACTACGCCCTGCACGTGCAGAACGAGAACAACGACGGCACCCTGCCGCAGCACCCGGACATCAACCAGGATCCCGCCGCGCCTTCCCGCTACCAGCCGGGCCACCGCCTCGGCAAGATTGTGACCGTCTGGGGTACTCACGGCGCGCCCGGCCGCAGCACCATCGCCTTCAACCTCGCAGCCCTCGCGGCACAGCAGGGGCAGCAGGTCTGCCTCATCGACGCGGATACGTACGCTCCCAGCCTGGATGCGCTCATGGCGCTCGAGGACACCGGCTCCGGCTTGGCGATTCTCTGCTCGGACGCCGACCGCGCCCAGCTTGACGAGAAAAAGGCGGGCGCCATCATGGAGCGTGTGCCCCTCAAGAACGGCACCTTCGACTTCTTGAGCGGCATCACCTCCTCTTCGCGTTGGCCGGAGGTTCGCGCCCGTGCCTTCAGCGAAGTACTCGAATGGCTCAAGCACCGCTACGACCTGGTCATCTGCGATGTTGCCGCACCCATCGAGGTGGACGAGGAACTGACCTTTGACGGCCCGGCGCCGCGCCGCAACGCCGCGACCCTCACCGCGCTCGCCTGTTCCGACCGCGTGATTGCGCTCGGTGAAGCAGATGTGATTGGCCTGCCGCGCCTGATTAACCTCGCCCGCGAGGTGCAGTCGCGCCCGGACCTGTTCGCACCCCAAACGGATGTGCAGTACTGGCTCAACCGCAGCCGCCGCGAAGCCGCCGGATTCAACCCGGAGGCGAAGATGCGCGATAACTGGGCACGCTACCTGTCGGTGCCGCTCACCGGCGTGATTCCGTACGAGCGTAAGGTCATGGACCGTCTGCGCCGCAACGGCGAAGCGCTGCTGGAGGTGGCACCCCGCCACGCGGTCGTGCAGTCCTTCGAGGCGATGCTTGAGGGCATGTACGCGGTGCGCCCCGGCGCGTAGTATCAAACACGGCGAGTAGGCCCGTCAGCTATAACTAGCGCTTGCTAAAAAGCCCGGCTTATCGGTATTCCTCCCGAAACGAGGAGCGCCGATACGCCGGGTTTTTGTGCATTCACTCGGGGGCCGAAACGGGGGAGAAGTGCGAATGTCTCACTGTCCAACTGAGGGGTGCATCTCATCTCGCTGCGTCATATTTACGAATAAAAGCGTGCTTCAAGAAATGCTCTGTAAACTATTCCACATATTGCCGTTTGAATGGGACTCACGACGACCAAACCCGTAAAATGGTTGAATCCACCCGAACTCATGGGAAGCACACAAACATATGTCTTTTGCAGAAGGAATTATGAGCGCCTGCGACTTCGGTCCTGGCGACACTGAACGCGTTCACCTCATCATGGGTGAATGGCAGGTCATCTCTGACATCGCCCAGAGTGATCTGGTTCTATGGTTCCCCACCGACTACGTTGTTGCCGACGGCAGCTCCCCGGATGCCGTATCTGGCCCCAGCGAAACCAGTACTTTCCGTGCCTTCGCGCACGTGCGCCCCTCCAACGTCCGAACCCTCTTCCACCACGACATCATTGAGCAGGAAATGGAAGATGGAACCCGCGACGAGGCATACCGCGTCTGGATTGACCAGAACATCAGCACCTACACCGACGAAGGCAGCGGTGAAGGCGTCGGTGCCCGCCCGCGCGTACACGTGACCTTCGTGCCTATCGTGCGCAACAACCGCACCATTGCGCTACTGACCAGCCACAAGATTGCCACCCCCAGCGGCTACCCCTCCATCAGTGACGAGGTCTACGAATTCGCCGCCGACACCATGCTTTCCATGGTGCACTCCGGCCTGTGGCCCGACCCCCTCGCCCAGGGAAACAACACCCAGGGCAACCCCCGCGTGATTGACGGCATTATTGTGCTTGACCCCGCCGGTCGCGTGGTCGTTGCGTCCCCGAACGCGAACTCGATGTACAACCGCATGGGGCTGAGCGGTTACCTCGAAAAGCGGAACCTCGCCGACGTCACCCGCGCCATGCTTCCTGCCGGTGAGCAGGCAGACGAAACCCTGCAGCTCGTCCTTGCTGGACGCAGCGACCTGCGCACCGAACTGGTCATTGCCCGCGCCCGCGTCACGATGCGCTCCATCCCGCTGCTGGCGCAGAGGCGCGCCCGCATCGAGCGTGAGGGTGCCGTGATTCTCTGTCGCGACGTGACCGAACTGCGCCGCCGCGAGCTGGAGCTCATGACCAAGGACGCGACCATTCGCGAGATTCACCACCGCGTGAAGAACAACCTGCAGACTGTGTCCGCTCTGCTGCGCTTGCAGTCGCGCCGCATGACCACGGACGAGGCTCGTCAGGGCCTGGAGCAGGCGATGCGCCGTGTGGCAACGATTGCGACCGTGCACGAGGCGCTCTCGCAGGGTCTGACTCAGAACGTCGACTTTGACGAGCTAATTGAGCGTCAGTTCCACCTTGCAGCTGAGTTGGCTTCGCCCGGTCAGCACGTGTCCACCAAGCTGATTGGCTCCTTCGGTTCTTTGCCGAGCCAGTTCGCTACCCCTCTGGCGCTGGTCATTAACGAGGTCGTCGCGAACGCTGTGGAGCACGGCCTGGACGGCGAGACCGGAACCGTAACCCTTGAGGGTATTCGCGGCACCAATGATGAGGGCGAGAACATCCTCACCGTCGTGATTACCGATGACGGTAAGGGCATGGGCGATAAGAAGATTGAAGAGTCCGGCCCGAACGCCTACCGCCCGGTGACCGGTAAGGAAGGCCTGGGCATGCAGATTGTGCGTACCCTGGTGGCGAGCGAGCTGAACGGCTCGATTCGCTGGGAGGCTAACGAACCGAAGGGTACCCGCGTGGTTATTACCGCGGTGCTCGTCTAGCCGCCTTCTTGCATGACATGTAGAACTGCCGCCGTTTCCAATAGGGGAGCGGCGGCAGTTTCGTATCTGCCCTGTATATGGCAAAAGCGTGGTGCAGTGACATAAAGTCACTGCACCACGCTTTTGATGCCCTATTGAATACTCCGGAAGTTAGGATGCACGGCGGGCACGAGCTGCGCGACGCTTCATCGCACGACGCTCGTCTTCACTGGTGCCACCCCATACGCCGGAGTCCTGGCCGGTCTCGATGGCCCACTTCAGGCAGACGTCTACAACCTCGCAAGAGCGGCAGACAGTCTTGGCCTCTTCAATTTGCAACAGGGCAGGTCCGGTGTTTCCTACGGGGAAGAACAGCTCCGGATCCTTGTCCAAACAAGCTGCACGACTACGCCAATCCACGGTGGACCTCCTTCATGATTTACGGTCTCACGCGGTGGCAAGACACATCTATTTTCCTGTGCGCGTGTCAAATACATCCGCTGATGGGATGCACACCCTGGGTTAGGGTGAAAATTGACTTATCAACTTTCGCATGTTGGAGCGGATGTGACAAGTACTTTTCTCTAAAAACTTCAGTATTAAGCTGAGGCATCTATCACTTAGGTAAACCTTTGTCTAATTGAGAGGGTGAAGAATCGCATGCTGACACGCATATTCTGCACCCCGTCTCATGAGCGAGACGCGGGCGGGTGGGTGAGCGGCGCCTCAGGCATAATATAAAGCGGTACCTACCCCTGAAATGCCGCACCGACGACGAGGCAGTGCCCCCGAGGAGAACCCGAGGCAGGGGAGCACCCACCCGCTAACGCACCAGCACATCGGACCGAATACACCCCGGTCTGCCGCCCGCACAACCCATGAGGAGCCCACCGTGCCGTCACGCCCGTTCAACGTCATCTATGCATTCGCCCTGACCGAAACCTTCGCGGCGTACATCCTGATTCGCGGTATCCTCTACCCCTTTATCGTCAGCGGAATGTCTACCGCTCAGGCGATTGTGGGCGGTGTGCTCCAGGTTCTCATCGCCGCGGGCATGACCTACTTTGGCCTGCGTTTCTACCGCGGCCGCTTCGGTTCGCGCCTGCCCATGATCCTGATTACCCTCTGCGCACTGTGGGTCACCGCAAGCACCCTCGTCATGAACGTGAGCGCCTACGGCCTGAACATTGGCCAGGTCATCACGATTGCGGGCGTTATTGGTGCGGCGGCTGCCTTCATCTTCGTGCTCATGCCCAGCAGCCGCCGCTATATTGAGGCGGTAACCGAAGCATCGGGCGAAGAAGCGGAGAAGTACAGCCGCCGACGCCGCTAAACCACTAAACCCTACACCGTTGCTAAACCCTAACCGTTGCCGGTACCTTCGGCACGGACGTAGCCGCCTGCGCTACCGGGCTCAGCCCCAGGGGAACCTGCGCCGCGCACACGGAGGCACCGTCCACCACCACGAGGCGACCGGCGGGCTGCTCACCCTGCGTGAATCGATCAAGCGGTAGCGCGGTCACCGTGCACATGTCGGCATCCGCCAGGGATGCGGGCGCGAGCAGGAGCGCACGCGAGCATCCCATGAGCGCAGCCAGCAGGGGTGAGGAGGCGCGCCTCGGCCAGGGAGTGTAGGCGACCAGCATGGCGCGGAATTCGCTTCGACGCTCCAGAAGCAACTGCTGAACGGCGGGCTGCAGGTACTGCAGGTCGTCAATGAGCACTAGCGTCTGGGCGGGGTTCTTCGCCGAGTCCAGGAGCGCGCGGGTACGTTCCACGCTCGGCGGCTCGCCCGACGCTCCGCCATCACCCGAGGTGCCGCCAGAACCCTCAAGGACGAGGGTGTCCAGCATCGGGTTGAGCTGAGCAATGCTTTCCAGAAGGGTGCTCTTACCCGCAGAACGGGAACCCTGTACCGGAACCACAGCGCCGGCCGGGGCGCTCAACCACACCGGTATCTGCCGGCGGTCAAACGCAACCAGCAGCTTAGCGCCCTGCGGATTGCACACGCTGTGGGCGGTGGTCACGTACTCGGCCGAGGGCATGCGGTAGTACTCAGGGAACTGCCGCAGAAGAGTGCCGGGGCGAGCGGCTGAACCGCTAGAAGCGCTCGCAGCGTTACCCCGCAGAACCTGAACCAGCTCCTGGAAGCCCGCAACGCAGGGCGAAAGAATCGAAGCGCTCAGCGGCTGATCCCCAATCAGCTCCTCGTTAATGGCACCCTCCACGCAGTAGTGGCTCTGCGCCGGGGTGGGGTAGTCCTTGCTCGTCGAACGCATCAAGTCGGCGTCCAGGAAGCGGCGGCTCAACAGCGTAGAATGCGCCGCCGCCGCAAAACGACCGCGCGGGTTCAACGCGGAGGTGAACACCACCGAATAGCCGCGACGGCACCCCTGCGAGAGCAGGTCGTAGAGCAGGTTCTCCGTATCGGGTTGGCGGACCAGCGCCTCCAGCCAACTGTCCAGACCGTCCACGACAATGAGCGGGCGGGCGGAAGCCTCGGTGCCCCACAGGTTCGGGGTGCGCAGCTCCTCCAGGCAGAAACGCAGATGCGAAAGTTCCTGCGCACCCACGAGTGCCTCAAAGGCACCGGCGTAGGGTTCCAGGTCGCGGTAGAGCGCACCGTCAGAGGTCAGCAGAACAACCGGCGTGCGGGCGGCGAACGCCTGAGCTAAAAGTCCGTACAGCATGGGGGCACGTTCGGCGCTCTGAGCCAGCAGTGCCAGCGTCTGCTGACCCGACCAGCTGATCGGGCGGCGCACACCGTAACGGGCAATCTCCAGCTCGCCCAGCAGGCACCCTTCGGAGGCGGTGTTGGGCTCACCAGGTTCCTGAGAGGCAGCCGCCGGGTCAATACCGTACGCGACCGGTCCGCTAACCGGCGCCTCGAGCGCGGGTAGCGGGGTGTTTTCGGGAAGCTCCGGCGGAATCGGGCAGTACTTATCCTCAACCGCCGCGCTCTTCTGCGCACCCAGCGGGGAATACTCGCGTTCATAGAGCGCACGAATCTGCTGCGCCGAACGAATCAGTAGCTCATCCTCATTGCCGCCCAACGTCTGATCGGCAGAAGCGGTAGTCAGCTCACGCCAGCCGCCTTCCTCAAGACCCAGCACCTGCACCGGGCGGGCATCGCTGATCGAAGGGACCGCATCCACCAGCGGGGCACGGAACGGCAGGGAACGGCCATCCGGCAGGCGCACGTACCCGGCGCCCGGATGCGCCGCCGAAATATACGCCGCAGACTCATGCTCCAGCAGGTTATAGGAATCCTGGGCGCTCGCCACGCGCAGGCAAATGCTCGTGGCAATATTGGCGCGAATATCCTGCGAAATAGCGCCCTGCGGACGCTGAGTCGCCAACACCAGGTGCAGACCGAGCGAGCGACCAATCGTTGCGATGCGCATCAGCTCAGCCATGGCGTCCGGCATGGAATCGATGAGCATGCGGAACTCATCCACCACAATCAGCAGTTCGGGGTAGCGCGGAGTCGTACCCGCCGCCTGACAGGACGCCAGGTAGTCGCGGTAGGAGTTCACACCGAGCGCTTGCAGATCCACCTCGCGGCGGTGAATATCGGCGCGCAAAAATTCGAGGGCACGCTCCACCGCGGACACATCAAAATTGCTCAACACGCTGAGCGCATGCGGCAGCTGAGCCAGAGGACCCAAACCCGCGGAGCCCTTGAAGTCCACCAGAATTAGGCCGAGGCGCTCGGGCGGGTAGCGCAGGGCGGCGCTGAGCACCAGCGAACGCAGAAGCTGCGACTTACCGGCACCGGTCGTGCCACCGAGCAACCAGTGCGGGCCGTGCTCAGACAGACCAATATTCAGCAAACCACCCGAAGAAACACCCAGGTAACAGCGAATATCGGAGGCGTAACGCTGAGCAGACCAGCGCTGCAGAACGGACTCCACCGCCATGTCATCGGCGCGGTTCTTCTGCTGTGCGCTCTGCCGCTGAAGCGAAGAGAACAGGTGAGCCGACTGGTGCACCTGGGCTTCGTTGAGCGCGCCCTGCTCCTGCTCGCATCCGGCGCGGTACAGGTTCTCAAGAGCGGCGCAGAACGACTTAACGCTCAGCCCGTCGGCGTGCTGGCACAGGCCCTCACACGCCAGCGGGTGGACCTGATAGACACCCTCGGTAGGCTGTACCGGAGGCGCCGAATAGCCGTGCGCGCGGTAACGGATGCTCTGCCGATGGCTACCCTCGCTCGCACACTCAACCCAAGAGGCACCAAAAAGCGCACCGGGGGTATTGGCAGAATTCTCGCCCTCGGCACTGCCCAACACGCAGAGCGCCGGGGCGTTCATCTTCTGCTCACGCGGGGAAGAGAACGCACGAGAGTGCGAAGACTCCGCAGTCGCACCAGAAGTTAGGGCGGTCAGCAGGGGAGCGTAAACCGCGCTCGCATGCTGCGGCATGAGAATTAGCGGCGGAACAGATGCGGACAGCTCCGACTGCAGGCTACTTTGCAGAGCCTGCAGGTACTTCTCCTGGTGCGCGCCCGGCAGGCAATGCACGCTTACGCCCGGCACCACAGCCAGAGTTTGCAAGAGACTATTAGTGCGCTGCTGATCAGCGTTGTTGGCGCGATCCAACAGAACGTGCACCGCACCCGGATAACCCGCCACCAGCTGCACCAGGTAGGCGCGCAGATGTGCCTCCTCCAACTTCAGATAGTGGCCGAGAGACGGGGCGGGCAACGGCAGGTAGTGAGGCGCATCCAGCTTCTCCAGAGTGCCCAGCGGGAGGTTACGGCCACGCAGGTAGGGTTGGCGGGGACCGCACCCGAGCACAATCGCCGGGTAGGCAGCATCATGCAGGGCAGAGGAACCCGAAATCGCTAGGTCGCCCGCGGTTACCAGGGCGAGGGCACGTTCCTTCTCCTGCGCCGCCGCCTGACGGGTTTGCTGCGATGCGGCACGGTTCTCCGCCCGACCGCCAAAGAAATGCAGAAGCATCAGCAGCGAAGACGCCGCAGACATCAGCAGAAGGAACCACATGCCGGTCACCAACGCAATGATTAGACCCACCACAATCGGCAGGCAGACGCTCAACAGAATCTGCTTGAGCTTACGCGGCGCGGGAGGGTTCACGACCACCGGCTCAAACGGATTACCGGCATCTCCCAGGGGAGCGAGCGTCTGCGCGGGCTCACCGGAGGTAGCGGCGGGCGCACTCGCCTTCTCTGCAGTGTGGTTGCTGTGACCGGTGGGGGAGGTGAGCATGCAGAGCGAGGAGCCGAGCCGGAACGGCTCGTCCCAGCGCAGGATGCGCGGTCCGCTGTCTTTCGCTGTCTCGCTACCCTCGCTTGCGGAGGGGTGCTTCTCAATCCAGCGGATGCCGGAGCTATCGGCGTAGAAGCTGCCGTGTACCGGCTTGAGGAAGGGATCCTGCAGGTGAATATGGTGCGGCTGCTCTCCTTCGCGGGGAGCTAGCGCCGCCCTGCCGAGGCTGGTGCGGCCGCGGCTGATGGGGAAGGACGCGCCCGCGTCGGGGCCACGCAGGATGCGCAGCACGCTGACAGCGGGTGCGTTGGGGTGCTGAAATCCCTTTGGAACGTTGCCGCCGAGAATATTACATTCGGGCGCAATTCGTTCAGAGGCACCATTTTCAGAAGTGTTCTGCGGGGTCTCCAGTTCGGCGCCCTCGCGCAGGGGGAATAGCTGAAACGGGGTGTCCTTCGCGGTGAGGGGCGCACCGGTTTCAGAGTGCTGTAGAGCCTGGTTGAGTGCCTGTTCCAGGGAGGAATCGTCGCCCGCGTGTGCCGGCTGAAGCTGTACCCCGTGGGGTGCCGCCTCACCGTCGAGGCGGATGACGCGGGGGTAGGGGAGCGCGTCGGTGGTGTTGTGGTGGTCGAGAAAGAAGAGAGTCACACCCTCAGAAAACATTAAAAAGCATCAAAGTTCAATAAATAGGCTATTTATAACCTAAAATGTTCGTATTTTTTGAATTTTTCGCTCTGTTTTTCAAAAAACTGTGGATAACCCGCCGAAATACTGCCCGGATTACCGCTCAAAAAGCCCCGCACCACGCCCACTGGGTCATCTACGTTAAGTCCACTCGCGCATCCTCATCGATGCCCGCGTGGGACCGTAACACCCGAGGTATTTCATGATCTCGCCCCATCGATTGTTTGGTGGCACGGCAAAATCGCGATAGCTAACCACAATGAATATTTACCCGTAAACCAACATTCTTCACCCCCGGTGGAACAACAAAATCCACAGAAAAATGAGCCCCCGCAGACCCGCTTGACCTCGGGGTTCGTGAAGAATATTCACCCTGAGAAAGAGCGCGCGAACAATAGTCCAAAAGCCACTAAAAACACGTCATAAGTATGCGTGAGGCATGATAAACGGGTATCTTAGATTATGACTATATCCATCACGGGAGGGGCTTTTTGCGCCCACCCGTGCGGATTGCGGCGCGACTGAGAACACTCGGATGTGTCCAATCTGGTAGGTGAATACCGCCCTCGCAGAAGCGGCGGTGCGCCGTGATAATACAGGAGAAAACATTGACCGCTGACCTCGTAGTAGTCGGTTCGGGCCTCTTTGGTCTGACCATCGCAGAACAGGCTGCCACTGAGCTGGGCCTGAAGGTTGCCCTGCTGGACCGCCGTTCCCACATCGGTGGTAACGCATACAGCGAGAAGGAGAAGCAGACCGGTATTGAGGTGCACCGCTACGGTGCGCACCTGTTCCACACCTCCAATGAGCGTGTCTGGGAGTACGTGAACCGTTTCACCGAGTTCACCAACTACGTACACCGCGTGTACACCCGCCACAACGGCATCGTGTATCCCATGCCGATTAACCTGGGTACCATCAACCAGTTCTTCAACGCAGCTTACTCTCCCGCAGAGGCAAAGGCGCTTATCGCTGAGCAGGCTGGCGAGCTGGCTGGTACCGACCCGCAGAACCTGAACGATAAGGGTATCTCCCTGATTGGCCGCCCCCTGTACGAGGCGTTCATCAAGCACTACACCGCTAAGCAGTGGCAGACCCCGCCGGAAGAGCTGCCCGCATCCATCATTTCCCGCCTGCCGGTTCGCTACAACTACGACAACCGCTACTTCAACGACAAGTACGAGGGTCTGCCCGTTGACGGCTACGCAGCATGGCTGGAGCGCATGGCGGCGCACCCGAACATTGAGGTGCACCTGAACACTGACTTCTTCGAGCCCGGTCACCAGTACTCTCGCGAGAACGTTCTGGGTCAGATTCCCGTGGTCTACACCGGTCCGGTTGACCGCTACTTCGACTACGCTGAGGGCGACCTGTCCTGGCGTACCATCGACCTGGAAGAAGAAGTTCTGCCGATTGAGGACTTCCAGGGCTGCTCCGTGATGAACTACCCGGATGCTGATGTTCCCTTCACCCGCATCCACGAGTTCCGTCACTTCCACCCCGAGCGTGATTACACCAAGGACGCAACCGTCATCATGCGCGAGTACTCTCGCTTTGCGAACAAGGGCGACGAGCCGTACTACCCGGTTAACACCTCCGTGGACCGTGAGAAGCTGCTGGCGTACCGCGACCTGGCTAAGGGCGAGAACAACGTGCTGTTCGGTGGCCGCCTGGGTACCTACAAGTACCTGGATATGCACATGGCTATCGGCGCTGCACTGTCCATGTTCGACAACAAGATCCGCCCGCACTTCGCTAACGGTGCGAAGATCGAGTCCGGTGGTGTTGACGCATAACCATGGCTGATAAGACTTTGAAGAACCTGCAGCGGGTTATTTTCCCGAGCGCGGTTGAGACTGACGTCGTGCCCCTGTACGTGGACGCGAGTGTCGCAACCGGCGTTCAGTTGCCCACCCGTATTGATGGCGACGCTTCCACCTCCATTGCGGAGGCGATGAACACCTCCGGTCAGTCTGTGTCGAGCGCCAGCGCGAACCGTGATGCCGCGAACAGCCTGAACAGCCGCCGCTCCATCACCGTGAACGCGGGCCAGAGCCTGTCTTTCGGCACGTACTTCAATGCGTTCCCCGCCTCGTACTGGCGCCGCTGGACTGACCTGCAGAAGGTCGTTCTGAGCGTTCAGACTCGCGGCGAGGGCATGGTCATTGTGTACAAGTCCAACGGCCGTGGCGTGATTCAGCGCGTGGATGCGAAGCTGCTCTCCGGCGAGGAGACCAACACCTTCACCCTGCCCCTGGCGCCGTTCGGTGACGGCGGCTGGTACTGGTTCGACCTGGCTGGCACCGGCGACCTTGAGCTGATTGAAGCGAACTGGCTGGGCGACATTGAGCCCCGTGCAGACGTGAAGGCTGGTCAGGCGACCGTGCAGATTACCACCATGAACAAGGTGGAGTACTGCATTAACAACATTCGTGCTCTGGGTGAGAGCCCCGAGATTTTCGAAGCTGTGCACGAGTTCCTGATTGTGGATCAGGGCACCCAGAAGGTGCAGGATCACGAGGATTTCGAAGAGGTCGTCAAGCCCCTCTCCGGTAAGTTCCGCATTATCAACCAGGGCAACCTGGGCGGTTCCGGTGGCTTCTCGCGCGGCATGTTCGAGGCTGTCAACAACGGCTCCGATTACGTGCTGCTGCTCGATGACGACGTCATCGTGGAGCCTGAATCGATTCTGCGTATGGTGACCTTCGCGAACTACTGCAAGGAACCCACCATCGTGGGTGCGCACATGTTCGACATGTTCGACCGCTCGGTCCTGCACGCGTTCGGTGAGGTTGTTGACCCGTGGCGTAACTTCTACGCTAAGCCGCACGAAGACATGGCGATGGGCCACAACCTGGGCCACCACAACCTGCGTAACACCCCGTGGCTGCACCGCCGCGTGGACGTGGACTACAACGGCTGGTGGATGTGCCTCATCCCGACCGCCGTCATCAAGGAAATCGGTCTGTCCCTGCCCCTGTTCCTGAAGTGGGATGACGCTGAGTACGGTCTGCGTGCTAAGGCTGCAGGCTTCGCTACCGTGTCCTTCCCCGGCGCGGGCGTGTGGCACGTTTCCTGGACCGATAAGGACGACTCCGTCGGCTGGCAGGCGTACTACCACGAGCGCAACCGCCTCATTACCGCACTGCTGCACTCGCCCTTCGATAAGGGTGGCCGCGTGCTGCTGGAGTCCCTGTTCTTGGATGTCAAGCACACCCTGTCCATGCAGTACTACACCGAGGCTGGCCGCCTGATGGCGCTGGAGGATCTGCTCTCCGGCCCCGAGCACCTGCACCCCTCGCTCTCGCAGCGTCTGCCGGTGATTCGTGCGATGGCTAAGGAATACCCAGAGTCTCAGGTGAAGCCGAACGTGGATGACTTCCCGGCTATTCAGACGAAGAAGCCTCCGTTCCGTGGCCGCCGTTCCTTCGCGTCCCCCGGTTACAAGAAGCTTGCTTCCTGGACCGCGAAGACTGTTGCTCGTCAGCTGTTCAAGCCGGTGAGCGAAGAGGCGAAGGCTCACCCGCAGATTCAGCTGAACTACGGTGAGACTAACTGGTGGACCCTGTCGAAGTTCGATTCGGCTCTGGCGACTAACGCTGAGGGTACCGGCCTGTTCTGGTACCGCCGCGATCCTGAGCAGCTGAAGTCGAAGCTGGCACAGGCTGCTAAGCTGCACGTCCAGCTGGTGACCGGCTGGGAGAAGCTGCGTGAGCAGTACCGTTCGAAGGCTGCTGAGGTTGCGTCCTACGATGCGTGGGCTAAGACCTTCGCTGAGCATACGGATTCTGAGCTGACCCGATGAGCGATCTGAAGTCTGTTCCCCTGAAGGCGCCTGGTCGCGGCCGCGGCATTCTGGATGCGATGAAGAATCGCTACCTGCTTCGACTTCTGGTCGATAAGGAAATCCAGGTCCGCTACCGCGGCTCGGTGCTGGGTATTCTGTGGTCCTACATTAAGCCGGGTGTGCAGTTCCTGGTGTTCTACATTGCCATGGGTCTTTTCCTTGGCCTGGAACGCGGTATGCACAACTACGCTGTGTATCTTTTCTCGGGCATGATTGCTATTAACTTCTTCTCGGAGGGGTTCGGCAATGGTGCTCGCGCCATGGTGGTTAACAGTGCTCTGATTCGCAAGATTTACCTGCCGCGTGAGCTGTTCTCGCTGTCTACGGTGTGGGTGGCTCTGGTGCATTTTGTGCCGCAGATTGTGGTCATGCTCCTGGCGTGCTTTGCGGTGGGCTGGCATCCGTCCTTGTTGGCTTTTGAGTCGATTCTGGCGGGCATGCTCATCGTGATGCTGCTGTCCTATGGTCTGGGTCTGATTTTCGGTGTGGCTAACGTGTTCTTCCGAGATTCGGAGAACATCGTGGACATGCTGCTGATGGTGGCTACCTGGTTCTCGCCGGTGCTGTACTCCTGGACCATGGTGCGTGACACCCTGTACCCGTGGGTGTTCAACGTGTTCATGATTAACCCGCTGACCGTTGCGGTGGAGCTGTTCCACTATGGCTTCTGGCATCCGACGCTCCGTCCTGAGGATTTGGCGCTTCCTGCTTCGCAGGTGGTTCCGCATCTCTTCAGCTTCTGGACTCCGATTGCCATTGGTATTTCTCTGCTGACCGTTTTGATTGGTGATTTGCTCTTCCGTAAGTTTGAGGGCAACTTCGCCCAGGAGCTCTGATTCTGTGGATATTAAGAAGCTTGAGTTCCCGCCGGTGAGCCCGGACGCTCCCGTGGTGATTCACGTGGAGAATTTGGTGAAGCGCTTCGTTCTGCGCCACACCCGTTCGATGAAGGAAGCTTTTGTGTGGCTGATTAAGGGCCGCAAGGGTGATCTTTCGGAGAAGTTCAATGCGCTCAACGGCGTGAGCCTGGATATTCGTCAGGGCGAGCGTGTGGCTCTTCTGGGTCTGAATGGCTCGGGTAAGTCCACGCTGCTGAAGATGATTTCTGGCGTGATGCGCGCTGATGAGGGTGAGGTTCTTACTCGCGGCAATATTGCGGGTCTGATTGAGGTGGGCGCGGGTTTCCACCCGGATCTGACTGGCCGCGATAACGTGTACCTCAACGGCGCTATCTTGGGTATGACCAAGGAAGAGATTGAGGCTTCCTTCGATTCGATTGTGGATTTCGCTGAGATTCACGACTTTATCGATACCGAGGTGAAGTTCTACTCTTCGGGTATGTACCTGCGCCTGGCGTTCTCGGTTGCGGTTCACACGAACCCGGATATCTTCCTGGTGGATGAGATCCTTGCGGTGGGCGATGAGCCGTTCCAGAAGAAGTGTATTGCGAAGATTCAGGAGCTGTGCTCTGCCGGTAAGACTCTTGCCGTGGTGAGCCACGACCTGGATTTGGTTTCTAAGATTTGTGACCGCGGCGTGGTGCTGGAGCACGGTAACCTGCGTTTTGACGGTCCGATTAAGGAAGCCGTGAAGGTGATTCGCGGCGGTGACTAACCGCTAGATGATTGCTTGTGATGGGGCGTGTATTCCCGATGGGGGAGTGCACGCCCCTTTACTGTGCCCGAATGTTGTTGCTTCGGGAGGGGCTGCGATGCTGCAAAATGGCGGCTGCGGGTGTTTTAAGACGAAATGTTACGCGTGCACCGAGTGCAATATAGCTGCGGTCAGCGGTGAGGGGTTCGAGGGGTGCGCGGGCGGCTGTTCTGTGAGTCACAGCTGACTAGGTGTTTTTGAATTTTAATGCACGTTAGGTAACGATGTATGCAGTTCCACGCACCAAAAATACTCAAATACTATACTCGTAAATATTAAGGGGCGTTTTATTACATTTTGATAAATTTGATGCTTTGACGCTAGGGTGATGGTGGCATTGATGTATCAATGCTTCACCGTATTCCACACAACCACACCACACACAGCATCGGATCATTTCAATGGAGAACACCGTACTGGATACCCGGGCGGAGCATCTTACTCTGCTCGAGGAAAATATCCGTGAGGCAATGCGCCACCGTAGCCTGGACCCGCATGAGGACCAGCACGCCGTTCGCGGGCTCATTGACGAGCACCTGAACGATTATGAACAGCGACGCACCCGCATCTCCCTGCCCGATTTGGGTGACCGTGACTCCGTGGCCCAGCGCCTGCACGATGAAATCTGCGGCTTCGGCGTGATTCAGCCGTTCCTGGACGATGAGAGCGTTGAAGAAATCTGGATCAACTCTCCCGACGAAATCTTTATCGCCCGCAATGGCGAGAGCGAGCTGACCGGCCTGCACCTGAGTGCCGAGGCGATCAATAGCCTGCTGGAGCGTATGCTCAAGCCTTCGGGTCGTCGCGTGGATCTTTCCTCCCCGTTCGTTGACGCGTCCCTGCCGGACGGTTCCCGACTGCACGCGGTGATTCCGGATATTACCCGCAAGCATACGAGCATTAACATCCGTAAGTTCGTGGTGCGTGCCCGCCGTCTGCCCGACCTGGTGCGCATGAACTCGCTGAGCGCCGGCGCGGCGTCTCTGCTGCACGCTGCGGTGGAGAGCGGCATGAACATCCTCGTCTCGGGCGCAACCCAGGCGGGTAAGACCACGATGCTGAACTGCCTGTCGGCATCCATTCCTCCGCGTGAGCGCGTGATTACGTGCGAAGAAATTTTTGAGCTCGCGGTTCCGCTACGCGATGTGGTGGGTCTGCAGTGCCGCCAGCCGAACCTTGAGGGCACCGGCGCGATTGAGCTACGCCGCCTGGTCAAGGAGGCTCTGCGTATGCGCCCGGACCGCATCCTCATTGGTGAGGTGCGTGAGGCGGAGTCCCTGGATATGCTCATTGCGCTCAACGCGGGTCTGCCGGGTATGTGCACGATTCACGCGAACTCGGCGCGTGATGCGGTAACCAAGATTTGTACCCTGCCGCTGCTGGCTGGCGAGAATATTTCCTCGGCGTTCGTGGTGCCGACCGTGGCGTCCTGCTTTGACATTGTGGTGCATTGCGGCCGCGATTCGCGCGGTCAGCGTCAGGTCGAAGAGATCAGCATGCTGGGTGGCCGCGTTGAGGACGGCGTGATTGAGATGTCCCCGCTGTTTGTGCGCCGTGATGGCCGGATGGTGTGCGTGGCGTTGGAGCTGCCGAACCCGGATCGTTGGGTTCGTGCCGGTCACCGTCCCGAGCAGGTGCTGGCTGCGGCGAAGGCGGGTCAGTAATGCCTCTGTTTCTGAGCCTGATTTTGGGGTTGGGCGTCTGCCTGATTTACCTCTCCTGCTTTCCTGATAACGGCAAGCCGCCGAAGCCGAGTAATGACCCGGCGCTGGTAATTGCTCTTCGTAAGGCGGGCATGCATTCGTTGACGCCTCGCACGTTCATGTGGGTGAGCGTCGCCAGCGGTGTGACTGCCTCGGTGCTGTTGCTGATGGTCACTCAGCTACTGCCGTTGGGTCTGCTGGGCCTGATTGGCGGTTTTGTGGCGCCCCGCGTGGTCGTGAATCATCGTGCCCGCGCGGCGGATGCCCGCATTTGGCAGTTGTGGCCGGATGCGGTGGACCACCTGCGTTCTGCGATTCGTGCGGGCCTGTCCCTGCCGGAGGCGCTGATTCAGCTCTCCTACCGCGGCCCGGAAGAGCTGCGTGATGCTTTCGCTCATTTCTCTCGTGATTACCGCGCGTCGGGTGAGTTCGTGCCCTCGCTGAACCGTTTGAAGGAGTACCTTTCTGACCCGGTGGCGGACACCATTATTGAGGCGTTGAAAATTGCCCGCGAGGTGGGTGGTTCGGACCTGGGTAAGCTGCTGGGTACGCTGAGTGATTTTCTGCGTGAGAATGCGCGTACCCGTTCGGAGCTTCTGGCGCGTCAGTCGTGGACTGTGAATGCGGCTCGCCTTTCCTGCGTGGCGCCCTGGTTTGTGTTGTGCCTGATGGCGACTCAGCCTGCCGCGCGCATGGTGTATAACTCGTTTGCCGGTGCGATGCTGATGATTGCCGGTGCCGCTATTTCTTTGGCGGCGTACCGTCTGATGCTGCGTATTGGTGAGTTGCCGCGTGAACGGAGGGTTTTCGGATGAATCTGCCTCTGATTTTTGGTCTGCTGCTGGCGACCGGCGTGGGTCTGATTCTCTCATCGGTGCTGAATACTCGCAGTATTTCGTTCTCTGATCGTGTGGCATCGCAGCTGCGCGGTGAGACTTTGCGTGAGTCGCTGTTGAAGGAGCAGGAGCGCCGTGAGCCGAGCCTGTTGGAGGCGATTTCGGCGTTCTGCGCGCCGCTGTTGCGTTCGCTGTCCTCATCGTTGAGCGGTTCGTCGCTGAGTGATAGTTCGGTGCAGGAGCGTCTGCGCCGTGCGGGTTCTTCGCAGAGTGTGAGTGCGTTTCGTGCTGAGCAGCTGCTGTGGGCTCTTGCCGGTGTGACCGTCATGAGTGCTTTGACCGTGATTGGCGTGGTGCAGGAGCGTTTCTCCATCCTGGTGGCTCTTGTGCTGGTGCTGGTGAGCGGTTTGAGCGGCTTTTTGGCGCGTGACTGGTGGCTGGGTGAGGCGGTGACTAAGCGTGAGAAGCAGCTGGTTGCTGAGTTCCCGGCGCTGGCGGAGATGATGGCTCTGTCGGTGACAGCGGGCGAGTCGGCGCTGGCGGCCCTGGAGCGTATCTGTTTGACCTCTCGCGGCGAGTTGGCTCGTGAGTTTTCTGAGATTTTGGCGCAGACCCGCACCGGTGTTTCGCTGCTGAGCGCGCTGCAGGAGTTTGCGGAGCGTACTCGCGTTCCGGCGTTGAGCCGCTTCGTTGAGGGTATTGCTGTTGCGATTGAGCGCGGTACCCCTCTGGCTGATGTGTTGCGTGCGCAGGCTCAGGATGTGCGCGATAACGCTAAGCGTGAGCTGATGGAAACAGCCGGTAAGAAGGAGATTGCGATGCTCGCCCCGGTGGTGTTTTTTATCCTGCCGCTGACGGTGATTTTTGCGGTCTTCCCGGGCTTGTCGCTCATGCGTTTGAACTTTTAGATTTTGCGGCGGGTACACACCGTACCGGCTGCACCGCGGTGGGCTGGGCTGATTGCCCGGCGCGCCGCACCAACCACACACTACACCCTTTGATTGAAGGAGAAAATCATGTTCCGTCGTTTCCGCACCACCCTGACCGTGCTGATCGCCCTGGCTATCGCATCCGTGCTGGCTCTGCGCCTGAAGAACAAGCAGGACGACCCCGAGCGCGGCGACGTGCCCGGCTGGGTCATGATCACCATGATGAGCGCCGTGCTGGTTGCAGCTATCCTGGCGATTGCTCAGCCCGCTCTGACCAAGATGTTCAACGACGCAATCGCTCTGGTTCACCAGTGATGCGTAAGCCCCGCATCGCTTCTGAGCTGACTGCCGCTGAGCTATCCTCCGCGGAACATTCTGTGGAGGATAGCGAGCGCGGTGATGCCAGCACGGAGTTCGTCATGGTCGGTGCCCTGCTGGTGTTGCTGACCATGGCGATTCTGCAGGTTTCTTTCGCTCTGTATGCACGAACCATGTTGGTGGATGCTGCGGCGGCTGGGGCACGTTACGGTACGATGCGTGACCGCACCCCGCAGGAGGGCATGGAGCGTACCCGTCAGATGATTGAGGGGGTTCTCCCGTCCTCGTACGCTGAGAACATTTCGTACCGTCAGAGTAGTGATTCTACGGGCGTGCGCACTTTGGAGGTGACGGTGAAGTCTCCGTTGCCGGTGCTGGGTCCGTGGGGTTTTCCGGATTCTATTGAGGTGAAGGGGCATGCGATTTATGCGGAGCATCGTTCCGGTGATTAGTGGCTTTTCGCTTCGGCAGCGGGTGAAGGCTCGCTTGAAGAATCGTTCTGATCGGTCTCTTGCTGACCTACCTCTTTCTGAACAACACGGCTCTGAAGAGGGTAGCGCCATTGTGGAGTTCCTGGGCTTGGGTATTACGCTGCTCATTCCGGTGCTCTACGGCATTCTGACGATTTTTAGCCTGCAGTCTTCGGTGATGGCGGCTCATGCGGCGAGCGCCCAGGTGGTGCTGTATGTGCAGGAGCAGCCGCAGGATTCGTCGGTGGGCCCGGATTTGGCTCAGCGTCTGGCGGCGCATGCCGCAGCGGATTACGGGGTAGACCCGTCCGATGTGAGCGTGTCGTTGAGCTGTTCGTCGGGGGAGTGCGTCTCGGGTACGAAGGCGTACGCCACGGTGACGGTTCAGGCGCGCCTGCCGCTGCTGCCTTCGTTTATGGGTGGCGGCGTGATTCCGGTGAGTTCTCACGCGACGAGTTGGGGGTCTGGTCATGCTGAATCCTAATGGTTCGCCCGCTCACCTGTTCTCGGCTGTACGGGAGCGCTACGCCCACGTTCGTGCCCGCGTGCAGAGCCGGGCGCTCGCCTCTGACCGCCTCGCCTCAGACCCGGAAGAGGGCAGTATTGCCCCGCTGATTGTGGGCATGCTGGCGTTGCTTCTGCTCATTGGCTCGGTGACGGTGGCGATTACCGGCGCGTATCTGCAGACTCAGCACCTGCAGGATATGGCAGACGCTCAGGCGAACTCGATTACCCGCACGATCCGCACTCCGGAGGAGGCGAGTGGTTCGGCGGCGTGGGAGTATGCGAGCGCGTACCTGGCTGAGGTTCAGCCGGGGCAGGATTTTCAGGCGTTGCGCCTGGAGAACGTGTCCGTGGATTCTGATCACAGTGTGCACGTGTACCTGTCGGCTCGTATTCGTCCGCCGCTGCTGTCGATTCTGGTGCCTGATGGTATTGAGGTGACCGCTCACGGCTCGTCGCGTTTGAAGACGAGCCAGGGCCCGTCCAACGACTAGAGGCGCTGTGAGCCCCATAGACTGCGAGGGTGCATCCGCAAGGTAGTGTAACGGCTAGCGGATGCGCCCTCGTTTTATGCCCTTTTAATGTCTTCGTTGGGCGTCTTCTGCCCTCTGCCTGCATCATCCTTCTGCGCTGTGGGCTGTTGCGGGCTGTAACGGCGGGACTTTCTGGCATTTTCGCGATAGTGTTAAAGGCTATGGCATCCTTCGACTTTTCTGCTGAGATTAAAGAGCTTCGCGCGATTTTCACCTCTATTGCTGCTGTGAGCGATATTGAGGGGATTGAGCGCGCCATTGAAGACCTGTCTGCGCAGGCTGCCGCACCCGATTTGTGGGATGACGTGGAGAACGCGCAGAAGGTGACGAGCGCCCTGTCGTATAAGCAGTCGGAGCTGAATCGTCTGCGTTCGCTGTCTTCTCGCATTGATGATGTTGAGGTGATGGTGGAGCTTGCCGAAGCGGAGGATGAGGAAACTGCCGCCGAGCTGCTCGCTGATGCTGAGCGTGAGTGCGGTGAGATCCGCGCCAAGCTGGAGGAGCTTGAGGTGCTGGTGCTGCTGTCGGGTGAGTACGATCAGCGTGAGGCTGTGGTGACGATCCGTTCGGGCGCCGGTGGCGTGGATGCTGCTGATTTCGCGGAGATGCTGCTGCGCATGTACCTGCGTTGGGCGGAGAAGAACGGCTACCCGACGAAGGTTCTGGACACCTCCTACGCTGAGGAGGCGGGCCTGAAGTCGGTGACCTTCGAAGTGAACGCACCGTACGCTTTTGGCCGCCTGTCGGTGGAGGCGGGTACTCACCGCCTGGTGCGTATTTCGCCGTTCGATAATCAGGGCCGCCGCCAGACCTCGTTCGCGGCGGTCGAGGTAATTCCTCTAATTGAGCAGACGGACGCTATTGAGATTCCCGAGTCTGAGATTAAGGTGGATGTGTTCCGCTCCTCGGGCCCGGGTGGTCAGTCGGTGAATACGACGGATTCGGCGGTGCGTATGACTCACTTGCCGACCGGTATTGTGGTGTCGATGCAGAATGAGAAGTCGCAGTTGCAGAACCGTGCGGCGGCTTTGCGTGTGCTGCAGTCTCGCCTGTTGCTGTTGCGTAAGGAGCAGGAGGACGCGAAGAAGAAGGAGCTTGCCGGTGATATTAAGGCAAGCTGGGGTGATCAGATGCGCTCCTATGTTCTGCATCCGTACCAGATGGTGAAGGATCTGCGTACCGGCTATGAGGAGGGTAATACCTCTAATGTTTTGGATGGCGGTTTGAACGCCTTTATTGATGCTGGTATTCGCTGGCGTGCTTCGGGGCGCGCGGCTGAAGAGAGCTAAGACGTATAAGGATTGAGTGATGGCTCAGAAAAAGAAGAAAGACGCGAAGAAGGACCCGAATAACGCGATTATTGCCCAGAATAAGAAGGCTCGCCACAACTACAACATTGTGGATACCTATGAGGCGGGCATTGTTCTGCTGGGTACTGAGGTGAAGTCTCTGCGTGATGGTGGGGCGTCCATTGTGGATGGTTTCTGCCAGGTGACCGATAACGAGATGTGGCTCGAGGGTATTCATATTGCGGAGTATGGTTACGGTACGTGGACGAACCATGCGGCTCGTCGTCGCCGTAAGCTGCTGCTGCATCGTTCTGAGATTAATAAGTTGGCGCAGAAGCTGAAGGAGACCGGTTACACGGTGGTTCCGTTGAAGCTGTACTTCTCGAATGGTCGTGCGAAGGTTGAGATTGCTTTGGCGACCGGTAAGCGTGAGTACGATAAGCGTCAGGCTTTGCGTGAGCGTCAGGATGACCTGGAGGCGCGCCGCGCGATGCGTTACCGCAACCTCGGCTAGGGCTGAGGCAACGGCCGGGGTGCACGGCTGCTCAGGAACTTGCCGGTAGGGTCTAGGCGCGGTTCCTCGCGTATAATGGTTGAAAATTCGCGGTGTACCGCGAGCACCATACGTTTTTGAGGAGACACATGTCTGAGAACCCGAACTACCAGCAGAACCCGGGCGAGTTCATCCCCGCACCGCAGCAGGCACCGGCATACAACATGCAGGGCGGCTACCCCGGCTACCAGCCGACCCCGAGCTCGGCTCTGGCGATTGCTTCGCTGATCCTGGGTGTTATTGGTCTGCTGTCTGGCTGGCTGATTTTCGGTGGCGTGCTGGGTCTGGTTGGCGTGATTCTGGGTATTGTTGCCCTGGTGAAGGTGAAGAACGGCACTGCCTCCGGTAAGGGCATGGCGATTGGTGGTATTGTCACCGGTGCGCTGGGCATGATTGTTGCTGTTGTTGTGCTGATTCTGGGCTTGATTGGCATTGGCATGCTCGGCGACTGCGCTGAGAAGGCCGTGCAGGATTCGAACGGCAACTACGTGTGCACCATTCACGGTGAAACCATGACGATGAGCCCCGATGAGTACAAGATGTACCGCCGTTAAATCGCATTGAGTCTTTGAAGCTTGAGGGACCGAATAGTGTTGAACTATTCGGTCCCTTGCTCTTTTTCTGCGCTGAATCTGCCCGATTGGTGGATTCTGGGGGATGATTCTGGAATCTTGGACTTCATAGGTGACCCCAATGACGGCTTATTTATATAATGGAACCGAACTCAGCGCGCAATGGTGCGTTGGGCGAGTATAAATTGTTCGCTGCAACTGTGAAGGAAAGAACGACGGATGTCTGAGAATAACTACGGAAACAACCAGGGGAACGCACAGAACCCCTACGCTGCTCAGCAGCCTAATTCTTCCGCCCAGAGCTCGTACGGTCAGGATTATGGCCAGGCTCCTTCGGCACAGAACACCTACGGCCAGGATTACGGTCAGAGCGCATCCGCTCAGAACACCTACGGCCAGGCGCAGCAGCAGAACGCTACTCCGCAGAACTCGACCCAGCAGAACCAGTACGGTCAGTTCGGTGCGCAGCCTTCTTCGCAGAATGCTTACGGCCAGAACGCTGCTCAGGGTACCTCTGCCCAGGGTGCTTCGGCTCAGAACACCTACGGCCAGCAGCAGTACGGCTACGGTCAGGACGCCTCCTACCAGGCGCAGCCCGCTCAGCAGAACCAGTACGGTTACGGCCAGGACGCCTCCTACCAGGCGCAGCCCGCTGACTACAACTACCAGCAGAACTCATACCAGCAGCAGCCTCAGCAGGACGCTTACGGTTACGGTCAGCCCGCGGGTTACCCGTATGCGGCTCCCGTGACGAAGAAGGCTCCCGGCATGGCGCTGGCGGCGATGATTCTCGGTATTGCGGCTGTGCTGACCGGTTTCTTCGTGTTCGGTGCCCTGCTGGGTATCGCTGCGATTATTCTGGGCGCCCTGTCCCTGAAGAAGACTAAGGAAGTTGGCGCGGGTAAGGCATTCGCACTGACCGGTATTATCACCGGTGCGGTGTCTGTCCTGATTTCGATTTGTATGCTTTTCGTATTCATTTCTTTCTATCAGACCACTGAGAAATGCCTTGAGGTTGGTACCGAGGACGGTCACGGTAACGTGGTCTGCCAGATTGGTGACAACCCGAACAACCGCATGACTGTTCCGGCTCACCGCTAAGGTTTGACCGCCTAATTTTGACTGCCTAATTTTGGCTACCCAGTGCGGTACGCGAACGGGGTGGGGCTCCCAGATGATCTGGGGAGCCGCACCCCGTTTGCTGTGCCCGTGATTTTCTGCGCCCGCCGTTGATCCGGGTGTGTGCTGGAGGCGCGCTCGCTGTATCCTCTGCGTCTGTTCTTAGCTGGTGTTCTCTGTCCTGGTGTTCTCTGTCAGTGAGCGTGCCGCGTGTGTGGGGTAGGGGGGGACTTGCACGCCGTTAAACATCTCAGATATACTGAATCTCTACCGTGTTTGAATGGCACCGCAGCGTCTAGGTACGCTGAGGAAAACTTTCAGAGGACGGTGGGCTTTTTGATAAAAGCATAGGGGGATGATCGGTTTCGACGATGTGAGTTGAGATGGGTGAAGCGTGCCGAGGATGCAGGGTTATCTCGTTAACGCCCTCTGCAAAAAATTAAGTGCAGAATCTAAGCGCACTGACTTCGCACTCGCTGCCTAAGCGCGAGTTGCCGTCTGTCGGCCTGAGCATGCCTTTGGCTCAGTTACCGGCATCGACTTAAAAGGCCACTGCTGCTAGCCCTTGTTGCGGGGGTTAGCGGGACTTTTACGTGACTAGGTTCGTCGGTATATGTGTTTATGCAAGTACCGGAGCCGAAAAGTAGCGTTCGCATAAACTGCGCACGGAGAAGCCCCGTTGACGCCACATCGGACCGGGGTTCGATTCCCCGCATCTCCACGATCTCCCAACCGT
>NZ_KV830305.1:895353-900120 GCF_001836735.1 Rothia sp. HMSC061D12 | reverse complement strand
ACGATCTCCCAACCGTCCGCTCACCTTCACTGGTGTGCGGCGGTGCTTGGTTCCAATCCAGAGGACGAACCACGGTAGCTTTCTACCACCCGGCAGGACGCCCCACGGCGTCACCTGCCGGGTATTTTTATGCTCAATTGTAGGTCTGTATTGCCGGTCTGGTCTGGAGTGTGCCGGCGTGCCCGAGGGTGCTCAGGTGACCGCATTGTAATGAGAATGTCATCAGAGAATGACGACTCACATGTCGTTGATTTCGAGGGCTGATCTATCTCTCCCCATTCGTTAGAGGGTTGATATTGGGGTAGCTGGTCCTCATTCAGAGACTACCTCCCTGACGAACTCGAGGATAAAAGACACAGCTGACTCGACAAGGATGTGTGCTATTTCGATGGGGCTGTCTATGAGCGAAATGCATGCTTCGAGTACAGCACCGTCGATGTCCCGGATAGTAAGGTTTTCATCTTTGCATTGCTATGAACTTCAGCCCGATATCCGTCACCCACATGGTGATTTGGGTCTGGCTTCCCCGCTAGAAGTATTTGATATCGATAATGTTGTCAATGATGATACACTCAGGTGGTCGGACACCGATTATGGAACAGGTTCTGAGTCTTACTGAACCCAGCAGCCTACATTGTTCCTAGGGGTTCGAAATCGACCGATTTATTGACATTGGTAGCAAAGGAGTGGCGATGGCGGAGGGCCTTACCGAAGATCAGGTGCGCGACAAGGCCAGGGGAATCCTCGACTTCGAGGACAGGCCGGGGGTCGTCTCTGGCGTCGGGCAGCTCACGACGTTCAACCAGCTGGGCTTCAAGGGTGTGGCGGACAAGCCGGACGGGTGGTATCTGCCCGACAACGTGAACGACCCCGCCGTCGTGCTGGAGACCAAGGCCAGCCGTATCGTGCTCAAAACAGGCCACGTCGATGAACTGCTCAAGAACATACGCATCCTCCAGCGCAGATACAAGAACGTCGTGGGCGTGCTCTACAACGGCGACGACACGCGCGTGTTCAAGGGTCAGGAGGAGTACAAGGCACAGGGCAGCAACATCCTGCACAACGTCGAGTACTACCTCGACCTGTTCAACGCCGAGGCGATCGACAAGCAACGGATCTACGAGCTCACCTCAAGGATCAACAACTGCCTGCACTTCGAGTTCGGCGTCAAGAACCTCTACCACCGCATGATCTTCACCGCCTGCGCGCTCGTCGCCGAGCGCTACGGCGGGGGGCTGTCACGCTGCGTCGACATGGGATATGAGGCATTCCAGGCGGTGATCATCTCGACGCTTTCCAAGTCGCTGGAGGACAGCCGCAACCAAAACTTCAAGATCAACATCCTGCTGGAGGAATACTCCACCATCAAGATGAACACAACGGACAACCAGGCCGCGATCAACGCCTTCATCGGCTGGGTCGTCGAGATCTCTGAGTGCGTCAACTCCTCCGAGTGGCGAGGCGAGGACGTCATGGGCATCTTCTTCAATGAGTTCAACCGATACAAGGGGAAGTCCGAGCAGGGGCAGGTCTTCACCCCCGAGCACATCACGGACTTCATGTACCGCATCCTCGAGGTCAACCAGGACGACCGCGTGCTCGACGCCACCTGCGGGTCCGGCGGCTTCCTAGTCAAGGCGATGGCCAACATGATCCAGGAGGCCGGCGGCACCAAGACCGACAAGGCCACGCAGATCAAGCAGAGCCAGCTCTTCGGCATCGAGAACGACCGCGAGATCTACGCCCTGGCCTGCGCGAACATGCTCATCCACAAGGATGGAAAGACCAACCTCCAGCTGCTCGACGCCCGCTACGAGGATGCCGCCAAGTGGATCGCCCGCCAGGACATCACCAAAGTGCTCATGAACCCGCCCTTCGAGAAAAAGTACGGGTGCATGCAGATCGTCGAGAACGTGCTCGACAGCGTGCCCGCCCGCACCGCCTGCGCCTTCATCCTGCCCGACAAGAAGCTCGAGAAGGCGTCGAAGGCGCAGATGAGGCGCATCCTCGCCCACCACCGTCTGCGCAAGATCATCAAGCTCCCCGAGGACCTGTTCTTCAAGGTTGGCATCACGACGAGCATCTTCGTGTTCGAGACGGGCATCCCGCAGGATGGCAAGGAGATCTTCGCTTGTCACATGGAGAGCGACGGCCTCGCCACGGTCAAGAACAAGGGCCGACACGACGTGTACGGCCGATGGGCCTCCATCGAGGACCACTGGATCGACGTGGTCGAGAAGCAATCGGGCGACGACACCTGCCAGTGGGTCGATCCCACCGAGCACCTGTCCTACCAGCTCCCGCAGAAGCCCTTCGAGATCTTCGAGGAGGACTTCAAACGGACGGCCCTGAACTACCTCATGTTCCAGCAGGGCATCGACGCCAAGGAGTTCGGCGAGAAGCTCCTCGAGACGGTCATGTACTCGAGCTCGGTGAGCGCGGAGCATGGGCGAGTTCAGGTTTCTATGAATCAGGTTTCTATGAATCAGGATGGCGGTCATGATGAACTCAATTGAGACCACAAACTGGAGGACGTTCCCTCTCGTCGACGTGTTCGAAATGTCGAACACAAAGAGCATCGTGCAGAGGGACATCATTCCCGATAGCGGAACGACACCATATGTCACCGCATCTGAGAAGAACAACGGCGTATTGACGTACATCTCGTGCCCACCCGAGTGGCTCGACAAGGGCGGGTGCATCATGATCGGCGGCAAAACGCTGACTTTCACCTAGCAGGAGCAGAACTTCTGCTCGAACGATAGCCACAACATCGCTCTGTACGTCAAAGGCGAGAAACAGGTCAGCGAGTGTGTACACCTGTTCCTCATCGCGGCGCTCAGGGCATCACTGCGTCAGAAATACTCCTGGTCGGACTCGATCTCGATGAAGCGAATCGTCGACGATGAGATGCAACTCCCCGCCACCTCCGACGGCAAGCCCGACTGGGACTACATGGACTCCTACATGCAGGACATCTTGGACACGAGCAAGGAAACGCTGAGCCATCTCATCAGCGTGGAAGTAAGGTGACCACCCATGAAGATTGGATACTCCCGCGTCTCAACCGCCCGCCAGGGCCAGCCGCTCGAGACCCAGCGCGAGGCGTTGCTCGACGCGGGATGCGACGCCCAGCACCTCCACAGCGACACAATCAGCGGCACCAATTGGAGCCGTCCAGTTGCCGCTGCGCTAGCTGTTGCAGCAGTGTCCTGCACTCTCACTCTTTAACCTGGGAGAGGTCCAATGCGTACGAAGAATATATTTACACTAGGATTTTTTCTCACTATTGTTCCGGTGTTCTGGGTGATTATCTCATTTGCCAGAGACGGGGAGTTCTTTAATCCAGTATCAATTCTAAGTGCAATTTTAGGAGGTCTTTTGGTCACTTTTGCAGCCAGAAGGACGATTGAGAGTGATTCAAAGTTCCCTAAGGGACCCCCTAAAGGACCTAGTGTGTAAAACATCGCTTAGAAGTTTCTAAGTGGTCAACGAGATGTGGTAGCAGTTTTAAAACTGCTGCCACATCTTGCTGTATATAAAGGTAATATATGAGTCTTTTATCTTGGTTTGGTCTTAAAACACCTGCTCCATCAGCACCACAGAACACCTGGTCTTTGACGAACACCGCGTTCCCCGCATCTCCACGATCTCCCAACCGTCCGCTCACCTTCACGGGTTTGCGGCGGTGATAATCGGTTCCAATCCAGAGGAAGGACCGCGGTAGGTTTCTACCACCCGGCAGGACGCCCCACGGCGTCACCTGCCGGGTATTTTTATGCCCAATTGTCGGTCTGTTCTGGGGTGTACCGGTGTGCCCGAGGGTGCTCAGGTGACCGCATTGTAATGAGAATGCCATCAGAGAAGACGAAAACGCACCCTATGCCGTAGTATCGAAGGGTAGATATCGTTGTTTGGCGTTATTGTTCGTTCAATCTCACCGGCAACATTCGAGAGCAACCACAGAGCCACCAAACGAGCCACAGAATAGCCGGTCATAGGGACGCCACCGCTACGACGCGGTAGCTACATACCCGCTATGACGACCACTCAAGGACACACCATGGAAAACCAGATTCCCGCCCCCTCCTTCCCGGAGCAGAACAACGCAAACTCCCCGCAGCCGGTACCTGCAGGCGTCGCACCCGGCGCTCCCCTCGGCGCAGCACCCGCACCCGCCCTGGGCGTGGCACCCGCTAATGTGCGCGACCGCGACGACAGCTACCAGCGCATCCCGGACATCTACCGGGTACCGGCTGAGCACCGCCGCCCCTACGGCGAGACCACCGGCGACTTCCGCGGCCCCGGCTACTTCTACTCCATCGGCGCGTTCGGTGCCTCCCTGGGTGCCCTGGCGCTGACCCTCTACGCGTGGGTTCAGGTCGCGGCACTCCACGCTGAGGCAAGGACCAGGTCCGGCGATTACAGCTCCTCTGCTTATAGCTCCAGCCTGAGCCTGAGCCCCAACATCATGGTGATTGCTCTGCTGCTCGTGGGCCTAATCCCGGTAGGCGTGTCTATCTGGCTTGCCATCTACTCGGCAAAGGTGAACGCCGGTCACACCACCAAGTACACCTCGAAGATGACGACCTTCAACATTCTGGCGTACATCATCTCGGGTCTGAGCCTGCTGGGTCTGCTCGGAACCCTCACGATGCTGTCCTAAACAGGCAACGCTTGCTCTCATAGCGATAATAGCGAGGCGGCGGCTTTCCACTTACCGGAAAGCCGCCGCCTCGCTATATTGTCACCGTCACCGGGGGGGGG
>NZ_KV830305.1:834704-895253 GCF_001836735.1 Rothia sp. HMSC061D12 | reverse complement strand
GCTATATTGTCACCGTCACCGGGGGGGGGGAGTGCAGACTAGGGTTGGGGTGCGAGCGCCTCCAGCACCTGCTGTTGGACCGCCGCCGTATTACTTGCCACCAGGGACACCGGATGCACATCGGCGACTGAAACGCCCGCGTGCTCGGGTAAATCGCCCTCCAGGGTGGAGGCGACGCCGCCAGCCTCGCGAATCAGCGGCAGTAGCGCCGCCACCTCGTAGAAAGACAGGGATGCGTCCACGACGGTGTCCACGGCACCCTCAGCGAGCATACACGCCGCCCAGAACGAACCGTACGCGCGGGAACGACCCACCCAGCCCAGAAGCTGTACAAGCTCGCCAGAGCGGTCCACAGCACCTTCAGAGGCCGCCTTCCAGGAGGAGAGGTCGGTGTACGCGGCAGACAGCTGATCCAACTGAGTCAGCGAAGACACCTCAAGACGAGTTGCCTGCGCCAAAGACTTACCCGTGTACGCGCCCGAACCGCGAGCAGCCCACCAGCGGCGACCCAGCGCGGGTGCAGATACC
Source organism: Rothia sp. HMSC061D12 (assembly GCF_001836735.1). NCBI lineage: Bacteria > Bacillati > Actinomycetota > Actinomycetes > Micrococcales > Micrococcaceae > Rothia > Rothia sp. HMSC061D12. Next base: position 894,725 of record NZ_KV830305.1, on the reverse strand, counting down.
ACACCCACCACCGGCTCACCCTGATCCAGCAAAGCAATCAGAGTCGCCCACACCGGCACGCCGCGGCGAAAATTATCCTGCTCAGCAATCGGCGCAATCACCCACTGGCGCGCCGCCTGACCGTTGTAGCCGGCATGCGCACCGGCAATACCGTCACGAGTACGCACACGCGACAGCTGCGCGCGCAGAAGCTCCTCAACCTCCTGAGCCACATCCGAGGCGTAATCGGCAGGCTCCTGCACCGGCGCCTGCGGCTCCGCGGGCTGCTGAGTAGCCTGCTGCCACGGCGCCAACGGTGCCGCAGCGGGTGCAGCCTCGGCGGGCTCTATCACCTCGGATGCGGGGGAGAAGACCGGGCGGTCACGAAAACGCATAGCGCTCACACGATCGACGCTATCGGCAAGAATATGCGCAAGACGCAAATCGTCGGTGTACTGCTGGGAACGGCTCATAGTAATGCTCTTCTTCAGTATTCGGTGATGTAGTCAGCAAAAATGTGTGTGTAGTGCTGTGTGCAGTGCAGGGGAGAGAACCTAGACGAGAGCGCCCAGTTCCTTCTCCGAATCGCCCTCTTCAGGAGTCAACAGCAGCAGCTTACGCAAGGACTCCAGGCGGGCGGGACCGCTCTCACCGGCATGACCGGCAGCAACGTACGCCTCCAGACCGCACTCGGGAGCTTGTGCCGCGTGAGTACACGCCTTCGGGCAATCCGCCGCACCGGGTGCCAAGTCCACGAACGCCTCCACGACGGTCTCCGGCGGCACATGCGCCAGACCGAAAGAACGAATACCCGGAGTATCAATAATCCAGGTGCCCGGCTCCATCGGGTCGCCATTCGCATTCACCGGACGCAACGCCAACGCCGACGAGGAAGTATGGCGGCCACGGCCCGTCACCGCATTCACATGGCCGGTCGCACGCTCAGAGCCGGTCAGCGCATTCACCAGGGTCGACTTACCCACACCCGAATGGCCCAGAAGCACCGACACCTGACCCAGCAGCTCCTGCAGAAGCTCCTGAACCGGCGCCGACTCCAAACCGGCAGCACCCTCCTGACTCGGAGCCAAACCATCCGAAGACGAAGACAGCACAATCTTCAAACCGCTCGCCGCATAGTAATCCAGCAGGTTCTGCGGGTACCGCACATCGGTCTTCGTAATGCACAGAATCGGCTCAATCCCGGCGTCAAACGCCGCCACCACGGCACGGTCAATGAAGCCGGTGCGCGGCTCCGGGTTCGCCGCAGCAACCACAATCACCAGCTGCTGAGCATTCGCCACGACCACGCGCTCCGACGGGTCGGTATCGTCGGCGCTACGGCGCAGAATCGAGGTGCGCTCGCCCAGACGCACAATGCGCGCCAGGGTATCCTTCGCGCCGGAGGTGTCACCCACCAGATCCACAAAGTCACCGGTCACAATCGCGGTGCGGCGCAGCTCCTTAGCGCGCGCCGCAATGAGGGTACGCTCCTTCTCGGTGCCCTCATCCACGACGACCGACCAGCGGCCGCGGTCCACCGTAATGACCCTGCCACGAATCGCTTCTTTGAAGGTCGGGCGGTCCTTCGTGCGGGGGCGGGAGCCCTTCTTATTCGGGCGCACGCGCACATCCGACTCATCCCATTCGGAGAAATCGCGCACGTTCATGCGGGAAGAACCCATTTAGAAGACCTCCTGGTCGGCGGTAACGTCAGAGGTGGAAGCGCCGGCCTGCCATTGCGCCAGCATGTCCTCCCACATTGCGGTAAATTCGGGCATGGTCTTAGCCACGGTGGCTACGTTCTGCACCACCACATTGGGGCGGCGCAAACCAATAATCGCCGCGAAGGTTGCCATGCGGTGATCGTCGTAGGTACGCGCCAGAACCTGCTCAGCGTCAGTATCAGCGGGGATGGGCGCCTCAATCACCAGCGAATCGGCGGTGTCGTGGGCGGCACCTCCCAGACGGTTAATCTCAGCGGCGAGCGCGGCGAGGCGGTCCGTCTCATGACCGCGCAGATGCGCAATACCGGTCAGCTCAACGCGGCCCTTCACGAAAGCGCAGGCAGCCGCCATGGTCGGTGCCAGCTCACCACCGGCAGACAGGTCAAAGGAGAAGTCGCCCTCGGGAAGCCGCGCCGGACCGGTCACGGTCAGACGGCCCTCAGCGTAGCGAACCTGCGCACCCAGCGCGGGCAGAAGCTCACGCCACATATCGCCCACCTGGGTCGTACCCGCCGAAGAATCAGCCGCGGGTGCCGGCCAGTGAGGAATAGTCACCGACTCGCCGGTAACCACGGCGGCGGCAAGAAACGGACCGGCATTCGACAGGTCCGGCTCAATGGTCATCTCAAAGCCGGAGAAAGAACCGGGGTGAACCGTCCAACGGTACTCGCCGCCCTCTGCTTCGTTGCCTTGGCTCGGGTAGTGCTCCTGCACTCGAATACCCATCTGGCGCAGCGCCTCCACGGTCATCTGAATGTGCGGGATGGACGGCACCGAAGAGCCCTCGTGCACCAGCACCATGCCCTGCGGCAGGCGAGGCGCCATCAGCAACAGCGCCGAAACGAACTGGGACGACGTCGAAGCATCAATACGAACCACGGGCGCCTCAGAAACACCCTCTGCGCTCGCCAGACCGGGGGAGTGCAGCACGAAGGGCAGAGCGTTCTCGCCCTGCTCACAATCCACCTGCACACCCAGCTGACGCAGACCCTCCAGAACCGGACCCATCGGACGCTGACGAGCGTGCGGGTCACCGTCAAAAGCGAACTCACCCGGCAACAGCGCCGCCAGAGCGGGCACAAAACGCATCACGGTACCGGCAAGACCGCACTCAATCGACACGGCGCGCGACTGTGCGGAATGTGCTTCCACAAAGCTCAGGGGAGTAACCTTCACATCCGGACCGAACGGCGAATTGGTCGGCACCAGCTCAATACCCGCACCCAGCTGGCGCAGTGCCTCAATCATGAGCGCCGAATCGCGCGAATGTAGCGGCGCACGCAAATACGAGGGGGAATCAGCCAGAGCAGCAAGCAACAGATAACGGTTCGTGAGCGACTTAGAACCCGGAATATGCACCAGCGCGTTCTTGCCAGCGGCTTCGCTGGAGGCGGGTGCCAGGGGAGCGGGCCAATCACCGGGGGAAAGCTGCACTGCTGCGTCGCTCATACATCCTCTTCTGGTTCAAATCATGGGGAGGGCGCAGACTCAGAGACGCTGCGCCGGTTGACGTCTACCCCTATTCTACCGGTTGAGGGTTTGCGAGCCGCTGAGGGCTCCAGCGATGAGATGGGCAGCGCGAGCCAGGCAACACGGACCAGACAGCGCGAACTAAAACAATACGCGTGAAGGCGGTGCACCGTTATTGGTGCACCGCCTTCACTCATTATCAGATGTCTATACCCCCAGCGGGGTAAGAGCCTGAGGCAGCTTAGAGGTTAGCCTCGGCGCAGAACTTCTGCACATCCTGCAGCAGACGCGCCTTCAGCTGCTCGGGCGCCTGCTGAGCGCACGAAGAACGCATCTTCTCACGAATCATCAGCTCAAAGTCCTTCACATCCGCGCACTCGGGGCAGGCATCCAGATGCGCCTGAACCGTGCGCAGCTGCTCGGGGCTCAGCTCCCTATCGAGGAATTCGTAGAGGCGCTTGAGGGCCGCCGAGCAGGGCTGGCCGCCGCAATCCTCCAGCGACTCAGAAGCCGCGGAGGCTTCGGGGACAGAAGAATTCTTGTCTGTGGTTGACATCGGGGTTCCTTTCACACGGAAGGTATAAAGCGTTAGGGGAGTCTAGCCCCAACCTCAGGGGGGCTAACTCACAGGTAGAAGAGCGAAGCTAAGAATCTGCAGGCGCCTTGGAGCTAGAGCTCGCCGGAGGGGACTTTACGCCCTTGGCCGCCTTAGCGCCCTTGGTAGCCTTTGCCGGCTGCCCCTTAGCGCTTGCCTTCGCGGCTGCTTTCGCCTCAGCCTTCGCTTCTACCTTTGCGATGGTTGACGGGCGCAGACCGTTCTCACGCGCATAATCGAGCAGCTTCTCACGCAGAATACGGCGGCCACGATGCAGGCGAGACATCACCGTGCCCAGGGGGATATCCAGAATCTCCGCAATATCCTTGTACGCGAACCCCTCCACATCGGAGTAGTACACCACCATGCGGAAATCCTCAGACAGCTCATTCAGAGCCTCACGAACCTCCGTATTCGGCAGGGCGCTCAGCGCCTCCGCCTCGGCAGAACGCAGACCCACCGCATCATGCTCACCGGCCTGAGCCAGCTGCCAATCCTCCACCGTCTCACCCTGAGACTGCTGCGGCTCACGCTGACGCTTACGGTACAAATTGATGTACGTATTCGTCAGGATGCGGTACAGCCACGCCTTCAGGTTCGTACCCTCGGTGAACTGGTGGTACGAAGCAAAAGCCTTCATGTAGGTTTCCTGCACCAAGTCTTCAGCATCGGCAGAGTTGCGGCTCATCCGCAGGGCGGCAGCGTAGAGCTGATCCACATACTGCATAGCGTCCGCGGTAAAGCGTTCGCGTAGCTTGCGGGTATCCGCCGCGGTGTTGGTTTCAGCCATGTTTCTCCTCTACAGGAACGCGCCAGGCGTTCACTTCCATAACGTAGAATTCTTCTCTTTATTCCGCAGAATGCGCACAAACATCTGCGGGTAAAGCAAAACCCCGGGTCCGAATAATATCCGAAACGCCGGGGTTTTAAAGTGTATGCAAGATACCTTATGCGTTGGGGCGCTTACCGTGGTTTGCGCCGCCCTTACGACGGTCCTTGCGCTTACGACCGCGCTTGCTCATCAGAGCCTCCTTATAGTGTTCATGGATGCACGCCCCACCTTCGCGGTGCGTGCCCCCTATTACCTGCCCTAGCAGAGGCGGTCACCGAAAACCGGTGCTCCACGCTATAAGGGCAACGCCGTCTATTTTTTCATAGAAACGGCATGATTGCATCTTGGAACCGGGATATGAGCTAAAAAACACGAACTTTCTTCGCATCAGCTCACAACCCCAGCGGGGGGAGCGGGCTCTTAGCCGTGCTCAGGAATGTTCAGCCAGTTGTACCAGCCGCGGTGCAGAACCAGCCATGCCATCAGACCGTAACCGGACTGACCCGGGCGGCCGTCATTCGCGGCAAGGTCGTTGCGCCACTGCTCGTGGTGGAGCAGCGGGTTGAACGTATCCACGTACACGTGGTTACGGCGGGTCACCACATCCGCGTATGCCGCCGACAGGTCAGCGATACGGCGGTTACGCTCAGCGTCCAGGGTCGGCGGCGGACCAACAACCAGAACCTTAATGTTGTTCTGCGACGCCATGTCCACAATGTTCGCCAGGTTCAAACGCGAACGAGCGCTGGTCAGACCCAAATCAATGTCAAAGGTCGACGGAGCAATAATGAGGCGGTTGTCAGCACCGGGAACGAAGCGGCGGCGCGCCTCCTCGAACCAGCGTGCATTCAGCTGCTCGCTACCTTCATTGGGTGCGGCAAGGTTATATGCCGCAATGGATGCGGTGGTCTGCGGGGTGCGCGCCATAACGCGGCCAAACCAGCCGAGGGTACGGGGGTCGCCAACACCGGCGAGCAGGTCATCGCCGACTGCCACAATTCGAATATTGCGTTGCTCCACGGAATTCTTTCTTCTGCAGTATGCGCCCGCCGTGAGAGGCGGCAAGGCACGTGAGTAATAGTCTTTATATCTAGGATAAGCGCTTACCGGCCTCTTTTCGAACTTAATACCCTATCCGGTAAGTATCCGAGACTAAAAAACCCGTCTGCCCACCAGAAACATCTGACGGGAAGACGGGTTTTGAAGAGCTAAATCATGAGCCGATCAGCTGTATAAGATCTTAGCCTTCGAAGACCTGCTTGAGCAGAGCCTCAGCCTCAGCTGCGTGCAGCTTACCGGTACCGGCAGCCGGGGAAGCAGCTGCGGAGCGGGAAGCCAGGCGCATACGGCGGTCGATCAGCGGCTGCAGGTTGAGAGCCATGAACGGCCACTGACCCTGGTTAGCAGGCTCGTCCTGAGCCCACACAACGTCGGTAGCGTTCGAGTACAGAGCCAGCTGCTCCTTGATCTCCTGTTCGGGCAGCGGGTACAGCTGCTCCACCGAGACAATAGCGGTCTTGGTGTCGCCGCGGCGCTCGCGCTCAGCTTCCAGATCGTAGTAGAGGCGACCGGATACGAAGACCACACGCTCAACCTGAGCCGGGTTAATACCCGAACGGTCACCAATCACCGGCTGGAACGAGCCCTCGGTGAAGTCCTCGATGGAGGACGCAGCAGCCTTCAGACGCAGCAGCTGCTTGGGGCTGATCACCACGAGCGGCTTGTACGGACGGTGCTGCGAGTGGCGACGCAGCAGGTGGAAGTGCGAAGCCGGAGTCGAGGGGCATGCAACAGTCATGTTGTTCTCAGCGCACAGCTGCAGGTAACGCTCAACACGAGCCGAGGAGTGGTCAGGACCCTGACCCTCGTAGCCGTGAGGAAGCAGCATAACCAGCGAAGAGCGCTGGCCCCACTTCTGCTCGGAGGAAGACACGAACTCGTCAATGATGGTCTGAGCGCCGTTTGCGAAGTCACCGAACTGAGCCTCCCACACCACGAGCGAGTCGGGGCGCTCCACCGAGTAGCCGTACTCGAAGCCGAGAACGCCGTACTCAGAGAGGAAGGAGTTGTAGATACGGAACTTGCCCTGGTCCTCAGAGAGGTGCTCCAGCGGCGACCACTCTTCATCAGTGATGTGGTCGTGCAGAACAGCGTGTCGCTGAACGAAGGTACCGCGCTGAACATCCTGACCGCTCATACGAACGTCGGTGCCCTCCATCAGCAGCGAACCGAAGGCGAGCAGTTCACCCATACCCCAGTTCACGTTGCCGGTGCGGCCCATCTCAACGCGCTGCTCCATGAGCTTCTTCAGCTTCTTGTGGACGGTGAAGCCCTCGGGAGCCTTACCGAACGCGTCAGCGATGTGCTGCAGAGTCTCACGGGAGATTGCAGTCTTACCGCCGTGAACGACCTCGGTGTTCTGCTGAGCAGCGGGCAGCTCCAGACCGGAAACGTGCGCGCCAGCAGGAGCCGGTGCCGAAGACTGAGTCTCGACGAAGATAGCGTCCAGCTTCGAGTGGTAGGAGTCCAGAACTTCGTCTGCCTCTTCCTGAGAGACATCGCCGCGACCGACCAGGTCCTGTGCGTACAGGGTGCGGGTCGAGGGCAGGACGTCAATATCCTGGTACATCTTCGGCTGGGTCATCGACGGATCGTCAGCCTCGTTGTGACCGCGGCGGCGGTAGCAAATCAGGTCAATGACAACGTCGCGACCGAAGCGCTCACGGTACTCGAATGCCAGGCGTGCTGCGCGAACCACTGCATCCGGGTCATCAGCGTTGACGTGGAAGACCGGGGCCTTAGTCATACGCGCAATGTCGGTAGCGTGGGTTGCGGTGCGGCCATCGTTCGGCAGGGTGGTGAAGCCAATCTGGTTGTTCACCACAACGTGCAGGGTACCGCCGGTGGTGTAAGCCTTCAGGCCAGCCATCTGCAGGGTCTCCATGACGATGCCCTGGCCAGCGAACGCTGCGTCACCGTGAATCAGAATCGGCAGGACCGGGTGACCCTCAACGCCCTGCTCGCGGTAGACGTCCTGCTTAGCGCGGACGATACCCTCGAGCACGGTGTTTGCAGCCTCAAGGTGCGAGGGGTTAGCAGCCACGTACACCTGGGTCTGCTTACCGGAATCGGAAGTGAAGACACCCTCGGTACCGAGGTGGTACTTCACGTCACCGGAGCCACCCTCGTAGGGTGCTGCGGTGCCGGAGAACTCACGGAAAATCTGAGCGTAGGACTTACCAGCAATGTTGGTCAGCACGTTCAGGCGACCGCGGTGTGCCATACCAATGGCAACGCCCTTCAGGTCCTTGTTAGCGGCCTTGTCCAGAACAGCGTCCAGCAGCGGAATCAGGGACTCGCCGCCCTCCAGGGAGAAACGCTTCTGACCCAGGTACTTGGTCTGCAGGAAGTTCTCGAATGCCTCAGCCTCGACCAGCTTGGAGAGAACACGCAGCTGCTCCTCGCGGGTGGGCTTAGCAACGCCGCGCTCCAGGCGCTCCTGGAACCATGCGCGAACTTCGGGGTCCTCAGAGTACATGTACTCAACGGACAGGGAGCCGGAGTATGCCTCGTGCAGACGCTCCAGGATGGTGCGCAGCGGCAGACGCTCAGCGCCGCCGAAGCCACCGGTCGGGTAGACGCGGTCCAGGTCCCACAGGGTCAGACCGTAGTTCTCCAGCTTCAGGTCCGGGTGCGAACGCATCTTGTAACCAACGGGGTTGGTTGCTGCGGTCAGGTGGCCGTGCACGCGGTACGCGTGAATCAGCTGCTGAATACGTGCAACCTTGGAAATTTCGTGAGCGTCATCGACGTGGTTGTCGCGTGCCCAGCGGACCGGTTCGAAGGGAACCTTCAGGTCGCGGAAGATTGCGTCGTAGAAGTCGTCGCCGCCGAGCAGGTAGTGCTCAACCAGCTTCAGGAACTCACCGGAACCTGCACCCTGGATGACGCGGTGGTCGTAGGTGCTGGTCAGGGTGATGATCTTGGACAGGCCCTGCTGGGTGATGAGCTTCTCGGACAGGCCGCGGAACTCAGCCGGGTACTCCAGCGCACCCACACCAATGATGGCTGCCTGGCCCTTGGAGAGGCGGGGCACCGAGTGGACGGTACCGATACCACCGGGGTTGGTCAGCGAAACAGTGGTGCCGCGGAAGTCCTCAATGGTCAGCGCGCCGTTACGGCCACGCTTAACGATGTCGTTGTACGCATCCCAGAACTCGCGGAAGCTCAGCTTCTCAGCACCCTTGAGGTTCGGAACGACCAGGTTACGGGAACCATCGGGGCGGGGCAGGTCAATAGCCAGACCAAAGTTCACGTGTGCGTTGTGGATTGCAACGGGCTTGCCCTTCTCATCCACACCGTAGGTCACGTTCATCGAAGGCATCGCTGCCACTGCGCGAATTACTGCGTAACCAATCAGGTGGGTGAAGGAGACCTTGCCGCCGCGGGTGCTTGCCAGGTACTTGTTGATGGCAGCACGGTTCTCAATGAGCAGCTTTGCGGGGACCGCACGAACGGTGGTTGCGGTGGGGACAGTCAGCGACTCTTCCATGGTCGTGACGACTGCCTTAGCAGGGCCGCGGAGGGGGACAATCTTGTCTTCAGCAGGTTCCACAGGTTCAGCCTTCTTGGTAGCAGCGGGAGGGGTGGGGTTAGCAGGTGCAGCCGCAGGCTTCGGTGCCGCGGGGGCGGGAGTTGCTACAGGTGCGGCAGGTGCAGCCGGTGCGGCGGGTGCCGCAGCAGGAGCTGCACTAGCGGTACCGGCGCCTCCCAGCGCCTTGTCGATGGTCTCAAAAATGGGCCACCATGAAGGGTCCACGAGGTTCTTGTCCTTCTGGTAACGCTCGTACTGTTCTTCAACGAACCATTCGTTACCGGCAAATTCCTCAGGCACCAGATGTTCTGGCAGATTTGGCACGTTAAACGCCTCTTCCAATTAGTGTGAATTTATCCGTCGCGTCCGGGACTCTCCCCGGCATAGACGACCCGCGTCTTCGAGGGGCGAATCATCACGCTGAGCATGTGCGCATCGCCTAAGATGGTGGCCGTATGTGCGGGGTGTGCACCGTACAAACCTGCCTAGCGTGCCGTGAACGTCGGAGTTCATCCGCTTGCATGGCGGCACACTCATGCTCCTATGTATAAGTGTAAAGAGAATCACGGTGAACTTTCCAGCTCATCGCGCCATATCCGCAATGCAATTTTTCACTCTTAGGGATTAGCAATGAGCCGCGTGCGCAACAAGTGCTGTCTTGCGCTTGTGAGCAGGCACTCTACAGCACCGGGAAGAGACGAAACCTTCGCTAAAATATGGGGTATGGATGACCCTTTGAGTAAGACCCTGAATACTAGTCAACGCAGAATAACGCCCGAATACTCGGCGCTCCGTACCGGTATGTTCCGCGCCGCCACCCGTGAAAACAACTCGCTTTCGAATGCCCAGCATCTGGACACCTCCCATGCGGTAGTGCTTCACCAGAACCAAGGCGCCGCACACCAGTCAATGGAGGCGGTGGCTGAGTGGATCTGATTCTCCTACTCATCGGCCTGCTCCTCATCCTGGGAACGGGCTTCTTCGTTGCCGTAGAGTTCTCCCTCGTGGCACTCGAAACCGCAACCGTGCAGCAGGCAAAGGACTCCGGCGATAAAGCCGCCGACGCCGTCCTGCGCTGCCTCAAGACGCTCTCTACTCAGCTCTCCAGCTGCCAGATCGGCATCACCATCACCACGCTGCTGACCGGTTACACCCTCGACGCCGCCATCAAGGCGCTCACCACCGGCGCCATCAGTAGCCTGGGTCTGCCCACCAGCGTGACCGACGTACTCACCCTGCTGCTGGCAATGCTCATCGCAACCCTGCTGTCCATGGTCGTCGGCGAGCTGCTGCCCAAGGGCCTCGCTATCGCCGAACCCTACGATGTGGCGCGTCGAGTCGCCCCCGCGCAGCTCGCCTTCACCCGCGTCATGTCCCCGCTCGTGCGCATCATGAACGGCTCCGCCAACTGGATCCTCGGACGCTTCGGCATGGAAGCCAAGGAAGAACTCTCCGCGGCACGCACCCCCGAAGAGCTCTCCTCCATGGTGCGTCGCTCCGCAGAAGAAGGCACCCTCGACTCCGACGCGGCACGCTTCGTGGACCGCACCCTGCGCTTCTCCGAGCTGACCGCCTCCGAAGTAATGACCCCGCGCGGCCAGGTCGCCATGCTCGAAGACACCGCCCCCGTTGCCGAAGTCATCAAGCTGGCACGCTCCACCGGCCACTCCCGATTCCCGCTCTACAAAGGCGACCACGACAACATCGTGGGCGTCGTACACGTGAAGAAGGCGGTCGGCGTGCCCCCGGAGGTACGTGAAACCCTCGAAGCCGGTGCCCTCGCAGAAGACGTGCTGCAGGTGCCCGAAACCCTGCACCTGGACGCGCTACTCACCCAGCTGCGCCAGGGTGCCCTGCAGCTCGCCGTAGTCCTCGACGAATACGGCGGCACCGCGGGCATTGCAACCCTCGAAGACCTCGTCGAAGAAATCGTCGGCGAAGTCTCCGACGAACACGACCGCGGCCGCACCGAACGCCCCCTACGCTACGGCAACGGCGACTGGGTGTTCTCCGGCCTGCGCCGCCCCGACGAAATCAACGCCCTCATCCCCGGGCTCGAGGTTGAGGAAAGCCCCGAATACGAGACCGTCGGCGGCTTCATGATGGAACGCCTCGGCCGCATCCCCGAAGTAGGCGACAGCGTCCCTGTACCCGGCGGCACCCTGCGCGTCGACACCCTCGAAGGCCGCCGCGTGGACCGCATTCGATTCACCCCCGCACCTAGCGCACAGGAACAGGCCGAGAAGGGAGGCAACGCATGAACGACTGGGTAGCTATCGCACTGCTCGTCATCCTGCTCGCCGGAAACGCCTTCTTCGTCGCCGGTGAATTCGCCATCATGTCCACCCGACGAGCACAAATCGAACCGCTCGCAGAAGAAGGCAACAAGCGAGCGCAGACCGTCATCTACGCCCTAGAGAACGTCTCGCTCATGCTCGCCACCTGCCAGCTGGGCATCACCATCTGCTCCCTGCTGATTCTGAACGTCTCAGAGCCGGCGCTGCACCACCTGCTGGAGGTGCCCCTGCACCTGGTCGGCCTGCCCCACGCGATCGTGGACGTAATCGCCTTCGGTATCACCCTGATCCTGGTCACCTACCTGCACGTGATCTTCGGCGAGATGGTTCCCAAGAACGCCGCCGTGACCCTCGCAGCCCGCGGTGTGGCCCTCTGGATTGTGCCGACCCTGGTGACCTTCTCCAAGATTTTCGCCCCCGTGGTCGCCCTGCTGAACAACCTGTCCAACAAGCTGCTGGCGCTCATGAAGGTCGACGCGAAGGACGAAGTCGCCTCCACCTTCACCCTGGGCGAGCTGCAGACCATCGTGGCAACCTCAACCGCGGAAGGCACCGTGGAAGACGACGCTGGCGTGATTGAAAGCGCCCTCGAATTCACTGAGAAGGACGTCTACGAAATCATGGTGCCCGGCGATAAGCTCGTCACCCTGCCCTTCGGCAGCACCCCCGCCGAACTGGAACGCGCCGTGGCACGCAGCGGCTACTCCCGCTTCGTCATTACCGACAGCGACGGAACCTACATGGGCTACCTGCACGTGAAGGACGCCCTCGCCATCGCCCCCGAACGGTTCGAGGAGCCCTTCCCCTGGTACAAGCTACGTTCCCTGGACACGCTCACACCGACCACCGATATTGACGATGCGCTCGCCTCCATGCAACGCAGCCGAACCCATATCGCGCAGGTTATGGATGAACAGGGCGTAACCCTCGGCGTGGTCTTCCTCGAGGACGTGCTGGAGGAGCTCGTCGGTGAAATCAACGACACCACCCAGGATGCGGTGCGTGAGCGTGTACGCCGACAGCAGGCGCGCGAAGCCCAGTAGCCGCATGAAGCACAGTAACCGCATCGTGAGATATCCCGAATAAAACGGGAGAATCTTTGAACGCACAGTCCGCCCGGCGCCCTCGTCAAGGAGGGCGCGGGGCGGGCTGTTTTGCGGTCAAAAACGGCTTATGGGTGCTCCCAAGGGGTGGTCTCAGGCGGCGGGATGAAGCGGCAGTATAAAGTAGCGGTGGGGGAGCGCAGTAGGCTGAGCTAACTATCCCTGTTGCATAAGCTACTAACAGGGAAAAGGGTTGCCTAACAGCACCCAAATGACAACAATAAAGAGATGTTTACTGCTGCGCCTTACTCCCTTGTAATTTCAAGGGAAGCACGGTGTAGTAGGTGGCTAGGTCACTATTTACTCACTACTTTGGGCACAAAAAATAAGCCCCTTCAGCACCTGATGTCTCAGGTACTGAAGGGGCTTATTAGTTAGCTCTACTTCTCCGGTGCGGTGGGTGCAGAGGGCTTGTCGAGCAGATACTCGGTGAGCTTCTCGCTAGCCTGCGGGTCGTAGTGGTCTCCGTGAGGGTTAGCCGGCGCAGCAGGCGCAGGCATGATGTTCACCGCCTGAGCGACTACCGCGCTAGCGAGCTCATCAATATTGATGGGTTCTGCATGCGGTCGGACGTTAAGGATTGCGACGCCTAGCGCGAAGAGTGCCGGGATGACGGGAAGGTACTTCTCCAGCTGTTCGCCGGTGATAATGCCGTTGGCGACGAAGATTCCGCCGATGACTACGGCGACGCTGTAGATTGCGTTGCGGATGGATGCGAGCTGATGTGCGTTCATGGTTTTCTCCTTTTGGTTGTTTAGAATCCGGTGCCCCAGGTGGTGTCAGTGCGGCCGTCGTTGGGGCCAACGGCGATGTATCGGCGCGGGCCGTACCACGAGACGTAGCTGAGCCACACGTAGCCGTTGTTCGCGACATACCCGTCGTAGTTGAAGCCGCTGCCGGCGGAGTAGTATCCCATCGAAGGGGAATCTACCTCGGTGTCAGCGGATACCTCCAGTCGTCGGTCAGCAGTGAACCAGCCGCGTGCGTTGTACCAGACGCCATCAGGGAGCGGGGTGGGGCCTGCAGACTGTGCGGGGGCGCTCTGCTGCGGAGCCGGTGCCGGCGGCGCGCCGTTAGCGATGTTGGCGGTGCCGTTACGGTGGGCCTGGACTCGTTCGATGAAGTAGTCGTAGGGGAAGCCATAGCCGGGATCCGTATGGTCAGATTCTCGGAAGACGCGACTGATTGCGGCGTGAGAGGTGATACCCTTCTCGCCAGCGGCAAGCTGCGCATCGGTGAGGATTCGGACAGGGATGCCATGGCGCGCGCAGATGTCTGCGGTGAGGGCAGCGACCAGCTCCAGCAGGGCGCGCGAGTAGTCATCAAACCACTCGTTGCGGCTCTGCGAGGCGCGGCCTGCCATCTCGATGTGGATGCCGTGGGCGTTGCCGGTGGGCATAGCCGCCCATGCGTAGTCGCCCTCGTTGACGCACTGGAAAATCTCAGTGTCGCCGACGACATAGTGTGCGGAGGCCTGAGCCTCAGTGCGGGAGAACCAACCGGTGGCGATGTTACGGGCGACAGTAGAGTTCTCGGGGGTTTCCATCGTGTGGAGGACTACCCAGGGGCTCTTGCGCTCGTAGTATCCGTCGTAGTGGTTGGGACTGGGGGCGAGCTCAGTAACGAGCTGGCTGTCGGGCTCGAGGAGGAGCATGTTCTTTCTCCTTAGTTGAGGGTTTCGTGGTTGATCTCGACACGGTTGAACGCGCCGAGGCTCTTGGCGGTGTGAGGGGTGGGGATGTCGACGGTTAGGTTCGACCTGCCCTGCATGTCGTGGCTCCACTTCTCGATTGCGAAGCCGGTGCGAGCGCTGCGTCCCTTGTACTCTGCCTGGGCGATATTGTTCGATAGGATCAAGTGATGCGCCCAGTTTGTGATGAAGTAGTCTGCGGCTTCTGCAGGCTTGGCTTCACCGCTGACGCAGTCGTGCCAGGAGCTGGATGCGGAGCGGCATCCGGTGACCTGCGAGGAATGGCCGACGATGACCACGCCGTGTCCTCCGTTTTCCTGGGCGGTGCATGAGGCGAGCATGTTGCGTCCGCCGCGGATGAAGAAGCCTGCGCCGGCGGCGGTGAATTTATGGTTGCTGGCGGTATCCCAGATGCCTGCCGGCTTGCCGTCGATGCCGTGGATGCTGCGGCGGTTGTACCAGGACTTACACGAGGTCAGGGTGGTGTTGGTAGCGTAGATTTCGAAGCCCGCTGACGTGCCGCCAGCGATATTGGAGCCCGATACGTCGACAGCGTCGAGGATATTGTCTGCTGCGCCGATTTCACGGCGGCCAGCAGTCACCGATGCCAGATGGTCCGGGGACTTGCCAATCACCACGCCGGGGCCAAGCGTGCGGCGAACGCGAATATTGCGTAGCTGGCATCCCTGGTCATCCAGACCCAGCACCGCCATACCAAACGCGACGTCCCAGATGAGTACGTTTTCGATTCTGTGGGCGCCGTCGGGTTCATGGGGGTTATCTCCCAGTTCGGTATGCAAGAGGATGCCGCCGATATTCGGGTGCATACCATCCTTGCCAGCAGACGGGATCGCCGACGAAACGTGCGACGGGCGAGGATGCGAGGACTTAATCCACAAATCAGAAACACCCATCAACAGATTGTCCCCGCCGATACGCGGGGTGAACCAGGTGCCCGCGTGGATAATCGCTGTCTTCTGCTCCGAACCGGCGCTAGTATCCGCAAAAATTACAGTGGATTCACGCCCTGCACCCTGTAGATGCACACCGCCCAGCAACTCAATAAACGGGGCAGAAACACGGTAAGAGCCTGCCGGCAGGTGGACAGTGCCGCCGCCAGCCTCATGGACACGGCGGATAGCCTGGTTAATTGCGGCAGTCGAGTCCGCGGCGCCGGTCGGATCAGCACCCGCCTCCACCACGTTCACAGTACGGTGAGCAGGTGCTGCAGATGCCTGCACCGACTGCGGCTGAGCCGCCAGCCCATGTGCCTGTTCAGCCTCAATAACTTCGACGAGATACCTCATCGCTACTCCTTTTAATTAAGGAGAGGCAGGCACCCCGATAGTGGGGGCACCTGCCTCAACATTTTTGTACCCGCAGGCTAGGTAGCCGGCGGGTTATTTGCTTGGTCTTGCGCCGCAAACTTCGAAGTCCACAGCTCACGGCTCACCCATTCCTCCACCTCACCCGGTAGAGGCGGCGGAGGCGGCGGGGAGCCAGCCGTGATGTGGGCGTTCAACCGGTTAATGTGGGATATGGCGATGCTCATGACCCACCGTGCCTTGTCAGCCGTCGCATGGGCTTCCTGCTCCCGCAGGCGAACCTCAGCCTCCAACGCGCGACGGGCGCCCGTCTCCTCGCTCAGGTGCTTTTCCAGGTCACCGATACGGCGCTCCAGAGCCTCAATCAGCACCTTGTTCGATTCGTGCTTCGCCTGCTGCCGGCCCGTGATGAAAGCAAAAAACGCTGGGATTAGAGTGCCCAGGATTACGCCACCGAGCGCCCAGACCTCCGGCGGGAATATGTCAGACTTCATTACACCTCCACAGCCTCTTGGTAGCCATGTCTGATTACCATCCTTTCTAAGTGTTTTTTTGTGTTCCCGCGCCACGTTTAGGCTGGGGTGCCCGGCAGTACGGTCGGGAACGGATCGGAGGCTAGGTAGATGAGCAGGCCACACCGCAGGTTGGTTCGGTTTTGTGGGGAAAGGTCAAGGGTCCCGCGGCGCCAGGTGATACGATTCCCGTCACCCCTTGAATGGAGGAGAATGACCCCTCGGGGTTCTCCCGTGTCTGTGACCACGTTGGCTAGTACAGGATTGTTGGATTGCCACCCGGGTGGAACGTTGTTGCTGAGACGAATCTTTTCGTCTCTATCGCGGTACGCTTCATCTGGGATGTCGGGGCGGTCGTGAACAGTGATGGTATCCCATGCGCCGCCGCGGGCAGCGACGATGCACCAGTCTCCGACGCGACGGAAGAAAAGAGCTCCGGCGGCGAGGGCTGGAGATTCTACGCGTCGCCAGCCAGTATCGCGCGGGGTTGCCCCGGAGGCGAGGCGTTGCACAAGTGCGGCTGCTTCCGCGTCCAGCCCGCCAGGGTCACCTTTAGGACCCTGCTCGCCACGCTCGCCACGCTCGCCACGTTCACCAGGGTCGCCCTTGGGGCCAGGCTCTCCACGCTCACCAGGTTCACCCTTCACCGGTACCGGCGCAGGAATCGTACTCTCCGCACCGGCGGGGGCAACCGCCGCCAAGTTCAGCGTCACACCCGCACGAACATAAATGCTCGGGTACGGCAGCTTCGCGGCACATCCCGCGACATCCCGCAGCTGTGCCTCCACACGGTACCCCCATTCAGAAGGCACCGCCCCCGGGCTCGGAGCCATCAGGCGCACCCCCTGGTTCCCGCCGCGCGGCGCATCCCAGAGCACCCCGTCACGCAGCCACCCGGTCACCGGCGCAGGAACAAACACGCGCCTGGTCCCAGCATCCGCAACCCGCGTAGTCGGCGTAAATACCACACGTCCCTGCACAGGCACACCATCCGCTTCACCACCCGCCGCGCGCTGGTGCGTCACGAACTTCGCCGTCACCAGCCCATAAGCGGGCACAAAACCGGACTCGCTCACGGTGTCACTCACACCCATCTAGTTCCCTCCTGTCATTGCTTGGATCTTCAACCTCGCAGCATTTAGCGCCTCTGCCGGAGCCCTGACAGACTCAAGCACGGCGAGGTTCTGCCGCAGAATATCAACCTGGGTGAGGTAATCCTCCAGTTCACCCTTCGCCCACGCAATCTGCAACCTCCACAGCCACGCGGCAGGCAGCCGGTCGTACGGGTTCGCCGTCCTGGACCGCACTCCATTCTTGGTCTCCCAGATTGTGTCGTCCGTCAGATAAAGGATGCCCACGTTCAGGGTGTCCGCCAGGCGCAGCACTTGCACCGCCTGTTCAAACCCTGCGATGTCGTGGATGCAATGCCAGAACATCTGCCTCGGCTGTCCCTTATAGTGCTCCTGCACGAGGTATTTATCAGTTAGATACAGGGATGCTTCGTTCTCGAAGGTCATCATGTGCCAGCCAGTGCCGACCATTCCTGCGGTGGTGTTCGCGCCGGGGTTCACGATCGTGGGCATCCACGGGTACAGCGCATTGAAGCGGTCGGCGATGCGGTGGTGAAATTCTTCCTTGCCTGCCTGGTCGCCCCAGCCGTTATACGCCTCGTCCCAGAAGATGCCGTCCACGTCGTACCAGTCGATGTACTTGCGCACCTCATCGAACAGGGTCTCCAGGTCGCGAGGCTCCCCAATCGATGCACCCGTCCGAACGTAGCCGTAGATTTTCTGCCCATACTCGCCGCGGTTGAGCTTGAGCTGGTTCGAAAAATCCTTGTACTGCGGGGAGCCGGGGCCTTCTCCGGGTCCAGAGGCCGGGTTAATGATGAGGAACGGACAGGCTTCGGCGGCTTGCGCCATGGTGTGCCAGTTCTGCTCCGCTACCGGCTTCCAGTAGTCGGGGTAAAAATAGGTGGGAGGCACAATCGAGCGCATCCGTGCCCGGTAGGAGCGCTTCGCGTCCAAAATGCGCTGCTGCTTGTCTACATAGTCGCGGACCTCGGACATGTCCAAGATGGGACGTACCGTAGGTGCAACCGGGGCAACATGCCCCCCACCTTCACCACCGGGGTTGTTCGGGCGCGGTACCGGCGGGGCAACATATCCCCTGTCATCACTGCCGGGCCTATTCGGGCGCGGCGCCACCGCAGGAGCTGCCGCTTCCTCACTCCGAGAAGTAGCAGTCACCTTCTTCGCTTCCAAATCGTATGAGACGGTCGGGACTCGACCATCCCACGACTCACGAGAGCCAGTGATGATGCACTCAGCAACCCATCGCCCAGCATTGAGGGTGATGGTGTCGCCTGTTTGCTTGCGGGGGTCCCACAGCATAGAAATCGCATCGAACGTGATGCGCTCTGTGCCGATTTCCTGAGCAAGAGATTCTGCAACCTTCCTCGCGTCCTTCGCCGTGACATACCATCCGGCATCAAGCGTGAACACCCCTGCACCGCTCTTACGGGAATACGCCGTGAAGTGTTTCTTCTCCCACGTCACGACCCAATCCGCACGGAGCATCGGCATTGGGCGGCCCCACGCCCACTGGCCTAGCGTACCCACGCCGAGTGACGGCGCAACCAGCGAGTAGGTCTTGCCGTTCCCACCCTTAACGGTGTCGACGCGATGCGTGAGCTTCACGCCGCGCTGTCCCAGCTTCTCTAGCTTGCCAGTGAGAGTCTCATGCTGCGGCTCACCACCAGTCCACCGCCAGCCAGGAGGCTGCTCGTTGTTCTCAAACGAGATAGCCCACCAGGAACCGGTGAGCTTGTTGAACGCGTCCCAGTCGAAGATTTTCTTCTTCGCGTTCACAATCGGGCGGTAGTTTGTGTCGAGACCGATGACGTCGACATTGTCCTCCCAGTTAATGAACTGGACGTTGTCGCTGTTCTGCGTCAGCGGTGTAGAAGATGAAGCGTCGTAAGCAACCGCGGCGGCGCCGGTAAAGCTCTTCCCGCCGCGCCCTGCAGCCCATGCTCCGTCATCAGCCGAAGGCACAAGATGATTCACCCGCACAAGCGATCGCACGCCATCACGAGCCGTCTGCCATGAACCGGCGAAGACCCTCTCAGAGACGACATCAGTCACAACAGATGAGGAGGAAGCGAGACGGTCACGAGCCGCCATCACTAGCGTGCCTTCCTCATCCACCCATACCGTCGACAGCGTCGCATTGCACCACGCCGTGACGACCTCTGCAGCTTCCACATTCTCAAAACCCCTCGTGGCTGAGAGCGGCTCCGTCGCGATTGCTGACGCCAGAATCTTCGGCGGAGTCTGACGCACCATCTTCGCCACATGATTCCGCGAGTAATCGCCGATAATCGGCTCATGCTGAGACACGTGGATGCCGAGAGTGTTTGAGCAGGAGGCAGTTTCTAGCTCTGCGTCATTATTCAGGCGGCGGTTAAACTTCTGGCTATGAGATGTGTCGGTCCAGACGGTGATTGAATCCCACGCGATTGCGACCGCGAGGAGCTGGTACTTCTGCGGGGACGGCACCTTAACCTGCCCAATGAGCTGGCCTCCCTGTGACAGCGTCAGCGTGGACGCGTCTCGCGACCAGACCAGCATGACTTCAGCCTCTCCGCGAAGCTTAAGAGAGACAGACGCATCACGGTTCGGGGCCGCACGCGTCACAGCCAGGACATCCTCAGCATGACGGTCAAAGCCCTTGGCTGGATGATAAATGGTGTTAGCAGAGGTGAGGAACCCTGGCGCAGCCTCACTCACAGAGCCAGCCGAAACAAACTCACCGACCCCTGCCCCTAGTCCGAACGCCCCAGGAGCATGAATCAGCGTCGTCTCAGTGATTGGCGGCAAGAGACCGTACCCGGCCTGCTCAAGCGCCTGATACGCAGGCCAGCCACCAGTAGTCTGAGACTTATACAGCACAGCCGGCTCAATCGTCACAGGAGTCTGCAACGCAGCCGAAAGGCCGTCACTAATTGTAGTTTCGACCTCATCAGTAACCAGCGAGTATGTCGAGGCCCCCAATGAACCGGTGAACCGGAGGAACGTCTCACCATTGACTTCTGCGACAATTTTCACTGAGGCGCCAGGCCGCGGAACCCACCGGCCCTCCCCAACAGGGGCAAAAGGTTCAACAGTGGTCGCCGTGCCTGATGCCCACTTAATCCTGCCAGTGCGGGAAAAAACGCCGTCACCAGCCGCAATCAGAGACTCAGGCAGACCGCCGCTAGTATGCCCTTCCCACTCTGCAGAGAGGTGCTCTCGCTCGACACCATCCACAAAGATACTGAGGCTCGCGTCAATCACATCGCCAGGATCATACACACCAGGGAGCATTAGCCGACCTCCTCAATCTTCGCGCTCACAGACCGCCACACCGCGCCACTTGCGTGATGCACATCCTCAATCGTCGTCTCGACGTCACCAATCACGACCGATGCAGCCCCCATACCGACATCCCACGGCGGCGCATCCTTTGTCCAGGTCGCCGAGAGTCGAGAGAACTGCCCACCCATAGCCAGCGTCAACGTCGCATACGCCGCCGCTTTAGGCGGCACGGGAACAGTCACAACAAGACGCTGGGCGTTAGTGCCACGCGCTACGGCGGTGGCTGTTGCCCCTACCGCGGTTCCCGTAGCAGTGAACATCTGCACGCCCAGAATGGCGCCGTTGCCAGCCGCCTCCACGGTGGCAGTAAACGGCTTGCCAGGCATCACGGGGACACGGTCAGCCGCCACCGTGCGGGCTCCCCCACCCAGTGACGACAGTGCTACAGAGCCATCAGAGGTCACCATCGCGCCGCGATTACTGATCCCCACCATGAGAGATTGTGCCGGGGTGAGGACATTGGTTAACGCTGCTGCCTCGCTCACCCACACCAGAGGCTCAACGGGCGCGGCATGCGCCAGCTGAGTCAACGCACGAGTGTCCTCCTGTGTGCCTTTCACCTCAACACTCCAGCTGCGGCGAGGAGTAGGCGACGCTAAAAACGCCCACCTCCTCCCCGCCGCCTGCTGAAAAGCAAAACGTGCAGGCGTGCTCTCACTCAGCGACACCTTCCACAGCACCTCAGATAGCGCGCCTAGCGTGCCAATCCAACCAGACATTAAAACATCCTCTCAGCACGACGCTGCATCATCAGGAAGTCGCGCGGACCCACAGCCTGCAGCTGAGACAGCGCCTCCGCAATCTGAACAAGCGCCTCATCCGACGTGCTCACGCCGCCACCAGCAGTAGCTACACCAGCAGGTGCAACGGGGACGATAGAGGCAGTCGACGCAGCCACCGATGCGATAGCCGGCACCTCCGGGGGAGCCACCAAATCACGCATACTCGACTGCGCCGCAGCCTCCATCGCAGAAAGACCCTGCACAAAACCCTCACCGGTGAAAACACCAATCTGGCGGAACACCCTCGACGGAGAATGGATACCCAGCATCCGCTTCGCACCGTCAATAGCGCCACGCACAGGACCTAGCACAGCGTCAATTAGCCGCTGTCCGAGCCCTGCAACACCATTGATAAAACCAACCATGAGGTTGTGCCCCAGCGTCCACATGTTTCGGCCCAGGTTAGAGAGAGAATTGATGACTCCGCGCCCCAGGTTTCCGAAGAACCCGACCGCCCGCGAAATACCAGAAGAAATTGCGTTGCCTACTGCACCCATAGCATCGCCAACAATGCCGCCAAGGCGAGAGAAGGCGCCAGAAACAGCGTTCCAGACAGCCTGAGCGCCAGTGGACACAAATCTCACTACGGCGTTCCAGCCAGCACTGACCGTCTGCGCAATGTTGCCGATGGTAGAGCCGATTGCTGCGAACAGCTTGCCGACCGAAGTGACAATCCAGTTCACCGCCACACCGACCGCCTGTGTGCCAATCTGCCATGCGGCGCCGAAGGCTGCCAGTGACTTATCCGTCATGTCAGCCATCCATTGGAAAATGGCAGTAACCGTCTGAATTGCGCTAACGATTTCGCTACCAATTTCCACGAATACAGGGCCAAGCGCCTGGATCAACGGCGTCACAAAATTCAGAGCCTTCACTAGCTGCTCAGCGAACAGTACCACCAGCGGCACCAGCGCCTGCACAATCTGCACAATCACAGGTGCAAGAGCCTGGAACACCGCCATCAGGGCAGGAATCAGCGCCTGCACCACCGGCATCAGAGCCACAGCGACCTGCGTGAACACCGGCGCAAGCTGCTGAATAACCGGAACAAGCATCTGCCCCAGACTCTGCGCCAGCGGAACCACCATCTGAAGCATCACCTGCAACATCGGTGCGACCGCCTGCAACGCGGCACCAAAGACAGAGCCCAAGGTCTGAGCAATCGCCCCGACCGCCTCACCTAGAGCCCCAAAGACGGGAGCCATCGCTTCCAAGCCGGGCGCTAAAGCATCCATCGCAGCCTTGATGCCAACGAACATGATCTTGATGCCGGCTCCAACCGCAGGGTTCTGCATAATCTTGCCGATAGCCTCGCCCAGACGCCCGACAGCCGCCGCCCCGTTTTCCATCGCCGAGCCGAGCGACGGGGCAAGCTCTGCTAGGCCCTTACCAATCTCCCCAATGCCAGGAGCGAGGTTAGACATCGCCCTCTGCGCGGATTCAAAGACCGTGACCAGGGCGTTCTGCCCCTCAACGGACTTCAGCGCGCCCGCAACACCCTGAAGCCCATCCGCGAGAGCCTTCAAAGGTGAGCCGCCCGCCGCCAACGCCGCGGTGCCGATAGCGCCGATAACCCCGGCAGCGCCACTAAGGACCCGCATCAGGTCACCCGCAACGGTGACAGCGTTCTGAATTGCTGTCACCGCGTCAGCAGACGCCGACCATTCAGCAAACGCGTTAGCGGCACGGGTGAAGCCCTCCGCCATAGCAGGAAGGTACGAACCACCAATGCTGCCAAGGCGGACAATTGCCTCAGCAAAACCATATGCGCCCTGAGACGCGATACTAATCGATTCGCGAAGCGGCGCGAACAATGCGGCCATACCGCCGATAGCGGTAATACCGTCAGACATGCCGCGAAAGAAATTACCCCAAAAAGCGCCTGAAACCTCACCCAAACGGCGATACTCAGCGAAAAACGGCACGATACCAGAGGTATACAGCTCCGCGAGCCCAGCCTTCGCAACACCCCAAAAAGCTTCATTGTGGTCAGCGCGTGCATCCACGAACATGTCACGGAATCCGCCAAACTTACCTGCCAGCTGGTCTACATAAATGAGGATGTTCTGCAGGCCGTCCGCGCTAGACGCCAAACCAGTCGCAAAACCTGCAAAAATACCTGGTAGAGCCAACGCTGCTGGGCCAATAGAAACCAGCGACGCACCTACCGCAGCGATATTCTGCGCCGCAACAATGCCAACAGACGACATCGATGCCAGCGCAGCACCAGTCGCCGCAATGCGAGGAGTAAGCCGGTCCAGATTCGATGCGAACTCCCTCACGTTCGAAACCGCGTCACCAAGGACGCGCCCACCAGAGAGCGCCGCCAACGCAGATGCAGCCGATGCCGCCGCAGACGAGTTGATAACCGGGCTAATCACCGCCACGCGAGGACGAGTCAGCGCCCCCAGCTTCGCCACAGCCGCACCCGTGTCCGCATCAGCGTTAACCGTGCACTTTCGAGCTTCCTCAAGCTTCCTCAGCGCACGCTGTGCCTGCTCCACATCAGCGTCAGCGTTAACCTTCGCGATTTTCTCCGCGGACAGGTTATCCAGCTGATGCAAAGCCTTCTGAATGTTCACATCCACCGACACGGTCGCTGTCAGCCCGTTCAGCGCGTGCTGGAGGCGGCCCATAGCCGCCCGGTCCAGCACAGGCACCACAGTGACCTTCGCCGTGGTCGACTTCTCGATTCGGTCCAGTGACCGCTTCAAATCTCCACGGAACCTGGACGTGTTCGGGTAGACGCGGATACCGACCTTAGCCATTCGTTACCCTCCTAGAATCGCTTTGATGCCCGAAAAATCAATGCCGCCAGGACCCACCCTGACGGCATGTGACGTTTTCTTTTTCTTCGGCTGCGGGACCTCAACCTGCTCCGATTTGCTGAGCTTGCCGCCCTTCGCAATCGCGCGGGTGATATTGACCAGCCCAGCAGACAGGAACTCCTGGACACCCCAGCCGACCAGGTCGGGGTTACCCAGGAGTTCCGCACGCCACAGGCTGTCCGGTTCGCGCTTCAGCTTCTCAACTGCCGCCATTGCGACCCGCAACGCCCTCGCAGAGTCGATAGACTCAACATCGACCCCTAGTAGTTGCAACTCCAGGTCGAGCGCCGGGTACTTTAGCGCTGATTCGAGGAGGGCTGAGATTTTCCCGACGCCTGCATGTACGCACCCACGAGCGTCACAAGCGCATCAAGCTGCTTATCGCGTGCCCAATCCTCCCACGCACCCGGGTCCGTAGCGTAATGCTCGGAGACAAAATCCAGCAGGTCGGCAATGCCGTCCATCGCCTCCAGCGAATCCTCACCGTGCTTCTCCGACAGCTGTCGAATCACGTTCAGACGGCCAGCCAGACGAGTGCGCTGACCAGTCTTCAGCTCCCACGGAGCGATAAGCAGGTCATGGCCATCCAGTTCAGTGAACTCGGGCAGATCAACTACAGGCTCTGCTGCAACCTTCTTAGTCATGTGGTGTCCTCTCAATCAGGGATAGGGGTTAGGCAGTGACAGCTCGGGGCTCGAAGAACTCAGCGAGGGTCGCATCGTTACCAGGCAAGATACCCAGGTTCAGCTCGGTGGTCGCGAACTTTTCAATGCCAAACTCCGGGTACTTTCCGGCCACGTTCGTGTTCGGCAGACGAATAGCCGCAACATTCTTGCCATCCTCAAAGACCGCGAGGATTGCCTTGTTCGCATCGATGGTCTTTGCCTTCACCTTGTACGACTTCTTCACGGGGTCGTAGGTGCCACCTGCGAAAGCCAGTTCAAACACGGTACGGTCAATACTGAGCGCCTTGATGGTGCCGGTAACGGTCACATCCGAACGCTTAGAACGGGCCTTGACACGATCCGCAGTGCGCAAATATTCGATCTCGCCGCCGTCGGACTCCACCGAGAACGGCTCCTCCTCGTCAGTGTCACCAATCCACGTCCAGGAGCCGTAGGTGCTGGGGGTGCCAAACTTGAACTTGGTCAGGTCGAGCGCCTCAGTGTTCGGCTCTGCAACAAAAACGTGGGTGAAGCCTGTGAAAAAAAGCTTCGAATCTTCAATAACGTTGGCCAAGGGTGGCCACCTCCTAAATACTGACTGAGCCACGTGCGACGATGCGCACCGTGGCTCGAGTTTCGGTTACATGGGCTGAATGGAGAGTATGGCTGCCAGCGAGGATAGGTTCAGCCTCGACCCAGCACCTCGCAACATAGTCCGCCCCCACGATCGGGCCGAGGGTATGTGCAGCTTCGAGCAGCTGAACAGCCTCCCCACAGAGCCGCATCGACTCGGCACGAGTCGGCGCGTAGACGTGCACATTCACGGCAGCGTCCACGGCATGCCCCATCCTGGGGGACCCCACCGCAGGCGACGCAGAGACAACCTCCCAGATACATGCCGGCAGTTTGCCGAGAGTCTGGGAGGTCGCCCCACCAGAGACAGCTACACCCGGTAGCGCGGAGAGAATTTTCTGCACGATGGCCGAGATATCAACTGGCTTCATCGACGGTCCTTAAACGCGTGGGCAACCTTACCAAAAACATGGTGTCCAGGGGTTCGGTTACCGTTCGGGCTAGTGAACCCAAATTCGATAGGCACTGCTGCTTCATCGAGCGATGTGATAACCCTGTCGTGGACTCCTCGAGGAGTCACATGTGTAGTCATCACGATTGATGCCGCGAATGTGCCAGTATCCTTAGGTGCCGCAGCTTTTACTGCCGCTTGGATTTCGCGGGCGGCGGCGGCGAACTCAGGGGTGCGCGATGCCTGCCGCGCCACCTCGAGCTCGATGTCAGATTCAACCCATGACATTGGCTCCCCCTCCCCTGCCTTGCGTGTACGCCACGGCAAGCACCTTGACGTGCCCTGTGGTTGAGGACATCCGAGAGATCTGCGGTTCGCCGCGCTGCTCGAATCTCTGTCCGTCAATCTCGATGAGAGAATCTGATGTGCCTGGCCACGGCGCGCCGCCATGCTCCCCCGGCCAGTACTTGATCCGGTAAACGCTGGTTGGGGTGAGCCCGCCAGGCAGGTCGAGAACCTCGTTCGCACTCGACGGCTGGACATTACACTGAACGGGGACCCCCGCCCCCAGCGTCTCCACCACGTCACCATACGCATCCGCACTGTGGATGCGTGGGTAGACGATGACGGTATGGAGGCCTTTACGAATCCTGCTCATGCCACTCCCTAAAGGTACCGGCGGGACGAGAATGAATCCTGCCCAGGCCACCCGTACTGAAACTGCCACGGCCCCGCAGCAGCGCGCCCACTGTACCGTGCCGCAGCATAACAATCGGTCGCAGGAGCAACGGTCCGGTACCTGCCGGTTCCCGTTGCCTGTGCGAGGTTCTTCCAGTCCTTCTCCAGAATGTCCAAAAGACCGGACGCGACCATATAGTTCAGCTGGTACGAGTACCCGTCTTCCGTCTCAGACTTATAAATGCCGCCATCATCCGCACGAAGGACGCGGGCTACCGCCTCAGCCTCGATATTCTTGACCAGGTTGAATACGACCTCATCAAGAACCAGCTCATCCAGTCTCTTATAGCGGACGCGGATGAGGTTCTCCGCCTTGGAGAGCAGGGAGGCAATGTAGGATTCTTCGTCACCGCGAAACTCCCTGCGGAGCGCAGCCTTCACATCGTCAGCCGTCGCAATAGTCGGTGAATCACTCACCATGCACGCCTCCCCTCTCTACCAGCGACGCGATTACTTCAGGTCAGCGACCTTGTCTTCGTATGCGACGAACGCGGACTTGTCGGTGATGACCCAGCCGAACTGAGCCTCCACCAGCATTGCTTCCATGTTGTTCTGCCACAGGTTAACCTGGGTGCCGCCATCGTTGATGGTCGCCTGGTCGGTACGGCGAATAGAAATCTTATCCACGAAGCCGTACTTGAGCGCGGACCAGTCACCACCGAAGGCACGAACCTTGGTGTCTGCGGATGCGCCAACCTTACCGGAGACAGCACGACCATAGGAGACGGGCAGACCCAGCAGGGTACCCAGGTTGTCCTTCAGGTTCACGCTATCGCTGTAGATGGGGCGGCCGAGGGTGTCGGTTGCACCGTAGATACGGGACTTAAACGACTTGTCTGCTGCGAAGCCGTCCAGGTCAAAATCGAAGTTCTCGTTCAGGTTCACCAGATCCGCGCCAGCCAGAAGCTCAGAAGTCAGGCCGCCCTTATCCTTAGCGGTTGCACCCAGCTCAATACGGTTGGTGGTCTGGTTGACGTACTCAACACCGGTAATAGTCTGACCATTGATCGCGTTCTTGCCGTGCAGGATAGCGAGGTCGAACGCGCGGGTGATCGCCGCGGCTGCCTCCTGCTCCAGAAGCTTCAAGTAGCCGGACTGATCAGCCTGACGCGCCTCCATGCTCCAGTACATCAGCGCCGCAACCTTGATGGGCTTGATGGTCTTTGAGGTCACGCCCATGTTGGTCACGGGCTTCGCCTGGCCTTCACCGACCACGCCAGCCTGCGGCTGGGAGGTCTGAACGGAGATAGTGGTGCCGGTAATCGGGATAGGGGTGGTGCCGGCAAGCTTCTGAACGACGGAGCCTTCAGAGACTCGGCCGATGATGTTGCGGGCGAACGACTGCGGCAGGATACCGCCAGTCTTAAAGGTTTCAAGAGTCGCGGTTGCGCTCATATTTGGGTCTCCAATCAAGTTTGGGGTACGAAAAAGCCCTCACCGTCTCGGTAAGGGCTCAAATATTAGGGGCGTTTAGCCGAAGATAATCTCTGCTGCCTCTTCATAGGCATCACGTGCCGGTGCCGCGTGCTGTGCGGGGTTCGGCGCCATGCCTCGGCTCTTCGGAGCCGCCGCGAGGACCGCCTCGGTCTTCTCATTTGCGGCATCACTGATGAGCTTCTGCAGAGTTGCGAGGTTCGTCTCGATTTCCTCGCTGGTCGCACCCGGCACGAAGGGCGCGAAGTCTTGGGACAGTCCGACTGCGGCGAGCGCCTTGACGCGTGCCAGCTCAGCCTGCAGGGACGCGATCTGGGCGGCAGAGTCATCCTGCGGCTCAGGAGCCTCTGCCTCAGTGGGCTTATCCTCGGGTTCCGGCGCAGGCTCTTCAGCAGCAGTAGGCTTAGGAGCCTCTGCCTGCTTCGCCTTCACCGACGCCAGCTCAGCCTTCAGATTCTGAACCAGCTTCCAGGCGCGTTCGGGGTCGAAGGTCTCGCCGTCACGTTCCCACGGAGGTGTAGTTTCGGTGGTCTCTTCAACCTTTGCCTCAGGGGTAAGTGCTTCGCTCATCTTTGTTCCTTTCGGGTATAGCAAAAGGCACCCTGCCACTTAGCAGGATGCCTTTCACAAAAGTTATAAGGAGCTAGCCAGTGACGCCCCCGAACGGTCCTCTAGACCGAAGCATAAAAGCCGCGGCCGCCCAAGCATTATTGCCGCACCAATAGGTGAGGCTCAGGGTTGCAGGGGAATTGTCTAACTCCTTACCTACAGTCTATCAACCGTCCTTGTTGGATTCAAGCTGAATGGGGGTTAAATATTGTCCCCGAGAGTGCATAACGTACAAATTTTTAATAGGGGCTTGAGGATTGCGTACATTGTACATTCGCAGTTGCCTCTCCAATTTTTGGTCCAAATACTTGTTTCCCAAATCAACCACGAAGTTCTTCTTCTGAACCCCCTGTGCCTCAGCTTTCCTAACCGCATCAGAAATTCGGGTTTTAATTGTCGAGTACTTGTTCTTTGAGGATTTCAGCTCACTAATCAGTTCGCCATTATTCAGCCAAATAAAATCGTTGCTGGGCTTCATCGCGCCGTCTTTATCAGGTGCCGGTCGTTCAATCCACCGAACCTTATTCCCCAACGCCTCAAACCTCAGCAAGAACAACAGCTCATGACCGTACAGCCTCTCACCATCAGGAATCTCAGAAGCAAGAGACCCATAATACTTCGGGTCCACCTGCTCGCCTTTACCATCAAGCCGCTCAGCCTCCTGCCACGCCTCAGCCTCACGCGATAGCACTGTCGAGATCTTGACTGGCTCATACCCCTCTGGGTCTGCCTCATACTTACGGTCTTCCTTCTCAACCGTCTCCCGATAAAACTTCGCCAACCGCTGCTGCTCAGCCCGCCCCGACCAATTCTCAGGATCAAAAACAGGCACCACAATGCAGTCGCAATGCTCATGGAACGCTCTCGGGTTCCTCTTCCGCAGCTCAGTTCTCGCACGACGCGAGAGGAAGCCCCCTTCACGAGATTTCTTGCCAGCCTCAGCAGCTACGAGCTGTGCCGCATCAGCAGACGAATAAACCGCGCCGCGAGCGGCAAGCATGATACAGAACCCGCAAGACCAGCGCCCCTGCAGAACACGCGCCCAACCAACTGGACGAAGGCGAGGAAGCTCAGAATCAGCATCAGCATTATCTGCCTCCGCCTCTGCCCGACGCAGAGCCTCATCAGCTGAATCATTCACCGCCGCCAGAGCCTCATCGAAGCCCTCCAACGTGACCGACCCACGCTCATGACGCTCACGCTCATCCTCAGACGCAAACTCATCGAACTCGCCATCCAGGACAGACCGCATCACCTGCCTGCGGCCAGCCATCACCACATGACGCCGCGCCGCAGCAGCCAGCTGCTCAGGTGTTGCTCCTTGATTCTCACGAAATAGCTTCCTGACCGCCTGAACGGTATAGGACTCAGCCGCAGGATGATACGCGAGCGCACCAAACGGCGCCGCGGACGCATCCAAGTAATCGTTAGCGGCTTCGACCGCCTGACGGCGGTGCCGCTGGATTACACGGTGCGCCGCAGGAATCAGCCTCTCAGCTGATGCCCGGTCTGACAGGTCAAACGCAGACAGCAGATCAGTGAAAGCCTCCACAAACGCACCGCCAATTGAGGCGAGCGCCTGAGCATACGCCGCAGCGAGATCATCAAGCATGCAGCGCCTCCTTTAGTAGACGGGGTCTCCCACCGACACCGCCAAACGACGGTCCAACGCACGGTCACGCTTCAACTGCTCCGGCGACAAACCCATGAACTCGCGGACGGTCTCAGACGAGACGACACCCTGCGCCTGCGCCTGCAACATGAGCGCGTTGCGGGAGCTGAGCGAGATAACCGCGGGGTCACGCCAACGCGCCTCCAGAGTTTCCAGCCCCTCAGTGTCCACACCGGCGACCGCCAGGACACAGCGAGCCAAATCTTCCACAGCGTCACCAAAAATCGACTGCTTCAACTCCGCCTTCGTGATGAGGCGGTCTTTCGCGCTTCGCATCGCCTCCGCAGACGCGGGATTCGACTCCGTAGAGACACCCAGCATGAACGGCGGGATGCCCGTCTGCGACGCAACCTGCAACGCATAGATCTTGAAGGTATTCAGTAGCTGAGTCAGGTCAGCACCCGGCACTGAGCCGGTCTGCGAACCGGACGGGCCAACAAGGAACCTGCCGAAATAGGCTTCGAGGCGGCTCTGCTGCGGATTACCGTCCTCATCTAAGAACATTTCCTCCACGCCATCGCCAAAAAGGTAGCGAACCGGCATCGAGAGGAGCTCCTGAGCGACCTGCAAGTTCGTCAAAGTACGAGCCGCCGCGTCACACAGCTTATGGATCTCTTCAATCTCGCTTCGACCCTCTTCACCCAGGCGAATCTGATTCACAAACGGGATAACGGGGATACCATCGAAGCCATGCTCGTCGATATGGGTGAGAACCTCGAAACCGTCACGAGTTGAATAGAATCTAGTCACACCATGCTCATAAACCGCCCGGAACGTGTCAAAACCGTCACGGTACGTCTGCACCGCCTGCACCAGGCGGCCCGTAGCGTCCTTCCTCAGCTCAAACTCATCACCCTTATGCACCGAAATGTGAGGGATAGACGGGTCAGAGCCACCACCAACGACCATGAACGCCGCACCGGAGACCAGAGCCTCCGTCAGCGCCAACGTCAGCTTGGTACGGAAATTATTCGCCTGCAGAATCCTATTCAACTGCTCAGGGGCTTCATCCTGACCGCCATGACGCGAAATCGAGAACCCATCAAGCACCAAAGACTCAACGAGTACGTCCACAGCGAGCTTCGGCCAGCCGACCTGCATTTCGAGGACGCGAACGTCAGGAGGCAGGGACACGCCAATAGCGTCAAGCCTTGCAGTGCCGTTGTAGTAGGCCTCCCATTTCGCCGGGTTCTTTACAACACGGCCCATTGGTTGCCTCCCTTCTTGTCCTTCTCAGTTAGTCCATGGAACGCAAGAGTGCACGCCACCAGAGGCGAAATATCTTCGCTTCGGTTGTCACGCGTCCAGCTCCATAACTCGCTACCACCTTTAGAACGGCGGCAAGCCTGCACAGCAGCATCCAGCTCCTCCTGCCCGGTGTGACGCACCTGAGCACGCCCCAGCGCCTCATAAAACGCGCCACACGCCTGCATATAGGTTCGATGGTCAAGACCAGTAGTCATCCGCTTCAGCTTCGGGGACGCCGCAAGCACCTCAGTAGCCTGCGACGCCGCCGTATAAACCATCGCCGCAGGCTTCCACTTACGCTTCAGCTCCTCCAGACGCGCCGGCACCCAATCCGTACCAGTACGCCTATCCACAACCTCAATATGGACGTTCCCATCAGCCCGGCGTGACGCTGCAGCAATCGTCGCCACGTCACGCAAAGGCGTGACATCCACACCGAACGCAACCTCAACACCCGAACGGGACTCCGTATCGAGGCACTGAGCCCAAAAATCAGCAGGAATCGCCGACGAAGAACCAACCTTCGACCAAATACCAAGCCTCTCACGCTTGAAATGCTCATCACTCATCGCACGGCGCTCCGAATCCACATACTCAGCCGAAATGCGCCGACCGAGCGCCGGATTTGCCAGCGCCCAGTTCGCCGGGTCAGCCGGATCAGCGTCCTCGGCTGTTGACCATTCATAGAACGCCAGCTTCGTCTCCTCAGCAGGTGAGAGCGCCCTATCACGGATACTTTTCAGCACCTCAGAGTCAGGCATACCAGCAGACGAGGCGTACCAGATCTGCGGGGACTCATTCAAACTCTTCGAGGCCAGTGTCGGCAGCATCGAAGCCTGAACAGAACGCGGCAAATCATAAGCCTCATCAAAAACAACCAGGTCGGCGGTGAATCCACGCGCCGAACCGCGACTACGCGCCTTAAACAGGACGCGGCTACCGCTCGCAGTCGTCAAGGACATGCCGCTGTTACCGGTTTTGATGCCTGACATCTTCCCCTGCGGGTCGCCGACATATCCCTGCATGTACTCGACCAGCTCGGACCCGCGAATCAGCGACTCCAAACGCTGCTGATGCTCAACAGCCGTCCCGAACAGGTGCGCAGAGTGAAGAATCAGCCGCTCGCCGAACAAAAACATGCCCGCAAGCTCACGCGCCTCAAGAATCGAGCCCTTACCGTTCTGGCGAGGAACAATAAGGCCGACCTCGAACGCCTTCCATCGCCCGTCCACACGCTCACCAAGCGCGCCACGGAGCACATGCTGCTGCCAGGGGTCCAAATGCAGGCCCGCAACAGCCGCCAGATCCACCGCATCATCACCGGCAGAGGTGAAATACAGCGGCGTGACGTCAATGCGAGGTGTCTGAGACCCCATCAGCTGACCATTCTCAGCCACAGAGCCTCACCTCCACCCTAAACAGCCTGCGCCTCTTCGATGCGGCGCTTCCTACGAGCCGCCAGCTCATCCAAGGCACTCACCTTCGGCTTCGCCGTCTCCGTCAGCCGGGCAATCTCTGCCACGTCCTCACGTTCAGCCGCCATCAACCCGGCAATATCCCGTGGCGAGGCGACAATGAGCGCGGCACGTGTCCGGTGAAGACGCCAACGCGCGGACTCCAACGGGTCCTCATGCGTCGGCACGGGCACCTCACGGACCGCGCCATAGGCACCGACCTGCTCAATGACGACTACATCGCTTTGTCCAACGGTTCGGACGACAGGAGCACCAGCCGCCACCTGCCCAGCCACCCGAGCCGGGCGCTCCGCAGCTTTACGGTCACGCGCCGCCTTCGACGCGGCACGCTCCGCAGCCTTACATTCCGGGCAAGGAGGCTCACCCCGGCGACGGTGACGCTTCGCCGCCGCCGTAGTCCCACACGGGGCAAGCTTGCGGCTCTTTTTCTCAGCCACAAAGCCCCCCTCTCTCATGGGAATTTTTGGTTATGAGCCCCCGCGGGGGGATGTCACTATGACCGAAGGGGGAAACTTGACCCTGGGGAGGGGTAACCCCCCGGGGTCGTTTTCCATTCAGTGGACATCATCACTCGAAACCGTTCCATGTTGGTCGTAATCAAAATCTGTTTACACCACAGCTGGCACTCACCAGTCTTGTGTGGTCTTGGGTGGCCGCACCTGGTGTGCGAGTCGTTTGCGTCCGCGCCTACTGTTGCATCTGCGGTGTGCGGGTGCGAGGTCGCCGAGCAGGTTGCCGCCGTTAGCTATGGCGTCAAGATGGTCGGCGGTGAACGCCAGCGGGTGAGTGTAGGGCAGGCTCATGTCGATTGGTTTGCCGCAGAGGTGGCAGGGCCAGCCGTTGTCGCTGGTTGCTTTGCGCAGTTCGGCTGCGCGTTTGCGGTATGTTCGGTCACTGTATTTGGTAGCAGTCGTCACAGTCGCACCTGCTTCCGATGATGGCGCGTAGTTGCGCCTTGGAGATGGTGAGTTCGAAGTAGCCTTCGGTGTCGAAGATTGCTCGTCCCCAGCTGATGTCGATGTCCCATTCTGCGGGGAATCGTTCGCGGAGTGTCTTGAAGATTTGTTCTGATTCTTCGTCGGTGAAGCTTCTGCGGCACATGGTGTTCCTCCCGTCAGATGGTGAGGGTGAGGGTTGTGAGCAGTGTGGCGAGCAGGAGTGCTGCTGCGATGATGGCCATCAGAGCTCGGGGTGTCCCGAGGTCTGCCATGAGGCTTGTTGTGTGGATGGTTAGGTTGGTGCCGATGATGGCGGTGATGATTGCGACGGGGAGCATTGGTGTTTGCTTTCTGGTACGGGTGGAGCCCCTGTCCGTTGTTGGGCAGGGGCTCCGACTGAAGTGACTACACGCTGTTGCTAACCATCGACCTGTGTCGTCATTGTTCCGCCGCGTCATGGGTGCCTGTTTGTTTCTGGGCACCATGAAGCTGGGCCACAGTGTACACAAGTTTTCAGGCGGTTGCAACGGGTTTTGTCTATTCGGTGGAGTAAGCCTTGAGGAACGTTTCGAGCCCTTGCCAGGTGGTTCCGCAGAGGGTGCAGGTGACGCTTTCGGCGTTGATTCGGAAGCGGAGTGCTTCGTCGATTCGGAAGCTTCCGTCTTCGGACGGGGTGCTGACCCAGGTTTCACCGCATGATGGGCAGGGTACGCGGAGCGGGACAATGGTTTCGTTGAGCCCGTGAATTGCTTCACGCCAGCCGGTGAGTTTGGCGAGGGCGTAATCGTAATCCACGTTTGCTGCCCAGTGGATGAGCTTATTTGAGAGGGAGTGGCTTTCGTGAAGCTGCTGCACTGCGGGCAGGTCGTACCTGATTTGGTGTTCGATGGCGGCTTTGATGAGGAGCGCATTGTCGTTACAGGGGCTGGTGGGTTTGAATCCGCCGCCGCCGGGTCCGATGTTGGGGCGTTCGGTGATGGCGTGTTCGAGTTGCACCAGGAGTGGTGGGGATTCGAAGTAGCTGGTTTCCCCGCGCCAGGTGTAGCTGACGAGGTGGGTGTTGGTGAATTCGTGGAGGAGTGAGTCCAGGGAGAGCATGGTGTTTCTGGTTCCTTAGTGTTGTGGGTGGGTTGGTGGTTCGGGCTGGTGGTGTAGGGGTGTGATGACGATGAGCAGGCCGGGGGCTTCTTTGTCGAAGCCGCCGTGGTGTAGGTGGGGTCCGTCGAGGTGTTCGTGGTTGTCGTCTGGGAGGAGCCCCGCTTGGACGTAGGCGTCGATGAGGGGTTTGGCGGTCGGGTAGAGGTTGGCGGGGTCGTAGCGGCCTCGGCGGTTCTTGTAGATCCAGATGTCGATTTGGGCGTGGGTGAGGGTGGGGATTCGCCCGCTGGGTTGCTCCTGTTTCCATTGGTGGATGTCGTGGTTAGCTGCATGCTTCCACTCATCTGCGTTTTTGCGATAGGTGCGCCAGTGGGTGCCGTTGGAGCGGTTGATGGAGAGGAGTGTCTTGCCGTCGAGGGGTATCCAGCGGAGGATTGGTTTGCTGTGGGGGGTCTTTTTGAGGGTGATGGTTGCGGGTGGGGTTTCAGAAGGGTGGAGTGTCATTGGTGGTGGTGTCCTTTCGGTGTTGGTTGAGTATTGGGGTGTAGCCGGGGGCTGTGTAGTGGCAGATGTGGTGTGGTACTGCGGTGATACCGGGGGCTGGTGGTGCGTGCAGTTCGTTGAGGTGTAGTGCGGTGTCGGTGGTTTCGAGTTGGTAGGCGCGGCGTCCTTGGGCGAGGGTGGCGCGGATGGTTGTTTGGTTGGTGGTGGTTGTGGGGTCTGCTTGGGTTGGCATTGCGGTGGTGGGTCCGGTGAGTCCGGTGAGGATGAGTGCTCCGCAGCGGGTGCAGGTGTTGATGTGTGCTTGGCGTGCTTGGCGGGGGTTGGGCTGGGTGTTTTGTTCGTGTCGGATCCATTCGGGGGTGCCTGGTGGTGGTGTTGGGAGTTGGTCGAGGAGGTCGGGCTGTTTTTTGGCAGGTTTTCGGGGCATGGTGGGTCTTTCGGGGTGCATGGAAAAGTTGTGAAGCTGGGTGTTTTGCCTTGTCGGCAGGTTTTCGGCTTCACAACATTC
Source organism: Rothia sp. HMSC061D12 (assembly GCF_001836735.1). Classification (NCBI taxonomy): domain Bacteria; kingdom Bacillati; phylum Actinomycetota; class Actinomycetes; order Micrococcales; family Micrococcaceae; genus Rothia; species Rothia sp. HMSC061D12. The sequence continues at coordinate 858,663 of NZ_KV830305.1, read as the reverse complement.
ACAAGGTTCTATATGCATGGCTGTAACGGGCGTGTGTGCGCGCGTATGTGTTTGTTATCTACTTGTAAAAGTTGTGAATGTTGTGAAGCCCATTTGTGCCCTGACCTGGGAAAACCCCGGCTTCACAAGGGCTAAAAGTTGTGAAGCCCTTGTGAATGTTGTGAAGCCCGGGGCTTACCAGATGTCGGCATCCTTGAGCTGCAGGCCGCCGTACAGTCGGGGGCCGCCGTGCACCTGCGGGGGTGCGTCTCGGCCGACCAGCACCCCGTGCACCTTCAACTGGGAGGCGAACGCCCTGCCCTTGACAGGTTCCAGCCCTTCTTCGGCGCACCAGATGTGGTAGGCCTGGCGTAGGTCGGTGACTGCCACCGTGTAGTGCTTGTTGCCGGGGTAGAGGTCGCAACGGGCGGCGAGGAATTGGCCGACCGTGTCCTGGCTACTCTTGTAGGCTTCGGTGGCGGCGCGGACTGCCTCGGGCGGCTGCAACCCGTCACGGAAGTATGCGACTGCGCCTGCGATGATCCATGCGAGCACTGCCGCCGCATCCTGCCGGAGCTTTTCGGGGAGGAGTTCGTCGCGTTCTTCGGCGGGGACGGTGTGGACGAACGGGACGAGGTTCATGCGCCTCCACACGGACTCGCCGCCGTCTTCGACTGCAGGCTGGTGGTTGCCCATCAGGTGCAGGTGGTGGGTGGGTGCGAATTCGAAGAAGTCCTTGTTCATGAAGCGGGCGGTGATGCGGTCGCCGCCGGTGAGTGCCTTTAGTTTGGCTTCGTCGAGGGTGTCGGTTGCGTTGGTTTCGGAGCCGACGACGAAGCGTTTGCCGTTGAGGCGTGCGAGCTCGGTTGCGTGTTCTTGGAAGGGTTTCTTCATGAGGAATCCGGCGGGTAGGGTTGCGGCGTAGTCGCCGAGTGCGCCGGTGATGGCGTCGTAGTAGACGCTCTTGCCGTTGCCGCCGGTGCCGTAGGCGAAGGCGAAGACGTGCTCACGCTGTAGACCGGTCGCAGAGTAGCCGGCAAGCCTCTGCATGTAGCCGGTGAGAGCCTGGTCGTGGTTGAAGGTGGTGGCGAGGAATCTCTCCCAGGTGGGGGAGGTGCCTGCGGGGGCGACGGCGGTTTGTTTGGTGTGCATGCGCTCTGGCGTGTGTGGCATGAGTTCTCCTGTTCTGAGGTTGATGATTCCGGTGGGGGTGTTGAGTTCGTCGAGGTGGGTGTCGAAGGCTGAGGCGGGCACTGCGATGGTGGGTTGGACTTTGAGGAGTCCGAGGAGTGCGGTGGAGCCGCGGTGTGAGCGGGCGTAGCGGATGAGTGCGTGCGCTTCTTTGTCGGGTTTGCCTTCGTCGGTGACGGGTGGTTGGAGGGCGGCTGCGAAGTTGAGGAGTGCGAGTTTGGTGTCGCCGCCGGTGTCGGGTTGTTCTTCCCAGCGGGTGCCGGTCCAGTGGAAGAAGCGGCCGCGGTCGATGTTGTAGCGGATGTGGTTGTTGAAGAGGTGGGTGAAGGCTCGGATGAGTCCTAGTTCGGTCCAGTCGGTGATGGTGGTGGCACCGTCACTGCTGACGGTGGGGTCTTCCGTGGTGGTGGTTGCTGTTTCGGTTGCCGGTTCCCTCACTGCCGGCACCTCTGCCGCCGGCACCTCTGCAGGGGTGGGTGGCGGTGTGGGTGGTGCCGGGTGGCGTGCGGGGAGGATGTCTGCGAGTTTCACGGTGATGGGTGCTTTCTCACCGAACCCGGCTGCGGCTAGAGCACGCGCGGCAGCGGAATCGTCCCCGTCGTGGTTGAGGATGCTGTACGCCTTGAACTTGGTGTACGGGGTGTCCGTATCGAACAGGGGCACGGAGGAGGAGAAGCAGTAGAAGCGGTCCCTGTCATCTGCGTGCCCGGTGGATGCGGAGTGGCCGTCGCGGGGGTGTTTGCCGGGTCGGGTCCAGAAGCGCTCACCGCTAGAGAGGGTGGAGTGGAGTGTCCAGCCGTGGGGGGTGAGGATGTCTGCCCAGTCGGTCTTTGCTTCGTAGTCGTCTCCGGGCTTCAGACCGCCCTCAGCCGGGCTTTCAGCGGCAGGGCGGGTGGTGGTGGGGTTGGGCTGGCTAAAGAGCGTTACGGGGCGTTCTGGGGTTTCGTCGAGGGTGTCGGTGATTGCCTTGTGGAACGCCGCGCGCTCGATTTCGGTGATGGTGGGGGCGGTTGCTGGGCCGCCGGCAAGCACCTGCCAGGGGTTGCCGCTCTTGTGATGCGAGCCAGGGGTGGGTGCGGCGATGAAATAACCGCCTTCGCCGCGGGTCTCTGCGAGGACTTCACCCTGTGCGTTGCGTGCGAGCTTGGTATTGCCGGGCACCTTGGCGCCCGCCTCGAGCCTGTAGATCCAGTGGAAGCCGCCGGAGGGTGAGAGTTCGAGCCAGCCGGTGTTGAGGCGTTCCCAGAGCTTGGCGTGGCCGCGTTCGGTCATGGTGGCGGCGATTTTGGGGAGGTCGGCTGCGGCGCGTCCTTCGATTTCGGTCATTTCGAGGCGGTCGGAGGCGGCGCCGGTGACGATGGCGATGCCGAGGTTACGCCGGTTGCCGTCCTTGTACCATTCGTTGATTTCGGCTAGGGGTGCGGGGGCGGTCTGGTAGGCCTTCCAGGGTAGGGCGGGTGCTTTGGTGCCGTCGGGGCGGGTGGGGATGATAGAGAGGCGGTGGTTGCGTAGGTGGAGGGCGGTTTCGAGGGTGACGGGGGTTCCCATGGCGTGTTGTCTTTCAGGTGGGCTGGCTTGGTGGGGGGTGTGCCCCGCGCGGTTGGTGTGTGGAAGAACCTGCGCGGGGCACTGGTTGGTTGGGTTGGGTGTGCGGCGCTATGCGGCGGCGGCGCGGATGGTGGCGACGGTTTCTGCGGTGACGGGCAGGCCGGTTCCGGCGAGGGTTGCGGCGATCTGTTCGTCAGCCTGGCCGGTGCCGATGAGGGCGGTGACTGCCTGGCGTACTGCGTCGGGTACGGCGGGGACCGGTGCAGGGGTTGCAGGTGCCGCTACAGGCTGTGCAGGAACAGCAGGAGCCGGTGCCGCTGCCTGGTTGGTGAACATGCCACCAGCCGGTGCCGGCGGAACGTAGGAAGCACTGTAGACCTTGCGCGGGTTCGCCGGGTTCTTCGAATTGGGGTCGAAACCAGAGAAGGTCACGGTCAGCTGGCCGCCAATGTCGATGGTGCCTGCGCCCACCTGGTGCACTGCCTGACGAATGGCGGAGAGGATGGAGCCGGAACGGCCGTCCTCAACAACCCAGAGGGTGCGCTTGCCGGTATCGTTAGCGTCCTGCGGGTCACGCTCGGCGGTGTCCAAGGTGACTGCGACCTGCATCTTCGGGCGGGTCTTCTCACGGTCCCAGAACGCGGGCTCGTTGGAACCGAACTCGGTCGCCTGGCGTGCGTCGCTGACCTCGGTGATGGTGCCGGTGTGGGTGTCGCCGGGGTTGGTGAACTTCCAGGAGTGGGAGGCGCGCGGTGCGAAGAAATCAAAAGCGGACATGGTGTTTGTTTCCTTTCAGAAGGGGTTTGAAAAATTGGGTTAGATGGTGGCGTTCTGCTTCGCCTTATCGGCAGGGCACCAGGGGCAGAACCTCTCATTGCAGAGCGGGTACATCGCCAAGGTGGCGTCCTCGCCGATTGCGTTGATGAGGGTGACCAGCTGGTTTGCCTTAGCGAGCGCAGCTTCGGCAATTTCGGGCTGGTAGGGTTCCCACCAGAAGTAGGCGTCGCCGAGCTCACCGTCACGGGGTAGGAACGCGATCATGACCTGCTCCACCTCGTACCCGGCGTTGACCCAGCCGGTGCCGTAGAGGTGCGCCTGCACCCTGTACTGGTTGGAGGGGCCGGAAGCCTTATATTTTTTGAGCATCGCCGGGCCGACGAATTTCCAGTCGATGACAGTGCGGTCGTTGACGCTGAACAGGTCGGTGGAGCCGGTGATGTCTACGCCGCCAATCTGGCCGACGGTGACACGCTGCTCGACCAGGTACCCTTCGTCCTTGTGGGCGCCGAACCACGCCTCCATTTGGGTGTGGCAGGCGGTGCCGACGGTGGGTTTCCATGCGATGCCGCGGTCTGGTTCGGTGTCTCCGGCGAGTTTGTGGATGAGGCGGCGGGTGCAGTCCATGCCGATTTCGGAGGGGCCGATGCGTTTTTGGAGGCTGCGGGGGTGGGCGGTGATGGAGTCAGTAATAACGTTCATGATGCCTGCGACGGTGAGGTCTGCGACGAACGAATCGGCTTGCCCTGCCCCTGCTGGGGGTTTGGCGATGGTGGGGTTAACCAACGTGCGTTTCCTTCCTATGGGTGGTTAGCGGATGGTGAGGCGTGCGGTGGAGTCCTCGGCGAACTGGTCCTTCAGCGCCGGGGCGAGGGTCTTCAAATCGACCTTGCGCACGGTCTGGTAGAACTGCGGGAACGACTCGACCGGGTAGGTTTCGACGAATTTCTTCTCGTTGAATCGGCGGGGGTGGGAGACGGTGAGGGTCGCGTCGCCGCAGGTGTACTTGCCGTTCGGCAGGGCCTTGAGGGTCGCCTCGATCTTGGCGGCTTCTTCCTTGAGGTGGGCGATGTCTGCCTGGATGTTGACGAGTTCGAGGGCGAGTGCCTGCAGCTGTTCGTCGGTGATGGTTGCGCCGGTGAGGGTGGTGTGGGTGGTCATTTCTTTCTCCTTCTTTCGGGTGGGGTTGAGGCGGTTGCGGCGGGCGGTGAGCCAGCCGGTGAGAACCTCGTGGTTGTGGACGTCACGCGCTGTGGTGAGCGTGGTGACGGGTACTGGGGGCGCCGCCATCGCCTTCGTGGTCATGAAGGGAATCCAGGGTTCGCGGCCTTCTGCTTTAGCACGCCGTTGTTCGCGTTTGATGCAGGTTTTGCAGTCGGGGTTGGTTTGGTGGGCGGGTTGCCCGCAGGCGGCGCAGACGTTTTTGCGGGGTGTGGGGATGCCTCGGGGGTCGCCTGCCCTGCACCAGCGTGCGTGCCTGTTGCCGCAGGCTGCGCAGTTGGGGTTGCGTTCTAGTGCATCCTGCCCGCATGCCCCGCAGAGTTTCTTGACAGCCATGATGTTTTACCGCCTCTTGAGTGCGATGAGGCTGACAGTTGCGGCGAGCACGGACAGGGAGAGTGCCGCGTTCACTTTGGCGTCGAGTGCCTCGTTGGCTTCGTTGAGGGCGTTGACGGTGGTGGTGATGCGGGCGGCTTGGGCGATGCGGTTTTCAACGCCGGAGAAGATGGTGGGCATGGTTATTTCCTTCCTTCGTAGGGGTTGTTCCAGTCGATGCTGGAGCGCTTCAAGCGGGGCGGGGTGAGTTGCTCTTTGCTGGGGATGATGTGCCGGTACTCGCGCTTTTGACGGAGGGCTTTCTCGGCGCGATAGAGCGCGTGGTCGAGAGTGGCGCGGGTGAAGCAGTACCCGGTGTCTTTGCTCCACGCAACTGGGGTGAGTGTGCGCCGGTAGACGCGGTTGGTGATGGTGAGCGGTTTGACGCCGAGGAATACGGCGGCTTCGGCTGCCGAGTAGAGGGGCTTCTCTCCCTCCCAGTCGTTGGGGTGCGGGAGGCTATCTGCGATGTGTCCCATGGTGGTGTTTCTTTTCCTGATTTGCTGAGGGCGGGGTTAGCGGCGGCGGTATGGCAGTTGCATGTGGTTTCGGCAGCGCGCCTTGGTCTCGGCACGCTTGACCTTCCACGCCGCGACGTCTTCGCTGACGTACCAGCGGATACCTGCCTCATCCTTGCAGACCGGGTCGAGGCGGGTACCCACGGCGGCCTTGATGGAGGCGTGCGAGTACTGGCGGAGCGTCTGAATCTTGATGCCTTCGTCCTCGGCGACTTGCACCTCGGAGATGAGGTTGTGGTTGGGGTTGCAGGCTTCGTATGCGGTCTTGTGAGGCAGGTCGGGGTTAGCCATTGTTGGTGTCTCCTGTGGTGTGGTCGTGGATGAATGAGCCGATGAGGATTGCGGCGGCTGCGGGGATGAGTGCGGCGGTGAAGATGATGGCGCGCAGGGCAATGTCTTCCTGTGCGGTGCCGATACCTGTGATGAGGATGGACGCGGCGACGCATGCCCAGACGAGGGCGCGTGCGGCACGAAGGGTTGCGGTGTCCATGGTCGGGGGGTTCCTTAGTGGGTGGTGATGAGGTAGGCGAAGATGGTGAGGGCGGCGATTGCCCAGAGGCCGACAGTGATCCAGGCGAGCTGGAAGAGACGGCGGTTGGTGTCGTCCATTTCTGCCTGCAGGAGGTTGATTTCCTGGTTGAGTGCGGTCTGCTTGCCGTGCACTTTGTTGGTGTAGGCGATGAGCTGGGCGATGGCTTCCTGGTGTTCCTTGCTGGTGTGGTTGAGGATGGCGATGCCTGTCTGGTGTTCCTTGCTGGACTCCTGGAGGATGCCGACGGCGGCTTCAACTTCGGCTGCCTTACGTTCGTTCTCGACGACGCACCGCATGGTGTAGGCGACATTTGCCAGGGCGTCTTTGTTGGCTTGGTTGAGCTTGGTGTACCAGCTGTCGACCCTGTTGCCGAGGTCGCATGTCCTCTCTTGCAGGGCGGCGATGTTGTTGTCGATGCTGGCGATGTCGTCGATGATGCCTTGGTGGTTGTTGACGATGGTTTGGATTGCGGTGTGGCGGTGCTGGCGGCCTGCTGCGCGGTCGCGCTTGGTCTTGGCGGTCATTGTGTAGTCCTTCCTGGGTGGTGCGGTTATACCTGCTTCAATTGGTCGAGTAACTTACGAACCCTTTCCTCCCTCTTCTTTCGCTCCTCTTCCTCCTCCTCTGGTGAGAGAGGCAAAAGGAGCCCTCGGATGGTGAATTCTTTGACGTCGATGCTGGAGTCGTAGGTGATAGCCACTTCGACGTTGCCTAGGTGCATCCCCGCGGCGATCTGCCGGATCACGCGGAGGGTTCTTTCTCCGATTTCTTGGAGCGTGTTGTTCTCTTCGGGTGAGAAGAGAGGCTCTTCATGCGGGTTCATTACTGGCTCCTTAGTTGTTGGTGTGAGTGACAGGTAGCTTGCTCAGCCAGGCGGTTACTGCGGTTGAGGTGTAGTAGACGCGCCCTCCGCGCTGTCCCGTGGTGGTTCGGATGAACTCTGGCCCGGTGCGTGCCGTTCGCCAATCGGCGAGGGTGGCGGCGGAAACGCCGAGAGCCTCGGCTAGTTCGTCGGGGGACCAGATGGTTAGTCCCTCGTGGGGGATGGTTAGCATGATGTTCCTTTGAGGGATTTCCCTATTTAGAGAAAGATGGGCAAAAATTTATAGACTCAAAGCGACTTCCTGAAGATGCTCGGTGTACATCCAGTTGGGAGCCACTGAGAAGAACAAGGCAACCTGGTAAATCTCGATAGAGTTCAGAATTGATTCACCGGCAAGTACGCGGCTAATCTTGCTCTTCGAAATACCAGTGCCAGCCTGTAGGTCTAGCTGTGTAGTCCCCGTTTTTGCAAGTGCAAGGCTAATATTCTCTCGAACAGTCCGTGCAAGGTTATCCATATTCCTCCTTTCATGGGTTGTATCAACACCTTACATTCCCTATTTAGAGAATGTCAAGATGATATTGGGAAATTTTTCAAAATTTTTGTACTATATAGCCATGGGACGTAAAGCAATTGGACCCGCAAACCAGTTCAGCAAGAAGCTCAACCAAGAGCTTCGTGCATGGATGGGACGCCGTGGCATGACAATACAAGACCTTGAAGAAGCAGCAGAAGTGAGCCGAAACCGAATCAGCCTCACTCTCTACAAGCTCGATTCCCCTCTCAACACAAATGAGTTAGATCGTATCTGTAAGGCTCTTGGTGTTGAGCCTTCTACCGTTGTACGTGATGCGGAAAAGGCTCTGCGTGTAGAACAAGCAGCTGAGACTTCTTTCATGTCCGACAAAGAATTGGCAGCGCAGATTCTTGCCCGCGCTGAGGCAGCAACCAAGGCCGGCTACCGCCTCGCCGCGCACCCTGCCGACGATGTCGTTACCGACGACGGCAACTGGACTGCATAACGACAACCCGCGGGCGCGAAGAAAGGGATAGCGCACCCGGCAATTCACTGAACTTCATGAACCAAATTCCATATGACCCCGAAACGCATGCGAGCCAGCTTGGTATCCGCATCATTGACGCCTGCCTACCTGCAGGCACACTAGCGCTCTGGGACGAGACAACAAGGACGATTCTCGCAAGCCCAGGGCTACTACACCGCCAGCGCCGATGCGTCATCGCACACGAACTGGCCCACGCCGTCAACGGCGACACTCACGCCCCCATCGACGACGTTGCCGCGCGCAAGCGCGAGCGCAGGGCAGACCTGACCGCCGCCGGCTGGCTTCTTGATCCTGTGGCGGTGCGGACGGCGTTGGCTGTGTCGCCTGATTCGTTGTCTGCTGCGGCGGCTGATTTGGATGTTACCCCGAGGATTCTCTCTGCGTGGTTGGAGGGGAGGAAAGGAGAAAGATGGTGAGGGATCCGTTGCCTATTGGGTCGCATGGTGTGATTACTGTGCGGCGCCTGCGGGCGAAGACGTGGCGGGCGCGGACGTATTTTCGTGATGAGCGTGGGGTGCGTCGTGATGTGACGGCGCAGGCGGCGACTCGTGCGGCGGCTGAGACTAAGCTGAAGCTGAAGCTGTCGAGTCTGCCGGCGGCTGGTCAGTCGGTGAATGCGAGCATGACGATTCGTGATGCGGCTGAGCGTTGGCTGGGTGGCCTGGATTCTTCATTGTCGACTAATACGGTGAGGAACTATAGGCTGTTGGCGACGGCGGTGAGTCGTGATTTGGGTTCGCTGCAGTTGCGAGAGGCGACGGCGGGTGGTTTGGATTCGTATTTGGGGTCTGTTTCTGCCCCGTCTGCGCGCCATAATCGGCGCCTGGTGCTCCGCATGATTTTTGATGAGGCGGTGCGTCTGGGCGCGGTGCCGTATAACCCTGTACTGTCGACGAGGCCGGTGAAGGGGACAAAGAAGACGGTGCAGGCGCTGAGCTTGGAACAGGTTCAGCAGCTCCGGTCGCTGGTCTCTGGTGATTTGGCTGACCTGGTGGATGTTCTGCTGGGCACGGGCTGCCGCTGGGGCGAGGGCACGGGCCTGCGCTGGGAAGACGTTGATCTGGACGCTGGCACGGTGACCGTGAACGGCACGTTGATTCATGGTGCTGGCTGGCAGGCGGAGACGAAGACCCATCAATCAAGGACCCTGCAGGTGCCGGCGTTCGTGCTGAAGGTGCTGCAGAGGCGGCGAGCGCAAGCCGCGGCTAGTGCCGTGTTCGTGTTTGAGTTTAGGGGCGCTCCGTTGAAGTACAACTCGAGTCGTGCTCAGTTGAAGAAGGCTTTGGCTGGGTCTGGGTTGGAGTGGGTGACGTGGCATGTGCTGAGGAAGACGACGGCGACGCATCTTGATCAAGTGTTGGGATTGTCGGAGGCTTCGGTGCAGTTGGGTCATGCGTCGGAGGCTATGACGCGGCAGGCGTATGTGGCGCGGTCGAATTCTGCGGCGTTTGCTGAGGCGTTGGAGGGGTTGGTGGCGTGAGGTCACTATTTACTCACTACTTTGGGCACCTGTTTTCTCCGATATTGGCGGCATCTCTCACTGGTATATGCCGGTGGTTGATTTTCGCTTGACTTGGTGTTTTTCGGTGATTTAGCCGTTTGAATACCCGTTTATGCCAGTCTTATTTTTGGGCGCTGGATTATAAAGAGTTGTTTATACGGGTGTGCGCATGATGTAGTTAAGGAACCTACAGACTAGAACGAACCGAAAGAGAGCCCTCATGTCGCACCCGAAGATCACCCGCAAGCACTTCCTCACCGCAATGGGCTCACTCGCCGCGTCCTCCCTGCTACTGGCAGGCTGCGCAACCGAGAACAAGACCTCCTCCGGTTCGTCCTCCTCGGCTGGCTCCAACAACGGCAAGGTGAAGGTCGTCGCCTCCACCGACGTCTACGCAGACATCGCCAAGCAGGTTGGCGGCGACTACATTGAGGTCACCGCGCTCATCGCCTCCACCAGCACCGACCCCCACTCCTACGAAGCCACCAGCGCCGACCGCCTCAAGGCAAAGGACGCATCCCTGATCGTCATCAACGGCGCAGGCTACGACCTGTTCCTCGAAGACCTCGCAGGCAAGGACAACGCCTCCCAGAAGATCGTGAACGCGGTCAAGGTCAGCGGCAAGCTCACCGACGCCGAATACACCCACCTGGTCGAGGACCACCGCGGCGGCGAACACCACGAAGACGGCGGCGACCACGCCCACGCACACGAGTTTAACGAGCACCTCTGGTACGACTTCGAAACCATGAAGAAGGTCGCCCAGAAGATCGCTGAAGAGCTCGCAGGCCTCGACTCCGCACACGCTGAGGCGTTCCGCACCAACGCATCCACCTTCTCCAAGGAACTGGACGCACTGGACACCACCGCCAAGGCAATCGCCGGTGAAGGCAAGAAGTACCTGTCTACCGAGCCCGTGCCGGACTACCTGATTTCCTCCACCGGCGCAGAGAACGCAACCCCCAGCGAATTCGCTGAGGCAGCCGAAGCCGGCAACGACGTCCCCGCACTCGTCCTGAAGGAAACCAAGGACATGGTCACCGAGAAGAAGGTCCAGCTGCTCGCCTACAACGAGCAGACCTCCACCTCTCAGACCAACGAGGTGCTGCAGGCAGCTAAGGACGCCTCGGTGAACTACGTATCCTTCACCGAAACCCTGCCGGAGAACACCAACTACCTGGCATGGATGAAGACCAACGTCAGCAACCTCGAAAAGGCGCTCTCCTAAGTGACTGACAACAATAACGGTGCCGCCCCCGCGATTTCCATTCGCGGGGGTAGCCTCGCTTTCGGGGCCCGCACCCTCTGGAAAGATCTAACCCTCGACATCGGCGCAGGCGAATACTTCGCCGTGCTTGGACCCAACGGCTCCGGCAAGTCCACCTTCCTCAAAGTCGTTCTCGGCCTGACCGGACTCAACGCCGGCGAAATCTCCGTGCTCGGCAAACCCGCACGCCTGGGCAACGCCGGCGTCGGCTACGTACCGCAGCAGAAGTCCATCCCCACCTCCACCCCGATGCGCGCCCGCGACCTCGTGGGACTTGGCGTGGACGGGCACCGCTGGGGCATCCGCCTGCACGGCCGCAAATACCGCGCCAAGGTTGACGAACTCCTCGAAGCCGTCGGCGCGACCGAATACGCGAACGTGCCGGTGGGTCTGCTCTCCGGCGGTGAGCAGCAGCGTCTGCGTATCGCCCAGGCGCTCGCGAACGACCCGAAGATTCTGCTGGCTGACGAGGCGCTACTCTCCCTGGACCTCAACCACCAGTACGCGGTGGCTGAGCTGATTCACCGGTTCAACCGTGAACGCGGCGTGGCGGTGGTGTTCGTGACCCACGAAATCAACCCCATCATTGAGCATGTGGATCGCGTGCTCTACCTGGCAAACGGTCGTTTCACGGTCGGCTCGGTGGAAGAGGTCATGACCAGTGAGACTCTCACTTCCCTGTACGGAACCCCGGTGAGCGTGCTCAAGTCTAATGGCCGTTACGTGGTGGTGGGTGAGACTCACGCCAGCGACCACTGCCATATTGAGGGCACCGACCAGAACATTCACGGTTCCCACCTGAAGTCTGGTCTTTCTGAACCGCAGCGCACTCTACACATTCCGGGAGGAACCACTCGATGACCATTCTTGCTTCCCTCCCCGCTCTGGCACCGGTTGCCGCCGCACAGAATGATTTGCTCTCCCGTATCTTCGTTTTTGACCGCTACGGCGAGCTGCTGCAGATGCTGCAGAACTCCATTTTTGCTGGCGCTGTGCTAGGCATTATCGGTGGTTTCGTCGGCATTTTCGTGATGATGCGCGACCACGCCTTTGCGGTGCACGGCGTCTCTGAAATGTCTTTCGCGGGTGCCGCCCTTGCCCTGTTGCTCGGCTATGACGTGGTGACCGGCTCCATGGTCGGTTCGATTGCCTCGGCTCTGCTGATTGCCTTTCTGGGCTCTAAGGCGAGCAATTCGAACTCGGTCATTGGTGCACTCATGCCGTTCGGCTTGGGCTTGGGTATTCTCTTCCTCTCCCTGTACCAGGGCCGTAGCGCGAATAAGTTCGGTCTGCTGACCGGTCAGATCGTGTCCGTGGATGCCGACCAGCTGCACACCATGATTATTGGTGCGGTGGTTATTATCAGCCTGCTGGTGATGGTGTGGCGTCCGCTGAGCTTCGCCTCCCTGGACCCGGAGGTCGCGCGCGCTAAGGGCGTGCCGATGCGCTTTTTGTCCCTGGTGTTCATGGTGATTCTGGGTATTGCTGTGGCGCTGTCTGTGCAGGTGGTCGGTTCGCTGCTGGTGCTGGCGCTGCTGATTACTCCGGCGGCTGCGGCGATGCAGGTGACTGCCTCTCCGGTGCGCACCCTGATTCTGTCGGTGCTGTTCGCGGAGGCGTCCATTGTGGGCGGTATTCTGCTGGCTCTTGCCGGTTCGCTGCCGATTAGCCCCTACGTGACCAGCATTTCCTTCCTGATTTACGTGGTGTGCCGTATGATTGGTGGCGTGAAGCGCCGCCATAGCGCGTCGGGCCGCCAGCTGGCTGAGAAGGCATAAGACCTATAGAAAGAGCCCCACCTCGGGAATGAGGTGGGGCTCTTTCGCTGTCGTGCTGTGTTAGCGCTACGGGTCATGTACCCGGTGCGCAATGCGGGCGCAACCTGTGTGGCGTTATGTTGCCTTGTCCAGATGCCCTGTGTGTCGTGCTGTAGCGGCGTCGAAGATTTTTGAAGGCGCCGTATCCTTCGTTGAGAAGGTTTTCCCCGGTGGGGGGGGGGGAGAGAGAGCTCCTCAGATTGAGGGGCTTAGAGGTTGCGGCTTAGCCTGCAACGTTAGCGTGCAGCGCCGCCCTGCGATTCTTCCTCGCGACGTGCCAAAGTGCAGTCCGGGCAGTAACCGGTCACTTCAACCACGTGCTCCAGCTCCGAGAAGCCGTGCTGCTTGCCCATGGCCAGTGCCCAGTCCTCGAGGGCGGGTGCTTCCAGCTCAATGGCGGTGCCGCATCGGCGGCAGAGCAGGTGGTGGTGATGGTCCTTTACCTGGCAGTGGCGGTACAGGGTCTCACCCTCAACGCCCTTGACCGAGTCCAGCTCACCGGCGTTAGCCAGCGACTGCAGCACGCGGTAGGTGGTTGCGAGAGAGACCTGTTCCTTGCGGTTCGCGAGGGTCAGGTGCAGATCCTGTGCTGAGATGAAATCGCCGAGCTCTTCCATGGTCGCCTTGATGATGCGACGCTGGCGGGTATTTCGGGCTTCGGCGGGCTTCGTAATTCTCCGTACGGGAATATGAGTGTCCATTGCTGAACCTTTCGGGGCGGAGGGCCGCCCCATTGTGTGGTCGATCTTGTCTTACGACTTTACACTAGAGGCGTTCAAAAGGTGGTTGATTTGCGGCTTATCTCAAAAACTGAAGCCGCCGCGAGGGAGCGGTTGGGGTTCGCGGTAGACTGAAACTATGAAGATGACGAAGTACACCCACTCATGTATCCGCCTTGAGAATGAGGGGCGCACCCTCGTTCTTGACCCCGGCAATTTTGCCGCTGAAGGCGAGCATGCCACCGCGCTGGAAGGCGCCGATTACCTGTTCGTGACCCACGCGCATCCGGACCATTTTGATGGTCCGTCGGTGCTGTCGCTGATTGCTGAGCGTGCCGAGTCGCAGAACCCCTTGAAGATTTGGGCGCCCGAGGCTGTCGCCCAGGTTATCAAGGAGGCTGTACCCGCTGCCGAGGTTACCGTTGTTTCCTCCGATTCTGAGTTCAGCGTCCCCGGTTTTGAGGTGAAGACTTACGGCGGTCAGCACGCTCTGATTCACCCGCTGATTCAGACCATCGCAAATATTGGTTACCTGATTAATGGTGCCGTGTACCACCCGGGTGACTCCCTTGTGGTGCCCCACCGTGTGAAGGCGCAGACCGTGCTGGTGCCGATTCACGCACCCTGGTCGAAGGTTCAGGAAGTCATTGATTTTGTGATTGCAACCGGCGCGCAGCGTGTGGTTCCGATTCACAACGGCATGATCAACCAGAACGGCACCGGCATTATTGAGGGCCTGGTGACGAACTTCGGTGCGAAGTACGGCACGGAGCTGAAGCACCTGAACCCCGGCGAGAGCATTGAGGTTGAGGCGTAAGCCTGAACGTTGAGCTTCAAACGCGCCGACGACGGCGCATGAAGGAGATTATTGTGAGCACGATTTTTACCAAGATTATTGACGGCGAGATTCCCGGCCGCTTCGTCTGGAAGGACGATCAGTGCGTGGCGTTCCTCGACATCATGCCACTGTCGGAAGGTCACCTGCTGGTGGTTCCCCGCGCTGAGATTGACCGCTGGCCCGACCTGCCCGAGGAGCTGGCTGCCCACCTGTTCGCTGTGGCGCACAAGATTTCGGGTGCCCTGGATCAGGCATTCGATAAGGACCGTGTGGCTCTGATGATTGCGGGCTTCGACGTTCCGCACACCCACATCCACCTGTTCCCGGCTGACGGCATGGCTGACTACGACCCCGCCAACGCCAAGAAGGATGCTACCGCCGAAGAGCTGGATGCGGCCGCCGAGAAGGTCCGCGCAGCCCTGCGCGAGCGCGGCCACGGCGAGTTCGTGCCCGAGGCGTAAGCGCCGTTTACAGCGCCTATAAACAACGAAGGAGCCGCCCTCTACAGAACAGTAGAGGGCGGCTCCTTCGTCGTTATACCCAAACGGGCGAGAATTTTAGTGCTTTTCAGCCTTGGAGATCTGGTCAGCCAGGTCCTCGGGGGAGAGGTTAGCGGAGGAGAACTCGGGGGTCAGCGGCAGGTGCAGCTGCAGACCGGTGCCGGGGCAAATCTCGACCTTTGCGGAGCGCAGCTTGAAGTCGACCACGTGGCCGCCCTGAACGCGCTTATCGTCGATGAAGTGGGCGTGGCAGCCGGGCACCGAAATGCCCTGCTCGTAGATGGGGGTGCGGAAGCCAACGATCGTGCCGGTTACGTTGTCGAACTGGACGATGTCCTCGTTCTCGGTGGCGGCGACCATCTTCGGGTAGGGCTTCTCCTGCTTGATGACGGTGCGGGTGCGGACCCACTCGAAGTCGCCGTAAATCTTGACGGCGTACATGTAGTTCTTGGAGACGGTGAAGTCATCCAGAATCTGGGAAGCAGACTTACGGAGCAGGTTCTGCGGTAGTTCACGCTTAATCATGGGCACGAAGTTGGTGACCACGGCGTAGGGGGTCTGCTGGCGCAGGTCCGGCAGGGATACGGAGCCGTCGTGACGCACCTGGTAGCAGACGCCGTCGAGGACGACCATTTCGCCGTCGAGGCCGTTGAAGGTACCCACACCGAAGTTGCCGTGGCTCAGGAGCTCACCGATGGTCATCTCGCCATCGTAAATGCCGTCCAGCAGCTGGGACATGAGGCCGGTCTGAAAAACTTCGTTACGGAAAACAGTTTCACCGTTTAGGATGGTCGGCTGATATGCCATGAGATTTCTCCTCGTTACAGTGGATGCGGCGTCAGACGGGTCGGTCGGTCATCGGCGATACTCGCCCTAGCTGATGCTAAAAAGGGGAAGGGCGTCGGTGAGAACACGGCGTTCGGTGTCGTTTCTCGCGGAATTCGTAGGTGCCGCCGGCCGGGCGCACACACTTTCATTGTACGCCTGCCTGCGAACATATCTACCGGTCAGTGGGCCAACATCTTATGATGTGACCTCTAGCCCGCTGAAAGCAGGCACCGGCACGAGGACATAAAAATAGACTGGCGTTCCCTCCGGTTGCACGACAAAAAGGGAGGGAACGCCAGCACCAACAGCTTAGCCCTTAGAGCCGCTCTAAGCGCAACTAAAGCGCGCAAGACCCATCGAGGCATAAAAATATTGGACACGTACTGTCGCCAAAAGTGCTACAGCAAGATAGAAGTCCGCAGAGATACTCCAGCAGACACAACAACGGCCTATACGTTCCTAAAGGAACATATAGGCCGTTGTCTGTTCTCCAGAACGCACCCCCCTACAAGGGGCACCGTTCAGGAAGAAAGATTAGACGCCGTAGTACAGCTGGTACTCAAGCGGGTGCGGAACCAGCGAGAGCGGCTCCAGCTCGTTCTTACGCTTGTAATCGATCCATGCCTGAATCAGGTCCTCGGTGAAGACGCCGCCCTCGAGCAGGAAGTCGTGGTCAGCCTCCAGAGCAGCCAGAGCCTCCTCGAGGTTAGCCGGAGCCTTCTTGATGTCCTTAGCCTCTTCGGCGGGCAGCTCGTACAGGTCCTTGTCAATCGGTGCCGGCGGCTCAATGCGGTTGCGGATACCGTCCAGACCAGCCATCAGCTGAGCAGCGAATGCGAAGTAGGGGTTAGCGGAGGGGTCCGGTGCACGGAACTCCAGACGCTTAGCCTTCGGGTTGGTGCCGGTAATCGGGATGCGGATACCGGCGGAACGGTTACCCTGCGAGTACACCATGTTGATGGGAGCCTCGTAGCCGGGAACCAGACGCTTGTAAGAGTTCACGGTCGGGTTGGTGAACGCCAGAACAGCGGAGGAGTGCTCAATCAGACCGCCAATGTACCAGCGTGCGGTGTCAGAGAGGTTAGCGTAGCCGCGCTCGTCGTAGAACAGGGGCTCACCGTTCTGCCACAGAGACTGGTGGCAGTGCATACCGGAGCCGTTGTCGCCGAAGACGGGCTTGGGCATGAAGGTCACGGACTTGCCCCATGCGTCTGCGGTGCCCTTGATGACGTACTTGAACTTCAGCAGGTCGTCAGCAGCCTTGGTGAGGGTGTCGAACTTGTAGTTGATCTCTGCCTGGCCGGCTGCGCCCACCTCGTGGTGGCTACGCTCAACCTCGAGGCCAACCTCGTCCATTGCTACGCACATTGCGTCACGCAGGTCAGCCTGCTTGTCGACGGGGGAGACGGGGAAGTAGCCGCCCTTGACGGGGGTCTTGTTGCCCAGGTTGCCGCCCTCTTCCTTGCGGCCGGTGTTCCAGGGAGCCTCGTCAGAGTCAATCTTGTAGAACACAGAATTCGGCTCAACCTGGTAGCGGACGTCCTCGAAGACAAAGAATTCAGCCTCGGATGCGAAGAACGCGGTGTCTGCAATGCCGGTGGACTGCAGGTATGCCTCGGCGCGCTCAGCAACGCCGCGGGGGTCACGGTGGTAGGGCTCACCGGTGCGGGGGTTCACGATGGAGCAGATGATGACCAGGGTCTTCTCAATGCGGAAGGGGTCAACGTATGCGGACTGAACATCGGGGATCAGCTGCATGTCGGACTCAGCAATGCCCTGGAAGCCGCGAATGGAGGAGCCGTCAAAAAGCTGGCCGTTGACGAAGAAATCGTCATCAATCGCCTTGGCGGGCAGGTTGAAGTGCTGCTGCACGCCGGGCATGTCGGTGAATCGGATATCAACGAAGACTACTTCTTCGTTCTTGATAAAGTCGAGAACTTCCTGGGGGCTGGTAAACATGAGGACTGCTCCTTGTTCGACTGACGGTGCAGGAGGGTATCTTCCCTCATCACATTCAGTCTTTGGTTTAGTTTTTGGCCGCGGGCAAAACCCTGTGACATATCAAGCATAGTGGTTATTTTTTGCGCGTGCGTGACTATCGTGTTTCGGTAATGTTACAAATCCTGGAAAGGAGTTACATTTTGGTTGCCTCACGAAACACAGCGTAGCCGCTAACGCCCCGCATCAAGGGCAGTAGCAGAGCCCGTAGCAACGCCAGTAGCAGCGCCAGTAGCAGTCCAATAATCGGGCGTAACAAAAGGCTCCGGCCCTCCCACAGGGGAAGAGCCGGAGCCTTCAAAACCTTATATCAGCGCCTCGCTTAGCGGCCGCGCATCGCACGACGGTCGGGGCGTGCACGCATCGGGTCAACACCCTTCGGCAGACCGTTCATCGGGTTACGCATAGTGTTCAGGGTGCTCAGACGACCCGAAACAACCTGCATCTCCTGCTGAGTCAGAGCCTTCGGAAGCTTGTTCATGGTCTTCACAACGTCCTTGAGCTCAACCTGACCCTCATCGTGACCGGTCTCAATCACATGAACCGGAACGCCGGGAGCCACACGAGCCAGGTGCTTCTTCTCAGTGTTCACCAGCGAGTTCACACGGCTGTGAGGGCCCTCGGTCACCAGCACAATACCGGGACGGCCCAGCGCACGGAACACCAGATCCTGGTTACGGTTCGCAGCAACAGGCTGCTCCTCAACAATCCAGCCGCGGCGCACCGAGTTCATCGCCGCACCACTACGACCGGGCTGGTTCTCAATCTGAGCAAAAGCCGCAGTCTGCGCGCGGCGACCCAGCAGAAGCATCACCACAATAGCGGCAACGCCCAGACCCAGAATCAGGAAAGTAATCCAGTTATTCAGGGCAATACCGATGAGGAGGAAAACCAAAAGGGTACCCAGAGCCGACAGACTCAGAATCCAACCGATATTCGGGTCGGACTTCTTGGTCATCTGGTAGACCTGCTTCATCTGGGCGAAAGTGCCCGGAGTGCGTTCCTTCTTCTTTTTCTTCTCTTCGCGCTTATCTGCCACGATTCTTCCTCGGCTGGTTCTTCCGCGGTCCCGAAGCGCCTCAAACGCTCACGGAACCATAGTGACGTAACGATGCAGTGTATGCCTGCAATTTTTCTAGTTTACCCTACCCACACAAGGGACGGGGCATAAGGGGAGGCTCCCCGAACACCGGACGAAACCGGGTTCGAGGAGCCTCAACGCTCTCAGAAAGATTCTGAAAAGGCTTAGTAGCCTGCAGCCACCAGAGAGGAGGCTTCCTGCAGGGCTGCACCCTCACCCTCAATGTGAGCCAGGTTCTCGGGAATCGGGTAGCCGTTCTTGCGCATTGCACGAGCCCACAGGCGACCTGCACGGTACGAAGAACGAACCATCGGGCCCGCCATAACGCCAGCGAAACCAATCTCCTCAGCCATGTTCGCAAAGTCCACGAACTGCTGCGGCTTCACCCAACGCTCAATCGGGTGGAAGAGCGGACCGGGGCGCAGGTACTGGGTGAGGGTAATGATGTCACAGCCAGCATCGTGCAGATCGCACAGCGCCTCGTAAATCTCGTCATCGGTCTCGCCCATACCCAGAATCAGGTTGGACTTGGTGACCATGCCGCCTTCCTTAGCCTGGGTAATAACATCCAGGGAACGCTCGTAACGGAACGCCGGGCGAATCTGACGGAAGATGCGGGGAACGGTCTCCAGGTTGTGCGCGAACACCTCAGGCTTAGCGTCAATTACCTTCTGAACATGCTCGGGAACACCCTTGAAGTCGGGCACGAGCATCTCAACGCCGGTGTTCGGGCACATCTTGTGAATCTGGCGGGTGGTCTCTGCGTACAGCCACGCACCGCCGTCTTCCAGATCGTCACGAGCCACACCGGTCACGGTAGCGTAACGCAGACCCATGACCTTAACGTTCTTAGCAACCTTGAACGGCTCAGCGTAGTCCACAGCAACGGGCTTACCGGTCGCAATATTGCAGAAGTCGCAACGACGGGTGCACTCGGAACCACCAATCAGGTAGGTTGCCTCACGGTCTTCCCAGCACTCGTAAATATTGGGGCAGCCAGCCTCTTCACACACGGTGTGCAGGCCCTGACCGCGAGCCAGCTCGCGCATCTCGTTGTATTCGGGGCCAACAATAGCCTTGGTCTTAATCCAGTGAGGCTTCTTCTCAATGGGAACCTCAGCGTTGCGGGCCTCCACACGCAGTAGCTTGCGTCCTTCAGGTGCGGTGCTCAAAAGTCTTCTCCTTGGTCTAGATGTGCCCTCTGTGCAGGTGGGCCATCTTCTATTTTACGCCCGCTCAGGCGTAGGTGAAACTGATTTTCGTATATGACGAACAAAGCCGGACGCGTTACGTGTACGGCCCGTTCGATGCTTCTTGACTGCGTCTAACCCTGCGTTTAGTCCTGCGCCGCAATGGGCTCGAAAGACTCCGCCAGGCGGTCCTGGTACTTCAGAAGCTCCGCCTCCAGCGGCTCCAAAATATCGGCGGGGGTGACGGTGCGGCCCAGCTGCTCCGAAATAGTGGTAACACCCGCATCGCTAATGCCGCAGGGAATGAACTGCTGGAAGGGTGCGGTGTCGTTGCAGCAGTTAATCGCAAAGCCGTGCATGGTGGTGTTACGGGAAACGCGCATGCCCAGTGCCGCGATCTTCTTGTCCTGGGTGATGCCGTTGCCCAGAATCCACACGCCGCTACGGCCCTCAACGCGCTCACCCTTAATGCCCAGACCGGCAAGGACGTTAATGATGATTTCCTCGATAATGCGCACATACGCCACCACGTCAATGGGCTCGGGCAGGCGCAGAATCGGGTAGCCGGTCAGCTGGCCGGGGCCGTGCCAGGTCAGCTTGCCGCCGCGGTCAATCTTGACGACGGGGGTGGACTTGTCTGCGGGGTACTCGTGGTCTTCGGTGCGTTTACCGGCAGTAATCACTGCCTCGTGCTCAAGCAGAAGAATCGTATTCTGGCGGGTGCGGTTAGCCACCTCATCGTGGATGCGGTACTGCTCGTCCAGGCACTCAACATAGTTCACATAGTTCGGGGCGAAGCCCACGCGTTCAATCGTCACAGACATACTTTCTACCTTAGTACTGCTGGTGGAGGGAAGAAAATTAGGGCGCCCTGAATCACGTGATGAGCGAACACGTCGGAATATTACGTGAGGGTATGCTCAATGGGAGGAAGGGCGAATAAGCAGATAAATGCCTGAATTCACCTTTGGGGTTCTTTGGGGTATTTGAACTGTTTTAGTGTGCTTAAAGATATTGTTTGATGTAATTTGATAACATGATGGTATGAGAAGCAAAGAAGCACACGTTCTGGAAAGCATCGCCAACCCGGCTCTACCCACCCTGCAGATTGTCGAGTACCGGGGCGAAACCACCGCAAGTGCACCCACCGAGAGCGCACCCGCCGTACGTTCCGTACCCTCCGCGCACCCCGGACGCTACACCCTGCGCACCATTTCTCAGCCTGCCCCGCCTGCTCCCTCCACCCCTGTAGCTCCCTCCACCCAGCTGGCTCCCGCCGCGCCCACTCTGCGCGCGGCAGCCAACGGGTACGGATTCGAGGAAAATACGGATGCATCCGCCCAGAGGCACGTCCAGACCCCGCAGGTAGCCGCCGCTCTACGTAACGCGCCCGGACTCGCCAAGCTCCACGCCGTTACTAGTGAGAGCGCCGATAGCGCCGATCAGCTGTGCCTCTGGTACGAGCCCCTCGATGCGGGCACCCTTGACAAGCTCCTGCGCGCTCGCGCCCTGACACCCGCCGAGCTCATGACCCTGGCACGCACCCTGCACCGGGCGCTCGGCAGTCTCAAAAAGGTGGGGGAGGGGCGCGCCGAACTAAGCGCCGAATATATCGCTCTGAGCGCCGCCGGAGTGCCCAAACTCCTGCTACCTGATGCCGTCTATCGTGAAGCGGCTCCTCTAGATACGGAACAGCTCACCGCCGCTCGGGGCAACTACGCACGTTCCGCAGCGGCACTGCTCTGGCAAGCCGCCTGCGGGCACGCACCGGAACCCTCCGCCGCCCGCGTACCCCTCTCACTGCGCATGGATTCACAGCGCATGGGAGTGGTCGGTACTGCAACCGATGGGGCACCCAGCAGCGAGTGGATTGAGCGCCTCGGCAGAGCCCTCGAATACCTGCTGGACGCACCCACCCAGGATGCGGCGCTCGCAGGGCTCAGCTCCGTGGTCGCCCTGGCGGAGGAGGTGCCGCCTCGCCCGCTCAACGTCTACCTGAGCTGTTCAGAACGAGCCCGCGCCCTAATTCCCGCAGCTGTGGAGCCCGCGCCGGTACAGAAGCTCTCAAAGGCGCAAAAGGCGCAACGCTACCTGGCGGAACGTTTGCCACACGTGAAGAAGCCGGGCATGAAGAAGCCAGCAGCTACCGCAGGTTCTAAGCCGTTGAGCCCCACTGTGAACCCCGCAGAGACTGCGCCGCCCGCTCTAAAGAACGCAGCGGCGACGGGCACATCCCGCCTGACGGCGCTACGCAGTGCGTTCACCCGCCCCACCGCGCGACTGGGACTGGCTGCACGCCTGGGACTTGCCGCGCTCGCACTGGGGGCTATCGCGCTGCCTCTCGGGTTCACCCTCTACGGGCAGAACGCTCCGGCAACGGCGCAGCCCGTATCCGCTCAATCTGTGAACGCAGCGGGGGAGCAGGGGACCGGTGGCACGGCAACACAGGATCAGAGCACGCAGGATACAACCGCGCAGGATAAAAGCGCACAGGGCGATCAGATTCTACGAGCCCTGATCGACCAGCGAAACCAAGAACGCCGTGCCCGAGGCGGCGCAGAGCTCACTGTCGACACCGCCGAAGAACTCAGCCGCGACAGCGAGAACATCCGCGTTATGGCGGTAGTCTCCGCACCCGGCTACCGCGCCGATAAAACTGAGCAGGATGCCCGTAAACTCAGCGAAGAAAACGGCGTCACCCGCCAGAAAGTCATCTTCGACCTGCACCGCGGTGAGAAAGGCTGGGAGATAGCCCGCGCCGAACCCGTACCGGCATAGCTGACGCCGCGTAACTGACACCATGCAGCTGACGCCGCGTAACTGACACCGTAGAAACGCGGACACAACAAAAGGCGGCGGCCCCACCCACCGAAGTGGATGGAACCGCCGCCTTCTGCTCACTGTCCGGGAAAACCCGGAGAGCTACGCTCGGTTACCCATCAGGGCACCGCCACAAGGAAACTTCCTTGAATCTATGCAGGTGTCTTAGAGACCCAGCTCAGACTCGAAGTTTGCCTCCTCCAGGCGGGTCTTGAGGGTGTGCAGGAAGCGACCAGCGTCCGCACCGTCGACCACGCGGTGATCGTAGGTGAGGGACAGGTAGCACATGGAGCGGATAGCGATAACGTCGTTACCGTCAACATCCTTAACAACCATGGGGCGCTTCACGATGGAACCGGTACCGAGGATTGCAACGTTCGGCTGGTTGATGATCGGGGTGTCGAACAGTGCACCGAAGGAACCAATGTTGGTGATGGTGAAGGTCGAACCCGACAGCTCCTCGGGGGAGATGTCGCCGGTGCGTGCGCGGCCACCCAGGTCGCCAATAGCCTTTGCCAGGCCAGCAATGCCCAGGTCAGAAGCGTTCTTGATGACGGGAACCAGCAGACCCTTGGGGGTGTCCACAGCAATAGCGATGTTCTCGGAGCCGTGGTAAGTGATCTGCTTGTAGTCTTCGGTCATGGAAGCGTTCAGAGCGGGGTGCTGCTGCAGAGCCTCAGCGGATGCCTGGACGAAGAAGGGCAGGAAGGTCAGCTTAGCGCCCTCACGAGCAGCGAAGCCGTCCTTAGCCTTTGCACGCAGCTGAACGATGCGGGTCACGTCAACCTCGGTGACCTGGGTCAGCTGGGTGGAGATGTCCAGGGACTCACGCATACGCTTTGCAATAACCTGGCGGATACGTGCGGTCTTCTCGACGGTGCCACGCTTGGGGGAAACCTCGAAGGTGTGCGGTGCCTTTGCGGAACCAGCAGCCGGAGCAGCAGCTGCAGCGGGAGCAGCAGCGGCGGGAGCAGCGGAACCCTTAGCAGCGATAGCAGCCTGAACATCCTGCTTGCGGATGCGGCCACCAACACCGGTGCCCTTGACGGTGGACAGGTCGATGCCGTTGTCCTTAGCGAGCTTACGGACCAGCGGGGTCACGTATGCTTCGCCCTCAGCAGCTGCCGGAGCGGCAGGTGCAGCGGGAGCTGCAGGAGCTGCAGGAGCTGCGGGTGCAGCGGGTGCAGCCGGAGCAGCAGCGGGTGCTGCAGGAGCTGCGGGAGCCTCAGCAACCGGAGCGGGAGCAGCCGGTGCAGCAGCAGCGGAAGCGTCGCCGATGATAGCCAGAACCTGGCCAACCTCTGCGTCCTCATCCTCGGGGATGCGGATCTCGAGCAGGGTACCTGCTACGGGGGAGGGAACCTCGGTGTCA
>NZ_KV830305.1:796017-834604 GCF_001836735.1 Rothia sp. HMSC061D12 | reverse complement strand
AACCTTGTCGGTGGAAACCTCAACCAGGGGCTCGTCAACCTCAACCTGCTCGCCAACTTCCTTCAGCCAGCGGGTAACGGTGCCCTCGGTGACGGACTCGCCCAGTGCGGGCAGTACGACCTCGATGCCTGCAGCAGCAGCTGCGGGAGCAGCCGGAGCAGCGGCGGGTGCTGCGGGAGCAGCAGGAGCCTCAGCAACCGGAGCGGGAGCTGCGGGAGCCTCAGCAGCTGCGGGAGCAGCCGGAGCAGCAGCGCCGGAACCGTCGCCAATGATAGCCAGAGCAGCGCCGACCTCGACGTCCTCGTCCTCGGGGACGAGAATCTGCTCAACAACGCCTGCTACGGGGGAGGGAACCTCGGTGTCAACCTTGTCGGTGGAAACCTCAACCAGGGGTGCGTCAACCTCAATGGTGTCGCCGACCTCAACGAGCCAGCGGGTAACGGTACCCTCGGTCACGGACTCGCCCAGTGCGGGCAGTACTACGGTGTGGGACATAATCTTTCCCGTTCTCCTTGTGAATGCTTGAACTAGAAAAATGTGAGCGGTGACCCGGATGCGCGCCGCATGCATCGAAGCACGTCGACGCGCATCCGGATAGGGGCGTTGTTCAGCGGATACGCCCGGCAACCGCTAACGACCAACGGTCGTCAATACTAAGCTGACGCGCTAACGCCAGTCAGCAAAATTTATGCGCTGTGCAGCGGGGTGCCGTTCAGGACCATTGCAGCCTCACCCAGGGACTCGTTCTGAGTCGGGTGTGCGTGGATGAACTTAGCGACGTCCTCGGGGAATGCTTCCCAAGCAACCCACATCTGAGCCTCACCAATCTGCTCACCCATGCGCTTACCAATAGCGTGAACACCAACGATGGGGCCGTCCTTCTGGCGGACAACCTTCACGATACCGGTAGCACCGAGGATAGCGGACTTGCCGTTACCAGCCAGGTTGTACTCAGCGGTCTCAACGTTCTCAGCGCCGAACTTCTCCTTAGCCTTGGGCTCGGAGTAACCAACGGAAGCGATCTCCGGGTCACAGAAGGTGACCTTGGGGATGTTGATGTCCTCAACAACGGTGGGGTTCAGGCCAGCGATTTCCTCAGCAACGAAGATACCCTGCTGGTAACCGCGGTGAGCCAGCTGAACGCCGGGGACGATGTCGCCAACAGCGTAGATGTTGCCAACGCCGGTGTGCAGACGCTCGTTAGCCAGGACGAAGCCGCGGTCCATGGGGATGCCCTGCTCCTCGTAGCCCATGTTTGCAGTGTTGGGGCCACGACCAACAGCGACCAGAACGATCTCTGCCTCGAAGACCTTGCCGTCAGCCAGGGTGACCTTAGCACCGTTAGCGTCCTGCTCAACCTTCTCGAAGAGGGTGCCGGTGTTGAACTTGATGCCGCGCTTCTTGAACGCACGCTCCAGGACCTTGATGATAGCCGGGTCCTCGTTGGGGACCAGGTTCGGCAGGCCCTCGATGATGGTGACGTCAACGCCCATAGCGTTCCACATGGATGCGAACTCGCAACCAATCACGCCGCCACCGAGCACGATAGCGCTCTTGGGCAGGTAGTCCATCTCCAGTGCCTCAGTGGAGGTCAGAACGCGACCCTCGATGGGCAGACCGAAGGTCTTGGAGACCGAGCCGGATGCCAGGATAATGTTCTTACCCTTGTACTCAACACCACCGACGGTGATGGTGTCCTGAGCGGTCAGCTTACCCTCGCCGGGGATAACCTCTACGCCCTTCATCTTCAGCAGGCCTGCAAGACCCTTGAACTTACCGGAGACGATGTTGTCCTTGTAATCGCGAACCTTGCCCATCTCGATGGACTGCAGCACAGCGTTAACGCCAACCTTGGACGCCTCGCGTGCCTCTTCAGCCAGCTCAGCAGCGTGCAGGTACGCCTTGGTGGGGATACAGCCGGTGTGCAGGCAGGTGCCGCCGACCTTTTCCTTCTCGATCAGGCCGACGGTGAAGCCTAGCTGGCGTGCGCGAATAGCTGCGGAGTAGCCAGCGGAACCGCCGCCGAGGATGAGGATGTCGAATTCTTGAGCCACGATATTGCTCCCTTGCATAGTTGTGGGGGCTAAAGACCCCTGCAATGAGTTCTTTACCAATTTATTGGTAGGTTTCCCAGCATGTGCGAAAGGCCCGCGACTCACAAAAATCGCGCGCCCCTCCGCGTACGCAGAAAAACACTTAATACAACAATACCCCCGTTGAGGGTCGTTTAAGTTCACTCAGGGCGGTTTTAGCCGATTAATCGCCCAAACACCGCAAATTTTTCACCACGCAAGAAAAGAGGCGCGTCATAGAACAGCCAGATGACAGCGCTGCCACAGGGCCACCACAGCGCAGCCTCAACGAGCGCACAGAATCGGTCAAGAACAGACAAAAGGAGGGCTCCCCGGTAGAAATACCGAAAAGCCCTCCTCAGATCAGCTCTATGCTGTGCGGCTCGCATCAGCTAGGATGCGCCAGTTAGGGCGCGCGCCCAGCGAAGCAAACTACTTAGCGTACGACTGGATGAAGTTCACCAGGGTAGCGGTACCGAAGCCGGTACCTTCCTTCGGGGTGAAGCCGTAGGGTGCCTCCTCGTTGAACGCGGGGCCCGCAATATCCAGGTGAGCCCAGGGGATGCCCTCTCCCACGAACTCCTTCAGGAACAGACCCGCAGTCAGCGCGCCACCGTAGCGGGAACCAATGTTCTTAATATCAGCAACGGGGGACTCCAGGCTCTTACGCAGGTAGGACTCCAGCGGCATCGGCCAGTACGCCTCACCCGCAGTAGCACCGGCTGCAATCACGCGGTCACGAATCTCCTCGTCACCGAGCAGAGCTGCGGTGCGCAGACCCAGAGCGGCCATAGCCGCACCGGTCAGAGTAGCGATATCCAGGATGACGTCCGGGTTCGATTCAGAAGCCAGAGCAATACCATCAGCCATGACCAGGCGGCCCTCAGCGTCAGTGTTCAGAACCTCAACGGTACGACCATCACGCATGGTGATGACGTCCTCCGGGCGCAGAGCGTGACCGCCGGGCATGTTCTCAGCCAGGCACAGGTAACCGGTCACAGCAACCGGAACGTCCAGTTCAGCAGAAGCAAGCACAGCGTTCAGAACGGATGCGGCACCCGCCATATCGCACTTCATGGTCATCATCGAAGCGGCAGGCTTCAGCGAGTTACCACCGGTATCGAAAGTAATGCCCTTACCGACCAGAGCAACGTGAGCCTTCGGGTTCTCCGGGGTGTACTTCACAACGGCAAGAACCGGCTTGCGAGGCGAACCCTGACCAACACCGGAAATGCCGCCGAAGCCCTCCTCAGCCAGGCGATCGTGGTGGAACAGCTCAATCTCAATATTTGCGTAATCCTCAGCGACCTCAGCAGCGAACTCAGCGAAAGTCTCCGGGTACAGGTGCGACGGAGGCAGGTTCACCAGGCGGCGAGCATCCTTAGCGGTCTCACCCAGAACCAGGGCGTGCACCAGAGCCTCCTCAGCCTCTTCCTGGTCAATCGAGGAAACAATCAGAATGGAATCGATCTCTTCCTTAATCGAGTCCTGAGTCTTGCCGCGCAGGCCCTCCTCGACGAAGTTACCCAGCACGGCGCCGTGAGCAATAGCCTCAATTTCCTCAACCGAAGAAACGCCGAAATCAAAAGCAATCTCCTCAGCAGAACCAACCAGCTGACGAGCCGCAGAACCGGCAGCGTAACGCAGAGCGTCCAGACGCTCCTGACCCTCAGCAGTATCAGAGCCCAGACCCGCCAGCGCCACAATGCCGGCACCGGTGTCCTCAAGGCCGGGCAGACGCAGCAGCTGATCGGGGGCACCCGAGGCGCCCAGCGCCTCCAGCAGCTCGTTAATACCCTCAACAGAGTCCTCAGACAGGGAGCTCGGCGCCAGGTACGCACCGTCCGAACCCTTCAAAACGCCCAGAACCAGAACGTCAGCTTCGAGCGCTTCAAGGTCGGTGCTGTGAATAGACAGAGACATCGTTACTCCTTTGCGTATGTCTTCTCAAAATAGTCGAGGCACATCCTCGCGCCCGAAAAACTCAACTGTAGGCCCTCGAAGAGTGAGGATGAATACCGCCGCGCAAAGCCGCGCGGACTACTGCTTCTACTCTACACGGATATGTAAGAGGGTGTGAGGTTCAGCTCTCACCCCGAATAGCTGGCAGAACAGAAAAGGCACAAGAAACCGAGCTGCAGCGTCTTAAGAACGTCGACGAGACACCAAACAAGTTCACCTACTGCGAGAAAAGCCCACACACTGTCGAGACAGGGCAGTAGTGGCATAAAATGAAAGACTACGGAAAGCGTCAGATAACAGAAGACGCCCCTTCGCCCCAACACCTCGGGTACCTGCAGAAAACACTAAGCCCACCCGAACGCGGCGCGAACCAGACAGAAGTGAGGAGGCGTAATGCTCAACCCCGAAGATCTCTACTTAGCCAACACCAAAATATTGGACGACCCCAGGATGCACGGGCTAACCCTCGTCATCGCCCTCTCCAGCCCGCAAGACGCAGGCTCCACCGCAGGCCAGCTCGGGCAGGTACTGCTCAGCGAACTTAAAAACATCGAAATCGTCGAGTTCGACAGCGACCAGCTGCACGACTACCGTGCCCGCCGCCCCTACATCCGCTACGAACAAGACCACTTCGAAAAGCCGCAATACCCGCAGCTGAAGCTCTACGCCGTAGAAGACAGCCTCGACAAGCCGTTCCTGCTACTTACCGGTGCCGAACCGGACCTGCAGTGGCAGCGCTTCGAAAAGGCGGTGCTGACCATCGCCCAGCGGGTCAAGCCCTCCCTGGTTGTGCTGGTCTCCGCATTCCCCATGCCGGTGCCGCACACCCGCCCCTTCCCGATTACCGCTCACGGCTCCCGCAAGGACCTGATTCGCGGCATCTCCCCGTGGAAGCCCAGCGCGGACGTGCACGCAACCGTCACCAACCTGCTGGAAGTGCTCTTCACCGAAAACGGAATCGACACCGTAGGCTTCGGCGTGAACATTCCCCAGTATATTTCGGAGGCGGACCTGCCGCAGGGCACCCTCACCGCCCTCGAACACGTGGGCATGGCGGCGCACCTCTCCCTACCCACCGAGAACCTGCGCGAAGCCGCACGCCACGTGCACAGTCAGATTAACGATCAGGTCAAGCAGAACCCCGAAATTGGTCGTATGATCACGACCATGGAAGAGAACTACGACGAGAACTTCCGCACCTCCGACATTGCGGTTCCCCTCTCGCGACGCGACGCGCACAACGTGCCCAGCCGCGACGAGATTGGTGCGCTCTTCGAGCGGTTCCTCGACGAACAATAGGTGCGCGCAATAGGGGATACTGCGGGGGAGTGCGAGTCATAGGGGAGCGGAGGGGCACCCGCCGCGAATCTGGCTCGTGGATACCGCCCGTCAGAAATTGTGTGACAGGTATTGCGTGACAAATTATGACGCGGCACCCCGCGCCGCTGTGGACAAACCCCAGCGCACAAACGAACAATACGAATAAATCTGTGGAACCTTCGGACCTATGAACCGAAGTATCCACAGATTTATTTGTTTAACTCCGAACCTGCGCAAACCATGCCACCGTGAAGGCATGAACGCAAACAACATCTCCAACGGCAATATCCCCAACAGCGGCTACGACACGCCTCCGTCCATTCGCAACGAATACGACGTGCTCAGCTGCGCCCTCCACCAGCACGGCTACTGGCCCGACCACTCACTCATCATCCTCACCGCAACCGACAACACCCTCGGCCCCAGCCTGCGCGTCAACCTACCCGACGAACCCTGCACCCTGCCCGAACGCGCCGACTTCCTTCACGAAACCTTCACCAAACTCCCCACCCACCACAACGGCGAAACCCTCACCCGCTTCTACGCCATCATCATCGACGGCGACAACACCGTACGCCAACGCCAACTGCACCCCAACACCGCACAGCTCGCCGCCATCGAAGAAATCCAACAGGACGTCGACACCCAAATCCCCATCAACGCATGGCTCCACCTGCTCCACGACCCGCGCATCGTCAGCGAACTACGCTGTGAAGACGTCATCTACGCAGGCGGCGCCAGCATCTGGGCGCTCAACCCCGAACAGCAGGCACTCACCCTCCTCGCACCCATCGAAGAAATCCGCCACAGCAGCTACTACACCTGGCTTACCCGCCACGGCGACACCATCGCCGACACCGCCCAACACAACTACGCCCACAGCCCCTGGGACACCGACCCCACAACCAACCCCGAAACCCGCCACGACTGGGAAAACGCCGTAGAACTCTGGGACCACACCCACACCACCCGCCACGACGAAGCCCGTCAGGGCGTCCGCACCATCTACCGCCAAGCCCAAATCGACCTCTGCTACTGGGACGCCGCCATTAACGCCGCCGCACACCTGCTCACCACCCACCCGGTCGATAACGCCGGCAACCCCACCATCGGTGACGCGCCCACTATTGGCGATGCGCTGCGCAACCTCATCCCCGCCGAAGTCGCCGGGCACCTACGCGCCTCCACCGCACCGGCAACCCTCAACCCCATCACCGCCGAAATGCTCACCTACCTCGCCGGCTACGGGCTCAACCACGCTCAAAAAGCGCTTGCCTACCTGCACTACTCCGCCCAATACACCTATCACGCCTTCGGCGGCGAATACCCCAGCACCAGCCCCGACCGCGCGCCGCTCGAACCACCCCACTACGGCACCCGCATCACCCGCAAAACCTACATCCCTGCCAGCTTCACCCACGCACTCAGCGCCACAGCAGGCACCGAACAGGCGCACGTACGCGCCGTGCCCAAAAAATGCGCGCAATGGCAAGACTGGATCCGCCGCACCCATCGCACTATCCAACAGAGCCGCACCATTCAGCAGAGCCGCAACAACCAACATGCCAACCTCAACGGCTGGGCACTCGAAAACCTCACCCCCGCCGACCACGCCAGTGCAGCCGAACTCAACGCCATCTGCCGCGACATCATCCCGCGCATCACACAACACCCCGACGACCACAACGCCCACAACGAACTCGAAAACCTCAAACAACGAATCGACGAAAGCTGCACCAGCAGCGAATATATCACCAAACACCACGCCGTCTACACCCACTAC
Source organism: Rothia sp. HMSC061D12 (assembly GCF_001836735.1). Classification (NCBI taxonomy): domain Bacteria; kingdom Bacillati; phylum Actinomycetota; class Actinomycetes; order Micrococcales; family Micrococcaceae; genus Rothia; species Rothia sp. HMSC061D12. The sequence continues at coordinate 827,467 of NZ_KV830305.1, read as the reverse complement.
CTCAACGCCCTCAAAGGAAAACTAGACAGCCCCCACTGGGCACGTCTCAACGCACTCGAACTACTCACCAGCCTGCTCACACCCCACAGCACCGACGGAGAATACGCCGCACTACGCAACACCCAAGCCTGGACCAACTGGTACAAGGGCTACAGCACCTACGCCCGCATGCTCCGCCAAGAAGCCCACCGCCACACATCCGGAAAGGACCTCAACATCCTCGACGTACACCTCAACGCCGGAGGCCTACCCGCCTGGATCAAACACACCATCTGCGGCGAACCCGGCGCAAACCGCCAACCCATCAGCACCCTCAAACCACGAAAGGTCTAAAGCTCGGTACGTGAACCCGGCACCTAAAAGCGAAGCACAAACAGGGGAGGGGTGCGCCACCGGGCACGCCCCTCCCACCGGCTCCTCCCACCCGCAACCGCACACAGCCGCACCCAGCCAAAACCAGGCCCACAAGCCACCCAAACAGCGCGTCAAATTGAAAACAACCAAAAATCTGCAATACTTATATATTGACCCCGTACAGTCAATGCGCTACAACGCGCCCTCAAACCGCTCCACACAACGAGCAACGGACCCCTGCAAACCGCCCAACGCACGCGGAATAAAACCCGCCACCACAGCGTTAAACCGGACAAACGCAGCAAACACCCCGACCGAGGACGCCAGCACAGACTTGACAGGGTCTTAGGTGTTTTGCAAACAAAACACCCCACCACAAGCCAGAAAGGGTTCTAGTGGCACCTGCAACCAGCAAGAAGACCGCGACCGGCGACGCAACCGAAGAAACCGTCGCAAAAACAACCACCAAGACCACCCGCACCAAGAAGGCAACCACCAAAGCCGCAGCGGCAACCGAAGACACCACCGGCGCAACCGCCGAAACCGGTGCTGAAACCACTGCCGAAACTACTGCCGAAACCGAGGCAGACAAGCCCAAGCGCACCCGCAAAACCACCACCACCAAAACCGCAACCAAACGCAAGACCGGTGGCCGCCGCAAAAAGAGCGACGACGAATTCGACCTCGGATTCGACGAAGAACTCGAAACCACCGACGGCGAAGACGAAACCGACGAAGAAGACGAAGAAACCGCAGCCAAAATAGAAGAAAAGAAGGCCGCAGAAGCAGTAGCAGCCAAGGGCTCCGGCTTCGTCCTCACCGCAAACGACGACGACGACGCACCCGCACAGCGCGTCGTCACCCCCGGCGCAACCGCCGACCCCGTCAAGGACTACCTCAAGCAAATCGGCAAAGTCTCCCTGCTCAACGCACAGCAGGAAGTCGACCTCGCCAAGCGCATCGAAGCAGGCCTCTACGCCGAACACAAGCTCGCTGAAAACCCCGACATGGACAAAGACCTCAAGAAAGCCCTGCGTTGGGTCGTCCACGACGGCAAGCGAGCCAAAAACCACCTGCTCGAAGCCAACCTGCGACTCGTCGTCTCCCTTGCCAAGCGCTACACCGGCCGCGGCATGCTCTTCCTCGACCTCATCCAGGAAGGCAACCTCGGCCTCATCCGCGCCGTCGAAAAGTTCGACTACTCCAAGGGCTTCAAGTTCTCCACCTACGCAACCTGGTGGATCCGCCAGGCCATCACCCGCGCAATGGCAGACCAGGCCCGCACCATCCGCATCCCCGTGCACATGGTAGAAGTCATCAACAAGCTCGCCCGCGTGCAGCGCCAGATGCTCCAGGACCTCGGCCGCGAACCCACCCCCGAAGAACTCGGCAAGGAACTCGACATGACCCCCGAAAAGGTCATCGAAGTCCAGAAATACGGCCGCGAACCCATCTCCCTGCACACCCCCCTCGGTGAAGACGGCGACTCCGAATTCGGCGACCTCATCGAGGACTCCGAGGCAGTCGTCCCCGCAGACGCAGTGTCCTTCACCCTTCTGCAGGAACAGCTCCACTCCGTGCTCGACACCCTCTCCGAGCGTGAGGCAGGCGTCGTCGCAATGCGCTTCGGCATGACCGACGGCCAGCCCAAGACCCTCGACGAAATCGGCAAGGTCTACGGCGTGACCCGCGAACGAATCCGCCAGATCGAGTCGAAGACCATGTCTAAGCTCCGTCACCCCTCACGTTCGCAGGTACTGCGCGACTACCTGGACTAAAAGTTCCTGACTAGCGGTTCTAAGATGCGGGCGGATGCTCGTGCAGCTGTTCTGCTGGCCGGCACGCAGACGATGCTCGCGGGGGAGTGCCCCCTCTGCGGCGCCCAATAAGTAAATGGGCCAGCCGCCTTGAGGATGGGGCCTCCGCCATTACGCATCGCTGCTATGCCGTCTAGGTTCAGTTTCGCTAGTTCTAGCACATACAGAAAAGGCTCTCCGAAATACCGGAGAGCCTTTTCTGCTACTTATATGCGGTTGGAGCGACGGCTTGCGGCACCGTTCCGCATGACAGGCTCGCGGACGATGCTCGCGGGGGAGTGCCCCCTCTTCAGCGCCTGGGGGCGCTTCGAGGACGGAGCCCCCGCTACGCATGTCCGCTATGCCGTTAAAGTTCAGCGCCGTTAAGGTTCAGCGCCGCTACAGGCCCAGCTGGCGCAGATAGCGGTCCGCCACCGCCTCCACCTGATCCAAACCGCGCACACGAGCCAGCGCCAGCGACCAAGCATCAGATTCCTGCTCCGCGCCCACCGGGAAGCCAGCCGCCGCCCACAACGCCGCCGTCATCGCACCCACCGAATCCGAATCCGAATCCACCGACACCGCACGGCACAAACCCCCAAACAGGGTCTCGCGCACCGCCGCATCGTCAGCATCAGCAGGCAGACTCTTCACAGCATCCGCCGCACACCAGAGAGCCACACCCAACAGCTCCGGCGCCGTCCAACCCGTACCAAAATGCTCCGCCACAGCCTCCGGAACCGGCACCACGCCCTGCACCAGCAGCTCGAGGGCGCGGCTCAGCGCCGCCGCTGTACGCGCAGCATCACCCGGAATCGAATCATCCGCGCCCACCGTGCCGCACCAGTCAAGCACACGACGCGCCGCACCCAACAACGCATCAAAGGAACCGGACGGAGAGGCCAACAAATCACGAATCAACAACGCATACGCCGCCGCCGAAGCCAACGCCTCCGGATGCCCATGCGTCAACGCTGCCGAACGCACCGCCAACAAAACCACCGTGCGCTCCTGAGCCACCGGCAAAACACCCAACGCCGCCGAACGCACCAACGCTCCGCTACCCAACGCCTCGGGATTCACCGACTTCGACACCAACTGCATCTCACCGGAACCCAACGCCCGCAACGTCGCCGCACCCGGGCCACGACGCGCCGTCAACTCCGCCGAACCATCAATCTCACGATCCAACGAAAACGGGGCGGTCTCGGGCAGAGCCTCACCAATACCGCGGAACCACCGCAAATACGCCAACCACAGACACGCCAACTCATCCGCCGCCGCGCCCTCATTATTCCACTCCAAAACCTCCGTCAGGCCGTCCAGAGCGAAACACGTCAGCTGCGTATCATCGCTGATTAGCAGCTCGCCGTACGCGGCCTCCCAGGGCTTAGGGTCGCGCTCCGCAATCTGCACCGCCGACAACAACTCCAACGGATAACCCAGCGCATCACCCAGCGCAGACGCGCACAACAGGCCGCGCACCCTGCCCGCAAACTCAGCCGAAACCTCAGGTGCACGCGTGAACTCAACAGAAGAAAAACTCATAGGGCGATTATCCCACGGGTGGCTAGAGCATAAGCGGCTTCGTGCTCATACTCGCGGGGGAGTGCCCCTCTTCAGCGCCTGGGGGCGCTTCGAGGACGGAGCCCCCGCTCCGCATGAGTACCTACGCCGCAGAGGGTTCCGCCCCTGAATGACGAACTGTGAGGCACAGAACAAGACGCAGTGCCATACTGAAACCATGAAGATTCTGCACACCTCCGACTGGCACCTCGGCCGCACCTTCCACCGCAGCCCCCTCACCCGCGAACACCAGCAGTTCATCGACGAACTGCTCGACTACGTGCACGCCGAAGGTATCGACACCCTCCTCATCAGTGGCGACGTCTACGACAGCACCATCCCCACCGCCGAAAGCACCACCCTGCTCGACCAGGCACTCACCCGCCTCATGCGCGCCGGCGTGCAAGTCATCCTCAGCTCCGGCAACCACGACTCCTTCCGCCGCCTCAGCTACGGCTCCGCGTTCTTCGAAGCCTCCGGCGTGCACCTGCGCACCACCATCGAAGACGCCGCCCGCCCCGTCGAACTCACCGACGGCACCCAGCGCGTACACGTCTACGCCATCCCCTACCTCGCGCCGCGCCTCCACGCCACCGCCCTCGGTGTAGAACCCACCCACCAGGCAGTCCTCGGCGCCGTCACCGACGCCATCCGCGCCGACGCCGCAGAACGACGCGCCCGCAGCGAAGGCGCCGACCGCATCATCGTCATGAGCCACGCAACCGTCAGCGACACCACCGGCAGCGCAGACACCACACCCCGCAGCGACTCCGAACGCGACATCAGCGTCGGCGGCATCGACTGGGTACCCGCCTCCCTCTTCGACGGCTTCGACTACGTAGCCCTCGGCCACATCCACAAGCGCTACCCCGTCACCCACACCATCCGCTACAGCGGCTCACCCCTCGGCTTCTCATTCAGCGAAGAACACAACCGCAACGGCGCCTACCTCATCGAACTCAACCCCGGCGAAGAACCCACCATCAGCAGCCACGAATGGGCAACCCGCGTGCACATGAAAACCCTGCGCGGCACCATGGACCAGCTACTCAACGCCCCAGAAAACAGCCCCTACGAGCAGGGCTATTACTGCCGCATCGAACTCACCGACGAAACCCTACCCATCGGCGCCGTCGACCGCCTGCGCAGCCGCTACGAAACCATCTCCCACTTCAGCTACCGCAGCACCCAACCCGCCACCGACAAACCCGCCGCCGCGCCCCTCACTCGCGACGCCGACCCCGTCGAAACCTTCGACCAATTCCACCAATACGTACGCAACCGCCCCCTCACCAGCGAAGAACGCGACGTCATCACCACCCTCAGTGACCACATCAAAAGCCACAAGGACAACGCATGATCCTGCACAACCTCGAATTCGAAGCCTTCATGGCATACCCCAAGCACCAAGAAATCAACTTCGACGCCCTCAACAACGCCGGCGTATTCCTGCTCAACGGCCCCACCGGCGCCGGTAAAACCACCATCCTTGACGCCATCTGCTACGCCCTCTACGGCGAAACCAGCAGCGACCGCGAATCCGCCAAACTGCACTCCACCTACGCGGCACACAGCGGCACCAAACCGCGCGTACTACTCGACGTCACTCTCCACGGCAAGCGCCTGCGCATCGACCGCACCCCCGCCTACAACAAACCCATCACCCGCGGCGCCCGCAAAGGCCAGATGCGCGAAGAAAGCGCCAAAGCCACCCTCGCCGAACTCGCACCCGGCGCCGACCCCGCCGACGAAAAAGCCTGGACCCCCATCTCCAGCAGCGTCGCCGAAGTCAACCGCACCATCGCCGAACGCACCCACCTGACCAAAGAACAATTCCTCAAAGTCGTACTCCTGCCGCAGGGCCAGTTCGCGCAATTCCTCAAGTCCAAGCCCAAAGAACGCAAAGAACTGCTCAAAAAGATGTTCCCCGTCGAACACTACGAACAGCTCTTCGCTGCACTCACTGAGGAAGCGAAAACCGCCCAGCAGGAAGTCGCCCAGGACGAAAACACCCAGCGCGGCTACCTTGAACGTGCCCGCGCAGAAATGCTCGCCCTGCAGGCGCTACTGGATGCGGTGGAATCGGGTTCTGAGTATGTTGCAGAGGTAGGGGAAGAGGCTTCCGAAAACCTCACCGCTGAGAGTGTCACCGCCGAAACCCTCGACGCGTGGGTCGCCGGCGGGGTAGAACGCGCTCGTGAGACCTCCGCACGCGAAAAGCAGGAACAGCAGCGCCTCAGCGATGAAGCCGACCGGAACACCCGCCTACTCGCCGAACGCGCCCAGCTGCAGGCAGACTGGCGCGAATACGAGCAGCTGTGCGAGCGCCGCACCCGCTTGACCGAACGCGCCGACGAGTATAAGGCGCAGCGTGAAGAGTTGGCGCAGGCGCGTGCCGCCGCGCCCCTGCACGCACAGTATGCGCAGGTCCAGGCTGAATCCCAGGTGCTCACCGCCCGGGAACAGGAACACGCGGCGTGTGCTTCCGCGCTGGAGGAAAACGGCCGCCCCCTGCTTGAAGCGCTCCGCAACGAGGACACTGCCGCAGAAGTCACCTTCCCCGAAGAGATGACCTTCGCGGCGCTCCCGGATCTCGAGCCCGCAGAGCAGGAAACCCAGCTGGAGGCGCTCCTTGATACCCTGCGTGCCCTGCAGAAGCAGGACGCGCAGCTCGCCGAAGAGGAAGCAACGGCGGCCGCCCTGTTGAAGCAGGCTCACGCCCTCGAACAGGATAAGGCGCGTGCCGAAAAGACCCTGAGCAACCTCACCGCCGCCGCGGAGGAGCTTGCCGAAGAACTTGCCGGCTACAGCACCGCCGACGAGGAACGCACCCTCGCCGCGCACCTGGTCACCGAGGCGCAGCAGAAGCACGAAGCCGCCCAGCAGATGCAGCAGAAGCTGGATGCCGCCTCCGCAGCGGTTGCCGCGGCTGAGAAGCAGAGCAAGCGCACCGCCACCGCCGAGCAGAAGGCGCAGGAAAAGTGGCAGGCCTCGGCTCAACAGGCGCTCGCAGCCACGGAGGAGTTCAAGAACCTGCAGGTGCTGCGCCTCGCCCAGGCGTCCTCCCTGCTGGCGCGTGAGCTCAAGGACGGCGAACCCTGCGCGGTCTGCGGTTCGGTCGAGCACCCCGCCCCGGCGCAGATTGCCGAGGGGGAGCAGCTGGTTGAGCGCGCCGACCTGGACGCCGCCAAGGAGCGTGAAGACAAGGCGCACAAGCAGGCGCGCACCCACGAACTCGCTAAGGACCGGGCGACCAAGGCGCACCAGGAAGCCTCCGAGGCGCTTGCCGCCGCCCGCACCCAGTACGAGACTCTGGCTGCCCAGGGCGAGTGTGATGTTGAGCAGACTGCCGCGCAGCTGCAGCAGGCGCAGACCCGCCTCACGCAGGCTCAGTCGCGCGTGACGGCGCGTGACGGCGTGCAGGCGAAGGCTGAGCGGGTGCGGGTTGAGCAGCAGAAGGCTCAGGAGGCGCTGCGCACCATCGAGGGCGCGGCGGTTGAGGCTCAGACGCGTCACCGTGACGCTTCGGCGCGCTGTGAGGCTACTGCGGCTGATTTGGCGCCTGCTCGTGCGGCGGTGGGTTTTGCGCAGCGTGTTGAGGCTGTGGAGGGCTACCGTGCGGCACATCAGCGTCTGGCGCGTGCGGTGTTGCTGCTGGGGCAGGCGCGTGAGCGTCATGCCCAGGCGGCGGCGCAGGCACAGCGTCTGCTGGACGAGTCTGCGTTTGAGAGCGCTGAGCTGGTTCATGCGGCGGTGCGCACTCCCGAGCGTGTTGACGCCTTGGAGCAGGCTATTGCCGCGTATGAGTTGGAGCATGCCCGCCTCCTAGAGGGCTTTGGTCGTGAGGCAATTGTTGCGGTGGCGGCTCGTGTTGCCGCTGGTGAGCAGGCGCCGGATGATCTGCAGGGCGTGCGTGAGCAGGTTGAGCAGTTGCGTGCGGCGGTGCACCGTTTGACTCTTCGTGAGGGTGAGCGGGAGAGCGTGCTGCGTTCCCTGCAGGCGCTGCGTGGCGAGTATGCGGCGTTCCGCGCGAAGACGGCGCAGCGTTATGACCGTGCGCAGATGCTGGCGAACCTGGCGGCGGCTGCTCGCGGTGACACGCTGGGCGGTTATGAGCATCAGGTTGACCTGGTCAGCTATGTGCTGGGTGCCGAGTTCGAGCGGATTCTGCACTCGGCGTCACTGCACCTGGATCGCATGAGTGAGGGCCGCTACGGCATGGTGTTCAGCGATCATCGTGCGAAGGGTAGCCGTTCCGGCGGCGGCCTGAACCTGGAGATTACCGACACCTGGACGGGCGAGCCGCGTGAGGCGTCGTCGCTGTCCGGTGGCGAGTCGTTCTTGGCGTCGCTGTCGTTGGCGTTGGGTCTGGCTGAGGTTGTGCAGGCGAATAACGGCGGTATCGAGCTGGACACCCTGTTCATCGATGAGGGCTTCGGCACGTTGGACGCCGAGACCCTGGACATGGTGATGGGCACGATCGAATCTCTGCGTGATAGTGGCCGCACTATTGGCCTGATTTCGCATGTGGAGGAGATGAAGAACCGTATTCCCGCCCAGATTGTGGTTGAAAAGGGTCAGAACGGCTCCTCGGTGAGGGTAAACTCCTAGTAGGCATAAATTCGCTTCCGGGCCGCTGTTGTGGCATGTCCGGCGGCTTATTCGTGAAAGAGATGATGACCTCGACACCTCAGGATAGGGACCCGAATTCAACGTATCGTGTGGAACCTTCGGCTGATGCGCGCACTGGCGCATCCGCGCCGGAGGTTCCTCCGCGCACCATGAAGGTGGCACCCGCCCCCGATACTTCGGATAGGTTGAGTGCTTCGGGTACAGGCATTCCGACGGTTCCGGGCACCTCCCTGACGGATGTGGTGCGCAGCAACGAGCACGTGTTGCAGGAGCTGCCGCCTCGCCCGATTCCGGCTGCGGATGAGGTTAACACGAACACCTCGCTGCCGGACATTTTGCGTCAGCATTGGGCATTGTTCCTGCGCAATGGTAAGGAGCAGCGTCGTCATCTGTATGCGGTGCTTCGTTCTGAGGGATTTGCCCGTAACGTGTTGACGATTCTGTTCCACATTCCGGCGGCTTCCTCGGCGTTTGCGCTGTATATTCTGTTGGCGAGCCACCTGGGTAGTGTGCATGATGGCGGCTATGCAGTGGCGGCGTTTACTGGCGCGTATTCGGTGCAGATTATGCTCGGCCCGATGCTGGTGCGTGCCCTGGGTTTGCGGGCGTTGCTGGCGATTACGTCGATACTGAATATTGCCGCGGTGTTGAACATGCTGGTCATTGGTTGGCGTTTGACGGTTGACCCGAATAACGTGAGTACAACCTACCATGCGCTCTCGTGTGTGGCGATGGGTTTCACGACTCCGCCGTGGACTCCGTTTGCTCTTGAGTCGCTGTATCGCCGTAACTATCAGTACAGTGATGTTCGCTTGTCGACTGCGGTGTCGTGGGGTACTACGGCGAACATGTCGATGTACCCGCTGGCTGCTCTGCTGGTGTGGCTGGGTGATGCGTATATCACCCCGAATCATGAGTATGCGGGTTTCTGGATCACGATTATTCTGGATGCGTTGCTGTTCATTGTGGTTCTAGCCGCGCCGATGTGGCTGCCTGATATTTCTCGTATTCGTATGGCTCCGCCGCAGAATTTGGTGCGTCCGAGCCGTCAGACGGTGGTGCTGATTCTTGGTCTGGTGCTGCTGGGTGCGTGCATGGGTTCGGTTGGTTCTGGTCTGCTGGGCTTCTCGCTGATTCACGGTTCGATGAACCTGTTCATGGCTATGGTTGCGACCGGTACCGGTGCGCTCGTGGTGGTGGCTTTCCCCGTGGTTTTGGGTGGCCGTTCGGTGAACCCGTGGCATGGCTGGCTGGTGAGCGGCGTTCTGCTGATTATGGCGGCGCTGTACTTGCCGGCGAGCGATGATACGTCCACGATTTTCTATGCGTTGGCGCTGTGCGGCGCGGTGCTGGGTGTGGCGTTTGGCGGCCATGAGCTGTGGCTGAACCGTTCGCTCAAGCATATTCCTGATGCGCAGGCGAGCTTCTTTACCCGTTCGATGCTGGGCATTGGTCTTGCGCTGGGCTGTATGTGGGGCGGCTATATGGGGGATGCCCCGTATTACCGTAATGCGTTTATGGTTCCGGTGATTATTGCGACTCTGTATTTTGCGTTGGGTCATTTGTACGGCTACCTGTGGCGTTCTGAGCATGAGGAGCAGCTGACTCCTTTGTCTGAGACGGCGCGCAGCTAGTACGGCACATGGCTAATTCGGCGCGTGGCTAATTCGGTGCGCGGCTCGACCGCACGCATTTGAGCTTGAGCGTTGCGAACGCATACTAAAAGGCGGATGCCCCGCCACCTTCTGTGGGTGGTGGGGCATCCGCCTTTTGCGTACCGTGCTCGGTTTGTGGTGAGCCTCGGCCTGAGAACCTCAGCCTGAGAGCCTCAGCGTCAGAACTTCAGCGTGAGGCTACCTACCGGTTTAGTGACCGCGCTTGATCCATGCCGGAAGCTCGGGTGCTTCCAGGCCGATGCCGGTGCTGTCGCCGTGGCCGGTGAGGACCGCGGTGGACTCGGGCAGGGTCAGCAGGCGGGTCGAGATCGACTCGATGATGGTGTCGAAGTCACTGTAGGAGCGTCCGGTTGCGCCGGGGCCGCCGTTGAAGAGGGTGTCACCGGAGAAGACGACGCCTTCGCTGTTCTCCCAGCTGAGGGTGGGTGCGTAGAAGCACACGGAACCGGGGGAGTGGCCGGGGGTGGCAAGTACGGTCAGCTCGGTGTCGCCGATGCGCAGCACGTCGCCGTCAGCGAGTGCGTGGTCGAAGTCCCAGGAGGGGTACACCATTTCCCAGAGCACACGGTCCGCGGGGTTCAGGTAGACGGGTGCGCCGAAGCGTTCTGCCGCCTCCTTGGCACTGCGGATGTGGTCGTCGTGGGCGTGGGTCAGCAGGATCTTCTCCACGGTGCGGCCTGCCACGGTGCGGGAGATCTTGTCGACGTCGTGGGCGGGGTCAATGATGATCACGGAGGAGTCATTGCCAATAATCCAGACGTTGTTGTCGACGTCCCAGCAGCCGCCGTCCAGCGAGAAAGTGCCGGAGGTGACGACTCGTTCAATACGTTCGCTCACGCTACGCTCCTAGAGTTCCACGACCGAGCGCAGCACGCGGCCGGTCTTCATGGTTTCGAATGCTTCGTTGACGTCCTCGAGGCTGATGCGCTCGGAGACGAAGCCGTCCAGGTCGAGGCGGCCGAGCAGGTACTGGTCCACGAATTCGGGGAAGTCGCGGGAGGGCAGGGTGTCGCCGTACCATGCGCTCTTGATGGAGCCGCCGCGGCCGAACACCTCGTCCAGCGGGATGTTCCAGGTGGTGCCGGGTGCGGGCACGCCGACGAGGACGACGCGGCCAGCCAGGTCGCGTGCTTCGAAGGCCTGCTTGAAGGTGGGGGCGATGCCGACAGCGTCGATGACGAGGTCTGCGCCGAAGCCGCCGGTGAGTTCCTTGATGGCCTCGACGGGGTCGACCTTGGAGGAGTTCACGGTGTGGGTTGCGCCGTGCTCGCGTGCGCGTGCCAGCTTATCTTCGTCGATGTCGACGGCGATGATGGTGGTTGCGCCACCGAGCTGTGCACCCGCGATTGCTGCGGTGCCGACGCCGCCGCAACCGATGACTGCGACGGACTCGCCGCGCTTGAGCTCACCGGTGTTCAGCACAGCGCCCAGACCTGCGGTGACACCGCAGCCGAGCAGACCGATTGCTGCGTACTGTTCGGGGCTGATGTCAGCGGTAATCTTGGTGCACTGACCGGCGGCGACGAGGGTCTTTTCCGCGAAGGAGCCGATACCCAGTGCGGGGGTGAGCTCGGTGCCGTCCTCGAGGGTCATCTTCTGGGTTGCGTTGTGGGTTGCGAAGCAGTACTGCGGCTGGCCCTTGCGGCAGGCGCGGCACTCGCCGCAGACGGCACGCCAGTTGAGGATGACCAGGTCGCCGGGGGCGATGTCGGTGACGTCCTCGCCGACAGCCTCGACAATACCTGCGGACTCGTGGCCGAGCAGGTAGGGGAAGTCCTGGCCGACGCCGCCGGTGACGTAGTGGTGGTCGGTCTGGCAGACGCCGCAGGTGAGCACCTTGACGAGTGCTTCGCCCTTGCCGGGGTCGGGTACGTTGATGGTGGTGACGGTGACGGGTGCGTCCTGGGCGAGGGCTACGACAGCCTTGACCTTGTGCATGGTGCTCCTTTGCTGGGCGCGGTTGAGCCTCAACCGCTAGATAAAGGTTTTTTGATACGTTCCCATTCTAAGAGCTAAGGCATACCTGACGCACCCCGGGGCTGAGCGTGAAGCCCCCAGGGGAATGTGACGTTTTATGACGTCGCCGCTTCCACTTCTGCCGCGAAGGCGAGCGCACCGCGTCGGAATGCGCCCGAGGTCAGTGCGTTGACGTGGTCGCGGCCGGGTAGGGAGATGAAGCGGTTGAGCGGGTTGTCCTCGCGCACCATGTCGTAGAGTTCCGCCCCGTCGGCGGCGATGGTGTCCGCGTCGCCGAGCACGACCGCAACGGGTGCGTGTGGATGCGCGCCCGGGTGACCCGCAGGTAGGTCGGGGGATCCGGCACGCAGCGCGGGCACGTCGAAGAACGGGCCGAAGGAAATCCGTACGAACTTCAGCAGCGCGTCGGGCTGAACGGGGGAGTTGTCAATAATCGAGGTGAAGGAGGCAATCGCCTCGTCGGTGGAGTCCGCCGCCGGGGTTTCACCATCCGCCGTGACGCTGGTGCCCTCGTGCGCTTCGAGCATGGCGCGCAGGGTGATGAGGTGGTCGTGTAGGGGCAGGCCGCCCAGGGTGAGGGATGCGACCGCCTCCGGGTGGGTGAGGGCGAGTTCCCAGCCGACGCGGGCGCCGAAGGAGAAGCCAATAACGTGCGCGCGGGGCTCCAGTTCAACGCCGAGGTCGTTCTCGGTGGCGACGGTGCGCAGCAGCTGGGCGAGCAGGTTGGTGAACAGGTGCATGGGGGTCAGCGGCTGACCTGCCGCATCGACAGGGGGCACCGAATCGAACGGAATTGTGCGGCTGCGCACGCTCGTGTTGTCGGGGAGTTTGCAGTCGACGGCGTGCATGGATTCGGGGTCTTTGAGGTATTCGTCTGAGTGGTAGGGCAGGGTAACAATCAGCACGGGGTATCCGGCGCGCAGGTATTGGCGGATCCAGCTGGTGCCGCCGTAGAGCTGTTCGCCGCGGGTGGCGAAGCCGTGAATCATGAGGGCGGGGACGCGGCTTTTGAGTTGCTGCGGCTGGTAGAGGGTGTACTCGAGGTCGGGCATGGTAGTGCCGGGTACAGCAGTGTTGGGTACGGCAAAGGGCGCGGGAGAGAAATCTGCACTGGTCATAGTTCTATCTTAGTGACCAGCGCAGGGTTTCTGTCCTGCGCCCTTTTCTATCTCGCGCCCTTGATGCGTTGAGACGGTACGCGCTCAGCTGAGCTGCCGCTTAGTTCTTCTTTGCTGCGCCGTTCGGATTGTCGGCACTCGGGTCGAAGAGCGCCTCCTGCTGAGAGTCAACCTTCGCCTCAGATTCGGTAGCTTCCGCCTTGGTGTCGGCCTTAGCCTGCTTCTGCTGCAGCTGCTCCTTACCGTTTTCGATGCGTTCCTTACCGTCGGCAATGAGCGTGCGAATCATGGTGGTGTTGGTGTCCACAGCCTTCTGCACGCGAGCCGCAATGGAGGGGCCCTTCGGCTTGGGGAGCATGCCCTGGCCTGCCGCCTGCTGCTGCAATTCGCGTCCGGCGGACATGAGGCGTTCGCGCTGTTCTTTCATCGCACGGGATGCGGTGGTGCTGCGCGGCTGAACCTTCAGGTGTCCGTGGTCGTCTTCGCCGGCGAGTACCTGGCGCATGAGCATGATTTCTGCGTCCAGGTGCGCACCGAAGAGAAGCATATTGTTCATAATCCAGATGAACAGCAGCATCACAATCACACCACCAATGAGGCCGTAGGTGGCGTTGTACTTGCTGAAGTTGTTGGCGTAGAGGGTGAAGCCGAAACCGCCCAGGCTCATGCCGAAGAGCGCCAGCGCCGCACCGGGGGAGAGCTTCCACTGTTTGAAGCGGCGCACGTTCGGGGTTGCGGCGTAGAGCAGAGTGATCAGGGCGATTGCCATGAACAGGATGAGGACCCAGCGGCCGTTGAGCCAGATGAGCTTGATGAGCTCCATGTCGACGGTCGCGGGCACGTACTGACCGACCATGTCCAGGACGGTTACACCCAGCAGCATCATGAGCATCATGAGTACCACGAGGATGATAATCACGGTGGTGACGAAGACGTTCAACGGCTTGAGAATCCAGCCGGGGCGACCTTCACGCACGTTGTAGACCGTGTTGAGAGCTCGGCCGAAGGATCCGGTGTACCCGGAGGCGGACCAGATCGCACTGAGGATACCGGTCAACAGCACCAGTCCTGCGCCATGGTCGCCGGTAATCTGCTTGATGGGGTCTTCCATAATGGCGTACATCTGGGCGGGCGCGTTGTCCTTGAGGAAGGCGAGGATGACGGCGGCGCTTTCCTCACCGTGACCAAATACGCCCAGTAGGGAGACGATTGCCAGCAGGGCGGGGAAGATGGACAGCACGGTGAAGTAGGTGAGTGCTGCCGCCATGTCGGTGCCGCCGTTTGCGCCGAATTTGTAGATGGCACGGCGCAGAATGTAGAGGATGCTGCCCTTGGGGAAGTCGCGCAGTTTCACGCTTGCGTACTTGGGGGCTGCGGGCTTCTTCTTACGGGAGAAGAGTCCGCGTCGAGCTCCGGCGGATACCTGGGTTGAGGAGGTGTCCGTGGAAGAGCCGGTGTGTGCAGCCAATGGGGCTCCTTGAATGAGTGGGGTGTACACAGTGGTGCGCCTATGAGCTTCAGCGTGTGGGCGCACAGAAGGGGCGAGGAGAACAATGAGCTGTCCTTCCCGCCCCTGCGGTGACATTATAGGGTTTTCTAACCCTCCCGCATTTTTCTGCGAGTGCAGATAGCTGACCTGTCGGTCAGTTAGAGAGGGTAACCGCCCCGAAAAGCCTCAAAAAGGCTTGTCAGCTAGGGTATAAAGCTACCTGCTGAGCCTAACTGAAAACTAGTTGTGAATACCCAGAACCTTAGCGGTGTGAGCCATCAGCTCATCAGCCAGGTCGTGGTTATCGTTGAGCTTCACGCCGTAACCGGGGATGAGCTCCTTCAGACGAGGCTCCCAACCGGCAATCTTGGAGGGGAAGCACTTAGCCAGCAGGTTCAGCATAATCGGAGCCGCGGTGGAAGCACCGGGGGATGCACCCAGCAGAGCTGCGATGGAGCCGTCCGCTGCGGAGACAACCTCGGTACCGAACTGCAGGATGCCGCCCTTCTTCGCGTCCTTCTTCATAATCTGAACGCGCTGGCCAGCCTCGATGAGCTCCCACTCGCCGCCAACAGCCTCCGGGTAGTACTGGTGCAGGGTCTCCAGGCGAGCGTTCTTGTCCTTGACCAGCTCGGAGAGCAGGTACTTGACCAGGGAGAAGTTATCCAGACCTGCACGGGTCATGGGGTATAGGTTGTGCAGGCGCAGGGACTTCGGCAAATCCAGTACGGAACCCTGCTTCAAGAAGTTTGTCTTGAAACCGGCGTAGGGTCCGAAGAGCAGAGCACGCTTGCCGTCCACGTAGCGGGTGTCCAGGTGCGGCACGGACATGGGAGGTGCACCCACCGAAGCCTGACCGTACACCTTAGCGTTGTGCTGGTTTGCGGTTGCCTCGTGGGTGTTGCGCAGGAACAGACCGGAGACGGGGAAGCCGCCGTAGCCCTTACCCTCTTCAATGCCGGACTTCTGCAACAGGTGCAGGGCGCCACCGCCGGCACCGAGGAACACGAACTTCGCGTTGATGGTCAGCGGCTCTTCCTTGTTGATGCGGTTGACGGCGTCAATGGTCCAGGAACCGTTCGACTCGCGGTTCAGGTTGGTGACCTGGTAGCCGTAGCGAACCTCAACACCCTTGGTCTGCAGGTAATCGACCAGCTGCTCGGTGAGGGAGCCGAAGTTCACGTCGGTACCTTCGGGGGACCAGGTTGCAGCCATCGACTCGTTACCCTTGCGGCCCTTGACGGTCAGCGGTGCCCATTCGCCAATCTTCTCGCGGTCATTGGAGAACTGCATACGCTCGAAGAGCTTCTCCTTGCGGAAAGAATCGTAGCGCGCAGCCAGGTACTTGGAGTGGTCTTCGCCGAAGACCAGGGACATGTGGGGGACCGGGTTGATGAAGCTGGTGTCAGTCAGAATATTCTTCTCAGTCAGGGAAGCCCAGAATTGGCGGGAAACCTGGAACTGCTCGTTAATATTCAGCGCCTTAGCTGCCGAGACGGTGCCGTCGGGGCCAGCGGGTGCGTAGTTGAGTTCGCATAGCGCCGAGTGGCCGGTACCTGCGTTATTCCAGGGGTTGGAGGATTCCTGAGCAACCTTGTCGAGGCGTTCGAGCAGGATAATATTCCAGGTCGGTTCGAGCTCCTTGAGGAACACGCCGAGGGTGGCGCTCATGATGCCGCCGCCGACCAGGACGACGTCGGTTCGTTCAGTACGTGCTACCACTGAATTCTCCCTTAGGGGTGCGGGTGCCCGGCCTGGGCACAGTGAATGTGGGGTACATCATCTAGCCTACTCCTTTTAGCGGGGTTGGCATAGCTAGAATCAGCAAATAACAGGAGAGTGTTGCAGTTCACATGTTAGCTTCCCTGGAAGGTAAAAACCCTCCAGGGCACGCCAAACACACACGCAACGCAACACTCAAACCTGAACTGCCTACAACTTACGTAGCTTACCGAACAGCTCAATCGCATTCTGCTCCGTCTGATAGCCCTGAACCTCACGGCTCACCGCCACCTTCGACGTCACATTCAGCAACGGAACCGCCGGCATGAACTGACCCAACTGAGACACAACCTTCGCATACAACTCGCGCTGCGAATCCACCGAATCGGCAGAGTCCGCGGTACGAATCGCCTCCAAAATCTCAGTAAAACGAGGCGACGGCGCCACCGCCACAGCAGTAGGCGACGGCGAAGGCGACGCCGACGGGCTCGGCGAAGCAGAAGCAGAAGCCGAAGCCTCCTCCTCAGGCATCAACGGGTCCGGCGAATAACTCGGCTGCTGGCTCGGAGTCGCAGAAATCCGCACATTCGAATTCGCACCACCCGACGACGGCACATCAGAACTCTTCTTCGTCAAACCAGTCGTCATATCCGACGGCGCATTAGCAATCAACGAACGCACCTGATGCTCAGCAATCAGCGGCGCCAACACCGGACCGAAGAACGCATACGGGTCACGGTACATGCCGTAGAAACCCGCCAAGGTAATACCGCGCTCAGAAGAAACCTCACGGCTCTTCGACAGATACTCAGACCACGGCAGAGGCACCGGCTTAATATTCAGACCCACCTCAATCAGCGAAGCCACCATCTCCGAATACACCTTCTGCGGAGTATCCATCCACGGCAGAGACACATCGGCAGGGTAATAGCACTCAATCACCTGATTGTCGTACCCAGCAGTCGCCAACAGCGAGCGCGCCATATCCTGATTGCGGTCCGTGTAATCCTTCGCATCATCAGCCTTAATGCGGAACGACGGCGAAATCAGCGTCTGCGCATCCGAGGTGCCCTGCGGATAATACTGACGCAACGCACCGCGATCCACAGCATGCGAAATAGCGCGACGCACCGAAATATTCTTCAACACCGGATGCGCCGTATTCAAACCCAAATACACCAGCGAGAACGGGTCACGGCCCGGCGTCTGATAACCATCACGCGCCAGCTGACCCAGATCAGAAGAATTCACCTGATCACACGCATCAATATGACCCTCCATCAGCGCAAAATAACGCTTATCCGACGAAGTGAGGGTCGAAATCTGAATCTCATCCAGCTCAGGTGCCTGACCATCAAAATGGGTATTCTTCAGCAAGCGAACCGTGCCGGCCTCGAACGACTCCACACGGAACGCACCCGTACCCACTGGGTTACCCGTCAGCTTCTGATCCGCACCAAAAAGCGAAGGATCAATAATGCCAAACGCCTGCTGCGTCAAAATACGCGGGAATGCCAGAGAAGGACGCGACAGCGTCACCACCACAGAGTTACCCTTCGCCACCACCGACGAAACCAACGGCAAGAACGACTGCACCACAGAGGACTGAGCGGAATCCGACTTCTGCGCACCCTTCTTATCGCCCGGATGCGCAGCATCAGAAGCGCTCGCAGAAGTCGATGCAGAAGCAGACGCGCTCGGGGTAGCAGTCTCAGAGGCACTCGCAGACGGAGTCGCCGCACCCGACGGAGACGCCTGAACAGGCGCAGGCTCCACCGCCGAAGGATCAATAGAACCCGGCTTTGGCACACCAAAACCCCACGCAAACAACGGCTGAGCAGGCACCGCCAAAGCAGCAGTACCCTCACCCGTAGCCAACGCCTGCCACCTCTGGAAATTCTGTACCACAGCATCCGCAGTCAACGCAGAACCGTTACTAAAATGCGCCTCACGCAACACAAACGTATGCACCAAACGGTCATCAGAAACCGTCCACTCACTACATAACGAATCCTGAACCTCAGGATCACCCGTGTAATGATTCGCCACCAACAACGTCTGCAAAACCTGCGCCGTCACCTGATACGTACTCGCCACAGGAAACAACGCCGGGTCCAAACCCAACGGCGCCGCACCCTGCGCAAAACGAAACACACGACGCGCATCAGCAGACGACGCGCTCGCACTCGCCGAAGAACCAGCAGAAGACTGACCAGAACACGCAGAAAGCGCCAAACCAGCACTAAAAAGCGCGCCAAAACGCAAAACGGCACGTCGACTCAAGCCACTCGAGCCGGCAGTGGCTCGCAGCAGCGCATCAGAACTGCCAACAGCTGACGATGCATAAGGCTGATGCTGCACGGGAGGGTCCTCTCTTCCGTCGCGGATGCTTATCTCTCAGGATAACGGTTCAACACCCAACCGGGCGAGACACATCCACCCCGGCAAGGCACATACAAGAGAACCCGCCGCCACGAAAACCGTGACGGCGGGCCCAATGTGAATGTGTGTGCGCGAGGGGGGACTTGAACCCCCACGCCATAAGGCACAGGAACCTAAATCCTGCGTGTCTGCCAATTTCACCACTCGCGCGTAGCGTCACCCCACATCCGAAGATGCATGCGTCTGAGGCAACAAAAAATTAGTGTACACCAGGAACCAAGGTTCTCCAAGCCTTAAAAGAAGCCCCCATAGGGCAAAAGTCCGCAAACACGCCGAACAACAACCCCCTCAAGAAGCAACAGAACGGCGATACGCAAACCCCAGAAAACGTGACCCTACTTCGGGTCAATACCCAAATCACGACGCAGCTTCGCCACATGACCCGTCGCACGCACATTGTACTGAGCCACAGAAATAACACCCTGCTCATCAATCACAAACGTCGAACGAATCAGGCCCTCATACACCTTGCCGTAATTCTTCTTCTCACCCCACGCACCATACGCCTCAGCCACCGCATGATCAGCATCAGACAGCAGCGGGAACGTCAACGACTCCTTCTCCACAAAACGAGCAATAGCCGCCGGCGAATCCGGAGAAACACCCAACACCACGTAACCCAACGACTTCAACGACGCCAAATTATCGCGGAAATCGCACGCCTCCTTCGTACAACCCGGAGTCGACGCCTTCGGATAAAAATACAAAATCACCTTGCTACCCGCATAATCACTCAGACTGTGCTCCTTACCCGACGCATCAGCAAGGGTAAAAGCAGGCGCCGGGGTGCCCGGCTCAAGACGAACGCTCATCAAAAACTCCTCAAAACAACAATATGGAAGGGGGAGCGGATGCGCCCCACGCAGTACCAAGGGCGGACGCACCCCATGCAATACACACAGTCTAGTGTCCCACACACCCCACCCAAACAATGTGTCCAGGCTCACCCTGAATCAACTTGCGCACACCATGGAAACTCGCGTATAGTATTTTTCTGTTGCAAGGGAAACCTTGAAAAACAAATAAGCGCCTCTAGCTCAATTGGCAGAGCAATTGACTCTTAATCAATGGGTTCTGGGTTCGAGTCCCAGGGGGCGCACTTCAAAGAAAATCCCGCTGATTCTTCGGAATCGGCGGGATTTTTGCGTTCCCTCTGAAAAAGATTTATGCGGCTTGAGGAGTCGGGGCTCGGCTTTGTTTTTGATGGTGCGCACCGCATGTTTCCTCCGCGCCTACGCAAGGGGCACCCGTCACCCGGACGCTCCGCCTTCTCCTTGCTTCGCTGCGGAGAGCGTCCGTGTGACACCCTGAGGGCGCTTCCGGAAAACGCGGCGCGCTACCGATGCGCCACCCGGCTCCTCTTCGTAATCTGTGGTTCAGGGGTTCGTGGAATCCCGCCGGTTCGTTGGGTTGCGCGGTGGTTCAGTGTGTGCGCCCCGTGCCTAGCGAACTGAGGCGGGGGAGGGCTGTCGCCTTTTAGTGTGTTGCGTGGTGGCTAATGTCCTACGTGTGGGGCGGGGGAGGGCTGTCGCCTTTTTAGCCTGCTGCTTGATGGTTGGCGTAGTGCGCGCCGAGGTGTCGGTGTCGTCCGTAGCGACATCAGGGTGCCCGAAGCGAAGCGAGGGCGGGTGCCCCTGTAGGAGCGAGGACGTGCACCGCACCTCAAGCCAGCAATGTGGCAGACTCAAGGCATACGAAAGCCCGCCACCGTCACAAGACAGTAGCGGGCATTCACCTCAAAAAGTCACACGGCTACAGGACCGGCCAAATCCGCGTCACAAACTCACGGAAATCCTCAACATCCTTACCCTGCTCCAGCAGACCAGTGCCAAAACGAGTCGCAACCTCAGCATTATCCTCAAACGACAAATAAAACGAGCTGCCATTCACCGACTCAAGCGTCACCGCATCATCACCCACACGATACGCATGCAGAGCATTCGTATTATCAATCGTCGTCGCCGTACCCGCAGGCGTCAACGCCGGCAAATTCACCGGAGCAATAATCACCTCATCAGGCGCATCCTGATACCCAACAATAAAATGCCCCTGATCAGGAGACTGATGCAACGCCAAATCAGGATTACGGTAAACCGCACGGCCCGTCGCATACACCAAATTGTATGCACCGTAATTAATAATCTGCTCGTCAAAAACCGGGTGCAGAACCCGAATGAGTTCCTCACCCGTCAAAAACTCGCTACTCTCAACAGAGTTACGGGGGTCAATAACCTCTGCGTACTTACTTGCTTCGGTCAGCTCATCAGCGACCGTGATAATCGGTTCGGTCATAGCTTCAGTCTACCGGGGCAACCAACGAAGGTCACGAGTATTCGCACATATTACGCGCCATGACGTCCAAAAATGCGAGTTTTTCTCACCTGTTCAAAAGAGCGCCCAAAGAGTGCACACACGCGCACAAGGTGTCCACATCATGAAAGAAAGTATTCGACCTGCGCCTTTATGAACAAAAACGGGTGTGTTGCCCGACAGAGATTTGACTCACCCCCTCTCGGGGCGCACCATAGAAGGGTGAAGACAGCAATGTTCCAGCGAATTCTAAACCTTGTCGACGTCGCCTAGGGCGAGTGGCAGGGTCTATTCACTGCGACTGAGCGCCCCTACCGCTACCACCAACAGCGAGGGGCATTTTTTATAGCTTGGTACCCCCGGGCATAGGATGCGTGCGGAACACACAACACCCACGCAGAACATTGAGTACAACGAAGAACCATTAAGACACGAGGCATTTCCATGACCATGGGATTTTCCACTTCTGATGACGCGGCAAACGCTCCCGCAGAACGCATGACCGGTTCTCAGGCAATCGTCCGCACCCTCGAAGACCTGGGTGTGACTGACGTATTCGGCCTGCCTGGTGGAGCTATTCTGCCGACCTATGACCCCCTGTACGACTCCAAGAAGGTCCGCCACATCCTGGTCCGCCACGAGCAGGGCGCAGGCCACGCAGCCCAGGGCTACGCAGTGTCCAGCGGCAAGACCGGCGTGTGCATCGCAACCTCCGGCCCCGGCGCAACCAACCTGCTGACCGCAATCGCAGACGCAAACATGGACTCCGTCCCCCTCGTCGCAATCACCGGCCAGGTGTCCACCGCACTGCTCGGCTCCGACGCATTCCAGGAAGCCGACATCGTCGGCATGGCAATGCCCATCTCCAAGCACTCCTTCATGATCACCGACCCGCAGGACATCCCCCGCGCACTGGCTGCAGCATTCCACATTGCATCCACCGGCCGCCCCGGCCCCGTGCTCGTGGACGTCACCAAGGACGCACAGGTCGGCATGATGGAATACCGCGGCATCCCCGAAGACCTGGAGCTGCGCGGCTACACCCCCGTCACCCGCGGCCACTCCAAGCAGATCCACGAAGCCGCAAAGTTCATCACCGAGTCCAAGCGCCCCGTCTTCTATGTCGGCGGTGGCCTGGTACGCTCCGGTGCCTCCGAAGAGTTCCACAAGCTGGCTAAGCTCATCGGCGCACCCGTCGTCACCACCCTCAACGCAATCGGCGCGTTCCCCGACTCTGACCCCCAGAACCTCGGCATGCCCGGCATGCACGGCACCGTCCCCGCCGTCGCCGCAATGCAGAAGTCTGACCTGCTCATCACCCTCGGCGCACGCTTCGACGACCGCGTCACCGGTAAGCTCGACTCCTTCGCACCCGAAGCTAAGGTCATCCACATCGACGTTGACCCGGCAGAAATCTCGAAGATCCGCTTCGCAGACGTGCCGATCGTCGGCGACCTCAAGTACGTACTGCCCGAGCTGACCGACCTGCTCTCCACCGAGTTCGCACAGCAGCTGCCGAACCTCACCGAATGGTGGAACGAGCTCAACGTCATCCGCAAGGATTACCCGCTCGGCTACGAGAAGCCCAACGACGGCCTCGGTTCCCCCGAGTACGTTCTCGAGCGCATCAGCGCCCTCACCGGCCCCGACGCATACTACGTCACCGGCGTTGGCCAGCACCAGATGTGGGGTGCACACTACATCCAGCAGGAAAGCCCCCGCCACTTCATCAGCTCCGCAGGCCTCGGCACCATGGGCTACGGCGTTCCCGCAGGCATGGGCGCAAAGGTCGCACACCCCGACTCCACCGTGTGGATTATCGACGGCGACGGCTGCTTCCAGATGACCAACCAGGAACTGGTCACCTGCGCACAGAACAACATCCCCGTCAAGGTTGCCATCATCAACAACTCCTCCCTCGGCATGGTGCGCCAGTGGCAGACTCTGTTCTACAACGAGCGCTACTCCAACACCGACCTGAAGGACGGCCACGGCACCGTACGCATCCCCGACTTCGTCAAGCTCGGCGAAGCATACGGCTGCGCAACCTTCCGCTGCGAACGCGACGAAGACGTGGACGCAACCATTAAGGCTGCCCTCGAAATCAACGACCGCCCCGTGGTCATTGACTTCACCGTCAGCCCCCACGCCCTCGTCTGGCCCATGGTCCCGGCAGGCGTATCTAATGACAAGATTTGGATTGCGAAGAACACTTCGCCCGAGTTCGATCGTGAGGGAGAGAACTAATGTCTCAGCACACTCTGTCCGTTCTGGTAGAAGATAAGCCGGGCGTTCTCACCCGCGTCTCCGGTCTGTTCTCCCGCCGACTGTTCAACATCCTCTCCCTGGCTGTGGGCCCCACCGAAAACCCCGGTGTTTCCCGCATCACCGTCGTAACCGAAGGTGACGCTCACACCATCGAGCAGATTACTAAGCAGCTGAACAAGCTGGTTCACGTGTTGAAGGTCGTCGAGCTTCCCGCCGACTCCTCCACTCAGCGCGACCACATCCTGATCAAGGTCAAGGCAGACCCCGTAGTCCGCCTGCAGATCGTTCAGGCAGCCGACCTGTTCCGCGCATCCGTGATCGACGTTTCCCCCGAGTCCCTTGTCATCGAGGCAACCGGTTCTGAGGAGAAGCTCAACGCACTGCTGGAAGTTCTCGAACCCTACGGCGTTCGCGAAATCGTCCGCGCAGGCACCATCGGCCTGGCACGTGGCCCCCGCGCCATGAGCGAGCGCATCTAACACCCACCAGGGTGCCACACCAACCCCGCACCAGCGGGAAATAGCGTCGGGTATCGCACCGCTACAACCGGGAAAACCGGTAGCGATGCGATACCCGACCCTATGGGCTCACAGACCTTCCGGATACTTCAGATGCTGAGAAGTAATCTCGACAGCCCGCAACTAAACAGCTATCAAGTAGAATAGTGAATGTTGAGCCCAGCCTGGGCCGCATATCAAACTTACTGAGGAGAAGAAATGGCAGCAACCATTTTCTACAACGACGACGCAGACCTCTCCCTGATCCAGGGCCGCACCGTAGCAGTTATCGGTTACGGCTCCCAGGGCCACGCACACGCACTGAACCTGCGTGACTCCGGCGTGAAGGTCATCGTCGGTCTGTCCGAGGGCTCCAAGTCCCGTGCCAAGGCTGAGGCAGAAGGCCTGCGCGTCGCAACCGTTGCAGAAGCAGCAGCAGAAGCAGACGTCATCATGATCCTGACCCCGGACCAGGTCCAGGCAAAGGTCTACGCAGAGAGCATCGAGCCGAACCTCAAGCCCGGCAACGCACTGTTCTTCGCACACGGCTTCAACATCCGCTTCGGCTACATCACCGCACCCGAGGGTGTCGACGTGGCAATGGTCGCCCCCAAGGGCCCCGGCCACACCGTCCGCCGCGAATACGAAGCAGGCCGCGGCGTTCCCGCCCTGGTCGCAGTCGAGAAGGACGCATCCGGCGAAGCACTCGCACTGGCACTGTCCTACGCAAAGGGCCTCGGCGCAACCCGCGCAGGCGTCATCAAGACCACCTTCACCGAAGAGACCGAGTCCGACCTGTTCGGCGAGCAGGCAGTTCTCTGTGGCTCCACCTCCCAGCTCGTCCAGTACGGCTTCGAGGTCCTGACCGAGGCTGGCTACCAGCCCGAAATCGCATACTTCGAGGTCCTGCACGAGCTTAAGCTCATCGTTGACCTGATGATCGAAGGCGGCATCGCTAAGCAGCGTTGGTCCATCTCCGACACCGCAGAGTACGGCGACTACGTCTCCGGCCCCCGCGTGATCTCCCCCGAGGTCAAGGAAAACATGAAGGCTGTCCTGGCAGACATCCAGAACGGCAACTTCGCAAAGCGCTTCATGGAAGACCAGGCTGCAGGCGCACCCGAGTTCAAGGAACTGCGCGCAAAGGGCGAGGCACACCCCATCGAGGCAACCGGCCGCAAGCTGCGCGAGCTGTTCTCCTGGAACACCGCTAACGACGACTACACCGAAGGTTCCGTCGCTCGCTAAACGGTAGCTCAGCAATAGCTTTCTAAGAATCCGGCGTTCCACCCACACCCCGCTATAGGGGAGGGGAGGGGCGCCGGATTTCTGTCTAACGAGAGCCAGGTAAAACCCTAAAACAAGGGGTGTGATGCAGTTCATGCTTAATCGAGTTGCGGGCACCCAAAGAATGCCGTATAGTATTTACTTGTTGCAGGGGAAACCCTGAAAAACAAATAAGCGCCTCTAGCTCAATTGGCAGAGCAATTGACTCTTAATCAATGGGTTCTGGGTTCGAGTCCCAGGGGGCGCACTTCAAAGAAAATCCCGCTGATTCTTCGGAATCGGCGGGATTTTTGCGTTCCCCTTGAAATACGGTTTTGTAGTGCGAGGTGCATATATCCTCTTTGCTCCTGCAGGGGACCCGTCCTCGCAGAGCTCGGACACCCTGATGTCGCGGCAGAGGATATATGCACCTCTGTGTGTATCGGTATTCGGGGTACGCTGCGGTCCCGCCGGGGTTGCGGTAGATACGCGGTGGTTCAGTATGTGCGCCCCGTGCCTAGCGAACTGTGGCGGGGGAGGCTGTCGCGGTTTAGCGTGTTGCATGGTGGCTGAATGTTTGGGCTGGTGCGCCGTGTTTTCCGGAAGCGCCCTCAGGGTGTCACACGGACGCTCTCCGCAGCGGAGCAAGGAGAAAAGCGGAGCGTCCGGGTGACGGGTGCCCCTGCGTAGGCGCGGAGGAAACATGCGGCGTGGCAGCCTCCACCCACAAGCAATAAGCCACCGCGTATCAGAGTGTAACCCCAGTGAGAGTCGCGCCTAAGACTGCGGTAAACTGAAAGTTATGACTGCAACTCCGTTCTACATCACCACCGCCATCTCCTACCCCAATGGCAACCCGCACATCGGCCACGCCTACGAAACCATCGCAGCCGACGTGCTAGCCCGCTTCAAGCGCCTCGACGGCTTCGACGTGCGCTTCATGACCGGCACCGACGAGCACGGCCAGAAGATGCAGACCACCGCCGAAAAACTCGGTAAGACCGCTAAGGAACTCGCCGACGAGAACTCCGCACGCTTCAAAGCAATGAACGACGCGCTGAACATCAGCTACGATCGCTTCATCCGCACCACCGACCCCGACCACTATGTCGCATCCCAGGCAATCTGGAAGCGCATGGAAGAAAACGGCGACATCTACCTCGACAAGTACGCCGGCTGGTACTCCGTCCGCGACGAAGCCTACTACGCCGAAGACGAAACCGAAGTACGCGACGGCCAGCGCTACGCCATCGCCACCGGCACCGAGGTCGAATGGACCGAAGAAGAATCCTACTTCTTCCGCCTCTCCAAGTACGGCGACAAGCTCCTCGAACTCTACGCCAACGAAGGCTACGTCTACCCCGAATCCCGCCGCAACGAACTCATCTCCTTTGTCAAGGGCGGCCTCAACGACCTGTCCATCTCCCGCACCACCTTCGACTGGGGCGTGCCCGTACCCGGCAACGACAAGCACGTCATGTACGTGTGGGTCGACGCCCTCACCAACTACCTGACCGGCCTCGGCTACCCCGATACCGACAACGAACTGTTCACCAAGTACTGGCCCGCAGACCTGCACCTCATCGGTAAGGACATCACCCGATTCCACTCCATCTACTGGCCTGCATTCCTGTGGTCCGCCGGAATCGAACTGCCCAAGCGCGTCTTCGGCCACGGCTTCCTGCTCGTCAACGGTGAGAAGATGTCCAAGTCCGTTGGTAACGTCGTTGACCCCGCAAACCTCGTCGACGCATTCGGTCTGGACGCCGTCCGTTTCTTCCTCATGCGTGAGGTGTCCTTCGGTCAGGATGGCTCCTACTCCGAAGAGTCCATCATCAACCGCATCAACTCCGACCTGGCGAACAACCTCGGCAACCTCGCCCAGCGTTCCCTGTCCATGGTCGCCAAGAACTGCGGCGGTGCCGTCCCCGCCGACGGCGAATTCACCGAAGCTGACCGCCAGATCCTCGACCAGGCGGCAGCCCTCTACGAGCCCGTCCGTGCAGACTTCGACGAGCAGGCATTCCACCGCGCACTCGAGCGCATATGGACCGTCCTCGCAGACACCAACGCCTACTTCGCAGAACAGGAACCCTGGACCCTGCGCAAGAACGGCGAACTCGACCGCATGAACACCGTGCTGTACGTAACCCTCGAGGTTGTACGCCAGGTCGTCCTGCTGTTGCAGCCCGTCATGCCCGACTCGACCGCCAAGCTGCTGACCCTGCTCGGCGTACCCGAAGGCGACGCACGCCAGTTCGCAGCCCTCGGCACCGCACTCGTGCCCGGCACCGAACTGCCCGCACCCGCACCGGTGTTCCCCCGCTACGAAGCACCCAAGGCATAACAGCTGCCTGAGCATCAGCAGACAGCGCCGTAACTGATAGCGCTGTAACGGATAGTCTATGAAAGCCCCCGGCTTCCTGACCCCCCCCAGATGGGGGAAGAGCCGGGGGCTTTTTCGCATACATATAGGTGTAGGCGCGGGCAGGGATGGGGGGAACAGAGAGAGGACGTAGGTTGAGCCGCCACTCATCCTTAAGGATGAGGTCTGCACCCCGCCCAGCCCGCCTCAGGCTCACCTCAGCCCGTGGAATGAGTGGGGAATCTTCGCATCCGCAGGGCAAGAGCCGGTGAACACCTACCAAAATCAACCTGGAGGATGATAAAAACACCGTAGTCAGCGCCACATTGCGTGAAATAATTGAACTATGACTACGACAACTCATCACGCCCAGGCGGCGCAGCCTGCCGTCTCCGCACGAAACCTTTCCAAAACCTACGGCATCGGTGAAGCCACCGTCCACGCCCTCAACAACGTCTCCGTCGACTTTGAGCAGGGCAAGTTCACCGCAATCATGGGCCCCTCAGGCTCGGGTAAGTCCACGCTGATGCAGACCATCGCAACCCTGGACACCCCCGACCCGAACCCCGCCACCTCGATTCGTATTGGCGGTGTGGAGCTCTTCGGTCTGAAGGACAACGCCCTCACCGAATTCCGCCGCGAACACATCGGCTTCATCTTCCAGGCGTTCAACCTGGTGCCCACCCTCACCGCGGGCCAGAACATTGACCTGCCCCTGGGCCTTGCCGGTAAGAAGCCCGACCCGCAGTGGCGCGACTACCTGGTCAAGACCCTCGGCCTGGAAACCCGCCTCAACCACCGCCCCGAACAGCTCTCCGGCGGTCAGCAGCAGCGCGTCGCCATCGTGCGTGCACTGCTCGCACGCCCCGAAGTGGTCTTCGCTGACGAACCCACCGGTAACCTCGACTCCAACTCCGGTGCCGAGGTGCTGCGCCTGCTGCGTGCCGCCGCAACCGACCACGCACAGACCATCCTCATGGTCACCCACGACGCAAACGCCGCCTCCTACGCAGACCGTGTGGTCTTCATCAAGGACGGCATGGTCGCCGGCGAAATGATCGAACCCACTTACGACGCCGTCCTCGGCGCAATGGCACAGCTGGAAGGTCGATAAGCCGTGGCAACCACACTGAACACGGTGGCGCGCTCCAACCTGCGCGCCTCCAAAGGAAAATACGTTCTTACGGGCATAGGCATCGCGATCTCCTCCTTCTTCATCGCAGCCATTATGATGCTCACCAACTCGCTGCAGGCGACCGTCAACTCCTCCGTTGGTGACGTGCTCTCCCGCGCCGAGGCGGTCGTCGCCTCCGCCGCTACCACCTACGATGGCAAAGACAGCACCTCCGTCTATCTGACTCGCGACCAGATTCAGAAGGTAGAGCAGAGCGACCTGCTCTCCGGCTACTGGGTGCAGTACGCCGTCACGGGTTCGATCGGTACCGGCGACCAGAAAACCCCCGTGCAGTACAACCAGCTGCCCGCCGACTCGAGCCTCTTCCCGTACAAGGTGCAGGGCAAAATCCCCAGTAGCGACCACGAAATCATGGTCTCCACCTACTTCGCGAAGAAGCATAACCTCTCGCTGAACGGCAAGGTCACCAGCACCGACGTTGTGGAATCCGTCAGCGCCCCCGGCACCACTAAGACCGCCGAATACACCGTCGTCGGTCTGTTCGACCCTGGCTTTGAAGGTTCCACCACCAACCAGGCTGTCTTTATTGGCGGTACCAGCCTCGGCGAAGCTACGCTGAAAGCAGCCGAAACCGAAAACAAGACTTCCGCCGCCGGTTACCGAAACATGGCTGGCGCGAACCTCATCTACCTCAAGTTCAAGGACGGCGTAACCGACGCCAAACTCAAGAGCCTGCAGGACTCCCTGAGCAGCGGCGACAGCAAGAACGACCCGCGCGTGATGACCGGTCAGAAGCTACTGGAGGACTACCAGAAGACCATCTCCACGGTCTTCACCTCCATTAGCGTGATCCTGGGCGCCTTCGCAGCACTGGCTCTGCTGGTTTCCTCGTTCGTCATCTCCAACACCTTCGCGGTGCTGGTCGGCCAGCGCATCCGTGAGCTGGCTCTGCTGCGCACCCTCGGTGCTCGCGGCGGCTCCCTCGTACGGATGCTACTCATCGAATCGGTTACCGTGGGCGTAGTGTTCTCCCTCATCGGTGCGCTGCTGACCTACCCGGTTGGCGCGCTGGTTGGTGCGAACCTGACCACCATCATGATTTCGTACTCGATTACCCCAATCCTGGTGAGTGTGCTCCTCTGCACCATCGTGACGGTTCTGGCGTCGCTCTCCCCGGCACGAAGCGCCCTGCGCATCTCGCCCATCAGCGCGATGAGCGAGCACACCAACCTTGAGGTGCGCAAGCCCGGCAAGGTCGGCCCGATCCTGGGTCTGGTCTTCGGTGCCGCAGGTATCGGCCTGGCTATGCTGGCTCAGAACCAGGGTTCCGGTGAGGGTGCCGGCAATAAGGCCATCCTCCTCATGATGGGGGCCGCGCTGCTGCTCGGTATCGCGGTCTTTCTCCTCACCCCGCTGGTACTGCCCCCGCTGGTACGTGCCCTCGGTAAGGTCACCCGCACCCAGACCGGCAAGCTGGCGCTCGCCAACGCACTACGTTCGCCCAAGCGCACCGTCTCCACCGGTCGTGCCGTGCTGGTGGGTACCCTGGTCGTATCGACTGTGCTGACCGGTTACTCGGTGCTGAGCGCCTCGCTGACCAAAGCCCTGGATCAGCAGTACCCGATTTCTGCGCAGGCAAAGTACAGCTCGTATGACCAGTCCGAGGCAACCTCCACCGTGACCAAGGCGGAGGAAATCGCCTCCAAGGTCAAGGGTATTAAGAACGTTCAGGCATCCGCCGTCGGTTACGCAGCCGGTGTGGTTGACTACACCGTCGAGTACGAAGGCCAGACCGCCAACCAGAATTCCGACCTGGTGGCGCTGAGCTCCTCCGATTTGAAGGCAATCCTGCCGGGCGAAAACTCGAACCTTGCGGATGACACCGTGCTCGTACCGCAGGGCCTCTGGAAGTCCGCTGGATTGAATGAGTCCAGCCGTCTGAAGGCACACGGCCCGCTCGGCGAAGTGGAACTCAAGCCCGTCAAGTCCGCAACCAAGCAGAACCTGCTGATTGTCAACCCTGCCACCGCCGCCAAGCTGCAGGACGCCAAGAACCCGCAGAAGGTTGCCAACCCTGCCGCTGAGGAAGCTCAGAAGCGCATGGAAGAAGCAATCGCCAGCGGTGACAAGGAAGCTCAGACGAAGGCAGCTCACCTGACTGTCACCAGCCAGGCAACCGGTAACGACACCGTCGTTCTGGTGCGCGCCGCCTCCCCGCTGACCAGTAG
Source organism: Rothia sp. HMSC061D12 (assembly GCF_001836735.1). NCBI lineage: Bacteria > Bacillati > Actinomycetota > Actinomycetes > Micrococcales > Micrococcaceae > Rothia > Rothia sp. HMSC061D12. Next base: position 796,626 of record NZ_KV830305.1, on the reverse strand, counting down.
CGAGAACGCGACCCTGCAGGCTGACCTGAACCGAGCCAGCCCGGACAGCTCCTTTACCGGTGGCTTGCAGGAACGTCAGACCTACGACCAGCTGCTGACCGTTATGCTGACCTTCACCCTGGTGATGCTCATGCTCGCAGTGGTCATCTCCATCATTGGTGTGGCGAACACGATGACCCTGTCGGTCAACGAACGCCGCCGCGAGAACGCGATGCTCCGCTCGCTGGGTCTGTCCCGCAAGCAGCTGCGCCGCATGATTTCCATTGAAGCGATTCTGATTACGCTCGCCGCAGTGGTGCTCGGTATGGTTTCCGGTGCGGTGATTGGTAGCCTCTCGGCGCAGATTATTATGTCTTCCATGAGTGCTTCCGCCCCGCTCGTGCTTGACCTGCCGTACGTCTGGTACGTGGTCATCCTCGTGGTGGGTGTGCTCGCCGCAATGCTCGCTTCGGCTCTGCCGGCGGCTCGTTCGGCTCGCATGTCCCCGGTTGAGGGTATGCGCGGCTAACCCGGCATAGTCACAGTACCCGGCAAACCCGGATACTCGGCGTGAGAAAGCCCCGGAGGGTGCCTCGATCAGGAGGCGCCCGCCGGGGCTTCACTGTGTCC
>NZ_KV830305.1:769555-795917 GCF_001836735.1 Rothia sp. HMSC061D12 | reverse complement strand
GAGGCGCCCGCCGGGGCTTCACTGTGTCCTCTAGTCTGCAGTGCTCACTATTCTGTTGTGCTTGTACTCTCAGATTCTTGGAGCTGACCTGCAGCCTGGCTTTGCGCGTATGATGGGTGTATGAGCACTAGCCACCCCAATCTGCGTCGCGGGTACACGCTACCCCATGAAGCGGAGGTTCTTCAGATCCTCCGTGACGCTGGTGTGCGCCGTGCCCGACTCTTCGGTAGTGCCGCCCGCGGTGAGCTGACCGAAACCAGCGATCTGGATTTTCTGGTGCAGATGCCGGGTGTAGCCCCTTTTGACGAGTTCATGCAAATGGTGGACGCTCAGCACCGCATTGAACAGCTGACCGGCCGTAGCGTTGATATGGTCACCCAGTTGCGCCCCCGCATCTATGCGGAAGCAGAACCGGACATGGTGGAGCTGCCGCTATAAGAAGTTGCCTGAGCTAATGAGCGACTTTGAACGAATCATCGATGAGATAGAAGAAACTACTTAACTAAATGGCCCCGGAGGGTGCCTCGATCAGGGAGGCGCCCGCCGGGGCTTCACTGTGTCCTTTATTCTGTTGCGTCCTCTATTCTGCTGTGCCCTTATATAAGGGAGTGCTAGTGGGCGATACCCGCCTCATACGCCATGATGACCGCCTGCACACGATCACGCGCACCCAACTTCGCCAACACATGCGACACGTGCGTCTTCACCGTCGCCTCCGACAGCACCAACTCCCGCGTAATCTCCGCATTCGATAGGCCGCGCGCAATCAGGCCCAGCACCTCAAACTCACGCGGCGACAACTGCTCAATCAACTCATGATGCGGATAATCCTGTGCCGGCTCAGCCGGAATAAACGTCGCCTTCGGAAGCTCAGAAGTAGCCGGGGGAGCAACAGGAACAGACTCAGCAACAGGCGCGGCAGGAACACCGGGAGCAGCGGCGGGGGAATCCAGCACCGGAATCATATGCTCCAGCAGGCGGCGAGTAGCCGACGGCGCAATCACTGCATCCCCGCGGTGCACCGTACGAATCGCCTCCAGCAGCTGCTCCGGCGGGGTGTCCTTCAACAAGAAACCGCTCGCGCCCGCACGCACCGCCGAATACACGTACTCGTCAATGTCGAAGGTCGTGAGCATAATAATGCGCACCCGCTCATCCTCGGACACCTCACGCTGGCCGTCACGCTCCAGAATACGGCGCGCCGCCTCCAAGCCGTCGCAGTGCGGCATGCGCACATCCATGAGGATGACCTGCGGCGCCTGCCCCTCAGAGACCATGCGGTCAAAAACGTCAATCGCCGCCAGGCCGTCATCAGCTTCCATAACGACCTGCAGGTCCGGCTGGGAGTTGACGAGCATGCTCAAGCCGCCGCGCACTAGGCGCTGGTCGTCGACGAGCATCACGCGGATTGGCTGAGTGGTCTGTGGTGCGGAAGAGTACATAGTTTCAATCCTAGATAACGAGGTAGTAGAGGTATTAGAGGTCGCGGTAGGGGAGCGCCGCCTCAACGAGCCAGCCGCCGTCGGGCTGCAGACCGTAGGTGAGGGTGCCGTGGTAGAGGGCGATGCGCTCGCTCATTCCGCGCAGGCCGTTGCCGCTGCCGGGCACCGGGCGAGCAATGTGCTGAGCCGTGACCGCAGAAACCGGTTCGTTCTGCACCCGCAACTGCAGACCGTCATCGCCCCAGTGAATGGTGACGGTGGTTGCCGCGCCGGGGGAGTGCTTGAGCGCATTGGTGAGCGCCTCCTGCACGGTGCGGTACGCCGCAAGTTCGGCGCCCTGCGGCAGGGTGCGCGCCATGGTGCCGGTGATTCCGGTGAAGGTGACGGGCAGTCCGGCGCGGCGGCTCTGCTCCACGAGGGCGGGCACATCGTTGAGGGTGGGCACGGGCGCGTAGGCGGTCGCCTCGTCGGTGCGGAGTAGCCCGAGCAGGGAACGCATCTGCGTGAGGGAATCGCGTGCGGTGTCTGCGATCAGTTCGAGGGTTTGCTCCGCAATATCCGGCGTGTTCTGCTGAGCCTGTTCAGTCTGCTGCTGAGCCTGCTGTGCGCGTGCGGTGCGGGCGCTCGCAGCGGCGTAGCGTGCCCCATCCGCCTGAGAAATGATGCTGGACAGCGAGTGCGCCACAATATCGTGCATTTCGCGGGCGATGCGGGTGCGTTCGTCCTGCGCTGCGAGGCGGCGTTCCTGTTCCTGCTCGTATTCGAGGCGGCGGGCGCGTTCTTTGAACTCTTCGCTGCGCAGTTCGCGCATGCGGCGGGAGTCGCCGAGGAACCAGAAGACGGTGAAGATGGATCCGCAGAGCACGCCGAGCATCAGGGAGATGAAGATGCGGGCGGGTATGTCGTCCCAGTGGTAGAGGAATGAGAGCGAGGCCTGCACGGTGACGGCGAGTGCGCCGACCCAGCCGAGAATGAGGCCGCGGAATCGGGCGCGGCGGCGCCAGTGCCGACCGATATGGTAGGCGGCGAGGCTGACGGGCGGGTAGCAGGTGATGGCGAGTGAGTCGGGGAAGGGCTCCACGAGGGTGAGGCAGAGCGCCGCGATGACCACGTAGATGCTGCCGTAGGGGTAGCGGTAGCGGAAGTAGAGCGCGGTGGTGCTGCAGAGCGCGGAGATGACCGGAATCCAACCGTAGCTGTTGACGAAGGCGGTGGAAAGCATGCAGCAGAAGAACTGCATGTGTGCGACGACGAGGACGTTCATCCAGCCGCGTTTGTCCCTGAGGTAGGTTTGTACGCGGCTGGAGGCGGTGATTGCGTCGGCGGGCAGGTCGCTGCTTTCTAAGACGCCGCGGGTATGCGTTACGGCGTGGCCTGATTCGGCTGTCTCAGTGCTGTTCTGTGGGTTCTTCTGGGGTTGGGTGCGCTTGAGGGGCATGCTTCCAGTGTATCGGGGTGTTTGCGAGGGGTTGGAACCCCCTTTTCTGCTCTCACATGCAGGAACATTCTGTGGTTTTGTGTGTGGGGGTGTGTGATTACGTGTGTGCGACACGCTAAAAACACCTATTTTGAGTGACCTTGATTACTTTTTTCTAGATTATTTATTCAACTAAAGCTTGAGAGTTTGGGGTTGTATGGGGTTCGAATTCGGGTTTAAGAGACCTGAAACTCCCTTAAGTAACCTATTTTGGTTGAAAAACCTTCAACCAAGGCGGAGAGTTTAAGGGAAACCCCCTCATCAAACCATTTTTGGAACCATTGCGGTACAGGTCCTTGATGGGTATAGTTTTGGCTGTACCCGAAATCTGCGCCCGAGGTCTAAGAACCTCGCAGAACTAAACACCAAGAGTTCTGGAGCGCGACTCCCTGTGCAAGGGAGCGGATACAGCATTATGTCGTTATCACCAGAGGTTAGGCTCAAGCCGACTCACTCACTCGACTTGTTTCAAGTGATGTTTTCTGCCGCGCACGACGGCGGGTGATAACTCTTATTCCTCAAAATGACATCACTCTCGAAGGACATACATGTCTACTAACATTTCTCGCCGCAAGGTTGTAGCTGGCGCAGCATGGGCTGCTCCGGTTGTTGCAGCGTCTGCTGCAGTTCCCGCTTTCGCTTCCTCTACCGTTTGTGATTGGGAGTCCACCGCAGCTTACACCGCAGAGGGTAACGCTTCGGGTGCTAAGGGCACCACTTCTTTCGTTGTTCCCGCACTGGTCGACAAGATTAAGTTCGAGGTCGTCGGTGGTGCTGGTGGTACCAACTACGACGATATGGCAGCAGGCTCCGGTGCTAAGATCACCGGTATCATCGAGGTCAAGGAAGGCCAGACCGTTCAGCTCATCGGCGCAGCCGGTGGTATCGGTAACAACCCTCTGACTCCCGCAGAGGGTGGCGAGGGCTACGGTAACGGCGGTTCCTCCAACCTGCCCACCCCCATCCCCGCAAGCGTCATGCAGAGCGTGAACGCTATCTGGCCCGATAACTCCACCCTGAAGCGTATTACCTACTCCGCTTCCGGTGGTGGCTCCTCCGCTCTGGTGATCAACGGTACCCCCGTTGCAGTCGCAGGTGGTGGCGGTGGCGCTGGCTTCGTGAACGCTGGTGGCGCTAACAACAACTTCGACTACATCTTCCCCGGCGCTGTTGACGCAGGTCGCCTGTGGCCCGATGGTGCAAAGCGCAACGTGTACCCCGTCATCGGTTCCACCGGTGGTTCCGCTGAGGGTGCAGCAGGTTCCGCAGGTAACCAGGGTGCACTGACCTACTCCGCTGACACCTCCGTCACCACCACTGTTAACGCAGGTGAGGGTGGCTCCGCAGGTATCGGTGGTAACGGTGGCTCCAAGACCGACCTGCCCTCCGGCAAGTCCCCCAACGGCGTTCTGGGTTACTCCTCCACCAACAACCAGGAGATCTACCACTCCTCCAAGTCCGGTAACAACGGTGGCGACGGCTTCAAGGGTAACGGTGGCGACGGTGTGGGCTCCTACTCCTACATGATCGACAACAATGACCGCACCATCAAGGAAGTTGTTACCGTGAAGGCAACCGGTGAGAAGAAGGCTCTGGAGTACAAGTCCATCGGCTTCAACTGGAACGGTTACCAGTCCGTCATCTCCGCAGGTGGTGGCGCAGGTTACGGTGGCGGTGGCTCCGGTGCTTCCACCTCCGCATCCGCAATCGTTCTGACCCAGAAGTGGAACAACAACCCCGACGGTCTGCGCCAGAACACCGGCTTCTCGCAGTTCGGTGGTGGCGGTGGCGCTGGTGGCTCCTACGTTGCTCCCGGTGTTTCCGGTGGCTCCATCGAGTCCGCAGGCAATGCTCCGACCGCTCGTGGCAAGCGTGGCAACGGCTACGTGAAGGTCACCCTCTGCAAGCGCACCGCGTAATTGCATAGACCTTTAGGGCTCTCACACTGAGTGAGAACTCATAACAATATTCCCCGGCTGATGACTCAGCCGGGGAATATTGTTTTAACCGGCGGGGCAGGGGAGCGGTAGCTAACCTGGAACTCTCTACCCCAGACTCTGCCTAGCCCAGAGTCTGAGAACCCGCCCGCACACTCTACCGCCCACCCGTGGTGCGTATTAGGGTAGAGGCATGACTGAAGCACGTAGCATCGACCTCGCCGTCATCCCCGGCGACGGCATCGGCCCCGAAATCATTACCGAAGCCCAGCGCATCCTCACCCGCGCCTGCGAGCTCGAAAACATCACCGTAACCCCCACCCACTACAAGCTCGGCGCCGAGCACTGGCTGGAAACCGGTGAAACCCTGCCCGACTCCACCATGGACGCCCTCAAGCAGCACGACGCGATCCTCTTCGGCGCCATTGGTGCAGACCCCCGCAGCGGTCAGATTCCCTCCGGCCTCATCGAACGCGAAATGCTCCTCAAGCTGCGCTTCGCCTTCGACCACTACATCAACCTGCGCCCCTCCCGCCTGTACCCCGGCGCAGTCTCGCCGCTCGCCAACCCCGGCAACATCGACTTCGTGGTCGTGCGTGAAGGCACCGAAGGCCCCTACATTGGCAACGGCGGCGTAATCCGTCAGGGCACCCCGCACGAAATCGCTACCGAGGTCTCCCTCAACACCGCGCACGGTGTGGAGCGCCTGGTCCGCTACGCCTTCGAGCTTGCCTCCACCCGCCGCAAGAAGGTCACCCTCGTACACAAGACCAACGTGCTCACCCACGCAGGTCGCCTCTACAACCGCTACTTCACCGAAATCGCGAAGGAATTCCCCGAGGTCGAGACCGACTACCTGCACATTGACGCGACCACCATCTTCATGGTCACCGACCCCGCCCGCTTCGACGTGATCGTCACCGACAACCTCTTCGGCGACATCATCACCGACCTCGCCGGTGCAGTGACCGGCGGTATCGGCTACGCGGCAAGCGGCAACATCAACGCCGTCGGCGAGTTCCCCTCCATGTTCGAGCCCGTACACGGCTCCGCACCGGACATCGCCCGCCAGAACAAGGCAAACCCCACCGCCGCAATCCTCGCCGGTGCAATGCTGCTGCGTCATCTCGGCCACGACGCCGCCGCAGCCCGCATTGAGGACGCTGTTGAGGCAGATATGCGCGAGAACGGCGCAAGCGTGCGCGGAACCGATCAGGTCGGCGCGGACGTGCTCGCACGCCTCGGTTAATACTTGCCCGGCTAAAACTGGCTCGGCTAAAACGTGAACTACGCTAGCGAAGCCCGGAAGGAACGCACCTTCCGGGCTTCACCTGTTCACATCCTGAATGGGAGAAAAGGTGCGCATGCGGCAAACGCATCTTTCCGGTACTCTAAACAGGTCAGGCACACCCGCCCGGCACCTCGGCGGTGGACACCCTCCACCACTCGCTTGATGCATCCAACTAGCACAGACCGCTAGATGCACCATCTGCCCCGCACGACAACGCGCCCGGCGGCACACACCGGCTCTACGCCCCGACGCAAGAACCGCGAATCAAAGAACGCCTGCAAAAGCAACTAGACAAAGAGGAACGCAGAACGATGGCCATCGAATTCAGCCACGAAGCAAACCAGTCACCCGCCACCGCCGAACGCCGCGCCGAAATCCTTGCAAACCCCGGCTTCGGTGACTACTTCACCGACCACATGGTCACTATCGACTGGGAAGGCGACTACAAGACCGGCGGCACCTGGTACGACGCACGAGTTCGTCCCTACGGCCCGCTCGTCCTCGACCCCGCAGCATCCGTGTTCCACTACGGCCAGGAAATCTTCGAGGGCATCAAGGGCTACCGTCACGCTGACGGTTCCGTATGGACCTTCCGCCCCGAAAAGAACGCGGCACGCTTCGCGAACTCCGCACGCCGCCTCTCCCTGCCCGAGCTGCCCGAAGAGACCTTCATCGAATCCCTGCGCGAACTCGTGAAGATGGACGAGCAGTGGGTACCCACCGGCGACGGTGAAGCCTTCTACTTCCGCCCCTTCATGATCGCAACTGAGGCGTTCCTCGGCGTTCGCCCCGCACGCCACGTGCAGTACCACGTGATTGGCTCGCCCGCAGGTAACTACTTCGGCACTCCCGAACCCGTGGACATTTGGCTCTCCACCACCTACGCCCGTGCAGGCGAAGGCGGCACCGGTGCGGCAAAGTGCGGCGGTAACTACGCAGCATCCATGATTGCCCAGACCGAGGGTGAAAAGCACGGCTGCAAGCAGGTTATCTTCAAGGACCCGCACCGCGGCGACGCCATCGAAGAGCTCGGCGGCATGAACGTGTTCTTCATCTTCGGCAAGGAAAACAAGATCGTCACCCCCGAACTGACCGGCACCATCCTGGAGGGTGTGACCCGCTCCTCGCTGATTCAGCTCGCCAAGGACCGCGGCATGACCGTCGAAGAGCGCGCAATCACCCTCACCGAATGGCGTGAAGGCGTGGCAAACGGCGACATCACCGAAATCTTCGCCTGCGGCACCGCAGCAGTGGTCGCACCCATCGGCAAGCTCAAGGCAGAAGACTTCGAAATCCCGGCACCCACCGAGCACTTCGGCGAAATCTCCAAGAGCCTGCGCGAAGAGCTCGTCGGCATTCAGCTCGGCACCGTTGAGGACCGCCACGGCTGGATGACCCGCCTCATCTAAAACGTGAATCTAACGTAACCCGCGAAATCCCCGCAGGATGCTCCGCCCGACCCCGCACGTCGCGCGGCGAGCAACCCGCGGGGATTCGCTGTGCCCGGAAAATGAGGTGCTCGGAAAATGCCGTGCCCGGTGATGCTGTGCTCGGCGAGTATTGCGCGCGGCGTTGATAGCGTGAGGACAGGGGAGGGGAGGCGCACCCCGCCGAACCTAATAGTGTTGAACCCCGCCGGGCTAAAACCTGCCTTGCCAATTCCGCCCGCCGCCCACACCCTCGAAGGCTGGTACCCTAGAAAGTATGCGTATTGCACGATTTACCGTAAATAATGAGCTCCACTTCGGGCTGGTAGAAGGCGACGCAGGCGAAGAAACCCTGCGCGTACTCGCCGGCGACCCCTTCTACTCGGGTATCGAACCGACCGGCACCACCTACCCCATCGACCAGGTGCGTCTGCTCGCCCCGATCATTCCCCGCTCCAAGGTGATTGGAGCGATCGCAAACTGGGCAGGAACCGAGGCGCCCGCCTCCCCGCAGTTCTTCCTCAAGCCCAACACCACCGTGATTGGCCCCGGCGACCCTGTGACCCTGCCCGAGTACTCCGAAGCCGTCAGCGCAGAAGGTGAACTCGCCGTCATTATCGGTCGTATCGCCAAGTCCGTGCCTCTTGAGCGCGTGCACGAAGTCATCTTCGGCTACACCGTAGCCAACGACCTCACCGCCCGCGACCTGCTCGAGGACCGCCAGTGGACCCGCGCCAAGGGCTTCGACGGCTCCACCCCGCTCGGCCCCTGGATCGAAACCGACCTGGACACCGACTCGCTGAACATCACCACCTGGGTTGACGGCGACGTCGTGCAGGAAGGCAACACCTCCGAAATGCACTACTCCGTAGCCGAACAGGTTGCCGCAGCCTCCGAAATCTTCACCCTGCTGCCCGGCGATGTACTGCTCACCGGCACCCCCGCCGGCATCAGCGTACTGCGCGACGGCAACGAAGTAGAGGTCGAAGTCGAAGGTATCGGCTCCCTCGTCACCCGCGTGCGCGACTAAACAGCCCGCACCCAAAAACGTAACGTACATCCTGAAACACATCGTCAAGGAGACATCATGACCGAATACCACGGTCCCGTACTCAACAGCCCCGCAGACACCCGCGTCCGCTTCTGCCCCTCGCCCACCGGCACCCCGCACGTGGGCATGGTCCGCACCGCCCTCTTCAACTGGGCATACGCACGCCACACCGGCGGCAAGCTGATCTTCCGCATCGAAGACACCGACGCGGCACGCGACTCCGAAGAGTCGTTCAACCAGGTGCTCGAATCCCTGCACTGGCTCGGCATCAACTGGGACGAAGGCGTCGGCGTCGGCGGCCCCCACGAGCCCTACCGCCAGTCCGAGCGTAAGACCGCAGGCATCTACAACGAGATTTTCCAGAAGCTCGTTGAAGGCGGCTACGTGTACGAAGACTTCTCCACCCCCGACGAGGTGAAGGAACGCCGCAAGGCAGCCGGTCAGGATCCGCAGCTCGGCTACGACAACTACGACCGCAACCTCACCGAAGAGCAGAAGGAAGCCTACCGCGCAGAAGGCCGCCAGCCCGTGTGGCGCCTGCGTATGCCCGACGAAGACATCACCTTCAACGACCTCGTTCGCGGTGAAATCACCTTCAAGGCCGGTACCGTGCCCGACTACGTGGTCGTCCGCTCCAACGGCGACCCGCTGTACACCTTCGTGAACCCCGTCGACGACGCACTCATGGGCATCACCCACGTGCTGCGCGGTGAGGACCTGCTCTCCTCCACCCCGCGTCAGATTGCGCTCTACCGCGCACTCATCGACACCGGCGTGACCAGCTTCATCCCCGAATTCGGCCACCTGCCCTACGTCATGGGCCAGGGCAACAAGAAGCTCTCCAAGCGCGACCCCGAATCGAACCTCTTCCTGCTGCGCGACTCCGGCTTCATCAAGGAAGGCCTGCTGAACTACCTGTCCCTGCTGGGCTGGTCCCTCTCCGCAGACCAGGACGTCTTCAGCATCGACGAGCTCGTCGAGCACTTCGACGTACACGACGTTGTCGCCAACCCCGCACGCTTCGACGTGAAGAAGGCAGAGTCCATCAACGGCGACCACATCCGTGCGCTCGACCCCAAGGACTTCCGCGACCGCCTCATCCCGTACCTGCAGGCAGCAGGCGTACTCGGCGAAACCCTCACCGAGCGTGAAGAGCAGGTCCTCACCGAAGCTGCACCCCTCGTCCAGGAGCGTATGCAGCTGCTCGGCGAAGCACCCGGTCTGCTCGCATTCCTCTTCAAGGCTGACGAAGAGATCAGCACCGCAGACGATGCACGCAAGCAGCTCAAGGAATCCGCACCGCAGGTTCTCGCAGCCGCAATCGAAGCTCTGGAGCCCCTCGAGGACTTCACCGCAGCCAACATTGAGGCAGCCCTGCGCGCCGCAATCGTCGACGGCCTGGAAATCAAGCCGCGCCTCGCATTCGGTCCCGTGCGTATCGCAGTGTCCGGTGAGCGCATCTCCCCGCCCTTGTTTGAATCCATGGAAATCCTGGGCAAGGAATCCTCCCTCGCACGCCTGCGCAAGCTTGCCGCTGAACTGAGCTAGCTATGAATCAATCGATTATGGGGAAGGCGCTGCTCAAGGGCACCCTCATGGCGCTCACCAACGCCTGCATTATCTGGCTGTTCGCCTACATTGCCGGCTTTGACCGCTCCGTATGGATGGTCGTCATCATTATTGCCGGCGCGGCGCTCGCCTACGTGACCGCATTCCTGGAGGCACGCGCCATGCAGAACGCGGCTCGTGGCGGCGACGTGAGCACCTCGTCGTCTGTTGTTGATTCTTCGGATTCTTCTGACTCTTCGGACGAAGAAGACGACTTCGTGGACCCGGGACCCGACCCGGACGCGGGCGACTTCGACGCCGGAAGCTCCAGCAGCTCCAGCAGTTCGGATTACAGCAGCTACAGTAGCTCCGACTACTCTGGCGGCGGCGATTCCGGTGGAGGCGACTCCGGCGGTAGCAGCGACTAAGCTCTAGAGAGTCCCCTTATCCAGCGGGAATCTGACGACCGAAAGGTCTGAAGGAAACCCGGCGGATAAGGGGATTTTTCATAAATTTGAGAATATTTTTTGTGATGGGTGTTTCCTGTAAAACTACTAGTCGGTATCTTTTGCGGAGGTGAATCTGGCTCCATTTTGGGGAGTGTGGCAAGAATTTGGTTTGCGCACCCCAGTAAAGGCTCGTATAGTAGTACCTGTTGTTGCGACGAACTGAAAAGTTCAAAGCGAAAACATGCGGTTGTAGCTCAGTTGGTAGAGCACCACCTTGCCAAGGTGGATGTCGCGAGTTCAAGTCTCGTCAACCGCTCCACTAAGGCCCCGAGGTTCGCCTCGGGGCTTTTTCGTTGTCTCTGGGTTTTTGTTGTGTCTGGGTTTTTGCTGTCTCCGGGAGTTTTAGTTTTTGGAGGTGCAAGGCAGGGGGGGCTTTCCCGAGGTGGTTGCTTGGGCGGGTTGGTCGCCATGATGCTTTGGCTATCTGGTTATCTGACTGCCCGGTCATCTGGCTATCGGGAGGCGGTGCAGGAAAAATCTTCAAAAAAAATTTGGGATGCAAAGCGTGCGGGGGAGGGGGTAAAACTGCTCTCCGAGCCACCTCGGAGCTGCTGTGAAGGGGGAAAATCGGCCCTAAAACCCTCTTTTTGAAGAAATTTAAAAAACTTTTTAACTCCAAAAACCCCGGAAACACGCGGAAGTAGCGGGCATAAAACCGTGAATGTGAGGCGGCTCTCCAGATTTCGGCTTGCACGCCTCCAGAAAGACCCGTATAGTTATTACTCGTTCCGGTGAAAAGCCGAAAGGCGAGAAGCGGAACGGTAACTCAATAGAGTAATGGGATATGGTGTAATTGGCAACACGAAGGTTTCTGGTTCCTTTGTTCTAGGTTCGAGTCCTGGTATCCCAGCTAACCTCCTCATGGAGGTTGCGGCCCCATCGTATAGCGGCCTAGTACTCCGCCCTCTCACGGCGGCAACACCGGTTCAAATCCGGTTGGGGTCACACTAGGAAATAAACCCTCAGTCTTCTGACTGGGGGTTTATTTGTTTATTGGGCAAAACTGAGCCCAGATTCTATGGTGCCGCCGTGAGCCTCTCACGGCGCCGCTCCTTATGTCGCGGCACTCCGGGGCATGATGGATTTCCTCGCGCGCTCGGCATCATGCCCCTCCGTCACCTGTTCACATCCGGTTGGGGTCACCACTAGGAAATAAACCCTCAGCCTTCTGGCTGAGGGTTTATTTGTTTATCCGGTGAAAACTGGTTTTAGATCCTACGGTGCCGCCGTGAGCCTCTCACGGCGCCGCTCCTTACGTCGCGGCACTCCGGGGCATGATGAAATCCTTCGCGCGCTCGGCATCATTCCCCTCCGTCACCGTTACAAACCGGTTGGGGTCACACTAGGAAAAAGCCTGGTTTCTTCGGAAACCAGGCTTTTTGTTTACCCAGCACCTCTGAGTCTAGATTCGGTAATGACTTAGCGACTTCAGCCATGGTTAAAAGCTATCCCTCAAGACGCTAACCCAGCCCCAAAGTCCGTACCTCATGACCAGAGTCCATAAGTCATTACTGAACCTGCAGCTACCTCTATAGGGAAGGGGCAAGAGAGACGGAACGGGAGTAGAGAAGAAGAATCTCCGCGAAAAGCCACAAGTGTTTCGAAAAGCCACCATTTTTGTGGCTTTTCGAAACACAAGTGGCTTCTCGGCGGGAAGGAAACAGGAAGGAAAAAAGGGACGCGCAAAATTTGACCTTCACGCCAAGCCTCGGTATAGTCTTATCCGTAAGCGTGATTGGCGCAGTGGTAGCGCGCTTCGTTCACACCGAAGAGGTCACTGGTTCGAACCCAGTATCACGCACCAAAGAACCCCCGTTTCAAGGAACGGGGGTTTTATTATGCCCACCGGGTCAAACACCGGCAACAGTCCACCGCAGCGGACACAACCACCCGAGAATGAGGTACCCCGTGACAACACCCGAACTCGCCGCAGCCACCGACTACGGACGCATGTACTCCCGCAAACGCGGAGGAGAGCCCCTCGTCCCCTCCATCACCACCGTCATCGGACAGCACGCCAGCGACCTCAGCGGCTGGCACGGGTACATGGCAGCCAAAGCCGCCCTCGAAGACCAACGCGCCTACCGCGCCACCGGATCCCACGGCCTCAAATTCGCCATCATCCGCGACGCAGCCAGCGCCTCCGAACGATACCGCGACGCAGCCGCCGCCCGTGGCGACCGCGTCCACAACTACGCAGAAGCCGTCGCCCTACGCGCCATGGGCCGCGAACACAACCTCGAGGAAAGCCGCGAACAGCTCATCATCAACGGCGAACAGGCCTACGCCGACCGCTTCGACGAATGGTGGGAAGCCTTCAAGCCCCGCCCCCTCGCCGCCGAAGTCACCATCTGGAACGACACCGTCGGCTACGCGGGCGCCCTCGACCTGGTCGCAGAAATCGCGGGCCGAACCTGCATCATCGACTACAAAACCAAAGGCACCGACAAACGAGGTCGCGTTAAAGCACTCGACGAAAAAGTCGTCATGCAGCTCGTCGCCGGGCTCAAAGCCGAAGAATCCATCGTCGACCCCGACGAAGGCACCTGGGAACCCTGGAAATACGGCGACGCACCCGTCCTCATGGGCGTGGCCCTCGGCGAAACGCAGGTGTTGCCGCAGCAGGCGAACCCCGCCGTGCTTGAACGCAACTGGTACAAGTTCTGCGCCCTGCGCCGCGTCTGGGAATTCGACCGCCAGGTCCAAGAATTTGAAGACCCCGCGCTCATGCCTGTAGTACCCCCGCCGGTGGCATAGGGGAGAGGCAACAAGCCCCGGGGAGGTGAGGCTCAGCCCTCACCCCAACGCCTCGATTCGTTCTAGATTCGCGCTACCGAATCGGCGACAATAGAACACAAGACAGAACGGCGCCCGCGCGCCCGCTGGCAAGAACCCGCTACTGGGGGAACCCTCCGCTGGGAGAGTCCGCCAGTGCAGTTCTGCCACCACAAAGAAATCCGTAAGCACATTCCCGGCACCCGCCGGCAGAGGAGAACCATGACCATCCTGAGCATCCGCACCGTAGGCGACCCGGTGCTGCGCAGCGTCTGCGACCCCATCACCGTCTTCGACGACGACCTGGCACGACTCATCGACGACATGCTAGAAACCATGTACGACGTGGGCGGCGTGGGCCTTGCTGGACCGCAGGTTGGCATCTCCAAGCAGATTTTCACCTTCGGCGGCATTGACGACCGCGAAGGCTACATCATCAACCCCGTGCTTGAGGTCGGCGAAGAAGACCAGGAAGGCGGCGAAGGCTGCCTGTCCGTGCCCGGCCAGAAGTCCGCAACCCCGCGCAAGAACTGGGCGCGCGTGACCGGCGTAGACCGCCACGGCGAACCCCTCGTGCTGGAGGGTGAAGGCCTGTTCGCGCGCATGCTGCAGCACGAAACCGACCACCTGCACGGCAAGCTCTTCATCGACCGTCTCGTGGGTGAAGACCGCCAGCGCGTCATGCGTGCCCTGCGCGCCGCAGACTACAACACTGTCGCAGCTAAGACCGTGACCGAACGTGCAACCCGCGTGGGCGGTGCCTTCGGTGCCGGAGGCGCATTCGGCGCAGGTTCTGCTGGTTCTTCCTTCGGTAGCTTCGGAAAGTAGGCTCAGATGCTCAACATTATTTACGCAGGCACCCCCGACGTTGCCGTGCCCCCGCTTGACTACCTCGCGAACTCCGATAAGGTGCGCGTGGTCGGCGTGCTCACCCGCGAGGACGCCCCCGTGGGCCGCAAGCGCGTGCTCACTCCCTCCCCGGTGGCGCAGCGTGCCGAAGAGCTCGGCCTGCCCGTCGTGAAGGCAAACCGCTGGAACGACGAAGCCGCCGCGGCCATCGCCGAACTGAACGCTGACGCAGCCGCCGTGGTCGCCTACGGTGCCCTGCTGCCGCTGTCCGCATTGGAATCCCTGCGCTACGGCTGGGTCAACCTGCACTTCTCCAAGCTGCCCGCATGGCGCGGCGCCGCCCCCGTGCAGCGCGCCCTCATCGCCGGTGAGCAGGAAATTTTCTCCACCACCTTCCTGCTCGAAGAAGGCCTGGACACCGGCCCCACCTTCGAACAGGAATCCACCCCTGTGGCCGCCGACGACACCGCAGGCACCGTGCTGATGCGCCTCGCAACCAGCGGCGGCGCACTGCTTGAGCGCACCTTTGAACGCCTAGAAGCGGGCGAGAGCGGCACCGTGCAGGTCGAGGACGAGTCGGTCAGCTACGCCTCCAAGATGAGCATTGCCGACGGCCGCCTCACCTGGACCGAACCCGCCGAACAGATCCTGGCACGCTTCCGCGGTGTGACCCCCGAACCCGGCGCATGGTGCGAACTGGGCGAAAACCGCTTCAAGATCGGTGGCCTGGCGGTTGCTGACGAGCGTCTGGTACAGTCCCTGACCGAGGCGAACGGCGGCCCCCTCGCACCCGGTGCGGTGCGTCTGCACGCAAAGAAGGTACTGGTCGGTACCGGTACCGAACCCCTGATGCTGCTGCAGGTTCAGCCTGCCGGTAAGAAAATGATGGATGCGCCCGCGTGGGCTCGCGGCGCTGGCAAGGACATGGCGGAAGGCCTGGTGGTACTCGCATGAGCAACGAAAAGCGCCCCTACAAGGGAGGACACGGCAAGTCCGGTCACGCTGGCAATGGCAAGCCCGGCAACGGCAAGTTCAGCCAGGGTAGCGGTCAGGGTAAGTTCAATCAGGGCAGTGGCCAGGGTGAGGGCGGTGCGAAGCGTAAGCGTCGCCGCCGCTCCGGCTCCGGCTCGGGTGTGAACGAGCAGAACCGCCAGCAGAACCAGCGCAGCCAGAATCAGCGCTCCCAGGGCCGCCCGCAGAAGTGGGATGACAACTCCCGCGGCGACAAGAAGCGCTATGAGCCGCGCGGCGAGAACCGCGCAGAGTCCCGCACCGGCCGCCGCTTCGACGGCCTCACCAGCGTCGAACGCGCCGCACGCCGCGCCAAGACCGAACACGACGACACCAAACGCGGTGGCGGCGGCACCTCCCAGCGCAATAAGAGCGGCCACGAACGCAACCGCCGCTCCATGTCCGCCCGCGAATTCTCCGCGGCGGCACCCTCCGCACGCTCGCGTACCGCAGACACCGCACGCGCAACCGTCTTCGACGTACTGCGCTCCGTCGCGGAATCTGACGCCTACGCGAACCTCGTGCTGCCCAAGGCTATCCGTAGCCACCGCCTCGACCACCGCGACGCGGGCTTCGCAACCGAGCTGACCTACGGCACGCTGCGCTACCAGGGCACCTACGACGCAATCCTGCGCCACTGCGTGGACCGCCCCCTCGAGAAGGTCGGCACCACCACCCTGATCGTGCTGCGCATGGGCGTGCACCAGCTGCTGAACATGCGCGTTCCCGCCCACGCGGCGCTGAACCAGAGCGTGTCTCTGGCACGCGAAAAGATCGGTGCGGGCCCGGCAAGCTTCATCAACGCGGTGCTGCGCCGCGTCTCCGAGCGCACCCCCGAAGAGTGGTACGAACTCATCATCGAGAACGCGAAGGACGACACCGAGCGCATGGCGCTGCTCGCCTCGCACCCCGGCTGGATTGTGCGTTCCATGCGCCAGGCACTCGTCGCGCACGGCCGCCCCGCCTCCGAAATTGAGCAGCTGCTCGAAGCGGACAACCTCGCCCCCGTGGTGAACCTGGTTGCGCTGCCCGGCCTGGGTAGCCTCGACGAGGCACGCGAACAGGGCGCCGTCGACGGCGAGCTGGTTGAGGGTTCGGCACTGTACGCCTCCGGCGACTTGGCACGCCTGGAATCCGTACGTGAAGGCACCGTCCGCGCGCAGGATGCTGGCTCCCAGCTGGTGGCACGCGCGCTCGCCGCAGCACCCCTGGACGGCACCGACACCGCATGGCTCGACCTGTGCGCAGGCCCCGGCGGTAAGGCGGCGCTCCTCGGCGCGCTCGGTATTCAGCGCGGCGCATCCCTGGTCGCCAACGAGGCGGCACCGCACCGCGCGCAGCTCGTGGAATCCTCCATGCGCCCCCTGCCCGAGGACAGCTACACGGTACTCACCGGCGACGGCCGCCAGATCCGCGAGACCCTGCGCAAGAACGCCTCCGACCTGCCCGGATCCATTGAGCCCGGTCAGCTTTTCGACCGTGTGATGGTGGATGTGCCCTGCTCCGGTCTGGGCGCCCTGCGCCGCCGCCCCGAGGCGCGTTGGCGCAAGTCCCCGCGCGATATTGCCGAGCTGCTGCCCCTGCAGCGTCAGCTCCTGGATGCGGCCATTGAGGCGACCCGCCCCGGCGGCGTCATCGCCTACGTGACCTGCTCCCCGCATGCGGCAGAAACCCAGAACATTGTGGCTGAGGTGCTCGAAAGCGGCGCGGTCAGCCTGCTCGATTCCGCCGCCGCACTGCGCGAAGTCGCCCGGCACACCGAAGGCGCGAACGGCGAGCCCGTGAGCGTGCTGGCGGGGGAGAAGGACCCCGGCCACACCCCCGAGATCAAGGTCAAGAAGGGCGCGCCGGTCGTGAAGGCTTCGGAGAACCCGACCACCGCGCAGCTGTGGCCGCACGTGCACGGAACCGACGCCATGTTCCTCGCCCTGCTGCGTAAGAACTAGCCGCTTCACCGCCTAGCATCACCCGCCATACGGCACGGATTTGAAAGGAACCCCATGGGTATTGCTATTAACCCGTCGATTCTCTCGGCGGATTTCGCGAACCTGCAGCGCGAGCTGGAGCGTATTTCCACCGCAGACGCCGCGCATATTGACGTGATGGATAACCACTTCGTCCCCAACCTCACCTGGGGCCCGCCCGTGGTCAAGCGTCTGCGCGAAATCTCCCCGGTGCCGTTCGACGTGCACCTGATGATTGAGGACGCCGACCGCTGGGCACCCGAATACGCCAGCATGGGCTGCGAATCGGTGACCTTCCACGCGGAGGCGGCTATCGCCCCCATCAAGCTGGCGCGCACCCTGCGTGCTGAGGGTGCGAAGGCGGGTATGGCGCTGCGTCCGGCAACCGCCGTGGAACCCTACCTGGACATGCTCAGCGAACTGGACATGCTGCTGATCATGACCGTGGAACCCGGCTTCGGCGGCCAGGCGTTCCTGGACGTGACCCTGCCGAAGATCGCCCGCGCCGCCAAGGCGATTGAGGGCGCGAACCTGCCGGTGACCGTGCAGGTGGACGGCGGCATCACCGAAGAGACCATCCTGCGTGCCGCGGAGGCGGGCGCAACCTGCTTCGTTGCCGGTAGCTCGGTCTACGGTGTGGACGAGGCGCTCGGCGGTCCGGAGGCGGCAATTGCCTCCCTGCGTGCGGCGGCTGCATCGGTCAAGCGTTCCGGCACCGGATGCGGTTGCGGCCACTAGCGGTGCACGCTGGTAACGGCGCCCCGCATCGATGACACCCCCGCGCCCATAAAACCTCATACGCCCCGTTGTGAAGACTGCATCCCGTCGCGGCTCTTCGTGGCGGGGCGTTTTGCGTGCCCGGCTTTCTCAACCGCCGCAGATTTATAGTGAGACGACAGCAGGGGAGAGATACCTGTTTAAGCGACATAGTGTCAGCAAGACTATGACAAAGGGTGATATATGTTACCCCGCGCAATTCCGCGGCAAAACCGGGTATCCTGGCGGTCAGAGAAGGCAAACAGAACACATCTTGATGTAACACTCAGATATCTGTAAGGTTAGGTATAGTTTAGTCAAATCTAGGGGGAACTATGTCTTTCAACCGAACCGAGCTGACCGACGCCGAAAACCACGGCGCATCGGGCGTTAACCGCCGCGCATTCTTCGGCCTGGCGCTCGCCTCCTCGGCTGCTCTCGCCCTCGCGGCATGCAGCAGCGAGACCACCACGACCACCACTTCCGGCGGTTCCACCTCCGGCGGCAACAGCGGTACCCGCACCATCAAGGACATTGATGAGGAGAACGTAGAAGTTCCCGCCAACCCGCAGAAGGTTATCGTCCTCTCTGAGCCCACCCTCGACGGCCTGCTCGCCCTCGGCGTGACCCCCGTCGGTTCTGTCTCCGGTCGCGGCCAGTCCGGCGTGCCCAACTACCTTGCCGACCGCGCCAAGGGCGTGCAGATTATCGGCACCGTCGCCCAGGTCAACTACGAGCAGATTGGCAACCTTGATCCCGACCTGATTCTGGTCGACTCCACCGGCGTGGACAAGCGCTCCGAGGCCTTCGAAACCCTCAAGAAGATCGCTCCCGTCGTCTACTGCGGCTACGCGGGCGGCGACTGGCGCATCAACTTCCGCAACGTCGCCAACGCTATGAACATGGTCGACAAGGGCGAAGAAGTCATCAAGGCATACGAGTCAAACGCCGCAACGTTGAAGGATCAGCTCGCCCCCAAGTACGGCGACAAGACCTTCTCCATCGTCCGCTGGGCAGGCAACGGCCCCGCCCTGATCCTCAAGGAACTGCCTGCCGGCCAGGTACTCAACGACCTGGGCCTCAAGCGCCCCGAGGCGCAGGACCGCAACGGCCAGGGCCACTCCGAACCGGTCTCTCTGGAGAACCTGGCAACCATCGACGCGGACTACATGTTCCTCGGTACCCTCGGCGGCGCAAGCCAGAAGAACCCGAACGCACAGGGTACCGCAGGTCTGCAGGGCGCCGAAGAAGCACTGAATAAGGCGAAGGAAACCTCCGGCTTCACCAACCTGAAGGCAGTCAAGGACGACCACGTGATTCTCGTGGACGGCTCCAAGTGGACCTCCACCGGCGGCCCGCTACTGCTCGAGGGCATTATCGAAGACGTCAAGAAGGCGCTTCCGCTCTAAACGCCCCGCTCTAAATACCCTGTGAAGCAATCACCCGCTGAAGCTTCCGCCACCCTTCCCGCCGCGACCTAAAAACCGCGGCGGGAAGGGGATGCACGACCCACCACACCATCCTCAAGGACCACAATGACCGAAACTCGACCCGTGCGCACCGCAGCCCGCTACGGTGCCGTCGTGGCTCTCGTCGGCGCGCTCATCACCCCCGGAGCAGCGCTGACCGGCACCACTCTCGCATTCGCGGATACCCCCGCCGCCACCCAGCAGGAAGCTAAGGCTGCCGTGACCATCTCTACCGAGAAGTGGCGCGAAGGTAAGCTCGTGCTGCGCGGCACCGGCTTTACCAGCACCGCACCCGGTCGCGGCGCAGTGTTCGCCGTGAAGTTCCTCGACGCCCTGCCGGATGAAGCGCACCAGGCGATTAACCCGATCACCAAGAAGGGCGGCAACTCGCCCGCGAACTTCATGGCAACCGCCAAGGAGGACGGCACCTTCGAGGTTGAGGTGTCCCTGCCGACCCCCGAAAACACCGGTCTGACCGCTGAGCAGCTGAAGAACAAGGGCTGGACCGTGGAGGGTACCAGCCACCGTATTCAGGTGCTTTCCGGTTCCCTGGGTGGTACGGATGCGGACGGTAACACCTACGACCGTCGTGCATCTGTGTCGCAGAATATTACGCTGAGCGACCCGGCTCCGAGCCCGGCACCGACCGCAGAGCCCACCGCAGAGCCCACCGCTGAGCCCAGTGCAACTGCAGAGCCTTCTGCAACTGCAGAGCCTTCTGTGACTGCCGAGCCTACCGCGGACCCCTCTGCTACCGCTGACCCTAGCGCAACTGCAGAACCCACCCCGGCACCTACCGCAGAGCCGACCCCCGCGCCCAGCGAAGACTCGAAAACCTGCGCCCCCGCCGATGACTCCTTCACCCCGCGCCTGACCATCGAGAACCCCAAGGCGGTTCAGGGTGGCAAGCTGCACCTGACCGGTGACGGCTGGTGCAACCCCGAAGACAAGAAGGCATCCGTTATCGGTCTGAAGATTGACGACGGCAAGGTATCCCGTAACGACGCCACCGCGGTCAACGACAACCGCACCATCTGGGCTATCGTCACCCCCGACGAAAACGGCCACATCGACGCCTGGATTGACCTGCCCACCCGCGACAACGCAGCCTTCAAGAATGACGAGGACGCCGCAAAGTACGCCTCCGGTGAGCACACCCTGCGCCTGCTGACCGGTAGCCTGCGTGAGGGCGACCGATCCGGAACCTACGGCGGCGCCAACAGCCAGGGCGGCATCAACACCACCTTCACCATCGGTGAGTACGCCCCCGGTGACGCGCCCGAGCCGGTCAACGCCTCCGAACTGACCGCTGGTAATGGCGTGCAGGTGAGCCGTGACGGCTCCACCGTGACCGTAACCGTGCCGAACGCTGAACCGGGTACCTGGGTGTACGCCGCTACCTACCTCGGCAACTCCCCGCAGACCCTCTACGGCTCCGGCTGGAAGCGCCTGGATGGCAACCGTAGCTTCAGCTACGAAACCAGCGTGAGCATGCCCGCCGCAACCTACCGCGTGGTTGTGCACAACGGCAACCAGGGCGCTGAAAATGCGGTGCTCGGTTTTGCTGACATGACCGTGGAACGTGCTGTTACCCCTCGTCAGGACGTTTCCCGCGATGAGCAGGACGCCACCGACCAGCTGGTCGAAGAGCTGAACGAGAACCCGGCAACCAGCACCTCTACCGCGCCGGTTCCCATGCGTAACGCGGGCGGCCGCATCAGCACCCGCGCCACCGACGTGGATGCATCCCTCGCCGCGCTCTCGCAGAGCACCGCTCCGGTCGTGAACCGTGTGCAGGCTAAGGCGAAGGTTCAGAGCGCGCAAAAGACCCTGGCATCTAACCTGCAGAAGACTGATGGCGCCGCGAAAAAGGCTGTGAAGGCCGCAGCCGGTTCGAAGAACTCGCAGAACACGCAGGGCTCCCAGAACTCCGCCGCTGGCACCAAGGCGCAGGGCCCGGTCATTGAGGGTACTGAGCTGACCGGTCTGACCAAGTGGCTGGTGAACAACGCCAATAACCTGCTGCTCTCGGCCGCTGGCCTGGTGGTTTTGGCCGCGGCTCTGCTGCTGCTGCGCACCTCCAAGAAGTAAGCTCTCTGACCACATATTCACATCGGCACCGGTCCACGCTCCACACTTTTGACCCTGCACCCTTGAACAGGGGCGTGGATCGGGTGCCTCCAACCACTCGGGTCACGACCCGCTGAACTGCACCTCCACGAACCCGGTAGCGTTCAGCTTCGACCCCGGTAATTTTGAAAGGACCACCATGCGTGCACCTTTTTCGGGAGCCCCGAAGGCATCCCTGACCTCTAAGGCGCTGACCGCCTGCGCTGCCGCAACCCTGGCGCTGGGCTTGGGTGTTGGCACCGCATCCGCTCTGCCTCCGGGCGGTGCAAAGGCATCGACCCCCGGCACCTCTTCGACCGTTTCCTCTTCTGTGAACGAGCACGGCGTGATTTCCTTTAGCGTGAGCGGCTTCCCCGCGAACACTGTGGTGTCCGTGAAGGTGGACGACGGTAACCTGTGCCCCTCCGATGCTGCACAGGGCGCTTGCGTGGTGCACCAGCAGAAGACCGATGGCAACGGTAACGTCTCCGGTTCCTTCGTTCTGCCGGATGTTGGCGCTGGCACCCACACTCTGCGTTTCCTTGCAACTGGTGAGAAGCGTGATAAGGACGGCAAGTACCTGGGTACTGAGGCGTACAGCAACCGCAGCCCCGAGTTTACCGTGGTGGGTGAGGGCGGTTCGGATAATTCCTCCTCGAACTCTTCGGGTTCTTCCTCGAACCGCGGCTCTTCCAGCTCGAAGAGCAACGGTGGTTCCTCGAACGGCGGCTCGAACTCTAACAACTCAGACTCTGCAGACGAGGCTCAGGGCTCTAACGATTCCAACGAGTCCTCGTCCAATGGTGGTTCGAACGGCTCCTCGAATGGTTCTGCAGGTGGCGCGGCTGAGGCTGAGACCGTGTACACCGACGCTGAGGGCAACACCATCACTAAGGAGGAGTACGACCGCCTGAACGCGGAAGCTGACTCTTCCGGTACCTCCGGTACCTCTGGCTCTTCCGCTGCGCCTGCTGCTTCGGCTTCTGCAAATGCCCAGAAGAAGGCGACCGCTTCGGCGAGCGCATCTTCTTCGTCTTCTGCGCGCGGTACTGCGTCGAACCCGAGCGCTTCAGCTTCGGGCGCGGCTAACACCGCATCCACCGTTCAGACCGTGACTTACGGTGCTGCGTTCCCGTGGATTGGCGTGGTGGTTCTGGGCGTAAGCATTGTGGGTGCCGCTGCGCTGCTGCTGACCCGTAAGCGCTAAGACTTAACGTCGGATGCGGGTGGGGGAGTAACCCGCCCGCTCCGGCGTTTCTCTCATTATCTACCGGTGTGCCGGGTGCCCCTCGTGTGGTGTGGGTGCGCCGGGTGTGCCTCCCCGTTTTCTTGTATCGAGCATAAGGAGCATAGTGGCCTTCACGAGCTCATTGTCCCGAGATGTTCAGCAGGAGAGTACGTCCCGTCAGGGTTCTGTGATTCAGGGGCAGAAGTTGGGTAAGCGCCTGGCTTTTCTGTTCTTGTTTGCGGTGCTTTTGGTGGGGGCTGTGGCTGCTTCTTTGCTGTTCGGGTCGAATAATCTTCCGCCGGATCAGGTTCTGGCTGTTTTCAATGGCACTGCTTCTGAGCAGGCGCAGACGATTGTGATGGAGCAGCGCATTCCGCGTACCTTGGTGGGTCTTGCGGCGGGTGCGGCGTTGGCGGTTGCCGGTTCTTTGATGCAGTCGTTGACTCGTAACCCGCTGGCTGAGCCCGGCCTGATGGGTGTGAATGCCGGTGCTGCGGTGGCTGTGATTGCTTCCGTGGTGGTTTTTGGCGTGATGGGTATTTGGCAGTACATGGTTGCTGCGACGATTGGTGGCGCGTTGGCTGCGGTGCTGGTGTACACGCTGGGTCGTGGTCGTGACGGGTCGATTGTGAAGCTCGCTCTGGCGGGTGTGGCGATTTCTGCGGCGCTGTCGGCGATTGCACAGGGCCTGATTTTGGCTGATCAGGATGCATATAACGAGTTCCGTGTGTGGGTTGCCGGTTCGCTGGAGGGCCGCGGTATGGATATCGCGTCGACGGTGGGTCCGGTGATTCTGCTGGGTATGCTGGTGGCGTTCTTTGTGGCTCCTGCGATTAATGCTCTGAGTATGGGCGAGGAGGCGGCGACCAGCCTCGGCGTGAGTGTGCGTACGACCCAGAATTTGACGTTGCTGGCGGTGACGGTGCTTGCCGGTGCGGCGACTGCTGCGGTGGGTCCGATTGGTTTTGTGGGTTTGGCGGTGCCGTTTGTGGTGCGTGCCCTACTCGGTAATGATGTGCGCTGGGTGAATTATGGTTCGGCGCTGTTGGGTCCGGTGTGGCTGCTGTGTGCTGACGTGTTGGCGCGTGTGCTGGTGGCTCCGCAGGAGACTCAGGTGGGTATTGTGGCGACTCTTGCCGGTGCCCCGGTGTTCTTGTTCTTGATGACTCGTCGTAAGGTGGAGGCTCTCTAATGTCGAATTCTTCCGCTGTTTCGACGGCGACCGTCACCACTGCAGCTAATCGTTCTGCGCGTCGTAGCGGCCGCGATTTGGGTGGCCGCCCGGTGTTGACTGTGCGCGGTCCGCTGAGTGCTCAGGTGCCGTGGCGTGTGCTGATTTTGAATGTGGCGTTGGTGGTGCTGATTGCGGCGCTGGCGTTTTGGGGCATGTTGCAGGGTGATTATAAGATCGCCCCGGAGAAGCTGATCCCGGCGCTGCTGGGTGAGGGCAAGCAGATTACGGTGACTTTCGCTCAGCAGCGTGCGGCGCGTATTGTGGCGGCGCTTCTGGTGGGTGCGGCGCTTGGTCTCTCGGGTGCGATTTTCCAGGTGATTTCGGGTAATGCCCTGGGTTCGCCGGATATTATCGGCTTCACGAATGGTGCTGCGACCGGTGCGCTGTTGCAGATTATTGTCTTCAATTCCGGCCCCGTTGAGGTTGCTCTGGGTGCTGTGGTTGGTGGCTTGGCGACTTCGGTGCTGGTGTGGCTGTTGACGCGCCGCACGGGCCTGCATGGCTTCCGCTTGGTGCTGGTCGGTATTGGTGTGGGGTCGACCCTGGCGGCGTTCAATGCGCTGCTGGTGGTGCGTGCTTCGCTGACTCAGGCGCAGACCGCGGCGTCCTGGCTTGCCGGTTCGCTCAATGACATCACGTGGGAGCGCACCTACGCGCTGATGGGTCTGCTGCTCGTGGTGACTCCGCTGTTGCTGATGCTGGTCCGCCCGCTGGGCGCGATTCGTTTTGGTGACCAGGTGGCATCCGGTTTGGGTGTGAGCGTGAACGCGTACCGTGTGGCGGCTCTGTTTATCGGTGTGCTTCTGGTTTCGCTGGCGACCGCGACGACCGGCCCGATTGCCTTTGTCGCCCTGGCGGCACCGCACATCGCGAAGACCCTGTCTCGCAGTGGCGGGGTGGGCTTCACCTCCGCGGCACTTATGGGTGCGCTCATGGTGCTCGGCTCTGACCTGATTGGCCGATTCGCTGTTCCCGGACGCATCATTCAGGTGGGTGTGGTAACCGGCGCGATTGGCGGCCTGTACCTGATTTACCTGATTTACCTCGAAAGGAAGAAGAGCTAGTGAACGCTAGTGTGACGACCCGCCTTGAAGGCGAGAACATGGTGGTTGCCTACGGTGAGCATACGGTGCTCAACGGGGTAGATTTTCAGGTGCCGGAGGGGGAGCTGACCGTTATCCTGGGCCCGAACGCCTGCGGTAAGTCGACCACCTTGAAGGCTCTTGCCCGCGTGAACCCGCTCAAGGAGGGTGAGGTTCGCCTGGACGGCACCCCGCTGCCGCAGATGAAGTCCCGCGCCATCGCCAAGATCCTGGCGATGCTGCCGCAGACCCCGGAGGCGCCTAGCGGCGTGACCGTGGCGGATGTGGTGGCGCGCGGCCGCTACCCGCACCAGTCGCTGCTGCGTTCCTGGTCTGATGAGGACGAGCGCGCCTGCGTGGAGGCGATGCAGGCGGCGAACGTGCTGGAGCTTGCTGAGCGTCCCATTGAGGCGCTTTCGGGCGGTCAGCGTCAGCGTGTGTGGATTGCCATGACCCTGGCGCAGCAGACCCCGCTGATTCTGCTCGATGAGCCGACCACCTACCTGGACATCACGCACCAGATTGAGGTGCTGAACCTGACGAAGAAATTGCATTCTGAAGGGCGAACGGTAGCCGTGGTGTTGCATGACCTGAACCTCGCTTTCAGGTATGCTACTCATGTTGTGTTAATGAAGCAGGGTCGGATTATCGCTCAGGGCGATCCGCGTGCGATAATTACACCGGAACTTATTCAGGAAGTTTTTGACCTGCAATCGGTCATTATTCCTGATCCATGCACTGGTACTCCTCTGGTGATTCCTAAGGAGAACCAATCAATTCATATTGCCGCTGACGCTATTTCGGCGGCCCGCGAAAGCAAATAAGTTTTCGCCCCTAAGCCGCGTGGGAGTTTGCGCCACCTGTCTCAGTACGGGTGGAAAAGCTCGGCATTGCGCCAAGCAGTGAACGTTAGGATCTGAGGGACCCAGGATCCCCTGCGCGTAGGGCGCCTACCCGGTGCTCGCCCGTCTTTGACGCATGAACGGAAACGAGCACTGGGTAGGTTCCATTTTGGGAACCCGCAGATGAGGCACCGAGACTGCCGCATGAGACCTTGAGAGTTGCGACTTGAGAGGTTTGATGCACGGTCTCGGTGCCTCATCTCATTTAACCGCCCGGTTTGTGTCGCTTATCCGTGCCGCCTATTCGTACAGCCTATTCTGGGTGCCCCAATTTTCGACCCCATTTTTTTGGGGGGGGGGG
>NZ_KV830305.1:540983-769455 GCF_001836735.1 Rothia sp. HMSC061D12 | reverse complement strand
CCCCATTTTTTTGGGGGGGGGGGAGAGAGGCGAGAAAAATGCCCGCGCTCGCTGTCATCTTGTCATGTTTTGGTTCTTTCGCTTTTCCCTTTGGCTAGAGTTTGGGTAAGGGATACCATAGAGTGAGGTAGTAGAGGCTAACTAACGATAATGCGCCTCCTCACCGATTCTCACCGATTGAGTGTTTCCACAGACCAAGGAGGAACCGTTGGGCGAGCACGAACCCACCGCGACCGTTCCCGCACAGGCTACTTCTGTGCAGACTGCCCCTGCGCAGCCGCGTACCGTTGCGCCGGCTGTGCGCCCGACCCCTCCCAAGACTCCGCGCCCCGTACCGGCACCGCGCGTGGACAGCCCCCTCATCAGCGCCCTCATCGCTGAGGCGGTCAGC
Organism: Rothia sp. HMSC061D12; assembly: GCF_001836735.1. Lineage (NCBI taxonomy): Bacteria > Bacillati > Actinomycetota > Actinomycetes > Micrococcales > Micrococcaceae > Rothia > Rothia sp. HMSC061D12. The sequence goes on along the minus strand of NZ_KV830305.1, from coordinate 769,064 downwards.
CCCGAAGAGCTGAACGCCCGCATCGTTGAGGTCGTCTCCGAGGGCACCCCGATTATTGAGCCGGTACACCGCGAAGACGGCAGCATCAGCGAGAACGAGCGCATCGTCACCTTCCTCTACCACAATGAGCAGGCGGAGCAGGTGCTCATGTTCATCAACCGCCTGACCGATGAGAAGAACCTCGACCGTTCCCTCATGACCCGCATTGAGGGCACCGGCTGGTGGCAGCTGAGCATGCAGATGGAAACCACCTGGCGTGCCTCCTACAACTTCCTGCCGGCGCTGCCCGGCGAGCGCCCCGCCTGGCTGGGTGACGACGACCAGGTGCGCCTGCGCGCCGCCCTGGACTCCGGCGAGGGCGACCCGCTGAACCCCGAGACCGTGTGCAACCGCATCGGCCGTTGCATGGGTGTGGTGCAGCTTGAGCACGCGCCGGTGCAGGAGTTCATTCTGACTCAGGAAGAGATTGACGCGTTGCCCGCCCCCGAGTGGATGCAGACCTCTGACGGTCACCAGTACGTGCTTGGCCGCGTGGGTGACCCCGCCCCGGACGCGCCGCTGTTCGTGCAGTTCGACGGTGAGATGTGGTTTAGCCAGGGCATGGAGCAGACCCTCAACCGCGCCCATGAGGCGGGCCGTATTCCGGCGATGCACGTGTTCTTCCTTCACTCTGGCGGTCGTGAGAACCGTTGGAAGGAACTGAACGGCGACAACCCGATTGCCGACTACCTGGTGGAGATTGCGTTCCCGCACCTGGAGGCGGTGCACGGCATTAAGACCGACCCGCAGAACATTGTGATTAACGGTCAGTCGCTGGGTGGCCTGTCCTCCCTGTTGGCGGTGCTGAGCCGTCCGGAGGCGTTTGGCGGCGCGATTGCGCAGTCTTCGTCACTGTGGCAGCCGCAGGTCATGGACCGCTTGGACGAGCTAGAGGCGGCGGGCGAGATTGACCGTCTGCGCCACCTGCAGCTTGAGATTGAGGTGGGGGAGCAGGAATGGATTCTGGTACCGCCTCACCGCGAGTTGAAGGAGCGCCTGGAAAAGCTGGGCCTGAAGAATGCGCGTTGCACGGCCTTCAACGGCGGTCACGATTATGCGTGCTGGCGCGGTGCAATTGTGCCGGCGTTGGAGCGTATTATTGCTGCCTGCCGGGAGGCTGAGCGCGCTGAGCGGAGCTTAGCTGAGGAGTAGCGAGAGGTCGCCTATGAATCCTGCACGGGTAGAGCACACCCCGCATGGTGGGCGTGCGGGGGTCCTGTTAGGGTAAACACCGCCGCGCCCGTATCCTAGAGAAGTACAGCCTAAGAGAAGTGCAACACTACCGCGCCGCGAGGGGTGCCGAAGGGTACCCGGCGCAGGTTGCGCACCCGCCCTCATTGACGAGATGGCATCACGCTGCGAACGCACGCAGCACGTGAGCGCTATAGAAACCGCAAACGACACAGAAATCGAGAGAAGATGACCGTAGAACGTAGCCCCCTGGCCCCCACGCCGCTCATCCCCGAGTCTTTTGCCGCGAAGTACCGCGAAGCCGGCTACTGGATTGACCAGACTATCCCCGAGTTCCTGCTAGATACATGCCGCGCAAAGCCGCACTTCCCGGCGCTGGTGGCGCTCTCGCACGCGCAGCTCGATGAGGACGGCAAGCCCCAGCAGATTCGCCTCTCCTACGGTGAGCTGGAGGCGGCAGGTCGTGCCGCTGCGGCGCGCCTCGTTCAGGCTGGCGTGCAGCCGGGCGACCGTGTGCTGCTGCAGCTGGGTAACACCGCCGAGTACCTGGTGTACCTGCTGGGTATTTTCTGGGCGGCGGCGCTGCCGGTGTTCTGCCTGCCGCAGCACCGCACCACCGAGCTCGTGCACTTTGCGACCCGCACCGACGCTGCGGCGCACGTGTTCTCTTCGCTGACCCCGGGCGCAGATTTCACCGCCCTGCACGAGGACGTTGCCGCCGAGCTGCGCAAGAACTCCCTGGAGCCGCCGGTTGCTATTGACGTTGCGGAGCCGCTGACCCCGCTGACCGAAGAGGAGCTCGCTGAAGAGTTCGTGCCCGGTGTCATTCAGAACACCGAGAACCTGCGTGCGAGCGAGCAGGTGGCGTTCCTGCAGCTCTCCGGCGGTACGACCGGCATTTCGAAGCTGATTCCTCGCACCCACGCCGCCTACCTGTACTCGGTGCGCGGCTCGGTCGATATCTGCAAGCTGAACAACAACACGACCATGCTCGTGGTGCTGCCCGCCGCCCACAACTTCACGATGAGCTCGCCCGGTATTCTGGGCGTCATGTGCGCCTCCGGCAAGCTGGTGTTTGCGGCGGATCCGTCCCCGCAGACTGCGTTCCACCTCATTGAGATGGAGGGCGTGACCACCTCCGCGCTGGTGCCGCCGCTGGCTCAGGCGTGGGTCGCCTCCGCGGAGAAGCGCGGCGTGTCCCTGCCGTCCCTGCAGACCCTGCAGGTGGGCGGTTCGAAGCTGGCTCCGGCGGTTGCAGGCAAGATTGAGTCGGTGCTCGGCTGCACCGTTCAGCAGGTGTTCGGCATGGCTGAGGGCCTGGTGAACTACACCCGCTCGACCGACCCGATTGAGATGCGTCTGAGGACTCAGGGTTACCCGATTAGCCCCGACGACGAAATCCTGATTGTTGATGATCAGGATCAGCCGGTTAAGCGCGGCGAGAGCGGCCACCTGCTCACCCGCGGCCCGTACACGATTCGCGGCTACTACCTGGAGGAGAACGCGAACCGCTACGGCTTCACCGAGGACGGTTTCTACCGCACCGGCGACATTGTGCGACTGGTCGCAGGCAAGTACCTTGAGGTGACTGGCCGCGCGAAGGACCAGATTAACCGCAACGGCGAGAAGATTGCCGTGGACGAAATCGAAGAGCTGGCGCTGACCCACCCCGACGTTTTTGACGCCGTGGTTCTGGGCATCCCGGATGAGACTGTGGGCGAGCGCGTGGGCCTGGTCATTGTGCCGCTGGAAGGCGCCGACCTGGGCGAAAACCCGCGCCGCACGATGCACGAGTTCTTCACTTCGAAGAAGCTCGCCGACTTCAAGATCCCGGAGCGCGTGCAGGTTCTGCAGGAGCTGCCCACCACGAACGTGGGTAAGATTTCTCGCCGCGAACTGCGCGCCAAGCTTGCCGAAATTTTCGGCTAAACCCTTTGAGCTGACCATTTTCGGCTAAACCGTACGCCCTTATTCCTACCCCTATTGAGGAGAAAAATGTCCGCATTTGAGACCCTGCGCCCCATCATGGAGAAGTACATCGTCGAGCCCGACTCCCTGCAGACCGCTTTTGACGAGCCGACCACCGACCTGTTCTCCCTAGGCATGGACTCTATGGGCGCATTCGCCCTGCTCGACGACCTTGCCGCTGAGGGCGCCGTGATTGAGTTTACCGAGCTGGTGGAGAACCCGACCGTGGAGTTCATCGCCTCCCGCCTGGGCTAAGCGTTACCGCACCCCGAGTGCCCGCCTGCCGCGAATGCAGGCGGGTACCCGGGGTGTTTGCTACTCGCCTCGTTTTTCTTTGCGCAGGTTTTGTGCCGTGTTGTGTGGCTGCGTTTACCCTTGTCAGCGCACTTCTGCCAACGCACTTCTGCCAGCGTGAAGCGGCGGAGCAGTAGCCTACCTTTCACACTTACCTTTCACACACCGCATATCATCCCTAATCCAGACCCCTAATCCAGACCTTTGAGAGGCCACCATGGGCGTAGCTGATACTACCGCACCCGCTAGCTTCGGGACTGCTTCCGACCTTCGCACCGCCGCGAACCCCTCCGCACAGCACAGCGCTGACAGCCCCTGGCTGCCGCTGACCACTAACGCGCGCGGCATCTACTTTGCCGCCGCGATTGACCCGACGAACCCCTGCTACAACACTGCGGAGGTTCTGCAATGCCCCGCAGATACCGACCTCGCTCTGCTGCGTGAGGCTTTTGAACAGCTCTACCGCGAGAACGAGGGTTTCCGCGTGCGCACCCGCATTGCCGATGGTGCCGCCTCCCAGCAGATTCTGCCGCTTGAGGCGTTCCTCGAGGGTATTGACCTGCTCGTGGACGGAGGCGAACTGGACGGGGGCGAACTGGAGGAGGGCGAGCTGAACGGCACCGCAGAGGCGGGGGAGGAGAACGCCTCTGACCTGCCTGACTCAGCCCTGCCTGACTCTGATTTGCCCGCGCCGGTGCGCGCCTGGGCACAGCGCCTGCTCGCCCAGCCCCTTACCACCGATGAGGGCGTGACCGTGCGCAGCGCCGTGGCGCGTTACGGCGGGTTCCTCTGGGTGTACCATTCCTTCTCCCACGTGGTTGCCGACGGATTCGCCGCGTTCAACGGCCTTTCCCGCGTGGCGGCGATATACCGCGCCCTGTCCGCCGGTCAGCCGGTTCCGGCAACCCGCCGCATGAGTCTGCAGCAGCTGCTCGACGCGGACGATGCCGCCTCCAGCGCCCGTGACGAAGACGTCGCCTTCTGGGAGGCGAGCGGCGCCCTGGAGCAGGAAGACACCTCCCTGGCGGGTCGTACCGCATCCCCGTCGGCGCAGTCTGTGCGCCTGGCGTTCAGCATTGATGTGCCCACCCAGCAGGCTCTGCTGGATGCGGCAAAGCAGCACGCTGTCTCCTGGCCGGTGCTGGCGACCGCGGCCGTCGGCTCGTACCTGGCGCGTGTGGGTGGCTACCCGCAGGCTTCGTTCGGTGTGCCGCAGATGAACCGCATGTTCGCCCGCACCCTGCCGGAGGCGACCCGCGCCCTGGGCACGGCGAGCGCGCAGACCGGCTGTACCGCGGTGAACGTTCTGCCGGTGCAGGTTGCGGCGACTGGCCCCATCGCGGAGTCCCTGCACTCGGTGAAGGAACAGTACGCCCGCAATGCGGAGCATCCGCTGGCTCGTCAGGAAGACCTCGAGCGTACTGCGCGTAATGCCCAGTCCAGGCTGTTTGGTGCGCAGATTAACGTGGTGCCCTTTGATGCGGTGCTGCCGCTGGCGGCGCCCTCTAAGGACGAGTCCGGAACCGTACAGCCGATACCGATGGCACGAATCCACAATATCTCTGCCGGTCCCGTTGCCGACGCGACCTTCACCCTGCGCGGCATGCCCGGCCGCGGCAACAGCATCTCCTGCGAGATTGACATGAACCCGGCGCTCTACACCGCTGAGGAGCTGGAACGTCACGCCGCCCGCCTGAGCGAGTGGCTGCCCGCCTACGCGGCGGAGGCGCAGCGCGAGGACGCCTCCCTGAACAACCTCGGCTTGGCGACCGAGGCTGAGCTTGCGACCCTGCGCGAGCTGACCGCCCCGGCGCTTACCGAGCACCCGATGGAGTACAAGACCCTGCTGGATCGTTTCCGTGACGCGGTGGCAGCGCATCCGCAGGCGCTCGCGGTGCTGGATTCTGCCCCCGTGCCCGGTGAGGTGCTCACCCCCGAGTCGGAGCGCGCCTACACCTTTGACCGCGCCCTCACCTACGCCGAACTGGACGAGCGCGCCCGTGTGCTTGCCGCGCAGCTGCTGGACTGGGGCGTTCGCCCTTCCGACGCGGTGGGTCTGCGTGTGCACCGCGGCGCCGAGCAGTACGTGGCGCTGTACGCCCTGCTGTACGCTGGCGCCACCTACGTTCCGGTGCTTCCGGATCTGCCCGCCGAGCGTGTGGGCGTGATGATGGAAGACGCCGAATGCTCCCTGCTGTTGCACGGCCCCGGCCTGCACCCGCTGAGCGCGGAGGAGCTGAATCCGCAGGAGCCGCAGCGTCACGCGAACCTGCCCCAGCACACCCTACCGCAGCTGACCATCGAGGAACCTGTACAGGCACCCGCCGCCGAGGAGCTTCCGGGTGTCAAAACCGGCCTGGACGAGGACGCTTACGTGCTCTTCACCTCCGGTTCCACGGGTCGCCCGAAGGGCGTTGCCATTAGCCACCGCGCGATTGATAACCGCCTGCGCTGGCAGCAGCACCAGATTCCGGTGGGGGAGGGCGACCGCGTTCTGCACAAGACCCCCATTTCCTTTGACGTGCACGTGTGGGAGCTGTACTGGCCGCTCGCCGAGGGTGCCGCCGTGGTCATTGCCGCCCCGGATGGTCACCGCGACCCCGCCTACCTGGCGCGCGTGTTCGCCGAGCAGTCCGTCACGGCGGTGCACTTTGTGCCGACCATGCTGTCGGCGCTGACCTCTTCGCCGGCGGCGCGCCGCATCCTGGCTGATGCCGGCTTCGGTCGGGATCGAGACCAGCCCCTGCGCTACGTGGTCTGCTCTGGTGAGGCTCTGCAGAAGGACCAGGTGCAGGTGGCGGGCGAGGTTCTGGGCGTGTACCCGCTGAACCTCTACGGTCCGACCGAGGCGGCGGTGGATGTGACCTTCTGGGAGACCTCCACCGACCCGCAGCGCGAGAGCGTGCCCATTGGTGAGCCGGTCTGGAACACCGGCACCCTGATTCTTGACCCGACCGGCCACCCCGTGCCGGTGGGCGTGACGGGTGAACTGCACCTGTCGGGTGTGCAGCTGGCGCGCGGCTACAAGAACAACCCGAAGGCGACCGAGGCGGCTTTTGTGGAGCAGGCTCCTGCCGGTGCGCTCGCGCTGCTGAACGGTGAGAACCAGCGCCTGTACCGTACGGGCGATTTGGCGTGCTGGGAGATTCTTCCCGATGGCCGCGCCGTCATTGGCTACCGTGGTCGCACGGACTATCAGATTAAGGTGCGCGGTCAGCGCCTGGAGCTGGGCGATATTGAGATGGCTCTTGCCGCGGTTGAGGGCGTGAGCGCTTCGGTGGCTCTGCTGTACCGTGGCCTGCGTGAGCCTGCCCTGGCGGCGGTGCTGGAGGTGGGCGACGTGCCCGCCGAGCGTGCGGAGCAGCTGGTGGAGGCGGCGCGCGAGCATTGTGCACAGGTTCTGCCGGACTACATGGTTCCGACTCTGTGGCACACCCTGCCTGCGTTGCCGGTGAGCCCCTCCGGTAAGGCGGATCGCAAGCTGTTGGCTACCCTGGACCTGACCCCGCAGACTTCTGATGCTGAGGGCCCGCACGGTCTGCTGGAGCAGCAGCTGTGCTCGATTATTGCGGGTGTGCTGGGTCGTGAGCGTTTCGGCGTGGATGAGGATTTCTTCGCCTCGGGCGGTCATTCGTTGGCAGCTCTTGAGGTGATTGCCGCGGTGGAGGAGCAGCTGGGCCTGAGCGTGAGCATCGGTGCGCTGTTTGCGCATCCGACCGTGCAGGCGTTGGCGGCGTCCATTGCGGGCGAGCGCGGCGAGGGCGCGGAGTTCGCGCCGGTTCTGCCGCTGCGTGAGCACGTTGTGGCTCAGCGTGAACATCCTGCCGCGCACGACGAAGCCCCCGCCCCGCTGTTTATTCTGCCGCCCGCGGGTGGTTTGGGCTGGTGCTATGCGGGGTATCTCTCGCATCTTCCGGCTCAGCAGGGCGTGTATGCTTTGCAGGCTGAGGCGTTCTCTGACCCGCAGGCTGGGTTTGCGTCGAGTTTGCAGGAACTGGCTGAGGGCTACCTGGCGCAGATTGAGAAGACCCTGGCGGCGCGTTCGTTGCCGCGTCGTTTTGCCCTGATGGGTTGGTCTGTGGGCGGTACTGCTGCGGTGCAGGTGGCGGCTTTGGCGCAGGCTGCGGGTGCGCATGTTGAGCGCGTCATCCTGTTGGATGCGTATCCTTCGGAGCAGTGGCAGGGTGTGCCTGCGCCGGATGAGCAGGAGAGCTTCCGCGCGCTGTTGCGTATGGGCGGTTTGCCGGAGCCTGCCGCTGATGAGCAGCTTGATTTGCCGGGTACGTTGGAGCGTCTGCAGCGGGCGGGTTCGGCGATGGGGTACCTACCGGAGGAGAAGCTGGGCGTGTGCCTGGGTAGTATGCGTGCTTCGGCGGCGTTGATGCGTGGTGCTGAGCAGGCGTTCTTTGATGGTGATGTGTTGCTGGTGGGTGTGCCGCATGAAGATCAGCCGTATTTGGATGCGGCGGGTTGGGCGGCGCATGCGTCGTCGTTCCGTTCGGTGCTGCTGGAGGGTACGCACCCTGATTTGGTGAACCCGGCGCGTTTGGCGGAGGTGACCGGCCACTTCGCCAATTAGCCCGCTCTATCTGTAGAGTAATTAATAAATATAAATGTCCCCGATTGATGATTCATCAATCGGGGACATTTATATTTATTGGTTTTTGAGAACCCACTCTTTATATCGGAGATTAACTTCTGATTGCTGCCGTCGCTGTTCTTCTAGTTTTGTTTCATTATCTCGAATGAGCGGTTTTTGGTATGAGGCTACAAGATTGGCAAGACCTTGAGCCATTCCTGTATCTTTACTACATTGTGCTTCAATGACGCTGAGCCGAATTTCTTCTTCTGATGCCGGGGCATTATTATCACCGCTAGCGCGGGTTGCATCTGATAGTTCTTGTGTTTCCCATTCTTCGTCGCCCTTTCGTGGTGTTAAACCTTTATCCGATAGGCATTTCCACCATGCTTCACGGTATTTTTTCCATTCGGGATGATTCATGGCAGCTGCATAGGATTCACCGTGGATTCGACGATAGGCTTCTGAGAGGCCACTTTGCTCTTCGAGGCTAATGCCCGCGATCTCTTTCAACGTGGCTAAGATTTCAGGCATGCACTGTTCCATGATTTTTGTGTCATAGCCCGCGGATGATGGTGCATTCCCGGGTCGCTTGTAGTTTCCATATTTGGCGGCGTATTCGGGGTTCCAGAGACCAAACTCGCGACCGGATGAAAAGAATTTCCTATCTTCTACATCCGGGATATATATTTCGTAGGACTGGCCGTGCTTTGCGAAACAGCGCTGCCTGAGAATTTCCAAGGCTTGAGTGTAATACTGGGAATTTTCATCGAAAATGTCATTGTATTCTTCGAGTGGAGTAATGATTTGGTTGTTTTTATAGTCTAGAGTTGCTTGGGCTGTTTCATCACGTTCTAGTTGCGGGCCTGTAGAACAGGATGTGCAGGCTAGCGTGAATGCAAATGTTAAAGCCATTGCGGGCTGAAAGAATTTCTTGAGGTTCATGATTCTCCCTCCGTAATTGGATAAAGAATATGTAACAGTAAAGAAAGCGGGACTGTGTTCTACTGATGATTGGAAAGCACATGACCCGGTGAATATGGGTGTTGAGAGAATCTGGAATCTATGTGAATCCCAGAGCGATAAGCAGAATCTTGGGGGAGTGCCTGCTAGCTTGGGAGCACCCATAGCGAAAGGCCAAGACGCTATGTGCAGACCACGCACAAGGGTGTTTCTGCAGCGTCGTTACTGCTGGGAGAGTGTTCTAGAGCTTCATCATGAACCCCTATGGGTTATGGAGGGCAAATACTCATAGATGAGTGAGTCGTGCCCCCCCCGTAATGTTGATTGGGCACCCTAAAATATCCACCGATACTATGGCGAATATCATAGTTGAAGGGTGGTTAAAGCCTACCACCGGCTAGACGCACCAGGCAACCAAAATCCCGGTCACGTCTGATTTATTACATAAGAAACGCATAGTCAACGAGAATACCAACAGGAAAAAGCTCGGGCGCCCTGCACCTCGTCACAGTTAAAACACGAATGCCCCCGGTTGATAAATCATCAACCGGGGGCATCGTTTAGCTTCTAACGCAGAACCGAGGTTCTACCGCTAAATGCTTAGTGCTGCTCCAGCTCGGAGTTAGCGTTCACGTTCAGCAGGTCGTACTTAGCGAATGCCTTCGCGGGAACGTCTGCTGCAACCTCGCCGCGCTTTGCCAGCATCTGCAGGGTGCGGACAACAACCGACTCTGCATCGATGTGGAAGAAGCGACGTGCACCCGGGCGGGTGTCTGCGAAGCCGAAGCCGTCAGCACCCAGGGTTGCGAAGTCGTTCGGAACGAACTGGCGGATCTGGTCGGGAACATCCGAAGCGAAGTCGGTGGTCGCGACGATCGGGCCAGCAGCGCCTGCCAGCTTCTGGGTCACGTAAGGAACGCGAGCGGGCTGGTTCGGGTTCAGCAGAGCCTCTTCCTCAGCGGCAATGCCGTCGCGGCGCAGCTCGGTCCACGAGGTGACGGACCAGAGGTCTGCGGAGACGCCCCAGTCCTCAGCCAGCAGCTTCTGAGCCTTCTCAGCCCACGGAACAGCAACGCCGGATGCCAGCAGCTGTGCCTTGGGGCCGGAGGTCAGCGGGGACTCGCTAATCTTGTGGATACCCTTGATGATGCCCTCAACGTCAACGTTTGCCGGCTCAGCAGGCTGGTGAATCGGCTCGTTGTACACGGTCAGGTAGTACATGACGTTGTGGTCTTCGTCCTTGGTACCGTACATCTGCTCGATACCGCGCTCCACGATGTGAGCGATCTCGTAGCCGTAAGCCGGGTCGTAGATCTTGAAGGCCGGGTTGGTGGAGGCCAGGATCGGGGAGTGGCCGTCGTTGTGCTGCAGGCCCTCACCGGACAGGGTGGTACGACCTGCGGTTGCACCGATGACGAAGCCGCGGCACAGCTGGTCGGCAGCAGCCCAGAAGCCGTCGCCGGTGCGCTGGAAGCCGAACATCGAGTAGAAGATGTAAATCGGAATCATCGGCTCGCCGTGGGTGTCGTAGGACGAACCCAGAGCGATGAATGCAGCGGTTGCGCCTGCCTCGTTAATACCCACGTGAACAATCTGGCCCTCGGGGGACTCGGTGTAGGTGAGCATGAGCTGGTGGTCAACGGGCACGTAGTTCTGGCCGTTGGGGTTGTACAGCTTAGCCGAGGGGAAGAAGGAGTCCATACCGAAGGTACGTGCCTCATCGGGGGTGATGGGAGCGATACGGTGGCCGAAGCCCTTCACACGCATGAGGTCCTTCATCAGGCGGACGAACGCCATGGTGGTAGCAGCGGTCTGCTTGCCGGAGCCCTTCTTGGTCTGTGCGTAGACCTTGGACTCGGGCAGGATAATCTCAGGCTGGGTGTTTGCACGGCCGGGGATGTAACCGCCGAGTTCCTTACGGCGTGCCTGCATGTACTGCAGTGCCGGGTGGTTTGCCTCGGGCAGGTAGTACGGCGGGTTGTACAGATCCTTCTCCAGCTCCTCGTCGGAGATGGGGATGTTCAGGTGGTCACGGAAGCCCTTCAGTGCTTCCATGGTGAACTTCTTGATCTGGTGGGTGGAGTTACGTGCCTCGAAGTAGGGGCCGAGCTCCGCACCCTTAATGGACTGTGCCAGGATGACGGTGGGCTTGCCCTTGGTCTCCATAGCTTCCTTGTAGGCTGCGTAGAGCTTCTTGTCGTCGTGGCCACCCAGGCGCAGGTTGAAGATCTGCTCGTCGGTCAGGTCTGCAACCAGTTCCTTGGTCTCGGGGTACTTGCCGAAGAAGTGCTCGCGGATGTAGCCGCCGTCTTCGCCACGGAAGGTCTGGTAGTCACCGTCGAGGGTCTCGTTCATCAGCTGGATGAGCTTGCCGCTCTTGTCCTTCTTGAGCAGCTCGTCGTAGTCGGAGCCCCACAGGACCTTGATGACGTGCCAGCCTGCGCCGCGGAAGAATGCCTCGAGCTCCTGAACGATCTTGCCGTTACCACGAACGGGGCCGTCCAGACGCTGCAGGTTGCAGTTGACGACGAAGGTCAGGTTGTCCAGGTGCTCGTTTGCAGCCAGCTGCAGTGCACCACGCGACTCGGGCTCGTCCATCTCGCCGTCGCCCAGGAATGCCCAGACGTGCTGCTCGGAGGTGTCCTTGATCTTGTGGTTGTGCAGGTACTTGTTGAAGGATGCCTGGTGGATTGCGTTCAGGGGGCCCAGACCCATGGAAACGGTCGGGAACTGCCAGAACTCGGGCATGCAACGGGGGTGCGGGTACGAAGGAATACCGTTTGCGCCCTTGGTCTTCTCCTGGCGGAAGCCGTCCATCTGCTCTTCGGTCAGGACGCCTTCAACGAATGCGCGGGAGTAGACACCGGGGGAGGAGTGACCCTGGAAGAAGACCTGGTCGCCGCCACCGGGGTGGTTACGGCCGCGGAAGAAGTGGTTCTGGCCCATTTCGTAGAGGTCAGCAACACCTGCGAAGGTGGAGATGTGACCGCCAACGCCGATGCCCTTCTTCTGGGCACGCTGAACCATGATTGCTGCGTTCCAACGAATCCATGCGCGGTACTGGCGCTCGAGTTCCTCATCACCGGGGTACTCGGGCTGCTGGTCGGCGGGGATGGTGTTGATGTAGTCGGTCTTGACCAGAGTGGGGACCTTTACGCCCTTTGCACCAGCTTCCTTGAGCAGTGCGCGAAGGATGTACTCTGCACGCTCGGTGCCGTGAGTCTTGATAAGGTCCTCGAGGGACTCAGCCCATTCCTGGGTCTCTTCTACGTCGATGTCCTTGAGGCCATCAAGAAGGGTGCTCAGGGAGTGCTCGTTCGGTACGTTAGCCAAACTAATCCAACCTCTCTTCTGTGCGGTTGTGAGATCGCCCGCCGCGCGATGTTGCGTTGTCGAACAATCTTTGTGTTTAAGCGCTATAGGTCTGTGAGACCTACTTCGCTTCTTATCTCTACTATCTTAGACCTAAAGGTGCCTCTCTTGGTCTCAAATGGGGGTTTTTGTGATGTGGGTTTCGCATTGTGGCTCTCTGAGTGGAAAAAATGCGCATTAAAAGTGCTAGTTATGGTCTTTTTGCACCTAAATAGCGCGGAATGGTGGGGGCGGCGGAATGGTGCGGCATAAGGGGGCATGGTCCGTCTGAGGGGAGGGGGTCAACTATGGCTTGGTGTGGCTTGGTGTGGGGTGCAGTGGGAAAACGAAAAAAATACTGAGACATAGAACACGTTCTATTGAGTTGCGTGTTTCGGTAGAAGCCCGTATAGTTTTTTCTTGTGTTCGCCACTGGAACGGAAACGAAACAGTGAGAACTATGGGTCTTTAGCTCAGCTGGTAGAGCGCCACGTTTACACCGTGGATGTCATCGGTTCGATCCCGGTAGGACCCACCGATTACCCCGGTACCGCAAGGTACCGGGGTTTTTGTTTACCCGGTTGTATTTACCCATTGACCTGCCGCGAGAGTACCGGGCGGGAGGCTCACGAAAATAATTCGGTCGGAACTGCGATTCCTTCGAGCATAAAAGTGCACTCCACCTATATATAGCCTGCCCTCAGCGCGTATCCTTATATACATGACTGAAAACAAGAAGGCACAGATTGGTGTCACCGGCCTTGCTGTCATGGGCGCAAACCTCGCCCGCAACCTGGCACGTAACGGCTACACCGTGGCACTGCACAACCGTTCCGTAGAGAAGACCGACGCACTGCTGGCTGAGCACGGCGCAGACGGCGACTTCATCCGCACCGAGTCCCTGCAGGAACTCGTCGACTCCCTCGAGTCTCCCCGCCGCATCCTGATTATGGTCAAGGCGGGCGCACCCGTCGACGCTGTTATCGAGCAGCTCACCCCCATGCTCGATGAGGGCGACATCATTATTGACGGCGGTAACTCCCACTTCCCCGACACCATCCGCCGCGAGCACGCCCTGGCTGAAAAGGGCCTGCACTTCGTGGGCGTTGGCGTCTCCGGCGGTGAAGAGGGCGCTCTCTGGGGCCCCTCCATGATGCCCGGCGGTTCCGCAGAGTCCTACAAGCACCTCGGCCCCATGCTCGAGAAGATTGCAGCGAAGGCACCCCAGGACGGTGCACCCTGCTGCGCATGGATCTCCACCGACGGTGCGGGTCACTTCGTGAAGATGGTCCACAACGGCATCGAGTACGCCGACATGCAGGTGATCGGCGAGGCCTACGACATTCTCCGCTCCGTGGCAGGCATTGAGCCGGCACAGCAGGCAGAAATCTTCAAGACCTGGAACGAAGGCGACCTGAGCTCCTACCTGATCGAAATCACCGCAGAGGTGCTCGCACAGGTAGACGCAAAGACCGGCAAGCCCCTGGTCGACGTGATTGTTGACGCAGCTGGCCAGAAGGGTACCGGCCTGTGGACCGCTAAGGCTGGCCTGGACCTCGGTTCCCCCGTCTCCGCTATCGCAGAGTCCGTGTTCGCACGCGCCCTCTCCTCCTCCGAGCGTGAGCAGCGCGAGCAGGCACAGCGCGAACTGCCCGCAGGCCTGATCGCAACCACCGGCGTGGGCGCAGGCGACCCCGAGTTCGTTGAGGACGTGCGCCGCGCACTCTTCGCGTCCAAGCTCGTTGCATACGCACAGGGCATGGACCTGCTCACCCGCGCAGGCAAGGAATACGGCTGGGACCTGAAGCTGGACACCATCGCATCGCTGTGGCGTGCAGGCTGCATCATCCGCGCAGAACTGCTGGGCGACATCATGGCTGCCTACGCTGATGAGGCTCCCGCGAACATGCTGCTGGCACCCGCCTTCAAGAACCTCATGGAGGAGCTCGTTCCTTCCTGGCGTCGCGTGGTGGCTAAGGCAACCGCACTGGGCATCCCCGTGCCGGTGTTTGCTTCCGCACTGTCCTACTACGACGGTCTGCGCCGCGACCGCCTGCCCGCATCCCTGATTCAGGGTCAGCGTGACTTCTTCGGTGCGCACACCTACGGTCGTATTGACGAAGAGGGCGCCTTCCACACCATGTGGAGCGGTGACCGTTCCGAGGTGAACGCAGCGGACATTCACGTTCACTAAGCTCCCGTAGCTAAATACGTCAAAGCCCGCCTTCGGCTGGATGAGAATCCGGTCGGGGCGGGCTTTCGTTATGTCTTGATAAGGCAGTCCCCGAGGTATCTCACGATATATCTCAGGGGTGCAACAGGGGAGAGGAGCTGTGGATATTAGCTAGGAGCCTCCAGGCGCGCCTCTACGGGCTCAAAACGCTAGCGAGTACTAAATCCACATGGCGGGGTCAATGTACTCCACAGCGTCCACCAGGGGCTTCTTCTTCTCTGGAGTGCGCGGGCGGTGCTTCGCGGGAATGCCGGTAATAATCGAGTCGGCGGGGTGATCGTTGACCACCACGGCGTTCGCGCCAATCGCGCTATCGGCACCAATAACCACCGGACCCAGCACCTTCGCGCCGGCACCAATGGTCACGCGGTCGCCGATGGTGGGGTGGCGCTTCACCTTCTCCAGGGAGCGACCACCCAGGGTCACGCCGTGGTACAGCATTACGTCGTCACCGACCTCAGCGGTTTCGCCAATGACAATGCCCATGCCGTGATCAATGAAGAAACGGCGGCCAATGGTCGCGCCCGGGTGAATCTCCACGCCGGTCAGAAAACGCGCAAACTGCGAAAGGGTACGCGCCAGAGCCTTCGTCTCATCCTTCTGCCAGAGCTTATGGGTCAGGCGGTGAACCCAAATGGCGTGCATACCCGAATAGTTCAGCGCAATCTCGACAGCGCCACGCGCAGCAGGGTCGTGCTGGCGGACGTTCTCAATATCTTCACGCAGACGCGCAATAAAACTCATTGGGTTCCCTTTCCCTCATCGGTCGTGCTCTGTGTATGCGACCTTTCCAAAGGTACCAACAATGAGGCCCATTCACCTATTCCCGCACCCTCAGCTGTCATAGTGGACGCCCCCTCCGACATCTCAGTCACAATTCCGTGCAGAACGTAATATTTACGCCCTGCATAACTCTGCACAACCCCGCCAAGAGCCTCCACCCGCAGACGCTAGATTGGGGCACGCAAAACGCCCCGCCTGCCGTGTATGCAACCGGCAGACGGGGCGTAGCACTATAAACCTGAAACCTCCCACTAACGGGGGCTCAGAAGCTCAATTAGCCGCGGATATCCTCGTACAGAGCGGTAGAGATGTAACGCTCACCGAAGTCAGGAACGATAGCCACAATCAGCTTGTCCTTGTTCTCAGACTTCTTAGCCTCATCCAGAGCAGCCCAAACAGCCGCACCGGAAGAAATACCGCCCAGAATACCTTCCTGGGTAGCCAGCAGGCGGGAGGTGCGCATAGCGTCCTCAGCGCTGACCGGGGTCACGGAATCGTAGATGCCGCGGTCCAGGGTGTCCGGAACGAAGTTAGCGCCCAGGCCCTGAATCTTGTGGGGGCCAACGCGACCCTCAGAGAGCAGCGGGGAGTCCTTCGGCTCAACCGCAACAACCTTCACGTTGGGGTTCTGCTCCTTCAGGTACTTACCGGTACCGGAGATGGTGCCGCCGGTGCCAATACCCGCCACGAAAATGTCGACCTTGCCGTCGGTTGCTTCCCAAATCTCGGGGCCGGTGGTGTTGTAGTGAATAGCGGGGTTCGCCTCGTTAGAGAACTGAGACGCCAGGATAGCGTTCTCGGTGGTCGCAACGATTTCCTTAGCCTTCTCCACAGCACCGCGCATACCCTCGGTACCGGGGGTCAGCACAATCTGAGCACCGTAAGCGCGCAGCAACACGCGACGCTCAGCAGACATGGTCTCCGGCATGGTCAGGATGACGCGGTAACCGCGAGCAGCACCCACCATAGCCAGCGCAATACCGGTGTTACCGGAAGTACCCTCAACAATGGTGCCGCCGGGCTTCAACGCACCCGACTTCTCAGCAGCGTCAATGATGGCGCGGCCGATACGGTCCTTGACCGAACCAGCGGGGTTGTAGAACTCAAGCTTGACCGCGACGTTACCGGGAAGACCCTCGTCCAGTCGGTTCAGCTTAATCAGGGGGGTCTGGCCGGTTGCTTCAACAATGCTGTTGAGAATCTTTGCCATGGGGTGCTCCTTACATGAGCCTGGGGGGAGGCCAGCCGCGACGGGGTCTCCGCAATGAATAATCGGTTACGTGGCAACTCTACTACGCCAAACGCGCCGGGGTAACCCTGCCGTTCACAGTTCGTAATAATGACTGAAAAACTTCAAAAGAGCCGAAGGCTCAGCCTCAACCTCAACCGGCACAAAAAAGGGGCTGAAAAAGGGGCTAGAAAAGCTACCCGAAAGAGGGTACAGAAAAGCGCCGCACAAACCCTTTCTCGATAAAGGATGATGAATGTGCGGCGCTCTCTAGAAACATTATGTAGCCCAAAAGACAACCTCTGTATATAAGAGTAGTGATGAACTCTGTTCACCGCAAGCTGGAGCCACAAATTTTATTGCCATCAATGGAAAAAACAGTGAAAAACCGCATCCTGAGATGGAAAAGACGCAAAAGCGGGGGAGAGAACCAGCCCAGGGGACTAGTTGATGTCCATGTGCAGGTCCCACTTGTTGTTCAAGTAGCGACCAACTGCCTCACCGAACATCTTCACGTGACGCTTATCAGCCGCCACGGTCTGCTCCTTGCCGTCCTTGAACAGCTTCTCGCCCAGATCAACGTTCAGAGTCACGGTCCAGTTGTACGCACCCTGCGCCAGAACCGGCTGCTTAGTACCGATAGTCAAGGTAGCGGTCGGGTTCACGTACCAGGTCTTCTTCTCTTCAATACCTGCCTTAGTGGAATCCGCGTACTTCTTCATCGCCGCCAGGGTCTCCTGGTCGGTGCTGACCTCGTTCATGTAGTGCATATCACCGGTACGCAGCAGGTACTCAAACGCCGCACCGAAGTACGCCAGAGCCGCCGCGAAGCCAGCCACCGAATTCTGGTGCATAGCCTCCGGAACAATCGGGGACGGCACGTTCTGCGGCGGGTGCTCAGCATTACCCGGCTGGTACTCGCCGTGCTCCTCCATCTTCTCCAGCTTTGCCACGCCGCTGTAATCCTTATTGTCATTAGGCAGCGGAGAGCTCGACGCCGAAGCAGAAGCCGACGCAGAAGCGGAAGGGGAAGCAGACGCCGAAGCCGAAGCGCTCGGCGAAGCGGTAGCAGACTCAGAAGCCGCAGCAGAAGCGCTCTCAGAGCCAGAAGCGGAAGCAGACGCCTCAGAAGTAGCCTTAGAGCCACAAGCCGCCAGCAAAGCCATAGAGCTGACGCCCAGCACACCCAGCGCCGCGCGGCGGGTCAGGTTCTCGGACATAGTGATACCTTTCAGTCAGTCGGTGATTGCAACCAGTTTAGCCGCAAACCCAACAGGATACAGAGTTGAGTGGGCGAAGCGTGAGAAGCGCCTCGCAGATAAAAGCGTTATGACGAACTATGACGCCGCGGAGGTGGCGGACGCCTCAACGGAAGCCTCAGCAGAAGCGGCGGCAGAAGAGGAAGCGGAAGCCGCGCCGGACGCTGCCGCGCTCGCGGTAGAGGCGCCGCCCTGGGCAGCGCCTCCCTGAATGGTGGCACCGTACGCCACGCTCAGCTCCCACATCTTCGAATCAGCGTGATAGCGGCCGCGGAAATCGCACTCCTGAATCGTCACTCGAGAAGCCGGACCCGCAGCAGTCGCAGAGGCAGAGGCGCTCGGGGACGCCGCATCAGATACCAGCGCATCCTCAGACGGCTCAGTAGGCTCCGCAGACGCGGAGGCAGAGGCGCTCGCCGAGGCGGCCACCGGCTGGATCTTACCCTCAGCCACCGCTTCCGTACCAAAGTCCAGAGTGTACTGACCCTTGAACAGCAGGTTGCCATCGCTCATAATCGACGGCTGAGCGCTCGCCAGGGCATAAGACGCCGACGGGTTCACATACCAGGAACCCTTTTCCACACCCGCCAGAATCGATGCCGACAGGGCATCCACCTCAGAGCGAGTCTTCGAGGACAGCTGAATGCCGGTCGAGAACGCATCCGTGCTACCGGTCTTCACCAGGTAATCCATAGCCGCCGCAAAATAAGCAACCGCCTCATGGAAACCCGTCACCGTATTCAACGAGAGCTTATCAGTCACCTTCGGCTTCGGAGCATTACGCGGCGGATGATCCACCGTACCCTGCTCATAATTCAGCGCACCATCATAATGGGTGTACTCCACCAGACCCGAATAGTTCTGACCATCATCGCTGTACCCATTCGGGTTAGCGCTCGACTTCGAACCGCTCAGGCTACCGCCCTGAGAACCCGACTGCTGGCTAGAGCCACCCGAGCCGCACGCGCTCAACAGCGCCGCAGAACCCGCAACAGCGGAGGCGCCCACACCCAGACGCAGCAGGGAGCGGCGAGAGAAAGACTGAGAAAAAGAAGACATAAGAGAAAAACCTTGAATTCGGGAAAGCTCGTTACTACCAGAGTAAAACAGATCATGCCCTAACCCGAGTGCGAGTTAGGGCATGATGCCTCATCCTTCTGAGGGCTTAAAGGTTGTCACCATTAGAGTTGCCGCCGTTACCGGAGTTACCGGAATTGCCAGCATTACCGCCGTTAGCGGCACCACCATTAGCGCCACCATTCTTCGGCTGAGCCGACGCCTGAACCTCGTACTCATCCTGAATGGTCAAAGTCCAGTCATTATCGTGGCGCACACCGGTAATCACCAGGCCACGCTCAGTGCGGCGCACCTTCTCGGACATCTCCGCAGGAGCACCGTCAATCACCACGGTCGGACCCAAATCAATCACCAGGTCAAAGGTCCACTGAACGCTCTTCTTCACCAGAGCAGGAACAGCAGTAAACGCCGACATAGTCACCTTCGGCGACACATACCAGTCACGCGCCTGCGAGCTCTCATTCGACTCATCCATGAACGACGAGAACGACGCAACGAACTTCTCATCAGCCTTCGACTCACGTAGCGGGCCGGCGTCACCGGTCAGCACCAGGTAGTTAATCGCCGCATACACGAACGCAATCGAATCGTACAGACCCTGCACCGAGTTCTCCGAGGCGCTCGCCGGGCGCTTAGGGAACGGCACGTTCTGCGCGGGCGCAGACTCGGTCGCCGGAACGAAATTACCCTTCTTCTCATAGTTGTCGAAGGTGACCTCGCCGCTAAAATCAGTGCGCGCAGAAGCCGACGGAGAAATCTGAGGGGTATCCGCATCAGCGTTCTCGCTGGAGGAAGAACCACCGCCACACGCAACCAGCAGGGTGCTCAAAGACACGCCCGCAACGCCCGCACCCGCGTAACGCAGAGCAGAACGGCGGC
Organism: Rothia sp. HMSC061D12; assembly: GCF_001836735.1. Taxonomy (NCBI): domain Bacteria; kingdom Bacillati; phylum Actinomycetota; class Actinomycetes; order Micrococcales; family Micrococcaceae; genus Rothia; species Rothia sp. HMSC061D12. The sequence goes on along the minus strand of NZ_KV830305.1, from coordinate 749,220 downwards.
TAATGCCGGTAGTGGAACTGGGAAGCCCGGAGGTCATGGGGAAAAGCGCCACGGAATACCTTTCGAGTGAGAATCTCAGGTGAGAGACGAGTGAGAGAACGCCTCGACGAGCGGATATCACACGCGGACATCCCTCTAGAGACAGTCCTAAGTATAACGCGCCCCCGCCTTCACACCCGTGCGTACCAGCGCCCAAAGGAGCGTGATATGCCGCCCATCAGCGAACTTACCGCAGTCTTACTGTAACCAGCGGGAGCATCGCGCCGAATGGGGCATAGCGGGTATAGCGAAGGAGAGGACGCGTTCATCGTCTATAGGGGAGAGGCTACTGGGCGCCCTCACCGGGAACACCGGCAGGTGCCTCAGCGCCGCCAGCAGCACCGCCCGCATCTGGGGCGCCGGGTGCTACAGTCGGCTGAGCCGTCGCAGCTGCAGGCTGAGTCGCCACGGGCTGCGCGGGAGCGGTAGCCGCAGGCGCCTGGGTAGCGGCAGGCTGAGGAGCCTGTGCGCCACCGTTCTGCGCTCCACCGTTCTGGGAGCCGGTGTACTGTCGTGCGCCGCCGTTCTGGGAGCCGCCGTTCTGGCCCGCACCGCTCTGACCTGCGCCATTCTGGGCGGCACCGTTGTTAGCGGTACCCTGTGCGGCACCGTTACCCGAAGTGTTCGCGCCAGTGTGAGCGCCGCCATTAGCCGCCACGGTGCTGTCATCAGTCACCGTCGGGGTATACGTCGAGGAAGGATGCGCGCGCGGAGTCTGAGTCGGCTTCGGAGTCAACGCCGGATCATACTGCTGAGGCGAAATCACCAACCAGCGCTTCGCTTCCTCATCGTACTCAGCGTAGAGAGCCTTAATCTCCTGTGCCTCTGTGTCCTCCAGGGGCTTGGTCGTGTTCGTCGCCTTCTCAACCTGCAGACCGTGCGCCTGAGTCACGGTGCACGCCCACGAATACTTAGTGCCGCGAGTAGTCGGCTGCTTATCGGTCAGGCGGAAGGTCCACTCACCATCAACCAGCCAGTTCGTGCCGGGCGCATAGAAGGCGCGCAGCTTCTCCAAAGAAGCACGCTGAACAGAATTATCCTGATGAACCACCTGCAGGGCCGGACCGGGATCACCGGTCATGCGGGCGTAGTTCACCGCCGCCGCAAAATACGCGAAGGTGGCGCGCAGGCTGCGGGCGTTCTTCTCGTACATGGTCTCATCCTCAACCGGGATGGGCACGGCGCTCGCCTTAGAATCAACGCTCGCGGGGCCGGCGGTCGGCTCAATCGTGTAGACCTGACCGGTCTCCGGGTCGGTGCTACTCATCGGAGCAGCACCGGTACCGGCAACGTACTTGGTCCACTTCAGCTCGCCCGACAGGTTATCGTAGGCACCCGCAATCGAAGCGGAAGGAGTGGGGGAGGCGGTCGCCTCCGCAGTCTTTTTGGAACCGCAAGCGGCAAGCATCGCACCCAGGGCGGCAGTGCCCGTGAGCGCAATAAAGTGGCGGCGGCTGTGAATCATAGTGATCCCCTTGAATGTGCTGTGATGCGGAAGTATCGGTGATAGGTGAAGAGCTCACGCCCTAATCCTCAGCCTAACATCAGCCCCTGTAAGAAAGGCGTGAAGCAGTCACCCGCGGGGCGGGTAGAGGCGTATTGAGGTGAAAATGGGCGGACCTCATCTAGCCCTAGCCTATAGATTTCACGCGTGGCACACAAATAAAAGCCCTCATCCGTGCCTCATATCACCCAATATGACGGGTTCTTTGAGGCACGGATGTAAAGAAGCTTTAGGCTGAGCCTCGAATATAACGAGCCGCCTTAGAAGAGGAGCTCTCATTCGGGGTCGGGTGCGCGCTCGGGGCGTTCGCGGACGGTTCAGTGGTAGCCGCCGGGGTGGCGGTAGCGCTCGGGGAAGACTTCGGGTCCTCCAGCATCTGCCAGCCCTCTTCACCAAAGTAGACGTACGCATCCGCCTTCTGATTGCTGCCGTAGATACCGGTGAGCTGCTCACGCTGACGGGTCTCATGGTTGAACAGGAACGCGTTCTCATCCACCTTCAGGGTCGCCTTCCAGCAGTAGACGTCCTGCTCGGTGGCGGGTACCGGCTGCGGGGAGCTTAGATTGATGCACATGGGGTGGTTGCTCTTAGAGACCAGCCAGCCAATGTTGTAGCGGTAAATGTCGCGGTACATCTGCGCCATGTGGCTAAAGTGCTCCTGGCCGGGCAGGCTCATGAAGGGGTCGGTATCGCCGGTGAGGAGCATGTAGTTCTGCGCCGCACCCCAGTACTGCAGGAAGGCGTGCAGGCCCTCAACGGTACGTTCCTTAGCCTCCGGAGGCATGGTGGGGCGAGGGACATTGACGGCACGGTGACTGAGAGTGCCGTTCGAGAAATTGCCGACGCGCTCAAAGAACTGATCGGGCAGGATCGCCGGGCCGCGGCCGTCCAGAGCGGATTTGGGTAGAGGCTCGGCGTAGGTGATGCTGCGCGTGGTGGTCGCAGATTTGGTCTGGGCGCTCTGAGGTGCCGGTGCGGCATTAGTGGGAGAGGATTCAGTGAGTGGTTGAGGGCGAGAAACTGCGTTGGGGCTGCAAGCGCTTGCGAGTGCACTCAATGCTGCTCCGGAAGAAAGAGCAAGAAGATGGCGACGTGACAGCGAACCGAACATACGCAACCTTTCGCAAGAGTAAAGACGGGCAGGCAGTAACGGGTAGCTCGAATGCAGTGAACCTCAACGGCAGTTGATTGCAGTTGCATGAGGGGTCGGTGAGCGTTCCCGATGGGTGTGGCATACCGCGGTGAGTACGGATGCGATAGAAAGGGCAGGCCAGAAGCCTCCTGAAGGAATCGGTGTGGGTTATGACCTGCCTGGTTGTCGTGCTCAATGATTCTAAGCGTACTTTCAGGTTCGAAACGACCATATCTGCGCTTGAGCGTAAAAAGTTATCAAATCTTAATATTTGCCCGTTTTATGCGGGTTATAAAACGTACCAATGTGTTTGGGATAACCGCATTAAAATCTGTTGTTTCCCCTAGAAACTTAGGGATTTTTCGGCTTTTTCTTGATATGAGTAAATCGTAAATTGGAGTTGTTGCACCTCGTGTGTAAATAGTATTTCAACCTCTCCACGTTGTCCGAACACCCATCAAAAACACCCCGAAAAGCGAACCCAAACTCCCCGCCGCCGCAACGTGCCCACCACAACGCCCATACCTGGCATGAAGCGGGTTCCCCCTATGGGACAATAGCGCTGTGACTACCACCGACTATGCGCAGCTCAAAGCAGCGCGCGAACTGCTCACTCGAATCCCCCTCCCGCTCGACGTAGAAGCCGGCGAAACCCCCGGCACCCCCTACACCGTCGCCCACGACGGCACCGCAGAGCACGGCACCGCCACCGCGCGCACCCTACTCGCCGCCATGGCACGCCAACTCGACGACTACATCCTGCCGCGTAGCGCCAGCGTCGATAACCCCCTCACCATCGTGGTCGGCGGCTCCACCGGCGCCGGTAAATCCACCCTCGTCAACCCCCTGCTCGGCGAGCCGCTCACCCAGTCCGGCGCGATTCGACCCACCACCCGCCACCCCGTCCTGCTGCACCGTGCAGAAGACGAGGCGGCGCTGTCACCCGAACGCTTCCTGCCTACCCTGCCGCGTACCCGCACCTCCGGCATGAACGCCGGATCGCAGGCACTACCCGGCCTCGACCCGAAGATTGCGCGCGCCCTCATTCCTATTACTACCTCGGCGCTGCCGCAGGGCATTGCGCTCATTGACGCGCCCGATATCGACTCCGTCTCCGAGGAAAACCGCACCCTCGCCAAGGAGCTGCTCTCCGCCGCAGACCTGTGGCTCTTCGTCACCACCGCCAACCGCTACGCCGACGCCGTGCCCTGGGAACTGCTCCACGAGGCCGCCGCACGCTCCATCGCAATCGCCGTAGTGCTCAACCGCGTGCCCGAAGGCGACGAAGAAGCCATCGAAAACGACCTGCGACGCATGCTCGACGAGGCGGGAATCCACGCCGTGCTGATTCACACCGTCACCGAACAGCAGCGTGACGAGAAGGGCATGCTCGCCCCCGTCAGCCTCGCCCCGCTGACCCTGTGGATCCGCGAACTCGGCGCCGACGCGCCCGCCCGCGCCGCCATCGCCCGGCAGACCCTCGCCGGTGCCGTTGAAACCCTCGCGGGCAACCTGCAGGTGCTCGCTGCCGAACAGGCACGCCAGCAGGCGGCACACCAGTCGCTTGCCACCATCGCCGCCGAAGAATACGAGGACGCGCTGACCACCATCGACGGTGCCCTCTCCGACGGCTCCCTGCTACGCGGCGAAGTGCTCTCGCGCTGGCACGACTTCGTGGGAACCGGCGACTTCTTCCGCTCCCTCGACAGCACCATCGGCCGCCTGCGCGACCGCGTCGGCTCCGCCCTGCGCGGCCAGCCCGCCGCCGCCCAGAAGGTAGAGGACGCCCTCGAAAGCGGCATCCACGCCGTCGTGCTGGATGCAGCTGCCCGCGCCTCCGAAAACACCCGCACCCGCTGGCGTGCCAGCCGCGCCGGACGCTCCCTGCTGGCACGCCTGGATGCGCCGCAGGCTACCTCTGCTGTGCCCGAACAGAACGCAGAAGCTAAGGGCGAGGTGCAATCCGCCGAGGACATCTTCTCCGCAGCCGTTGCCGAGCAGATTCGCCTCTGGCAGGGCTCCGTGCTCGAAATGATTCGCGAAGAAGGCGCCGATAAGCGCAAGCGTGCCCGCTTCCTCTCCCTGGGCGTGAACGCCGCCGCCGTCATGCTCATGGTCGCCGCGTTCAGCCTCACCGGTGGTATTACCGGTATTGAGGCGGGCATTGCGGGCGGTAGCGGCGTGGTCGGCACCAAGCTGCTCGAGTCCATCTTTGGTGAAGATGCCGTGCGCCGCATGGCAACCCGCGCCCGCACCGACCTGCTTGAACGCATGGCTGATCTGCTCACTGAGCACGCCCAGCCCTTCACCGCCGTACTGGAAGAAACCGACCCGCAGGCTGATGCCGAGGACATTCACCGCGCCGCTGAGCAGGTGCAGGCAATCGCCGCAGAAATGAGCACCCAGAGTCAAACCACACAGCGCCAAGCCGCAGCCCACACTAACGGCACGGTTGCTCGCTAAACCACTCCGGACAGGCACCCCGCACCACAGACGAAGAAATAACGCACTATGACTACCCCCGAGAAGAAACTCGAGAACGCCGAGCGCAATACTACTGAGCGCAACACCGAGCGAGGCGCCACCCCCGCCGTGGCAACCTCGCCCTTCGCGCGCTCCGTTGCATCCCTGAAGGACGCCATCAGCTACGGCGAAGGACGAGTCCCCGAAACCGTTCTGCTCGACGCCGCCGAAACCCTCGAACGTCTCAGCCAGCGCCGTGAACTCTCCACCGAACACACCGTCATCGGCTTCTTCGGCGCGACCGGCAGCGGCAAATCCACGCTCTTCAACGCCATCGCCGGGCAGAACATTGCCCTCTCTGCTCCCACACGCCCGACGACCTCCACCGTGCAGGCGGCAATCTGGGAAGCAGAAGGCAGCGAAGAGCTACTTGACTGGCTCGGCATCGACAAGCGCGTCTACCCGCAAACTCAGGCGCTCGCCGCCGAAGGAGAGGCAACCGAGGGTAACGAAGCAGGCGGAAACAATAAAGCAACCGGGGGAGCTGCGGCACCCAACGCCGTCACCGAACCGGCACCCGGACTCTTCAACCGCATCCGCCGAGCCGTCGGCGGACGCGGCGAAATGCGCACCCGCACCGGCGGCCTCATCCTGCTGGACATGCCCGACTTCGACTCGGTCACCACCACCAACCGCGACCTCGCCGCCCGCATGATGCGCTACGTGGACGTACTCGTCTGGGTCGTCGACCCCCAAAAATATGCCGACGCCGTCATCCACCGCGACTTCATGGTGCCGCTTGCCGCATCCGGCGCGCAGGCGCTCTGCGTGCTCAACCAGGCGGACAAACTCGCACCCGCCGAGGTGCCTGCCGTGCTCGCATCCCTCACCCGCCTGCTCCAGGCCGAGGGCACCGAAGCGCACCTGCTCGCCGCGCCCATCGCCGTCTCCGCACGAACCGGCGAAGGCGTGGACGTGCTCCGCGACCTGCTCGCACAGGTGGCCGCTGCCAAGAGCCTGTCCCTGCAGCGAACCGACGCGCAGCTGCACGCCACCGCCTCCCAGCTGCGCACCTACGCCGGGGGAGAGGGCACCGTCCTCGCCGGAGCCTACGCCCTCGAAGCGGAACAGAAGCTCGTGCAGGCGTGCTACACCTCCAGCCATGCCGAGCAGGTTCTGGAGGCAGCGACCGCCTCCTACCGCCGCACCGCGGGACAGCGCACCGGCTGGATCCTCACCCGCTGGATGAGCCGCCTGAAGGCCGACCCCCTGCGCCGCCTGCACCTGGGACAGCAGGACGAAACGAAGAGCACCTCTAAGGCTGAGAAGTCCGCGGGCATGCTCGGCTCCGAGAGCGAGAATGCACCCGAGCTGGTGGCATCCTCGCTACCTCCGCTGAGCGCCGCCCAGAAGGCGGGCATGGCAAACGCCGTGCGCCAGTACAGCAAGCAGATGGCGGCCCGCATCGACGAACCGTGGAAGCGCAGCATCAAGGAAGCCGCCCTCTCCCGCGAGGCGGAGCTACCCGAACTGCTCGAACGCGACATGGTGCGCATCGACTACGGTCTGGGCCGCACTCGCGCCCCCTGGGTCGTCTTCAATACCCTGCAGTGGATCGCGCTACTGAGTGCTCTGGTAGGTGTTGGCTGGCTGACCCTGATTTCCGGCATGGCGTACCTGCAGATTCAGCTGCCGCCCGCCCCGACCCCCGAAGGCTCCCCGGTGCCCCTGCCGACCCTGCTTCTGCTGCTGGGTATCCTGCTCGGCATCGCCTCGGCGGGTGTGGGCAGGCTACTTACCGCCATGGGCTCACGCTACTACGCACGTAAGCTACGTGGCCGCCTGCAGACCGGCGTGGAGAAGGCGGTGCAGTCCTGCGTGGTCGCACCGGTACAGCAGGAAGCTAAGCGCCTCACCTCCTACCGCAAGGCGCTGGACATTTAGCGGCGTATCATCCGAGAAGCCGCATCAGGACAAGCTGCATCAAACTAAGAGCGCACAAAAGAATCCCTCCCTACCTCAATCGAGGCGGGGAGGGATTCTTCCATTAAATCTATACGCTACTGAAGCTTAGTCCTCTTCAGTACTCTCAGCGCAGGGAGCCTGCTGAGACGCCGCAAGCTCACGCAGACCGTCCGTAATCGCCTGAGCAGCCTTAACGACCAGCTCAGGGTAGTTGCGGTTCGGCTGGCGGGTCATGCGGTCAATCGGGCCTGAGATAGACACTGCCGCAATCACCTTGCCGCCGGGCGCACGCACCGGAGCAGAGACCGAGGCGGTACCGCGCTCGCGCTCACCCACGGACTGCGCCCAACCGATGCGGCGCACAGCCGCGAGCATGGCGGCGCTGAAGTGCGCATCGCGCAGGCCTTCAACAATGCGGTTCTGGTCTTCCCAAGCCAGCAGAACCTGGGCGGCGGAACCAGCCTGCATGGACAGCTGGGTACCGACCGGGATGGATTCGTGCATGCCGGAGGGTCGTGCCGCGGTTGCCGCGCATACACGCCAGTCGCCCTGGCGGCGGTACAGCTGGGTGGACTCGTCAGCTTCGAGGCTGAGCTTCTGCAGAATCGGGTCGGCCACGGTGATGAGCTCATCGGAAATGGTGGCGGACGCGAGTTCGGTCAGGCGGGGTCCGAGCATGAAGCGTCCCTGCACGTCGCGGGCTACGAGGCGGTGGTGTGCCAGCGCCACGGCGAGGCGGTGCGCGGTCGGTCGCGCCAGACCGGTTGCCTTGACGAGGTCGCCCAGGGATACGGGGCCTGCTTCGAGGCAGTCAAGGATGAGGGTTGCCTTGTCGAGCACGCCAACGCCGGAGGAGCCGTGGGAGTGTACCTCTACCATCTGCTCGTCGGCGGCCATGTGTTCGGGCGGCTTGACGGGGTCAACAATCGGTGCGTTGTGTTGTGTGGATGCGTTGGGGTGACGCATTCCGTGTGCGTTAAAACGTGATGCGGAAGGAGTCATTCTTATATTCTATCTCAGAATATGAAAGATACCCCGGACTTCATGGACTCTTCGGGGTACAGAGCTGAAGATGGAATCACCCCCTACGGGATAAATTATGAGTTTTTCATAATAAGTGTTTATGTGGGTTTATGGGTGAAAATCTGCGAAAAGCTGCGTAAAAATGCGAGCAATCCCGCAAAATTACCCTGGAGTCATAGAGTAAACCCACACAAAAACACTTGCTGGTTCGGGGTGCTTCTAGGCCGTCTCACAGGCTAAGAATCCGTGAAAAAATATGCGACACGCCGCAGGGAAATACCGATTTGAGGGTCCCATCGGGTACATAATCCGCCCCTCACTCCGCAAACTTGCGGCACGCACCACACCGAACGCATCCACCGTAGGAACGCATCAAGCAGGAGAAAGCATGACTAGCGAACAGAACGCAACCACCGCGGGCACCCGTCCGCGCACCCTGGCAGAAAAAGTCTGGGACGCACACGTCGTCGTCCCCGGTGAAAACGGCAAGCCCGACCTGCTCTACATCGACCTGCAGCTACTGCACGAAGTGACCTCCCCCCAGGCATTCGAAGGCCTGCGCATCGAGAACCGCCCCCTGCGCCGCCTCGACCTGACCATTGCCACCGAGGATCACAACACCCCCACCGACAACATCTTCGGCACCATCGCCGACCTGACCAGCCGCACTCAGATTGAGACCCTGCGCCGCAACGCCAAGGAATTCGGCGTGCGCATCCACTCCCTCGGCGACGAGGAGCAGGGTATTGTGCACGTGGTTGGCCCTCAGCTCGGCCTGACCATGCCCGGCATGACCATCGTCTGCGGTGACTCCCACACCTCCACCCACGGTGCGTTCGGCGCTCTCGCGTTCGGTATCGGCACCTCCGAGGTGGAGCACGTCATGGCAACCCAGACCCTGCCCCTGGCACGCTTCAAGACCATGGCAATCAACGTTGAGGGCACCCTCAAGCCCGGCGTGACCGCAAAGGACATCATCCTCGCCGTCATCGCGCAGATTGGCACCGGTGGCGGTCAGGGCTACGTGCTCGAATACCGCGGCTCCGCGATCCGCTCCCTCTCCATGGAGGGCCGCATGACCATGTGCAACATGTCCATTGAGGCGGGCGCACGCGCCGGTATGGTTGCCCCCGATGAGACCACCTTCGAATACATCAAGGGCCGCCAGCACGCACCCAAGGGCGAAGAGTGGGACAAGGCAGTCGAGTACTGGAAGAGCCTGCCCACCGACGAAGGCGCCGTCTTCGACAAGGAAATCTTCATCAACGCTGACGAGCTCGAGCCCTTCGTCACCTGGGGCACTAACCCCGGTCAGGGTATTCCGCTGAGCCACGCCGTTCCCTCCCCGGATGACTTCGAGGACGAGAACGACAAGGTTGCAGCAGAACGCGCCCTCGAATACATGGGCCTGGAGGCGGGCACCCCCATGAAGGACATCCCCGTGGACGTTGTCTTCCTGGGTTCCTGCACCAACTCCCGCATCGAGGACCTGCGCGCCGCAGCCGACATCGTGCGCGGCCGCACCATCGCCGAGAACGTACGCATGATGGTCGTGCCCGGCTCCCAGAAGGTCCGCGCGCAGGCAGAAGCAGAGGGCCTGGACAAGGTCTTCAAGGACTTCGGTGCCGACTGGCGCTTTGCCGGATGCTCCATGTGCCTGGGCATGAACCCCGACCAGCTGGCACCCGGTGAGCGTTGCGCCTCCACCTCGAACCGTAACTTTGAAGGTCGCCAGGGTAAGGGTGGCCGCACCCACCTGGTCTCCCCGGTGGTTGCTGCCGCAACCGCTGTGCGCGGTACCCTGTCCGCCCCGTCCGACGTCGTGGCCTAGCACGCCGCTATAGCTAAGGAGCCATTATGGAACCCATTATTAAGCACACCGGCATTGGCGTGCCGCTGCGTTCTTCGAATGTTGACACCGACCAGATCATTCCCGCCGTCTACCTCAAGCGAGTGACCAAGACCGGCTTTGATGATGCCCTCTTCGCGAACTGGCGTAAGGATCCCGAGTTCATCCTGAACCAGGAGCCCTACAAGCACGGTAGCGTGCTGGTTGCGGGCCCGGACTTCGGTACCGGTTCTTCCCGTGAGCACGCAGTGTGGGCGCTGCGCGACTACGGTTTCAAGGTCGTTATCTCCGCTCGTTTTGCCGATATTTTCCGCGGCAACTCGGGTAAGCAGGGCCTGGTGACCGCACAGGTCGCGCAGGACGACATTGAGCTGATTTGGAAGGCGCTGGAGCACGAGCCCGGCACCGAAATCACCGTTGACCTGGAGTCCAAGACCGTAACCGTGGGTGCGCTGGTCGTTCCCTTCGAGATTGACGACTACGTGCGCTGGCGCCTCATGGAAGGCCTGGACGACATCGGTCTGACCCTGCAGAACCTCGAGGCTATCGAGGCGTACGAGGCGAAGCGCCCCTCCTGGATGCCCCGCACCCAGGAGCTCTAAATAGGGGGAGCTCTAAGCCGAGCGCTCTAAGCCCTAGACATCTCTAGATAAAGCTCGAAGGCGGTGACTGAATCAGTCGCCGCCTTCGAGCTTTTCTGTATCCTGAGCTTTTCTGCGCCCAGAACCCTGGCACATATATAAATGCGCCTCCCCGGAGTATTCTTCCGGGGAGGCGCATTCATTGACTATTTAGAGCGCACCCTCAGTGATGGGGGGTGTTCAGGGTTGCGTTCTCGGTGCAGCTGTACAGTGCAGCCGAACCGGGGGAGCGCACGCCCGCGGTCGGGTTTGCGTTCTGCGCGGTGGCAAGAGCGAAATCAGAAACCACCTCGTGGTTAATGTAGCTGCCGCCCGCGCCGCCGCCACTGCTCAGAGCGCTGAGCGAGTAGATGTTGCCTTCGTTCTCAAACTGCACCTGGCGGCCGAAAACGCCCTCGTAGTATGAGCCGACGGTCCAGATGTTCAGGCCTGCGCCGCCGCCGCCGTAGCCGGCGCCACCACCGGATGCTACGGAGGTGAGGGAGAGCTTGCCCTGGGTTCGGGAAAGCAGTGCGCCCGAGCCGCCCTTACCGCGGTAAGAGCCGGTTGCGTTCGCACCGCCGGTGCCCTTTTCTCCCTCATGCACGGAGTCGCCCCCGTAGAGGTAGTAGCGCGGGAAATCGTACGACTCAAACCAGGAGGTAGACATGGGCATGAGCTTCAGCTCGTTGTTCTCGTCGAGGATGCCGACCAGTGCCTCGCCGAGGGTGCCCGCCACGCCGGAGCGGCCGGCGGTACCGCCGGTGACCATGAAGCGCATGTCGAGGGGCTTGTCGTCCTCGTCGAGGGGCTTGAACTCCTGGTAGGGGCTTGCCACGAGCATGCCACCCTGACCGGTGTTGTCGGTGCCCAGGTCGCCGCCTGCGCTACCGCCCGCGGTGCTATTGGCATCGCGGTGTTCCATGGCGATACGCAGTGCCGGGTTCAGCTGATCCTTGGGTTGCGCGTCGAAGATGCTCTGGTGGGTGGTGAGGGTGCCCAGCTGTGCACCGCCGCCGCCAGCGCCTGCAACGGCTACGACGGTGACTGAGCCGTCACGAACGAGCTCGACCGCGGAGGAACCGCCGCCAGACGCGCCGTACACGTAGCCGCTGTCGGTGCCCACTACCTGCGCACTGCCGGTTGCATTGCTGGAGCCGGTGGAGTCGCCGCCTGCAGCGTAGCCTTCGCCGCCGAGTGCGGGCTGCGCGCCGGATGCAGAGCCGACGCCGCCGTTACCCGCCCAGACGCGCAGGATATCGCCGGACTTGACCGCCAGGACGCCGCTGAGCTGTGCACCGGCACCGCCGCCAGCCAGGGAGGCGTTCGTGACCTCGGTCAGGTAGCGGGGGGTGAAGGAGGTTGCCGCACCGCCGGCACCGCCTACAAGGTCGAAGCGGACTCGTCCAACGCCTTCGGGGACGAGCCATTCGGTGTATGCGCCTGCCTTGTCGTCGTAGCCGGTTGCGGTGGGCTTGAGAGTCAGGGCGGGGGAGCAGGTGGGCTCGCCGCTTGCCGCCCATGCGGGGACGGTTGCGCTGGCGAGGATGACGGGGGCACTCCATGCAGCGCCCTGTACGAGGCGACGGCGCGAAATGCGTGATGCAGTGTTGTGATGTGTCATTTTTGGGGTCCTCCGGTAGTTCGCGGATGCAGCCGCGAAGTAACCTGTGGTTGGTTGCGATGCGCCGTGGTTTTCGGTTGACTTTCGAATATTTACGGTAATGTTGAAGTGAATTTTTGAAGTTGAAGTGAATCAGGAAGCCGAACCGTTTTAGTTGGGCGTCATCGCAAGGTTGTATGCAGTGAATGCACGCCCGTTCCCTGCCGTGTGGCGCCGTACTGCGAGGAGCAACGGCAATGCCGGCGCCGATGCCGCAGTTGAGAGCTGGTTGACTTCTCCTTGAGAGTGGAGGCGCCGTTCAGTGGGCACGAGTGTGCACGTTATTGTAGGGGTGAGGTTGCTCTCAAGTTCAAATTCGTGCGTCAAAAAGACGAAACTAGCGTCAAATTTCGGTGAAGAACCTAAAAATGTTTGCATTAGTGTGAATGTTTGTGTATCTTTTTGTTTTTTCTGGCTCTGAATCTGAGGGGGTCAGAGCGGTTTTTCACATACACAACAGAGCAAAATCCTAGTCGCGAGTTCCAAAGGTTCTTCAGTGTTTGGAGCACCTTTACGCAGGGCTTAGAATAATGATGAATATATGCGCCCGTTTCGCCCTGCTACCGGCAGGGGCGCGGCACGACAGAACGCGGCGTATCGGCACACTGTTAAAGTTCGGCGTAAACCAGCCGACTCCACAAAGGATTTTTAATGACTGAGAACATCAGCAAGCTTCGCATTGAAGGTGGCACTCCGCTCGTTGGTGAGGTTCACGTTCGAGGCGCCAAGAACCTGGTGCCCAAGGCTATGGTCGCAGCACTGCACGGTTCGACTCCCTCGACCCTGCGTAACGTTCCCGACCTGAGCGATGTTGAAATCGTTACCACCCTCGTGGAGCTGCACGGTGCGAAGGTTGACTACGACCGTGAAGCCGGTGTTCTCACCCTCAACCCCGCACAGGACGCAACCACCGCTGCAAAGAACGCAGAGGAGATTCAGCTCTTCGGTGGTAACTCTCGCATCCCGATTCTGATGGTGGGCCCGCTGCTACACACTCTCGGTACCGCGCGCATCCCCAACCTGGGCGGCTGCAAGATCGGTGACCGACCCATCGACTACCACATGTCTGCACTGCGCAAGTTCGGTGCGGTCGTTGAGAAGGACGACGAAACCGGCACCACCCTGATTGTTCCCGAAGAGGGTCTGAAGGGTGCAGAGATTGTGCTGAACTACCCCTCCGTGGGTGCTACCGAGCAGGTTCTGCTCACCGGTGTCCGCGCTAAGGGTAAGACCATCCTGCGTAACGCTGCGATTGAGCCCGAAATTATTGACCTGATTGCTGTTCTGCAGAAGATGGGCGCAATCATCTTCATTAACGAGGACCGCACCATCGTCATTGAGGGCGTGGATGAGCTGACCGGCTACGATCACGCGTCCCTGCCCGACCGCAACGAGTCCGCTTCCTGGGCTTCTGCGGCGCTGGCTACCGGCGGCGACATTTTCGTTCGCGGTGCAGCGCAGAAGGATATGACCGCGTTCCTGAACCAGTTCCGCAAGATGGGCGGTCTGTACGAGGTGACCGCCGAGGGTATCCGCTTCACCCACCCGGCTCAGCGCACCCCCGGTGCTCAGCTGAAGCCCATCGTTTTTGAGACCAACGTGCACCCCGGCTTCATGACCGACTGGCAGCAGCCCCTCGTCGTGGCGCTGACCCAGGCTAAGGGCGCGTCTATCGTGCACGAGACCGTGTACGAGGAGCGTTTCGGCTTCACCAACGCGCTGAAGCAGATGGGTGCAGATATCGTTGTTATGCGCGATTGCGTGGGCGGCGCACCCTGCCGTTTCGAGGGTAAGGGCTACGGCCACTCCGCTATTATTTCTGGCCCCACCCCGCTGACCGGTGCCGACATTGAGGTTCCGGACCTGCGCGGCGGCTTCTCCCACATCATTGCTGCTCTGGCGGCTAAGGGCACCTCTCACGTGAGCGGTGTTGAGCTGATTGCTCGCGGCTACGAGAACTTTGAGGAGAAGCTCAAGGGCCTGGGTGCCAACTTTGAGGTGCTGGCACGCAAGGCGTCGAAGGCTCCCAAGCCCGATGCAGCAATCGTTGTTGTTGAGCCCGAGGAAGTTGAGGTTCAGGACTAGTGAGCGGACAGCAGGGAAAGCAGGCTCTGCCTGAGATTGAGCCCACCGCCTCCGGTGATGCGCTGTACAAGGTGCTCGGTAACGCTGCGCGCGGGCTGTACAAGCTCATCGCACGCGTTGAGATTACCGGCCGTGAGAACCTGCCTAAGAGCGGCGGGTACATTATCGTGGCTAACCACACCACCGAGCTTGACCCGGTGACCGTGGCTTTCCCTGCTTTCGTTGAGGGCGCCCTGCCGCGCTTCTTGGCGAAGGATTCGCTCTTCCGCGCCCCCGTGCTCGGCTACATTATGCGCAAGCTCGCGCATATTCCCGTGGTTCGCGGTTCGGTGGATGCGCGCAAGTCCCTGATTACTGCCCGCAAGATTGTTGAGGCTGGCGGTGCCGTCGTGATTTTCCCGGAGGGCACCACCACCCACGATCCGCAGCTGTGGCCCATGCAGGCGCGTACCGGTGCGGCTCGTCTGGCTCTTGCGACCGGCGCACCCGTCTTCCCGGTGGCGCACTGGGGCGACGAGCAGATTCTCGGTTACGTGGACGAGGCCGGCGAGGACGGCCGCATCAAGGAGAAGCGTAAGATTTCGCTGTTCCCGCGCAAGACCGTTCGCGTGAAGGTCGGCAAGGCTCTGGATATTGCCTCCCTCGTTGAGGATTCCAGCCCCGAGGCTAAGCACACCCGCACCGAACTGGGCGTGGTCACCGACGCAATGCTGGACGCTATCACCGCCGAGCTGGAGAAAATCCGCGGCGAGAAGGCTCCGGAGGGTCGTTGGAACCCGCGCACTAAGCGTCGTGAAGCCCCCGGTACCCCCTCGGGGCCGGTCGGTGGCGCGCTTGGTGAACCGGACGAAAAGTAGCATCCCAGCTGGGAGAATCGTAGAGGCCCTGACAGATGCCGCGGCTATTCGCTGAGGCGCCTGTCAGGGACTCGCACAATAACCTCGCAAGGAAGAGAGGCAGGTGTTTTCGTGACCTTCTTTGGACGCACCCCCGCAGCAAGCCCTGAATTTACCCCTCCGGCAACCGTGCAGTCTATTGCGGTGCTCGGCGCCGGTAGCTGGGGCACCGCTTTCGCTAAGATTGCGGCGGACGCTGCCCGTGAGCGCGGCGATGACACTCGCGTGACCCTCATCGGTCGTGATGAGCAGGCGATGGCTGAGTGCGAGCGCACCCGCGAGAACGCCCGCTATTTTCCGGGAATGAAGCTGCCGGATAATATTCACTTCACGGCGGATGCCCCCGCGGCGCTGACCGGTGCCGATATTGTGGTTCTTGCCCTGCCCGCGCAGGTGCTGCGTTCGCAGTTGCAGAGCTTCGCCCGCTATATTGAGCCGAACGCCATGCTGGTGTCTTTGGCGAAGGGCCTGGAGACCGGTACTGGTCTGCGCATGTCGCAGGTCATTACCGAGGAGCTGGAAGAGGCTATGGCTCTGCGCGGTGCCGATGTGCGCGCGATTGGCCATATTCCGCACCGCGTGTGCGTGCTGTCGGGCCCGAACCTCGCGAAGGAAATCATGGGGGAGGAGCCTACCGCCTCCGTGGTTGCGGCTCGCACTCTGCCGGTGGCTGAGGCTGTGGCTCACGCGATTGCGTGCGCGTACTTCCGCCCGTACACCAACACGGATGTGGTGGGTACTGAAATTGGCGGTCTGGTGAAGAACGTGATTGCCCTCTGCGTGGGTATTTGCGAGGGCCGCAATTACGGCGATAACTCGAAGGCGTCCATTATGACGCGCGGTCTGGCGGAGATTACCCGCCTGGCGGTGGCGTTGGGCGGCGAGGCTGCGACGATGAGCGGTCTTGCTGGTATGGGCGACTTGATTGCGACCTGCTCTTCGCCGCTGTCTCGTAACCACACGGCGGGCCGCCTGCTGGCTCAGGGTGTTACCCCTGACCGCCTGCACGAGCATATGAGCCAGACCGCTGAGTCGATTAAGTCGGCGCCGGTGGTGGCTGAGTTGGCTCGTCGTCACGGCGTGGAGATGCCCATTGTTGAGGCTGTGGTGGCTGTGCTTTCGGGCCGTATCGGCATTGAGGATTTGGCGCCTCAGCTGCTGGGGCGTTCCCTTAAACATGAAGGGCATTAAGAGCACGCAATGAACCTGAGCTCGGTAACCACCGCTGTGTTGGGCTCCGCAGGGTATGGGGCGCTGTGTGCTGCAGCTACAGGGTCGGTAGCTCAAAAAACCGAGTGCGATCGCCCGGTATACCTGTGGGAACCCGCCGATATGGGAGAAACCGCGCACCAGCTTCCGGTGACTTACACCACCGATATATACGAGGCTCTTGAGAGCGCCGATATTGTGGTGGTTCCCTGGGGCGAACAGGCTGATTCGTGCCCCGAGGAGATGACGGGGGTCATGGCATTCCGCCGATGGGCATACCTGCTGCCTCAAACCGCTATAGTGCTCGCAGCCGCAGGTTCTGCCGAGGACACCATGAACGTGTCTGAATATCTGCGGCAGATACTGCACACTGAGTTTCCAACGCGGCGTGAACGTGTGGCGGTGCTAACTATTACCGCTCATCATCTGGCGGGTACAGGTGTGATGGAACCGGTAAAAACTCACCCCAGGCGCCCCCGCACCGCCACTCTCACCACCGACGATGCGCACATGCATCAGCTGATTACCGCCTTATTTGATGGGCCTGTGCTGCGTATTCACCGTGCGCCATGACCCCGGTATCTGCGGTTACCGCAGCTTGGGTACTAGTGTCAGAAAGGCCCGTAAGAGACGATACAATGGGCTGTAAGTGGGGCGGGTACGCCCCGAAACGAACAGGGAGAAATATATGACCGAGAAGAAGACCGTCGCCCTGCTGTGCGGTGGCCGCTCCTCCGAGCACCCGATTTCGCTCATTACCGCTGCCGGCGTTCTGGGCGCTATTGACCGCACCGCCTACGACGTCATCACTATCGGTATTACCCGTGACGGCCGCTGGTACCTGACCGATGAGCAGCAGCTCGCCGAGCTGACCGCGGGCACTCGCGGTACCGCAGAGTTCCCCGCGGGCACCCAGCAGGTGTTCCTGCCGATGGGTGCCGGCGATTCCCGCCTGACCCTGATTGACGAGGACGGCACTGTGACCCGCACCGCGCCGGTGGACGTTGTCTTCCCGCTGTTGCACGGCCCCTTCGGTGAGGACGGCACCGTGCAGGGTCTGCTGGAAATGGCTGACCTGCACTATGTGGGTTGCGGTGTGACCGCATCCGCTGTGGGCATGGATAAGCACTTCATGAAGGTCGCCTTCGAGTCCGCTGGCCTGGAGGTCGGCCCCTACGAGGTTGTCACCAACCGCCAGTGGGAGTACGAGGACCGCGAGCAGATTCTGGAGCGCGTGCTGAAGCTGGGCTTCCCCATGTTTGTGAAGCCGACCCGCGCCGGTTCCTCCTTCGGCATTACCAAGGTGGATTCGGTGGAGGAGCTCGTGCCCGCGATTGAAGAGGCACGCCGCCACGACCCGAAAATCATTATTGAGGCCGGTATCGTGGGTCGCGAAATCGAGTGCGCTGTGCTCGATGGCCACCACGGCGAGATGCCGCGCGCATCCTACCCCGGCGAGATTGAGGTTGTGGATCAGGATCACGGTTTCTACGACTTTGAGGCGAAGTACGTTTCTGAGTCTTCCGCTGTGACCGTGTGCCCGGCGAACCTGCCGCAGGATGTGCAGGATCGTCTGCGTGAGCTGGCTGTGAAGGCATTCCTGGCGCTGGATGGTGAGGGTCTGTCTCGTGCGGACTTCTTCTACACAGAGGATGGCCACCTGGTCATCAACGAGGTGAACACCATGCCCGGCTTCACCCCGATTTCGATGTACAAGACCATGTGGGAGAACACCGGTATTTCCTACACCGACCTGATTAGCGAGCTGCTGACCCTGGCGATGGAACGCCCCCTGGGTCTGCGCTAGTTCTTGAGGTAGCGCTAGTTCTTGGGCGCACCGTCGTTTTGACTGCGCTTAGCAATTGAATACGTAACGGCGGGGGAGTAGCCCCTGTTGTAAGGCGCCTCGGTGCGGATTCTTGAGGGATTCGCGCCGGGGCGCTTTTTGCGCGGTGGGCAAGTTCAGCCTGTGTGAGAGGGAGAATTGGTACGTATTAGCCTCTAAATCTTGATGAGAATCGCTCGTTTTTCACTCATGAGAAAAATCACTTATATTCGCCTCGGGGTCGTTTAGATGATGGAGTGCAAGTTTTAAAGTGGTATTGATAAGGCAAAACGTAATTCTGCTCATAAGTGCATGAAATGATGCTTCTAGGTAATGAAAAGATGCTGTTGGTGGTCGTTGCACATCTTGAAGCTCAAAGATTGGTATGAAAGCGCTAAAATGAGTAATGAAGAAAAAGCCGATTCGGTAGAATAGATGAAGGTATATCCAATCTGCCCTAGCGATTGGGTATCTATTCACTCACAACGTATCAGAAAGTCAAGGACAACCTTTGGGAAAACGAAACCGTAAGGTGGTCTCTGCGAGTCTGGCGACAGCACTGGTTGCTTCCGGAAGCCCCTACGTGGCCTCATTTGCTCAAGATGTGCAAGAGGCGGCGTCTCAGGTTCCGCCCAACCCTGTCGGCACCGCAAGCCAAACCCTGGACCCCACCGCAAACGCGGCATCTTCCTCTCAGACGGCAGTACCCACGCTCGCAACCGTGAGCGCATGGCCCACCGCTCAGGGGGACAATAAGACTGACAAAGCGCAGGCAGAGCCCACCGCTCAGCCTAGCGCTTCTTCGAGTGCTCAGCCCACTGTTAGTGCTGAGCCTTCCGCAAGTGCTACGCCCAGCCCGGATGCGAACGCTACCGCGCAGCCTACTGCCGAGCCCACCGCTTCTGCTAGTGCGACTGCAAGCCCGAGTGCTACGGCGAGTCCTAGCGTAGAGCCCTCTAAGGATGCAACCGCTGAACCTACCGCTACGCCGACCGTAGCTCCTAGCGCAAGTGCCGAACCGAGTGTTGCTCCTACCGCAACTCCGACGGCTGAGCCGACTGTAGCTCCGACTGCAGAGCCTACGGTCCAGCCGACGGCAGAACCTACTGTTGCTCCCACTCCGGAGCCGACCGTTGCGCCTACTGTGGAGCCCACCGCGGAACCCACCAAGGACGCAACTCCTGAGCCTACTCAGGATCCGACTCCTGAGCCTACGGTAGAGCCCACCCCTGAACCTACTCCCGAGCCGACGAAGGATGTAACTCCCGAGCCGACCCCAGAGCCTACTCAGGACCCCACACCGGAACCGAATCCGGAGCCCACTCCTGAACCTACTCCCGAGCCGACGAAGGATGTAACTCCCGAACCGACCCAGGAGCCCTCTCAGGTTCCGGTCGTTCCGGCCCCGGTTCAGGATCCGACTAACGAGCCGACCAAGGACGCGGTCATCCCCGTGATTCCGGTAGCTCCCGTAGCTCCGGTAGAGGATAACAAGGGCAGCTCGGACTCCAAGTCGGTTACCCCGATTGAGACCGAACCTGTTGCTCCGATTCCTCCGGCGAACAACCCGGTGACCGTCCCTGGAAACCGTCAGGAAGTCTCTGGGGAAGATGTCATCATCTCCATTGAGCTTCCGCGACCGGGCAACTCCTCTGAATCCTCAAGTTCCTCTTCGGGATCTTCGAGCTCTTCACCGAGCAAGGCACCGAGCGACAGGCTTGATGGCGAGGATGACGATCCGTTGCGTTCTGGCGGCACCACCCTCGGACGAATCGCAGCTAATAACGGCTCGAATGACTCCATTCCGGGTGCGGCTGACTGGGTTGCTGGATACCTCTCGCGCAATAAGACCGACGAGGACCACTCCCACGAGGCAAGCCCCTCGAGCTCCTCAAGCTCGGTATCGGCTTCGAAGTCGCCTAGCTCCTCCTCCACCTCGGCTAGCGCCAGCCGCTCTGCAAAGAGCGTGGCAAAGGCTGATGGCGCGAACGCCGCTCAGGAGCAGGCCGTGAAGAATGCGGACGCGGACGATTCCGGACTTTCCGGCATTGCACCGCTGATCCTCTTCTCACTCATCGGTCTGGTGCTGATTGCTCTGGCAATCCGCTACTTCAGCCGCGGAGCCTAAGGCGAACATAACGCGTAAGAATACGCGATAATAGAGGATGTGAATCCTCAGACTTTTAGCGAAACGCGGGACAACCCCATGCGAGAGACACCTCTCTCAAAGCTGGGGGAGTCCCGCGTTCTGCGCGCTTTCATGCCGATTATCAACGCCCACAACGAGCAGGTTGCCGCAACGGCACGCCAGGCGGGGCGCATCGAACCCCTCGAGGTGGGTCCCGGTGACGACTGTGCCGTTCTCGCCGAGCCCGCGCCCGGTCAGCGTACCGTGGTCACCACCGACACTCTCGTTGAGGACCAGGACTTTATGAACCTCTGGCCCGGCGGTATTGCCCAGACGAGTGAGGCCGGTGAGTTCAATCTGGAACCCGCCCGCAGTAGCGGCTACGATGTGGGGCGCAAAGCCGCGACCCAGAACCTTGCCGACGTTGCCGCCATGGGTGCGCGCCCGGCGAGCCTCTTCATCTCTTTGAGCCTGCCCGGTAGCACGCCTTACGGCTGGATTGACGGCTTCGCCCACGGCATTGTGGACGGAATCAACGCCTGCGGAGCCACCGAATGCGTGATTGGCGGCGGCGATATTGGCGACTCCACCGAAATGTCGGTGACCGTCACCGCCCTCGGCTACACGGACCGCGCCGTGCTGCGCTCCGGTGCACGCCCCGGCGACACTATCGCCCTGGCGGGGCGTACCGCCTGGTCCGATGCCGGTCTGCGCCTGCTACTCAACCCGCTCTCCCTGCCCGCCACGGCACTGCTGCGTGCTATTGCCGCAGGCCAGGAAGTCGAAGCGGCGCTGGGGGCGGTAGGACAGGCGTGGGCTCAGAAACAGACTGAAAAGCAGGGCGAGGGATCGGCTGTTGCTCTCCCCGAGGGGCTCATCGAGCTTGCCCGCACCCTCACCCCCGAAGATGCCGCGCACATGATTGCGGTCTGCGAGCGCGCCGTCGCATCGCAGCACCACCCGGTCAGCCCCATCCCCGCCGGTGAAGTGGCACGCCAGCATAAGGCAAGCTCCATGCTGGATCTTTCTGACGGACTCGTCAAGGACGCCGGGCGAGTTGCCGCCGCCTCCGGGGTGCAGATGCGCCTCGACCGTGCCGCCGTGGATGCGTTCGCCAAGCCGCTGCTACCGTTGGCGCGCCTGCTGTTGGCGATTGGTGAGCGCAACGAGGCGGGGGAGAGCCCCGCATCCCTGGCGCGCACCTTCGTGCTGGTTGGCGGAGAAGATCACGGCCTGCTGGCGACCTTCCCCGGCGATGTGCCGGAAGAATTTGTGCCCCTGGGAACCTGTGTTGCGGATGCCCCGGAGCGCGGTCTGAGCGCCGAACTCTACGGTGCCGAGCGCCGCCACAATGCGGTGACCGGCGCGGCGGTCGTGATGGACGGCCGCTCCCTGGACGGCATGGGCTGGGAACACTACGGGGCTTCCGCGTAGGAGCTTCACCGAGTGCCGCGAGGTGCGTGCGGTTTATATGTTTAGTCCGTGCTTTCAGCCCGCGGGATAGACGACGGACAATACCGTACATTTAACCGAAATTGCCTAGAATAGAAGTACGAAATAGGCTGGATCCCGCCCGTGCCGCGGGCGCTGAGAAATCAGTCGGGAACTAACCGGGAAATCAGTCGGGAACTAGCCACAAACTCAGCCGAGAACCGCGCGAAACTGACGAAACCGACGAGGAGGGTAGCGTGAACGCAGAACAGAACCAGCGCACCGAAGAACGCGAGATTTACCGCCGCGCCTGCGTGCGCGCCTACCGCTTCGGCGTAGCGTGGTCCACCGCCGCCCGCACCACCATCGAACGCTACCGCGAGGCGCTCAACGAACTCAACGGGTTCCCTGTGCCCGATAAAGACACCGGCTCCAATATCGCCCATACCCTGCTGACCCTGACCGAAGAGTTTGAGCGGGGCATGGAGCAGGTTCTGCCCAGTGAGAGTCTGCCCAGTGAGGTTCTTCCCTCTGGCAAAAATCCTGGCGGGGAGGGCGCGTGCGTGCCCGAGGCGGCGGGCGCATCCGAAGAGGAAACCCTCGCCCACCTGTGGATTCAGCTGGGCGGAATCTACGAGCACGCGATTATGCGCGCATCCCGCGTGGCGCGCGGCAACTCCGGTACTCTGCTCTGCGCTTGGGCGCTGGAGGCGGTGCGTAGCTACTGGTTCCTGCCCGGAAACCTCGCTCGGGAGCTCGGCAACACGGGCGATGAGCTGCCGCTCGTGCGTGCCCTGGAGGCAGACTACGAGCGTGTGCTGGCTGGCGGTTCCCTGCCGAAGCACCGCGAAGTGAAGCTGGAGTACGCCCACGCGGAGGCGCGCGCGATGGCGTTCGCGGCTGAGCGTATTCGCGCCAGCGTGGGGGAGCAGATGGTGCCCTCCACGATGCTGTCGGTCATGGTGGAGCTCGCCCGCTTGGATGCACACTATGATGCATCGCAGGACGCAGAAGCCGCTGACGAGGCGCTGAAGGAGCGTCGACGTGCGCTGATGCGTGCCGCTCTGGAACGTACCGCGCAGTTCCCGCCCTCACCCGAGCTTGCCGGTTTCGTGGACGCCGGCGCGCTCGGCTTCTACCTTGCCGTGGTGCACTCCAACCCGCGTTGGGAAGGCGCGACCCTGAACGAGGCGCAGGTGGAGTCCATGCTGCGTGCGCCCTCTGCCGGTGTGACTTCTGTAGCTGGTTCTGCGGCACGAGTGGGTTCTGAACAGGCGGACGCTGAAACTGCCGAGCACGCAGAAAGTGAGGGGCAGAGCGGCTGGGAGCTTATGGGTACGCTGACCTGCGAGCCCCTCGCCCTGGCGCAGCTGCGCCCGGAGCTTGAAGCCATGGGCGACAGCCTGCTCATTACGCCCCTGGACATGGCGGCTGGACTCTGGGCGCTGCACGTGCACGTTCCCGAAGTCGACCCCGCCCGCAAGCTGATTATGGGCTACGGTCAGTGGTCGGATGAGCGTATTTCCTCCCTGGCGGATGGTCATCACGCCGACCACGCATGCGCTGCGGAGGGCGGCGCATGAGCCCCGCCCGACGTTCCGTGAACCCGCAGCAGGAAGCCCTGGACTTGGGGCTTCCTGAGCCTGCTCCCGCCAAAACTAAGCCGACAAATACTAAGCCCGCGAAAGCTGAGGCAGCGCAGAGTGAGCCCGTAGATTCTGAGTCCGTAGATTCAACGGTTGTGGAGCCTGCCCGTGCCGCCTCTGTGACCCGTGCTGATTCTGCGACCCGAGCTCGGCAGTGGAAAAAGGATGCGCCGCTACTGAGCGATGAGCAGCTCCGCACCACCGCCGAGCTGACCGTGCGTGATCTTGCCGCCTACGCCCGAGGCGAGGTGAGCCGCGCCGAGTTGAGCGAACGCGCGGCACAGCGCGCCAGCGCCCCCTACCGTAAGGCACTCAAGGCCCTCAAGCATTCGCTGGGTCCCGCCGCGCACACCATGACCGATGACGCTCTCTACGAGCTGGTCGATATTGCTTTGGCGGCGCGGCAGGCGGCGCAGCCGGAGGAGCCTGTACAGAAGAAACCTGCTCAGAAGGCGCCCGCCCAGAAAGCACCTGCTCAGAAGAAGACGGTTCAGAAGGAACCAGCTCAGATCGAACCGACCCCGCAGAGTGATACTCCCGCGCGGGATGCTTCGCCGCGCCCGCAGAAGGCGGAAACCTCGAGTGAAGAGGGCGAGCAGAAGCCTGCACCGAAGATGCCCGATGCGAAGAAGAGCGCGCCTGAGGTAGACGCTGAAAAGCCCGCGATCCAAAAGGTAGCGGCGAAGAAGACAGCTCCCGCTAAGAAAGCGTCCGCTGCTCAACCTGCTACCGCCACGAAGACCCCCAAGAAGGTGCCGACTGAGCCCGCCAAGGAATCGGGCACCTCTAAAGCCCCGGCGAAGAAGGCTGCTCCCGCTAAGAAAGCGCCCGCTGCTCAATCTGCTACCGCCGAGAAGACTCCGGCAAAGCCGAAAACCACTGCGGAGAAAAACCCAGCGCAGAAAACTCCGGCAAAGCCGAAGACCGCTGCGCCGAAAAGCCCTGCGAAGAAAGCTTCCGCGAAGAAGACAGCTACTAAGAAAGCTGCGGCTGAGAAGCCCGATGCAGCCTCCGCATCAGCCGCTGCGGAGGCTAAGAGCCGCGCCCTGGCGCGCTACGCCTCCGAAGACCGCATCGAAAACGCGCCGCTCAAAAAGTACCTGCCCGCGCCCAGCGCCAAGGCAATCGCCACGCATCTGGATCTGCACACCGTCGGGGAGATGCTCGAATACTTCCCGCGCAAATACCTGCCGCGCGGTGAGCTCAGCTCCTTCGCCGAACTTGTTGAGGGCCAGGACGTCACCATCATTGCCCGCGTGGTGCACGTGAGCACCCGAACTATGGCGGCGCGCCGCGGCAAAATCACGGAAGTGACCATCACCGACCGGCTTTCCGACGCCACCAGGCAGGATACACCTGCAGGTTTTGGGGCTGCCGGTTTTGGTGCCGCTGGCCTCGGGGCTGGTGGCCCTGTATCCGTGGTGCACGGGCGCGCGAACCGCCCCGGCGTATCCGGTGCATCCAGAGTATCCGGCGTGCCCGCGCAGAGCTGGCAGGCAACCGGGATGCACAACCCGCGCATTAACACGCTCGCTAACTCCACGCAGAACCCAGTTGCCCAGATTCCCGTAGCTCAGAACCCCGCGGCCCAGAACCCGGCACAGGGCAGGGGAGCACAGCCCGCCTCCTACAGCGGCTACGCAGATAGCTACGGCCAAGATTCGTTCGCGCAGGACAGTTTTGCGCAGGATAGTTTCGCGCAGGGAGGCCTCTTTGGCGTGCCCGCGCCCAGCATGACGAACCCCGGTGCGCTTATTGGCTCGCAGATGAAGCTTTCCTTCTTCAACGCCTGGACCGCCGCCCGCGAAATCCGCGAGGGTGAAACGATGATGTTCTCCGGCAGGGTCGGTATCTACCGCGGCGAATACACCCTCACCAACCCGCACTACGCCCTGCTCTCGAAGGACGCCTCCGGCGCGGACGTCACCGACGCCGCCACCGCCCCCGTGCCCGTCTACCGCGCCCCCGTGAAGCTGCCCACCGACCGCATC
Source organism: Rothia sp. HMSC061D12 (assembly GCF_001836735.1). NCBI lineage: Bacteria > Bacillati > Actinomycetota > Actinomycetes > Micrococcales > Micrococcaceae > Rothia > Rothia sp. HMSC061D12. The sequence continues at coordinate 723,751 of NZ_KV830305.1, read as the reverse complement.
AGCGGCTACATGGCGCAACTACTCGAAAAGGTGCCGCTCAAAGAGCTTGAAGACCCGGTGCCGTACACGATTCGTCGCGCCCGCAAGGTGCCGTCGCTGGAGTGGACGTACCGCGCCCTGCACACCCCGGACTCTGAGGACACGTGGCGTGCCGCGCAGGCGCAGATGCGTTACCGCGAGGCGTTCGTGCTGCAGAGCGCGCTCGCCCGCCTGCACTCGGTGCGTGCCGCGCACCTGACCCAGCCGCGCCCCGCCGTGGAGGGTGGCCTCGCCGATCAGCTGCTGAAGGTTCTGCCCTACGAGCTGACCGAGGGGCAGCAGAAGGTCGGCGCTGAGATTGCCGCCGACTTGTCGAGTGAATCGCCCATGAACCGCCTACTGCAGGGTGACGTGGGTTCCGGTAAGACCGTGGTGGCTTTGCGCGCCATGCTGCAGGTTGCCGACGCGGGCGGCCAGTCCGCGATGCTCGCCCCGACCGAGGTGCTCGCCGAGCAGCATTTGCGTTCGGTGCTGGACATCCTGGGGGATATGGCGGCACCCGAAGATGCTGACGGTTCTGCTGAGGGAACTCTCGCGGGGAGCGGGGAAGAATCCGGTCGTGTGCGCGTGTGCCTGCTGACAGCCTCCATGGGTACCCGCGCCAAGCGCAAGGTACTGCAGGAACTCGCCGACGGCACCGCCCAGATTGTGATTGGCACCCACGCCCTGCTCTCCGACGAGGTGAGCTTCCACGATTTGGGTCTGGTCGTCGTGGACGAGCAGCATCGCTTCGGCGTGGAACAGCGCGACGGCCTGCGTGGTACTGACGGCGCCCTGCCGCACCGCCTGGTCATGACCGCAACGCCCATTCCGCGTACCGTCGCCATGACCGTGTTCGGTGACCTGGACGTGTCCGTGCTCGACACCCTGCCCGCCGGTCGACAGAAAATTTCGACCCACGTTGTGCCCCTCGCTGAGAAGCCTGCCTGGGCGTCCCGGCTGTGGCGGCGCGCCCGAGAAGAAATTGACGCGGGCCACCAGGTGTATGTTGTCGTACCCAAAATTGGGGAGGACGGCGATAGCCTGGAGGAGGGCGCGGCGTTCTTTGGCGCATCCAGCCTCAACGGTGCTGGAACCGGTGCAGGCAACTCTGCGCAGGGCTATTTCGGTCAGGGCGGTAGCGCCAGCAGCGACGGCAAGGTTCAGCTGACCTCGGTCGCCTCCATGTACTCCTACCTGAGCGCGGAGGACGCCCTCGTCGGCGTGCGCATCGGCACCCTGCACGGCCGCATGGACCCGGCGGAGAAGACCGCCGTCATGACCGCTTTCGAGCGCGGTGAGATTGACCTGCTCATCAGCACCACCGTCATTGAGGTGGGCGTGAACGTCCCGAACGCCACGCTCATGATCATCATGGACGCTGACCGCTTCGGCATCTCGGGCCTGCATCAGCTGCGAGGTCGTGTGGGCCGCGGCGGCTACGCGGGCACCTGCCTGCTGGTGACCCGCCAGGAGGAGGGCGGCGTGTCCCGCGAGCGTCTGGATGCGGTCGCCTCCACCACGGACGGCTTTGAGCTTTCCCGCATCGACCTGGCGCAGCGCCGCGAGGGTGATATTCTGGGTGCTGCACAATCGGGCTCGAAGAGCACCCTGCGGTTCTTGCGGGCGCTCGCCGATGCCGACATTATTGAGCGTGCCCGCGAGGATGCCCGCTCGGTGGTGGAGAAGGACCCGACGCTGGCTAAGCATCCGTCGTTGGCGCGTACGATTGACCGCGCCCTGGACGCTGACCGTGAGGCGTTCCTCGGCAGGGGATAAGTACCCGATAAGGGAAAACTCCCTGTTAGACCAGCCCACCACCCGCTGAAACCGTGACTTGAACACACCGCACTAGTTAAGAGGAGAGACCTATGAGCCGTATTATTTCCGGTGCCGCCGGAGGCGTTCGCCTTGCCTCGGTTCCGGGGGATAATACTCGCCCCACCACCGACCGGGTGAAGGAATCCCTCTTCTCCAAGCTGGAGAGCTACGACATTATTCGCGGCGCCCGCGTGCTGGATGCTTTCGGCGGATCGGGTGCGCTCGGCTGCGAGGCGCTCTCGCGCGGTGCCGCCTCCGTGACTCTGCTGGACACCTACCCGAAGGCTGTTGCGGTGATTCGCAAGAACGTTGCCGCGGTGGAGAAAGCGATGGGTCGCACCGGCTCTAGCTCTACGCGCGTGCAGCAGTCGCAGGCGCTGACCTACGTGAAGTCCGCCTCCGGCCCGTGGGACCTGGTGTTTGTTGACCCGCCCTACGCTATGCCGAACGAGCAGGTCAGCGAGCTGCTGGAGGCGCTGACCCCCAAGCTTGCCGAGGGTGCCGTGGTCGTGGTGGAGCGTTCTTCTCGCGATCCCGAGCCGGTGTGGGGCGAGGGCCTGTATTGTTTTTCGACCCGTCAGCACGGCGAGACGGTTCTCTACTATGTGGAGCCTGACGAGGCGGAGGAACAAGCGGGTGACGAGTCCGGCGCGAACCTTGAGCCCGGCGAGGATGTTGAAGAGCTCGCTGCCTAATCTCGCAGCCTAAGCTTGCGCTCGCACATCCCCCCCGCGAGCTCGACCCCTCTAACCCGCCCGCATCTAGTCATTCCAACCTCTGATATTTATTCGTGAAGGGACCGCCATGATTGCCCTCTGCCCCGGATCTTTTGACCCCGTGCACCACGGCCACCTGGAGATTATTGCCCGCGCCGCTCAGCTCTTTGACGAGGTGATTGTGGGCGTGGCGCACAATAGCTCCAAGAAGTACCGTTTCTCCCTGGAGGAGCGTGTGCAGCTGGTGCGTGAGTCCCTGCAGGAGCTCGGCATTGAGGGTGTGAGCGTGGAGCCGATTCCGCCGGGCGTGTTGCTTGCCGAGTACGCGGCGGAGCGTGGCGCGAAGGTGCTGGTGAAGGGTCTGCGTTCGGCGACGGACTACAGCTATGAGGCTCCGATGGCGAGCATGAACCGCCACCTGGCGCAGGTTGAGACGGTGTTCTTGGCGGGCGAGGACCGCTACGGTGCGGTGTCGTCCACGATTATTCGTGAGGTGGCGTCGCTGGGTGGTGACGTGACTCCCTTCGTGCCGGAGGCGGTCGCCCGCGCTCTGAAAAACGCCTAGTTAAGCCGGGTCTTGGGGCGTTAGAGAGCCTGCCCGCCCGGTGCACCCGCACCGCCGACAGGGAGCTTACCGCCCCTGTAGTAGCCCCGACCGGCTGTTAAGTGCCGCGCGGCGCCTCCTTAAGGGGATATTTAAGAGGTGAGCGCCACTTAAAGAGATTTAAACGGCGCTTAATCTTGATTAACGGTGCGAATGACCCCTAAAATGGGACTTTGGTTTATACATTTCGTAAGGAGAAACGCCATTTCACGTGCAGACGCATCGCCGCTGGTGGTATCGGTCACTAACCTGATTCACCGCCCCGGCACCATGGAAACTCTCACTGAGGTTCTGCCCGCACCGGCAGACCTGGGTAACACGCTTATCGGCGTGGAAGAGGGTTCGGATATTGACCTCGATATTCGTATGGAGTCTGTTGTTGATGGTATCCTAGTTACCGGCTCCGTCGTTGTGGATGTACACGGCGAGTGTAGCCTCTGCTTGGATCCGATTGATTACGAGATGTCGGCCAATATTCAAGAGCTTTTCGTCTTTGAGAAGGCCCCGGCTGGCGGCCCCGAAGATGAAGTAGATGAGCAGTACGCCGTTGAGGATGATTCAATCGACCTTGAACCGGCTCTGCGGGACGCAGTAATCCTTCAACTGCCGTTCCAGCCTGTTTGTAGGGACACCTGCCAGGGTCTGTGTGCCGATTGCGGTGCGCGCCTGGAGGATGACCCCGGGCATCATCACGAGGTGTTGGATCCGCGCTGGTCGGCCCTGCAGGGCCTGCTCGGTGCAGATACCGAAAACTAAATTGTTGTTACTAGAGATTGTGAGATAGCTGTGGCTGTTCCCAAGCGCAAGATGTCCCGCGCTAACACCCGCGCACGCCGTTCCCAGTGGAAGGCATCCGTGCCCCAGCTGGTTAAGACCGTTGAGAACGGTCGCGTGACCTACAGCCTGCCCCACCAGGCAAAGGTTGTAACCGACGCTGCAGGCAACGCCCTGTTCCTGGAGTACAAGGGCCGTAAGGTTGCAGACGCCTAAGAAGCGGTGAATCCTTATGTTTGAATTTCCTAGTGTTGATACTAGGGAGTTGCGTAAACGTCTCGGGGTCGATATCGACGCCGAGACGTTTTTGCTATCCCTAACCCACCGCTCCTACGCCTTCGAGAACCCCGGGGTGGAACATAACGAGCGCCTGGAGTTCCTGGGCGATTCGGTGCTGTCCCTGGCGATTGCTGAAGAAGTGTACCGACGCTACCCGGAGCTGCCCGAGGGTGAGCTCGTGAAGCTGCACCACGTGGTGGTGTCTACGGTGGCGTTGGCGAAGGTGGCGCGCGACCTGGATCTGGGCAGGTACATCCTGCTCGGTAAGGGCGAGATTCACACCGGCGGCGCCGATAAGGACTCGATTCTTGCCGACACCATGGAGGCGATTTTCGGTCTGACCTACCTGGAGTGCGGTCGCGAGGCGGCTCGTGACCTGGTGCTGCGCCTGATTGCGCCGCTGCTCGATGATGAGAAGGTCCTGAACTCTGGACGCGACTGGAAGACTGAGTTGCTGAACCTCGCCACCGCCCGCGGTTGGGGAGACGTGCGCTACGAGGTGACCGGCGAAGGCCCCGACCACGCGCGCGTGTACACTGCGGTCGCTATTGTGGCGAACCAGCAGGCCGGTACCGGTGTGGGTCCGAGCAAGAAGGAGGCGGAGCGCCTTGCCGCTGAGCAGGCGTACCGCGTTCTGGTTTAGGCTCATTCAAGTATCCTGCAGGCCTGTTAGCTCTGCGGGTTCTTGATTCTGCAGCCCCGCTGATTGGAGGGAACCATGCCCGAACTGCCCGAGGTGGAAACCGTTCGCGCAGGTCTAGCCGACCATTCGTTGGGTCGGCCCGTGCAGGCGGTGCGCGTGGTCGATGCCCGTTCGCTGCGCAGGCACCTGCCCGGTCCCGCCCACTTCGAGGCGGCACTCACCGGCAGGGTGCTGCGCGGTGCCTACCGTCGCGGCAAGTATCTGTGGCTGACCCTAAGCGAGCCGGACGGCACGCTTGCCGATGAGGCACTCGTGGTGCATCTGGGCATGAGCGGTCAGCTGCTCGTGCGCGATGAGCCGGGTGAAGCTTCGGAGAGCGATTCGGCCAGCGAAGCGGAGGCTCGCGCGGCGTTTGACGCGGAGCCGAGGCACCTGCGCGTGGCGCTGGAACTGGGACCTGTGGGAGCTGCCGGTAGCGCGGCGAGCACCAACCGGGCGAGCACCGGGCAGAAGCTCCTCTTCGTGGACCAGCGCATCTTCGGCGGCATGTTCCTCAGCCCGCTCGTGCCGGACGTACCCGCGGCGGCGGGTGAAGCATCGCTGGCTGAAGTACCCGAGTGTTTTCTGGTACCCGAGGCGGTCAAGCACATTGCCCGTGACCCGCTGGATGAGTTCTTCGACCCCGCGGCGGTGCGTCGTAAGTTCCTGCGCACCTCTAGCGGCATCAAGAAGGTGCTGCTGGACCAGTCGGTAATCTCCGGTGTGGGTAATATCTATGCCGACGAGGCGCTATGGCGTGCGCGGCTGCACTACGCGAAGCCCGCCCGCACCCTGAGCGCCGCGCAGACCCGCGAACTGCTGGAGGCGGTCACGGACGTGCTGCGCGAGTCCCTGGCGGCTGGCGGCACGAGCTTCGACGCCCTGTACGTGAACGTGCTGGGCGAATCGGGCTACTTTGAGCGCTCGCTGAACGCTTACGGGCGTGCCGGGGAGCCCTGCCACCGGTGCGCGGAGGCGGGTCGCACCTCCCTGATCGTGCGCGAACCGTTCCAGAACCGCTCCTCCTACCGCTGCCCGCACTGCCAGCGGGCGCCGCGTACTCGGTAGATAAAAGCGCACGCTAGATAAAGGCTCCATAAAGCATCACGCTAGATACGCAAATGACGGCGTAGCTACGTTCCTCCCATACGGGGGATGTAGCTACGCCGTCATTCGTTTGAACCTCAGCTGTATAAACCGGGGGTGGGGGGGGGAGTCAACCCGAAAGCCACCCCGATAAGAAGCAACTGGCGGCTGTACCTATCGCTTGTACCTGTCCCCGTAGAACAAGCCCAGACGCTCGTAGCCTTCCTCAATCGACACGGCGGGCTCCCACTGCAGAAGCTCGCGAGTGCGGCGCTGATCAAACCAGTGCGCGGTCGACAGCTGCTCGGCGAGGAACTCCGTCATCGGCGGCTCATCACCGGCGGTTACGTTCTTCGGCAGACGCTCCCAGACGCGCTCAATGACCTTACCCGCCAGAGCCGCAACCTTCGCCGGAACCGAGAAACGCGGGGCGGGAACGCCCACCGCCTCACAGAAACCACCCAGTAGTTCAGCGATAGTGCGCGGCTGACCGTTCGTCACCACCAGCGCCCGGCCCGCAAAAGCGTCGAGGCGCTGATAGCCGCGCACCACGGCATCCGCGGCGTTATCAATGTAGAGCGTGTCAATCAGGCCCGTACCGCCAGAGAGCAGCGGCAGACGGCCCGCGGCGGAACGCTCCAGAATACGCTCGACCAGCTGGGTATCGCCCGGACCCCACATCAGGTGAGGACGCAACGCACCCACGCGCAAAACCCCGCCACCGGGCAGGGCAGCGCCGTTCGCCTCCAGCGCCAAAAGCTCAGCGGCAGCCTTCGAACGCGCATAGTTACCGCGCGCATGCTCCGGGGACGCCACGCCGGCACCATCACCCACAATCGCCGCACCGGCATGAGCCACCGACGGCGAGGAAATGTACAGGAAAGAACCCACCGAATGGTTCAGCGCCGCCTGCAACAGGGTGCGGGTGCCCTTAATATTGATGCGCTCATAATCAGCCCACTCGCCGCTGACCGAAACCTTTGCCGCAGCATGCACCACGCCGTTCACGCCGGTCATCGCCAAATCAACAGCCTGCGCGTTCGTAATATCGCCGCGCACCTGCTCAAAACGCGGGCGAATCGAATCGGGCAACAGAGCCGCAATACCCGAATCGCCACGCTGAAAAACGCGCACATCATAGCCTGCACGCAGCAACGCCAGCACGCTCTCACGCCCCAGCAGGCCGCTCGCACCGGTAAAGAGGATGCGCTCGCCAATACGCGGCGCGAAATCGGGCTCCTCAATCGGGCGCAACGAACGCGGGGCGGGGTCGGTGTAGCGTGCCGCCAGCGGCTGCGCAGGCTTGCGGAACCGAGCCGTCGGCGAGCTCACCGCATGCGAGGTCGACAGACGGGACGCAGGCAGACGGGATGCGGGCTCGTGGGAAGAGGACTCACGCGAAGAATGAGTGGACATCATACTCCTTAGATTTAGAGGCCGGGCAGGCGCTTATGCCCCCGCAAGGACCTTCGACGCCCACTCACCCAGGGCGGGGCGGTCAATCTTCGAATTGTGGCGAATATCGGTCGGATGCTCGTGCACCACCAGCACCGCGGCAAGCTCCACGCCGGTATCCTCGGCAACCTTCTGACGCACCAGCTGGGACAGTTCGAAGGGAGCCACACCCTCGGCAACGGGGAAGCGGCCGGGCACGCGATCGAGCAGGGCGCGCTTGAACGCGGATGCGGACTGGCGCGCCTCCAAGGCGGCGGTGTTCGCGGAAGCCTCGATGACCAGCACCGGGGCGGCGGTACCGGCAGGGCCCACCGCGACCAGGGCGGCGCGGCGCACCTCGGGCAGCGACTCGGCGGACTGCTCAGCCGCCACCGGGGTCAGCACGCCCTGCGAGGTCAGCAGCACGTGGGCGAGGCGACCCTCAACCCATAGGCGACCCGAAGCGTCCAGGTGTCCAACGTCACCGGTATGATGCCAACCCGGAGTGCTAATAGACTGCTCCTCGGTGACCCACAGGGTGTCGTAGCGGTCCTTCACGTGGGGTGCCGACACCAGAATCTCACCGGTCACACCCGGCTCATGGGTCAGCTCATCCGCCACCGAACCGTCCTGCAGTAGCGGCGCAATGGCAACCGCCGCGCCGTACACCGCAAAGCCCACGCACACGCCGTCGCGGGCGAACGGGTCAAGCACCTCACCGGTAGCATTCGGGGTGCCCTCAGCGATCGCCTGGCAAATCATCTCGAAAGACACATCGGTCACCGGCAGACCCTCGGTCATGCCGTACGGGGTGTGCAGGGAGGCGTTCGGTACCAGGGCGGAGAGCGCCTCCAGCAGGGGCACGGGGATTGGGGCACCAGCGCTCAGAACCGTCTGAACCTTAGCCAGAGCTGCACGCTGCTCAGAGTTCAGCTCGTCGGCGGTCGCCACCACATTGACCAGGGCGGCGGGAGACGCAAACACGACCGAGGCATCGATGGCCGCCGCGGCCGAGGCCAGGGCAGATGCCGTCAGGGTCTTCGGGCGGGTCACATCCATGGTCGGGGTCACGCTGGTAGCACCCAGCGCCGGGCCCAACAGCGCAAACGGCGCGAAGCCGGCAACCAGGCCACTGCCGGGCGCAAAACCGTAAGTGTTCGCAATGGCATCACGCATACCCGCCAGCTGACGCTGCGTGTACACCACGCCCTTCGCCGGGCCGGTCGAACCGGAAGTGTACAGCACCGCCGCATCGGCATCCGGCACGGGGGAGGGGAACTCCACCACGGTCGGGGTAGGCACCGGCGCACCCGGAGTACCATCCGCGGCGGGCGCGGTAAACACCGAACCGGCAACGCCCAACAGCTTCTCCTGCACCGAACCCAGCGGCTCCACAGAAATACGCACGCCCGGCCACAGCAGGGTACGGGCGGCACTCAGAGCGGCGGGAATACCCACCAGGAAGCTCGGGTTAGCGCCCTTCAACGCGCGAGTCAGACCCGGCAGGCCCAGGCCAGTATCAGCCACCACAATGACCGCGCCCAGCTTCATGCAGGCGTAAATCAGGGTGGTCAGGCGGGCGCCCGGAGGCACCATCAGGTTCACGCGGTCACCCGGGCGCACGCCCAGGGCGTGCAGGCGGGTCGCGGCGGCGTTCACCTGCTGGTTCAGCTCAGCCCAGGTCAGGGTCACAGAGACGGAGGTGCCGTCACCCTTGGGGTCCATGTCCACCACGGCTACGGAGGTGTCGTTGGCGCGTTCGGTAAGGGCTGCGAGCATGGGGCGGAACGCCGCGGGAACGGTACCCTCAGCGGCGGTGCCCTCAGTGCCCTTAGCAGCGGCACTCTCGCCTGCAACCAGACCGTGGCGGCGCGCGCGGGCGGCACGATGCTCCGCCTCCGCATTACGCGCCGGAACCAGCACACCGTCCTCCAGCGTGCCGAAGGTCTGCGCAAGCCACGAAATCATCGGGGTGGCAATGTCGTAATCCTCAATGACCAGGTGCGACGCCTTCTCGTAGCGGTGCACCTTCGCCTGCGGCATACGCTCCATCAGGTCGAACAGGTAGCGGCGCTGGAACACCGGGTCCTTCGTGCCCCACTGGAAGAACGCGGGCACATCCAGGCCGCGAATCTGCTCGGCAATACGCTGCATCGGCGCATAGGAAGGAATATCGGTGCCGGTCGGAATATCGCCCACAAAATTACGCACACCCTCACGCCACGCCGAATGAGCGTACGGCGCGCGGTAGGTGCGGTAAATCGCCTCGTTGAGGGGGCTCGGGTACAGGCGCTTGGGCTGCTTGCCCACCGGCTGCGGCAGGGCACCATCAAGCGCCCCGGCACCGGCAGAACCCGGCGCGGGCAGGCGACCCTCATTCTGAGCCAGGCCCAGGGTCACGTCAATAAACGCGGTCGAATCGTGAGTACCCCACTCGTGCACGCCCAACGCCAGGCGCAGGGCGGCAGGGATATTCTCAATGCCGTCATGGTAGACCGCGGTGTTCGTCAGCATCACGCCCGAAAGAATCTCGCGGTGCTCCAGCGCCCAACCGAAGGACACCAACCCACCCCAGTCGTGGGCGAGGGTCACGAGCGGCTTGTCGGTCTCATCTAGGCCGAGCGCCTTCGTGAAGTCGCCCAGGTCAGCGATGCGGTCCTCCAGGCTGCGGCGCTCACCCTCCAAATCCAGGTGGGTGCGCTCCGAATAACCCATATCAATCTGATCAACCGCAACCACACGCCACGGGGCGCGCTCGTTCACGCCCGCATCCAGCACGGTACGCCACAGGTACGACCAGGTCGGGTTACCGTGCACGCACAGGATTGTGCCAATTGGCTCCAAACCCTGCTCGACCAGCACCGGAAGGTTATCCAGGTAGTGCCAGCGGCGCGCGCCAGCCTGCTGCGCCCGCTGCTCAATGGGGGCGGTGGTGGGCACCTCCAGAAGGTGGGAATAGCGCGGGTTCACGCCCGCCCATTCCTCCGGGTTATACGGCGGCTGGGTCTTAGGGAAGTTCAAATGGCGCATGCTGGGGGAATCCTTCCGGATCGAATCGGTGAATGTCTACCGCACAGAGGTTAAGGGCTGCCGGCTAACGGGGGTTAAGGGCTGCCGGCTAACGGGTTACCACTGAATCTCAAGCAGGGCAGTGTTCAGGCCAGAACCCACACCCATGCACAGAATACGGTCGCCCTCCTTGTAGGTCGGGGCGCACTCGGCGAGAGTCATCGGCAGAGCCGCCGCAGCCACATTGCCCCACTTCGGGAAGGTCATGGGGATGCGATTGCGCTCAATACCGACCGCCTCAATAATGGCGTTCGTGTGGGCATTAGAAATCTGGTGGGTCACGTAGGAAGTCATATCGTTCCACTCCCAGCCGTCCTGATGCGCCTGCTCCCACGCCTGCGCCACCAGCTCCAGGCCGTGCTTGAGCAGACCCTCAGCGTCAGTGTTCATACCCTGGTCAGCCTCGCCACCGATGCACAGGTTGCGGTGCTCGGTGCCCGCGCGGGATACCGAACCGACGATGCGGTGGCCCTCCGGGTGGCGGTCAGCGCGACCAATCACAGCCGCTGCCGCACCCGAACCGAGGGTCAGGGTCGCGAACTGAGCCAGCACGTCCTCGCGGGTCGAATCGGGGTTGTTCAGGATGCGCACCGCGGTACGGTGCCACGGGGAGGGATCCTCACCGGCGACGATGAGGGCGTAGCCGATAGCGCCCGCATCAATCATGGTGGAGGCGACGGTCATCGCGTTCACGAAGCCCAGGCAGGCGTTCGTAATATCGAAGTTCAGGGCGTGACGCGGCAGGTCCAGGCGGTCGTGCACACCAACAGACACGGCGGGCTCAAAGTTATCGCGAGTCACCGAAGCGTTAATCAGCAGACCAATCTGGGAGCGGTCAATACCCGCCTGCTCGATAGCCTTCTCAGCTGCGGCAACCACGCCGTCCTCGAAGGTCTGGCCCTCAGCCCAACCGCGGCGAGTGCTAATACCGGCAAGACGCTCCAGCAGGCCCTTCGGCATGCGCAGACGCTTATAGGTTTGGGCCAGCTGCTCATCGAAGTAGTCGCTCGTGACGACCTCCGGAGGCAGCTCATGGGTGATGGACAGCAGAGCTGCATTAGCGTGGCGAATGTCAGAGTTCGTGCCGACCTTATCGGCGGGTGCATTCAACAATGGTGTGGCCCTTGAAAATAGAAGTCAGTGGGATACATAGAAAAACCGCGGGGATGCGAATAGCGGCCCCGCAGAATTCGTGATGCTCATTCCAATCTACCGCACCGGTCGGATGAATCCGTATCTATGAACCCAATCTGGGCGCCCTCGTTCACCCGGCGCGTAAGCTACGCAAATATGTCGCGCGAAGAGGCCGTTATGTGGCCCTTGGAGACTTTACGGTTACTTCACGGTGTGCATCAAAATCATTGGGGTGACTTCACTGCGTGCATAAGATTCCCCGCGCTCGCCCTTTCCATCAACTCTTCCCGCAGCCCGCCCGCCGCACCGCGTACACTAGAGGGATGCCGCCACGCACCACAGAACGTGCCCGGCACACACCAGTTCTTCTGCAGAAAGGCCCCTTGTGCACCTGATGTCGCTGACCCTGCGCGGGTTCAAGTCTTTCGCCTCCGCCACCACTTTCGAGTTCACCCCCGGCATTAACGCGGTGGTCGGACCCAACGGCTCCGGCAAGTCCAATGTGCTGGATGCGCTCGCCTGGGTTATGGGTGAGCAGGGCGCGAAGAGCCTGCGCGGCGGCAGCATGAAGGACGTTATCTTCGCGGGCTCCGGCGAGGCGGGTTTGGGTGACGGCGCCCAGCGTGCGCCCCTGGGCCGAGCCAAAGTCACCCTGACTTTCGATAATTCTGACGGCACCCTCAGCATTCCTGCTGATCGGGTGCAGATTTCGCGCACCATGTTCCGCTCCGGCGGCAGCGAGTACGAGATTAACGGTTCCCCGGCACGCCTCGCGGATATTCAAGACCTGCTCTCGGAGGCGGGCCTGGGTCAGCAGATGCACGTGCTCGTCGGGCAGGGGCAGCTGGATGCGGTCCTGCACGCCACCGCGCAGCAGCGCCGCGACATGATCGAGCAGGCGGCGGGCGTGGTCAAGTACCGCCGCCGCCAGGAGAAGACCAGCCGCAAGCTGGAGTCTGTGGCATCGAACGTTACGCGCCTGAGCGACCTGGTTGCCGAGCTGGATTCGCAGCTGCAGCCGCTGAGCGAGCAGGCGGAATCCGCCGCGACCGCGCGCCAGCTGCAGGCGCGCATCCGCCAGCTGGAGGCGGTACTTTTGGCTCGTCAGCTGGGTGTTCTGCAGGCTGAGCAGGCGCAGGCGCTCGCCTCCGAGGCGGAGGGTACCCGTCGCGCCGAAACCCTGAAAGAACAGCTGGAGGCGGCACGTGCGGCATCCGCGAAGTATCAGCAGGAGCAGAACCGCCTGAACGTCGAGGTCACCGCCTGCCAGAAGGCTGTGTCGACCCTGCGTGAGTCCGCCGCGCGCGTGCGCACCGTGCAGTCCATCGCCGCCGAGCGCGTGCGCACCTACCGCGTGGAACTGACCGAGGCGACCGCCGCCGCCCGCGCCGGATACGAACGCGCCCTGGAACTGCTGGAGGAGCGCCGCGAAGAGGCGGAGCGCGCCGTGGAAAGCTACGCCAGCTTTGAGGAGCGCTACGATGCGGCGCTGAAGAACGTTGAGAAGGCGGCATCCGAGGTGGCGCAGACTGAGCGCGCCTCGGGTGAGGCGGCGCAGTCTCGTGCCCGCGCGCAGACTCAGCTGGATGCCGCCCGCGCCGCTGCGGTGGAGGCGACCCGCGCCTACGCGGCGGCGGCTGAGCGTGCCGCAACCCTGCGTGAGGCGCTGGGTCAGAGCCTGGGTGAGGCGCCCGCCGAGCCCGGCACTGAATCTGCCGAGGCGGTTTTTGACCCCGAGACCGGTGAGCTCATGGAGCCTTCGAGCGAAGCAGAGAGCACGAGCCTGCTGCGCGTGCTGGATGCCGTACAGATTGACCCCGAGTATGCCCGCGCGGCGTCTGCGGCGCTGACCTCGCTGGCGACCGCTGCGTTGAGCGCGCCGATTGAGGGTGCCGAGGTGTCGCAGCTGCGTGGTGAAAGTGACGAATCTGCCGCGGACCTGCCCGAAACCACCCTGCCCGAATCCTTCGCCACCGAACTGCGCGAGCTGGGCATCCGCCCCGCAACCGAAATCATTGAACCGCTCAGCGAGGAAGCCGCGGCGCTCGCCGGTATTGACGAGCACGCCCTGGCGCGCGTCACCGCGGCGCTGGGGGAGCGTCTGGCGGGCGTGCTGTTCGCGCCGGATGCCGCCTCCGCAGAGGCTGCCCTGCGCCTGCTCGCAGAGAATAACATCGCAGGTCAGCGCACTATGTGGCGTATTTTTGACCCCGCAGGCACCGAGCACACCCGCTACAGCCTGCTCTACCCGGCTGAGGGCGCCAGCCCCCTGGAACTTGCCGCCGCATACCGCGCCGCCTCCCAGGTCGTGACCCGCACCCGCGCCGAACTGGACGAAGCCGAGCAGGCCGTTCAGCAGGCTCAGACCGCGGCAGAATCGGCGGTCGAAGCAGAACGCGAGGCAGCGAAGGCGGCGGGCATGGCGAGCGCCGAGCATGCCCGCGCCCGCGCCCAGGCGGAGTCCCTGGAAGCCTCCGCGCAGAACATTCAGAACGAGCGCGCCCGCCTGAACGAGCGCCTCACCGCCGCAGAGGAATCCGTAGCCGAAGCGCGCACCGCCTACGAGTCGGCGCGCACCCGCGAGGATTCCTACCTGGCGGGCACGGGGGAGCAGGCACCGGCGGCGACCATTGAGCGCCGCGCCCAGCGCCTGGGTGAAGTGCTCGCCGAGCAGGTGAGCGAGCGTGAGCAGCAGCTGCACGAGCTGAGCGGCGCCCTGAAGAACGCCCAGGAGGGCCTGACCAGCACAAATGATGAGGTGCAGGATTTGCAGGCGGCGCACGCGGCGGCGCTGACCCTGCTGGCGCGCACCCAAACGGAGGCGGCGCGCGTGCAGGAGCGTGTGCAGGCGCTGGCTGAGCGTGCCCGCCTGGTGACAGGTTTGACCCTGGAGCAGCTGGAGGAGGAGTACTCCGAGCAGCTGCCGGTTGACGTGCCCGCAGATGAGGCTTCCGAAAATGCTGCCTCCGAAAACGACGCTCCCGAAAATGCTGCTGCCGAAACGGCATCAGAGACTACCGAAGCTTCCACCGAGAGCGTGCGCGCTCGCCTCAAGGCAACCCGCGCCGAATTGGAGGCGCTGGGCGCCATTAACCCGCTGGCGCTGGAGGAGTACGAGGCGCTGTCCGAACGCCACGCCTACCTGAACCAGCAGATTGAGGATTTGAAGGCGACCCGCCGCGACTTGAATACGGTCATGGACGAGGTCAGCAGCCACATTGCGGAGGTGTTCACCGCCGCGATGGAGGACATCAACACCCACTACCGCCGCATCTTTGAAACCCTGTTCCCGGGAGGCGAGGGCCACCTGGAGCTGGACGACCCCTCCGATCCGCTGAATTCGGGCGTGGAGATTCACGCACGCCCGGCGGGTAAGAAGGTTAAGCGCCTGTCGCTGCTGTCTGGCGGTGAGCGTTCGCTTGCTTCGCTGGCGCTGTTGATTGCGATTTATATGTCTCGCCCGTCGCCGTTCTACGCCCTCGATGAGGTTGAGGCGGCGCTGGATGACCGCAATCTGTCGCGCCTGCTGCAGGTGATTGGTGAGTTGGGGGAGCGTTCGCAGCTGATTGTGGTGACGCATCAGAAGCGCACGATGCAGATTGCGGAGACCCTGTACGGGGTGTCGATGCGCGGTGGCGTGTCGACGGTTCTTTCGCAACAGATGGAGGAGCTACGCGAGCTGCTGTAGCTCGCCGCACACCCATCCCGGCGAACGTCACATGTCCTAGGAATGGTCATGTGCACCCCGGGGTACAGGTCATCGCCTGCGCCCGGGTACTATAGGGGGATATGTGCGAACACCGCCCACCTATTCGCGGTTGGCGTGGTGTTTCGTTGTGATCAGGCCTGATGCCCCGCCCTACCCGCGGTGCGCATCCGGCGGCAACCATCCAGGGAAGGAATAGTGATGAGCGAGAACCTGGCAGATGCTTTCCTCAACGGCGAGTCGTTGAAGAATGCCCCCGGCCCCTATTTTGGTGAGTACGGCGGGCGGTGGATGCCCGAGTCACTGATTGCCGCCATGGATGAGCTGGAGGCAACCTTTAACGAGGCGAAGAACGACCCCGAGTTCATTGCTGAGTTCCAGCGTCTTTCTGCTGAGTATTCGAACCGTCCGTCGTTGCTGACTGAGGTTCCGAAGTTCTCTGAGCATGCTGGTGCGCGTGTGTTCCTCAAGCGTGAGGACCTGAACCACACGGGTAGCCACAAGATTAATAACGTGATTGGTCAGGCTCTGCTGGCTAAGCGTATGGGTAAGACCCGTCTGATTGCTGAGACCGGTGCGGGTCAGCACGGTGTTGCAACTGCGACCGCGGCTGCGCTCTTCGGCATGGAGTGCGTGGTTTACATGGGTGAGGAAGACACTGAGCGTCAGTCGCTGAACGTGGCTCGTATGCAGCTGCTGGGCGCGAAGGTGATTGCGGTTCAGAACGGTTCCCGCACCCTCAAGGACGCGATTAATGAGGCGCTGCGCGACTGGGTTGCGAACGTTGAGAACACCCACTACCTGCTGGGTACCGCTGCGGGTGCGCACCCGTTCCCGGCGATGGTGCGTTTCTTCCACGACGCTATCGGTGAGGAGGCGCGCGAGCAGATTCTTGCTGAGACCGGCCGCCTGCCCGATGGTATTGCTGCCTGCGTGGGTGGTGGTTCGAACGCGATTGGTCTGTTCCACGCGTTCTTGGACGATTCGTCGGTTGAGATTTACGGTTTTGAGGCTGGCGGCGACGGCGTGGAGACCGGCCGTCACGCGGCGACCATCACCCTGGGCCGCCCGGGCATGCTGCACGGCGCGATGACCTACCTGATGCAGGATGAAGACGGCCAGACCATTGAGTCCCACTCGATTTCTGCTGGTCTGGATTACCCTGGCGTGGGTCCTGAGCACTCCTACCTGTCCGATATTGGTCGCGTGACCTACGAGCCGGTGACTGATACCGAGGCGATGGACGCTCTGCGTCTGCTCTGCCGCACCGAGGGTATTATTCCGGCGATTGAGTCCTCGCACGCTCTGGCGGGCGCGTTGCGCGTGTGCCAGCGTTGGGCTGCTGAGGATCCGGAGGCGGCACGCGAGAAGACCATGATTGTCTGCCTGTCCGGTCGTGGCGATAAGGACATGGAGACCGCGCTGAAGTGGTTCGGTCTGGGTAAGGCGATTCCGTCCTCGACCCTGATGACCGGTAATAAGGAAGCTGCCGCATCCGCTGCACAGAACGCACAGGCTGAAAGTGAGGCTAAGTAATGAGCTACCAGGACGCTATTTCTCAGTCGGCACCTTTTACGGTGCTGGATGGTTCTTTCCCCGCTCCGAATGAGCAGTCGCCTCTGGCGGCTCGTCTGGCTGAGTGTGAGAAGCAGGGCCGTGCGGCGCTGATTGGCTACCTGCCGGTGGGCTTCCCGACCCTGGATGAGTCGATTGACGCGGCGATTGCTCTGGGCAATAACGGCGCGGACATTATTGAGCTGGGTGTGCCTTATTCTGATCCGGTCATGGATGGCCCGGTGATTCAGAAGGCGACCGGCGTGGCGTTGGAGAACGGTTTCAAGCTTCCTCAGCTGTTTGAGGCGGTCCGCCGCATTACCGAGGCGACCGACGCAGTGGTTGTTGTGATGACGTACTGGAACCCGGTTCTGGCGTACGGTGTGAAGAATTTTGCGCGTGATTTGGCGGCTGCCGGTGGCGCGGGCATGATTACCCCGGACCTGGTGCCTGATGAGGCGTCGGCGTGGTTTGAGGCTTCTGACGAGTACGGTCTGGATCGTATTTTCTTGGCTGCTCTGTCTTCTTCGCCGGAGCGTCTGGCGACTATTGCGAAGGCGTCGAGCGGCTTCGTGTACGCCGTGTCGGTGATGGGCGTGACCGGTGCCCGCACCTCCGTGTCGGAGGCGGCACGCACCCTGGTTGCGGACATTAAGGCTGCCGGCGCATCTCGTGCGTGCGTGGGTCTGGGCGTTTCGACTCGTGCTCACGTTGAGGAGATCGGCGAGTACGCGGACGGCGTGATTGTCGGTACCGCGCTGGTGAAGGCTTTGGCTTCTGGCGGTGTTGAGGCGGTGGCTAAGCTGACCCGTGAGCTGGCGGGGCGTGAGGCTTAATGTCCGGTGTTCTGTCGCTGGCGAGCGTGCCGGTAGCTAACGTGCTGGCTTCGATTCCGCTAGCTTCGATTCCCTCTCCGAGCGTTTCGTATCTGCAGCTGGGCCCGTTCCGTGTGCATTTCTATGCCCTGTGTATTTTGGCGGGTATGGCGGTGTGCCTGTGGCTGGGTGCCCGCCGCTGGAAGGCGATGGGCGGCACGGGCGAACGCGTCTTTGACGTGGCGATGTGGGCCATCCCGGCCGGCATTGTGGGGGCCCGCGCCTACCACGTGCTGATTACTGACCCGGGTAGCTATTTCGGTCCGAATGTTGCTGATCCGTGGGCTTTCCTGAAGATTTGGGAGGGCGGCATCGGCATCATGGGTGCTGTGTCGGTCGGCGCGCTGGGAGCCTGGTACGGTTGCCGCCGCTACGGCATGAATTTCGCGGCGTTCGCGGATGCGGTAGCGCCGGGTATTCTGCTGGCGCAGGCGTTTGGCCGCTGGGGTAACTGGTTCAACCAGGAGCTGTTCGGCAAGCCGACGACTCTGCCGTGGGGCCTGGAGATTAGCACTTCGAGTGGTAATTTCCCCTCGCAGTATCCGGCGGGTACGCTGTTCCACCCGACGTTCCTGTACGAGTCACTGTGGAACCTGCTGGGCGTGGCGCTGCTGCTGTGGCTGGGCAAGAAGGGCGTACTGAAGCTGGGTCAGACCCTGTGGCTGTACGTGTTCTACTACGGCGTGGGTCGCCTCTTCATTGAGATGTTCCTGCGCATCGATACCTCAGAGATGCTCTGGGGCGTTCGTATTCACGTGTGGACGGCTCTGCTGCTGGTTCTGCTGGGTGCTGCTGGTTTTGTGGTGGCTGGTCGTCGCGCTGCGGCGAAGGCTGCAGCGGGTATTGAGCCGGCTCCTGCGGAGTTCGCTCCGAAGCCTGCCGCAGATGAGGCTGCAGAGGACGCTGAGGAGAAGGCATCCGAGAAGGCTGAATCTTCTGAAGACTCTGATTCTTCCGAAGCTGAGTCTTCAACTAAGAGCTCCTAGCTCAACCTCAATTTGATAGAAAAATTTCATAGAAAACCGCCGGATGGGGGAGCGCCCCGTCCGGCGGTTTTTATGCCTGCTATTTGTGCCCGCTATTTGTGCCCGCTTTTTGTACTTGCTGTCTGCTTCTTGCCGGTAGATGTTCTTATGCTGGCGTGTGCTGGCGCCCTGTACGGATTTGGGTGCTGAGAAGGCATAATAGAGGTATTGCGTGTGGCGGGAACCCGCGTAAGGGGCATGAGGCTCCGCGTAAGGAGTATGAGGCTCTTTGAGTGCCCGTCGCGTCTGCGTTTAGAAACACCCACTCAACGTACAGGATTTTTATCGTGAGCTCTTCTGCCGGCGATTCTTTGCGCCCCATTTCTCCTTCTTCTCGTCCGGGTCTGACCCGTCGTCGTCTTGTGGCTGGTGCGGCGTGGGCTGCCCCGGTTGTTGTGGCGTCGTCGGTGATTCCGGCGTATGCGGCTTCTGATGAGGAAGGCGAGTGCACCGGCCCTTACGAGGATTCGACGATGGTCACTGCCGGTGACGGCGTGAAGAAGGTTGCCGTGCTGACGGTTCCTGCGGGTGCTAAGCGTATGCGTTTTACCGCTGTGGGCGGTGCTGGCGGCACGAACTACACTGTGGCTGATGCCGGTTCCGGCGCCATGGTGGAGGGGTCTATGGCTGTGCGCGGCGGCCAGACTATTACTCTGACTGCCGGTTCGGGTGGTATCGGTAATGGTGAGCTGAAGCCCGCTGAGGGCGGCGACGGCTACGGCGTGGGCGGCTCCTCGAAGGCTTCTTCGCCGGTTCCCGCGAATGTTGTTTCTGCGATTAATGATTTGACCCGCATTTCTGGCGGTGTGACCGGTCGCGGCGGCATGAGCGCTGTGCTGTATTCGGCATCCGGTGGTGGTTCCTCCGCTATTGAGGTGGACGGCGTGCCGATGATTGTTGCCGGTGGTGGTGGCGGTGCCGGTGTTCTGGCGTCGTATGCGACGGTTCTGCCGAACCCCGCGAATGCGGGTGCTGTGCGCCCGACCGCGCACTATTCGCTGGATAGCTCCGGTGGCGAGCATCAGTTCAGCACCGGTGGTGGCGCTGGTTCGGGTGACGGCGACGGTTCGCCCGGTTTTGTTGGTTTCACTTCGTACGAGGTGCAGTCTGAGCCGATTCTGACGGTGAACCCGGGTTCGGGTGCTGCCGGTGGTGTGGGCGGTGCTGGCGGCGAGAAGCTGGACCCGCCGACCACCGATGGTTCGGTGATTGGTTTTTCGAGCACCTCCACCCAGAAGCTGGTGAGCACTGCGACTGCCGGTGCGGCGGGTGCGAGCGGTTTCCGTGCGAAGGGCGCCGATGGTGTGGCGAGCTATTCGTACCAGTGGGATCAGACTCCGGAGGGTGTCGATAACCGTCCCTCGAACGCTGGCGAGCTGTTTAACGGCTACCAGTCGGTGGTTTCTGGAGGCGGTGGCGCCGGTTATGGCGGCGGCGGTTCCGGTGCTGCGTTGAGCGTTTCGGCTCGTGTGGTGTCGCAGAAGTGGAATAATGATGCGGCTCGTGCCCGCTATGCGGTGGGTTCCGTGCAGTTGGCTGGCGGTGGCGCTGGCGGCGGTACGTTCATGGATACTACGGTGCGTGTGACGGATCTGGGTTGGGCGTTGAACGCTCCGAATGGTCCGGGTGAGCGCGGTGCCGGTTATATTGAGGTTGCTTTCTGCTTCTAAGTAGCCGGTAGAATCCGTGAGGAATCGTATAGGTGCAGATTGAACCCTTTCTTTAGGGTGGTATGCGCCTCAAACTTAATATTTAAATTTTTTCTGAATGCCTCCCAAGCCGCTGGTTTGGGAGGCATTCTCATCTTCTGTGCTGCTTCGTCATAGCGTCATATCAACCTTTGGCGGTTTAGCGCATTGGTCGGAATAGACCTTATCGAAAGCTCATCCTCGTTCGCGTTCCAACCCCTATGTAACCCCTCCGTCATATTTGGGGATAGTCCTTTAGATTGGCGGCTCATCATTTTACGGTGGAAATGTAAAGAATACGCGCGCCCGCCCCGCTAGATTGCAAAACTCAAGATTGCGGTCCGAGCGCGGCAACCAATGACTAAGGAGTTTTAGGTCATGTGCAAGGAAACTATGAAGGCTGTTGTTGTTCCTGAGAAGGTTGACGGTTCGGTTGTTGTCCGTGAGGTTCCCGTTCCGGCTGTCGGTCACGGTCAGGCGCTCGTGAAGATTGAGTACTCGGGTGTGTGCCACACTGACCTGCACGTGGCGTCCGGTGACTTCGGTGAGGTTCCGGGTCGTGTTCTGGGCCACGAGGGTATCGGTCGTGTCGTCAAGGTCGGCGAGGGCGTTGAGTCCCTGAAGGAAGGCGACCGCGTGTCGGTGGCTTGGTTCTTCGAGGGCTGTGGTCACTGTGAGTACTGCACCTCGGGTCGTGAGACGCTGTGCCGTTCGGTGAAGAACGCAGGCTACTCGGTTGACGGTGGCATGAGCGAGTACACCCTGGTGACCGCTGACTACGCGGTGAAGGTGCCCGAGGGACTGGACCCGGCACAGGCTAGCTCCATTACCTGCGCTGGTGTGACCACTTACAAGGCAATCAAGGAGTCGCTGGTTCGCCCGGGTCAGTGGCTGGTTGCTTACGGTGCTGGCGGTCTGGGCAACCTGGCTGTTCAGTACGCTAAGAAGGTTTTCGGCGCCAAGGTTATCGCTGTTGACATCAACGACGACAAGCTGGCTCTGGCTCGTGAGACCGGTGCTGACCATGTCATCAACGGCCGTGAGGTTGAGGATGTTCCGGCTCGTATTCGCGAGTTGACCGGCGGTGGCGCTCACGCTGCTGTGGTGACCGCAGTGTCGAAGGTTGCGTTCAACCAGGCTGTTGAGTCGGTTCGCGCGGGCGGTTCCGTGGTGGCTGTTGGTCTGCCCTCGGAGATGATGGAGCTGTCCATTGTGAAGATTATTCTGGACGGCATCCGCGTGGTGGGCTCCCTGGTGGGTACCCGTCAGGATCTGGCGGAAGCGTTCCAGTTCGGTGCTGACGGCATCGTGGTTCCGGTGGTTCAGCTGCGTGAGGTTGACGAGGCACCGGCTGTCTTCGAGGAAATGGCGGCAGGTAAGATTACCGGCCGTATGGTTCTGGACTTCGCTAGCCTCTAAGCTAGCGGATGGTTCGAGGCGCCCGGCAGGGCTTCAAGGTCTCACTCGGCTGAGGCTCTGCCGGTAGTTTCGATGGTTATAGCGCCTAAGGCGCATCCCGTGTGGCGGGGGAGTAGGGGTACTCTTTCTGCTGTGCATACGACGCGGGGTGCGCCTTAGTGTTTTTAATGCGGTGTTGCAGAGTAGCCGAGTTTTTGAGAGCCGTTATCGTAAGGAACTGAAAACCTCTGTGAGTGCAATGCACCTAAACGTAATATACGCGGGAATTTATTTTGAAATATCCGGTGGATTATCTCAAAAACTACACTAAACTAATTCAATAATGCACTATATTTTACATCTATATATCTCAAAATGCATTTTTTTGACAAAAACATTCAACCACTGATTGAATTGTAATATTTCCGGAAAAGATGAGTTTCGCGGCCTCCTGCACCTACCCTATATGTAACGGGATATGACGCGTGAAGGTTTCGGCCCTCCTAGATATCGATTCCTTCTTACGGAACGCCATACCCGGGTGAATTTCAGCATCTTCGTACCGTGCCGTTATTCACCGTTGAGTCCTTACTTCCGGTCAGGCGCCCCTCTAGACACCTTCGGGGTAAGGTCTCACCAACGATTAGTGTGGGCCCCACGGACATAGTCAATGGGGATTATGTCCGCCACACTGATCCGGAGCTTTTAGGACATTGCATGACTTCGTGGCGACTCTTACCGCCACGGCTAAATTTACCTGCCGGCACGGGTAACATGGCCGGGTTCTCTACTCACTCGGTAACCCACCCGCTGCAGGGCGCATCTTGATTTTTGTGTTGTTCAGAAGATGCGCCCTGTAGCACAAGACGAGGGGCACCTCTGCCAGGTGCCCCTCGTTTTTGTATGCGCGTTTTATGGTTGAGCAGTTGCCGCGCTATGAGTAGATGCCGCGCTCTTTAGTAGATTCCACGCTGTGCGGTCCAGCGGATCGTGCCACGCTCAAAGTCCATGTAGTACACGCCGTTCGCGTAGGACTCGTCGCCGCGTGCCGCACCGTAGCGAGCGGTATTCTTCTCCCAGTGCTTGAAGATTGCGCCGTTACCGTTGGTCTCGTACGCACCGTACGCATCCGACCAGAGCAGCACCTTGCCGGAGGCGAATCGCACCTGAGCACCCGTGGAGGTGGCGGTTTCATCGGTCACCGGTGCACCCCAGGTGCCGCGGTGCTGCAGGAAACGGTGGTAGAACGCGCCGCCGGTGTGCAGGCGGTGGGTGCCGGTCTGTGCGGACCACACGTAGGTGGTGCTACCGGTGAATTCCTGCTTGATGATGCCGTTGCCCAGATTCTGCTCGTCAGTGGTAGGCACGCCCCTCATGCCAGCTGCACGCCAGGTCGCGTAGATGGAGCCGCGCTCATTGATGATGTGGGTGCCGTACGCGTTGGACCAGTAGGCGCCTTCACCGTTAGCGAAGGAGACTGCGATGGTGTCGGAGCGGGTTTCCTCGTCGGTGGTCAGGCCGCGGAATCGTGCCACGTCCGAGCGGAACTTATAATCCAGGCCGCCGTTGGTGACCAGCCAGTGCGAACCGTGAGAGTTCGTCCAGTAGATGGTCTTGCCGTTGGTGAACTTCTGCGCATACACGCCGTGACCCAGAGAGTACTCGGTGCCAATCGGGTTGCCGTAGAAGGAACGATTCTTATTCCAGAAGTTACCGATGCCGGTGCGAATATCAATCGAGCCAGTCGCGGTGGTCACCACGTTAGAATCCTGAGCGGCGCGATCTTCTGCCGCACGGTCTTCCGCTACGCGATCCTGGCCGTTCGACCAGTTGCGGTGCACAGCCTTCGGGTTCTTCGCCAGAACCTTCAGATCGTTCACGGTGCCGGGGAAGAAGTTCGAGTCACCCACGAACGGGCCCGAGTCGGTGAACTGCCAAATGTCGTAGCCGCTCCAACCCGCCGGAATTGCACCCACCACGGTGGAGTAGCTCGCCAGGTGCAGCGGCAGGGTGCCGAACTGCTGGGAACCCACGCAGTGTGACCACCAGGAGGTCGCGGTGTACACCATGGGGTCGCGTCCGGTCAGCGAACGGTAGGTGTCCACGAAGTCGCGGGTCCACGCGGTCAGTTGCGCCGGGGTCATGTTGTAGCAGGTGTTGCCGTAGGCGGGGTAGGGGTTGAACTCGATGTCCAGCAGGCCGGGCAGGGTCTGGCCGTCAGCAGTCCACGCGCCACCATTCTGCACGAAGTAGCGTGCCTGATCGGCACCCGAAGAGGTGCGGGGGTTCGCAAAGTGGTAGGCACCGCGAACCATACCGACCTGCGCCGAACCGTTGTACTGCTGACCGAAGTAGGGGTTGGTGTAGTAGCCGCCCTCGGTTGCCTTCACGTAGGCGAAGCGGGAACCTGCGGCGTAGGCGCTTGCCCAGTCCACGTTCTGCTGGTGTGAGGAGACATCCATGCCGAGGGTGCCGCCGGAGGGGGTCCACGCGGAGCGGCCCTGTGCCAGTGCCTGACCGGATGCCACGCCCTGCGCGGAGCTCTGGTGTGCGGCAATACCGCTCAGGGTTGCGGTAGAAGCGGGGGAGGTTGCGCCGGTGCGTGCGTTCGCGGTGCCCAGGCGCTCGCGCTCGCCCGCACCCATGGCGGGGTTGGAGTGTTCGACGAGGGATGCATCCGGGGCGGGGGCGTAGGTGAGCTCCTCGTAGGATGCGTTGGTGTTGACCTCTGCCGCTGCGCTCGCGCTGGGAGCTGCAAAGGCTGCAGGAACAGAGGTGAGAGAGGCGGCGACCAGGGAGAGTGCACCTGCGGACGCCATGATGGAGCGGGCTGCCGCAGAGCGCGCGGCAGTCTGGAGTTTCTTCATAGTTTTGCCTGTATTTGAGAGGTGGATGTGTCGATGTAGCCTTGTGTGTTCGGGCTTACGAGCGAATATGTGGGTAGTTGACTATTGGGGTATATCAACTGTTGTTGTGTCAACCGGTGGACACAGCTAACAGCCTACGGTATCTGCACTGCTGTGCGCAATGTTTTGGAGGCGCCTTTCTGGTGGCATATTTTTCACGGAGTGCACAGTAAATCGGCGTCTTTGGGGGGACCTATTTGGTTTTGCGGCTTGTCGGTGCATTTATGGACTCAGTTTTTGTGAAAAATTTTAGGTGTGCGACACGCCGGGGCGTTGAGAATTTCACTCTGTGGACTGCTCTGTCGGAGGCTACGCTGCCGGGGCTTTGGCTTTTGGGCATAAGGAAAGGGGTGGGCCGCACACACAAAGACCCACCCCTCATGTTCCGGATACTGTAATTTGGCGCGGCCTCGCACCGGTACCCGGAGTTTCATGGTCGATGCAGGAGAGATGAAGAGTCATCGACCACGTATATGGTGCCTGTCGGCACGTTTTTCTCGACTCTTCCCGCCCGCTCTTTCAGGTTCTAATGTCCGGCTGAAAGAGCGGGTGGGAAGAGGCGAAAGCTTATGTTTCCCGAAGGGCTTAGAGGAACTTGGCGATGTCCTCAATCAGCGGCTTGAGAGTCTCGCGGTCGATGTACTCAGCCTTGCCGGTCTTGTAGCATTCGAGCATCTGCTGAATACCTTCGTTCGGGTGCGGGTTTGCCATGAGCCATGCGCGCACGGGACCCTTCAGGGCGGTCTTGTGAGCCAGCGAAATCTTGTCGAAGTCGATGCCGCCACGCAGGTGGTAGACGGGGCGTCCTTCGGTCAGTTCGGGGGTGTAGCTCTTGGCGACGGCCTTGTCGAGCAGCTTCTTCGAGTATTCACCGGTGAAGGAGACAGTGAAGAACGCGGTGCGGTTCTTCTTGGGGGCAATAATCGGCAGAATCTTCTTGCGAAGTGCCGGTGCACCGTTGAGGAATCCACCGTAGTCGCTGCCGGCAATCACGAAGGCGTCGAATGCCTCTGCCTGCTCGGGGGTGACCTTGGAGGCGGGGACAGTCTCAACTTCGGGAGCCTGCGGGAGTGCACGCAGATCTTCTGCCAGCCAGGTGGCGTACTGTTCGGTGTAGCCGTAGGTGGAGCCGAAGATAATCAGCACGCGAGTAGTCATCTGTGAACCTTCCAGATATATTTCGCATTTCAAATACTAATTATGGGTTCCAATATAGGCTAGGCGCGCGAAAATGTGAAATCGCCTAGCTCTTGGACGCCCTATCTATCTTCTCATAGCCCACTCTGAGTGTCTCTATGTTTTTGAAATACGATCGAAGGTTCTCGAGTGTGACTAAATATTGCGCAGCGCTGGCTATCTATAGGTAAAAAGCACCCTAATTTACTTTCCGGGCGAGGTGGGGGTGATGGGGGTAAAAACCGGCTTTCTGTGGTGTGCTCGATGGGGAGGGGGTGATGTTCAAAATGCGACGTGAAACACAATTTCTTCGGTGGAAAGAGTTGGGAGAAGCATACCCAAGAGGGTGTAAAACCCCTATAATTGAGAAAGAGTCCCACGCATCCGGCATGTGGCTACCTGTTAGAACGCGTGGGAATAATTGGGAATTTGACGTCAGTCTTCCCCTGAAAATCAGTGTGAACCCACAGTGGTCACACAAAACAACACACAAAGGTTAGGTACATGAGGCGCGCAAAAATCGTTGCAACCATCGGTCCGGCAATCGAGTCCCCCGAGAAGATCTCCGAGGCAATCAAGGCTGGCCTGAACGTCGCCCGTCTGAACATGAGCCACGGTGACCACGCCGAGCACCAGGCACGCTACAACACCATCCGTGAAGAGTCTGCAAAGCTCGGTAAGGACGTTGCTATCCTCGCCGACTTGCAGGGCCCCAAGATTCGCCTCGAGCGTTTCGCAAACGGCAAGGAATACCTTGAGCCCGGCGCAGACTTCACCATCACCTCCGAAGACGTTGAAGGTACCGCAGAAATCTGTGGCACTACCTACAAGGGCCTGCCCGGCGACGTGAAGCTCGGCGACAAGCTCCTGCTCGACGATGGCAAGATCCGCCTCGAAGCTATTGAGGTAACTCCCACCCGCGTTCGCACCCGCGTGGTCGTCGGTGGCCCCATCTCCAACAACAAGGGCATCAACCTGCCCGGCGCAGCAGTCTCCCTGCCCGCGCTGACCGAGAAGGACGCGAACGACCTGCGCTTCGCACTGAAGATGGGTGCAGACATCATTGCACTCTCCTTCGTTCGTACCGGCGCAGATGTTGACCCCGTCCACAAGATCATGGAAGAAGAGGGTATCCGCGTACCCGTCATCGCCAAGATCGAGAAGCCCCAGGCAGTCGATAACCTGCAGGACATCATCGACAAGTTCGACGGCATCATGGTCGCTCGTGGTGACCTCGGTGTTGAGCTGCCCTTCTCCGAGGTTCCCCTCGTCCAGAAGAAGGCCATCGACATGGCACGCCGCTGGGCAAAGCCCGTCATCGTGGCAACCCAGGTGCTCGAGTCCATGACCGACAACCCCGTCCCCACCCGTGCAGAGGTTTCTGACTGCGCTAACGCAATCCTCGACGGTGCAGACGCAGTTATGCTCTCCGGTGAGACCTCGGTCGGTAAGTACCCGATTCTGACCCTGCAGGCTATGGCCGCAATCGTTCAGGACACCGAAAAGGGCGGCCTGTACCGCGTGCCCGAGCTGGACCGCAAGCCCCGCACCCGCGGTGGCGCAATCACCCGCGCAGCAGTGAACATTGCCGACCAGCTGGACGCAAAGCTCATCGTAACCTTCACCCAGTCCGGTGACTCCGCACGTCGTCTGGCACGTCTGCGTCCCGAGACCCCGATCGTCGCGTTCACCACCAGCTCGAAGGTTCGCTCCTTCCTGTCCATGCTGTGGGGCGTTGACGCTGAGCAGGTTGAGATGATCACCGACCAGGAAGGTCTGTTCCACTTCGTGGACGAGTACCTGCTGAAGAACGGTCTGGCAGAAGCCGGCGACCTGGTCGTCGTTGCTGCCGGTGCTCCCGCAGGTCGCGCAGGTACCACCAACATGGTTCAGGTACACCGCGTCCACGGTGCTGAGGGCGAGCGCGAGACTCTGCGTCCTTACGAGGAGAACGAGGTCAAGCGCTAGGCCGCTCACCATTCTTTCCGATGCGTAGCTGAGGGTAATCCTCAGCCTGTACGCTCGGTGTATAGAGACCGCCGCCCGGTCGTGAAACTCTCACGGTCGGGCGGCGGTTTTGTGTGTTGGTGTAGTTGCCCCATCTGATGCGCGGATAGGTGTATAAGTGGATACAGAAAAGCGGCGGGAAAGCTTGAAACTTTCCCGCCGCTTTTGCGTTGGTGCCCGAGGTGGGACTCGAACCCACACTCCGAAGAACCTGATTTTGAGTCAGGCGCGTCTGCCAATTCCGCCACTCGGGCGTATCACGCGTTTACGCGTAACACCTTTAGAATTCTAACCCAGGCTGTCTAGAAAATCTAATCTATCTGACGTGTTGGGAGCGTTGTGGCGGGGCGGGGAGCGTGTGCTGAACGCTTCCATCGGGCTCCCGGTGCGCCTCGGCTACAGGTGCCCCTCAGTGTAAATCCTCGGCGTAAATCCTGAGCTGAGGGTGAACCGGCGCGGCTTATCCACAGGTGGAGGCGGGGGAGAAAGCGCGCATCCTGTATCCTTAAAGACTGACTAACCATCCCCGTTCGCCTTCGCGGCTGGGGGCCACCTCAACGTTAAGAAAGTGATCACGGCTCGTGTTCAATTCTCTCTCCGACCGCTTGACGGCAACTTTTAAGAACCTGCGCGGCAAGGGCCGCCTCTCCGAGGCAGACATTGATGCAACCGTCCGCGAAATCCGCCGCGCCCTGCTCGACGCTGACGTCGCCGTCCCCGTAGTCCGCGAATTTACCGCCCACGTGAAGGAACGCGCTCTCGGTGCGGAGGTTTCCGAGGCGCTGAACCCCTCCCAGCAGATCGTGAAGATTGTGAACGAGGAGCTGGTGAGCATCCTCGGTGGTTCGACTCGCCGCATCAACATGGCGAAGAGCGGCCCGACCATCATCATGCTGGCGGGTCTGCAGGGTGCCGGTAAGACCACCCTGGCGGGCAAGCTGGCTCACTGGCTGAAGGGCCAGGGCCACACCCCCATGCTGATTGCATCCGACCTGCAGCGCCCCAATGCGGTGACCCAGCTGAAGGTTGTTGGCGAGCGTGCGGGCGTGCCCGTGTACGCGCCGCACCCCGGTGTGACCAGCGAGTTTGACGTACCCACCGGCGACCCCGTGCAGGTGGCACGTGACGGTGTGGCTGAGGCTCGCGCTAAGCTGCACGATGTGGTGATTGTCGATACCGCGGGTCGTCTGGGTGTTGACGCTGAGCTCATGCAGCAGGCACGTAACATTCGTGACGCGATTGAGCCGCACGAAGTTCTGTTCGTCATCGACGCGATGATCGGTCAGGACGCCGTGAACACCGCTAACGCCTTCAACGAGGGCGTGGACTTCACCGGTGTGGTCCTGTCCAAGCTGGATGGTGACGCCCGCGGTGGTGCGGCTCTGTCGGTGGCTTCGGTGACCGGCAAGCCGATTATGTTCGCATCCACCGGTGAGAACGTCACTGACTTTGAGCAGTTCCACCCGGACCGTATGGCAAGCCGCATCCTGGACATGGGTGACATCCTGACTCTGATTGAGCAGGCTGAAGCTCAGTGGGATAAGGCTGAAGCCGACCGCATGGCGAAGAAGTTCATCGATCAGGAAGACTTCACTTTTGAGGACTTCCTGGCTCAGATGCAGCAGATTCGTAAGCTTGGTTCCATGAAGAAGCTGCTCATGATGATGCCCGGCGCGGCTCAGATGCGCCAGCAGCTTGAGGCTTTTGACGAGCGCGAGATTGACCGCGTGGAGGCGATTGTTCGCTCCATGACCCCGCACGAGCGTGTGGCTCCGCGCATCATTAACGGTTCTCGCCGTGCCCGTATCGCTAAGGGTGCGGGTGTGACCGTGTCTGAGGTGAACCAGCTGATGGAGCGTTTCGCTCAGGCTCAGAAGAT
The DNA here is from genome assembly GCF_001836735.1 of Rothia sp. HMSC061D12. Taxonomy (NCBI): domain Bacteria; kingdom Bacillati; phylum Actinomycetota; class Actinomycetes; order Micrococcales; family Micrococcaceae; genus Rothia; species Rothia sp. HMSC061D12. The sequence continues at coordinate 693,920 of NZ_KV830305.1, read as the reverse complement.
GATGAAGAAGCTCGCTTCGGGCAAGATGCCCGGCATGCCCGGCGGTATGCAGATGCCCGGTATGGCGGCTGCGGCGGGTGGCGCTCGTAAGAATGCGAAGAACAACAAGAAGAAGAAGGCTCGCTCCGGTAACCCGCAGAAGCGTGCGGCGCAGGAGGCGGCAGCAGCTAAGGCGCAGCAGGCTCGCGCCGGTGCTGCGTTCGGTCAGCAGGCTCAGAACCAGGAGATGGATCTGTCCAGCATGAACCTGCCGAAGGGCTTCGAGAAGTTCCTGCAGTAAGAGCAAATATGAGCCCCGTGAGGGGTGGTACGGGTGCGCACGTGGTTACGGGGCGCACCCGTACCGGTATGGTGCCCGGTTTGGGTGTGTGAAGGGAAGGTATCAATGGCTCAGAACGAGCAGAATTGGGATCGAGAGAACGCGGATGATCAGCTGAATGAGCAGGTCACGCCGTGGTCTCAGCGTGCCTTCGCTGATGATTCTGTCGAGGAACCTGCTACTGAATCTGCCGCCGAGTCTGTAGAGGAGTCTGCAGGTGAGCCTGTAGCTGAGGAGGGCTCGCTGGGCTTCTCTGATGCTTCCGCAGAGGAGCTTGAAGACGACCTTTCGGGCGACTTCGCAGACGACTTTGTGGGCGACTTCGACGATGAGTCGGGCGCCCTTCCCGGGTACACCCCCGTCTGGGCGCGCATCGCCCTCGAATACGGTGAGCACTCCGCCGAGTTGGCGGGTGACCTCGTCTACTCGAGTGAGAGCGATGACCCCGCCGTTGACGACGTTGCCGCAACTATCCTGAACCTCATTCGTGAAGCCCGCAGCATGCACGATGAGGTGAAGGCGGAAGACCCCGATAAGCAGCGCGCCTGGAACGACCGCACGAAGGTTGACCGCCTCGCCGCCGCCCTGGAGAGCGAAGAATGGACCGTCGATAAGCTCACCGACATGTGGGAGGATGCCCCCGCACCCGCCGGCACCGGTGAGTCGGATAGCCCCGAGTACCTGCGCGCCCAGGATGAGGAGCGCACCGCCGAGAAGCAGCGCAATGAACGCATCGAGCAGACCATGGAGCTGGAAGAGAAGATTCAGCGCCGCCGCATCATGGCTCGTTCCACCACCGATGAGGAGCTGATTGCCGCGCTCATTGAGGCGACCGCCGCCTCCCCGGAGCTGATTGCCTACGAGATGGGCGAGCATCAGGTGCAGCTCTACGTGCTGTGCGCCGTGGACGATGAGGGCTACATGAACGTGCTGGAGGTCGCTGACGGCCACCTGCACGTGGGCACTCCGGTTGAGGATTATGTGGCGCAGCTGGTGGAGCAGCTTCCGGTTACCGGTGCCGCCCTGGAGGGTGAGGCGACCGTGTGGGAAGACCTGCCCGGTGGCCAGGGTGAGCTGGAGTTCCTCGTTGACGGCGACGCCGCCATGCTCGTTGACCTGCCCATCGACATGATTACCGGGCTTCTTTTGGCGTACCTTCCTGCCGGTACCCGGCAGGTTGTTGCCGCGCCGGCGGGGGAGTGGACCCTCATTTCTGCCGACCCGGTGGACCTCATGGCGCTACTGGGCCTGCTGAACTGCAACGCCCTGATTGCTGAGGGCAACGCGAACCAGCAGCACCTGGTGGTCTACGAGGAGCCCGCCCGCGAACCCTACTCGGATGAAGAGTGGTACCTGGAGGCGTTCGGTGAACCCTACGAGAACATCGTGGAGGAGTTTACCTGGCAGCGTGTGCCTAAGCGCCTGAATCGTGCCCTCAGCCGTGAGGAAGTGGCGCGTTTCGGCGGCGTGCTGGAGGATTTGCTCTCGGAGCTTCCCGGTAGCGCCCCGGAGCTTTCGGGCTCAAAGATTTTCGGTTCCGATGAGGACGAAATCGAGCAGGGCATCGCTAATGTCATGGCGATGTTTGGCGTGGAGGCTGATTCCATTACCGGCCGCCGCCTGAACGCGTACCTGCGCGATACGAGCAACACCCTGGCGCTCGAGTCGGTACTGCAGCTGCTGGACGTTCCTACCGAGCTGGCGCTGGTTCCGACCACCGGTTTTGATGTGGCGTCGATTAGCACGGCTCGCGTCTTCGGCAACGAGGACGAGGAGCTCGCGCAGCCTGCCGGTTCTGCTGAATCAGCTGAGGCTGAAGCTACTGATGAGGCGCAGACTTCTGAAGCTCTGGACGTTACCTTCCCGCTGGAAGACTCGGTTGCTGAGGCGCTCGCCCTTGACCATGATGCTGTTGAGCCCGGTGATGCAGAGGCCGATTCCTTCGAGGACGACGAGGAAATCGAGCCCTACCCGGGCGGCTACACTTCGCCCATGGAGCGTAGCTACCGCCTCGTGGCTACCGGTCGCCGCGTGACCCTCGCCGAGTGGATGGACGCGATCAATAACGCGCACATTCCCTACGAGTACACCCACATGGGTTCGCCGGAGGGTTCTGCACCGGATTCCTTCGTGGAGACTGAGGAGGGCTACCTGTCTCTTGACAGTGCCCTGCACGAGGCTGACTCGGCACTGAACGAGGAGCAGGCATCGCACGAAGCAACGGTGAGCCAGCAGGCCCCCGAGGGCTCTGCCGCGCTCGCGCATCAGGACCTCACTCATCAGGACCTTGCGCATCAGAACGATGCCGCGGCGGGCGATGAACCTGCGCCGAACTCATCGCAGGATGCCGAGCCCCAGGCTCCGAAGTCCCAGAGCCCCGCACCGCAGAGTTCATCCGCGCAGAGTTCATCCACTCAGGATCCCGCTCCGCGTTCGCGCCGCAAGCGCCTGACCCCGGAGCAGATTCGTGCGAAGACCCGCCGCGTGGGTCTTGTCCTGGGCGCGGATGTGACGGCTCAGAGCGCTATCGCCCTGACCCTGGCAAATGTGGCGCGCCGCCGCCGCGCGCGGGGTAAGGCGAGCCGCAAGTTCTCGGTGGCCGCCGCGCTCTTTGCGTTGAACGCTACGGTCGAGTCGGCTCTGATTCCGACGGTTCTGCGTTCTTTCGAGCAGACTCAGCTGAAGAAGCATGCCCGCCCGGTGGCGGATGCTGAGCTGGTGCATCCGGGGGATACCACCGGTGAGCAGCCCCCGACCAAGCGCACTCTCATTGATGACCTACGTGAGGGCCACTACCGCACGATGGAGGATACCGCCCCGTCCACGGATCAGGCACCCTCTGGACTGCGTGAGCGTGCCCTGGGTATAGTGCGTAGCATCAGGCAGCGTGCTGCGAAGAAAACCGACCGCTAAAGGAAAGAAGCCATGAAGGATTCCTATCTGAGCGATGAAGAGCTGAAGGCTTTTATCGCGACCCTCCCCACGCGCCGTTTGGCGGCGGGCGCGCTGATTCGTAATGAACGCGGCGAGATGCTGCTGGTGAAGCCGAACTATAAGGACGGCTGGATTCTTCCCGGCGGCACCGTGGAGGCGGGCGAGGCCCCCAAGCCCGGTTGCGAGCGTGAGATTGTGGAGGAGCTGGGCCTGAACCTGAAGCTGGGTCGCGTGCTGCTGATTTTCCACGGCCTGTCGCTGGGCGTGTGGGGCGATTCGACCTACTACATGTATGATGGCGGCGTGATTGCGGCGGATACGAAGATTACCCTGCAGGACGCCGAGCTGGTGACCTACGAGTGGGTGGCTCCGGAGAACCTGGAGGGGTATGTGCGCCCGTCGATGGTGGAGCGTCTGCGCGAGTGCTACCGCGCCCTGGAGACGGGGGAGACTCTGGAGATGAGCAACCTCGACTCCTAATATCCTTGACTAGAGCTCGTTGATGAGGGGTTTGCCGGGGCAGCCATTTGAGCCGAGTAACAGCCGAGTGGCCGGGCATAGCCGGGTACATTACGGGCACAGAACGCTGTTTAAAAGTGATGTTCGGTGCCTGCGGCAATTATTTTTCCGTGTCGCTAGCTTAAAATCTTGGGCTCTGATACCCTAGCTGAGTACCCGGCGACGCGCGACCCCTCTCTTCGCGCGCCGTTGTGTCCATAGAGGCGCCGTGAATGGCCCGCCCCACGGGTGCTGAACCGTGTGCCTCGCACCAAATTATGAAACAGGAGTAACCACTAAAGTGGCTGTTAAGATTCGTCTCAAGCGTATGGGTAAGATCCGCGATCCTCGTTACCGCGTTGTGGTCGCTGATTCGCGCGTCAAGCGCGACGGTAAGACCATCGAAGAGATCGGTATTTACCACCCGACCGAGCACCCCTCGCGTATCGAGATCAACTCTGAGCGTGCTCAGTACTGGCTCTCCGTCGGCGCTCAGCCGACCGAGCAGGTTCTGGCTCTGCTGAAGCTCTCGGGCGACTGGGCTGCATTCAAGGGCGAGAAGGCAGAGTCCAAGGTTCTGCCCGTCGAGGCTAAGGCTGAGTTCGTTGTTCCCGAAAAGGGTTCCGTGATCCTGCCCGAGGCTATCACCCCCAAGGCTGAGAAGGCTGAAGAGGCTGCTGAGGAAGCAGCTCCCGAGGCTGAGGCTGAGGAAGCAGCTGAGTAATCATGTTGGCTGACGCACTCGAACACCTGGTTCGAGGGATTGTCGATCGTCCGGAGGACGTGAAGGTGCGCCTGCGCACTCAGCGTCACCGCGAGACCCTTGAGGTTCGCGTGCATCCGGATGACCTGGGCCGAGTTATCGGCAGGTCCGGTCGTACCGCCAAGAGCATCCGTCTGGTGATGGACGCTATTTCTGATGGCGAGCCGATGCGTATCGACATTATCGACACCGACAAGAAGCGACGCTAGCTCGTAACGTTTGAAGCGCCCCCGTTTCCGGTTTTCCGGAGGCGGGGGCGTTCGCGTACCCGGGGCCTGTGAGCGGGGCTGGCGGCAGAATGCGCCCGTCCGGAGTGCCCGGTAGAATAGTGGGAGCCGTGCACGTGCGCGGCGTAGGTTTTTAGCTTGTATCCAGCGGAGGAAAATTATGCAGGTTGTGGTGGCTCGTATCGGTAAGCCGCACGGTATTCGTGGTGAGGTGACGGTTCAGCTCTTTACTGATGCCCCGCAGGAGCGTTTTGCCCGCGGTGAGGTGCTCGGTATCGAGAATTTTAAGCCCGGCTCTGCCGCTGCTTCGGTGGCGCCTACCGGTGAGCTGACGGTTGCCGGTGCCCGCTGGAACAAGAAGATTCTGGTGGTCCGTTTTGATGAGGTGACCACCCGCAACCAGGCTGAGGAGCTACGCGGTAGCCGCCTGGTCTACGAGGTGCCCGAGGATGAGGGCGACGAAGAGGGCTTCTACGAGCAGGAGCTGGTGAACCTGCCCGTGTACCTGCTCGCTGACGTGCCCGAGGGTGAGAGCCCCGTGGATAACCCGGCTGTGGGTAAGCCGCTGGGTAAGGTGACCGGTCTGCAGACCATGCCGGTTCAGGATTTGCTGCTGATTAAGCTGGCTCGTTCGCCGCGTCTTGCCTCCGGTGCGGGTGAAGAGATCATGATTCCGTTTGTTGAGGAGATTGTGCCCGAGGTGGTTCCCTCGACCGAGGATGAGCCCGGCTTTGTGCTGCTGACCCCTCCGGCGGGTTTGATTGACCTGGTCGAGGACGCTGAGCAGGATTCTGCGCAGGCGACCGAGCAGGCGGGGGAGTAGTCCGTGCGCTACGATGTGGTCACGATTTTCCCCGAGTATCTGGAGCCGCTGAAGCTGTCCCTGCTGGGTAAGGCACGCGAGAAGGGTCTGGTGGATCTGCACCTGCACGATCTGCGTGAGTACACGTTTGACCGTCACCGCACGGTGGATGACACTCCGTACGGCGGTGGCGCGGGCATGGTGATGAAGGCGGAGCCGTGGGGTTTGGCGCTGGATGAGGTGCTTGCCGCCTCCCCGCTAAACGCCGCTACCGAAGATGCGTCTGAGGGTGCCGAGTCTGAGGGCACTGGGCCCGCCGAACCCGCCGCTGATACCCGCCCGCTGCTGATTGTCCCGTCCCCGGCGGGTGCCGTTTTCGATCAGGCGATGGCGTACAAGCTGGCGGAGGAGAAGCATATTGTCTTCGCTCCGGCGCGCTACGAGGGCATTGATGAGCGTGTGCTGGACTGGGCGCAGGAGAGCTTCCGCGTGATGCCCGTATCCCTGGGCGATTACGTGCTCTACGGTGGCGAGGTTGCGGTCATGGCGATGATTGAGGCTATCACCCGCCTGATTCCGGGCGCGATGGGTAACCCCGCCTCCCTGGAGGAGGAGTCGCATACGGGCGGTCTGCTGGAGTATCCGGTGTACACGAAGCCCGCGGTGTGGCGTGAGCGTGAGGTGCCGGAGGTGCTGCTGTCGGGTAATCACGGTGCGATTGCGCGTTGGCGTCGTGACCGTCAGATTGAGCGCACCCTTGAGCGCCGCCCGGACCTGTTGGAGGCGTACCCGGTGGAGCAGTGGGATAAGAAGGACCGCCGTTTCTTGGCTGAGCGCGGGGTGCATTTTGCGAACCCGGCGAAGGCGGCTCAGAAGAAGGCGAAGAAGAACCCCGCAACGCAGGCTGATAGTGCGGCTCAGGCGGCACAGTCTGATACTGCACAGTCTAATACCGTGCAGCCTAATACCGTGCAGACCCAGCCGGATTCCTAAGCTTCGAACGGGTGCTTGTGGGTGCCTCGTGATTCTCTGAATGGGGGTTAGCGTCATATAACTGTTAGTTGGCGCTGACCCCTATTTTTTGTGCCTGCAAACCGTTATTCTGAGGGTAACCTCGCTAAGAACATAGCCTACCTATAGGTGGTGCGAGGTGGTAATACGCTTTCATCGTTGAAAGCACGTACTCAACAGAAGGAGGACACATGTCCGTTGTTAAGGTTCACCGTCTTGCTGTCGTTGGCGACAACCAGGCTGAGCTGGAGAAGCGCTTCGCTGCTGCCCGCCACATTGCTGACTCTTTCCCCGGCTTTGAGGGTTTTGAGCTGTGGCGCCCCCTGGATGAGGGCGGCGACTACTTTGTGGTGACCCGCTGGGTTGATGAGGCAAGCCACGATGCGTACGCGGCGGCTCGTCGTGAGCGTGACCCGAACACTGTTGTCTCTCACGCTGACGGCACCATGAGCTTCGAGAAGGTAGAGTTCGACGACTAACATCTGTGCTTGTCTGCGTCTGACCGGATTTATGGCTGAAGCCCATGTGAGATGAAGAATTTATCTCATATAGTGAGGGGTCGCGCTGACTTTTCTGAATATTGCTTTAAGTGGGTATTAGCCCATGTGGAGGCGGTATAAGGAAGGGTCAGCGTGGCCCCTCCTTGATTTTTCGGGGCTTAAAATCCGCGGGTATTTCGCTGTGATTGGATATGTGGGTTCAGTGTTATAAAACACCTGAATTATGGTCAATAAATGCCCCTGAAATCCTTCAATCCGAAAGTGACACTTTAATGCAAAAAGGTTATTATTGTTCCCGAGAGCACACTTCGTCCGTGCCGGTAGTTCGGGCGAGGACAGCGATCCCCTCTCGGCTACATCGCATGAGACAGCCGAGTCACTCAAGGGAATATTCAGCGCACCCGTGTGAGTACCTCCTCTGCATAGGAAGGTCTGGCAGGGGAGCCGACTCAACTATCACGTATTCACACAAGTGGTGCATGGTACTGGACCCCGCAATATATGGGATGGGAGCTTGGTGGTTCGAGCGTTCATCGTGGTTGATGACCCTCCCAGCCGCGGATAGAAAGTGCTTTGCTTAGCGGGTGAGCGATTCGGTGGTCCGGACCGAAGCTCACCCGCTCCGCTGTTTAAAAGATTCCTTCAGGCCCTAGTGCTTTTCGGGTACCGGGCGCTCGCGGAACTCGATGGGCCGCTTTGCCTTGGGCAGCGAGTACATGACGCGCAGGTATGCATCCTCGACCAGCTCTTCTAGCACCCGCTCGGTCACGCCCTCGCCGGCTCCCACAGAGATCCAGTGCCGCTTATTCATGTGCCATGCCGGAATAATGCTCGGGTAGATGCGCTGTAGCACCTCGGATTCTTCCGGGTCGGTTTTGAGATTCACGATGGGGTAGCCGATGCCTTCCGTGTACATGGCGAAGATCTTGCCGCCTACCCGGTACACCGTGTGCTCGGGCCCGAATGGCTGATCGCGCGTCGCCAGCGGCATGGCGAGCGTGAGGCGGTCAACGGTATGTTCGAGGTCTTCGGGTGCCAGAAGTTTGGGGGAGGGGTTTGTGCTCATAGCTTCGAGTCTAGTACCCGCGTGGTACTTCGCATAGCATGCAACCTAAAACTCTCGTACCCTCAGCCGAATCCACGCTAAAATAGGTAACTATGGCTGAATTTATTTATCAGATGATCAAGGCCCGCAAAACTGTGGGCGACAAGGTCATCCTTAACGACGTGACGATGTCGTTCTTCCCCGGCGCCAAGATCGGTATGGTTGGTCCGAACGGCGCGGGTAAGTCGACCATCCTGAAGATCATGGCTGGCCTCGACCAGCCCTCCAACGGTGAGGCGCGCCTGACCGCAGGCTACAGTGTGGGCATCCTCATGCAGGAGCCGCCGCTGAATGAAGAGAAGACCGTTCTGGGCAACGTTGAAGAAGGCGTGGGCGAAATCAAGTCCAAGCTGGACCGCTTCAACGAAATCTCCGCCCTCATGGCTGAGCCCGACGCTGACTTCGACGCCCTCATGGAAGAAATGGGTCAGCTGCAGGAAGCTATCGACGCCGCTAACGCATGGGACCTCGACTCCCAGCTGGAGCAGGCGATGGAGGCGCTGCGCTGCCCGCCCGCTGACATGCCCGTCACCCACCTCTCCGGTGGTGAGCGCCGCCGCGTGGCACTGTGCAAGCTGCTGCTGCAGAAGCCTGACCTGCTGCTGCTCGACGAGCCCACCAACCACCTGGACGCAGAGTCCGTGCTCTGGCTGGAGCAGCACCTGCAGTCCTACGAGGGTGCCGTCATCGCGATTACCCACGACCGTTACTTCCTCGACCACGTGGCAGAATGGATCGCCGAGGTTGACCGCGGTAACCTGTACCCCTACGAGGGTAACTACTCCACCTACCTGGAGAAGAAGCGCTCCCGCCTCGAAGTTCAGGGCAAGAAGGACGCTAAGCTCGCTAAGCGCCTGAGCGAGGAACTGGACTGGGTCCGCTCCAACGCTAAGGGCCGCCAGGCTAAGTCGAAGGCTCGTCTGGCACGCTACGAGGAGATGGCTGCGGAGGCTGAGAAGACCCGCAAGCTTGACTTCGAAGAGATTCAGATTCCTCCGGGACCCCGCCTGGGTAACGTCGTTATTGAGGCTGAGAACCTGCAGAAGGGCTTCGACGGCCGTTCCCTGATTAACGGCCTGTCCTTCTCCCTGCCCCGTAACGGCATTGTCGGTGTGATTGGTCCTAACGGTGTGGGTAAGTCCACCCTGTTCAAGACCATCGTTGGCCTGGAGCCCCTGGACGGCGGCGAGCTGAAGGTCGGCGAGACCGTGAAGATCTCGTACGTTGACCAGAACCGCGCGAACATCGACCCGGAGAAGAGCCTCTGGGAGGTCGTCTCTGACGGTCTGGACTACATCCAGGTCGGCAACGTTGAAATGCCTTCGCGTGCGTACGTTTCCGCGTTCGGCTTCAAGGGCCCGGACCAGCAGAAGAAGGCGGGTGTGCTCTCCGGTGGTGAGCGTAACCGTCTGAACCTGGCGCTGACCCTCAAGCAGGGCGGTAACCTGCTGCTGCTCGATGAGCCCACTAACGACCTGGACGTTGAGACCCTCGCATCCCTGGAAAATGCGCTGCTGGAATTCCCCGGCTGTGCAGTGGTCGTCTCCCACGACCGTTGGTTCCTGGACCGCGTGGCAACCCACATCCTGGCGTGGGAGGGCACCGATGAGAACCCGGATCAGTGGTACTGGTTCGAGGGTAACTTCGAGTCCTACGAGAAGAACAAGATTGAGCGCCTCGGCCCTGAGGCTGCTAAGCCGCACCGCGTGGTGCACCGCAAGCTGACCCGATAGGGTTTGGTGGTAAGCCCCGCCTCCTGATGCTGTTGAAGCGTGGGGAGGCGGGGCTTCGCTGTGTCTGCTGGGGAAGGGGTATAGTCCTGCTATCTCACGTGTTGTTCCGCTACGTGGTGGGTTATTCGTCGGTAGAAATAGTTCGCTCAGTGGCGACCGATATATCGTGGCGGACTTCATATTTACGGTTTATAATGGGTATGTGCGTAAGTACAACTGACACATGTGATTACGAAGAGAAGAGCATTATGCTTTCAAAATATAACTGGATGTCCTTGGTTACCGGTCTGTTGCTGATTGCAGCGGCAATCTACATGTTCGCCAATCCCGCTATTCCGCTGGTAGTTCTGGGTTATGTGTTCTCCATTTCGGTGTGGCTTGGTGGCGTGTTTGAACTGGTACGTTACTTCGGCACGCCAAAGCAGGCACGTACCGGCTGGGACCTGGTTGACGGCATCTTGACCGTGGTGGCTGGCCTGATTCTGCTGACTGCCTCGGTGGGTGCACAGGCAACCTTCATCCCGACCATTGTGGGTACGTGGATGATTATGTGGGCGCTGATTCGTCTGATGACTGCCCAGGGCGTGAAATACCTGAGCTACGCCGCCGGACGCCACCTGCAGCTCTCTGCTATTGGTACCCTTATTCTGGGCTTGCTCGTGGTGCTGTTCCCGATAATCTACGGCGTGGCGGCAGTATGGATGGCAGCACTGGGTCTTCTGGTGACCGGTCTGGTATTCGTGGGTGACTTCTTTGTTTCCCGCCGCACCAAGAGCACCGTGCACATTTCCCCGGACGGTGTGATTGACGGCGAAGCTAAATAAGAGCTTCTTCGCCCCGTCTAGAACGTACACTAGAACATAAGAAAGACCGTGTGAGACAACCACCTCACACGGTCTTTCTGTATGCTCTGCCAGGTTCGCCTGACGCCTTCCGGTAGTCCTAGCGGTGCTCTGCTTTATCGATATTCCGGCAGGCGGAACATCATTTCCTGCGCCACGGTCGCCACCAGCTCACCGGAACGATTGAAAATCGAACCCTGCGCGAGCATCCTGCCGCCCTGCGCGCTCGGGGAATCCAGCACGTACAGCAGCCACTCGTCGGCACGCGCCGAACGGTGGAACCACATCGCGTGATCCAGCGAGGCGCTCTTGAGGCCCGGTTCCAGCCAGAACTTGCCGTGACGGCGTAGAGCCGGCTCCAGCGGCAGGTAATCCGAAGCATAGGCGATAGCAGCGCGGTGCTCCGCCTCCGATGCCTCAGAACCATCAGCATGCACCAGGCGGTCAAAGGTCTTGAACCATACGCAGGCACGTGGCTCTGTCGAGGAAGAATCCGGCTGAGTGTACAGGGGCGCATCCACGTGGCGCATATCAATCGGGCGCTCCCACGCCACAGCCTGAGCCACCGGATGCGGCAGCTCCCCCAGATAATCGCTGACCTTCGGCAGGGACTCGGGGTCCGGAACCTCCGGCATGGTGACCGCGGTGTGCTCCGGGCCGCGGCTCTCCGCCTGGAAAGACATAATCGCCGAGAACATGGGCGCCTCATCCTGGAACACCTGCACGCGGCGGGTCGAGAAGGAGCGGCTATCGTTCAGACGCTGAGTGGCGAAGAACAGTTCACGCTCAATATTGCCGGGGCGCAGAAAATAGGCGTGAATCGAGTGGATGTCCTTGCCCTCCACCGTGCGGTCGGCGGCAATAATCGACTGGGCAAGAACCTGACCACCGAAAGTACGCGGTTGCTCGCGGGTGAGCGTCACACCGGTAGACACTTCATCGCTACCGAAGGAGGCGGGCGCCGCCTCCACGGGGGAGAGGTCCAGCATCCGCATGAGGTTTTGGGTCACAGTGGGCTTGGTCATGGTTTTATTCTCGCACGTTTTCAATGAACCGGTTTCTGGCGTAGAGTGGGAGAGCATACTCTGAGACAACCACGACAGGTTGATTCGGAACATTGACTAGGAACGATGACCCGGATTGTCGATCCGGAACGTCTGCCTAACACACCATCGCAGATATCACCCACCAACTTGCCACCGAGCAGGCCTACGCCGAAAAGGAGCAGAAATGACTACGCCGTCTGAAACCACCCCTGACAATACCCCCGTGCAGGAGAACGCTCCCGATCAGAACAGCGTACCGAATGCGGCAGCACCCATTGAGCTTAAGTACAACCCCCACGAAGGCGTGGAGGAGCCCTACCTGATCCTGCCCGGCGGCGCGCAGGGTGCCGCAGTGGTCAAGGACCTTGCCACCTACATTTCTCGCGCCCTGGCGGTGAACCCGGACGCCGCTATCCGACTGACCGCGCGCGGCCGCGTGGTGGCGGTATTCGCCTGTTCCCTGGAGCCGGAGGACGCCTCCTCGGACACCCCGGTCATTATGGGTCTGCGTGCCCTGCACCTGCTGGCTGACTCGACCCTGGACATGACCGTACAGGCGCAGGCGCTGCTGGACCGTCTGGCGCGTCTGCAGAAGCAGGCAGAAGAACAGAGCAACGAAGAGAACCCGCAGCTGGTGCTGTTCATGCCGCCGGTGACCGTCAACGCCAGCTGGGCTGGCAAGTCAGCCCCGCTCAGCGGCTGGTACGAGGTTGGTACCGTCCCGGTTGAAGAGTTCCACCGCGCCACCGCAGAAGGCCTGGAGGCGGTAGAACGCGCCCTGCCCGAGAACCCCGGCGCTGCTGTGCTTTCTACGGTGCGCTCGCGTATTTGGTCCTCCGATATGGTGCTGGAGTACCTACCTGAGTTCGATACCGTGCTTGTACCGACCGGCGCGGCATTCGCCCTGCGCGTGTTTGGTTTCATCCCGGAAGGCTTCACGGGCGATCTGCCGCTGTTCGCTGCGCATGTTGGTTCGGAGGAGTGGCTGCGCATTGTGGCGCCCGCCGGTATGGTGCTGGTGCGCCGCGGGTCCGGTTCGCTACTCTAACTTTCCTCGAGACATTTCTAGACTCTTTACGCTGGTGGTGTGGGCTCTTTGCCTGCGCCACCAGCGGTTTTCTATGCTGTATGACATCAATAGGGTAGTTGTAATAATGACATTCGATAGGGCATTACTTTACGAAAATAGGGTATTCTAGAAAGACTACGCCCTTTCACCGGGGCGTCTTTGACACACCGATTACCAGCCACACCGCACGGGAACTCTTCCGCCGCGCCCTCACCAGGCGCATTCTTCCCGTACGGATCGAAAGTGAGACCTATATGGATCTGATTGCAGTCGACATTGACGGTACCCTTGCCAGCAACCGAGATCAGATGGACAAGTACCTGACCGGTTTCTTCGCAAGTAACCGCCGATTCTTCAAGGCCATCCGCAACGCCACGGTCAATGTTGAAATTGCCGACCGTGTTCGCGAAATCGCGGCAGACACCGGCGCAGAGGTCGTAGTAATTACCGGCCGCGATGGCACCTACATGAAGGAATTGAACCAGTTCATCGCCCGCGCAGGTCTGGAACCCAAGCACGTGTTCGCTAAGCCCGGCAACGACGGCTCCAACAGCCCCGCATGGAAGGACTCCGTCATTGAGTCCCTGATTGCTGACGGCAACCGCATTATCCACGCTTTTGAAGACACCGACCACGAGGTGTACCTGCGCCGCGGCATTCCCGTCACCTGGGTCGCCCCGATTCGCGACTACATTGGCGAATGGCACTACGAGTCGATCGACATTGACCCGGTCGCCTGGGCTGCCGAGCAGCGTGAGAAGGAAGCCGCTCGTGAGCGTCAGAAGCGTCGCCTTGCGGAGGGCGTGCTCGCACACCAGAAGGCCGAGGCGAAGGAACGCCAGGCAAACGTCGCGGCATAAAACCCGCACACTAACTTGAGAGCTGCGGTGGGTAACCCACTCAAACGGATGAGGCGCCGGAAGGATTCAATCCTCCCGGCGCCTCATTCTTGATGCTCTATACGTTGATCGAAGCTGATGTACTCGGCTGATTACACAGTTAGTTTACGCGGTGCCGAGCAGTTCACGCAGACGAGTCGCAAAGGGGCCCGCCAGCTTATGGTGCGCCTTCTCCTTCAGATGCACGCCATCAGCCATGTCACCCTCAGCCAGGTAGAGGCTCTGCCAGCCCGAGGTGTCCATGAACAGCACGCCGGTCTCGCGGGCACCCTGCCTTGCCACCTCGTTTGCCACGTGACGCTTATGCGCCACCTGCTTATCCGGTGCAGACGCCTCATCCATAGACACCACACCACCGAACACAATCTTCGACGACGGGTACATACGTCGCAGCTGCTCAATGACCTGAGTCTGGTGAGCGTTCACGTGCTCGCGCGCCTTCGTCTCATCCTCGTGAATATAAATGTCATTGCCGGAGGCGTCCAGGTAAATCACGCCGGGGTTACCGCTCGGCAGAGCCCAACGGCCACCCATCACACCCTGATAGTAGGAGGGGCACACACCCTCGCGGGCAGTCACAAAACCGATGCCGCCGCAACGGAACAGGTACGGGACGAAACCTGCCTGCTTCAGACCCAAACCAACCCAGGAGGTTGCGGTCACCTGCGAGTCACCAATCACCAGGGCATCCTTAGCGCCAAGAACATTGGTGTTACGCGGCAGACCGTTCGCCTTATCCCAGTAGAGTTCAGCCTTCTCAAACTTGGTGTACAGAACGCCCTTCTTGGATCGCCAGCTCACCGGCAGACCCTCCCAACCGGCAAAGTCGCTGTACCCGCGCTGCTTCCACCAGTGCTCGTAGACGCCGGATTCCACCGCAACCGGACCGTACTTGGGGGTGTACATGACCACGCCACCCTTGAACTGCTGAACCAGCATGTCGGCGGCATCAGCGGAGGTGGGGAACGGCGCCTGAATCTCACCGGTTGCCTGCGCGCCCTCCTTGCCGAAGGCGTTCTGCGCGGTGCGTTCCATCTTCTGCGCCGGGGTGGTCGGTTCCGGAGTCGGCTCGGGGGAGGGGGACTCGCTGGGGCTTTCCTGCGCCGACTGGGTAGGCTCGGCGCCCGCAGCAGCGGTAGCGGCGGTGCCACCGGGCGCGATGAAGCCTCCTGCGGAGTACACGCCAAAGGAACCGGCGGCAACCACAGCAAGGATTGTGCCGGTCAGAGAAACTTTCGCGATAGGAGACTTGATAGAAGGCATGCACAACAGTATACGATAGGCGCAACCCCAAGTAGAGAGCTTTTGAGGGATATTCAAATGAAAATAACAAAAAATATGCACCGCAGTGACAAGAATTAGACTCGGTGCGCAAACCGGTGTGCAAACCGGTGCGCAAACCGGTGCGCAACTTGGGGCACAACTCAAAATAGAACCGGCATAAACCCCATATAGAAACGTCCCCTCCCACCCCGAATCGGGGTAGAAGGGGACGAATAAAAACCTATGAGCAAAAACTTATGAGAGCAGGCAATGAACCCGCCTCAGCTCACAAGCATTGTTAGATGTCAGCCGCCTGAACCTTCAGCGCACGAGCCACGCCGTCGCGTGCCTCCGCAATCTGACGGTACAGAGCCGCAGCATCCTCAGGCAGAGAAGCCAGGTACGCCTCGGTACGCTCCAGCAGCTCAGCGGTCGGCTCGCTCGGGTACATGCCACCAATAATCTGCATGGAAATCTCGTGCGAACGCGAACGCCAAATACCCTCAATCTGCTCGAAGTACGGCTCATCGTACTGGGCAATCAGCTCGGGCTTGCCGGACTTGAAACCGGAAATAGCGTAACGCTGAATCATGTTCGACAGCTCGCCGGTCACCATGATCTTGTTCCAGTACTCAGCCTTAGCCTCCGCGGTCGGAATCGACGCGTATGCCTGAGCGGCGTACTGCTGACCGTTTGCGGTGTTGTCGTTCTCCAGCTCCGCAGCAATCTGCTCGGCGGAGAAACGGCCACCGGTAGCCAGGCGGCACACCAGGTTCCAACGCAGGTCAGCGTCAATGTCCAGTCCCTCAAGGGTCAGCTCACCCTCGAAGAGGCGCTGCACGTTGTCGTACTGCTCCTCGGTGCGGGTCTGGTTGATGAACGCCTGCAGCAGCTGCAGCTGAGCATCCGAGTCGGGCTCTGCAACGCATGCCAGCTCCCACAGACGGTCAGCGGCACGGTGGCGGGTCTCCTCGCGAGCTTCAGGAGCTACGAAGGAGTGCAGAGTAGCGGACAGGTTGTTGATCTGGGTGCGCAGAGCGGTGGAGTTGGTCTCCTTACCGATGTTGTTCAGCACCAGGTCAACGTACTTACGTGCCGGCATCTGAGCGTCACGCACGGTATCCCAGAGCGAACCCCAGACCACGCCGCGAGCCACGGACGAATCAATGTCGCCCAGGTGCTTGATAGCGGTCTCGATGGAACGCTCGTCCAGGCGAATCTTGGCGTACGCCAGGTCCTCATCGTTCAGCAGCAGCAGGTCGGGACGCTTCTTGCCGAGAGCCTCCTCAACCACGGTCAGCTCGCCGTCAATGTCCAGCTCGATGCGGTCGGTGCGGGTCAGCTTGCCGTCGACCAGGTTGTAGAAACCAATCACGGCACGGTGCGGGCGCAGGGTCTCGAAGCCCTCAGCGTAGGACTGGCGAATACCCAGCGAAGAAATGTTGCCAGCCTCGTCGTTCTCAACCTCAACGGCGAGGGTGTTCACGCCAGCGGTCTCAAGCCACTTGGCGCTCCACGCACGCACGTCACGGCCGGAGGTGCGCTCCAGCTCAACCAGCAGGTCGTCCAGAACGGTGTTGCCCCAGCTGTGCTTATCGAAGTACACCTTCAGAGCAGCCATGAAGTTCTCCTGGCCAACCCACGCCACCATCTGACGCAGCACCGAAGCGCCCTTCGCGTACGTAATGCCGTCGAAGTTCACCTGAACATCGGCAAGGTCACGGATCTCAGCCACAATCGGGTGAGTCGAAGACAGCTGATCCTGACGGTACGCCCAGGTCTTCTCCGACGCGGCGAAGGTAGCCCACGCCTCCTTGGCGTAGCGGGTGTTCTCCGCAGCAGCCAGGGTCGACATGAACTCAGCGAAAGACTCGTTCAGCCACAGGTCGTTCCACCACTTCATGGTGACCAGGTCGCCGAACCACATGTGAGCCAGCTCGTGCAGAACGGTGATAGCGCGGCGCTCACGCAGAGCCTCCGCAACCTTGGAGCGGAAGACGTAAGTCTCCAGGTAGGTCACGCAGCCAGCGTTCTCCATTGCACCGGCGTTGAACTCGGGCACGAACAGCTGATCGTACTTCTCGAACGGGTACGGGGTCTTGAACTGCTCCTCGTAGAACTCGAAGCCCTGACGGGTCAGCTCAAACATGTCCTCAGCGTCAACGAACGGCATGAGGGACTTACGGGCGTACACACCCAGCGGAATGACGCGACCCTCAGAGTTGGTCAGCTCGCTGGTGACCTTCTCGTAGGGGCCAGCGACAATCGCGGTAATGTACGAAGACATGCGCGGGGTCGGCTTGAAGAACCAAGTCTTCGCACGGCCGCAACCGCACTCCTTCTCCTCAACCTTCACCTCGGGCTGGTTCGACACAACCACCCAGTGCGAGGGAACGCGCACAATAAACTCGAATTCAGCCTTCAGGTCGGGCTGCTCAAAGACGGGGAACACGCGGCGGGAGTCCGGCACCTCAAACTGGGAGTACAGGTACACTTCGCCATCGGCGGGGTCTACGAAACGGTGCAGGCCCTCACCGGTGTTGGTGTAGAACATCTCTGCGTCAATGACCAGGGTATTCTCAGCCGCCAGGTTCGGCAGCTGGATGCGCTCGCCGTCAGCCAGGTCGGTGCTCAGCTCTTCGCCGTTGAGGTTAATGGACTTGACCGAGGAAGTGATGGCGTCAATGAAGGTGGAGGCACCTTCCTGAGCGTCGAAGCGGATTTCAACCTTCGAGGAGAAGACGTCTTTGTCCTTCGGCAGGTCGAGTTCAATACGGTACGAGTGCACGCGCTTAATAATGGATGCGCGTTCGGTTGCCTCATTGCGGGTTAGGTTCAGGCCGGGCATACAGCTCCCTCTCCTTAGATGTGAATAGCGTGCCGTGTTGACACGCCCTGTCATGGTGCGCTGGTTCCCGAGGTGCGCGGCTCCTGCGACGCTGCATACGTAGCGCTGGAGGCGTTCAAGTTTGGGCGCGGCGAATCGGGACACCAAAAAGTGCCATATCCCACAGTCTACCGTATAGGTGGGGGTCTAGAAGGCTCCGCATTACCCGAACCCGCGCGAATTCGATACAGTTAAGATAGAAAAAACCCAAGCGGGGGAGCGTATCCCACCTGATGGATGCGCGGCGCACTCTAGCAACGGCGCTCAGAACTGAGAACCGGCGCCTCCCACGAACGCACAAACGCACGTCACACCAAGACAAAATCACCAGGAGAGTACCTTGCGCGTACACATCGCAACCGACCACGCTGGCCTCGAACTGAGCCACTACCTGATCGAGTCCCTCACCGCTGCGGGCTACGAAATGATTGACCACGGCCCCGCCGACTACGACCCGCTGGACGACTACCCTTCGTTCTGCATTAACGCAGCCCTTGGCGTGAAGCGTGACCGCGAGGCTGGTCTGGACTCCCTGGGTATTGTGCTGGGCGGTAGCGGCAACGGCGAGCAGATGGCTGCGAACAAGGTTGATGGTATCCGTGCGGCTCTGGCATGGAACCACGACACCGCGGCACTGGCTCGTGAGCACAACAACGCACAGGTTGTAGCTGTGGGCGGCCGCCAGCACAGCAAGGAAGAAGCACTGGAAATCATCAAGGTCTTCCTGGCTACCCCCTGGACCAACGAGGAGCGTCACGCACGCCGTATCGGTCAGCTGGCTGAGTACGAGCAGACCGGCGACATTGCCGGCAAGCAGATTGACGCTGCCTAAGCTCTAAAAATATGAGGCGCATAGTGCAGGCTATGCGCCTCAGTCGTCTCTGCACCCCATATAATCCGCACTATATTCTAGCCGACAAGTTTTCGAGGAGAACCCGTGCCCGAAGGCCACTCTATCCACCGTATTGCCCGCCAAATCAGTGACGTCTTCACCGGCGAGTGCGTGCAGGTTTCCTCCCCGCAGGGCCGCTACGCCGAGGGTGCCGCCCTGCTGGACGGGCACACCATCACCGGGGCGTACGCGCACGGTAAGCACCTGTTCGTGACCTTCGAGAACGACCTGACCCTGAACGTGCACCTGGGTATTTACGGTAACTGGAGCTTCGGCGGGGACGAGACGTTCACGGGTGCTTCGAGCATTGGCGCGCCCCGCAAGATCGGCGAAAAAGAATACGCGGCGGGGGAGGGGGAGCCTTACGCCGGTCCTCCCGAACCGAAGAGTACGGTGCGTTGCCGTATTGTTTCGGAGCACGGCTGGGCGGACCTGGTGGGCCCTACTATCTGCCGTACCCTCACCCCGGAGGAGGTGCGCACCGTCCGCTCCAAGCTCGGCCCCGACCCGCTCAACCCGGATGCCGACCCCGAACAGTTCTACCGCGCGGCACGTAAGAGCTCCCGCCCGATTGGTGTGATTCTGATGGACCAGGCGGCAATCTCCGGCGTGGGCAATATCTTCCGCGCCGAGTCGCTGTACCGCCAGGAAATTGACCCGCTACGCCCCGGCAAGAGCCTCAGCGACGAGGAGCTGAAGCGACTCTGGGAAGACAATAAGCACCTGCTGGTCATCGGCGTGCGCGTGGGGCGCATCATCACCACCGAACCCGAAGACCGCCCCGGCGTACCCGAAACCGAAGCGTGGCCCGACCACGCCAACTACGTGTACATGCACCACGGCGAGCCCTGCCGCCGCTGCGGAACCACCATCCGCATGGAAGAAATCGCAGGCCGCAAACTCTACTGGTGCCCCGGCTGCCAGAAGTAGTGGTATCCGGCTCTAACTCACGGCTGTGGATACGAGAAAAGCGAGGAGTCCTCGATAATAAATTGGGGCTCCTCGCTTAGCTCTACTGCTCTGATCTTGTGAGGGCTTATGAAGTGAAGATGAATTTCTCGCCCTTAGAGAGGCGCTGAGCCCACTCCTTCAGCTGTGCATTATCAACATTTCCACCCTGTTGCTTCACAAACTTCTGCAGTTCCGGCAGGATCAACTCCACCGGTTTGCCCTTCATAGTTGAGGCGATGCGGTCAAACTCATGCTGATACTTCTGAGTCGTTGCAGCAATCTGTTGCTGTACGAGCTTTTCCAAAGCTTTTTCATTAATCTTCAAGGTCACTGGATTTTCCTATCTGAAATAGAACACCTTCGAATAAGTGTACCATATTATACGGTATACAATCCGCATTGGTGCAAATATTCGTATTTGTCTCCGATTATTCTACTGGAGTGAAGTTTTTTGGGGTGAGGTAAGTGTGGTGGGGGGCCCTGTATTGTTGGGCATGACGGGGGGGCGTGCGGATTCCGAGTGCGTGAGGAAACAAATCCGCATGTGGAAGCGGTTCCCACGATTCGTTCAGGATAGTTCTCGAGGGGATGACGGGCTGGAGGGCGAAAATCCCGAGCGCGCGAGGGAATACATTTTCGCCCGGAAGCGATTCCCGTCGTCGTTGAAGGAAAGCATGGAGGGGATGACGAGCTGGAGCGTGCGGATTCCGAGCGCGCGAGGAAACAAATCCGCATGCGGAAGGGATTCCCGTCATCCGCTCGAGGGAAAAAGAAAGGGCCTCGACGCGAAAGCGTCGAGACCCTAAATCTCGAGGGGATGACGGGAATCGAACCCGCGTAATCAGTTTGGAAGACTGAGGCTTTACCATTAAGCTACATCCCCGGAATGGAACTTGACCATAGTAACGAGGTTCCGTCTGTGCTGTCAAACTCTTAGGCGTGTTGGCACGGTTTTGTGTGCTGGCTTTGCGGGTTCTTGCGGGTGCTCGTCTCATCTTTTTTGTGCCGGTCTGCGCATCCTTATTAGGGCAGTACGCGCTCAGTGGAAATAAACCGTGCACGAGCCGCTGTGTTGGGCATTTAGCGGGAAAACAGGTAAACTAGGGCACTGACTGTGTTAAAACACGCAAGTGCACAACACGGTCGGTTTCACGGGGCGTGGCGTAGCTTGGCTAACGCGCCTGCTTTGGGAGCAGGAGATCGCAGGTTCGAATCCTGTCGCCCCGACGTGAAACGGTTGCCGCGACGCACGCAGTCGCGGCGCTCTTTCCACTAAGCAACCGCGGCACACACGATTCGTGCCGCACCGAAACTATATGAGGAGATCACGGACGTGAAGACCGCCGTCGAGAAGCTCAACCCGACCCTCGCAAAGATTGAGGTCGAGGTTCCCTTCGCAGAATTCAAGCCCTACCTGGACCGCACCTACAAGAACCTCGCGGGTCAGATCAGCGTTCCCGGCTTCCGCAAGGGTAAGCTGCCCAAGCAGCTCATCGAGCAGCGTGCGGGCTTCGACTACATCGTCGAGGCATCCCTGAACGACGCTCTGAACGACTACTACGCACAGGCACTGGGCGAGAACGAACTCTCCCCCCTGGCACAGCCCGAGCTGGACGTTCAGTCCCAGCCCTCCACCGAGAACCGTGAGGCAGACGTCAAGCTGACCATCACCGTCACCGTTCGCCCCGAAATCGAGCTGCCCAACTACGAGGGCCTCGAGGTTGAGGTTGACGAGGTTGAGGTCACCGCTGAGGACGAGGTTCAGGCACTGGACGCTTTGCGTGAGCGCTTCGGCACCCTGAAGACCGTTGAGCGCCCCGCAGCTGACAAGGACTTCGTGACCATCGACATCGCCGCAGAAATCGACGGCGAGCAGGTAGACGCAGCAAACGACCTGTCCTACCAGATCGGTTCCGGCACCATGCTCGACGGCATCGACGAGGCTCTGACCGGCCTGTCCGCTGGCGAGGACGCAACCTTCGAGACCAAGCTCTCCGGTGGCGAGCACGCAGGCGAGCAGGCAGTCATCAAGGTCAAGCTCTCCGCAGTCAAGGAGCGCGAGTTGCCCGCAGCTGACGACGAGTTCGCACAGCTGGCTTCCGAGTTCGACACCATCGACGAGCTGAAGGAAGACATCAAGAAGCAGGTTGCAGAAGCTAAGGTTGCCGAGCAGGGCACCCAGGCACGCGACAAGGTCCTCGCAAAGCTCGTTGAGCTCGTTGAGGTCCCCGTCCCCGAGAAGGTTATCGAGGACCAGCTCGAGCAGCACTTCAACAACCCCAACGCTGAAGCAGGCCACGACACCGAGGAGCACCGCGCCGAGGTTCGCGAGAACACCGAGACCGCATTCAAGAACGAGATGGTTCTCGACGCTGTTGCGGACAAGGAAGAAGTGACCGTTGACCAGGCTGAGATGATTAACTACATCATCACCATGAGCTCCCAGTACGGCATGGACCCCAACCAGTTCGCACAGATGCTGGACGGCTCCGGCCAGGCTGGCGCACTGGTCGGCGAGGTTCGCCGCTCCAAGGCTCTGGCAGCAGTGCTGAAGACCGCAGTGGTCAAGGACACCAAGGGCAACGTTGTTGACCTGTCCAAGTACCTGGGCGAGGGCGAAGAGGCAGCTGCCTAAATCCCCGCCACGGTCTGCAAGAAGCCACCCCGCTAGAGGGCGTGCGCTGATTGCTTGAAACGTGTAGCCTCAGCGGGCATCCACCGAATTACCGGTTGGGTGCCCGCTGAGGCTCTTTTCACCCCAAACTATTCCGCCCTCAAGTTATTCCGTACCGAGGTTTTCGCCTCTGCTTCACCCCCTGGCGAACGAACAACCCGAAGGGAAGCGGGGGAGAGCAACTATCGGTAAGGTAGTAGCAACGAAACTTTTCGCGTGCGCTCCGGCGCGTAAATCGCGCAAAGATGCAGCGAAGACCCATTAGAGAAGAAGAGGAAGAATGTCCAGCTACATGCCTCTGCCCATCGGCGCCTCCCAGGCAGCCGGCGTGGCGCCCGCGCCGTCTATGGCAACCCCCATCGTTGGTGCCCAGGAAGATTACGTCTACAACAGCCTCCTGAAGGAGCGCATTATCTGGCTCGGCTCCGAGGTGCGCGACTCCAACGCCAACCTCATCTGCTCCCAGATGCTGTTGCTCTCGGCTGAAGACCCCGAGGCAGACATCTACCTGTACATCAACTCTCCCGGCGGCTCCGTCACCGCCGGCATGGCTATCTATGACACCATGCAGCTCATCCCGAACGACGTGGTGACCGTGGTGACCGGTATGGCAGCATCCATGGGTCAGTTCCTGCTCACCGCAGGCACCATCGGCAAGCGCTACGCAACCCCGAACGCCCGCATCCTGATGCACCAGCCCCTCGGCGGTATCGGTGGTACCGCGTCTGACATCCGCACCCAGGCTGAGCTGATTCTGGACATGAAGAAGCGCCTGGCAGAGATTACCGCTGAGCGCACCGGTAAGAGCCTGGAAACCATCCTGAAGGATAACGACCGCGACAACTGGTTCAACGCGGAAGAAGGCCTGGAATACGGCTTCTTCGACCACATTGCGACCACCGCCGGTAAGCTGCCCGAATCGAAGAACGCATAAGGGAGATGCACATGAACTACCTGCCGAACGATATCACCACCTCGGCGCCGGCTATGCCGAGCAACCGCTACGTGCTCCCCAGCTTCGAGGAGCGCACCCCCTACGGTTACAAGCGTCAGGACCCGTACGCAAAGCTGTTCGAGGACCGCATCATCTTCCTGGGCACCCAGGTGGACGACGCATCCGCTGACGACATCATGGCTCAGCTGCTGGTGCTGGAGGCGCAGGACCCCGAGCGTGACATCACCCTGTACATTAACTCGCCCGGCGGCTCCTTTACCGCAATGACCGCCATCTACGACACCATGCAGTTCATCCGCCCCGAGATTCAGACCGTGTGCCTGGGTCAGGCAGCATCCGCTGCGGCGGTTCTGCTGGCTGCCGGTACCCCCGGCAAGCGTCTGGCACTGCCGAACGCTCGCGTGCTGATTCACCAGCCCGCTCTGAGCGGCCAGCAGGGCGGTCAGGCATCTGACATTGAGATTCACGCGAACGAGGTTATGCGTATGCGTGAGTGGACTGCACAGACCCTGGCACTGCACTCGGGCAAGACCTACGAGGAAGTTGACCGCTCCATCGAGCGTGACAACATTCTGACTGCGGCTGCTGCCCTGGAGTACGGCCTGGTCGACAAGGTGCTGGAGTCTCGTAAGCTGCGTAAGCCTGCGACCAACACCGCTATTTCCCACACCTAAACTTTAGTTTTGAGGAATACCCCGAGCATTTTTTCGGGGGAGGGGCGGCATCGCTCCGTGTGCGAGCCTTCGGGCTGGTGCGCGGTGCGGTGCCGCCCTTTTTGTGCCCGCCAGGGGTACGGCAAGGCAGGCTGATATGTGGCGTTGACCTGCGCTTTCTTGCCGGGCTTTAGCGTCGCATGCCTACCGTCATATGCCGGAGTATCAGCCCCGCCGCCGTCATAAAAGACGCGCTTTGTCATATGGAGATAAGTCCGTTCATTTGCGGTGCGTAATTCTTGGTTCCGGGGTGAACTCCGGTAGCCTTAGAGAAGGAGAAAATTCGAGTATTTCATACCGTTTTCTCGCTCAAACCACGGCGCCCACCACCCGCCGGTGCCCCTCCTGAGAAATCACCGCAGACATCAGGTCACTGACCCTTCTGCACCGATTTCACCACGCCGATCGAAAGGGAATCTTCGTGGCCACAGACATCATTGTGCCTCCCGAACAGCCCAACGCCAGCATGCGATGCTCCTTCTGCAAGAAGACTCGCGCGCAGGTCTTTAAGATTGTGCTTGGCCCGAATGTTTCCATCTGCGACGAGTGCGTGGAGCTGTGCGAAGAAATCCTCGCTGAAGAGCGTCTGAAGGTGAAATCCTCCGCGGCGGCGCCTGCATCTCAGCTGGCTACTCCGCGCGAAATTTACAGCTACCTCAACGACTACGTCATCGGTCAGGACGCGGCGAAGCGCACCCTGGCGGTGGCGGTGTACAACCACTACAAGCGCATCCACGATATTGATAACCCGGTGCTGACCTCCCGCATTCTTTCGGCGACCGCGGGGGAGCAGGTGGAGCTGGGCAAATCGAATATTCTGATGCTCGGCCCGACCGGCTGCGGTAAAACCTACCTGGCGGCAACCCTGGCGAAGAAGCTGGATGTGCCCTTCGCCCTGGTCGATGCAACCACCCTCACCGAGGCGGGCTACGTGGGTGACGACGTGGAGAACATTCTGCTGCGCCTCATCAACGCCGCTGACGGTGATATTGCTAAGGCTCAGCGCGGCATCATCTACATTGACGAGATCGACAAGATTGCCCGCAAGGGCGGTGAGAACCTTTCCATCACCCGTGACGTGTCCGGTGAGGGCGTGCAGCAGGCGCTGCTGAAGATTATTGAGGGCACCGTGGCGACCGTACCGCCGGAGGGCGGACGCAAGCACCCGGCACACGCGAATATTGAGATTGATACCTCGAACATTCTCTTCATCGTGGCTGGCGCCTTCGACAATATTGACGACCGCATCGCAGCCCGCGTGGGTGCCGGCGGCATCGGTTTCGGCGCTGAACTGGGTGGCTCCGTAAAGAACCCGCTCGACCAAATTATGCCCGAGGACCTGGCGCACTACGGCATTATCCCCGAGCTGATTGGCCGCCTGCCGGTCATCTCGACCCTGAGTGAGCTCAACGAAGAAGAGCTGGCTCGCGTGCTGACCGAACCGAAGAACGCGCTGCTCAAGCAGTACCGTCACCTCTTCGCCCTGGACGGCGTGGACCTGGTCCTCGACGACGCTGCGATCGCGGCTATTGCCCGCCTCGCCGCCGAACGAGGCACCGGTGCCCGCGGCCTGCGCGCCATGATGGAGCAGATTCTGCAGCCGATTATGTTCGACATCCCGGACCGCACCGACGTGGTGTCTATCGTCATCGGTGAGGACACCGTGCTCAACGGCACGGAGCCCCGCTACGTGCTGCAGGCGCCCGACCCTGAAGCCGAGACCACCCGCACCGCCAAGGGGGAGGCGAAGACCGCCTCCCTGAAGGCCGCGAAAGCTGACCGTCAGGCGGCATAACCGCATACTTCCAGCCGACAGGCTAGGGAATAAAGAAGCCGTCGCCCCGGTTATGCGGGGTGACGGCTCACTAGCAGGTACCGCTTTCGCTGGCATGTCCTGATGAGCGTGTACTGAAGAGCGTGTACCGAAGAATAAGCGCCGGCTCATAGAAGCGGCTGGCGCAACCGTATGAGAGAGGAACACTCATGACTGAGAACGCACCCGCACAGATTGATTTCTGGTTCGACCCGATCTGCCCCTGGTGCTGGATTACCTCCCGCTGGATTGGCGAAGTGCAGAAGGTCCGCAACGTTGAGGTGACCTGGCGTCCCTTCTCCCTGTCCATGCACAACCAGGGCCGCGACCTGCCCGCCGACTACCAGGCAATGATGGACCGGTCCTGGGCGCCGACCCGCCTCATTACCGCTGTGCGTGAGCTGCACGGCAATGAGGTCATCAAGCCCCTCTATGACGCTCTGGGCGAGCAGATTCACCACAACAGCAACAAGGCTGATTCCTACCGTGACGCGATCGTCAAGGCGCTGGAGGAGGTCAATCTGCCCGCAGAGCTGGTGGATGTTGCCTTCACCGACCAGTACGATGAGCAGATGCGCGCCTCCCTGGACCTGGCGCTGGAGACCGTGGGTGGCACCGATGTGGGTGTTCCGCTGATTTCCATTAACGGCACCGCTTTCTTCGGCCCTGTCATCTCCCCGAGCCCCGCCGGTGAAGAGGCTGGTAAGCTCTTCGACGGCGCCCTGGCGCTGGCTTCCTACCCCGGCTTCTTTGAGCTCAAGCGCCCCCGTAACGTGGGCCCGATTTTCCACGGCGAAAAGGGTGAAGCCTAAGAAGCCTGCAATGTGCTGAGATTCCTGCAATGCGCGCAGGCCCGGTAGAGTCTGCGGCTGCAGAGCAAAAAAGTACCGCCCGATCATGTACTGACCGGGCGGTACTTTTCTATTCACTATGTTGCGCTGAAACGTGCAATCTACGCGCGGTGAGCGCCGCTTGCAGAGGTAGCTTTGCGTGCCTTCTGCGCATTGTGCGTCTTCTGCGCTTTCTGGGCTTTCTGAGCCTTGCGCTGAGCCCTGTGCTCCAGAACCTTCGGGTGCGTTGCCCGCTGCACAATCTTCGTATCACGCATATGGAAGGTGCGGGTTGCCGTGTACTGGACCGCCGCGTCCGAGGTGAACGCCAACATCGCAAACACCGCAACGCCCAGCTGGAAGAAAATCGTGGACAGCGGCAGGGACTGATGGCCCCACAGCACACCACCGGTAATCGCCGCGAAGTTCAACGCTGTCAACAGCAGAGCCAGGCGACGAGCCTTCGACGAGCCGCGCAACGTACTCCACAGCAGGAACAGGTGCACCGCCGAATAAATTGCTACAAAACCCACCAGCACGGTGCCGGTAATGGTGAGTAGCACGTTGCTATCCACCTGATCGAAGAGGTCCAGCAGCTCAATGTCGTTGCCGGAACCTTCCTCCAACAGCTTGGCGCGAAGTGCCGGGCGGCTGAGCGCCAAAATGACGCTGTTGACAATATCGGCGAGGGTCACAGCGATGAGCATACCCGAACCAACCAGCAGGCTCAGCGGCATGCGGTACGCCAGGTCGTGCGCGCTGGAGAGGTGAATTTCTTCCTGCTCCTGCGGCTCCAGGCCCTCATTGTTCAGCACGATGACCGGGAGCGCGCCGTCCGTGCGGATCGCGTCACCGCCGCCGTTACGGGCATGGTAGCCGGAGGAAAAATCGTGCAGAATCTCAACGTGAGTTTCCGGGTGGGCGTACTGAATGGACTCCACAATGTAGTCGCGTTCAAAGTCGGTTTCAGCGTCAATGCGGTGCGTGACCTGCAGGGTGAAGAAGCTAAAACCCACACCGGAATCGTACGTGCCCGCCGCCAACCAATCCACCTGGTGACCACCCGGCAACAGCCAGCCGTCCGGAGTCTTCCAGAAGCGTACGTGGTGGCGTTTCTCGGGGTTGCCGTCCACTTCCTTCTGGTAGGCGAAAGCCTGCGTCTTGCCGAAGATTTTCAGCGGGGAGACCGGCGCCTCCGCGTAGGAACGGCGGGTGATGGTCGAGAGAATAATCTTCCAAGAGGAGACGAGGGTGACGTCGTCCGCGCGGGTCCAGCCGGCGTCCTGCATGACCTGGTGAATCTGCTCCTCGGTACCAATCAGGCCGATATTGACCGGGTCGCCGAGCAGACCGTCCGGGGTGCGGGTGCGCCCAATGAAGTAGTCGGGCACGTAGATGCGGGTCATAATGGCGTGAAAACGCGGTAGCGTCAGGTACGCGGTGACCGCCCAGAAAATGAAGGCAATAGGGAAACCCCAGAAAGAATGGCCGACCGTATTCGCCAGAATCATGAAGGTCAGCACGAGGGCGGCAATGCCGGCGAAGATGAAGAAGAGAGTGTCCCAGAAATCGACCCACAAGCTGCGCGGGACGAGGTCCTGCGCCGCACCGCGCGTGTCAATATCACCACGGTAGACCGGTGGCGAGGTGACTGGGGGAGCAACATCGCTACGTATAGGCCGTAGGACGCGTTTTTGGTGGGACATTCCCGCCCTTTCTGCAAACATAGTTAGGCTCTTTGAATATCACATAACTATAGCAAGGGGTGGGTTGCCAGATGCGTCCGTTCCGGGCAGGGCTTAATCGCTTGGCTCGATAGCCCCGCCGCGGAATCACGGGCTGTTTCAACGCGCGGAGCGTGAGCTGAAAATGCGTTGAATAACGGGAGAAATGAACAGCAGAAGAAACAGAGGGAGTGCTAACCCTGTTTGTATCTTCCCAGCGCAGGGAAGGGGAGCACGGGGATGTACTGTGCGGGGATTCCCAGCAGCGGGAATTCCTACTCGGGGAGGGGCTTAGTCTCAACCGCGGCGCGTGCCGCAGCAATAGTGCTTTCGTGATGCAGCATATCGCGGCTTTCACGCATGAGGCGCACCCACTTGCGGGTCAGATCCTCAAGCTGCTGAGCGGTCAACGAGCCGGAGGCGATGCTCGCCTCATCGGTAGCAGCGCTGGTGGAAATATGCTGATGCCAGAGCTCGTACACCTCGTTGGTGTAGCTGGCACTCAGCGCCTGGGCGTGTTCACGTGCCTGGCTGATGTATTCGTTCAGGCTCGTGTGATAGTGCTGAAGCTGGTCGGGGGAAATGTTTGCTTGCGCTCCTGGCGGCGTGCTCGGGGTTGAGCTCTGCCTCGCCTGAGGCTCTTGCGGTAATCCGGAAGATGAAGAACGTGAATTCATAGTAATTATGGGTGCGCCTACTTTGGCGCGGGTCAGAGTCAGGGCGCATCGCTGCGCCTGACGGGTGGTTTCTGTCGTGCGGTTGGTCGGGGTATGTCTTTGGTCGTACCGGTGATTTGTCTGTTGCTGAAGTTGAATAGAGGGTTGCTCCGGGTGGTAAAACCCTCGCATCAACAATCATACATAAAGTGACAGTCAATCTCATAAGGTTGATTATGCTCTTTGCACATTGATGAATATAAAAAGATGTTGGAAATCCCACGATTACCCACAGAGTAGCGGACTAAATCCCACATCGCTGGGGAAGGGAGCTAGGGGAAGCTCTTCGAACTAGACGCAGGTACTTGAAGGTCCCACAGGGATAAAACCCAAAGTCAGCGCCGTATAAATTCACAGCCGGAATCTAACACCCGGCGAGCTACAACGAACAGCAGGCACAGAAAACGGGGCGGTACTGAAAACCAGTACCGCCCCGTTATCAACACCAAAGTGGCGTCATAAAATCAAGCGATAAACGCTAAGAACGCGATTGCTCAGACGCGATTACTCAGCTGCTTCTTCCACAACGAGCACAACGTCGCGAACCTCCAGCTCGCCCTCAGCTGCCACCAGGGACAGCTCACGAGCGTTACCGGCAGCCTTCAGGTCAGCCAAGCCAGCGGCAATGCGATCCAGCTGAGCCTGAGGAGCCGCAATAGTAGCGGACTCAACCTCGGTGCGCTGCTTAACCTTCGCGTCGCTCTTAGCCTTACGCAGGCCGCCCAGAGCCTCAGCAACATCCGGCAGGATCTGCTTCAGCGACTCAATCTGAGCCGGGTCAGCGTCCGCCAGGACCCACTGAGCAGAGATGCCAGCAGTCGGGTTCTGTGCGGAGTACTCAGCCAGCAGGGTACCCTCCAGGATGGGCAGTGCCTGCGGCCACTCGGCGCGGTGTACGCTACCTGCACGCCACCAGGACCAAATCTCTTCGGTCACGAACGGCAGGAAGGGCGCGAACAGACGCAGCAGGGCATCCAGGGTGGTTGCCAGCGCGGCAAGAACGGAAGCCTGCTCCTCCTCACCGCGAGCACCGTACGCACGGTCCTTAATCAGCTCGACGAAGTCGTCGGTGAAGGACCAGAAGAAGCTCTCGCAAATCTGCAGGGCACGAGCGTACTCGTACTTCTCGAACGCAGCGGTTGCCTCTTCAATCAGGTACGCCAGGCGAGCCAGCAGGGAGCGGTCCAGGGCATTGATGAGCACGCGGCCCTGAGCCTGAGAAGTAATCACGGACTTCTCGGTAGCGCCCAGGTTCAGCACGAACTTGGATGCGTTCAGCAGCTTAATCGCAAGGCGGCGGCCAATCTTCATCTGACCCTCGTCGTAGGCGGTGTCAGCACCCAGGCGAGCGGAAGCCGCCCAGTAGCGCACAGCGTCCGAACCGTACTTCTCCAGAACCTCGTTGGGGACCACAACATTGCCCTTGGACTTGGACATCTTCTTGCGGTCCGGGTCCAGAATCCAGCCGGAGAGCGCGGTGTTGTACCACGGCACGGAGGACGCCAGGGTCTCCGCGCGAACAGCGGTGGAGAACAGCCAGGTACGGATAATGTCGTGACCCTGCGGACGCAGATCCATGGGGAAGGTCTTCGCGTGCAGCTCCGGGTCCACGCCCCAACCGGTCGCAATCTGCGGGGTCAGGGAGGAGGTAGCCCAGGTGTCCAGAACGTCCGGGTCGGCGATGAAGCCGCCCGCTACGCCGCGCTGATCCTCGGTGTAACCGGGAGCAGCCTGCGATGCGGGATCAACCGGCAACATGTCCTCAGAAGGCAGAATCGGGTTCTCGTAGTCCGGCTCGCCCTCAGCGTCCAGCGGGTACCAGACGGGGAAGGGAACGCCGAAGAAGCGCTGGCGAGAAATCAGCCAGTCGCCGTTCAGGCCCTCAACCCAGTTCTCGTAGCGGCTACGCATGAAGGAGGGGTACCAGTTGATTTCGCGGCCGCGCTCGATGAGCTTCTCGCGGCGTGCAGCGTCACGGCCACCGTTGCGGATGTACCACTGGCGGGAAGCAACGATTTCGAGGGGCTTGTCACCCTTCTCGTAGAACTTCACGGGGTGGGTAATCGGCTTGGGGTCGCCGTCCATTTCGCCAGCCTCAACCAGCATTTCCACGACGGTCTTCTGTGCGGTGAAGACGGTGGTGCCTGCCATACGCTCGTAGCGCTCGCGGCCCTCGGCGGAGGTAATCCACTCGGGGGTTTCGCGGGAGAAGCGGCCGTCGCGACCGATGAGGGCGCGGGTGTCCAGCTGCAGCTCACGCCACCAGGTGACGTCGGTGGTGTCACCGAAGGTACAGATCATGGCGATACCGGCACCCTTGTCGGGCTGTGCCAGCGGGTGCGCCTTGATTTCGACCTCAACGCCGAACAGCGGGGAGGTGACGGTGGTGCCGAACAGCGGCTTGTAACGCTCGTCGTCGGGGTGCGCCACGAGAGCCACACAGGAGGGAAGCAGCTCGGGGCGGGTGGTCTCAATCCAGACCTTCTCGCCGTTGGGGCGGTGGAAGCTGATGCGGTGGTACGCGCCGGGGCGTTCCTTATCTTCCAGTTCGGCCTGTGCCACTGCGGTGCGGAAGGTGACGTCCCACATGGTCGGTGCTTCTGCCATGTAGGCGTTGCCTGCTTCCAGGTCCTTCAGGAAGGCGAGCTGGGAGACCTTGCGGGAGTGCGCGTCGATGGTGCGGTAGGTGCGCGACCAGTCAACGGACAGACCCAGGGTGGTGAAGAGGTTTTCGAAGACCTTCTCGTCTTCAACCGCGAGCTCTTCACAGAGTTCAATGAAGTTGTTGCGGGAGATGCGCGGCCACTTTGCCTGGCTGCGGTCGGGCTTGGGGGTGCCGTCTGCCTTCCAGGTGATCAGGTCGCGGAAGGAGTCGTTGTCTGCCACGGAGGGGTCGCAGAGAACGCCGTAGTAGTTCTGAACGCGGCGTTCGGTGGGCAGGCCGTTGTCATCCCAGCCGAGGGGGTAGAACACGTTCTTGCCGGTCATGCGCTGGTAGCGTGCAATGACGTCGGTCTGGGTGTAGGAGAACATGTGACCCACGTGCAGGGAGCCGGATGCGGTCGGCGGCGGGGTGTCAATGGAGTAGACCTGTTCGCGAGTGGTGTTCTCGTCGAATGCGTAGGTCTTCTCATCGGCCCAGCGCTGCGAGAGCTTCTCTTCGAGGCCTTCGAGGGCGGGGCGGTCGGGAACGTTAATCTGTACGGGCGAGTCTGAGCCCAAAATGTTTTCAGCCATAACGGCTATTTTCTCATATTCACGGCGTTCTCTCAGCTCCAGGGGAATTCTGTGCTGCGCTTGCCTGTTCGTACTGGTCGATGGCGGCTTCTAGACGTGCCAGGAGGGGCTTGTACCGGCGCACAAATTGTGCCCTGCGTACTGCGGCGCGTACCCCTGTGGCGTGGGCGAGTTCCTGCCAGCTGGCGGGGTCGAGGTAGCTCTGCCCGAGCAGTAGGTGAACTTCGGAACTGTAGGGGGTTCCGGCGGCGGCACGGATGCTGCGCGCACGCTGCTGGAGCGCTCGGCGCTGCTTGTGTAGCGCGGTGATGCGCTGGTGCGGTGTTGCTGTCATGTGGAAGTTCCCTATATGAGGAGTAATCGGCGATTCAGCGGCAAACTCGACGGAAAGGCAATGGAGGGAGCTGACCCCTCATATCCTGCCTCGGTTATCTGCAGTGTAGGCGCGAAAATCTTGCCTATCAACAGCCCGTGAATCCTTCTCAGGGACGCTGGGGCGGCGTAGACTGAAAGTACATGACCTTTGAGGAGCTGCCAATGAGTTCTCTGAGTATTTTTGGTTTGGGTACGCCTGAAACTGTTCTGCTGATACTGCACCTGGTGCTGGTGGCGTTGTGCGTCTGGCATTTGACGGTGCGTAGCGGCTATGGTGAGGCGCGCATGCGTTTCGTGCTGCCGCTGATTGTGTTCATGCCTGGCGCTGCAATCCTTTATCTGCTGTCGGCGCGTGAGGGTACGGTCCCTCCGGACACGATTAAGACCGGCAGTAGCTCGCCCGTGTATTTTGAGCACCGCCTCGGATTCCGTGACGGGGGTAGGAGCCGCTGGGGTTTGCCGCGCCGCCGCAGGTAGTAGCCTGACGGGGTGCCGGGCGGTTGTGGTACCGGCGCCTATCTCACTATCGAAAATTTCAAAATATATGCCCGCGAGTCTGCTCGATCAGAGCACCCGCGGGCATCACTCTACTAGGATTAAAGTATGACTGAGAACACCCACATTCCTGCATCTCCTTTCCTGCCTCATACCGGCGACGGCAAAGTTGCCGTGGTGACCGGCGCATCCAGCGGTATTGGTCGCGCTACTGTTCAGCAGCTGGTGGCGAGCGGCTGGACCGTCTACGCCCTGGCGCGTCGCACCGACCGCCTCTACACCCTCTACGCGGAGACCGGCGCTCACCCGGTGACCTGCGATGTGACCGACGAACACTCCGTGCGCTTCGTTGCCGAGCAGATCCTGGAAGAGCAAGGCACCATTGACGCCCTGGTCAATATTGCCGGCGGCGCTATCGGCGTGGATAAGGTCGCCGACGGTAAGACCGTCGACTACCTGAAGATGTACCAGATGAACGTGCTCGGTATTCTGCACATGGTGCGCGCCTTCGCGGAGGCTCTGCGCCTGAACGGTCACGGCACGATTCTGAACCTGACCTCCACCGCAGCTGAGCACGGTTATGAGGGCGGTGCCGGATACAATGCGGCGAAGTTCGGCGCTCGCGGCCTGACCGAGGCGCTCCGCCTGGAAGAGGCAGAGAATAATATTCGCGTGATTGAGATTTGCCCGGGCATGGTGCACACCGAAGAGTTCTCTCTGAACCGCCTGGGTTCCAAGGAAGCCGCCGAGCGCGTCTACGCAGGCGTTGAGAAGCCGCTGACCGCCGAGGATGTGGCGCAGACCGTGACCTTTGCGTTGAACGTTCCGCACCATGTGAACCTTGATCGTATTACGATTCGCCCGGTGGCACAGCCGAGCCAGTTCAAGGTAATTCGCAAGGAGAGCTAAGCTCACGGCGCGCCGTGCGCTCGGGCCTCAGTGAGATTTTGGTAGCCCCGCCTGCATCCTCGTGTGTTGGATGCGGGCGGGGCTTTTTCTGCGTTCTTAGAACGTATATAGAGGGCATACATGAAGGTGCCCGTGGGGTGTTGAGAGGCGGGGGGAGAGGTATGAAGGGGAACTTGAGGGAACTATAAAGTGGTACGTGAGACTTTAAGGTTCACTAAGATGAAAATGGTGGGTTAAAAATACCCATGGAACACCCTATATTTTCTTCAAATGTAATCAAAAGATAGGGTTATATGTCCTCGTGTGTCAATAGATGGGCGCAAAATCCCCGAATTGGTCTGCATTAAACCTCAACTTAAGGGGTGGTTTTATAACGATTTCATTACAGTTATGCAAAGGTGACGGTAAGCGTGCTAAACATCCAGGGGCAAATGCTAGCCTTTTAGCAGTCACACCCATGTATGGGCCTACTGCACCTTCAAAGACGGGGGCGCACCACGGTAGGTTCAACACCGATAATTCAGAGATCGAGGAAAAATGTCGAAGACTACCCGTCGCGTTTACAAGATCGCAGCAGCGGCAGCCTTTACTGCTGGTTCCGTGGCAGCAATCCCGGCAACTTTCGCGGCAGAAGCACCCGCTGATCAGCAGCAGCAGGTTGTCGACCAGAAGGCAACTGCTCAGAATTCTTCCCTGCCTGGCGGCAACGCAACCGAGACCCCCAAGGCTGAAGCTCCTAAGACCGAGGCTCCCAAGGCAGAGGCTACCGAGGCTCCTAAGGCTGAGGCTACCGAGGCTCCTAAGACTGAGGCACCTAAGGCTGAAGCTCCTAAGGCTGAAGCTCCTAAGGCTGAGGCAACTGAAGCACCTAAGGCTGAAACCCCCAAGGCTGAGGCAACCGAGGCTCCCAAGGCTGAGGCACCTAAGGCAGATGCAACCGAAGCCCCCAAGGCTGAGACTCCTAAGGCTGAGACCCCTGCTCCCGCAACCCCGGAGCCCACCACTCCCTCCACCCCGGCTCCCGAGGTGAAGCAGGCTAACCCCTTCGTCTCCATCGAGAACGCACGCTTCTCCGGTGATGCGCAGTTTAACACCGTGAGCGTTGTTGGTACCGGCTTCTACGGCGAGAAGGTCGGCCCCGGCGTTCAGGTCAGCATCTACGCGCTGGATGAGAACCAGCAGATTACCGGCGACGTCATTACCACCGTGTCCGTGTCTGCGGACCAGATTCAGGATGGCTCCTTCAAGACTTCCTTCACTGTCGAGGCAAGCAAGCTGCCCGCCGGCGCTTCCTACGCTCTGGTTGCTGTAAGCAACCCGCAGGCTGCTCAGGCTGACCAGAAGCTCGTGGCTCTCTCCTCCTTCAAGGTCACCGAGACCACCTCTACTGAGGCTCCGAAGACCGAGGAGACCCCCGCTCCTGAGGCCCCCAAGACCGAGACCCCGGCACCTGTAACCCCGGCACCGGAGACCCCGAAGGCTGACGAGACCCCGGCACCCGAGGCTCCCAAGACTGAGGCGCCCAAGGAAGAAATTCCTGCTCCGGAAGCACCCAAGACTGAGACCCCCAAGGCTGACGAGACCCCCGCTCCGGAGGCTCCCGCAGCACCCGAGAACGCAACCCTCACCACCGAGGATGCTTCCCTGGATCCGAACGACCAGTACAACGTTCTGACCTTCAACGGCTCCGGCTTCACCCACGAGTCTGTTGCTAACGGCGTGCAGATTGCAATCTTCCGCCTGGATGCAAACGGCAACATCACCGGTGACGCTCTGGCAACCCACGATATTCCTGCTTCTGAAATCGTGAACGGCACCTTCCGCGTCAAGGTCAGCGTTCTTGCAGAACTGCTGCAGCCCGGTTACGCCTACGCAATGGTGGCAACCAGCGACCCCAACGGCCTGGTACACCAGGTAGCAGTCACCACCGCTACCGTGAGCGATGCGAACAACCCCGCACCGACCCTGCCGGCAGCTACCGAGGACGATAACACCACCGTTCGTGATAACGGCGACGGCACCACCAGCGTCTTCACCGCTGAGATGCGCGAAGATGGTTCGGTTGTCGTAACCGAGACCCGCATGCCTTCTTCTCAGGCACCCAAGGCTAAGGTTGGTAACGCATCCGCTGCTACCTCCTCCAGCTCCAAGGGCCACACTGTAGGTGTCTCCGGCACCAAGGGTTCGACTTCGACCTCTTCTTCGGCTTCCTCGAAGCCGCAGCTGGCTAACACCGGTGCTGAGGGTGTTGCAGGTATCGCAGGCGTTGGCGCCGCAGCTCTGATTGCTGGTGCCGCACTGATGCTCCTGCGCCGCCGCAGTCTCTAATAGCTCAGGCTCTATAGCCAGGCTCTGAACATCTGATGCTCACTGCACGGTGAGTGTGGCAAGTGCCGTCAATACTCTGAAAAGGGTATTGGCGGCACTTTTGCGTGCTAGCAGTTTTGTGTTGAGCTGTTTTGAAATGGAAGCGGGTGGCAAAGCGTGTGCGGCAAGCTGGGGGAGAGGCGTGGGTGTTCTCTTCCGTGGTGGAGGTGCGGGGCGGTGTAACGGAATGATTTTGCCGGGTTATTTGGCGCGCAATTATTGGTACGCATGCTTGTAATCAATACGCATGTAAAAGCGGTGTGACCTGCGATTTTTTCACTTAAAAGAAATAAATTAAATGCATGAATGTGCAGAATATTTTTATCTCAAATCCATTAAAACTGCATATGCATGCAATAAAACCTTGAGCTTCAAGGGAGAGTTGAAAAATTTTACCTAGTCCATGCAGTTTGAGTGCTCTTGATGCTGTTCTGGAGGGTAAAAAATATGCTGTGTGGGTTATTGCACAGGAAAATAGTTGGGACGTAAAGCGTCTTTACAGCAATAACAAGAAAAGTATTGTTAGTGTGGAATTACCGATAAATAGAGCGATTCCCTTCGTGGTAACTTCCACTAATACATGAACGTTATGACTAGTCCGTACGTTATGGCGTTCATTCCCGAAGAGGCACCCGTCCAGCTTTGATCCGTGGCACCTTCCGGAGGGTATCGTTCGCACTCACAGAAGAAGGTGTGTTCCATGCCCGAACCCGCTCACTCAAAAACCCGAGCAACAGCCGCTATTGCTGCTTCCGTCCTGTCCGTCACTGGTGTTGGTGCTGCGCACGCAGATGTGCAGGTGCAGAATACCGGTGGAATGACTTCACCGACTGCGGTGGAATCCGACAATCCTCCCTCCGTGCCAAACGCAACCCCCATCGAAAACGTTGCTACCCAGAACTCCCCGCAGGTGTACGTAGAGCAGGGTGTTGTCATTAACCCGGCGCGTTCCCAGAGCATCACCGTGACCGGTGAAGGCTTCACCGGCGGCCCTGTCGAACGTTACGGCGTGGCGGTGTACGTGAGCGAATACCGCCAGTACCCCCTCTACGCGCTGGGTCGCGGTTCTGCAGTGACGATGACCCTCGTGCCCGAACTTGATGTGGACGGCGGCCGCTTCAGCACCCAGCTGACCCTGCCCGCAGGCACCCTCGACCCCAACCAGCAGTACGTCGTCGCAACTGCCGTGGTCGACCCCGGTAAGGGCTACGCAACCGAGGACCCCTCCTACAATTCCTCCGCACCCCTGGAAGTGCTGCCCGCAGACACTCAGGATGAGCCGCTCAACGTTCAGATTCTCTCCGGTCAGCTGGAAATCCCGCAGGAGAAGAACCTGGTCGTCTACAAGGTCACCGGTCTGGGTGAGGCGCAGGCTTTCGAGGTCATGACCTACGCCTACGCCCTGGATAGCCAGGGTAACCGCATCCTGCTCGCTGCCTCTCCGGCGCGTGCCGACGTTGTGAACGGCACCCTCCTGGACGGCATTGAGGTGCCCGGATCCAGGTTGGAAGAAGTGCAGGCTGTTCACGAAGACCTGCGCTATGTGCTGAGCGTTGAGGTTGCACCCTCGGCCGCTAATGGTTACACCGCCCAGGAAGTTGAGGTTCCTTTCATGAATGGTTGGAATGTACAGCACGGCTCCGCTCCGGTTGCCACCGCCGAGCGCGCAATGGCGGAGCAGGCGCAGTTTGAGAAGAAGCAGTTCCAAGAGGACGCGCAGCCCGAGCAGGTCGCCCAGGCTACCCCGAGTGCGCAGTCTGAGCAGGCTGCCTCGAATGCTCAGTCCGCTCAGGCAGTTGCCGCGAGCCCCGTCGAGCAGTTCGACCACGTACTGCCCGAGAACGACCCGCGCCGCCACTACAGCCTGCCGCGCAACACCGTCTTTGACCGCGTCCACGACACCACCGAAGAACAGACCAACAACACCGCTAACCCCGTGATGACCGCCCGCCTGCACGTAGAAGAAACCGTAGTTCCCGAAAACGACTCCGAGAAGACTCTGACCGTGCGTGGTGAGGACTTCGCCGGCGTCGGCTCGGTGCACCTGATGGTCAGCGCTGTTGACGAATATGGTGTGGCAACCGGCGGCATGATTGCCTCGGCTGATGTTTCTGAGATTGACGCATCCGGCGCATTTAGTGCTCAGGTGCAGATTCCCGGCTCGGCGCTCAAGCCCGGCACCACCTACCGCGTGAGCGCTGTGGCGGAGGATGAGCAGGGCACCGTGCGCATGGTCAACGGTGGCTTCACTGTTGAGCGCGATAGCGTGGACAATGCGCCCGCAACCCCTGAGCAGGATGCACCTGCGGCGGATGTACCTGCTGTCGAGGCTCCCGTGGCTGATGCTTCGGTGCCCGCTGAGCCCACTGAATCTGCACCTGCTGGATCTGCTCCCGTGGCTGATCAGGCTTCCGCTGCGGAGCAGAAGGCGGGGGAGAGCAACGCTGAGCAGAAGAATGACGCTCCGGTTGCTACCCAGAATGCCTCCCAGAACGCCCCTGTTCAGAACACTTCCGCCCAGAAGAGCGAGGCGCAGAAGGGCGATGCTCAGAAGGTTGAGGCGCAGGCGTCTGGTGGTCAGAAGGTTGCCGCTGCTACCCAACCGAAGCGCGAGCAGCTGGCGGCTACCGGCGCCTCCAATATGCTGGTCATTAGCGCAGCTGGATCGCTGTCGCTGCTTGCTGGTATGCGTTTGAGCCGCCGTCGCCGTAGTGAGATGCGGCTCAGTTCTCGCCGCTAAAACGGGTCAATTATTGCCCCACTAGGCAAAACGTGCACATAGATGTAGGGACGTCCGAAATGCAAGATTCGGGCGTCCCTGCATCTTTAACTTTTTCTAAGGTTATACCTATAATTTAGAGTGCTGTTATAGACGGTACTATCACTCTTTATCACCTCGTTCACCCGGGGTGAGGAGTCGCTGTGAAGCGCCTCCGGTCACCGATATGAGAGAACCGTTATTCTGCGCCTACTTCCGACCTTTGGGCGCAGGAGTCACACGACGATTCATCACACTCACTCACGAAAATAGGTGACCATGTTTTCCACGCAGCGAACTGCTCGCGGCGCGGCGCTAGTAGCGTCTGCCGCCCTCGGTTTGGGCGGCTCCGTCGCGCCTGCAACTCTGGCCCCCGCAACCTTTGCATCTGCCGCTCACGCGCAGACTCAGCAGCCCCCGAAGCCTGAACTTCCCATCGCTGTCGCCACCGACGTAGTCAGCCACGATACCACCCTGGACTTGGTTGCTCAGAGCAAGGACTACACCCTGCTGTCGATGACCGGCGTAACTTCCCTAGAGAATCTGAAGGTTCGCCTGGTCGCTATTTCCGTTGATGACGGTCTCGTGGCGGCTATGACTGTGCCCGCTTCCCAGATGACTGCCTCCCTGAATGATGAGGGTGCCCTGGAAGTCAGTATTCACCAGCGCCTGAATGTTGAGCAGCCGTACATGGTTGAGGTGCTGAACCTGCGCACCAATGACACCGTTTCGGTGGAGTTCATGCCTGAGCACGGTGTGACCGTCGACGAGATTCTGTCGAGCCGCCAGAACATTTTCTTCCCGGACACCCCCGGTGTTCCCCGCGCTAACCGAGCGGAGGCGAACCCCGCCCCCGAGGTATCCCTGAGCCCCACCGCATCCCCGAGCACCGCGAAGGATAGCCCGCACCCGACGGTTGCCCCGGCACCTTCTGTGGCACCGTCCGCATCGCAGAGCGTTTCGGCGCATCCTTCCGCGAGCGCATCCGCTAGTGCGTCGGCGAATGCCTCGGCGAGCGCGTCTGCTGATGATGCGGCGCCTGCTGAGGTGACCGAGGATCGTCTGCTGGTGCACTCCCGCTCCGATCAGGCTCCCGCGGAGACTCGCGAGGCGACCCTGGAAATTTCTACCGCAGAACTGCGCGGCTCGGATGAGCTGCAGCCGATTAGCGTGCGCGCTAGGAACGTGGCGGAGAGCGGCCTGGGGTATGACGTGATGGTCTTTGAAATGCCCGCCGATGGCGGTGCGGTGGGTTCGCCGCTGGCGACCACCCACGTGAGCCCGCAGCAGGTGACTGATGCTTCTTTCTCTGCTGATTTGAAGGTTCCCGGAACCTCCTTGCATGCGGGTAAGCGTTACCGCGTGGTTGTAGTGGGCGGTGACTCCACCGAGGAGCTGAAGCTCATGGCAACCAGTGCTTTTGGTGTGAGCGTGATTCAGCGTGCTGTTCCTGTTGATCCGGCTCCGAAGCCTGCGAATACTATTGTTCGCCCGGTGAGCCCGATTATTTCTGATGTGAATCAGCGTGTGAGCCCTTCGGTTCCTTCGGGTCGTGTGAACGCTGTGGACTCTTCAGATGCCTCGGTGGATGCTCAGGATTTGGTGACTGATTCTGTTGCTAAGATTCCGTCGGTGGATAGCGCTCTGGGGTATATTGTGCAGGCGCAGCAGTCGGCGCGTGCGATTACCGCGCAGGCTCGTAGTTCTGTGGCTGAGACTGCGGTGGTTCCTTCGACGATGGTGATGTCTGGTTATGCAGTGATGCTACCGGGTCGTACCGTGGTGAACCTGCTGGGTTACCAGTCTCTTGAGGGGGAGACGGTAACTGTTGCTTCGCCGCAGGAGAATGCGGGTACTGCCGGTTCGGGTAGTTTCTATACGCGTAGCTCGAAGTCGCGCGGTGATTCTTCCGGTTCGAAGCTGGAGGCGAGCGCTCAGGATAACGGCCCGCTGCCGGAGGGCACCTTGCCGCTGAGTATTGCGCTGCTGGGTTCGGTTGCCTTTGTGGGTACTGCTGTGGCGGTTAACGTGTATCGTCGCCGCCTTGAGGGTGCTGAGGAGCTGGGGGCTGAGTAGTTCGGCTATCTGCTGCTTTGCGCTGTGAAGCGTGGCTCTCTGTAGGGGAGTTGTTGAGTGGGAGGCTCTCTGCCGGGTGCGTGCCGTGTGGGTGCGTGTTTGGCGGGGTGCCTTCTGTATGCCCTCTTCTGTATGCCCGAATGTTTGACCCTAATGCGCGGTGGTTTGTTGCGCCTTGGGGCGGTGTAAAAATTTCTTTTAGTGCACTGCTGGGAATATTTTATGGCATTCGAATTTTGCGTTATTTATATCTCAGTAAAGTATTTAATTCCCTTTTATTTCGGTAATTATTGCGACATAAAGTTTTAGCACATGAATGCAATACAACATTTAGTGCAATATCCGTGTTAGGCTAGGGTGTAACCGACGTACTGGTGCGCAAATACTTGGATAGAAACACCGGGCTTGTGGTGAGCCGTCCCTAGTCCACGCTTTGCGCCTACATCGATTGAAATGGCACACATGACTATCACTCGACTTCCGAAACGCATTCATGCTTTTTCGCTTGTTGCCGCTCTAGGCGCAAGCGCTTTTGTGCTTCCTGGCGCCTCCGCAGTAGAGGCTGAAGCAATTAACGTGAATGATTGCCTGACGGCTCTGGTTAATAGCGAATTTGAATCAAGCTGCCCCTACGAAGACCTCGAACTTGAAATTGACACCATCGAGATTCGCGTGCAGTCCATCAAGGACGGTCAGGCAACCATTAAGCTCGCGCCCCTCTATGAGGGCGGCTACGTGGGCGACGCCTCCAAGGTGTACCTGGTAGTGCAGTACTACGGCACCACCGGCACGGTGCTCGGATCTGACACCTACGAGCCGTCCGCCATGCAGGTTGAGCGCGCTGACGATGGCTCCATGCTGGTCACCTTTGAGATGCCACAGATGCCCCAGGAAGGCTACTACTCCATGAGTGCTATGGACCTGGTGACCTCCGATGCGGGCTACGGCGAATTCATGATCTCTGAGGGCTCCCTCGTGCCGCACACTATCCCGGTAGAGGACGACTCTGACGAGGTAATGGTGGACAAGAAAGAAAACGCCCACCAGGTGCCCACCGTTGACGAACTGAAGACGCTGGATAAGCTCCGCGAAGAGGAGCAGAAGAACCAGCAGTCTGCAGACCAGAAGGGCAGCAAGGACAAGGTTAAGACCGAGGTTCCCTCTGAGTCCACTGAAAACCCGAACCTCGACATCCACACCCAGAAGCTGGAGCAGGTCCCTGGCGGCTCCACCTCTTCTCGCGACACCCAGACCCTGAGTGCTGCGGAACTGAAGGTTGCGTATGCTGAGGTCCGATCCGATAAGGAAACCAAACCGGTGACTATCAGCGCTGCGCGCGTGCCCGCGAACGCGGCTGGCTACGACCTGATTGTGGTCGAAACCGATATGAGCGGCAACCACAAGGGTGATGCGCTGTCCATTACTCGCATCAGCTCTGACCGTATCGTGAATGGTTCCTTCAAGGAAGAGATCGGCATGCCCGGCTCTCTGCTGAAGACCGGCTCGGTGTACACCGCCTACCTGGTGCGTGCCGACGATACTGAGTACGCAGAAGAAGTCGTTTCGGTGCGTTTCAAGGTGAGCGGCGCGGCGACCGGCAACGCAACCTCCTCGACGAAGGATGAGCTACCCCGCCAGGATGCAAGCGCATCGCACACGCCCAGCACCAATGCAGCCGAGGCAACCGGCGGCACTCAGGGTAGCCCCTCCGCTGCTACTAGCGTCGTCTCCAATAACGCCGTCTCGACTCGTTCTGACGCAACCCAGTCGGGCTCGGGCCAATCTGCCGCGAGCGCGCCCCGCTCCACCCTGGATGCGGTGAGCGCCATGTCCAAGGCTAAGGAAGCGAAGGCTGAGCGTCAGCGTCAGGCTCTGCAGACTTTGGCTCAGGCACGCACGATGAGCCCGCGTTCGGCTTTTGAACCGACCCGCACTAACCAGATTTCGGCGTACAGCTCGGGTTCTGACCCGGCGTCTATTGCTGTTGCGGCGAACCTGGATGCTCTGACCGATGAGGAAAAGGCGGCTTCGACGAAATCCGGTAATGGTAATAAGGGTTTTACTCCCGTCATTCACTCGGAGCCTAACACTCGTTCCGCTGCGGTGCACTCGAACACCACCCAGGTGTACTCGAACGCTGACCGTCAGGACGGCGTGAAGGCTGCGGTTTCCACCGCGGCTCCTGCCAGTGAAGAGGTTGCTCAGCACGGTGTTGCTTTCTGGGCTCTTGGCGGCGTTGGTTTGGCGCTCGTGGTTGGTGCCGCCTGGATGGCGCACCGCCGCGGTTTCTTGGGTGGCTAATGCGCTAGTCAGGCGTTTTCTGCCGGCCGTGTGCAGTATGTTTTTCGTTTCATGAGGAATGCTCGCCCCCGCTATCTGTAGGTGCAGATAGCGGGGGCGAGTCGCGTGTTCAGGGTGTTCAAAAAAACTCTACCCTCGCGTGAATAAACCTTAAGGTTCGTGATAGGGTTGAAATAACCGATAAATAGATGCGAGCTATTGTCAGGTCTTCACCACCTGAAATACGAAGCGGAGCATGGTACGACGAATCCGGGTGCATGACGCGCCCGAAGGGCTCCGCGCGGCACGTGAAGAACGAGCAATAGTGCGCACATTTCCACCACGAAAAGACGCATTGCATGAGTATTTATTCAGCGAAGCACCGTATTGTCACCGCAACCATTTTGGTTGCGGGGCTTCAGTGCGGGCTTGTTGTACCCTCCGTCGCGGCGGAGGCACCCGTCACGACACACTCTGCTGTGCAAAAAACCGCCACCCTGAATGCGACCCCGAACCAGGCTGAAGACAACCAGCAGGTGCAGGGTGCAGCCTCCACAATCACCATGAAGGCGCAGCTCAAGGACGGCGGCTACCTCCTGCGCTGGACGGGCTTCCCTGAGGGGCTGGAGGCTTCCAGCGTTCTGGTTGACGTGAACTTCTACACCCCTTCCGGTGAGTACGGTGGCTCCGTCCTGGAGAGCCCGACCCT
This sequence comes from Rothia sp. HMSC061D12, assembly GCF_001836735.1. Taxonomy (NCBI): domain Bacteria; kingdom Bacillati; phylum Actinomycetota; class Actinomycetes; order Micrococcales; family Micrococcaceae; genus Rothia; species Rothia sp. HMSC061D12. Next base: position 649,548 of record NZ_KV830305.1, on the reverse strand, counting down.
GTCCGAAGGTGTCAAGGAGGGGGAGTTCCGCCTCCTGATGAGCCCGGCGACGGACTCGAACGTCGTGTACGTGATCGTTCTGGAGGACACCGCGCACGGTGTCTCCTACGAATTCTTTGTGACCGAGCAGGGCAACCGCCTGGTCCAGACCGCTGATCCGCGCAACGGCAAGGCAAAGCCCACCGAACCGCCGGTCGATATTGAGCGTGAAGAAGCAGAAACCGGCGAGGCGACCACTCAGCCGACCCCCGAAGCGGTGAACCTGCCGTCGCCCACCGCTACGTCATTCACCGATACGAGTGATGGCACGGTTCGCCGTACCGTGGACAACCCGCAGAACCATGATTCTGGGCAGTACGTTATCTCCGAAGACAACAGCGTGTACGATCCGATGAACCAGAGGGATGGCAAAGCACACCTGTCCATTCAGGACTCGCAGGGCGACTCTCAGGATGACACGAAGCCCGTCACGGTCCGTGCCACGAACTTCCCCGGGAATGACAAGGGCTACGACCTGATCGTCATGGAAATCGACTCAAATGGCAACACTGTTGGTGATGCGCTCGCCATTGTGCATGTTGGCCCGGAATCCATTTCTGCGGGCGCTTTCGAGGCTGTGATTGGCGTGCCCGGTGCGTCCCTGCAGATCGGTAGGACCTACTTGGTGGCGGCTTTTGACGCTTCCGGTGACGGTAACCTTCAGCTCAATACGGTGCGTTTTACGGTGACCCAGGCGTCTGCTGAGAATGGTGGCTCAGCGTCCGGCTCGTCGGCTTCGAATGGGGAGAAGCCGGTTGCGGCGCCTTCCGCGTCTTCTTCGGCTCCCGCTGATACTGCGGGCGCATCCGGTACGAAGGCACCCGCCGCGGGTTCCACGTCTAAGACCCGCGGAATTCAGGCCGACAGTGCTATGGCTCCGGGCACGAACGACGCCACGATTTCTGTTCCTCGCGCTGGCGGCTCTGACACTGCGTCTTCTTCGGCGTTGGGGTACCGCACTGAGGAGGCGCAGCCTGTTGAAATGGTGACTCCCGAGTCTAATCTGCCTTCCGGCACCGATTCGGCGGCTCAGTCTCGCCGTGCCGCGATTCTGAACGGTTCCTCCTCGCAGGTGCGTACCGATCCCGGATCGCCGAATGGTGTGAAGGCGTCGGAGGCGCAGATTACCCGTAACATGGATAAGAGCTCGCCCCTTCTGCCGATTTTGGTGACCCTGGGTTGCGGTCTGATTCTTGGTGCCCTGGGCATGTCGCGTATGCACACCTCGAAGAAGGATTAGCGGCGGTAGGGCCGGGGGAGTAGCGGCCCTTCTTGCCTGTCAATGTGCTGTGGGGTGGTTTGTCATAAAACGGTTCACTTGGTGTGTATCTTGAGAAATACTCACTCTATCGATATAGTAAGCCTGTCCTAACAATGTCGATAGTATGGATGCACACCAATGAAGATTTTCACATCTGGCACTCGCCTCTCCAAGGGAGCCTGCGCCCTCGCCGTTGCTGGCGCTGTTGCCCTGCCCCTGGCACCCGTTCTCGCCGAGAACATTAATATCGCTGCCCAGAACGTTGCCGCACAGAATGTCGCTGCAGGCGACCAGGCAACTGCAGGCGCGTCCTTCGGTTGGGGCGTGCGCGCCTCCTTCCTGTCCTACAACGGTATGCCCCGCGAAATGACCGACGGCGCAGCCTGGGACGCAACCGCAAAGCAGTTCACCTTCACCCCGACCTCCACCACGGTCTCTGAAGATGGCAAGCAGGTCACCCTGCAGGCTGCCGGCCGCCTCTGGTTCACCGGCCACTGCGCCGAAGGTCAGGACCCCGAAACCGGTTGCGCCCTGAACCTCACCTTCTCCAACCCCCGCGTGGAACTGAACCTCGCTGACGGCACCGGCTCCCTCTACATGACCGTGCGCACCAAGAACTACGCCTCCGGCAAGTTCGAGGGCCCCATGGAAGTCAAGATGGCGACCCTGAGCACCGGCACCGCTAAGCAGAGCGAGAAGGACGGCGTGGTCAGCATCAGCGGCATCTCCGCGAACCTGACCGCCGACGGTAACCACGCCTTCTCTGACTTCTACAACGAAGGCGCCAGCCTCGACCCGCTGAGCATCTCCTACAACGGTAGCGCAGCTAACACCCCCAAGAGCGCCTACAGCGTCGCCGAGTCTTACAACACCGGCGCGGGCGTGAACCAGCCCCAGAACACCGCACGTCTGGGTCAGAACCACATCGTGCACGTGGCACCCCCGAGCTTCGGCGGCAACACCACCTACACCGTGCTGACCAGCTCCAACCTGAAGATGACCGACACCGGCGTTCTGAAGGCAATCAAGGGCGTTTTCGCGGTGGATGCTGACGGCAACCGCATGCTCGTCATCGGCAGCGAGACCAACAAGCCCGAGCTGTACACCGTGACCGCTGAGGGTAAGCTCGTCTCCTCCGGTACCTACTCCGACGCAGAGCTCGGCGCCAACACCGTCAAGGCAATCGGCTACAACCCCGCCAACAACACCTGGGGCATCGTCAGCATTGACGGCCAGGGCGGCGGTAAGCTGACCATCATTGACGCATCCGGCAAGGCAACCTCGCAGGCTCTGCCGAAGCCCGACTCTATCGACCCGCAGGTTGTGAACGCCTACTCGCTCGACGAGTACTACGGTGACTCGTTCTCCAACAACACCGTGACCCTCGCACCGCTACCCGACGGCAGCTTCGTGTACGCGCCGTCGACTTCCATCTACGATGCGGCCGGCGAAAAGGTGGTTCAGAAGGGTCACCTGCTGCACATGAGCAGCAACGGCGTGTCCCTGGTGCCGAACTCTTCACCCGCAGGCTATGACACCGCCCTGCCCTCGACCCTGGTCAGCCCCAAGGGCTACATTTACCGTTGGAACAACTGGTACGGCGGTAAGGTGCAGATCCTCAAGTACGAGAACGGCACTTTCAGCGTGGTCCGCGAGTCCGCAACTCTTGAGGGCTTCGAGAAGACCGAGGTTGCCACCATGTTCCTGACCCGCGCGGGTAACGTGGTTGTGGTGGACGCATCCGGTTCCCGCCTGGTGTTCATGGATGAGACCCTGAACAAGGTGAACGAGGTGGTTCTCTCCTCGATGCGCAAGACCGACAAGAGCGGCGGCTACAACGCTCTCGAACTGCCCAACGGCGATATTATCTACCCGACCAGCTTCGAGAACCCGAACACCTACGAGGATCAGCTGTGGCTGAACCGCCTGGCAGCAAACTCGGCACCGGCTCCGGAACAGACCCCGGCACCTGAGCCGACCAAGTCTGCAGAGCCGACTGTTGCACCCACTGTGGCGCCCTCTGCTGAGCCGACTAAGGCACCCGAGCCGACCGTTGCTCCGACCGAGGCTCCTTCGGCAACTGCAGAACCGACTGTTGCTCCCACCGTGGCACCGACTGCGGAGCCCACCAAGACTGCAGAACCGACCGTTGCTCCGACCGAGGTTCCCTCTGCAACTGCAGAGCCGACCGTCGCGCCTTCTGTGACTGCCGAACCGACCGCAGAGCCTACGGCAACCGCAGAGCCCAGCGTGACCGCAGAACCTTCTGCAGAGCCGACTATGGAGCCCTCCGCAACCGCTGAGCCCACCAAGACTGCAGAACCCACCGCAGCACCTTCGGAGGAGCCCACCTCGCCGTCTCTGCCGACCGCGTCCGTGGTTCCTTCTGTAGCTCCTTCTGCAACCCCGAGCGCTTCTATGTCCCCGAGCGCATCGGTGAGCGCGTCCCCGACCGCGGTTCCGAGCGTTCCCGCCGTGACCCCCTCGGCGAGCGAGTCCGCATCCGCTAGTGCATCTGCTTCTGCGAGCGCATCGAGCTCCGCAAGCAGCTCCAGCAGTGCATCGGTGACTGCATCCGCGAGCGAATCGGCTTCTTCGAGCGCTTCCGCTAGCGAGTCTGCATCCGCAAGTGCATCCGCATCTGAGACCGCCACCGCCGACCAGAACGCAGCCGGCCACAAGAGCGGCTCTAACGGTGGTTCTGACGCAGGTTCCGGCACCTCCGACAACTTGGGTGTGAGCGGCTCCAATGGCGGTTCCTCTAACGGTGGTTCCTCCGTCGGTGGCGGTTCTTCCGCAGGTAGCTCCTCGACCTCCGGTAGCTCCTCCTCGAAGCTGGCGCAGACCGGCGCATCCGGCGCAATGTTCGCCGCAGCAGCCGGTGCTATCACCCTGGCGGCAGGTACCGCACTGGTCGTGGCACGCCGCCGTAAGAGCTAAGATTTAGCCTTCGCGCAACACCCCGCTTCGCCACTCGTGTTCATGAGTGGGGAAGCGGGGTGTTCCTTTCATACAATGGAAATATGACTATTCTGAATGTAATCGCAACCTCGCACGGCACCGACTCGGTCGCCGGCCGCGAGGCTATCACGCTGATTCGTGAGCAGATTAAGTTCTTGCTCGCCCAGCGTAACGACGGCGTGGAGTACCGTGTCCACGCCGCATATGTGGATGTGGAATCTCCCAGCGTTGATGATGCCGCAGCCTCCCTGCCCAATGATGAGCCCTGCGTGATCGTGCCGATTCTGCTGTCGACCGGTTTCCACACTCAGGTGGATTTGCGTCGTGCCGCACGCAATAGCGGTATTGAGCGTATTAGCATTGGTGAGTCGCTGGGACCGGATGCGCGCCTTGCTGCTCTGACTCGCGCTCGCCTGGAGGAAATTGGCTGGACTCCCGGCGATGGCCCTGTCGTTCAGGGTGCTGCGGGTTCTTCTCGTGCTGATGGTCGCGCGGATATGAGCCGTGCGGCTGAGATGCTGGCTGAGGAGCTGCACGTTCCGGTGCATCACGGTTTCGTTGCCGCGATTGATCCGAAGTTCCACGAGGTGGTTGCCGAGCATCAGCCTAAGTTTGCTGCGACCTACCTGCTGGCGGAGGGTTTCTTCTCCGGTAAGATGCGCCGTGACGCTGAGTCGACCGGTGTGCCGGTGAAGGTTGCCGCACCGCTGGTGAACGCGCAGGGCGGCGCTTCTGCTGCCGTGGTGGCGGAGTGCTTTATTGACCGCATGGATGCGGCTATTGCGCAGCTGGATGCCGCCTAGCGAATCAGGTTTGCGGTGCGTGTAGAGGCGCTCGCAAGGCTGAAAATGTTTATACAAAAAACCTCGGGACTGTTACGTCCCGAGGTTTTTGTGTTGCTGTCTTTGAGAGAGAAGTGTTGAGCGTTTAGGCGGTCTTGAGGTAGACGTCGCCGTCGCGGACCTCTACGGGGTAGACCTTGATGGAGTAGGAGGGGTCAGAGACGCACTCGCCGGTGGTCAGGTCGTAGACCTCCTTATAGAGGGGGGAGGTGATGGTGGGGTTGCCGTTCTTCTCGCCGACGATGCCGCGTGCGAGGACCAGTGCCTGGCTGTGCGGGTCGAGGTGGTCGCTGGCGAAGATGCCGTGCTTGGTCTTGTAGATCGCGTACTGGTAGCCGTCGACCAGGGCGACTTCACCCCAGTTTTCTTCGAGGTCAGATTCGGCGCAGATGCGTACCCAGTTCTCAGCCATGGGGGTTTCCTTTCGAAGCGGTGGTCTGCGCCGCGCGGGTGCAGGACACAATAACGGTTCGTGTGTTCTTTGTTTGGAGTTTACCTTATGAAACCCACATTTGGAAATGGGGCACGCGGAGGGTGCTAAAGGTTATTTTTACCCTAAAAAGACAATCTCAAATTTCATAGATTAGCCTTACCTAAATTAAGTTTAGGTAAGGTAAGAATACCCTATTTCAGCCCGGTATTCCGCGGATTTTTTGGAAAATTTTCCCAAAAAATACGAATTTTCGATACTTCGACCCCGCGCTAGAGTGTACGATAAAAGTCGTAGTTTAAAACGCCTTTTGACTGCCTGAAGAAAACAACATAATCCCACACAAAAATGTTTCGTAATTTTCAGATGCATTCTAAAGAAGCGGGCGCTCCAACTACTCGGTACGCATCAGGTACGAGCCCAACGGTACGGAAACTAGGAGTTCCAACGCCAGGCACGCCACAGCCGCGTACTGAGAGTAGACAAGTGCCATGAACTACCTGCATTACAACTAGGAAGGAAAATCCATGTCGCACACCCCCCGCAACATTCTCGTTGTCGGCGCAGGCCCCGCTGCGTGGCGTTTTGTACGCGCGTACCACGAAGGCGCTGAAGCTGCCGGTCGCGCAGCGGACACCATCACCGTCCTCAACGATGAGCCCTACATCCCCTACGACCGCGTTGCTATCGAGAAGATTTTCAAGGACACCGAGAAGGACCTGACCCTCGGTGACCCCGAACTGTGGAATGCAGAGAACATCAACCTGGTCAACAACTGCCACGCAGAGAAGCTTGACCGCACCCGCCGCGTCGTCACCGACACCGAGGGCAACGAGTACCCCTACGACGTGCTGGTCTTCGCAACCGGTTCCCGCGCGGTTCGTATCCCCATTCTTAACTCGGACGCCGCACACGTCTTCCGCACCATTGACGACGTGAAGAACATGGTCTCCGAGGTCAATCGCCTGCAGGACACCCTCGGCCGCGCACCCCGCGGTATTGTCGTCGGTGGCGGTCTGCTCGGCCTCGAAGCAGCTGAGGGTCTGAAGGACCTGGGCGCAGAGCCCACCATTCTGGATGTGGCTCCCTGGCTGCTTTCCGTTGAGGTTGACCAGGGTGGCGGTTACGCCGTGAACGCCCAGATTAAGGCAACTGGCATTGAGATTGAGACCGGCGTGTACATCTCCGGCATCAACAAGGATGCTGACGGCAACGTCGTCTCCGTCTCCATCGCAGATTCTCCCTCCGAGGATGCAGAAATCCGCACCCTGCCCGCCGACATGGTGGTCTTCGGTGCCGGTATTCGCCCCAACGACGAGCTGGCACGCGACGCCGACCTGGCACTGGGCGAGCGCGGCGGTATTCTCGTCAACGACGCATGCCACTCCTCCGACGAGCACATTTGGGCTATCGGTGAGGTCGCCTGCGTACTGGGCCGCACCTGGGGTCTGGTCGCACCGGCTAACGCTATGGCTGACGCTGTGGCAGCTAACCTGCTCAACGACAACGAAGAAGCTCAGGTTGAAGAGTTCGACATCGCAACCAAGCTGAAGTTCTCCGGCGTTCAGGTTGCCGGCTTCGGTGATCGCCGAGGTACCACCGAGGGTTGCCTCGAGGTTCTGTTCGCAGACCCCGCACGCGGCATGTACCAGAAGATCGTGACCAGCGGCGACGCAAAGACCCTGCTCGGTGGCGTGTTCGTCGGTGACACCGCTCCCTTCGACTCCCTGAAGCCCCTGCTCGGTCGCGAACTGCCCGCTGAGCCGAACGTCTACCTGACCGCAGCTGGCGGCGGCGACGGCATCCCCGACACCGAACTGCCCGACGACGCAATCCTGTGTTCCTGCAACAACATCAGCTTCGGCGCTGTCCGCGAGGCTATCGTTGACGGCAACCACGATGTTGCATCGCTGAAGTCCTGCACCACCGCGGGTACCCAGTGTGGTTCCTGTGTCCCGATGCTGCAGAAGACTTTGGAACAGCAGATGAAGAAGATGGGTCTGACCGTCTCCAAGGCACTGTGTGAGCACTTCGACTTCTCCCGTGCTGAGCTGGCTGAGGCTGTGCGCCTGACCAGCCTGGATGACTTCGACTCCGTGCTGGCACGCTTCGGCCGCGGTGGCGACGGCTGTGCTATCTGTAAGCCGACCGTTGCATCGATTCTCTCCTCCTTCCGCAACTCCTACGTCCTGGACGCAGGCCGCGGTGGTATTCAGGAGACCAACGACCGCGCACTGGCGAACATGCAGAAGAACGGTACCTACTCCGTCGTTCCGCGTATTCCTGCAGGTGAGATTCCCGCTAAGAAGCTGGGTGTTATTGCAGAGGTCGCTGACGAGTTCGGCCTGTACGTGAAGATCACCGGTGCACAGCGTATCGGTATGTTCGGTGCTCGCCTGGAGCAGCTGCCCTACATTTGGGAGCGCCTGGTGGATGCCGGCTTCGAGTCCGGTCAGGCATACGGTAAGTCCCTGCGTAACGTGAAGTCCTGCATGGGTTCGACCTGGTGCCGCTTCGGTGTTCAGGACTCTACCGGCATGGCAGTCCAGCTCGAGAACCGTTACCGCGGCCTGCGTTCCCCGCACAAGTTCAAGTTCGGTGTTTCCGGCTGTAACCGTGAATGTGCTGAGGCACAGGGCAAGGACGTTGGTCTGATTGCAACCACCAACGGCTGGAACCTGTACCTGGGCGGTAACGGTGGTGCAAACCCCGCTCACGGTCGCCTCTTCGTCAAGGACGCTTCCAGCGAGGACATCATCCGCTACATCGACCGTTACCTGATGTACTACATCCGTACCGCAGACAAGCTGCAGCGTACCGCTCGCTGGCTTGAGGACCTGGATGAGGAGCACGGCGACGGTCTGGCACACCTGCAGTCCGTCCTCATTGAGGACTCCCTGGGCGTGTGCGAGGACCTGGAGCGCGACATGCAGCGTCACGTCGACTCCTACGAGGACGAGTGGGCAGCAACCCTGCGCGACGAGCGTCGCCTGCGCCGCTTCCGCGCCTTCATCAACGAGCCCAACGGCAGCGACGAAGGTTCGCACCTGTACGTGCTGGAGCGCGAGCAGATTCGCCCCGCAACCCCCGAGGAGATTGCGGCGGCAGAAGCTGGCGAGTCCGACACCGTCCTGCTGACCGGTGCCAAGATTCCCGTGGGTAAGCCCAGTGACCTCAACCCGGTCCCGGCAGCGTAGTATGTGCCCGAAGATTCCTCCGTTCCCGCCCCGCGAGTTCGCCACTATTGACGAGGTGCTCGCGGGCGGGGCGCCCGGGCGCAGCCTGGACGATAGCGTGACGGAACGCGGCATTCTTCTGCCCGGCGAGCCTGCTGAGAACCCCGGCAAGGTCTACATTGTGGGTGGCGGCCCCGGTGCCGCTGACCTGCTGACCCTGCGTGCGGCGCGTGCCCTGAGCGAGGCGGACGTGGTCCTTCTGGATCACCTCGCCCCGCAGGAGTACGGCGAGTACGCGCCGAACGCCCTCATCGTTGATGTGGGCAAGGTTCCCGGTAAGCACGCTGTTCCGCAGTCCCGCATTCAGCAGCTCATGATTGATTACGCGCTCTCGGGTAAGACCGTGGTGCGTTTGAAGGGCGGCGACCCGTACGTGTACGGTCGCGGCGCTGAAGAGCTGGATGCGTGCATCGCCGCTGGCCTGGAGGCCGAGGTTATCCCCGGCATTACCAGCGCTATTGCGGTTCCTGCGCGTGCGGCGATTCCGGTGACCCTGCGTAAGGTGTCCTCGATTTTCACCGTCATTTCTGGTCACTCCGGCCTGTCGGAGACCGAAGTTTCGGCGGTTGAGGCGACCCTGCGTGCACAGGGCACTGTGGTGCTGCTGATGGGCGTTCGCACTCTGCCCGATACGGTGGCGTCTCTGCTCTCTCGTGGGATTGAGGCTGACACGCCGCTGGCAACCATCGAGAACGGTTTCTCGGAGAAGGAGCGTGTGACTGTCACGACCCTTGAGAACGCTCAGGTGGATTGCGCATCGGTTAAGGCACCGGCTATTACCGTCATCGGTGAGGTCGTGCATTATGCTCGCGATAATCAGAACCGCTTTGTGAGCGAGGTTCACGAGCGTCTGCGTGAGCGTTCCACCTCCTAGAAGGCGGCGCGCCAGGTAGCTATGCGCTAGATAGTCCAGCTACGCGCCAGATAGTATTGCACAGCCCCGCATCCTTGGTTTTCCTAGTTGCCAAGGAGCGGGGCTGTTGCTGTGCCTGCTGGTATTGCTGTGCTGTAGTTGCCACCTGCCGGGCGCTGAGGCGCTCGCTGGCGCAGTAGCGGGGGAGCGCTGCGGTACAGAAGCACAGGAACATACGAAAGCGGGGCGGGTATCAGTTGATACCCGCCCCGCTTTCATCAGGGGCGCTGCGCTCAAATCCTAATCTTGGAGCTTAGAATCTCAGAGCCTAGACCTTGAAATCGCTGCTGCTACCGGAGCTAGAGCCACCGGAGCTACCGGAGCCGCCACTGCTGGACTTGCTTGCCGAAGCCGATGAGGAGGGACCCTCAAAGACCTGGCGGAATCGGTCGCTGTACTCCGACACGAAGTACTCGCGGCTAGTCACGCGCCACTTGCCCTCGGCGTACACCACGTAAATCACGACATCCAGGGTGCTTGCCTTCTGAACCTCACCGGTACCCTTCTGGTAGATGGTGTATTCCTTGACAACATCCCGGCAGGGGAACGCCACAACAGCCAAATCGGAAGAGGCAAGAGCCTTCGCATCCTTGTCGTCACGGATGCTCAGCTTGCTCTCGTAGTCCTTAGTCCAACCGCCCGCAGCGTAGAGCTTGGCAATAGCCTTCAGGTTGTTGACCAGACCGCTGTCAGCGCCGTGGACCAGACCCTTGAGGTACTGCAAATCGCCGCTGTACATCGCGGCAATGTACGCGCTCTGGTAAGCAGCCAGGGTCTTGTAGGCGCCCTCGAGGCTGACGGTACGCTGAGCCACCGTATCAATGACCGGAATCGGGACGTTCTTCGCGGGGGAGGTGTCGGTCGGCTCAACATAGTGTGCAATGGCGGGCTTGTACTCGTACTTGACGTCGCCAATGTACTTCTTATAGTCCTTCAAGAACTCGTCGGACGGAATAATCTTCGAGCTGTTACGGCTTGACGAGGACGAAGACGAAGCAGAAGCGGAAGCCGAGGCAGACTCAGAAGGCGAAGCGGACGCAGACGCCGAGGGGGAGGCGGAGGCGCTCGGGGAACCGGAGAAAGTATCACCGGTACCGGTGGGGCGAATATCCTTGTTGAAAGCGCATCCTGCTAGAGCCAAAGCACCGGCGGTCAGGCCGCCCAAGAGCGCGGCGCGGCGGGTCAACATGTTTCGGTCGTTAGCAGAGGGGCTGGTGTGTGCACTCGGCCGGAAGGACATGGTATCTCCTGAAAGTGGTTGATCGAGGTAACTCGCGACGCTGCGATGCGTACGAGAGACTCTTCCTCATCGTTTTGTATGGTGCGCGGTACAGGGGGGTACCGGGATACGAGTGTGCCGAAGCGTGAACTGCGGCGGTATGAAGTATCCGCTTTTAACTATAGAAGACTGGTTTTAAAACTTCGTCAAAAAACCCTGGACATTGTCTTTAAAACACAATAACCCAAAGTCGGTGAGGTGCTGAGGGGGCGCCTTCACGACTTTGGGCTAGTGCGTATGAAATTAATGAAACGGGGCTAGTTTAGACTGTGCCGGAATTATGCCCCTGCGGATTTAGACCTTAGTGGAATCGCGGCCCGAAGAACCACTAGAACCAGCGGAACTGGAACCTCCGGAACTAGAAGAATCGGAAGAGCCCTTGCCGCCGTTCAGACGCTCGTTCAGATAGTCGTTGCCGATTCGCCACCACTTACCCTCGGTGTAGAGCATCACGTGCGGAATGGCTACCTGAGTAATCGCCGGTATCTTGCGTTCGGAGCCGTCCGGCTGATGGATGGCGGTGGCAGAATACTTGGCGTCTATCATGATTTCTACGTAGCCGTCACCGTTCTTCAGGGCGGTTCGAGGCTCCGTATTCCGCATGGAAATGCTGCACGTGAAGTCCATGTACCAGCCGTTCTGCTCATACAGTTCCTTGACCGCCTTGACCTCGTCGATGGCGCTCTTGTCTGCCGGGTAGGTCAGCTCAATCGCCTGATCTGCATAGCGGCCATCCTTGAGTGCGGTGATCTGGGCGCTGTAGTAGGCACGCAAAGTCTCGTAGGCGCCCTGGAAGGTCGGTTCCTCACGGTGCGGAACGGTTTTGAGGGGCTTGGGTACGTTCTTCGCCGGGGAAGAATCCGTTGCGGGCTGGTACTCACCCATGTATTCGCCGGTCAGCTTCAGGGGGCCGGGGTACTTTTCCCAACCCTCGACGAGCGCGTCCTTAGATACGGGTACGCGTGCCGCGCTGGATGGGCTGCTCTTAGCGCTTGCCGAAGCGGTCGCCGAAGCAGACGGTGAAGCAGATGCCGAACCAGACGCAGAAGACGAAGCGGTCGCGCTCGCAGAAGGGGAGGGTGAGCCGATTTTAGCCTTCGCCTCTTCGCTGAGCGGGCGAATATCGGAGGCGCAACCAGCCATGAGGGTTGCCACACCACCGAGCAGTAGGGCGCGGCGGCTGACAAGGCGGGAAGCGGCAGAATGGGTGCTCGAAGAGCGGGTAGGCGAGAGCATCGGTGAACTCCTTGAATTATGCCGAGGCGGGCTCGGGGCGCCCGGCGGCGGGCGCGTGGTTGTATGGCGTGTTGGGCGAGGTCGTGAAAGGGGGTGAAACTTCGGGCAAATGCCGCGGTTTCAGTCCACATCCGGAAGTGACCTCGGGTGCGTACATGCTGCTGGTAGAGCGAACGGATACGCGGTGAACTCATCGTTGAGACTGCTATGTTCACACCCCGGTGAGAGGGCAGATGCTATCGAATCGTCATTGATGTGTTGCACGATTCATTTTAGACTATTTTGAACTCAAAATGCATGAAAATACACCTTAGTAATCTCTGTGAGTCTATGGATCACTCAAGATATCAATCACTGTAAAGTATTGCGGCTACACCCTGTTAGTGAGGAGCTGTTTGATGGAGGCAACTGTTCCGTGAGAGGGTTGCGTGCATGTTGAGCTAAGTGATTTCAATCATATTTATGACTTGGAAAATGAAAGAGCTGCGCCTCAGTGTTTCCAAGGGTGGGGGAGAGGAGGGTGGTTGGCTCAACCTTCTGGTCGTAAGAAAGTCTTCAAAAGCCCAGAAGAAATACCCGATTCAACAAGGGGAAACCCGCTCAACAATTCCCAAATATGCACTCTATTCACCCGCTATGCATTGCTGAATCATTCAGAAAAACCGGTTCCCACACGGGGTGTTGAAGGGATGAAAACGTGCAGGGGTGAATATCTAGTGGAATTACATCGGTGTTCACCCTATATCTTGTGGTTGCACTGACTGCAATCCCATGGGCTCCCACGAAAAAATCGAAACCCACTTAAAGCAACACCGGGGGAATGTAAAAACATACATCCTTAAACACGCCCGAGCGTGGGGTGAGGCAAGACCCCTTAAGCCCCCTACTTGCTCTAAATATCGCCGAACGAAGAACCATTCTGTTTTGTGTCCCCGGCATCGGCGCATCTGAATAGTACTGTTCAAACCCACACCCCGCGGGGTTGCATACAGGCACAAAAGCCACATAAACTATTAGTGTTTGCAACGACCCGGCCATCACCGGCGAGCAATTCGGAAGAACGGACCGCACCTGCGGGCACCCGCCAATCGCTGCGGCGAGGGTGTCTTAGCGGAAGAGATGTAGTCCCAGTAGAACCGGACGGTTAAGCCCGATATAGCTGTAATAAGCGACTGATACCCGCCCAACGCGCCGCTCTTCCGGTGGCTAGGTATCGCGGACACGCGACGCCACGTAGCCCCGGGAGGGTTCGGTGCGTTGAGCTGTTAAATCAGTAAGCAAGGTGGTACCGCGCCGCATCCCGACCCCCGGCACAACCCGGCAAGTCAGCGATGCCCAGGCGTCCTTGCACCCGTCATGTCAATCCTCACCCGCTGAAACGGTGCGGACGACGAGTGCTACGTACCCTGTCGCCCCAACCTCTCAGCGTTGAGAACAACAGATAAGGGCGCACAAACACATGTCCCATGTTTACCCCAAGGCGAGCGCCTTCGAAGCCGCAGGAAGCGGCGTCACCGCATCGCCCAAGTTCCCCGCACTCGAAGAGGCAGTCCTCGACTACTGGAAGAAGGACAACACCTTCTCCGCATCCGTTGAGAACCGCCCCGCAGGCGAAAACGGTGAGAACGAGTTCGTCTTCTACGACGGCCCTCCCTTCGCCAACGGCCTGCCCCACTACGGCCACCTGCTCACCGGCTACGCCAAGGACCTCGTCGCCCGCTACCAGACCCAGCGCGGCCACAAGGTCGAGCGTCGCTTCGGTTGGGACACCCACGGCCTGCCCGCAGAACTCGAGGCAATGAAGCAGCTCGGCATGACCGACAAGCGCGAAATCCTCGAAATGGGCATCGACAACTTCAACGACGCTGCCCGCGCATCCGTGCTTAAGTACACCAACGAGTGGGAAAAGTACGTCACCCGCCAGGCGCGCTGGGTCGACTTCGAAAACGACTACAAGACCCTGAACGTCGAGTACATGGAGTCCGTCATCTGGGCATTCAAGCGCCTCTACGACAAGGGCCTGACCTACCAGGGCTTCCGCGTGCTGCCCTACTGCTGGAAGGACGAGACCCCCCTCTCCAACCACGAGCTGCGCATGGACGACGACGTGTACAAGGACCGCCAGGACCAGACCGTCACCGTCGCATTCCGCCTCACCGCAGACACCGCCCTCGGTGCTGACGAGAAGGTCGCCGCAGAACTCGACGGCGTCGAAGCACTCGCATGGACCACCACCCCCTGGACCCTGCCCACCAACCAGGCGCTCGCAGTCGGACCCGAGATTGAATACTCCGTCGTACCCGGCGCAGGCAAGTTCGAGGGCCGCTCCTTCCTGATCGCCTCCGACCTGCTCGGCTCCTACGCTAAGGACCTCGGCTACGAAGGCGACCAGCCCGAAAAGGACGCAGACGCAGCCGTCACCGCACGCTACACCGGCTCCCAGCTCGAGCACGTGCGCTACACCCCGCTGTGGGACTACTTCGCAGACGCCGAAAAGTGGGGCACCGAAACCTCCTGGCAGATCCTCGTCGCCGACTACGTCACCACCGGTGACGGTACCGGTATCGTCCACCAGGCACCCGCCTACGGTGAAGACGACCAGAAGGTCTGTGAAGGCTACGGCATCCCCGTGATCCTCTCCCTCGACGAAGGCGCAAAGTTCCTGAACCTTTTCGCCGAGCCCACCGCCTCCGGCTCTACCGCTCTGGCTGAGATTGCAGGCGTGCAGGCATTCGATGCGAACCGCACCATCATCAACGCCCTCAAGGCAGACGATGTGCTGATCCGCGAGAAGTCCTACGTGCACTCCTACCCGCACTGCTGGCGCTGCCGCACCCCGCTCATCTACCGTGCAATCACCTCCTGGTACGTGAAGGTCACCGACTTCAAGGACCGCATGTACGAGCTGAACAAGCAGATCAACTGGATCCCGGAAAACGTGAAGTACGGCCAGTTCGGCAAGTGGGTTGAGAACGCACGCGACTGGTCCATCTCCCGTAACCGCTTCTGGGGCTCCCCGATCCCCGTGTGGGTTTCGGACGACCCGAACTACCCGCGCATGGACGTGTACGGCTCCCTCGAAGAGCTCAAGGCAGACTTCGGCCGCCTGCCCCTGAACAAGGACGGCGAACCCGACCTGCACCGCCCGTACATTGACGAGCTGACCCGCCCGAACCCGGACGACCCGACCGGCAAGTCCACCATGCGCCGCGTGGAAGACGTGCTCGACGTCTGGTTCGACTCCGGCTCCATGCCCTACGCACAGGTGCACTACCCCTTCGAGAACCAGGAATGGTTCGAGAACCACTACCCGGCAGACTTCATCGTCGAGTACATCGGTCAGACCCGCGGCTGGTTCTACGTGCTGCACGTACTGGCGACCGCGCTCTTCGACCGCCCCGCGTTCAAGAACGTCATCAGCCACGGTATTGTGCTCGGCTCGGACGGTCAGAAGATGTCCAAGTCCCTGCGTAACTACCCGGACGTCTCCGAGGTTCTCGACCGCGACGGCTCCGACGCGATGCGTTGGTTCCTGATGTCGTCCCCGATTCTGCGCGGCGGCAACCTGATCGTGACCGAGCAGGGCATCCGTGAGGGTGTTCGCCAGGTCATGCTGCCGCTGTGGAACGTCTACCACTTCTTCGCCCTGTACGCTAACGCCGCTAACAACGGCGAAGGCTACAGCGCAAAGCTCAAGTACGACTCGCAGCACGTGATGGACCGCTTCATCCTCGGCAAGACCCGCGAACTCATCGAGCAGGTCACCGTAGCGATGGACTCCTACGACATCTGGAACGCTTGCGAATCCCTGCGCCAGTACGCCGACGCACTGACCAACTGGTACGTGCGCCGCTCCCGCGAGCGCTTCTTCAACGAAGACACCGACGCATTCGACACCCTCTACACCGCACTGGTGACCGTGTCGAAGGTCGCCGCGTCCCTGCTGCCGCTCAGCAGCGAGGAAATCTACCGCGGCCTCACCGGTGAACGCTCCGTGCACCTGGCTGACTGGCCCGAGGCATCCGCTTTCGCTGACGAGTCCGACCTGCTGGCTCTCATGCAGACCGTGCGTGAGGTCTGCTCCGCCGGTTCGGCACTGCGCAAGGAAAAGAAGATCCGCGTGCGCCAGCCGCTGCAGAAGATGACCGTGGCGATCGCACCCGAGCAGTTCGCAGCCCTGGGTACCGCTTTCGGTGAGAAGGGCGCGGAGTACTTCGCGAACATCGTCGAGGACGAGCTGAACCTGCGCCAGGTGGAGCTGGTCAGCGCCGATACCGTCGACCCCGCTGACTACGGCATCTCCCAGCAGCTGAAGGTCAACGCACGTGCGGCAGGTCCGCGCCTGGGCAAGCAGGTGCAGGTTGCCATTAAGGCATCCAAGTCCGGTGACTGGACCGTGACCGAGGACGGTACCGTCCTGGTCGGCGTGGCAGCTCTGGACGGCGGCCTGGCTCTGGAAGAAGGCGAATACGAGCTGGCAACCGTGGTTGCCGCTGACGCTGAGGGTGCTGAGCACACTGCGGCTGCGGTTCTGCCCGGCGGCTTCCTGGTCCTCAACATTGAGCTGACCGACGAGCTGGTTGCCGAGGGTATCGCCCGCGACACCATCCGCGCTATTCAGCAGGCACGTAAGGACGCCGACCTGAACGTTGCGGACCGCATCAACCTGAGCATCGCGGCACCGGAGGAAACTCTGGCAGCTCTGCGCACCAACGAAGCACTGGTGACCGGCGAAACCCTCGCCGTGTCCCTGCAGCTGAGCGAAGCAGCCGAGCTGAGCATTAGCGTAGCCAAGGCATAAAACGCCTGAACCGTACGGCCGTCCCGCCCCCTTGATTGGGCGGGGCGGCCCGTCGTCTATCCCGCCGCACGGTTATTCCGCCGCACGGTGGGCCCCTGCCGGCACCGGCCGGCTATCCCAGTGAGGAGAACAATGAGCGAGAAGAATTACCCCGCAATTCCCGACCCCGAGGGCGTGGAGCGGGTCTACGGTGAACTGCTGGCGCGAGCACCCGAAAACAAGATGGCGCCGCGCCTGGACGCCGTGGCGCGCGCCGTCGAAATCCTCGGCGACGTGCACCGTGCCGCGCCGGTCATCCACATCACCGGCACGAACGGCAAGACCAGCACCGCCCGTATGATTGAGGCGCTGCTGCTCGGCCACGACCTGCGCGTGGGCCGCTTTACCAGCCCGCACCTCGAAAGCGTCACAGAGCGTATCTGCATTAACGGCGCACCCGTACCGGACGCCACCTTCGTGCGTATTTGGGACGAAATCGCCCCCTACCTGCAGATTGTGGACGCGGAGATGACCTCCCGCGGCGAGCCCGCCCTGACCTTCTTCGAGTCCGTTACCGTACTCGCCTTCGCGATTTTCGCGGATGAGCCGGTGGATGTGGTGGTGCTCGAGGTTGGCATCGGCGGCACTTGGGACTCCACGAACGTTGCCGACGGCGTGGTTTCCGTGGTCACCCCGATTGGTCTGGACCACACCGACATGCTCGGCGAAACCCTCGCCGAAATTGCAACCGAAAAGTCCGGCATTATCAAGCCCGGCGGCTTCCTGGTTTCTGCGGCGCAGGATCCCGAAGCGGCGGATGTACTGCTCGCCTCCGCCCGCGAGAAGGACGCATCCTTCGCCTTTGAGGGCGTGGAGTTCGGCGTGGTCTCCCGTGAGCTTGCGGTCGGCGGTCAGCTGCTGACCCTGCGCGGCCTGGCGGGGGAGTACCCGGACGTGCCGCTGTCCCTGCACGGTGCGCATCAGGCGCAGAACGCCGTGGTGGCTCTTGCCGCCGTGGAGGCGTTCTTCGGCGGTCACCGTCAGCTGCCCGAGGACGTCGTGCGTGCCGCGTTTGAGACGGTGCGCTCGCCGGGTCGCCTGGAGGTTGTGCGTACCGAGCCGCTGACCATCCTGGACGCGGGCCACAACCCGCACGGTGTGCGTGCTTCCGCGACCGCGCTGACCGAGGCGTTCAAGCTGTCGCACCTGCACGCGGTGGTCGGCATCCTGGGCGAGAAGGATGCCCTGGGCATGTTCGAGACCATGCGCGAAGAGTATGTTGACGCTTCCGACGGCACCTTCCGCCTGTACCTTGCGGCGTCGGATTCGCCGCGTGCGATTGCCCCGGAGCGCCTGCACGAGCTCGCCCTGGATGCTGGCATTGATGAAGACTCAATCGAGGTGTTCGAGCACCTGGATGAGGCGATTGCCACCGCCATGGAGAACGCTCTCTTCGAGCAGGAGTCGGCGGGCGTGCTGATTACCGGTTCGATTACGGTCATCGGTGAGGCGCGTACCCTGCTCGCTGCGCATGAGCAGGCGAAGACCCCCGGCGCTGAGGCTGAGGAGCTGCCGGATGAGCTGCCCGCCGAGGCTGGCCTGTACGCCGGTTCTGCGGGCGCGGCGTCGGCTTCGACTCTGGCTGCCGCGGCCGCTGAGGCTGCTGCCGCCGAGCCGGATGAGCTGCTGAACGACATCATGGCCGAGTTGGGTGGCGAGTCTGCGCCGGGTTCTTCGCTGGAGGACTCGCTGGGCCTGCCGCTGGGTGATTCGTACACCGATGATTTCTTCGGTGACGATGACTCCGAAGACGAATAAAGCCCACTGAGGTTATTGATGAGAAAGCGGGGCGCCGCTCTCCGGTTGGTTTTACTGGGCTAGTATTACCGGCTGGGGGAGCGGTGCCCCGCTTTTTCGCACCCAGCCTTTTTGTGCCTCCGCCTTTCTGTCTTTTGCCTCTGCCCTCGCGCTCCCACTCGAACCCCACTTGAACCCACGTTCCCTCACGCGTTCCCAGGGGCTCTCACGCAACCCCAATCGCCCGATTTTTTTCGGCATACCCCACCCCCACCCACCCAAAAATCGAAAATAACGAAAATTTTTGGGCACCGAGCACACAAAACCGGGCGCGCCTCCACGACACGGTGCTATATTCACTGAGGCGCCGGCCCCAACGTTCGAGGCCGCACCAACACACCCGCACACATACGCATACCAGCGACGGTATGCCACATAGCGAAAGGCACCCATCATGCCCGCACCCTTCACCGATTTGATTGGCACCGATTCATTCACCGAGTCCCTGCGCCAGGAGAACATTGCCACCTGGCTGTCCGCCACGAATCACCGCTTTGTTGCTGAGCTTTTTGACGGCTCGATTGCCCCGCAGGTCATGGCGGGCTACCTGGTGCAGGACTACCGCTTCCTGGACACGTTCCTCGCCCTGATTGGTGGCGCTATCGCCAACGCTGACACTCTTGCGGGCCGCCTGCGCCTGGCACAGTTCGCGGGCGAAATTGCCGGTGACGAGAACACCTACTTCCTGCGCTGCTTTGAGACTCTGGGCGTGACCGAGCATCAGCGTGAATCCATGCCCGACACGGAGGCGACCACCGGCTTCAAGCGCCTCTTCCTGGATGCGGCGGCAAGCGGCAGCTACGCGGCGATCCTGTCGGTGCTGGTGGTTTGCGAGGGCCTGTACCTGGATTGGGCGTCGAAGGCTCCCGCCAAGCGCCCCGATTCTTTTGTGCACCACGAGTGGATTAGCCTGCACGACTACCCGGAGTTCCGTGAACTGGTTGATTTCCTGCGCCGCGAACTGGACCGTGTGGGCCCGTCGGATGCGCAGCGTGCCCGCGAGTTCTTTAGCCGCGCGGTGGAGCTGGAGCAGCTGTTCTTTGACGAGTCGTACACCCACCCGCTGCCCTAAGTAATACCCTTGATGAAACCCCCGGAAGGTTCCGCCCGCCGCTGAGTTGCGGGCGCCTCCCGGGGGTTTTGCGTGCTGAAGAGGCCCTGAAGGCGACCCGATAGCTCCCCGAAGGCGCCCCGAAAACGCCCTGAAAACGCGCCCATCTGCGTAAAATAGCACGTCATAAAACGGAACATTTAGGCTGATGGCGTGCCATTTGGTGGTGTGAGAAGCTAGGATAAATGAGGTACTGCTTCCGGGGTGCTGGCTATGCCGCGCCGGTAAGTACCACCGTAAAACACTATCTAAAGGAGTCGTATGAGTACCGCCGCATCGAGTACTACCGAGCCCAACCACGCTGAAAAAGAAGCGCAGCACGGGCACGCGGGAACCCGGGGCCGCTACTCAGACCGACAGCTCGGATTCTGGCTGGTTGGCGCCGGCCTGATTGCACTCATTTCTTCAGCGATTCTGGTGTATGAGCGCCTGCAGATTTACATTGATGCCGGCCACTCCACGGTCTGCGATATCAACGCTCTGCTCAGCTGTGGTACGGTGATGCGCACCCCGCAGGCGGAAGCTTTCGGCTTCCCGAACCCGTTCATCGGCCTGGTGGGCTTCTCGATTGTGGTAACTATCGGCGCCGCGATGATGGCGGGTGCACAGTTCAAGAAGTGGTTCTGGGTGTGCATGAACATTGGTTTGGCTGCGGCGACCGCGTTCATCATGTGGCTGTGGTATCAGACGACGTTCCAGATCAACGCCCTGTGCCTGTTCTGCATGATCGTGTGGGTTATGACCATCACGCTTTTTGTGAAGACCACGGTCCGCAATATTTCGGCGGGTGTTATCCCGGCGTCGCAGTCGATGCGTGAGAGTGCTCGCGGTTGGTCCTGGTTTGCGATTAGCCTGTGGTTGATCCTGATTTTCGGCATTATTGTGATCCGCTTCTTCGAGGTCATTGTGAATATGATGCGCTAAGCGTTCATCTCTGAGCTTGGTTTGAGGGTTGATACCCCGAACACGCAACGCCCCGGTACCTGTTGGTGCCGGGGCGTTGCTGTGTCTGCGGGCGGGTGAGGTTGCGCTGGGCTGGGGTGCCGGGCTGGCTGCGTGGGCTTAGTTGTGCTGGCCTAGCCGTTCTGGGGTACCGGGTAGTGGGGGAGGCGCCGGTGACTTTGCCGGTGGCAGTCAGCGGGGAGGCGGCGCGGGTGCGTATAATGGTCAGGTATATTCTTGAGCGGCATCAGTCGGAGCCGTCCGCGGGGTTCACCTGCGGCGTTGACTGCCTGCCGTTCTGCTGGACACTAGATTCTTGATACCCCTTCGAGGAGAACCGTGAAGACTGCCGGAATTGCCGCAATGGGCGTTGCTGCTGTTATTTTTCTGACTGCCCTGCTGTTGCTGACCGCCGGTCACTTCTCGCTGCTGTGGGTGATTCTGCTGGTGGTTTCTCCGTTCGTTTTCATTCTGGGCGTTCCGTTCGCGACCGGTTCCGGTCCGGAGTACCTGCCGACCGACCCGAAGCTTGCTCAGCAGGCTCGTGAGGCGCGCGATGCGGAGCTGGGCCTGGACTAGCCCCTCCTCTGAAAGTTTTTTGAAGCCGGGTGGTGCGTAGTGGCACGCCCGGCTTTGCTGTACCCGCCATGCGCCCGCCGTAGTGTACCTGCCGCAATGTGCCCGCACAATAACACCTGCTGTAATGTGCCCCGCGCATCATGCCGGGAAATGGAGCCCGGATAGGATGGGCGGGGTGGCTTAGAGGTACCCTCTACCGGGTATAATGGAACACGGTGTCTTGTGCGCCCCGCACGCGCATGAAGATTCCCACCAACGCATCGAGGGAGAGTACCCGATGAGCGCCGGCTATAAGCCGCGGAGCATAACTGTCGCACCGCGCGGGCCGCCCGCCTCGGCGAAGAAACCCGAAGACCGGCAGGGCACCCAGGAAGGGTGTGAGCGTGCCGTGCTCGAGAGCGAGGTGGCTGTGACCGTCGCGGCGCGCTCTGCGTTCCGCCCGCTCGCCCCCTACGGCTGAGGCACTGAATGAGATAGTGCTCGACTGAAGCGCCGATGAACGCGCACCGTAGGGTGAGGCTTGAGCCGCGGTGGCAGCAACTAGGCTTTGCGCTGTATGCGCGCTGTTAAAATCCTTGCGGTGCGGAGCAGGGTGTAACGAAAGAAGATTAATGTCTGACGAGAAGAACGTCGAACTTGGGGTTTTTGAGGCGCTGAACGCCCTCGCGGAGGAGAAGAACGCCTCTGCAGAGACCCGTGAAACTCTGCGTAAGAATGTTCGTGAGAGCTCTGACGCCCAGCAGGGTACTGAGCGCCGCCGTCCGGGTCGCCCGAAGAAGGAGAAGGCTCCTGAGGTTCCCCTGGATGAGGCGATTGCTGCTGGCCTGACCAACCTGCGTAACGCGAAGGCTAAGCATGCACCGGCACCGAAGGTTGCCGCTCCTGTTGCGTCTGAGACCGAGGTTGCTTCTACTCTGGATAGCCTGTTTGAGGCTGCTGAGAAGAAGGCGGCTGAGCCTGCTGTTGAGGAGAAGACCGCTAAGGTCGAGACCGTCGAGAAGACCGCGAAGGTGGAGGAAGTTGTTGCCCCCGCCGCTGAGTCTGCTGAGCCCGCTGCTGCTGAGCCCGCTGCCGAGCCTGCCGTTGAGGTGAAGGAAGAGACCGCCAAGGTTGAGGTCGTAACCCCCGCAAAGGCTGAGAAGGCTGAGACTGAGAAGGCTGAAGCTCCCGCTGAAGAGCCTGCCGCTGAGCAGCCCGCCGAGGCTGCTGCAGCTGCTGAGGAGCCCGCCGCAGAAGAGTCTGCAGAGGAGCCCGCAGCTGAGGAGCCCGAAGTAGCTCCCGAACCCGTCAAGACCATTAGCGACCTGCAGCGCGAGAAGCTGCAGGAGCTGCGCTCGCGTACCCCCATGGGTGCGATGCCGCTGTTCATGGCACCCGAGCCGGAGGAGCTGAGCGAGCTCGCTGTTGCCGCCAAGCTGGAGCGTGAAGCACGCCGCGCCGCTGCCGAGGAGCAGAAGCGTAAGGAGCGCATGGAGCGCCGCCGTGAGGAGGCTGCCGCTGAGGCTGAGGTGACGAGCCACCGTCGCCGTCGCCGTCGCCGCGGTACCGAAGATATTGAGATTGAGGGCGGCGTTGATGACGACGTTGAGACCGTCACCAAGGTGCGTGCGCCGCGCCTGGCTGACTCTCACGCGTCCAACACTGTGACCGGTGTGCGCGGTTCTACCCGCCTGGAGGCGAAGCGTGTGCGCCGCCGCGAGTCCCGTTCCCTGGGTCGCCGCCGCCATATCGTGACCGAGGCTGAGTTCCTGGCTCGCCGCGAGTCCGTGGACCGTCAGATGCTGGTTCGTCAGAAGGACGGCCGCATCCAGATTGGTGTGCTTGAGGACGGCGTGCTGGCTGAGCACTTCGTGTCTAAGACCCAGCAGGATTCCCTGATTGGCAACGTGTACCTGGGTAAGGTTCAGAACGTTCTGCCGTCTATGGAAGCCGCGTTCGTTGACATTGGCCGCGGCCGCAACGCTGTGCTGTACGCGGGCGAGGTCAACTGGGATGTTACCGGTCTGGACGGTGCGCCCCGCAAGATTGAGAACGCCCTGAAGCCCGGCGATTCGGTGCTGGTGCAGGTCACCAAGGACCCGATTGGTCACAAGGGTGCCCGCCTGACCAGCCAGGTTTCCCTGCCCGGTCGCTTCCTGGTGTACGTGCCGGGTGGTTCGATGACCGGTATTTCCCGCAAACTGCCCGACACCGAGCGTGCTCGCTTGAAGAAGATTCTGAAGGACAAGCTGCCCGAGGGCGCTGGCGTGATTGTTCGTACCGCGGCGGAGGGTGCTTCTGAGGAGGAGCTGACCCACGACATTAACCGTCTGCGTGCGCAGTGGGAAGAGATTCAGGAGAAGGCTAACTCCCGCAAGGTGCTGGCTCCGGAGATGCTCTACCAGGAGCCCGACCTGATGATTAAGACCGTGCGTGACGTCTTCAACGAGGACTTCACCGCGATGATCGTTCAGGGCGAGAACGCGTGGGATTCCATCGAGGCATACGTGACGTACGTGGCGCCGGACCTGGTTTCCCGTCTGCAGCAGTGGGATTCCGCGGATGACCTCTTCGACCACTACCGCATTAACGAGCAGCTGGCGAAGGCACTGGACCGTAAGGTGTACCTGCCTTCGGGTGGTTCGCTGGTGATTGACCGCACCGAAGCCATGACCGTGGTGGACGTGAACACCGGCAAGTTCACTGGTAGCGGCGGCAACCTGGAGGAGACCGTCACCAAGAACAACCTGGAAGCTGCTGAGGAGATTGTCCGTCAGCTGCGTCTGCGCGACATCGGCGGCATTATCGTCATTGACTTCATTGACATGGTGCTTGAGTCGAACCGCGACCTGGTTCTGCGTCGCCTGATTGAGTGCCTGGGCCGTGACCGCACCAAGCACCAGGTGGCTGAGGTGACCTCGCTGGGTCTGGTTCAGATGACCCGTAAGCGTCTGGGTACCGGTCTGCTTGAGGTCTTCTCGGAGCCCTGTGAGCAGTGCGCTGGCCGCGGCCTGATTGTGCACGATCAGCCGCTGAGCGGTCGTAGCGGTGGCGCGTCGGATTACATCCACCGTCACGAGCGTAATGACCGTAAGCGTGCCCGTGCGGCTGCCCGCGAGGATTCTCGTGACCAGCAGAAGCAGGACGCCCTGGAGTCGAAGAAGGCTGAGCGCCGTAACGCTATGGCTGCGGTGGCTGCCGCATCCGCTCAGGCTGATGAGGCTTCGGAGGAGACCACTTCGACCCGTAAGAAGCGTAAGCGTCGCAAGCGTTCGCGCCGCGCGGAGACCGCTGAGCTGTCTCTGGAGCAGGAGATTCAGGGTATTGCCGAGGCTGCCAGCGAGCAGGCTCACGCGGAGGTTGCTCAGCGTGAGGACAAGGTCGCTGAGGTGACCGGCGGTAACTGGATTGGCGAGCAGGGCGGTTTCTCCCTGGAGCAGCTGGCGAGCGCGTTTGACCGCGTGGAGGAGTCCGCTGAGGATTCCTCGAATGGTTCTGACCAGGAGCGTTCGGAGGACCGTTCGGAGGAGCGTCGTTCGTCCAAGCGTGGCGAGAAGAAGTCTACTCGTAACCGCCAGCGCCGCGAGCTGACCAATGCGGATATTGCCGCTGTGGAGGATTCCGGTGCGGGTGCGCTGGAGGACGAGCACCACGTTGACCCGGAGCTCGACCCGCGCTTTAGCCGCTCTTCGGATCGTTTCGAGGCGATTCGCGCTGGCGAGGCGAAGGCTCGTGCTTCTCAGAAGGCTGGCCGTCTTGCCCGCACCGAGGGTGAGTCGTTCCGTTCGGGCCGTGAGGATCGTGCGGCGAAGCGTCAGAACCGCGAGCAGCAGAACGCTGAGGCAACCTCCGAGAAGGCTCAGGAGTCCAAGCGTGTTGAGCGTGAGGACCTGCGCATTGAGGATGTCCGCGAGACTCCGCGTGCGTCCCGCCGCCGTGCTCGTCGTGCCGCTGATGAGAAGCGTGCCGAGAAGGCTGCTGAGCAGAGCGTGGCAACTGAGCAGAATGTGGCATCTGAGCAGGCACCCGCAAAGGGTGATAAAGTTGAGAAGTCTGCGAAGGCTGAGTCTCGCCCGGTCGTGACCGGCGTGATTGGTGCTCCGGCTGTGACCGGTGTGATCGGTTCGGCTCCTGCCGCAGTTGAGGCTGAGGCTCCGGTTGAGGAGGCTCAGAAGCCTGCGGCTCAGAAGCCTGCGGCTCAGGTGCCGGGTTCAACCCCGCGTAAGCGTCGCACTCGCCGTGCGGCGTCGAGCGCTGGTGCTGGTGCTAAGGTAGTAACTGTTGACGCTTCCGAGCGTGCTGAGGGTTCCGTGGTTGCTTCCGCTTCTGTTGCGGATGTGGCTCCGGTGGCTGATGACGCTTCGGCTCCTGTCTTGTTCGGCATTGGCGTTGCCGCTGCCGATATTAAGCGTGAAGGTAAGGACGATTAGTCTTTAGCTTCCGATCATCGGAATTCCGATGGTGTGTATGTTGCGCCCCGGCGGGGTGGAGTAATCCACCTCGCCGGGGTTTTTATGCCCGGTCTACCTGCGGTGTATCTGCCGGGGTTGAGTAGTATCACGTGCCGACTTCGTGCGTTCCGAAAATTTATCTATTGCGCGGCGCGTAGATCATGCCGTATCCTTAAGGACTGGTGTTTATCTCAGTGAAGCCCTATCGACGCAGGGCCAGCGGGAGACACCGCTCCCACCCGCATCGTCTTCGGCGCGGTCGAGTATTCGGCTGAGGTTGGAACGTGCGGGAGAGAGACACCACCGGTGAGCCTCGCGTGTTGGCTTCGGCGGGCAATCCCGTCGGAACGCACGGGCCGTTCCTCCTTGTTCGCGGTCATTTGATTGGCGGGGGAGGGCGCACAGCAATGAAAGCGCAGGCTGCTCATTCGTGTGAGATTCAAGAAGCAAGTTGTCGAGAAAAGTGAGTCCCATAGTGGCATACGCGATTGTACGCGCTGGCGGCCGCCAGGAGAAGGTTTCCGTAGGCGACCTCGTTACCCTTGACCGTGTTGCAGGCGAGCCCGGCAGCACCATCGAGCTGCCCGTGCTGCTGCTCGTCGACGGTGACAAGGTCACCGCTGACGCAAAGTCCCTGGCTTCCGCCAAGGTTGTTGCTGAGAAGGTTGAGGACCTGCGCGGTCCGAAGATCGTTATTCAGAAGTACAAGAACAAGACCGGTTACAAGAAGCGTCAGGGCTTCCGCGCCGAGCTGACCACCGTCAAGATTACCGCTATCAACGCGTAATTAAGACGACCGGAATTCAACCCTAAGGTAGGAATACAGAATGGCACACAAGAAGGGCGCAAGCTCCACCCGTAACGGCCGTGACTCGAACCCCCAGTACCTCGGTGTTAAGCGCTACGGCGGCCAGTCCGTCAACGCAGGCGAGATTCTCGTTCGCCAGCGCGGCACCCACTTCCACCCCGGCCTGAACGTTGGCCGCGGTGGCGACGACACCCTGTTCGCTCTGGCAGCAGGCACCGTCGAATTCGGTACCCGCAAGGGCCGCAAGGTCGTTAACATCCTGGCAGCAGCTGAGTAATACTCACCGCTAGGGCAGAGGGGGTAGGCGTTAGTCTACCCCCTCTCGCTATGACCTCGAATGCCGTGGATGCCCGTGCTGGGTTCCACGATGAGGCGCACCCCAACCCGGTCGCGCCTGCCGCCGCATCCGCAGCATGATTGGTGTGTGCCGTGCGGTGGCGAAGTGAAGATGTTCAAGATAAGGAGAACCCGTGGCAGAGTTCGTGGACCGCGTGGTCTTGCATGTATCTGGCGGTCGCGGAGGTAACGGCTGCGTCTCCGTGCGACGTGAAAAGTTTAAGCCCCTGGGCGGCCCTAACGGCGGTAATGGTGGTAATGGTGGCGCGGTGATTCTGCGCGTGGATAACCAGACCACGACCCTGTTGGAGTACCACCACAGCCCGCATCAGCACGCCCCGAATGGCGATATTGGTCGTGGCGATATGCACCACGGCTTCAACGGTGAGGATCTGATCCTGACCGTGCCGCAGGGTACTGTGGTGAAGGACCGCGAGGGTAATGTTTTGGCTGACCTGCTGCGTGTGGGTGACGAGTATGTTGCTGCGCGTGGTGGTATGGGCGGTCTGGGTAATGCTGCGTTGGCTTCGGCTAAGCGTAAGGCTCCCGGTTTTGCTCTGTTGGGCACCCCCGGTGAAGAGGCTGATATTGTTCTGGAGCTCAAGTCCATTGCGGATGTGGCTCTGGTGGGTTACCCGTCGGCGGGTAAGTCTTCGTTGATTGCTGCGATTTCTGCGGCGCGTCCGAAGATTGCTGACTACCCGTTCACCACTCTGATCCCGAACCTGGGTGTGGTGCAGGCGGGCGATGTTCGCTACACCGTCGCGGATGTCCCGGGTCTGATTGAGGGCGCTTCGGAGGGCCGCGGTCTGGGTCACCGCTTCCTGCGCCATGTGGAGCGTTCTTCGGCTCTGGTGCACGTGATTGACTGTGCTACTTTGGAGCCGGGCCGTGACCCGATTAGCGACTTTGAGGTAATCCGCGGCGAGCTGCAGAACTACGAGGTTGACCCGACTGCGGGTGTGACCGTGCCGTTGCATGAGCGTCCGCAGATTGTGGTGCTCAATAAGATTGACGTTCCTGAGGCTCGTGAGCTGGCGGAGTTTGTTCGCCCCGAGTTTGAGGAGATGGGCTTTAAGGTCTTCGAGATTTCGACGGCATCCCATGAGGGTCTGAAGTCCCTGATCTTTGCGATGGCAAAGCTCGTGGAGGAGGACCGCGTGGCTCGTGCCGCTGCCGAGAAGGAAGCGGAGCGCGTCGTGGTTGAGGCTCCTGTGGTTCGCCCGAAGGGCTTCCGCGGTAAGAAGAAACAGGAGTTCATTATTCGCCGCGAGGAGCGTAACCTTGAGCCGCTGTTCCGCGTGATTGGTGAGAAGCCTGAGCGTTGGATTCAGCAGACTGACTTCAATAATGATGAGGCTGTCGGTTACCTGGCGGACCGCCTGGCGCGTCTGGGTGTTGAGGATGAGCTGTTCAAGGCTGGTGCTCGTGCCGGTGACGCTGTGGTGATTGGTGAGAACGACAACTCGGTGATCTTCGATTGGGAGCCGACCATGGTCGGTGGCGCCGAGCTGCTGTCCTCCCCGCGTGGTACGGATGCTCGTCTGGAAGAGATTATTCGCCCGACTCGTGCGCAGAAGCGTGTGGAGTACAAGGAGCGTATGGACGCGAAGGCGGAGGCTCGTGCCGAGCTGGAGTCCGAGCGTGTTGCAGGCGTGTGGACCGAGTCGGTCGAGTACCGCAAGAAGCTGAAGGAAGGCAAGGTCGACGAGAATATCGACATGCCGAACGTTGACGACTAATAGTTCAGCGTTAGCTGTTGCCTGGCTGAGGCTTGGTCGTTAGGTATTGGCGCCGCGTGCCGGGGTTCGCTCCGGTGCGCGGCGCTTTCTTTTGTGCACTGTGACTGCCTCTTGCGCTGGTTTTGCGCGCCGGAACATGCGGGTGAGTCTGTTGCAGGATGTGATGGCTGAGCGTGCTGGCTGGGTATTCCACTGGCGGCTTAGCTCACCCCCGTCATTTCGGTGTTTTTGACCGTAAGAAGGTAGCATAGAGGGGAATGTACGCGGGCACCGTTTTCGGTGTTGCGTACCTTCTGTGTACCTGCCCGCATCCGCGCCTGTGGCGGCTCCCAAGTTGCCGTGGTGCGGTCTCTGTCCCCAGCAAGGACGGCATTTGTGACTGACCAGCCTGTTCACCTTGATTTTGGTGCTCCGAGCACCGAGTCGATTCCCCCGCGCACTCCCGGTCGGGTGCGTCTGGGCGTGATGGGTGGAACCTTCGACCCGATTCACCACGGACACCTGGTGGCAGCTAGTGAGGTTGCCGCCGTGTTCGACCTGGATGAGGTCGTGTTTGTTCCGACCGGTCAGCCCTGGCAGAAGGTGGGGGAGCGGCACGTGAGTGACGCTGAGCATCGTTACCTGATGACGGTGATTGCGACTGCGTCGAACCCGCGTTTTACGGTGAGCCGTATTGATATTGACCGTGGCGGCGCCACGTACACCTTTGATACGCTTAACGAGCTGAGCGCCCTGCGCCCGGATGCTGACCTGTTCTTCATTACCGGCGCGGACGCGATTAGCCAGATTATGACCTGGCGCAATGCCCATAAGCTGTGGGATTTGGCGACTTTTGTGGGCGTGACCCGCCCCGATCATGAGCTGGATCCGCCGCTGGCTGAGGGTCGTCATATTACGACTCTGAAGATTCCTGCGATGGCGATTTCTTCGACCGATATTCGTCGCCGCGCAGCTGAAGATGCCCCCATCTGGTACCTGGTGCCGGATGGTGTGGTGCAGTACATTGCTAAGTACGGCCTGTACAAGAGGGACGCTTTGACGGCGTACCGTGACGGCTTGCCCCGCGTGAAGGATGAGTCTGGGCAGGCACCCCAATCGACGAATAATGAGGGAACACATGAGTGAAGCTACGGGTTCGAAGCCCTATAGCGAGGACGAAGCGTACCTCTACGAGACGTACGTGACCGAGGACGGCATTGAGGTGCCGCCGCCTACTAAGGTGATGGGTCCGCGTCGTCTTGCCCGCTACCGTGAGGAAGTTGCCGAGTACCTGCGTGCAGCCCGCCGTGGTGAGCCCGCGAAGCCTGTTGCGAACATGGGCTCCGTGATTCATGCGGGTGCTATTGACCCGCAGGTTCTGGCTGTTCAGCGTCGTTTTGCGGCGCTGGCGGCTCAGGGCAAGATTGAGACTGAGGCGAACGATGAGGAGAAGCTGCACGAGCCTGCTCCTCTGACCAGTAGCCTGCGTGTTCTGCGCCCTGAGGAGATTGCGCAGAACCGTGTGGATGCGACCAGCCCCTCCGCGGTGGATAACCCGATGACTTCTTCGATCCCGGTCATTGCCGTGGTCAAGGAGGAGAAGCCGGAGCCCGAGCTGCACCAGTACCTGGTGCGCGATGAGCCGAAGGTTGAGGAGCTGGACAGCTCCGTCGCTGAGGTTGAGGAGACCGAGGTTGCTTCCGTTGAGGAAGAGACCGTTGAGGCTGTCGAGGTTGAAGAGTCTGCGGACGAGCTGCCCACCCGTGTGAGCGCGGTGAACGCGCAGGGTCTTGACCTGAGCGTGCTGGATAGCGCCTCCGCTGGTGACACCGTGGATTCGGTGGACGGCGACCCGACTGTTGCTCTGAGCCCGGATGAGGTTGAGGAGCTGCTGCAGCGCATGGTGGATCGCCAGGATCCCGAAGAGTCTGCCGCTCTGGTTGAAGAGGTTACCGAGGAAGCCGAAGAGTCTGAGGAAGCCGCGAAGGATGCAGAGTCCAAGGTTGCTGATTCTAAGGTTGCTAAGTCCAAGTCTGCTCCGGTACCTTCCGCTGAGGCTTCGAAGGAAGCTGATGAGTCTGCTTCTGAGAGCGCTGTTGAGAAGGCTGAAGAGGTTCTGCAGCCTGCGCAGAAGGCCTCCCTGGCGTGGCTGTGGATTGTGCTGCTGCTCGCCCTGGTCGTTGTTGGTCTGATTATGATTTTTGGCCCTAAGTAGGCCGTGAACAATGCACCCCTGTTGCGGGTGCTGCCGGCGGGTGTTCTGTCGGCAAGGAAGGAAAATATGACTGCTGCACAGTCCTCGGTTGAGGCTCTGCGCATTGCCGCCCGCGCTGCGGAGGAGAAGCAGGGAACGAACCTGTTCGCTGTGGATGCATCCGACGCGATGGGTCTGATTGATGGCTTCCTGGTGGTTTCTGCCCACAATGAGCGCCTCGTGAACGCTGTTGCGGATGAGGTTGAGGACGCTCTGCGTGAGCAGGCTGACCTGAAGCCGGTCCGCCGTGAGGGTCGTTCCTCGGGCCGTTGGATTCTGCTGGACTTCGGCGATATTGTCGTGCACGTTCAGCACGAGGAGGACCGCGAGTTCTACGCTCTGGATCGTCTGTGGGCTGAGGCTCCGCGTATTGAGCTGGGCGTTGAGAACGAGGCTCCCTTCGACATTGAGGGTGAGACTGAGGAAGATGCTGCACGCATCATTCCCGCTCAGGACGAGGCGTAAGCTTCTGCTTGATTTTTAGCTGATGAGGGGTGGGCTCTGCTGGCGCTGTATGGTGCCGCGGGGTCCGCCCTTCTTGCTTAGCCGCCGGGAACTTTTTGGATTTTTGGGTGCGCTGGTTTGCATCGCTGTCCGTGGTGTGTGTAATATATTCATGTTGCCTCGTTGAGGTCACTAACTGAATATGGGGATATGGCGCAGCTGGTAGCGCACCTGCATGGCATGCAGGGGGTCAGGGGTTCGAGTCCCCTTATCTCCACGTTTTCCTCGGTTGAGGAGCTTGTCGCCCGGTTCTTGTGAATCGGGCGATTTTGCTATCTGCCGATAACTCTCGATAGTCAACAACACAGTTCATAGTTGAGGAGTCACTCATGGGAGCGCACGCACATCACGGCCACGGCGGGCATCACGGGCATCACCACGACCATTCGCATGCCCCGAGCCCGGAGGACGCCGCCTCGATGCGTCCGCGCCTGCTGATTGCGTTCAGTCTGGCGGTCGTTATTGTGTTGGCGCAGGCGATTGGTTCGTTGGTCACCGGAAGTCTTGCGTTGCTGACTGATACGGCGCACGCTGTTACGGATGCCTCGGGCCTGCTGGTGGCGCTTACGGCGGCTTCGCTCATGACGCGCCCGGCAACGTCCCGCCGCACGTGGGGTTTCCGCCGTATTGAGGTGCTTGCCGCCCTCGGGCAGTCGGTGCTGCTGCTGGCGGTGGGTATCTACACGGCGGTGGAGGGCGTGCATCGCCTGTTCGCCCCGCCGGAGGTGCCCGGCACCGAGCTGCTGATCTTTGGTGTGGTCGGCCTGGTGGCGAACGCTATTGGTATTGCGGTGCTGGCTACGGCGAGGAACGCGAACTTCAATATGCGTGCCGCGTTCCTGGAGGTGCTCAATGACGCCCTGGGTTCGCTGGGCGTGATTGTGGCGGCTATCGTGATTTGGCTGACCGGCTTCTACCAGGCGGACGCCCTTGCCGGTCTGTTCATTGCGGCGCTGATTGTGCCGCGTGCAGTACGTTTGATGAAGCAGACCACGGCGGTGCTCATGGAGTTTACCCCGGACGGCCTGGACCTGGACGCGATGCGTGAGCACATGCTGCGCGTTGACGGCGTTGTGGAGGTGCACGATGTGCACGCCTCGATGGTGGCGACCGGTCTGCCGGTGGTGACCGCGCACGTGGTGGTTGCCGATTCGTGCTTCCATGACGGCTCTGCGGTGGCGATTCTGGACCGTATCCGTTCGTGCGTGGCGAGCCATTTTGAGGTGTCGGTGGAGCACTCGACCTTCCAGCTGGAGACCGCCGAGCTGGGTGGTCGTGAGCCGGATTCGATTCGCCACCCCTAGGCTGTGCCCGTAGGTTTTGCCGGGACTTCGCTGGAGGTTCTGCCCGCCGCGGTAAATTACGGCAGAAAACGGCAAACCAGAACAGGTACCAGAGCCTGAAATAGCGGGGGAGTAGTGACCTTTATATTTGGTGGCTTCAACACGCAAAAGATACACTCTTTAGGGAGCAAAAGGTGCTCCTCACCCACACACTTTGACAGGTCCGCTGGCTGGCTCTTTAGTTTGGCAGCCGCGGTAGCCTGCAATGATGAGCGCCTCAGCCCAGCTGAAACGGAATAGCTGAAACGGAATAGCTGGCGGGCGCATCCTGGAATTTTTGACGAGAACAACCACGATTAGCAGCAGATACGGAACACTATGCATTCACCTATTGCCACTTACCTGACCGAGACCCTCGAGTCGGTCGCTTCTGATACCTCCGGTGAGTTGGCAAACTACATTCCGGAACTTGCCGCCGTGGACCCGGACAAGCTCGCCGCGTCTATCGCCATGGTTGATGGTGAGCAGTACGCCGCCGGTGACTCCGATGTGGAGTTCACTATTCAGTCGATTTCTAAGCCGTTCGTGTACGCCCTGGCGCTCGCGGACCGCGGCTATGATGACGTGCTTGCGAAGGTGGGCGTGGAGCCTTCCGGTGAGCCGTTCAACGAGCTGTCCCTGGAGGACGGCTCCGGTAAGCCGCTGAACCCGATGATTAACGCGGGCGCGATTACCACCCATTCGCTGGTGGGCCCTCCCGGTGCGACTCAGGGTGAGCGCATGGAGCGCGTCATTTCTGGTCTGTCTGCATTTGCGGGCCGTCGCCTGTCGGTGAATGAGCGCGTGTACGAGTCTGAGCTGGAGCACGCGCACCGCAACTACGCGATTGCGCACATGCTGCGCGGCCACGGCATCCTGACCGGTGACCCGACTGTGGCGGTGCAGGGTTATACCCGCCAGTGCTCGCTGATGGTGACGGTTAAGGATTTGGCGCTGATGGCGGCGACTTTGGCGAACTATGGTGTGCATCCGGTGACGGGTGAGCAGGTGGTTCCTAAGACTGTGGTGCGTCAGGTGCTGAGCGTCATGTTCACGTGCGGCATGTATAACTCTGCGGGTGACTGGGCGACCCAGGTGGGTGTTCCGGCGAAGAGCGGCGTGGGCGGCGGCATTATTGGTGCTGTGCCCGGTCAGCTGGGTGTGGCGACGTTCTCGCCGCGTCTGGACGGTCACGGTAACAGTGTGCGCGGCGTGGAGCTGTTCGAGCAGTTCTCTGATGACATGGGAATGCACGTGATGAACGTGCCGACGGTGGCTCGTTCGGCGTTGCGCGCGAACTACCAGATCGGTTCGGGGGACGAATCTATGCGCCTGATTCAGTTGCAGGGCCGTATCCGTTTTGCGGGTGTGGAGCGCGTAATCCGTGAGATTGTGGAATCCCCGATGGAGGGTTCCAAGGTTGCCCTGGACGTGACGCGCGTGTACGCGGTGGATGAGGTCGCTCAGAGCATGCTCCTGGAGCTGATGCGTCGTCTGCGGAATGACGGGTACAAGGTGTACCTGATTGATAATGACGAGACGATCACGAACACGGAAGCGCTACGCAGCATGGGTGTGAAGGTTCTGACGAACCCTGCGGCGGTAACTTCTGCAGAGTCGGATGCTGAGCGCGTGGCTGAGGCTGACGCTGAAGAGGCTGCGGAGGCGGCGGAGGCGCTGGAGGCGGGCGCATTGGAGGCGTTGGAGGCGCAGGCGTTGGAGTCTGCTGAGCTGCCTGCGGCTCCTGAGGCTGAGTAGGTTTCTTGCCGCGGCATCGGCTGCACAATATATGTTTGAGTGCCCCTTTCCCGGGTGCGTGGTGAACGCGTTCTGGGGGAGGGGCCTTGCTGTGCTGTGGCTAGGGTTCCTACCGTGCGGCGCGGGTGCCTGTAGGGCAGTGCTGGTTCCTAGTGCGTGGCGTGGGTGTCTATAGTGCGGTGCTGTTTTCTGTCGCGCGGCGCAGGGTAGCGTAGGGCGCTGAGCGCGGTCTTCGGTGAGTGAACGGGCTGAAAGAGCGTAGAGGTTCTTTAATAGCGCCGTTGTTAATCATTAAGTAATATTTTGAATTTTTCGATATCTAACGGCGGTCTCATCATACACTCATAATATGAACACTGTTCCACACTCAGAAACACCTATCACTCCTCGTCAATCCGCTATCGCTGACCCCGCCGCTGACCGAGCGGCAGCGGGTACTTCTGCCCGCGCCTCCATGGGTCGCCGCGAACTACTTCACCACGTTGGTACCTTTGGTTTGGGCGCGGTGGGCTTCGGCGTGCTGGGTCTTGGCTTGACCGGTTGCACCCCCTCCGCGGCGGAAGGCACCCACGGGGCGGCTAGCGGGTCAGCATCGGGCGGCACCCCGTCCGGTAGTGCGTCGGGTAGTGCCTCGGCGACTTCTTCGGCAAGCTCCTCGGCTACCCCCTCCCCATCTGCAACTAGCTCCACATCGGGGACCGCATCCCCGACCGCCGCGGCATCTCAGACGGCTTCTGCATCCGCAACCTCCTCGAACCCGGTCCCTGCGGCTCGTGCCTGGGACGGCCCGCAGACCGGCCTGCCCGGTGAGGGCAAGTATATTGCGTGGACGGTCGATGACGGCGCCGACCCGGAGGTGGTACGCGCCTACGCGGAGTTTTCTCGCCGTACCGGCACACGCCTCACCTTCTTTATCAACGGTCAGTACCCGGCGTTTAAGCAGCATCGTGACCTGTTGTTGCCGCTGGTGAAGAGCGGCCAGCTGCAGATTGCGAACCATACGTATAGTCATGCGGCGTTGACGAGCCTGACGGATGAGCAGATTGTTCAGGAGCTGACCCGTAATGATGAGGAGATTAGGCGGCTGTTTGGGGTGTCGTCGAAGCCGTATTTCCGCCCGCCGTACGGGTATTATGATGCGCGCGTGTTGGCGGCTGCGGCGTCGTGTGGTTTTACGCGCCCGGTTCTGTGGTACGGGTCGTTGGCGGATTCGTCTAATATTTCTTCGGCTGAGGTGTATGCCTATGCGGAGAAGTATGCGTTGGCTCAGCATATTGTGATTGGGCATTTGAATTATCGGGGTGTGGTGTCTGAGCTGGACCGTATTCGGGCGTTGTTGGATCGGCGCGGGTTGACGACGGTGACGATTCGCGACTATTACGGGTAGTGCGGGGGAGACCCGGCGAGGGGTTCCGGTGGGTATACTGGGAGGCATGATGAAGCTTCCTCAGAACCCTCTCCTTCGGCAGGTGCACCGCTTCCGTGAGTCGCTGCTGCTTCTGCTGTATTACTCGCTGTCTTTTCTGGGTGTGCGGTGGATGCGCACGGGGCATCCGCGTGTGGCGGCGGTGTGGTCTGTGGGTTTGTGGCTGAATTTGGTGCTGCGTGGCATGGGCCAGGTGGTGCGTATGCTGGTGCCGGTCCTGCAGGATGCGGAGGCGCGCCGTGCTCGTGCTGAGCGTGCCCGCGCCTACCAGCCGCGCTAACCTCACCGGCTGAGCTGACAGAACGAGGCTGATATGACGAAGCCCCCTCGTACTAGAAATAGTACGAGGGGGTTTCGCTATATCTGGGGCTGCATTAGCCGGGGGTGCTAGTCGTCCTCGTGGGAAAACTCGTTGACAATCTCCGGGGTCTGCATTGCAAACTCATCAGGTTCTGCAGTCTCGGGCGAGAAATCCAGATAGTAGTTGCCCTCGGAGGTGCGGGTGATGGTGACGTAGGTTCGACCGTAATCGAGCAGTTCGCGAATGCCGACCTTGGTGCCTTCGTCGAGGCCCATGCGCTTACGAATATAAGAGCCAAGCTCGGAGTTCGGGATGGTCGACATATCCTTACCGCAGCGGTCGGAACCGCTGGCAACACGCATAATGAGGTCTTCACCGTCATCGCAGTGCACCACAATGGGAGTGTTCTTCACAGGGAAGAAGTTGGACCGCCCAATGTTCGCGGGAACCGCAAAGTAGGCTTCATCCTTATTGGCTCGGATATCTCGCAGACCCCAGTTAATGCCGGAACCGCAGTTGTACGAAGAGCCCTTACTCGCGTGGCTGTACAGGTACAGCTTGATGGAGGAGAAGTCCTTCAACCTTTCCTCGCGTTCCGTCTCAGGCTCGGGGAGCGGAGGAACCGGAGGTAGAGACTTATTCGCCAGGACGTCCGCGGGCGCTTCTGGGAAGGTGAAGAGAGAATCAACCACAGGGTCGGTGCAGCTCAGCGAAGCGCCGAAAAGCGTATCGGTATAGTTCTCCGCATACTCCACCGACACCGGCACAAGAATGTTCTCCTGCTGACATTCCGAAGCGTCACGACCGATATTGAGACCGTCCGTCGACAGGTTAGCCGAGCCAGCGTAGGCAATATCGAAGGAGCCGTTCTGCGCCCAAGCGTAGAGCTTGGTATGCACCAGGGGAGAGACGCGAGGATCCGGGTAACGAATATCCAGGTACCCGCGACTAGCCTTGACCCACCCCTTGAGGATTTCATGGGTCGTAATGCTCACCGCACCGTCTCGTGCCATACCAATCAGAAGATGAATCTTCGGCGTGGTAGAGGTCGGGGTAAACTTGCTCATCTCACCCCAATGACCACCCTCCTTAGAGCGTCGTCCGGGGGTAAAATCAGCCTGATACAGCGCACTGAGAATGGTAGTTCGCGAGATATATCCGGTAACCGCCCACAGTTCGTGTCCGGCGCAATCATCCTTAGGATACGGCGATTGGAGAACAAGCTCAGCGAGGTTGTCGCCCATGAGTGACGAGTAAAATTCCATGGGAATACGTTCTCTTTTACTTAGAAAAGAGTGCCTTCTTTCTTCTCAAGTTCACGAATGCGCTCATCTACATCAATATTCGGTTCAATACCGTCGTAGTCATTCTCCATAAGCGTATTGAATAGAGCTTCGAATATGACCTGCGCACCGTCCGGGGGAACCGCCATGCCAATCTGGCGGCGTACATTCTCCTTGTTGCCGATGAACTTGTACCAGTCAGGGAACGTCTGCAGGCGTGCGCGCTCGCGGTTGGTGAGGGCGCGGGGCTCTTCCCAATGGTAGATGTGCGTGCCGCCGCCGCCGGATCCGGTGACAGTGTATGCGGGCTTATTGGGGTCCAGCCGCTTATAAATCTGGCTGAGCTTAGCGCCACGCACATTGAGGCGCAGTTCCTCAGGCATATCGGTAGCGTTGAAAGCGTTCTCGCCGGGTTTGATGTAAGCGAGGCGCTGCTTCACCACCTCAGACTGGCGAGTGAGCTCATTGTTGGTTGCCCACTCGGGGATGGGAGGCTCGGTAAGCGCCTGCTTAGCGGTGCGCATCATCGAAGGTTCGGGAGTGGTGGGTTTCGGAACCTTGAATTCTTTGCCGCTGGCAATAAGGTCATTATGTAGGCCTACGATAATGATTCGGTGTCGAGCCTGGGGGAGGCCGTACTCCTCAAAGCGGTATTTATGAGCGACAACGGTGTACCCCGCACGCTGCATTTCTCGTAGGATGTAGGGAAATGCGGTACCTGCATTAGCGCCAGAAAGACCACCCACGTTTTCCGCCACAAACCATTCAGGTTTATGGCTCTTGAGCACGTGGATTCCATAGGTATAGAGAGGACCGTATTTACCCTCTAGGCCTTTCTGCTTTCCTACGAGGCTGAAGTCATTGCAGGGAAAACCGAACGCAAAGCCATCAATCGGAGGCAGGGTGTCGGTATCAAGCTCGCGGACATCACCGACGTACACGGTCTCTTCAGACGCACCGGGGGTGTTTTCGCGGTAGGTATCTGCAGTCGTGGGGTCGTAGTCATTAGCCCAGGCGTGCTCAATTTCGATGCCCGGAACCTTATCTGCGGCGTTGTGTGCGCCCAAGGCAATGCCGCCGGGACCGCAGAAGAGCTCTCCCATTTTGTAGGTTTTGGGTGAGGATGATGTGTGCTTCTCAGCCATAAGGTTCTCCGAGTGTAGAAAGTATCAAGTACCTATGCGTGCTCGCAGGGTGTTGAGGTGTACCTGAAAATTTTAAATAAAAATACTAATTTTAGCAGCTTAGCCCGTATTCTGGATTCAGCAACGGAATGTGGTAGATAGGGTGCTAAGTGTGATGTATGGCCTACTAATCGCGTTTAAAAAATAATGCTAGGAATGACGAAAAACTGTGCTGACGTGTGAGAACGAGTGCTAAACTCACAGAGGAAGCCAATCAACGGCTTCTGTAGTCACTCACATTTCTATTTTTCAATGAGGAGAAAAATGGCTGAGGAAATTTCCAAGCCGGAGCAGCGGATTTATGACATTGCTGCCCGGGAACACATTTCGTATGAAGAAGCATGTCGCCTAGCAATTGACGGACTGCTTGACTCAGGCGTTGTTACGGAGGAGATGGTCGTTCCCAGCTACGAGGAAGCACTTCGTAGCATCCAGAAGCGTCAAGCAACAGAAGCTAAGGGAATGAAGGAGTCTTGGTACGATACCACCAAGCCTGACACCCCTATTTGGTCTATCCTCCATGAGGAACTCAAGGCTAAGATTGGCAAGGAAGGTGCTTCGACTATCCACCGGGAATCCAATAAGGTTGTTGGATTTTTGGCAGATCCCAATGCAAAAGATCTGAAGCGTAAGGGACTCGTCGTTGGCTACGTTCAGTCTGGTAAAACTGCGAACTTCTCGGCGGTTATCGCCAAGGCAGTTGATGAGGGTTACCGTTTCGTCATTGTTTTGGCGGGCATGTATAACAACCTTCGTCGCCAGACTCAGGAACGTTTGGATAATGATGTATTGTCTGCATGTGATGAGTACAAGGGTGTCCGGCCTCTGACTGACGTCACCGGCGATATTTCTTGGAAACCTATTCAGTGGGGATTCAAAGGTAAGGATATTGTTTTCTTTGCTGTTGTGAAGAAGAACTCTCGTCGCTTGGAGAACCTTCTGCATAAATTGGAGGTAGCAAACAAAGAAGGTCTTCTTGATAATGTGCCTGTGCTTATCATTGATGATGAGTCAGACCAGGCAACCCCCAACACTGCGAAGGAAGATGAAGAATACTCGAGTATTAATCGTCTTCTCCGTCAGATTTGGGACCAGGTCTCTACGGGATCGTACGTGGCTTATACCGCAACTCCGTTTGCAAATGTGCTGATGAATCCTGATGATGAGGAGCGCTATACCGAGCATGTGAAGTCTAGTAATTCCGATAACCCTGAAGGTGAGGATATTGAGCGTTACCCCGGACTGTACCCTTCTGACTTTATTTATGCTCTAGAGCAGCCAAAGGGATACGTCGGTGCATCGCGTATTTTCGGCACCCCATTCTGGGCTAGTGAAAATGCAGACGGTACACTTGACGACGGTCTGGATATCGACGCGGTGCGCCCTATTTCTGAGGATGATGCAAAGGTTCTACGTCCGCCGACCGCTAAGGAAGCAAAGGAAGGTGCAGTGTATGCACCTAAGATGGTATCTAGCCTGGAAGATGCAGTGCTGTGGTTTATGATTGCCACGGCTCTTCGCCGTCGTCGTGCTCAGAAGAAGCAGCACAGCTCGATGCTGATTCACTTCTCCCAGAGGGTAGAGGCACATTTTGAGGCATATGAGATTATCAAGAACTACATCTCTGAGCTTCAGGAAAACTACGGTAAGCCTGATATTGACGATGCCATGCAGAGCCTGTACGAGCGCGAAGTTGTTCGCATGCAGGCCGTCCGCCCCGAAGCGATTTACCCTGAATGGGATGAGCTGAAGCCTGCTGTATACGAGACTATCTGTGAGACTAAGTGCATTGTGGAGAACGGGTCTTCGGAAGAACGCTTGGAGTACATTGCAGATTCACCAGCCACCTATGTTGTTGTCGGCGGTAATACTCTCGCCCGTGGTTTGACTCTTGAAGGACTCATTAGCTCCTACTACATCAGGACGAGCAAGACCTACGATACTCTTCTCCAGATGGGCCGTTGGTTTGGTTTCCGTCCCATGTATGAAGATCTCATTCGTTTGTGGACTACCGGTGGTATCCAGTCATACTACCGCCACCTTGCCGGTGTGGAAGAAGAGATTCGTGAAGAGATTCGCAGAAAGGGTAATTCTCCTAAGACCGTTGGAGTGAAGATTCGTACCCACCCTGGCGTTTTGCAGGTGACTGCTCCGAACAAAATGCGCCACGCAAAGGTTCTCAATGTTGATTTCACTGGTAAGTTGCATCAGCTGACTCGTTTTGACGAGAAGAATGCCGAAGTCCTGAACCGCAATATTCAGGTATTCGAGTCGCTTGTTAACACTATTTCTGGTAGTCAGGAGGCTCTGCGAGGTAAGAATAACGGAAGCTACCTCTTTACGGAGGTCCCTGTAGAAATCGTTCTTACCTACCTTAAAGATTTTGAGATTCATCCTTCGCATAACAAGACTGTTATGGGCAAAATGGTTGAATGGATTGGCAAGTATGTTGATCAGGACTGGAATGTTATTATCTATTCCGGTACCAGGAAGAATATGATTCAGCGTAATTTTGCGGGTCTTGATATTCGTATGGCAAACCGTAGCGCAGAGATTAACTCTGAGCCGGGGGTTACGGATTTGGGTGCTCTTACTGTAGCTGGTTCAGAGGTTGTGGACCTCAAGATTCTTGCAGATGCAGGAATCTTGAAAGACCCGGATAAATTTAAGAATGTAAAGGAAAAGGAGTGGCCCGCTCTTCGTTATCTGAATGGAAATACTCCGCTTCTGGTTATCTATGTAGTGAACCCTCAATCTCCTTCTGAGGGTAAGGCTGCCCGTCGAGATTTGGACGCTACCGCTCCTGTCGTGTTGCACGCTGTTCTACTGCCGCAGGTAGCTGGTTCTGGAGATGGTCACTTCGTCGCAGTCGAGACTAACAATCCTGAACCTGATGAGGAAGAGCAGGAAGAAGATAACTCTTTCCTTGATTTGGATGATGATAATGAAGGTGACTACGACGGCTGATTCCAAGTAAATTTTATAACCTATAACTGAGGTAAATATGCTCTGGGGTGGCGATTTGATGCCACCCCAGAGTTCTTAACACTATGTACTAGTGCTCTAAAGAGTCGTAGCATATCGCAGACTAGGAGTTAACACCATGACCCTTAACTGGTTCCCCCTTCCTAAAAACACTGGTTCAATATCTGCTCGAGGTGCCTCGCGTACCCTGGGTCGACCCAATCTGAGTCCGCTTGCTCTGGTGACCCGAGAGATGGCTCAGAACTCGTGGGATGCACGCCTCGAAGGACACATGCCAGAGTTCGGTTGCTTGGTTCGGCGTGCTGACTCAGGTGTGCTGAATACCTTACGGAACGAGGTATTTGCAGCTGGTTTTGAGATTCACAGCAAGTACACGGGTCTAGACCAGACTTTTAACCGTAGCGACGTCTACTTCTTGGAGTTCTGGGACCGTGGCACCGTCGGTCTTGATGGTCCGGACCGTCCCGACGAAGCTGTTGAGGAAGGGGAGAGCCAGAACTTCGTTAACCTCACGATGAATCTTGGCAGCGATAACAAGGGTCAAGGTAACGGCGGCTCATACGGCTTCGGCAAAACGGCTGCTTTCAATATGAGCGAGTCTCAGTCCGTTATTTACTGGTCTGCCTTTAAGACCAAAACTGGCGAGATTGATTACCGACTTATTGCTGTTGCCCTAGGCAAAGAATATACGTATGACGGCCGAAACTACACCGGTCGCCATTGGTGGGGATATGAGGGGCCAACAGTTAAGGGAACGGGTAACATTCTCCCGTTGACGGGAGAACGTGCTCGTCTGCTGGGTAAAGAAATTTTCTCTCGTCACTTTAATGACGGAGAAACTGGCACTTCAATTCTTATCGTTGATGCAAAGCCTGCGGAGCTTATGGAAGTATCAGATGATGAAGGTAAGATTCCGGATGAGCCGGATCAAATTATTGACCGTTCCCACGAAAAGATTCAAAATATCGTGATGTACCATCTTTGGCCCAAATTGGATGTTGAAGATGGAAATAGGTCTATGGATATCAGGATTAACAATAATCCTGTCTTGATTCAGAACCTTAAGAATAAGCCTGAATATAAGGGAATTGAGCAGCTGTGCTCGGCTCTTAATGATGTCCGAAAAATGTCAGAGCATAAAAATATTGACTTTGAATCGTTTGATGGAGTTTTCCGGTATAAGGGCTACATTTTTAAACGCACAAGGGACTCCTATAACATTGGGTACC
This sequence comes from Rothia sp. HMSC061D12, assembly GCF_001836735.1. NCBI lineage: Bacteria > Bacillati > Actinomycetota > Actinomycetes > Micrococcales > Micrococcaceae > Rothia > Rothia sp. HMSC061D12. The sequence goes on along the minus strand of NZ_KV830305.1, from coordinate 606,541 downwards.
TTAAAATTGTGCTAGGTGCATACGATAGTACTGCTGAAAGGTCCATCTATCCGCAAAACACTGTGTGTTTGATGCGTAATGAGGCTGAATTGGTTGTCCAGTACCGAAAGGTAAATGACTTGGATGACTCGAAGGCCACCTGGTACGGCGTTTTCAAACCCGACCTTGAAACGGATGTTGCCTTCCGAGAGGCTGAACCTCCAGCCCATGACGAATGGAACCCGAGCTCTCTCGAAAACGCTAAGCACAAAAACATTGTTGTTTATGCTGCTTCAAATATCACTAAGAGTTTGAAGAGCCTGTTTGAGTCGAAGGACACTAAGCGCGATAGCGGGTCGCTGGGCTCCTTGTCGAAGATTTCTCAGAAGCTTGCTCGATTCAATCCGATTATGTCCACCGGAGGCGGTGTCAATACTGAGTTGATAGACGAGGACGAAGGTAAGAACAAAAAGCGCCCTGGTGGCGTTGTTCGTCGTGCCTCGGTATCGATTGAGTCTGCAGCAATGACTGGTGTTCACCCGCAGAACCCTGATTACGTTCAGTATTTCATTAGCTTCTCCTGCAGTAGTGCTTGGAAGGCTGGTCAGCGTATCGGTATCAAGGCCTCTATCGCAACCGGTGATGAGAGGACTCTGGAGTACACGGACTCTCACGATCTTGAGCCTTCTTGGAGCGAAGGCTGGGGCCCTGATGCTAACGACACCCAAAGGGCGGGCCATGTTTATGTGCAGTGGGACGGCCCTGATGATTCCGAGGAGAACCAGGGGTCTGTGGTCATCACGTTGCGTAAGGGTAAGACCTATATTTTTGAGGTGGAGGGCTAATAGCTATGGTAGGTAAGCGCGTAAAGGCATATCCTCATCTCACCCTTTTCCCGCATGAAGTGGAATGGGGTGAATGGGATATTCGTACTCAGAACGGCGAAATTGTTGACCCGGATAAGTTGCCCTCCAACTGGGATTACGATACTGATCTGGAGCTCTCCATCTCTGTCAAAGTACGTCTTGAAGGAATCCGTCGAGTACTGGGCAATGAGGAGTCTCTGCCTCGACTGATTTGTGAGGTTCAGTGTCGACCGACCCACTGGAGCGTCATTGAAGAGAGCCGAGATATTCAGCTTGATTCGGAATCATTTGTCGCGGTTGTTAGCGCCAAGGTTCCTGGACGTAAGGTTGCGGGAGAACTGAAACTCCGGGCAGCTCTGTTGGCGGGTGCCCTAAATATCGATGGATATAACACCGATGAAACCGCCTATATCGCTGTGCAAGAGGACAGCCTGTCTTTGAGCGCTAAGGGCGCTGGTATGCCATTCTCGCAGCTTGATTTTTCTCGAGTGCGAGAGTGGGATAAAAACGCGCCATGGGTTGTAAGATGCGACGCTAGCGACCCGGAAGCACTGTATTCACGATGCGTGCGAGTATTTGTGAATACAAAACACCCGGTTTGTAAGGCTTTGGTGCGAGGGGATGAAAAGGACTATGAAATCCTAGAACCCGCTATTTCTCGAGATTTCCTGGCAACTCTTGTTCGAGAGATCTATATTTCTCATCTGAAAGAGGCTTCTTTGTATACGTCACAGAAAGAAGTCACTGAAGGAAATTGCGAAGATTTCCAAATCGTCACCCAGAGGATTATTAAAGAAAATTTCTCAATGACGATTCCGGAACTTATTGATGCACTGAAAAGGGATTGGAATTCTGTGCAGAGCAAAATCGATGGTATTACCGGGTACATGCAGAAGGGATGGAAGTAGGTATGGTTCAACAGAACGTGGAGCCTGCCCAGCAGGACACTAGCCCTGAGAATACTCAGGCACCTGCAGAGCAGGAAGAACAGTATCTTTACTACCGCCTGGAAGATTTTCTAGCGGGTATAGAGTTGCAGGAATGGAAAAACTCTGGAGTTCCGCTACACAATGTAGATTGTGGAGCAATCGACACGAATCTAGAGATTCTCAATATCGGCGGAAACGAAATTCCAATGCCGACTCTGGATAAACTCCGCAGAATCATCGATAAGGAACTCGATAGTCTAGAGGCTTTTTCTGATGATCGGGATAAGTGGAAGTACGAGTACTCTCACCGTATCGGTAAATCTCTGCACAAGAATCTGCATATGATTCGTGGTGAAGCTGAATCTATTGAGGTATGGCAGTTTATCGGTTTGCGGGTTCTTCCAGCAGCTGCTTTTGCGCGTTTTGCCCCGTCAAATAAGGACCGACATATCGGCAACCTGCGCCGCCACGTCCTACGTCGCACCTGGCTGACTTATGATCTCCTGGGTGAGGTTATGGATGAGGGAGGCTACCTCACGGAAGATGACCTCAACCAGATTCTGGACCGAACCTCTATCTCGACGAACCGTAATTTGGCGTTGGCTCTCGCTCGAACCCTAAACTCTGTGGGTGCCCCCAGCGATTATGGTTTGGAGAGGGGAGTATCTGCTCGTAGGCTCAAACGTAAAATCGCGGAAGAACTCACGGTGCGTATGGGCGTTGAGATGGTGCAGCACAAATCGTACGAGGATATGTGCGCACTCCTTGAGGTCATCAAGAATGAGGTTATCGAGGCCTTCAAGCTGCAGGAGGGTATTACCGAAGAACAGGATGAAGGTACCTGGGATACGGAATCCGAAGCTTTAGAAGACTACGAAGCCGAAGACGTAGAAATCGAAGAGTCGGAAGACGTAGAGGTTGAAGAGCTGGAAGACTCAGAAGACTTGGATATCGAGGCTGACGAGTACGACGAAAGCTACTACGAGGATTTCTCGGACGAGGAGTCTGAAGAGGAGGAAGAGTCTGCAGATTCCGAGGTTGCTGAGGCTATCGAACCTGAGGAACCTGATGCTCAGGAACCAGCGGAATCTCAGCCCTTCTTCGTGCCGGTTAGCGAATTCCGTGAATCAAACCCCTTCAGCTCAATGCAGTACGGGTACTACGTTGACGAGGAACCCGAGGAACGTCCGTTACGTCTTCGAACTCCGCAGAGCAAGCTCAAGGCCAAGCTGGAACAGGCAAGCCCTGAAGTAACCGCGGACGAAGAAGCTAATGAGCAGGATTCTGAAGCTAAGACTCACAGGAGCAAGCTCACTCCTCCCAAATCTAAGATGGGACAGTTCTGGGGCAACATGCCCTGGAAGCGCTAAAAACTAAGAAGCCCCCTTGCCCCGGTTCAACTAAGAACCGGCACAAGGGGGCTTCGTCATATCTGGGGGTAGAAGCTTAGTGCTTCTTCTTCGGCTCGCACGCCACGCCGTCACCGTCTTTATCTAGACCCGGGCGGTAACCCGGCTCGCCACGATGCAGGGGCGCCGCACCAGCCGCACGAGCATCAGCGCATGTTTCGTAGTAAACACTCGACCGCGCAGGAGCCTGCTGAACCGGCTGCGCGGGAGCTTGCTGAGCGGGAGCCTCAGCCGCCGGAGCCTGCGCGGGTGCCTGCTGGACAGGCGCCTCCGTAGCTACCGGCGCCTGCTGAACAGGCTCAGCCTGTTGCGCGGGAGCCTCGGAAACCGGAGCCGCCGGCGCCTCCGCGGAAGGTGCCTCAGTAGCCGGTGCCTGCACGGGAGCCTCAGTAGTCGGAACCGGAGACGGGGTTACCGTCGGGGTAGCAGACTCCGAAGGAGACGCAGACGCACTCGGCGTCGAAGAAGCGGTAGGGGAAGCCGAAACAGAGGGGCTAGCCGAAGCAGAAGCCGACGATGACGCAGACGGCGTAGACTTCGGAGCACGAACAGACGAAGAACAACCGGTCAGAAGCAGAGCACCCGCAAGAACACCAGCGGTCGCGGCGTGAATTTTCAACACAATATTCCTTTAGAAGTGAGTGGACAAGCGTGTTCACCGTAGAACACACACTCCAGTGTAAAGGAAAACAACCCCACCCGCAGACAATATCGAGCCGCCCACAAAGAGTCCAACAAGGAAAGATACAATGTGCGGGCACGGCGAAGCCCCCTTGCGCCGGTTCGCACAGAACCGGCACAAGGGGGCTTCTCTCTATCTACGGCTGTATGAGCCGGGGAGAGCTAGGGGAGTAGCACCCCCGCCGCGCCTCCCTCAGCAGATACTAGGAGCAGTTGCCGTTCACATCGCAGGACGGACCCGCCTCCGCGGCATTGGCACCCGCGGCGTTAGCGCCACCAGCCGCGCCCGCCAGCGGGTTCAGGAACTCAACGCGGTGAGTCTCCTCCCACACCTGACGCAGCGCCTGCACCAGCATCTTCGCAGGCTGCGCACCACTGACCGCCCACTTCGACTCAATCAAAAAGAACGGCACACCATTAATACCCAGCTGACGCGCCAACTGCTCATCGGCACGCACATCCGCCGCGTAGCGGTCGCTCTTCAGCACTGCCTCAACCTCGGCAGTATCCAGGCCAATCTCAGAGGCGATATTCAGGATCGACTCGTGATCCTGCACCGAACGGCCTTCCGTAAAGTACGCCAGCTTAAACGCCTCCTGCGCCGCCGACGCCAAACCCTGCTCCGCCGCATAATGAATCACACGGTGCGCATCAAACGTATTACCGTACCGCGCCTGCCGCCAATTGAAATCCAAACCCACCTCGCGGGCACGTTCCGCCAACGACTCCTGGCTCGCAATCGCCTGCTCCAGCGGCATCTGATACTTACCAGCAATCAGCTCAGGTAGCGAACCGGCAGGATGCTCCGTAGCCGACGGGTCCAGCTCAAAACTATGCCACACCACCTCAACCTCGTCACGGTGCTCAAACTCGGCGAGCGCCAGCTCCAGATTACGCTTGCCCACGTAGCAGAAGGGGCACACAATATCGGACCAAATATCAATACGCATTGTCGTCTATTCCTCTCACACTCGGATGCGGCACACTGCCGCCACTATACGCTCACTCAACGCCCGGGGTGCCGTGCTTATTCCCGCCGGGTTTATCCCCGGTACGTATTCCCGCCGGGCACGGCAAAGCCCCCTCGCCCCGGTCCGTACAGAATCTCAATACAGGAATGTCCGTACGGGAACCGGGTCAAGGGGGCTTCACCAGGGAAGGTCTACACCAACCTATCGGCGGGCGGGCGCCGGTGCGGTAGTGGCAGTAGCCGCGGGAGCAGTCGTAGCCGCAGGTGCGGTCGTCGCCTGCTGGCTAGCCGCAACCTCATCCTCATAGCGGGTGGTCGGTGCCTGAGTCGGAGCCTCAGTGGTCGGCTCCGGGGTAGGGGCTGCCTCCGTGGTCGCCTCGGGGGAGGGGGTGTGCTCCTCCGGGGTGGGGGTCGGCGAAGGTGCCGCCGCCTTAATCTCTTCCTCGGATGCGTCACCGTAGTAGTCACGAACCGTCACCGCAGTCAGGCCGCGGTCATCAATCAGACCCTTCACCTTATCCAGGATCGGGATGATCGTCTCGTAGTTCAGGTGGCCCAGCACAATCTGCTGCGGCAGCATGTATCGGATGCAGCGCATGTAAATCACGCGGGAGCTGGTCTTCGCCTCGTCACCGGTGGTGCCGTTCCACATGACCGGGCGGGTAAAACCAATCTCGCCAGCAGCCTTCAGCACCGCATCGTTGTAGCGGCCGTACGGCGGGCGGAAGTACGGCTTCGACGAGACACCGAACATGCTCATAATCTCGTCTTCGTTACGCTGCAACTCTTCCTTCACGCCCTCAGCGTCCAGGGTGGTCAGGTCGGCGTGGCTGTAGGTGTGGTTCGCAATCTGAATCTGGCCGCTCTGAGCCAGCGGACGCAACAGCGACACGTGCTCCTTGAAACCGGTGTACGACGCGTTAATGAAGAACGTCAGGCGAGTATTCGTACGCTTCGAGAACTCAGCGTAGCCGCGAATCGCCTCCGGGCTCGCGCCGTCATCAACAGTCCACGCAACATACTTGCCGTCACCAACGAGGGAGTTGCCGATGCCGGGCCATTCGCGCGGCTTATCAACCGGGTTGCCAGCAGCGGCAACCGTCGGCGAATTCGTTGCGGCGGGGCGAGTAGCGGCAGCAGAGGTCTCGCCGCCAGCCTGATACGGAGTGAAATTACCGCTGGTGCCGTCGTAGTCATTCGACTTCTTCGAGCAGGCAGCAATCAGCGGAAGCATAGCAGTGCCGAGCACAAAAAGTCGGCGATTAGGCTGTGAGTGGGTCATACCTTCCAGGATAACGCCCCCACCTGCAAGGAACGAATCTGAACAGCACATACACCCCTAAATAATGCGCACATCACACCGCGAGCTCAGCACCACAGTATTAATAGGTATAAGAACTAGGCGTAAGAACACAGAACCAAGAAGCCGCAAGCCGGTAACGCTCCGCTACACTAGTGGGATGGAGAATTTGGGCACTCACGAACTGCGCAACCTTGTGAACGATGCTGCCGACGAGGCTGTCAACATCGGCTACCGTGTTGCAGACCGGCTGCACAGGTGGCGCGAAAAGCGTGCCATCGCCGCCGGTCGCGAGCCTATCCTGGTGCCCACCGAAGGCTACGGACGCGCCGCCTCCGAAGGAAACCCCGGCTGGGTCCGCGTCATCGCCCGCGCACTCTACAAGACGGTCAACCTCGAACGCCTGCTACAGGTCGTAGAAGGCACCCAAGACACCGCCAACCCCATGCGCGGCTGGCGCTCCTTCACCGCCACCGCAATGTCCGACGCGCCCGTCACCATCGTCATCGACGGCACCAAGTACGAGGCGTACACCGACCGCGGTGGCGTACTCGACGTCAAACTCAGCATCGACCTGGAACCCGGCATGCACGAAGTCATCATGTACGTGCCCGGCTCTCGCGCCGTAGCAACCAGCGTCTACATCGTTCCCGAAAGCCAGAAGCTCGGCGTCATCATGGACGTCGACGACACCGTCATGGTCACCATGCTGCCGCGCCCCCTCGTCGCCGCCTGGAACTCCTTCATCCTCGACGAGCATGCACGCATCCCCACCCCCGGCATGGCGGTCATGACCGACCGTATCCGCCGCAGCCACCCGGATGCGCCGTTCATGTACCTGTCTACCGGCGCCTGGAACATCACCCCGACCCTGCGCCGCTTCCTCAGCCGCAACGGCTACCCGCGCGGCACGTTCCTGCTCACCGACTGGGGCCCCACCCCCGACCGCTGGTTCCGCTCCGGAACCAACCACAAGGTCGAGTCCCTGCGCCGCCTCGCCGAGGAATTCCCGCAGATGAAGTGGATCCTCGTCGGCGACGACGGGCAGCGCGACCCGTACATCTACAACGGCTTCGCGGTACGCTACCCGGACAACGTGGCGGCAATCGTCATCCGCAACCTGACCGTGGGGGAGACCATGCTCGCCTCCGGCCGCGTGTGGAGCGACTACCGCGCCGAACAGATGATGCGCTCGCCGCTGTGGATTGAAGCCACCGATGGCGTAACGCTCAGCAAGAAGCTGCGCGAGCTGGGCCTGATCGATTTCTAGCCGGTTACTGCTCACCGGTTGCTAAAACCAGCATGGATACCCAGTAAACCCACCGCAAATACCGCGAAATGCCGGTATATGCGGTGGGTTTTGGTGTTTCAGCGGAATTAACCAACTTAAACCCACGACACACCGGCTGCTGAAAAAGAGTTAAAAATCTTTTCTACAGCCTTAATCACATAGCTTAAACCCGCTCGAAGGGGGTTAACCCCCGCCTTTAAGAAAGTCCGTTCTGCTTTAAAACCGCGCCGTTCCGCGCAAGAACGGGTGAGAGCGGAAATCTCTTTAAAATCAAGCCCGAATCTGCCGGGTTTTATGCCCCCAAACGCATACATGAGGTTAACTGAACCTCAACTCAGCGGGCGAATGAACCCTTAAAAATCCTGACCAACTTAAACCCCACCTGTGGATAACCCGGCACACCCCGCGAAAATACGGCGAACTAGCCCCGCGGCAGGGTGTGGATAAGCTGTAGACACCCCCTCTTAAGTGGGTTCAACTGTGGGTTTATCGAACGAAACACGACCCTCGCACCACATCATCTTGTGGTGCAGAAAAATCTCGACACTAGATGTAGTATTAATACTCGGTTCCACCACTACGGCACTTTTAGGCGCCCTGCCCCAGAGCAGGAAACCGCCACGCCCCACTAGGAGGGGGCAGTGGACGGCACAGCGCCCGCCGTAAATAACACGTGGTGAACCACCGACGAAACACGCCAGATTCATTCACGAGATAAGCCCGCCCGAGCGGGAGAAAGTAAGAGGCACTCCCATGGTAGTGACCGTGTACACCAAGCCCCAGTGCGTCCAGTGCAACATGACCTACCGCGCCCTCGACGCGAAGGGTATCAGCTACACCAAGGTTGATATCACCGAAGACGCTCAGGCCCTCGAAATGGTCAAGTCCCTCGGCTACATGCAGGCACCCGTCGTCATCGCAGGCGACGAGCACTGGTCCGGCTTCCAGCCCGACAAGATCAACGCTCTGGCAGCGTAACAACCCTGCCGAAACCCGTACAAACGGAAAATCGGCACGGAACCACACCGGCCCACGAGAATAAGGAGTACAGATTGAGTACCGCCCTCACGCCCAACCCCGTCGACGAGCACGCAGAAATCCGCAAGATTCTTATGGATGCACGCAATGCTTCCGAGGGTCGAGCGACCGAGGACGAACTGGACGATACAGCGCCACTCATCGTGTACTTCTCCTCCATCTCCGGTAACACCCACAAGTTCGTGGAGAAGATCCGTGCCCGCCGCCTTCGCCTGCCGCTGCGCACCGGCGAAGACACCCTCATTCTTGATGAGCCGTTCGTGCTCATCGTCCCCACCTACGGCAAGCCCGAAGGCGCCGGTAACGTTCCCCCGCAGGTGGTTAAATTCCTGAACGTGGAGCAGAATCGCCACCACATACTCGGTGTGATTGGCTCCGGCAACACCAACTTTGGTCCGCTCTTCGGTATCGCGGCAGACATTGTCGCCAAGAAGTGCGATGTGCCCGTGCTCTTCAAATTTGAGCTCATGGGCACCGATTCAGATGTAGAAAAAGTCAACGAAGGATTGGAAGCATTTTGGACGCAAAACTGCCCTCAGCACTAGAAACTCTCGGTGCGAGCCACAACGGCAAGAGCGTGCCCGAGAAGTTCAAGGGTATGAGCTACCACGAGCTGAACGCACTGCTGAACCTCTACGATGAGAACGGCCAGATTCAGTTCGATGCAGACCGTCAGGCGGCACGTCAGTACTTCCTGCAGCACGTCAACAACAACACCGTCTTCTTCCACGACCTGGAAGAGAAGATCGAGTACCTGATCGAGAACCAGTACTACGAGCCGGAACTCTTCGACAAGTACAACTTCCAGTTCATTAAGAACCTGTTCAAGCGCGCCTACGCCGTGAAGTTCCGCTTCCCGACCTTCCTGGGTGCCTTCAAGTTCTACACCTCCTACGCGCTCAAGACCTTCGACGGTCAGCGCTACCTGGAGCGTTTTGAAGACCGCGTCTGCATGGTCGCACTGCTGCTGGCAGAAGGCAACGAGAAGCTCGCCGAAGACATCGTCGACGAGATCATCTCCGGCCGTTTCCAGCCGGCAACCCCGACCTTCCTCAACGCAGGTAAGAAGCAGCGCGGCGAGCTCGTCTCCTGCTTCCTGCTGCGCATGGAAGACAACATGGAGTCCATCGGTCGCTCCATCAACTCTGCACTGCAGCTCTCTAAGCGCGGCGGCGGCGTGGCATTCGCCCTGACCAACCTGCGCGAGTCCGGTGCGCCCATTAAGAAGATTGAGAACCAGTCCTCGGGCGTTATCCCCGTCATGAAGCTGCTGGAAGACGCCTTCTCCTACGCAAACCAGCTCGGCGCACGTCAGGGTGCCGGTGCCGTGTACCTGCACGCACACCACCCCGACATCTACGCCTTCCTGGACACCAAGCGTGAGAACGCTGACGAGAAGATCCGCATCAAGACCCTCTCCCTGGGCGTTGTCATCCCCGACATCACCTTCGAGCTGGCGAAGAAGAACGAGGACATGTACCTCTTCTCCCCGTACGATGTGGAACGCATCTACGGCGTGCCCTTCTCCGACATCAACGTCTCCGAGAAGTACTACGAGATGGTCGACGATGCACGCATCACCAAGAGCAAGATCAACGCGCGTGAGTTCTTCCAGACCATCGCAGAGATCCAGTTCGAGTCCGGCTACCCGTACGTGATGTTCGAAGACACCGTCAACCGCGCGAACCCCATCGCCGGTAAGATCATCATGTCCAACCTGTGCTCCGAGATCCTGCAGGTTTCTGAGCCGTCCACCTACCACGCTGACCTCGGCTACGAGACCGTCGGTAAGGACATCTCCTGCAACCTCGGTTCGCTGAACATTGCACTGACCATGGACGGCGACGACTTCGGCAAGACCGTGGAAACCGCGATTCGTTCGCTGACCTCCGTCTCCGACCAGTCTGACATCCGCTCCGTACCCTCCATCGAGCGCGGCAACGGCATGAGCCACGCCGTGGGTCTGGGCCAGATGAACCTGCACGGCTACCTGGCACGCGAGCACGTCTACTACGGTTCTGAAGAAGCACTGGACTTCACCAACATGTACTTCTACACCGTTGCCTACCACGCAATCCGCGCCTCCATGCAGATTGCTAAGGAACGCGGCCAGCGTTTCGAGGGCTTCGAGAACTCGAAGTACGCATCCGGTGAGTTCTTCGCAAAGTACATTGAGAAGGAATGGGCACCGCAGACCGAGCGTACCCGCGAACTGTTCGCTAAGCACCACATCCCCACCCGTGAAGAGTGGATTCAGCTGGCTGCTGACGTGGCACAGTACGGCATGTACAACCAGAACCTGCAGGCTGTTCCGCCGACCGGCTCCATCTCCTACATCAACGGCTCGACCTCTTCGATTCACCCGATCGCTTCGAAGATTGAGATTCGCAAGGAAGGCAAGCTCGGCCGCGTCTACTACCCGGCACCGTACATGACCAACGAGAACCTGGAGTACTACCAGGACTCCTACGAAATTGGTTACGAGAAGATCATCGACACCTACGCCGTGGCAACCCAGCACGTGGACCAGGGCCTGTCGCTGACCCTCTTCTTCCGCGATACCGCAACCACCCGCGATATCAACCGCGCCCAGATTTACGCATGGCGTAAGGGCATCAAGACCATCTACTACATCCGTCTGCGTCAGATGGCTCTTGAGGGTACCGAGGTTGAAGGCTGCGTATCCTGCATGCTCTAGCCCGAATGCTGTGACGCATTCAGCCTGAGCTGGCACACTATAACTAAAGACTGGAAGGGGCGGTTACGGTAAACACGCAAACCGCCTGCGCGACTGGCTGGCCGCGCGTGGCACCGTAACCGCCCCTTAAGAATCGGAGAATTACTAATGAGCGAAAAGGTGAAGCTCGTCGACCACGTGGTCGAGGCTATCAACTGGAACCGTATTGAGGACGAGAAGGACCTTGAGGTTTGGGATCGTCTGACCGGTAACTTCTGGCTGCCGGAGAAGGTGCCGCTGAGCAACGACGTGCCCTCCTGGAAGACCCTGACCGAGGAAGAGAAGCAGCTGACCATGCGCGTCTTCACCGGTCTGACCCTGCTGGACACCATCCAGGGTACTGTCGGTGCTGTGTCCCTGTTGCCGGACGCTGTGACCGCGCACGAAGAGGCCGTGTACACCAACATTGCGTTCATGGAATCCGTGCACGCAAAGTCGTACTCCTCGATCTTCTCGACCCTCGCCTCCACCAAGGAGATTGACGAGGCGTTCCGCTGGGCTGCTGAGAATGAGCACCTGCAGAAGAAGGCGAAGATTGTTCTGTCCTACTACACCGGTGACGACCCGCTGAAGAAGAAGGTTGCCTCCACTCTGCTGGAGTCCTTCCTGTTCTACTCGGGCTTCTACCTGCCCATGTACTGGTCTTCGCACGCGAAGCTGACTAACACCGCTGACCTGATTCGTCTGATTATTCGTGACGAGGCAGTGCACGGCTACTACATTGGCTACAAGTTCCAGCGTGGCCTGGCGAAGGAGTCCGCGGAGCGTCAGGCAGAGCTGAAGGAGTACACCTTCAACCTGCTGTACGAACTGTACGAGAACGAGGTGGCGTACACCCACTCCCTGTATGACGGTGTGGGTTGGAGTGAGGACGTTAAGAAGTTCCTGCACTACAACGCTAACAAGGCTCTGATGAACCTGGGCTACGAGCCGATGTTCCCGGCGACCGTGACTAACGTGTCCCCGGCGATCCTGTCGGCGCTGTCCCCGAACGCTGATGAGAACCACGACTTCTTCTCCGGTTCCGGCTCCTCCTACGTCATTGGTAAGGCCGTGAACACCGAGGACGAGGACTGGGACTTCTAAGGCTGAAAGCTCTAAGACTGGGACTTCTAAGCACCCTTTCTTGCCTTTAGTTATGAGGCTGAGATAAACCGAGCGGAACCCCCGCGTGTCCACTGTGGATGCGCGGGGGGTTCCGCCGTTTAACCGGGCTGTTTAATGAGGCTATTTACCCTGCCGGGATGCCCGGGATCTCCCGGTTTAACCTGGGGCGGAAGCAGGAGAGTGGGAGCGGTTTTGGTGGTTCCTTTCTGGTTCCGATTGTCGGAATTTCTACCTTCACCCCGTAGCATAAAAAATTATTGATATATCGGGGTGCGGGGCGTACTGTTGGACTACTATCCCTCAATCCCGGAAGGAACATCATGCGTTCAGTTGTCATGGAAGAACCCGGCAAGGTCGTCGTCAACGAAGTCGACAAGCCGACCCTGCTCGAACCCACCGACGCCATCATCAAGCTCGCAGCATCCTGCATCTGCGGCTCCGACCTGTGGCCCTACCGCGGCGCACAGCCCGTCGACCACCAGGCAATGGGCCACGAGTACATCGGTGAGGTCGTTGAGGTTGGCTCCGAGGTCACCACCGTAGCCCCCGGTGACTTCGTCGTTGGCTCCTTCTGCATCTCCTGCGGCGAATGCGAAACCTGCACTGCGGGCTACCCCTCCCGCTGTCTGAAGGCAATCGCCGCCGGTGACGCGTTCATCGGCATGCGCTCCAACGGCACCCAGGCAGAGTACGCCCGCGTGCCCTTCGCAGACGGCACCCTCGTCAAGACCCCCGCAACCCCCACCGAAGAGCAGATCCCGCACCTGATGGCGGCATCCGACGTGCTCGGCACCGGCTGGTACGCAGCGGACGCAGCTGGCGCAGCCCCCGGCAAGACCATCGTCGTTGTTGGCGACGGCGCCGTCGGCCTGAGCGCAGTTATCGGCGCCAAGCAGCTCGGCGCGGAGAAGATCATCATCATGTCCCGCAACCCCGAACGTCAGGCGCTCGCTAAGGCATTCGGCGCAACCCACATCGTGGAAGAGCGCGGCGAAGAGGGTATCGCCAAGGTTCTGGAGCTCACCGACGGCGTGGGCGCACACGGCGTCGCGGAGGCTGTTGGCACCCAGCAGTCCTTCGACCAGGCTCTCGGCTGCGTACGCCACGGCGGCTACATCGGCTTCGTGGGCGTTCCGCACGACAGCTCCATCGGCACCGATAAGCTCTTCGGCAAGCAGGTTCACCTGGAAGGTGGCCCCGCCCCCGTACGCAAGTACCTGCCGACCCTCATCGACCTGATTTACAAGGGCGAAATTGAGCCCGGCCGCGTCTTCGACATGGTTCTGCCCATTGACGAGGCGGCTAAGGGTTACGAGGCAATGGACCAGCGTACCGCTACCAAGGTTCTGCTGACTATGCCGTAATAGCCGCTCGTATCGCCGGTTCCTATACCGGCTGCTGTACCCGCAACCCGGCGTATATGCGCTACTAATCCCCGCACCGATCCTGCCGCTCCACGTGAGCGCAGGGTGCCGGTCGCGGGGATTAGTGCATTAAAAATTGGGTTTATTTGCCACCTTCCGGCGAGGTGAGGGACAAATGAGTGAGCCAAGGCATAGAATAAAAGAGCATGATTCGTACAACTCGAAGGATGACAATGACGAAGAAGCCTTTCCCTTCCGACCTCGAAATCGCACTTGCCGCCGATCTTTGGCCTATTAACAAGATCGCAGCAGACAACGGCATCAGCGAAGATCGCCTTGAACCCTACGGCAAGTATGTCGCTAAGGTCCTCCTCGACGAAACCACCAACGCAGAGACTGCCCGCAAGCGCGGCTCCAAGTACATCGTGGTTACCGCAGTCACCCCCACCCCGCTCGGTGAAGGTAAGACCGCAACCTCTGTCTCCCTCGCACAGGGCTTCGCCCAGACCGGCCGCAAGGCAATCCTGGCTCTGCGTCAGCCCGCAATGGGCCCGACCTTCGGCATCAAGGGCGGCGCAGCAGGCGGCGGCTACTCCCAGATCGTTCCCATGGAGAAGCTGAACCTGCACCTGACCGGCGACTTCCACGCCGTCACCGCAGCACACAACCTGCTTGCCGCCATGATTGACAACCACCTGCACCACGGCAACGAGCTGCGCATCGACCCGCGTGCAATCGAGTGGCGCCGCGTTATCGACATGAACGACCGCTCCCTGCGCAACATCGTCGTGGGCCTGGGCGAACGCATGGACGGCGTGGTCCGCGAGACCGGTTTCGACATCACCAGCGCCTCCGAAATCATGGTGATTCTCTCGCTGGCAACCTCCTTCAAGGACCTGCGCGAGCGCCTGGCAAAGATCGTGATCGGCCTGAACTACGACGGCGAGCCCGTCACCGCAGCCGACCTGAAGGCTGACGGCGCAATGTCCGTCATCCTGGCAGACGCAATCAACCCGAACCTGCTGCAGACCCTGGAGCACACCCCCGCACTGATTCACGCGGGCCCCTTCGGCAACATCGCAACCGGTAACTCCTCCGTGGTCGCCGACTACGTTGGTCTGGAGTACTCCGACTACGTGATTACCGAGGCTGGCTTCGGTGCCGATATGGGTGCGGAGCGTTTCTTCAACGTCAAGTGCCGCGTCTCCGGCCTGAAGCCGGACGCAGCAGTGCTCGTCGTAACCGTGCGCTCCCTGAAGTCCCACTCCGGCCTGTACAAGATCGTTCCGGGCAAGCCCCTGCCCGAAGGCATGCTGCAGGAAAGCCCCTCCGACGTGGAGAAGGGCGCAGAGAACCTGAAGAAGCACATCGAGATTGTGCGCAACTTCGGTGTTCAGCCGGTCGTGGCAATCAACGCCTTCCCGACCGACTTCGAGTCCGAGCACGAGACCATCCGCCGTATCGCTGAGGAAGCTGGCGCTCGCGTCGCTATCCACCGCGGTGTGGCTGAGGGTGGTAAGGGCACCACCGACCTGGCAGACGTGGTTGCTGAGGCATGTGACGACGTTTCGGATCTGAAGTACACCTACGATCTTGAGGACTCCATCGAGACCAAGATTGAGAAGGTTGCGACCAAGGTCTACGGCGCGGACGGCATTTCGATTGCTCCCGCTGCCGCTAAGCAGCTGAAGCGTTTCGCTGAGCTGGGCTACTCGCACCTGCCCGTGGTTATCGCGAAGACCCATCTGTCCATCTCTTCGGATGCAACTCTGAAGGGCGCACCGACCGGCTGGACCCTGCCCGTGCGCGAGGTTCGCCTGGCTGCAGGTGCCGGTTACGTCTACGCTATCTGCGGCACCATGCGCACCATGCCGGGCCTGAGCAAGAGCCCCGCAGCTGAGCGCATCGGCTTCGACGAGAACGGCGTGATGGTCGGCCTGTCCTAAGGCTTGTCCTAAAGCGGCTGTTCCAGCTGATTTATAGCTAGTGGAGGCGGCGCTCCTTCCCCACAGCGGGGGAGAGGCGCCGCCTTTGCTGTGCCCTATGGTGCTTTTGTAGAGTGCTCTGCCCCAGATACATGGAAGCATGAGGGGCGAATACGAGGTGCGCAACGCTTGAGGGCGGGGGAGCGGAGCTCTTGAAAACAGAATGAAACTAGG
The DNA here is from genome assembly GCF_001836735.1 of Rothia sp. HMSC061D12. NCBI lineage: Bacteria > Bacillati > Actinomycetota > Actinomycetes > Micrococcales > Micrococcaceae > Rothia > Rothia sp. HMSC061D12. The sequence continues at coordinate 590,711 of NZ_KV830305.1, read as the reverse complement.
CTGCAACCCGGCTGCAACCAGGCAGCAACCAGGGGGAGTGAAGGATCCTGAAACCCCTGGTGGAGGGGTCTTTCAACCTTTTATTGAGGCTTCTAGGGCGCCTGTTTTGAGGGTGAAATTGGTACGTGCTGGTTAATAATTGGGCTCTATTTGTGCTTGAAGGTCAGGTTTTATTAAACAATCTATAGAGGTTGATTTTTTAGTGACACACTGTCTTGCATTTTGTGAAAATACGGCATTGACTAGGTATTTTGCTTTTTGAAAGGGGTTTTAATGGGTGCACTCAGTGAACCTGAAAGTGGGGCTGATGTTATTGTTTTGTAATAAAACCTCTACTTTAGGGGGTGCCTACAGGGGTAAAACAGACCAATTGATTTTGCCCTCGCGCGAATAATTGTGCAGATTTTGAACGGTGAGCAGTACATTTTTTCCTGCTCATGAAGTTGCAAGTACTTGAAGATACTTTCACCTTAACCCTCTACTTCCGCAGAATACCGGGCTAAAACTGTGTATTGAACCTTTGGGATTGCCGAGTGTGGAGCTTAAGTTAAAGGTGCACCGAAGTGCCAAAAGAGGGAAATTCTAAAATTATTTTGGGTGAAATAAGTCACGCTAAAACTCGAAAAAAATGAAATTGGTACGTATGGATACCCTAAAAAACACCTGTTTTTATTACAGAATGATTACAATGAGGCGCGGGTCACTAAATCCGGCTCTCCGTACCAAATTGGGTGGTAAAACAGCCCCCAAAAAGTTCGCTACTATTGAGTCATCAAGTAATCGTGAGATTTCCAAAGTCCTCGGGTTGCTTGTGTTTGAGTGAGTGATAGATACCCCTGGGTGTCATGAGAAGCGACTGTGTATCGATGCGCAGTCGCTTCTCTGTTTAACTTTTGAATTTCAGTGGAACCTCAGCCGGGCGGAATCCAGCCGGAACCTAATCCGTACCGAGCATGCTCCAGAATCTGTTCCCTGTGCATCCCGCACAAGCAACCCGTACATGTATCCCGCGCGTTCAACGCCGAATGCGCTGATAGGGGAGCGAACCGCATAGGCGCATGCTGTGCGGTCACAACCCCTACACTGGAACTATGACTACTTACCCCGAACCCACCCTCATCTTTGAGAACCCCGAACTGACCGTCCGTGCGTTCAGTGTCTCCGAGATGGACAATAGCGTCTACCTCATCACCATGCGCGCCACTGGCGAGCAGGTGCTTATCGACCCCGCAACCGAGGCAGAAGAGCTCTACGCTTTCACCCTCGACGCGCTCCTGAAGGACTGCCCGCAGCTCGAACTGACCGACTCTGAGGACCGCCGCGTGCGCGTCATGGAGAAGGAAGAGGACTTCAACTCCCTCAAGCCTCGCGCTATCGGCCTGACCGGCATCCTGGTTACTCACGGCCACTGGGACCACATTCGCGCTATTAAGGAGCTCGACCACCTCACCGGTGCCGTCACCTCCGCGGGTGCAGCTGACGTTGCCGAGATCAAGGAACTGGAAGACTACACCATCGAAGAGGAGCTGACCGGCGGCGAAAGCTTCGACTTCTACCGCTCCGACACCGTCATTCGTGCCCTGCACGTGCCCGGCCACACCCCCGGATCCATCGTCTACACCCTCGAAACCACCTGGGAAGACGGCACTCCCGCAACCCTGCTGTTCACCGGCGACACCCTGTTCCCCGGCGGCGTGGGAAAGACCGACTCCCCGCAGCAGTTCGGTGAGCTCTTCTCCAACGTGCTCGAAAAGCTCTTTGGCGGCTTCGAAGATGACGCTATCGTGCTGCCCGGCCACGGCCGCTCCACCACCCTCGGCGACGAGCGCCCCCACCTGGAAGATTGGGGTACCCGCGGCTGGTAAACCGCACTTGACGAATTGCGCCTCCTAGTCTGCCTCATATAAGTACTGCACCCTCACGCCTTCACCGCCCGCATAATCGCGCCGGTGAAAGGCGTGAGGGTGTAGAATTTAAGTTCGAAGATTAAGACGAAAGGATTTTCGATGACACCCCGCCCGGCACACGGAAGCACCGCACTCAAAGCGAACGATCTGACCAGCATCCGGGTTCAGGGTGCCCGCGAAAACAACCTCAAGAACGTAGACCTGACCATTCCGCGTGATGCGATGGTCGTCTTCACCGGTCTCTCCGGCTCCGGTAAGTCCTCCCTCGCCTTCGACACCATCTTTGCGGAGGGGCAGCGCCGCTACGTCGAGTCGCTCTCCTCCTACGCCCGCATGTTCCTGGGCCAGGTCGATAAGCCTGACGTCGACTTCATCGAGGGTCTCTCCCCGGCGGTGTCCATCGACCAGAAGTCCACCTCCAAGAACCCGCGCTCAACCGTCGGTACCATCACCGAAATCTACGACTACATGCGTCTGCTCTGGGCGCGAATCGGCCACCCGCACTGCCCCGAATGTGGCGAGGAAATCACCCAGCAGACCCCGCAGCAGATCGTGGACATCCTGCAGGAGTACCCCGAACGCACCCGCCTGCAGATCCTCGCGCCTGTTGTCAGCGCACGCAAGGGCGAGTTCGTGGACCTCTTCAAGGACCTGCTCACCCAGGGCTACTCGCGCGCCCGCGTGGACGGCGAAACCGTGCAGCTCTCCGACCCGCCCAAGCTCGCCAAGCAGTACAAGCACACCATCGAGGTGGTCGTCGACCGCATCGTCATTAAGGACGGTATTCACCAGCGCCTGACCGACTCCATCGAAACCGCGCTCAAGCTCGCCGACGGCCGCGTACTCATCGACTTCGTGGACCGCGAGCAGGACGACCCCGAACGCACCCGCTCCTTCAGCGAAAACCTCGCCTGCCCCAATAACCACCCGCTGCAGATCGACACGATCGAGCCGCGTGCCTTCTCCTTCAACTCGCCGTTCGGTGCGTGCAGCGCCTGTGACGGCATCGGCTCGCGCCTGGAAGTAGACACCGAACTGCTCGTACCCAACCCCGACCTGACCCTCGGCGAGGGCGCCATCGCCCCTTGGTCGCAGGGCAAGGCAACCACCGAATACTGGCTGCGCCTGCTCGCCGGTCTGGGGGAGGAGCTCGGCTTCGACCTGAACACCCCCTTCAAGGACCTGCCCGCCAAGACCCGCGCCGCCATCCTGGACGGCAAGGACTGCAAGGTTGAGGTCTCCTACCGCAACCGCTTCGGCCGCGAACGCCGCTACACCTCCGGATTCGAGGGCGTGAAGGCGTACATCAAGCGCAAGCACGAAGAAACCGAATCGGACTTCGCCCGCGACCGCTACGAACAGTACATGCGCCAGGTCGCCTGCCCCAGCTGTGGTGGCGCGCGCCTGAACCCGACCATCCTCGGCGTGAAGGTCGGCGGCAAGTCCATCGCAGACATTACCGACCTGTCCCTCGCCAACGCGCTCGCTTTCGTGCGTGGGCTGCAGCTCAGCGCCCGCGAAGCCAAGATTGGCGAGCAGGTCCTCAAGGAAATTGACGCGCGCCTGCAGTTCCTGCTGGACGTGGGCCTGGACTACCTGACCCTCTCGCGCTCCGCCGGTACGCTCTCCGGCGGTGAGGCGCAGCGCATCCGCCTGGCCACCCAGATTGGTTCGGGCCTGGTTGGTGTGCTCTACGTGCTCGACGAGCCCTCCATCGGCCTGCACCAGCGCGATAACCGCCGCCTCATCGAGACCCTGACCAAGCTGCGCGACATGGGCAACACGCTTATTGTGGTTGAGCACGACGAAGACACCATGCGCGAAGCCGACTGGATCGTGGACGTAGGACCCGGCGCCGGCGAGCACGGTGGCGAAATCGTGCACTCCGGCAGCTTCGAGGAGCTGCTGAAGAACACCAAGTCCATCACCGGCGACTACATGGCTGGTCGCCGCAGCATTGAGGTGCCCGCCTCCCGCCGCCCCGTGGACAAGAAGCGACAGCTGACCGTGCGCGGCGCCCGCGAAAACAACCTCAAGAACGTGACCGTGTCCTTCCCCCTGGGCGTGTTCACCGCGGTGACCGGCGTGTCCGGCTCGGGTAAATCCACCCTCGTCAACGACATTCTGTACACCTCCCTGGCGAACAAGCTCAACGGCGCCAAGCAGGTGCCCGGCCGCCACAAGAGCATCGACGGCCTGGAGCACCTGGATAAGGTCATTCACGTGGACCAGTCGCCCATCGGCCGCACCCCGCGTTCGAACCCCGCCACCTACACCGGCGTGTTCGACCACATCCGCAAGCTGTTCGCAGAGACCAGCGAAGCGAAAATGCGCGGCTACACCCCCGGCCGATTCTCGTTCAACGTCAAGGGCGGTCGCTGCGAGGACTGCTCCGGCGACGGCACCCTGAAGATTGAAATGAACTTCCTGCCGGACGTGTACGTGCCCTGCGAAACCTGCCACGGCAAGCGCTACAACCGCGAAACCCTCGAGGTGCACTACAAGGGCAAGACCATTGCCGACGTGCTCGAAATGCCCGTGGAGGAGGCCGCAGAGTTCTTCGCCGCGTTCACTCCGATTGCGCGCCACCTGAACACCCTCGTGGACGTGGGCCTGGGCTACATTCGCCTGGGCCAGCCCGCAACCACCCTCTCCGGCGGTGAAGCGCAGCGCGTGAAGCTCGCAACCGAACTGCAGAAGCGCTCCAACGGCCGCTCCATCTACGTGCTGGACGAGCCGACCACCGGCCTGCACTTTGAAGACATCCGCAAGCTGCTCGCCGTGCTGCAATCGCTGGTGGACAAGGGCAATAGCGTCATCACCATCGAGCACAACCTGGACGTGGTCAAGTGCGCCGACTGGATTATCGACATGGGCCCCGAAGGCGGTAGCGGCGGCGGCACCGTCATCGCCGAAGGAACCCCGGAACAGGTGGCTCAGGTGAAGGGCTCGCACACCGGCGCGTTCCTTGCTGAAATCCTGAGCTAGCCGAGATTCTGAACTAGTCAAAAATTTGCCCTAGAGGAAACCTACGTGACTGATACTCAAGGAACCGAACCCACGCGGGGAGCTCAGGCAACCCGTGGCGCTGCGAACCGTGGTGCTGCGAACCGCGGCGCTGTGACCACCGCGGACCGTGCGCGGCACATCCTGCACACCCAGCTGGAGGCGGACTTCTGCCAGGCGCCTGGCTCGATTAGCCGCGCCCTCGAAGAGCTACGCGACTACCCGGACGCCGAGAGCCTGCCGCTGCTCGCCACTGTGCAGCCTCCCTCCGAGAAGATGGGCGCCGCACGCCGCCGCAACGACGACATCTGGGAGTTGCGCGTCGCCAACTACGCGAGCGTCGGCATTCTCTGCGCCAAACATCCGCGCGTGCTGGACAAGGCCATCGACTACATGCTCGGCGACCAGTCGAACTGGCTCGGCGACTACGCGCAACTGCGCCAGCTCAACGAACTGCTCACCCCCTACACCCAGCAGGTCAGCGGCACTAGCATCTACTACACGCCCGGCCGCGCCCTGCTGAACTCGGTCGTACCCGAGGGCGTGCAGGCGCAGGAGGTCAAGTGCGCCGTGCCCGGTGTGGGCATGATGCGTCGCGTTGACCCCGCCGAGCTGAAGGCTGCGTTGCTTGCCGAAATCACGGGCGAGCGCACCATCCGCAGGGAGGCAAACGCTTCCGCGGGTGCGCTTGAGGTTGACCCGCAGGACACGCAGGCGCGCGTAACCCGCCTGCGCGTGGAGCTGCTGGACGCTGAAAAGTTTGAGCGTTTCCGCGGGGATAAGCGCTACTCGAACGCGCTGGGCTTTAGCGTGACCCGCCCGGATGTGCTGGTGCTTGCCGCATACCCGGTGGATGGGGATACACCTGATGCACCCGCGGCGGGGGAGAGCCCCGCGCTCGCAGACCCTATCGCTATGGTTGGCCTGAGTGACGATTCGCCGATTATGCGCCAGATTGGCATTGACGTGCTGCCCGCCTTCCGCGGCGCGGGTATTGCGAGCGCCCTGGTGCGAGATGCCGCACGCCTGACCCTGGCGGAAGGGTACCTACCGTTCTACGGTACGAGCCCGTCGCACATGCTGTCGCAGAGGGTTGCGATGAATGCCGGGTTGGTGCCGACCTGGTGGGAGTACGTGTCCACCAGCCTGAATGACCTACCTATGGACTAGATTTGCCTACAGACTAGAGCCGCCCGCGCTAGGCATAACGACATGTAGAAAGCCCCCGAGATTCGGAGTCTCGGGGGCTTTTGCTGTACTAATTTCGCGGGCTGAGAGTTTCACGCGCTGCGGATTTCGTGTGCAGGGATTTTCGCGGGGTTCAGCGTCTAGGGTTGCCGCATAAGGAACAGCCTCTAGAGCCTTACCAGTTAAAGCTCCGCGCCGTTGCTGGCAATCACCTCGCGGTACCAGTGGAAGGACTTCTTACGGTAGCGCGCCAGGGTGCCGGTGCCGTCGTCGTTGCGGTCTACGTAGATGAACCCGTAGCGCTTGGACATCTGCGCGGTGGAGGCGCTAATCATGTCGATGCAGCCCCAGGTGGTGTAGCCGAGCACGTTCACGCCGTCCTCAATCGCCTCGCGTACCGCGTGCAGGTGCTGGCGCAGGTAGTCGATGCGGTAGTCATCCTCCACGGTGAGCTCACCGTTCACCTCGACCAGTTCGTCGCGTGCGCCCAGGCCGTTCTCCACAATGAACAGCGGCTTCTGCCAGCGGTCCCAATACTGGTTGAGGACCACGCGCAGGCCGGTCGGGTCAATCTGCCAGCCCCATTCGCTGGCGGGCAGGGTCGGGTTCGCCACGCCGCCGAGGATATTGCCTTCGCCGCGCTCGCCGCGTGCCGGGTCGCCGGTTGCGCAGGTGGACATGTAGTAGCTGAACGACACGAAGTCCACGGTGTTCTTCAGGTCTTCGTGGTCCTGCTCGGTGATGTTCAGTTCCACGCCCTTCTCACGCAGGGCACGCAGGAAGTAGCCGGGGTAGGCGCCGCGCACGTGCACGTCACCGAACGCGAAGTTCGCCTGCTCCGCCTGCATGGCGGCGAGTACGTCGGCGGGGTCGGGGGTGAGCGGGTAGGTGGGCATGGCAAGAATCATGCAGCCGACCTGGGCGCCCGGTGCCAGTTCGCGTGCCGCAGTGGTGGCGCGGGCGGAGGCGACCAGCTCGTGGTGCATCGCCTGGTAGAGGTCGGCGTCGCTGAGCTGATCCGCCGGGGTGTTGATGCCGCCGGACATGAACGGCAGGTGCAGCATCGAGTTGATTTCGTTGAACGTCAGCCAGTACTTCACGCGCTTGCCGTAGCGGGCGAACACGGTGCGGGCGTAGCGTTCGTAGAAGCCGATGAGCTCGCGGCTGGTCCAGCCGTTGTACTGCTCGACCAGGTGCAGCGGGGTTTCGTAGTGGCTGAGGGTGATGAGCGGCTCCATGCCGTGCTTTTCGAGCTCGTCGAGCACGCGGTCGTAGAAGGCGAGGCCCGCCTCGTTGGGCTCGGATTCGTCGCCGCGGGGGAAGATACGAGACCAGGCGATAGAGAAGCGGAAGACCTTGAAACCCATCTCCGCGAGCAGGGCGATGTCTTCGCGGTAGCGGTGGTAGAAGTCGATGCCCTCCAGCTTGAGGTTGTCCTCGGTGGGCTCCGCGGTGCGCGGGTACAGGCCGCCGGCGGGCAGCACATCCTGCAGGCTGGGGCCCTTGCCGTCTTCGTTCCAGGCGCCTTCGAACTGGTTGGCGGCGGTGGCGCCTCCGAAGAGGAAGCCGGCGGGGAATGCGCCGAGCGGCTGCGGCTCGGTCAGCGCCGGGTTGGAGTTGGGCAGGGTGGCGGTTTGGGCGGTGATGTGCTGGTCCTGATGCACGGCATCCTCCAAGGTGCTTTAGGTCTTTCTTCTACCCTAGCGGAGGGGGAGGGGGATTACTAGGTTTTAGCTACCCGGGTGGGCGTTTTCGCATTGTGGGGAGACGTAGGAGCTGTGGCGGGCGTAACCGTAAAATAGGAACGTGCAGATTATTCGAGAGACCGGCCCCGAATCCGGCGATATCCTCATTCACCACGACCAGACGGTGCAGATGCTCCGCGAGGTGGCAACCGGCAAGCGTGAAGCCACCCTACGCATGTATCAGCCGAATCCGACGGTCGCGTTCGGCCGCCGTGACGAGCTGAACCCCGGCTTCGCGGAAGCCGCCGCCGCGTGCGCTGAGCACGGCTTCGAGGTGCTGGTGCGCAAGGTCGGTGGGCATGCCGCCGCCTACCATCAGGGGTGCCTGGTCGTGGACCATTTTCAGCCCGCCTCCGACGCCCGTAGCGGCAACACCCTGCGCTACGAGCTGTTCGGTTCCATGTACGCGCAGGCGCTACGCGAGGTCGGCGTGGATGCACGCATGGGCGAAATCCCGGGGGAGTACTGCCCCGGCGAGTATTCGGTGCACGCGCAGCTTCCCGCCTCCGCAGGTGGTGGCCGCATCAAGCTGGTCGGCACCGCCCAGCGCGTGGTGACCGGCGGCTGGTGGTTCAGCACCGGCATCGTGGTCTCTGATTCTGCGCCCCTGCGGGCGGTCACCGCGGATGTGTACCGCGCCCTCGGTATGGAGCTCGACCCCGCCACGGTGGGCGCCGCACAGGACGCGAACCCGAGCCTTCTCATGGAAGACCTGGAAGACGCCATCGTTGAGGTGTACGCCCAAAATGGCTTTCACTGAGTGACTCGCCGGGCTCGTTTTCACCAGCCCGTTTTATCTCTGAGTTTTACCCCTAATCCCACCCCGACTAACCCACTGATTTATCCCACCTGAAGCGAAGGAGCATCCATGCGTTGGGCACAGATTAAAGACTCGAAGGGCAGCCGCGCGGTCTGCTTCTTCGAGGAGACCGTGTACGAGCTTCCGGCGAAGCTCAGCCCGCTACTGAATTTCTACAGCCGATTCCGCCTGAACTTTGGCGACCCGAAGAACGCCGTGGCGATTCTCAAAGAGAACGGCGCGACCGTCATGGGTCACGGCGAGGAACTCTGGAACTCCCTGCCGTTTATTCGCCCGCTGGATAAGCCCGGCAAGATTGTGTGCGCCGGCTTGAACTACCGCGATCACGCCGCAGAAATGAACCTTGAGGTGCCCGAGTATCCGGCGTTGTTCGCGAAGTTCCCGAACGCGCTGATTGGCCCCGGCGAGCAGATTCGCATGCCCGCCGATGACGGCACCGGCAGCACGAAGGTCGACTGGGAGGTTGAGCTCTGCCTGGTCGTGGGCGCTCGTCTGCGTAACGCCACGGAAGATCAGGCGCTAGATGCTCTGATGGGTTACACGGTCCTGAATGATGTGTCGGTGCGTGACTGGCAGGGCCGCTCCTCGGAGTGGTTCCAGGGCAAGAACTGGGACGCGATGACTCCGTTCGGTCCGGTGATTGTGAGCCCCGATGAGGTTGACCCGGTTGCCGGTCTGGAGCTGGTCTGTGAGGTGGACGGCGTGGTGCGTCAGCGCGGTACGACGGCGGATATGGTGTTTACCCCGGCGCAGCTGCTGTCCTATATTTCGCGGTTTATGACCCTGGAGCCGGGTGACCTGGTGGCGACGGGTACCCCGGCGGGGGTTGGTTTGTCGCTGCATCCGCGTCAGTGGTTGAAGCCGGGTCAGACGGTGCGCACCCACATTGAGGGCATTGGTGAGCTGGTGAATGTCTGCTCGGAGGCGGGCGCGCTGTAGTTATCCGGTAGCTCTGTACGCAACCGCGAATGAACCCACGTGAACCCACGGAGGCGGGTGCGGCACCTGCTATTGGGTGCACCGCAAGGCACCCATATATGAATATTTATGCACCCCGCATGTGTTTTTGAGGCGCATGCGGGGTGTTTCTATGCTTTCTAAAGCTCCCGGTGGGCGGCTTGGAATTCTTGGAATGTACAGTGAAGGGCGTCCTGCGCGGGGGAGTGTGGTGCATGCATGGTTACACACTGTTAAACACACGCAAACTTTAAACTTTGACCTAAATTTTAGGGTTTTGGGTGGGTTTTGTGGGTCTATAGGGGTGAAACAAGGGGGTGCTCCCCGGTGGTGATTGTGACTTGAAAGTGGTCGATTGGGCTGATGGAAACCCCTGTTTCAGTGACTGAGACCATATCTACCCCCGGTACAGAATCCCAAATTATGGGCATGTGTGAGAAATTCAACAGAAGGTTTTGGTGCGTCATTCTGGAAACTTTGTGGTTGAGGGTTTAGTTTCCCGTGCTCAATTTTCGTTTCTTTAAAGTTGCCCTCGCTTGACTAGGAGTAAAGCCTGGACACTGCGGTGCAAATTCTGAAAGCCTGAACATCTATCAATGCACACAGGTGTAAAGAAATATGAGTCTAAGCTTGAACCTTTAGCAAAAAATCGGTGCCCAAAATCACAAACTCGTTTTGCGTTCACCCAAAAGACTATGTAGGGTATGGGGATTATCTGAGAGTTTCCTGAGAATTCCTGCCAGAAGATCAGGACCCACCCGGGCACACCCTCAGATGCATATTTCACTCACGTCCGTGTTTGTTCATACAAACGCACTCACTCAAACAAGCCGACACGAACGGAAGAAAAACATGACCACAACTGCATCCAAAAACCCGGCACAGCGCCCGGCAAACCGCCGCCGTGCCACCATCGCTGCCTCCGCAGCACTGGCAACCGTCATCACCGGCGCGAACCTCCCCGCGACCTTCGGTGCAACCGCCCCCACCCGCAACGTAGCCGGTACCACCTGCGTCGACGCAGGCTACCGCACCGTGCCGACCCTGGCGAACCTCACCAACGTGACGCCCGGTCCGACCTGCTACTGGAACCCCGACCAGAAGGCACAGAGCATCGCGACCCTCGCACCGGTTAACTCCTCCCTCACCAAGGCGCAGCTGACCACCACCGAGAACACCTCGCCCCTGAGCGGCAAGCTCGCCCGCGATTCATTCGCCGCCAAGAAGCTCACCGGTACCGAAGCCGTCGCAGCCAACAGTAGCGAAATCAGCCGCACCTTCCTCGAATACACCGGCGATGCGGGTAACCACCCCGTCACCACCGCCATCAACGCCGGCACTGTGAAGAAGGACCGCGCCCAGACCGTTGGCGGCCACGAGAATATCCCGACCCTCGCCGTGAACTCCGCGAATCCGCACCAGGAGTACGTCGAGGTCGTCTCCCGCGACAACCGTGTCAACGCCAACGCGGAGAACAAGCGCATCCTCACCGGCGGCATCCCGATTCCGAAGTGGCTTGCCGAGGACCACGGCCTCTCCGGCGACCAGTCCGTCGCCCTCTATGACGAGGCGACCGGCATCTGGCGCTCCTACTTCAAGTTCGTCAAGGATGCAGACGCACAGACCTACACCAGCACCGCCCGTGTGCAGGTTGGCGGTGGCAACGTATCCACCCCCAAGAGCGCAAAGATTCAGTACGACAACGTCGGCCGCGGCAACGCAGGTCAGACCGTCACCATCAACGCACCCGTGAGCATCGACGCGAAGTCCGGCAATGCCCGCACCTCCTACCCGATTGCTCGCGGCGCGAAGTTCCGCCTGGCAAAGAACGTACCCGGCGCGTCCATCGACGCGAACACCGGCGTTATCACCTACAAGATTCCCGCAGGCACCCGCGGTACCGTGGACATCCCCGTTGCGGTTGACTACCCGGCAACCTACCACGTGTCCTCTGGCGGCTACATGCTCGCTAAGCCGAACTTCGGCGGCGTGGGCGAAGACAACTACTGGCTGACCCTCAAGAACGGCACCTCCTCCGTGGTGGGCCTGGCAAATGAGCTCACCCAGATTGGCGTGGATGAGCTCAAGGCAGGCAAGATCAACCACATGGTGTCCATCACCGCGGCTGACTACGCGGCGCTGACTTCCTCCTTCCCCGCGAAGGGCACCGACGGCAAGCTGGACATGAGCAAGTACCCGAACGCGCCCCGCGCCGGCCAGCGTGGCTTCCTGCCCGCGAACTTTGACGTGGAAGAGCACCTGCGTAACACCGGCCACGCCGACGACCAGCTCACCCGCATGATTCTGACCGCGATGAAGGAGTACGGCTTCATCATCGCGGACCGTAACCTCTTCACCAACGCATTCAACCTGGAGGCGGCAAGCTCCTACGCGCCCTACGCCCGCCAGGGTAAGAACGTGTACAAGGAAGACCCGAAGCTCGCGGCAATGTTCGCGAACTTTGTGCCCAGTGGCTTCACCGGCAACCAGTTCCCCTGGCAGCAGGTGCAGTGGATGCCCGTGAACTACACCGAGTCCGCTGAAAACAGTGCAGGCCGCAACACCGCCAGCGCAGATACCAGCGTGAAGTTCAAGTACCCCTCGGACTCCTACGGTAAGACCGGCACCGGCTCCGGCGTGATCTACCAGCCCACCGAGCACCACGCCACCGTCTACTCCGGCGAGACCGCGGTTGCGCAGAGCGTTCACCAGTCGCACAAGGTTTCCCCGAACTACCGTTACGCCCGCGACTACAACTTCCAGGAAATCGAGCAGACTCCGAACTTCCGCCCCAGCCGCTGGGTCAACAAGGAGAAGGTCAACACTGCTGGCGGCCAGTTCTCCAGCGCGGAGACCGGCATCCGTTTTGCCTCCAACGGCAAGACCGGCACCTACTCGATTGATCTGAACACCCACGAGGTTACCGGCACCACCTGGGACCTGCGCCGCGATAACGGTACGAACATCACCGTGAACCGCACCGGCAAGGCGCCCGCACGCATGTCCGATGTGAAGGCGAAGAAGGGCTCCGCCGCGCAGCTGTACTCGATCCCGCTGAAGGTGCACGTGGTCGACAAGAACAGCCCCATCGCACGTGAGGACTCCGTCTCCCTGTACTCGGGCACCACCCAGAACGTGGCAGTCCTGAACAATGACGAGGCGTCCTTCGGCGCGTACAGCCGCGGTGAGACCGTGAAGAAGCTGGAGCTGCTCAACGAGCGCGGCCAGGTCGTCAGCTCCTACAGCGACGAATACGGTACCTACCGCGTGGTGACCCTGCCGAATGGCACCCAGGGTATTGCGGTTTCTGCTAAGAATAAGCAGGGCTTCGCACCGCTGGTCCGCTACCGCGCAGTGACCGACAAGGGCGTAAAGTCCGCTGAAGGTTACCTGCAGGTGGCAGTCGCCAACCGCTAAAGGCCTGCTAAGGTTGCATACCAGCGAGCATCAGCGCACATAGGGGAGAGGGGCACGCTCAAGAAAGCACGCCGCACAGGCGTAACTTCCTTGACGTGCCCCCTTTCCTGTACATAAGGTGAAAATACTATGACTCAGAGCCAGCACACAGACCAGACCGAAACTAACACCACCCACACTGACCATGCCCACGAGCATGCATCGGATCATACCCACGAGGTGCCCACCAACGCGCCCCTCCTCGAAGGCAGCGGCCCCGAAGACTGGGAGGAACAGTTTGGCCCGTCCGTGGCGATTTTCTCTGCGCTCGCGAACCCGCTACGCCTGGCGATTGCGCACCATCTGATGCACCGCCCGCATAGCGTGAGCGAACTGCACACCTGCCTGGGCATTTCGCAGCCGCTCGCCTCGCACCACCTGCGCATCCTGCGTGAGGCGCACGTGATTGACCGTGAACAGCAGGGCCGCACCACCATTTACCGTCTGAAGGACGACCATATTAGCCACATTGTGGTTGACGTGTATGAGCATACGCGTGAGCATCATGCGGACTAGTTTGCCCTCAAGCTGAGTGTTGGCTGGGAGCCGTTGTAAGATGGTGTGTGTCCGTGCACCAGTACAGTGCGGAATAGTATGCGCACCGGCGGCGCCCCGAGTGGCACGCTTGCGCCTGAGTTAAGGAGACTTATGTCTGCCGCTGATTCTTCAGCAATTGTTATTAGCGTTTCTGGTGAGGAGCGCGAGGTCACCGCGAAGACTGCCGCTGAGCTGTTCGCTGACGACCCGAAGATCGTTGTGGCACGCGTGAACGGCGTGCTTGTTGATCTCTCCCACGAGCTGTCTGCTGGCGACTCCGTTGAGCCGGTTTTCATTCACGAACCGGACGGCCTGAACGTTCTGCGCCACTCCGCTGCGCACGTGATGGCGCAGGCGGTGCAGGAGTACCGCAAGGATGCCAAGCTGGGCATTGGCCCGTACATTACTGACGGCTTCTACTTTGACTTTGATGTGGCTGAGCCCTTCACTCCGGAAGATCTGAAGAAGATCGAGAAGTCGATGATTAAGATCATCAAGTCCGGTCAGCTGTTCCGCCGCCGCGTGGTCACCCATGACGAGGCTGTCGCTGAGATGGCGAACGAGCCGTACAAGCTGGAGTTGCTCTCCCTGACCCAGGGCCCCGGTTCTGGTGCGGATGCTGCCGAGGGCGCATCCGTGGAGGTCGGCGAGGGTGAAATCACCATTTACGACAACGTGCACCCGAAGACCGGCGAGACCGTCTGGAAGGACCTCTGCCGCGGCCCGCACCTGCCGAACACCAAGCTGATCGCTAACGGTTACGCCCTGATGCGTGCCGGTGGTGCGTACTGGCGCGGTTCTGAGAAGAACCCCATGCTGCAGCGTATTTACGGTACCGCTTGGCCGACTAAGGACGAGCTGGTGGCGTACAAGGAGCGCATCGCTGAGGCGGAGCGCCGTGACCACCGCCGCCTGGGCCGTGAGCTGGACCTGTTCTCCTTCCCGAAGAACATTGGCCCCGGCCTGCCGGTGATTCACCCTAAGGGTGGCGTGATTAAGCGCGAGATGGAAGACTACGTGCGTACCCGCCACATTCAGGAGGGTTTCCAGTACGTCAGCACTCCGCACATTTCGAAGGAAGACCTGTTCTACACTTCCGGTCACCTTCCGTACTATGCGGACGGCATGTTCCCGGCTATGGAGCTGGATAACGGTCATTACCGTCTGAAGGCTATGAACTGCCCGATGCACAACGAGATTTACCGTTCTCGTGGCCGTTCGTACCGTGAGCTGCCGCTGCGTTTCTTCGAGTTCGGCACCGTGTACCGTGACGAGAAGTCCGGTGTGTTGCAGGGCCTGACTCGTGTGCGCATGATTACTCAGGATGACTCCCACTCGTATGTGACGAAGGAGCAGGCACCGGACGAGGTGCGTCACCTGCTGAAGTTCATGCTGAGCCTGCTTGAGGACTTCGGCATGACTGACTTCTACCTTGAGCTGTCCACCCGTGACACTGAGGGTGATAAGAAGGATAAGTTCATCGGTACTGATGAGCAGTGGGAGGCGGCTACCGCGGTTCTGGAGCAGGTTGCGAAGGAGACCGGCCTGGAGCTCGTTCCCGATCCCGGTGGTGCTGCGTTCTACGGTCCGAAGATTTCGGTTCAGGCGAAGGACGCTATCGGCCGTACCTGGCAGATGTCGACCGTTCAGTACGACTTCAACCAGCCGAGCCGTTTCGGTCTGGAGTACCAGGCTGCGGACGGTACCGTGCAGGAGCCGGTCATGATTCACTCGGCGAAGTTCGGCTCGATTGAGCGCTTCCTGGGTGTGCTGACTGAGCACTATGCGGGTGCGTTCCCGGCATGGCTCTCGCCGGTCCAGGTCATTGGTGTGCCGGTGGCTGAGGCGTTCAACGACTACATGACCGAGATCGCGGATAAGCTGCGTGCGCACGGCGTGCGTGTTGAGGTGGACTACGGTTCGGATCGCTTCACTAAGAAGATTCGTACCGCGTCTACTGAGAAGGTTCCGTTCATTCTGATTGCTGGCGGTGAGGATGCGGAGCACGGCGCTGTTTCGTTCCGTTTCCGCGGCAACAAGCAGGAGAACGGTGTGCCCGTGGATGAGGCTGTGGCACGTATTGTGGAGCATATCCGCAACCGCGTGAACGAAGACCCCAAGCCCAGCACTGAGGCTGCTGAGTAGTACTAGGCTTTCTGGTCTAGCTCGCATATAGAAACCACCCCCTTTGCGGCGACAAGCTGCGGAGGGGGTGGTTTTTTGTGTCTTGAGGAGGCGCGGGTGGGGGAGTGCGGTGGGGTGTAGAAAGTTGTGTTGTGGGGGAGTTTTTTAGCTCCAGAGTGCTAGCGTGGTAGTAGGGCGAACGTCCATGGTCATTCAGAAAATGGGTAGCTGGATGGCTTTGAAAATGATGTATCGCTGTTGATTGTTGAGGGAGCACGAGCGTATGAAGTCGAATAAGTATGTTCCTGTTGGGATGATGTTCTTGATCCTGGCAATTATCTTGAACGTAGTGTCAAGTGTCAGCGACCTAGTGCTTGGAATTCTCTACGGCATCTCGATAGCAGTATTGATTATTGGACTATCTAATAGTCGAAAATAAGTGCTATAGCAGATAAAAATGGACCCGGCAGGCTATCCATCAGATAGCCCGCCGGGTTTTTCGGGGAGCAAAGTTCGTTCACGAAGAAGTAGCAGGCTTTGCTGTTGAAGCGCATTTGAAAGGGTTGAGGTATGGCAAGCGTTGAGGTGATGAAGGAGCGGGCTCGTATTGCGGGGCGTTTCAACCTGTCTGCCCGCCGCAATCCAGAACATAGGGCACTTGTTGCGCTCGCCGCGCAGAAGGCGGGAGGGGAGTGCCACGTCATCCCTGCGGCTCCCGGCGAAGAAGAGGCTGAAGTGCTCCGCCGCGCGCGCAAGGTTGCGGGCGGTAAACCGGTCATTATCGTGACGGAGACTGACGGGGAGCTTCACGCCCGCCTTTTCAACGTAGATATATAAATACCCTAGGGGCTTGATAAAAACAAAATGTATTTTATCAAGCCCCTAGGGCGTAAATATATTTCTATTTCTTATTAGGAATCTAATTTATATGCACCTTGGTGACCACCCACACTAACAGCATGATTGGTTGTGGTATTACTATTGAATGTAATGCGGAAACAAGATAGGCAATGTTCCTCGCTATGGGTACTCCATACAACATGAGGCTTAATTACGTAGAAATTTGTTGTAGTTAGGTGAAACTTATCTATTTGAATCGCGTCAATACTAACTGGAGCGTAGAAGTTAACTTGATGCAGGTGTAGTGTTTCAATTTTTCCAATATTATAGAATTTGATTTTTGTAGAATTGACAAAATCGACACTTTCGGCATCATTGGAGTTATGTAGAGCTTTTCCTTCAATGAGGAAGTCGACATGCTCAAAACATATGCTGCTGATCTCTTCTGCGGTAATGTAGAGCCCGTTATGGATGGTTGCCCCGACAATTTTAATGTTTTTAATTTTTTCATATCTAGCATTTTTATAAGATGTTCCAAGCGTAACGAATCCCTTTATTTCGCAAGATTCCAAGTGTATGCTTTCTGCGGTGTCCGTTCTGTATGTACTAACTTTATCCTCCGGAATAAATTGTAAGCTCCCATTAACGGTGTGATTGTATATCTTGAAATCTGCATTTTCGCAATTTTTAATAACAATTCCGCCAGGTATTTCTGTTTTCTTGAGATTATCTTTATTGTTACTACCAATTTGTATAGTGGGTGATATAACGGAAGTGAAAAGTATGTCGTGAGGCATGGAGTCACCTTCAATTGTAATAGGTAGGCGCCCATTTTCGACTGCGCTTAGTCCGCCAACATCCAGTTTTCCTCCATTTGTAAATGTATTATCTTTAAGATTTATTTCTTCTACTATAGAGTACGATCCTCCGTGAATATTTAAATCTCCACCGAAGGTGCAATTGGACAGAGATATGGGATCATGCGTCAAATAATCATTTTCACCAATCTTTGAATGAGCTAATTTGAGATTAAGGCCTTTTTGGAACGTGCATCCATTCAGGTTTATATTGCCTGCAGATTTAATTTTTTCTAGGGAGATATTCTCTGAGAAAAAGGCTCCACGCAGGTCAATATCGAGAGACTCCCAATCGTGATTAGTTTTGTTGGCGTCGATGAGTCGTTTGTTGATTTGTTTTGCAATGGTGTTGCAAGTGTCATTTTCATGCTTTTTAGAATTCTTAGATGCCCCTGCATTTCGAGCATAAAGACAGACTTTATTCAGAAGGTCCTGTGCTTCCGTTTGATTTTTTATGTCTCCAGTATTTTTATATTCTTCTAAGTAGGAATCTATTGTTTTAAATATCTCCTCTACTGCATTCTCTGCTACCGCCGAATTCTTTGAGTACATATTATTAATGTTTGTCCTTAAATTCGACAGGTTATTCTGTTTGTTATAGCTATTATTCCTGTCCTCTTGAGCTTTGACTCCTTCTTTTGCGATATTGTTTCCTTCTTCTCTGATATCATTTTCTTCTTTTTTGAGTTTGTTATGCTTTCTTTTTTCGAACCAGCTTCCGAACTGGGCCAGTGACTTCAGGGGGTCACCAGGGATTGTATTAGGCATTTTGTTACCTTTCCGTGAGTGGATTGGATGAAAATTATTATATTGAAATAATTGTGTATTTTATTTATTGTGACACATGTCTAGTATAGCCGATGTGAGGTGCGCGATGCTTTAAATGAGAACTTTTTCTGCTCTGTATTTTGTATAGCGAGGCATGCATGGGTGAATTAGTGCGGTACATGATATGTAAGAAGGGACCCGGCTGGCTATCACATAAGATAGCCCGCCGGGTCCCTTCTTTATGCCGCTATGTGCTCAGCCCGTTAGCGGGTGGTGCGTTCCAGCAGCTGCAGCACGTTCTGGTAGCTGTGGCCGGTCGCCTCCGTCATACCCTGCTCACAGGTGCGGTTTGCCGAAATGTATGCGGCGAACTGCTTCTGCTCGCTCAGCTCCGCAGCCTCAGCCTCCGTAGCGCTCGCCGTCAGCTCCGGGTGCAGCATACCGCGGTCACCCGCATAACCACAGCAACCCCAGTGCTTCGGCACGTACACGTCGGCACTCATCGCGTTCGCAATCTTCTCAAACGCAGGCTGAGTACCCAGGTGAGTCATGGAGCAGGTCGGGTGCAGAGCAACCGACGGCAGGGGAGCAGACACGCTCAGCTTATCCAGCATGTTGTCGGCGGCAAACTGCACCGCATCGTACATGCGCAGACGCGAGTAGTCCGGCTCGCCCGGCTTCAGGCCGTTCACGATCTTGTGCTCAAGCGCCTTAATAACCTTCTCGCGCATCACCTCAAGGCCCTCAGTACAGGACGAAGCGTCACACACGACCGGCAGGCGGCCACCGTCAGTAGCCTCCCACAGGGACTTCAGCACGCGGTCGCTCATAATCGAGTAGCCGTCGGTGAAGCCCTTCGACTTCCACGGGGTAGCACAGCACATCTCACCAATATTGTCCGGGATGCGGTACTTCACACCCGCACGCTCACACAGGCGGATGAACGCCTGAGTTGCGTTGACCGGGTCGTGCTTGCCGTCGCCGTCCACGCCGCCGAACATGGAGTTCACGCAGGCGGGGAAGAACACAATCTCAGCGGTTGCGTCCTTGTGCGGCTTACGTGCCGGGCCACCAACCGGCAGGTCCTTCTTGTAGGAAGGAACCATATCGTCGCCCATGACCTTGCGGGCAATGTTGGTGGTGCCGTGCACCACGGGGAACGGCAGCTTCTTCGCCACGGTCAGAGCCTTGCCGGCGACCTTATCCATGACGCCCCACTGCTGTGCGGCAACCTTCCAGCCGGCGGCAGCCATCTTGTCCTGGTTCTCAGAACGCAGGCGGCGAATCAGGTCACCGGTGTTTATGTTCACGGGGCAGCGGGTCTGGCACATGCCGTCCACAGCACAGGTCTCAATGCCGTAGTACTCGTACTCCTTGCGCAGGCGCTCAGCGAGCTCGTGGTCGCCGTTCGCCTCAGCGGCAGCAATCTCACGGCGCAGCACAATACGCTTACGCGGGGTGAGGGTCAGGTTGCGGGAGGGGCAGACCGGCTCGCAGTAGCCGCACTCCACGCAGCGGTCGACTTCTTCCTCTACGGTTTCGGCAACCTTCAGGTCGGTCACGTAGTCGGTGTCCGGCTCGGCGAGCAGAACACCGGGGTTCATGAAGCCCTTCGGGTCAATGAGGCGCTTAATCTGGCGCATCACGTCGAAGAGTTCCTCACCGAACTGGCGGCTTACGAACGGAGCCATGATACGGCCGGTACCGTGCTCAGCCTTCAGCGAGCCGTCAGCGGCAAGAATCAGCTGAACCATTTCTTCAGTGAAGTCGCGGTAGCGGTCCAGCTGCTTCGGGTCGCGGAACTGCTCGTTCAGCATGAAGTGGATGTTACCGTCCTTCGCGTGACCGAAAATCACGGAGTCCTGGTAGCCGTGTGCGTCGAACAGCTTGGTCAGGTCGCTACAGGTGTTGCCCAGAACCTCGACAGGAACGACCACGTCTTCCAGCAGTGCGTTAGTGCCGGAGCGGCGGTTACCCGCAACGGTGGTGTACAGGCCGCGGCGTGCCGCCCACAGAGCGTTACGCTCAGACAGCTTGCTGGTCATCGACACCGGCGAAGCCACCGGCAGGCTCTTAAACATGGGTGCCGCAGCGGCAGCCAGGTCGCTCAGCTCCTGCTCGGAGTTGCCCTGGAACTCAACCAGCAGAGCGGCGTGGTCCTTCACGTCGATGGCGGCGAGCGCCTCCGCAGCCTGGCCGGTACGCTGAGCCACACGAATACTGGTGGCGTCCATCAGCTCGACGGTTGCCAGCTTGTTAGCAACCAGTTCGGGCACGGAGCGTGCAGCATCAATCAGGTTGTCGAACACGAGCAGGCCGGTGGAAATGTTCTTCAGAATCGGCAGGGTGCGGTAGGTTGCCGAAGCAACGAAGCCGAGGGTACCCTCCGAACCAATCAGCAGGTGCTGCAGAATGTCGACGGGGGTCTCGAAGTCGACCAGGGAGTTCAGGCCGTAACCCATGGTGTTCTTCATGGAGTACTGCTGGCGAATCTTCGCCATGGACTCGGGGTTCTCGAGCACGCGCTTGCGCAGGCGCAGCAGGCCCTCGTGGATTTCGGGTTCGAGGGAACGCAGCTTCTGGTCAGCGTCAGGCTCAGCGGTGTTGATGATGGTGCCGCTGGGGAGCACGAACACCATGGAGTCGAGGGTGTTGTACGTGTTGTACTTGGTGCCCGAAGACATGCCGGAGGAGTTGTTCGCAACCACACCACCGATGGTGCAGGCGGACCAGGATGCGGGGTCCGGGCCGAGCTTGTAGCCGTAGGGTGCCAGGTAGTTGTTGACCATCATGATGGTCGCGCCGGGCTGCACGCGAACCTTCTTGCCCTCTTCAAGAACTTCAATCTTCTTGAAGTGGCGGCGGGTGTCGACCATGAGGCCGTCACCGCTTGCCTGGCCGGAGAGGGAGGTGCCGCCGGAGCGGAAGGTGAGGGGCAGGCCGAGGTCACCGGCTGCGCGGAAGATGTTTGCGACGTCTTCGGCGGAGTCGGGGCGGATCAGGCCGGCGGGCACGAGCAGGTAGTGGGATGCATCGTGCGAGATTGCCAGGCGTTCGAGTTCGGAGACGCTGGATTCGACTGCCTCGGCGCGCGCGTCAGAGAGTAGGCGCTTGAGGGTGTCTTCGTAGGGGGACTTGAGTGCTTCGGACGTGTTTGACACGACGGTCATGATCTTGCTTCCTTACTGGTGACAGGTGTGTGAATGCTGTCTTTATTCCAGTATCTTCCTTTGAACGCCGTCTTTTCTGGTTAGTTATGGCTAAGCTTGGCGACTACTTGTCACCATATTGGGTGGTCATCATATGCCGGGTATTAATCTGGTTTTCCCTTGTATTTCTTGGTATCCCGTGGGTTTTGCATGAGCCTGAAGGAGGCAACTACCCTGCCCGCAGGCCGATTTGGAAATTTTTAGGCACGCCCGCCGAGCGCCGTAACATTCCAGCTGGCAGTGCTATCCGAAGTCACCACACCGCAAAACAGGGGAGAGCCCACCGAAGCACGCACACCCAAATCCTCCACGAACACGCGACCACCGGCAGGCACACTACGCTCCTTACGGTCCACGCCCGCACAATACACCGTCATCTTCGCATCCGAACGATTCTCCACCGCAACCGAACCGCCGCTCGCACCCGTATCGTGCACAAAACCGCGGCTGCCCTGCATCTGAATCTCGCCAACCTCAGCGCCCTGACTCGTCAACGGAACACCATCAGGCGCAGTGAATTCGCCCGAAGAGTCCACACCCGCCGAACGGACCGACACCATCCACTGAGCATCATCAGTCAGCTGCGACGTCGACGCCGTCACACGCGCCGAACTATACGGCACACTCACCGCACCGGCAGACTTCGCGGAACCAGAAGGGCCGGCACTAGAAGGGCTAGGTGCCGTCGTGCTGACTGTATTGCGAACCCACACGCCCGCGCCCTCACCCGAACCGCCAGCAACCACCTCAACCGCGGTACCCGAACCGTCCGAAACAGAAACCTTCATCGTGCCCTCAGGCTCACCGCGACGCTCAAACTCCACATACGAGTAAGTAGCGGGCGCCGCAGGGCCCTCAAAGACTGCCTCCTCAACAGCGCCGCGACCGGTAAACAGGCGGAAACCCTCAGAATCCTGAATCACCGGCGCCGTCGCGTGGCTCACCGCAGTAGGCTCGCTCGAAGCCTCCGCAGAAGCAGAAGGGGAGGAGTTCAGGGAGGCGCACCCACCCAGAGCGGCGGCGAGCGCACCCGACAGGCAGAGGCTCGCGCCCAGCTGACGGAAGAAGACAGGGCGAGAAGCAGAGGAGGTGGTGTGCTGGTGAGTCATGGGCACTCCGATGTGCGGGGCAGCAGCGCTACATCAGCAGCACGGCCACAGTGGTTGGTACACCACATATTGTGTCAGGTTAAATGCTCGCCGTGCAAAAACTGCGGCACAGTGTAAAGACTTCCGCACAAAGAGCACAGTGCAAAGAAATAACCGGGCGAGGATTGCAAGGCAGAGTATCATTCACACTATGGATAAGGCGGAACAGAACCAAGCAGATAACACGGCAGCGAACAGTACAACGCCCAATAAGTCGAGCAGCCCGACGGATGATACCTCCGTGCACGCTGAAAGTGCTGCATCTGAAACCGCCGCAGAGAATACTGCACAGGCTGGTTACACCCAGGCGGCGCCGGCAGAAACCAGTACTGGAGTAGCTAACCCCTCAGAGGCGAGTCCTGCAGCAGCAAACACTGTCCAGGTAGACGCCATGCGCCTCGACAGCAGCCGTGCCGTCTACTCCACCGACCTGGACCCCGACGACGACTACGAAGAGGTCGTCGAAGAGTACGCCACCACCGATGCGCCGGACGGCACGCACCGCGAGGAACGCCGCATCACCCGCACCACGCATCACCCGCGCGGCAAGCAGGGCGACCAGAAGGGCACCCAGGGTACCCCTGATGGCGCCCCCGAAATCATCGACGCGGGCGAACCTGAAACGCACACCACGACTATCCGCACGGTCACCCGCACCGTCACGGACCCGCCGCGTCGCGCCCCGCGCACCCGCCTCTTCCGCACGCTCAGCAAGTACCGCGGCGAGAAGAACCTGGCGGCGTGGGAGGACCGCACCTCCACGCCCATGTTCGTGGCGTCCGTGCTGTACCTGCTCGCGTTTGCCGCACCCATCATGAGCACGCGCATTCAGGAGCCGTACGACGGGTACCTCAACATCATTCAGATGATCCTGTGGGGCCTATTCGCCGCCGACTACTGTGTGCGCCTGTACCTGGCGCCGCGGCGACTCTACTTCATCACGCACAACCTGATGAACCTGGCGATTGTGCTGCTGCCCGCGTGGCGTATTGTCAGCTTCCTCGCCATGATTCACCTGACCGCCAACCGCCAATACAAGCGGCTCTCCGAGCTGGCGATGAAGCTCTTCGGCTACACCGCAATCTTCATCATCATGTTCGCCCTGGCGATCTATTCGGTGGAGTCTTCCGAGCCGGGGTCGATGATTCGTGACCTGCCCACCGCCTACTGGTGGACGTTCACGACCCTCGCCACGGTCGGTTACGGTGACGTCTACCCGATTACCGGTATCGGCAGGGTTATCGCCGTGGTCGTCATGCTGTACGGCGTGGGTATGGTCGCAGTCGCGACCGGTGCGCTCGCCAGCTGGATTATCGAGAAAATCGGGGGAATGGAGGAGCAGGAGCACCCCGCCACCAAGGCTGATGTGGACGATCTTCGCCAGGAGATTTCTGAGCTGCGTGCCCTGCTGGCTCGTGAGTATGCGCGCCGCGAAGCCCACGACTGCAGGCTGCGTGAGGTCGTGGATGAGGAGGGCGTGCACCCGGTTCCTTCGGAGGCGGAGGCGGCACGTAGCACCGGTTTTGTGGCTGCCGAATCTGGTTCTGCTCCTTCGACCGGCGCCTCACGCGCTGCGCGGGCTGATGATTCCGGCGAGGCTTCTGCTCCTTCGGCTTCGCATGAGGTTGCGGTGCGTGAGCAGGAGCCGGTCGCCCTGTTGGAGGAGACCCGCCAGACCTTCACGATTATTCGTGAGAAGTTCTCGTTGCGTTCCCGCAAGCAGTAGACCGCTCACAAATACCCCGCGAACAGTAACCGGGTGCACTGAAGATATCGGCGCAGGCATCAGCGCAGATATGGCAGTTCGGTTGAGGCTCGGCACTCAAACCCACACCGCCTACACGTTGTGGCGGTGGGTTTGGGTGCCGAGCCCACGTGAAGGTGGAATCAATCCCCGCATATGCCGCCGAGCAGGATATTTTACCTTGTCGAGACAAAAATAGCCCATGCAGAGCGCAAATTGAAGGCTGCACATGCGGAAAACTCCTCAACTAAAGGTTGAATGTGACCAAACTATCTTTTAAAAATGACTGTCACTAGTGAAACTCCTAGCCAGAGCCTATAAACTATCTACCGTGCCGGTTATCGAACGCCCTGTAGCCCAACGCGCTACGGGGTTTCGTTATATCCCCACCTCACTCACGGGGAGGCACCACTCAACTCACAAACTCACTCAAACACATACACTGTTAGGACACGTTCGTGGCACCTAAGTCCACCCTGGGCGCGCTCGTTCTACTCGTCGGCGCGCTCTCCCTCACCGCGTGCGCATCCGCGCCGAATAACGCCTCCGCAAGTGCGGTTGTTGACCCCGCAGCTTTTGAAACGGTTGAGCCCAGCGCTGTTCCCGCCCCCGGCGACGCTAGCACCGGAATCAAGGCGGCGGCTAGCGTCTCGCAGGACCCGTCGATTCACCCGACCGCAACCCAGCCCACCGCGACCCCCGCACCAGACAACACCAGCGACCAGGAGCCCGCCGCATCTGAGGCGACGGCTGTTCCCTCTTCCGTGCTCGCAACCCGCTCGACGGCGAGCGCTGACGGCACCTGGGTTCAGCAGGACTCCACCAACCTCGAGAACTACATGGACGCCGTTATCCACGACGGCGTCATCGAGGTGACCTACCACCTGAACCACGAAGAGCTGGCGACCCCCTTCTGGGTTGGTACTTTCGAGGCAAAAAACGGCAACTTCAGCTACATTTCCCGTGTGGACCGCGCGAAGCTGAGCCACGCGCCGTACGCCTCCGACAAGGAAACCAAGGAATTCACCATGGAGAACGGCGTGCTGAGCTTCCCCATGACCTATGAGGGCGCCACCCGCATCGTTCACCTGGAGAAGCAGGGATAGCCTGGGGGTATCTCGCGTGTAGCCCGCATGTCGGAGGGGCATTCCCGTCAGCGCGTGCGGGCTATAGAATGGGACTATGAGCGAGAACACGACCCCCGAGCACGGCACCGCAGCCTCGGTGCAGGATTCCTTCGAGCTGCCCGGCGCACCGGACCAGTTCCAGCGCCTGTGGACCCCTCACCGCACCGCCTACGTGAGCGGCGGCCAGAAGGATTACACCGAGAAGACCTGCCCCTTCTGCACTGCGCCCAGCCGCAGTGACGAGGAGTCGCTGATTGTGCACCGCGGTGAGCATGCCTTCGTGATTCTCAACCTCTACCCGTACAACCCCGGTCACCTACTGGTCTGCCCGTACCGTCACATCCCGTTCTACGATGATGCGACCGAGGCTGAAACCATTGAGATTGCGCAGCTGACCCAGCTTGCGATGAAGGTTCTGCGCGAGGTGTCGCATAATGACGGCTTCAACATTGGCATTAATCAGGGCAAGGTGGGCGGTGCGGGCATTGCTGATCACCTGCATCAGCACATTCTGCCGCGCTGGAGTGGGGACACGAACTTCCTGCCGATTATCGCTCAGACGAAGACCATGTCCCGCACCCTGGACGACATGCGTGTGGCTATTGCGGAGGGGTTTGCTCGCCTCAGCTAGGGGGACAGCGCCGCTAGAAACTTCGGTCCGCTAGAGTGGAATGCTATGGACTACCCCAACCTGCTTGAGAAGGCTTTCGACGAGGCTGTACCCGGTGCATCTGCTGCGCCTGCCGCTGGTCATGATGCCACTACCGGTAATGAGGCCGCCGCCGGTGATTCTGCAGGTGCGCCGCAGCTGCTCATCTGGAGGCAAATCCGCTGGTCCAACCGCCGCCCGCTCATCGAGGTGGAGCCCGTCGTGTCCGGCGGGGTTGCGGAAGGAGCTCATAACCGGGCATCTCAAGCGGCCGGGGAGAGCGCCCCTATCCAGGAAAGCAGCCCCCCGCAGGTTTACCGCCCGAGCGGGGTTCGCGTGCAGATTCCGTTGACCCCGGGCGCCTACCTGGGGTTGCGCATTCCGCGCGATAGCGAGGGTGAACTCTACCGCTACTGCGCTGGATACACCACCGGCACGAGCAATGATGCCGCCCCCGAGACTGGGGGAGCCTCCGCAGGAATCCGCCGCGTACCTTGCCCCGAGGGCACCCGCATCCACCGCGGCCAGCAGTGCCCGCGTTGCACCGCCCGCGACGAATTTACCGCCCTGCACAGCGCGCACCTGTACCCCGGAACGCTCACCGAATCCATGCGCGCCTACGCCATGCTGGAGCACCGCCTCTACATCGCGACCTTCCCCGACGGCACGCACAAGGTCGGCACCAGCTCCCTGCACTCGACCCCGCGCCGCCTGGATGAGCAGGCGGTCGCCACCGCCACCTACATTGCGCTCGCACCTGACGGCCTTGCCATTCGCCGCGCCGAGGACGCCGTGACCGCCCTCGCGAAGATTCCGCAGGTCAAGCAGGTGGCGAGCAAGTACCGCGCTTGGACGAACC
Organism: Rothia sp. HMSC061D12; assembly: GCF_001836735.1. NCBI lineage: Bacteria > Bacillati > Actinomycetota > Actinomycetes > Micrococcales > Micrococcaceae > Rothia > Rothia sp. HMSC061D12. Next base: position 563,770 of record NZ_KV830305.1, on the reverse strand, counting down.
CGCTACCCGGCGCGCAGCTTCGTGTTGCCCATCAGGAGGCGGTCGCCCGCGCCCGCGAAGCGCTCGCTGAGCTGGCGCGCACCGAGCCGGAGGTGCCGCTCACCGCCCTGGATGAGCCGTGGATTCCGTCGCTCGCGATGAACCGCCCCTATGCGGCGTTGCGTGCGCAGTCCCCGGAGCCGCTGGCACCGTGTGAACCTGGTCTGGAGAGCGGTTCGGCTGGTTTCTTCTGCACGGGTGCGGCGGGTCAGTTTTTGAGCGCCCACACCGGCGATGCTGACGCGGCGTTCCTGGTGAATACTGCCGCGTGGCGGAATGTGCTGGTGGAGCCGGCGCAGGTGTTCACGCGGGTGAGGGTGCAGGGCTCGCTCTTCTAAGAGGGCTCACGGCTCCAAGCCCCTGCGCGCCGTTCCAAAGCCCGTAGCTCGAAAACCCCGGCGCCTCATTTCACTACCACGTACCAAATCCCCGCCCCTTCCGGCATGAGCGAACGAGCCCGGCAGACCATTCAGCCGCTGGTGTGCGTGTACTAAAATGGTAAGCATGTCCAAACCCCTCATTCGTCTCCTCGGCCAGGGCGTACGCGCCGCGACTAAGCTTCGCGGCGGCGGCTCCGCTTTCCCCGGCCTTGTCATGGAAAAATTGCACCCCGACTTCGTCGCTGAAGAGCTCGCAAAGCTGCCCTACGGCGTGGTTGTTGTCTCCGGCACGAACGGTAAGACCACCACCACGAAGATGGCTGTGCAGCTGCTTGAAGCTCAGGGTCTGAAGGTTTTCACGAACCGCACCGGCTCGAACTTTGTGCGCGGTGTTGCCGCGGCGCTGCTGGGCGAGATGACTCTCGGCGGCAAGCTTGACGCTGATATTGCTGTGCTTGAGCTGGACGAGGCGCACGCCGTGCACTTCGTCAAGGCTGTCAAGCCTGACTACGCTCTGCTACTGAACGTTCTGCGTGACCAGCTGGACCGTTTCGGTGAGATTGACACGACCCGCCGCATGCTGGCGACCGTGGCCGCCGCAACCACCAACACCGTGGTGCTCAACCGCGAGGACCCGCGCATCCGCTCCCTGGCTGAGAATGTGCAGCCGGGCGTGACCGTTAAGTACTACGGTCTGGATGAGTCCCTGCGCTCGTACTTCCCTTCGGATGATGAGATGCGCGGCGGCACCGTCGCGAAGGCGACCCTGCCCGATGCAGACGTCACCCTGACCGCGTTCTCCGGCACTTCCGCTACGTTCGACCTGGCGGGTGCGGAGCGAGTCGGCGAAATCAACCTGTACGGCATTTACAACATCTTCAACGCGGCTGGCGCTATGGCGCTGACCCGCGCCGTTATGGGCGAGAAGCTCGATGAAGATAAGCTCATTGCGGAGTTGGCGAAGATTACTCCCGCCTTCGGCCGCGGTGAGACCCTGAACGTGAACGGCCGCCCGCTGCAGCTGCTGCTGGTGAAGAACCCGAGCGGTTTCCGCCTGTCCCTGGCGAGCGCGAACGCTGACGACTACGCCACCATGATTACGATTAACGACCAGTACGCTGACGGTCGCGACGTGTCCTGGCTGTGGGATGTTGACTTCGACAGCCTGCGCGGCACCGGCGTGCAGATGGTCTCGGGCGTGCGCGCCTGGGATATGGCGCTGCGTCTGGAGCATGACGGCGTGAAGGTCGGCGAGGTCAACGAGAACCTCGCCGAGGCGCTCAAGCAGTTCATTGCCTCCAGCGGTAACGCGCCCATGCGTATTTTCTGCACCTACACCGCAATGCTGGCTCTGCGTGAAGAGCTCGCGAAGATTACTGACGTTGAGAGGGTCTCCTAATGACGGCAACTCACACTTTTGAGGGCACCCCCGCGGCAGGCCCGAATAACGGTAAGACTCTGCGCATCCTGCAGCTGTACCCGCTCGACATGAACATTTACGGCGACTGGGGCAACACCCTGGCGTTGGCTCGTCGCGCGCAGGCGCACGGTTTTGACGTGCAGATTCTGGACCACAACCCCGGTCATCCCTTCCCGCAGGATGTTGACATTATTCTGGGCGGCGGCGGCCAGGACTCCGGTCAGTCCGTCATTCAGGACGACCTGCACGCGAACGGTGACACCCTGCGCTCGCTGGCTGAGGCTGGCGTGCCGATGCTCGTCATCTGTGGCCTGTACCAGCTGTTCGGCAAGGAATTCCGCACCCGTGAGGGTGAGGTGCTGAAGGGTATCGGCATTTTTGATGCGCACACGGTCGGCGGCGATGACCGCCTGATCGGCAACATTGTTGAGGAGTCTGAGGAGTTCGGCACCGTGATTGGTTTTGAGAACCACTCGGGTCTGACCTACCTGGGCGAGGGCTGCACCCCGCTGGCGACCGTCACCAAGGGCGAGGGCAACAACGTGACCGACGCGTACGAGGGTGCGCGCGTGCACAACGTGATTGGCACCTACCTGCACGGTTCACTGCTGCCGAAGAACCCGAAGATTTCGGACTACCTGATTGAGCAGGCGGCAAAGCGTAAGTTTGGCGAGTTCACGCCGAACACGATTGACGACTCGCTGGTGGAGAAGGCACGCGCTTCGGCTGCGTCTCGCCCCCGCTAGCACCCTATTCCGGGCGGTGGCGTGCACTTTTTGAGGTGGTGTGCGCCTCCGCTACGGTATAGTTATGTGAGTACAGTACGGTGCGTGGGACGTTTCGCCGTGCCCGCACGGAGGTTTTGACTAAGGGAGATACGAATGTCCGGTCACTCTAAATGGGCGACTACTAAGCACAAGAAGGCTGCTATCGACGCTAAGCGCGCGAAGGCTTTCGCGAAGTTCATTAAGGCAATTGAAGTTGCAGCACGCATGGGCGGCGCTGATATTGCTGGTAACCCCGCTCTTGACCTGGCTGTGTCGAAGGCGAAGAAGAACTCCGTTCCTAACGACAACATTGACCGCGCAATCAAGCGTGGCGCTGGCCTAACCGGTGAGACCATTGACTACACCGAAATCATGTACGAAGCACGCGGCCCGCAGGGTACCGCTCTGTACATTGAGTGTCTGACCGATAACCGTAACCGTGCAGCGTCTGAGGTTCGCCTGGCTGTGACCCGTAACGGCGGCACCATGGCTGACCAGGGTTCGGTTGCGTTCCTGTTCGAGCGTAAGGGCGTTGCTGAGGTCACCAAGACTGACGGCCTGACCGAGGACGACGTTCTGATGGCTGTTCTGGATGCAGGTGCTGAAGAGGTTCTGGACGAGGGCGATATCTTCACCGTTGTTTCCGCAGCGACCGACCTGCCCGAGATCCGTAAGGCACTGGACGAGGCTGGCCTGGAGTACAACAACGACGACCCGGTCTTCCGCCCGACCATGCAGGTTGACCTGGACGCTGAGGGTGCTAAGAAGTTCATGAAGCTGGCAGACGCTATTGAAGAGCTCGACGACGTTCAGAACGTCTACTCGAACGCTAACGTTTCTGCTGAGGTCATGGCAGAGCTGGAAGCTGAGTAATCACAGCTGAGTAATCACTCAGGTTCTGATATCTGATGCTTGAAGAAGCCGCTCCTTTAACCGAGCCGCCGTAGGGTGGCTGGTTGGGGGAGTGGCTTCTTAGCGTCTGGGGCTTTTTTGGGGATGTGCTGGGTACTTTTCGCGGGGCGCACGGTGACTGTTCTCGTGGTGATTGTTTACGCGGTGACCGTGTTCGTGGCACGCCCCGGTACCGGGTGCTAGGATTCTGAAGGGCTAGAATCTAGAGATTCTATAGGGAGTTTGTCGAAAGGGGAGATGATGGCTGCCGCTCAACCTGCCGCACGCGATAGCATGCGTGAAAACCGTACTGCCGCTGCCGTGGAGCGTGTGCCGGGTGCAACCCGCATCATGGGTGTTGACCCCGGTCTGACCCGCTGCGGCTTCTCCATGCTCGATATGACCGCCGACCGTAAGGCGCACTTCGTGAACGTGGGTGTTGCCGGCACGATCCCGGCGGAGTCCCTAGACCAGCGTATTCTCTGGATTTTCAACGCCGCCTCCCACTGGCTCGACACCTATAAGCCGGATGCCCTGGCGATTGAGCGTATCTTCGCTCAGGAGCAGGTGAACACGGTGATTGGTACGGCGCATGCTTCGGGCGCGGTGATTTCTGCGGCGGCGATGCGCGGCGTGCCAGTGTTCTTCCATACCCCCTCGGAGGTGAAGGCGGCGGTGACCGGTAGCGGCCGCGCCGATAAGGCGTCCGTGGGTCGTATGGTGACCCGTATTTTGGGTCTGGATTCCATGCCGAAGCCCGCCGATGCTGCCGATGCCCTGGCGATTGCGATCTGTCACGGCTGGCGTGGCGGCGGTATCGGTTCGGGTATCAACATGGCGGCCCAGACGCAGACTCACCAGGGTTCACGCCCGGCGCAGGCGCGCCGTGGCGGGTCGTTGACTCCGGCGCAGCGTGCCTGGATGGAGGCGGAGGCGCGCGCCCGCCGCTAGAGGTGCCGCCGCTAGAGGGGGCCTTCGTGGGCTTGTGTGCCGTCTCCTGTTGGCTCGCATGTATTCGCTAAGAAGTTCGAATATATGCTTGATTTCAGAAGAAATATTCTAATATACTTGTAATGTCTCCCCGTTGAACTGGGGGAGTGCGTTCTGAGTGCGTTCTGTGGGTGTCGGAGTTCCCGGTGCCCTCACACTGCCGCGAGCCTGATTCGGGGCGCGGTGTTGAAAGGTGGAGAGAAATGATTGCATCCCTGACCGGTCGTGTGGCTCAGGTGGGCCTTGATCATGCGGTGATTAACGTGAACGGTTTCGGCATGCTCGTGTACGCTACCGCGCGTACTCTCTCCAAGCTGCGCACCGGTGAGGAAGCTACCGTGCTGACCACCATGATTGTGCGTGAAGAATCGATGACTCTGTACGGTTTTTCGGAGCCTGCCGAGCGTGAAGTGTTCGATATGATGCTTTCGGTTTCCGGTATTGGTCCGCGTATTGCTCTGGCGGTGTTGAGTGTTCACACTGCCGCTGAGGTGGAGCGCGCCGTGGCGACCGGTGACGATAAGGCGTTCACGAAGGTTCCCGGTATTGGCCCGAAGGGTGCCCGCCGTATTGTGCTGGAGCTTGCCGGCAAGCTGATTCTCAGCGATGGCCAGACCGATGAGCTGCCGCTGAGCCAGGGCATTGTCTGGAAGCCGCAGGTGCTTGACGCTCTCACCTCTTTGGGCTGGAGCGAGAAGGACGCTTCCGCCGCTATTGACGCTTACGTGCAGCACAACCCTGCCGCAGAGACTGAGCCGGTGGGTGTGGCTCTGCGCGGTGTGCTCGCATCCTTGGGTACTCAGAACACGGTGGGCCGCCACTAAGCGGCGCGCCCTGTTCGACGTATCCCACTCAAACTTTTGTGAAAGAAGAATTCTATGAGCCAGAATCCCTATGAGCCGCAGCCCGCGGCGTCCCTGGTTTCCGGCGGGTATTTTCCCGGTCAGGTGCCCGGCACTCAGGCGTCTTCAGCTCCCGCCCAGCGCCTGGTGGCGATGGAAGAAGAGCCTGAAGAGAAGATGATTGAGGCGGCACTGCGCCCTAAGTCCCTGGATGACTTTGTGGGTCAGCGCCGTGTGCGTCAGCAGCTGTCCCTGGTGCTGGAGGCTTCGAAGATGCGTGGCCGTAGCGCCGACCATGTGCTGCTGTCGGGCCCTCCCGGTCTGGGTAAGACCACTCTCGCGATGATTATTGCGGCGGAGATGGAGGCGCCGCTGCGCATCACCTCGGGCCCGGCGATTCAGCATTCGGGTGATTTGGCGGCGATTCTGTCCTCGCTGACTCCCGGTGAGGTGCTGTTCCTGGATGAGATTCACCGCATGAGCCGCCCGGCTGAGGAAATGCTCTACATGGCGATGGAAGATTTCCGTGTGGACATTGTGGTCGGTAAGGGTGCGGGTGCGACCTCCATTCCGCTGGAGCTGCCGCAGTTCACTCTGGTGGGCGCGACGACCCGTGCGGGTCTGTTGCCCGGTCCTCTGCGTGACCGTTTTGGTTTTACCGGTCACCTGGAGTTCTACTCGGTGGAGGAACTGGAGCTGGTGCTTCGCCGTAGTGCGGGCCTGATGGATATGCAGATTACCTCCGAGGGTTTCACCGAGATTGCCGGTCGTTCCCGCGGTACGCCGCGTATTGCGAACCGTCTGCTGCGTCGTGTGCGTGACTGGGCGCTGGTGAACGGCGTGGACCGCATTAACGCGACCGATGCCGCAACCGCGCTGGACATGTACGAGGTGGATTCGCGCGGCCTGGACCGTCTGGACCGCGCCGTGTTGGAGGCGCTGATTCACAAGTTCGGCGGCGGCCCTGTGGGTCTGTCCACCCTCGCCATTGCGGTGGGTGAGGAGACTGAGACCGTGGAGACGGTTGCCGAGCCGTATCTGGTGCGTGAGGGCCTGATCGGTCGTACCCCGCGCGGTCGTGTGGCTCTGCCCGCGGCGTGGGAACACCTCGGCTTGGAGGCCCCAGAGATTCAGCTCTAGATCCGCATCAGCTTTAGCCCCGCACCAGCTGATAACACTGTAGTAGCCCGTGGGAGGTAGTAACCTCCCGCGGGCTACTCTGTGCCCCCCGGTAACTCTTCTGCAGACGCTGTCGGGTTCCATTGGGCTCTGCCGGGCTCTGCTGGTCTTTACCAGTGACATAAAATTACGCCGAGAGAGTCCAAAACTCAGGTTAACCTCACAAAAACGCTGGTTCGGGGCGCTAAAGCTCATCCTCTCGCGTAGGATGGATACGTACTGTATCTACGATTCCACACCTTCTGGTACGCTCAACCCTCGCGGTGAGCGGCACGGGTGCGGATGTGAAAGTGAGACCATGGATCTTAACTTCCTCATCAACGTCGTCATGACGATTGTCTTCTTTGGCGCAATTTTTTGGATTTTTACTTCCGCTAAGAAGAACCAGCAGAAGCAGTTGGAGGCGCTGCAGGCAATGCGACGTGCGCTCGTCCCCGGTGATCAGGTGATGACTGCTTCCGGCGTCTACGGCACCGTTGTCAGCACTGACTTTGAGAACAACAAGCTGCAGCTTCAGATTGCTGAGGGCGTTGTGATTACTGCGTCCATGAACGCGATCCTGAACCTTGTTGAGGAGGAAGCCCCCGCAGCGCCCCTGACCGAGGACGCGTACGAGGCTACCGCATCCGAAGCTCCCGCTTCCGATACCTCTTCTGATACTGCTAAGTAATTCAGCGCGTATGAGCCCGGCGCCCAGTGAGCGGCGTCGGGTTTTCGCGTTACGGAATCTGTAGAACACTCAATACTATTCACACGAAGAAGGAACATTATGGCTAAGCGTTCACCGCTTGCAGCCGCGCGAGGGGCGCTCCTCTCGATGGTCCTGCTCATGGTTGTTATGGCTGCCGGTATTTTCGGCACCACCTACGCGGGAGGTTCTTGGGCACCGAAGCTCGCCCTGGACCTTTCGGGTGGTACTCAGATGATTCTTTCTCCGAAGGTCAATGGCTCTTCGGATGAGAACGTCTCCCAGGAGCAGTTGAACCAGGCGGTTGAGATTATTCGTCAGCGCGTTGATGGTGCCGGCGTTTCGGAGGCGGAGGTTACCACCTCCTTCGGCTCGGGTAATAACGTGGTTGTTTCGGTTCCCGGAACGATTAGCGCTGAGACTCGTCAGCTGATTCAGGCGTCTGCAAATATGACGTTCCGCCCGGTGCTGCTTTCTGGTGCCGGTACTGCGGTGGCTGAGGATGCCCGCACTGCGGACGATAAGCTGCCCAAGCCGTCTGCGGAGCCGACTAATGGTTCGGACCGTAACTGGATTACTGCGGATCTGTACAAGCAGTACGAGGCGAAGGACTGCACCGCGGCACGCAATGAGGACGCCGATAGTGCGGACCCGACTAAGCCGATGGTGGCGTGCTCCACTGACGGTCAGGAGAAGTACATTCTGGGTCCTGTGGAGCTGAGCGGTAGCGATATTTCTACCGCAAGCCACTCGCAGGAGACGACCGGTCAGGGCGTGACTACGGGCCGTTGGGCTGTGAACATTCAGTTCAACGATGCTGCTCGTGAGAAGTTCCAGAACATTACTTCTCGCCTGAACGCGATTCGTGCGCAGAACGCAAATGATCCGCGTGCCCGCTTCGCGATTCTGCTGGACGGCAAGGTGCTGTCCTCCCCGGTGTCGCAGGCAGTGATTTCTGACGGTAAGCCGCAGATTACCGGTAACTTCACTGAGCAGGAGGCGAAGGCTCTCGCCGATCAGCTCAAGTACGGTGCCCTGCCGATTAGCTTCACGATCCAGTCGGAGCAGCAGATTTCTGCGACCCTGGGTTCGGAGCAGCTGCGTGTGGGTCTGCTGACTGGCCTGATTGGTCTGCTGCTGGTGTTTGTCTACTCGCTGTTCCAGTACCGTCTGCTGGGCTTTGTCACGATGATGTCGCTGGTTGTGGCTGGCATCATTTCGTATGAGGCGATTGCGCTGCTGGGTTGGGCGTTGAACTACCGCCTGTCCCTGGCTGGTGTGGCGGGTCTGATTGTGGCGATTGGTGCTACGGCTGACTCGTTCATCGTCTACTTCGAGCGTATCCGTGATGAGATCCGTGCGGGCCGCACAATCCCGTCGGCGGTGAACCACGGTTGGCAGCGTGCATCCCGCACTATCCTGGCGTCGAAGGCTGTGAACCTGCTGGCTGCTGTGGTGCTGTACGTGGTGTCGGTTGGTTCGGTGAAGGGCTTCGCGTTCACCCTTGGTTTGACTGCGATTGCTGACCTTGTGGTCGTGTACCTGTTCACCCACCCGATGCTGACTCTGCTGGCGAATACTCGTTACTTCGGTGAGGGTCACCGCCACTCGGGCTTGTCGCCTGAGTCGCTGGGCGCTACGCCGCTGTACCGTGGTGCCGGTCGCCTCCGCAGCCCGGAGGAGAAGCAGCTGAGCATTGCTGAGCGTCGCCGTGCAGAGCGTGCTGCCGCTGAGGCTGACGAGTCTGCTTCTGATGAGAAGAAGGAGAGCTAAGCATGGCTACCGATGTGAAACCTAATGCTTTTGCCCGCTTCGGTAATGACCTGCATTCGGGCGCCCGCTCGTACCCCTTCGTAGGTAAGCGCCGCCTGTGGCTGCTGCTTGCGGCTGTGCTGATGGCGGTTTCGGTTCTGATTCCGGCTGTTGGTGGCGGCTTCAACCTGGGTATTGATTTCCGTGGCGGTTCGGAGTTCGTGGTCTCGAAGACCGCGCACGTTGATACTGCTACGGGTGAGCGCATTATTCACGAGAAGGCGAAGGACGCTTCGGATGTTCGCGTGACCAATATTGCGCCGGGTACGATTCGTGCCCAGATGAGCAAGCTCAGCGATGATGAAACTCTGCAGGTGAAGGCGGCTCTGCAGGAGGGTTACGGCGTCTCTGAGAATGACGTGACCTCTTCGTTTGTGGGCCCGACCTGGGGTGCGGATGTGACCCGTCAGGCGTTCTGGGGTCTGGTCGCGTTTGTGGTGCTTGCGCTGATTGGTATGGCGTTCTATTTCCGCACCTGGAAGATGTCGCTGGCGTCTATTGCGGGCCTGTTTTTCACCGTGGTGGTGACGGTTGGCCTGTACGCCGCGTTCGGCTTCGAGATCACTCCGAGTGCAATTATTGGTTTCTTGACGATTCTGAGCTACTCGCTGTACGACTCGGTGGTGGTGTTCGATAAGATCCGCGAGAACACCGAGGATGTGTTGGAACGCCGCGACACGACCTTTGCCGAGCAGATTAACCTGGCCGTGAACCAGACCCTGGTCCGTTCGATTAACACCGCTATTGTGGGTGTTCTGCCGGTGGGCGCGATCTTGTTCATTGGTGCGTTCATCCTGGGTGCGGGTACTCTGCAGGACCTGTCCCTGTCGCTGTTCGTGGGTATTCTGGTGGGCATGTTCGGTACGCTGTTCGTATCTGCGCCGCTGTATGCTTCGCTGCGTTTGGGTGAGGCTCAGATTCGTGAGCACACCGCGAAGGTGGAGAACGGCAGCTTCAAGGATGCTGACGAGGCTGAGGGTGACTCTTCGGAGGAGCCCGCCGAGGCTGCGAAGTCTGAGGAGTCCGAGGATTCCGCAGAGGACGAGAAGGCAACCGAGAAGCCCGCTAAGAAGCCGGCACGTGCAACCATTGAGATTCACCGCGTGAACCTGAACGGTTAGCCAACGTTCCGCCAGCGCTACTGGCGCTGCTAACGATAGGGGAGTCGATACCGAAAGGTGTCGGCTCCCCTTTAGCGTGCCCGTGCATCCACCCGGATATTCGCTCAGAAAACGCGCTCGGGCGTGTTAAAACGTCGCATAGTTTGGCGCGTTCCAGACCGCTGGGTAGGATAAGAAGTGAAGATACTGTGCGCTCGCGTTTGAGCCTGCTGATGGCTGGTTTGGCCGGTATAGCCCTCAACGATGAGGAACCTGAGTGTGCGGCTGATTATCTTGAGTCCGAAGGAGCCTGGAATGAGTGCAGAACCTGCCGTGAACACCAACGCTGAGAACCCTGCAGGGACCGCCGAGAAGCCCGCGGTTCGGCCCGCTGGCCCGATTCCTCTGCCTGAAACTGATTCGTCTGACGCAAAGAAGAAACGCGGCTCGCACCGCGTCATGGCTGCTGGCGGACGTGTGCCGAACCGCCTGGTCTTCGGTAGCCGCAGCAGCAAGATGGAAGCCTCCGATTCGCACGGCGGTACCATCCGTTTCTCCCCGATGATTGCGCCGGTCGTGCGTGCCGTGCGCCGCTACCACCCGGACGAAGACATCCAGGTGCTGCAGCGCGCCTACGAGGTGGCGAACCGCTGCCACGAGGGTCAGAAGCGTAAGAGCGGTGACCCGTACATCACGCACCCTGTCGCTGTGACCGCGATTCTTGCGGAGATGGGCGCGACCGGCCCCGTGCTCGCCGCAGGCCTGCTGCACGACACCGTGGAAGACACCGACTACACGATGGAGCAGCTCACCGAAGAGTTCGGTGAGGAGGTCGCCTACCTGGTCGACGGCGTGACCAAGCTGGACAAGATGACGTACGGCGAGAACGCCTCCATCGAGACGATTCGTAAGCTCGTGCTGTCCATGAGCAAGGACATCCGCGTGCTGCTCATCAAGCTTGCCGACCGCCTGCACAACGCCCGTACTTGGCGTTTTGTGCCGCAGGCTTCTGCCGCGAAGAAGGCAGAGGAGACCCTGAAAATTTACGCGCCGCTCGCGCACCGCCTGGGCCTGAACACGATCAAGTGGGAGCTGGAGGACCTGTCCTTCGCCGCCATGAGCCCGGAAATTTACGCCGAAATGGTGCGCATGGTCGGCGAACGCACCCCCGCCCTCGAAAAGTTCCTGAACGAGGCGCGCACCAAGATTACGGACCGCCTGAAAGAGGTGGGCATCGACGCGACCGTGACGGGCCGCCCGAAGCACTACTATTCGATTCATCAGAAGATGAAGACGAAGGGCCGCAGCTTCGACGAGATTAACGACATCCTTGCCGTGCGCATCATGGTCGAGGAAGAGGCGGAATGCTACACCGTCCTCGGCCACGTGCTGTCTCTGTGGCCGTCGATGACTGGCCGTTTCAAGGACTACATTAAGAACCCGAAGAACAACAACTACCAGTCGTTGCACCTGACCGTGTACGGTCCGGGCAACCTGCCGCTTGAGATTCAGATCCGCACCTACAAGATGCACGAAGAAGCTGAATACGGTGTGGCGGCGCACTGGCGCTACAAGGCAGCATCGCGCGGCGAGAAGGTCGCGGCTCGTGGCGGCGCGCCCGCGAAGGACCCGAAGGAGCCGGGCACCCAGACCTCGGCGATGATGAACGTCGGCATCCTGCAGTCTATTGCCGAGATTTCGAACTCCAACCCGGAGTCGGAGAAGTTCTACGAGTCGCTCGCTGACACCCTCGACACCGACGAAATCGTCGTACTCACCCCCAACGGTGAGGCAATCGCCCTGCCCAACGGCTCCACCCCCGTGGACTTCGCCTACGCCATCCACAGTGAGGTCGGCGACCGTACCGTCGGCGCGAAGGTCAACGGCCGCCTCGTGCCGCTGCACACGGTCCTGCCCACCGGCGCGACCGTGGAGATTATGACCACGAAGAACGAAGACGCCGGACCCAGCGAGGACTGGCTGAAGTTCGTTCGCTCCTCACGCGCTCGCACGAAGATCCGCCAGTACTTCGCGAAGGAACGCCGCCTGGAGGCGCTACTCGCAGGCCGCGAAATGCTCACCAAGAGCATGCGTAATAGTGAGCTGCCGCTGCAGAAGATGATGAGCCCGGAGATTATGACTCAGGTGGCTCAGCTGCTGCACAAGAACGATGTGGCGTCGCTGTACCGCGCGATTGGTGAGCACGAGATCTCGCCGAAGCTGGTTATTGACACCCTGGTTGAGGTGCACCGCGGTGACGAGCCGGCACCCGAGGTTGAGGTCAGCGACTTTGACGAGACGCTGCTGAAGTCGACCCGCAAGGCGATTGGCGATAACGGCGTGGTCGTGCCGGGTGCTGAGGGTGTGCTGACGAAGATTGCGCGCTGCTGCACCCCGGTCCCGCCGGATGACATTATCGGCATTGTGACCCGTTACAACGGCATTTCGGTGCACCGCCGCGACTGCCCGAACATGCGTAATGCTGACGAGGAGCCGCGCGTGACCACGGTTGAGTGGGCGTCTTCGCCGTCCGCTACGTACCGTGTGCAGATTCAGGTGGAGGCGCTGGACCGTAAGGGTCTGCTGAGCGACCTGATTCGTGCGATTTCTGAGTCGGGCGTGAACATCCTGGATGCGCGCGTGCATACCTCGGAGGATTGTACCGTGGTGGACCGCTTCGCCCTGGAGCTGGGTGACCGCTTCATGCTGGAGCACGTGCTGAACGTGGTTCGTAACGTGACGGGCGTGTACAAGGCGTACCGCCTGACGGGTGCGAAGCCCTCGGAGGCGTAAATACTTTTCTACGCTGACTTACGTTGAGAAGCCACATGTGTTTCGAAAAGCCACTTCTTTGGTGGCTTCTCGAAACACATGTGGCTTTTCGCGGTTTATAGGGGAGGGCGGGGGAACTTTCGATAGGTTAGTGTCTTCAACTACGGGTTAAAGACCCACGGCGAAGACACTAACCTATCGAAACAGCCAGTGGCTCGGCGATGACGAACGGGCACGTGCGTCTTTCTCCTCTTAGGCATAATGGGTGTAGCGGCAAGGGCTGCCGCCACATACACGAAAAGGTTTATGTATGGTCAATTCTTATACTTCCGGTTTCCTGAATTTCTTGAGTTACAGAAGTAGCTATTCAGGGAATTAGTCAGCCTGGTAAGTAACTAGCGTGCAGGGGGTATAGACAGTAACAGGTGTTCCCGTAATAGCTGCAAATTTATCGCAATAGCGGTGTTCTCACGCTTATCTTGTCAGGGGTTCCATATATTTTGAGTGTATGGAGCAAGGGCATAGCTCCATGGGGTCTGTTATCTGAGTGAACCGAAGGAGAGATACTCATGGACCTGAGCGGTTACTACACCGGTGATGATTTTCGCGAGTTCTACGCAGGGCAGGACGCCTCAAATATTGATGATTTCTTCACTGAGAACGGTGAGTTTCTGATGGACCGACTTCCTGAGCTGACGGAGCGTGAGGCTTTGGCTCAGATTCGTTTTTGTGATTCATGTGCGGCGTTGTGCCAGAGTGGCTACGCTTTAGACGAGGCTGAGGATGCCCTCCGAGATATCTACACTCTGGCCGTTTGAACCTGCCTGTTTGAACCTGTTCCTTCTAGATTCAGAGCTGAGTCTAGCGTTTATTTTTCTTTCTTTATGGGGCTGTAGGCTTCGTATATTTTCTGTTTTCTATCCGCTTCTGGCGACCCGAAAGGTACTATTGTGACGACTATTAACGATTATCAGGCTAAGTTTTATGCGCATGAGTTGCGCCGTAGCTATGCCGATAATGAGCTGGGTAAGCTGACGAGCCTGCTGTTTGATGCGCAGGTTGAGCCTAAGCCGCATCAGATTGATGCTGCTCTTTTTGCTTTGCAGTCTCCCCATATGAAGGGCGCTATCCTCGCTGATGAGGTGGGTCTGGGTAAGACCATTGAGGCTGGCATTGTGATTACTCAGTTCTGGTCTGAGCGTCGCCGCAATATTTTGATTGTGGCGCCGGCGTCGTTGCGTCAGCAGTGGAAGCAGGAGTTGTGGGATAAGTTCATGATTCCTGCGACTCTGGTGGATTCTAAGAATGCGAAGACTGTGATTGATGAGGCTCGTCAGGGTGAGCCGTCTGTCTTGGTCTGCTCGTACCAGTTCATGAAGAGTTTTGAGAATCGTCTGGCTTCGTTGCCGTGGAATCTGATGGTGCTGGATGAAGCTCACTACCTGAGGAATTTCTATTTGCCGGGTAAGAAGCAGCCGAAGACTGCTTTGGCGGCTTCGAAGGTTGCTAAGTCAGCGCAGAAGGTTCTTCTGCTGACGGCTACTCCTTTGCACAATAAGCTGGAGGAGCTGTATGGCTTGGTGTCTGTGATTGACCCTGAGTTTTTCGATAGTTTGAAGGCGTTCCGTGCTCGCTACGCTAACGTATCTGATGAGTTGTCTTATGAAGAGGCGATGGAAGATCTGCGTGAGCGTTTGAACATGCTGTTGAAGCGTCATCTGCGTAAGGACGTGAACCTGTATGTTCGCTATACGAACCGTGGTACTGAGACGTTTAAGTTTGAGCCTACGGAGCAGGAGAAGCAGCTGTACGAGATGGTGCAGTCGTTTATTCATAACTCTACGTTTATGCGTATGTCGCCGGCGCGTAGTCTGATGACTATCCAGCTGTTTAAGCGCTTGGGTTCTTCTACGTTTGCGGCAGCGACGACTCTTGATTCTATGGCTAAGCGTTTGCAGAGTATTGCTTCGGCTGATGTTTTGACGGAGAAGGAGATTGCGGCGGCTTCTCGTTCGTTTGCGGCTGTTGGGGCTGATGCTGATGGTGCAGAGGTTCTTGGTACCGACTCTGCTGGCGCCGATTCCACTGCTACCGGTCCTACTAGCACCAGTTTTGTGTGTACTACGCCTGATGTGGATAGGGGCCCTTCGGATGACGAATGGCTGTTGAAGCTGTCGGATGATTCGGATAGCTTCTCGGACCGCGTTCTGACGGAGCATGAGATGGAGGAGCTTCGTAAGGAGTCCGCAGAATTGTCGCGTGTGGCGAAGTTTGCGGCGTCTATTCGGGAGAATGCGAAGGCCTACAAGTTGCTGGAGGCCTTGGAGCGCGGCTTCGAGAGTATGCGTGCTATTGGTGCTCCGGAGAAGGCCATTATTTTTACGGAGTCGACCCGCACTCAGGATTACTTGAAGCAGGTTCTGACTACGGCTGGTTATGGTGATGAGCTGGTGCTGTTCAACGGTTCGAATGCCTCGAAGGAGCAGCGCAAGATTTACCGTGAGTGGCTGAAGGAGCATGAGGGTAGTGACCTTGTCACCGGTGTTCAGGCTGCTGATATGCGTAAGGCTCTGGTTGATAAGTTCCGTAATTCGGCTCGCATTATGATTGCGACGGAGGCTGCGGGCGAGGGTATTAACCTGCAGTTCTGTTCCCTGTTGGTGAATTATGATTTGCCGTGGAACCCGCAGCGTGTGGAGCAGCGTATTGGTCGTGTTCACCGTTATGGTCAGAAGCATGATGTTTTGGTGATTAACTTCTTGAACACTAAGAATGTGGCGGAATCGCGCGTGCTGTCTCTGTTGACTGATAAGTTCCAGATTTTCACGGGTGTCTTTGGCGCAAGTAATGAGATTCTTGGTGCTATCGCTTATGGTGCTGATTTTGATAGGAAGATTGGTGCTATTTTTGCGAACGCTAAGACTGCTGAGGAGATTGAGGAGGCGTTCCGTGAGCTTGAGGAAGAGAATGCCGATCTGATCGCTGAGGGTATGCGTGAGACGAGCTCTAAGGTGTTTGAGAACCTGGACGCGAATGTTCAGGATAAGCTCAAGCATTACGATGAGGGTTCGCGTGAGCTGTTGGGTGTTTTTGAGCGTCTGCTGATGGAGTTGACGAAGCACGAGCTGGCTGACTTGGCTGATTTTGCGGATGATTTACGTCGTTTTGTTTTGCGTGAAGTGCCTGCTCATGATGATGCTGAGAACGGCGATATTGTCCCTGGCACGTATGCGCTCAAGGAAGATTCGGATAATCACACTCGTCAGTACCGTTTTGATTCGCCGCTGGGTCGTTTTGTGGTGGATTCGGCGTTAAACCGTGAGACTCCGCAGCGTGAGCTGGTGTTCTCGGTGTCGGCTTCGGAACGTCCCTCGAAGTACGCGCAGTCGTTGGTGGGTACTTCGGGTGAGTTGAGCCTGCGTGAGGCGACCTATACGGCATCGGTTGAGGGTCAGTTGGTGCAGGAGTCGTATCTGGTTGCTGGTGGTTTCACTGATTCGGGTGAGCCGCTGTCTGCTGATGATGTGAATGACCTGATGTCTTTGCGTTGCGTGAGTGAGAGCCCTGTTGCTGGCATGATGTTTGCGGATCGTATGGAGTCTCAGATTCAGGAGCAGATGGAACGCCTGGCTGCTGAGGTGAATGAGCGTAATGGCCGTTTCTTGGAGGATTTGTGGCAGATTCAGGATGCTCGTGCGCAGGATATTCGTGCGGAGGCTGAAGCGGAGAAGCTGGAGCTGCTGAGGAAGGAACGTCAGCTGGCTGTTGCATCTAGGCGTGAGGCTGACCTGTCGAAGCGTATGCAGATGCGTGTGGAGGCTCGAAAGCTGAATAAGCAGGTGAGTGAGGTGGAGCGTAGGATGCAGCAGAGGCTTGCTGACTTTGATGTGTACATGGAGGACACCCTGGATCGCATGAAGAAGTCTAAGGATGCGACGAGCTCGGTTCAGGACTTGTTCACGATTCGTTGGCGTGTTGAGCAGTAAGTAGGCTCTTTACGGGCTGGAAGGCGGCTCGGTGTGGGTGACCATGCCGGGCCGCTTTTTGACGGTTTCGTTGGACAGCGTGGCGGTTATGTCGGAAACTAGAAGGGTACATTTTAGACGGTATGTCCCAAACCTAAATCTTTGTGTTGGCCTATCTTTGTAGTGTGCTGAATCGAGGAGTTTTAGGGCTCTGGCATGGGGATAGAGTTGTTCCTGTGGTAGTCGGCTAGTCAATGTTGAGACTGGACGGCAGCGAGTAGGTGCCGTGTTTTTATGGTTTGAGGCATATGTGATGGAAGGTTTATCGACGATGAGCGAAGTATCTGAATTCGGCAGTGTGCCGTTGTCTTCTCCGGATATGAGGGCGAATCTGTGGGAGCAGTTGCAGGTTTCGGCTCCGGAAGTTTTTGCCGATGGCAAGCTGAATGTGGAGGCTCTGCAGAACCTTCTGGGTGATGAGAATCTGGCGGGGGGGGTGCTGAGAAGTTTGGTTTGACTTGGCCGGGTAAGCGTGAGGCTCAGCGTGTGGCGCAGTTGCCGACGTCTGCTGCTATTCACCCGCAGATTTCGGATTCTGTGGATTGGGAATCGACCCGCAATGTGTTTATTGAGGGTGAGAACCTGGAGACTCTGAAGGCTTTGCGCACGGCGTACCGTGGCAAGGTGAAGATGGTGTACATTGATCCGCCGTATAACACGGGTAAGGATTTTGTGTATTCTGATCGTTTTGCGCAGACTGTGCGTGAGCACGAGTTTGAAACTGGCGCTCGTGATGCTGAGGGTGCGCTGAAGGCGGGTACGGCTTTTGAAATGAATACCTCAAACTCGGGCGCGTATCACTCGAATTGGTTGAGCATGATGTACCCGCGCCTGGTGTTGGCACGCGAGTTGCTAACTGAAGACGGACTGATTTTCATCTCTATTGATGATTACGAAGTCGATAATCTTCGGGCTATTTGTAATGAGATTTTTGGGCAGCATAATTCTCTGAATGAAAACCCGGTTTCATTTATTTGGCCTCGTTCAGGTGCGACTGCTGGAATGGTACGTACTGGGCATGAATATATTCTTGTTTACGCGAAGAACCGTAGTTCTTTGAACGGATTCAAGCTCTTTGATTACGGCGAAGACGCCTATATCAATCATAGTGCGCTTAAGAAAATCTCAAGGAGCAATCCGGAATCTTCGCTCACGCTAAAAGCGGGCATGAGGTTTGAAGGGGATGACGCGGAGTTCACCGGAACTATTGGCACGAGTGAAACTATGACAATTGATGGTGTCATGCGTTTTGAAAATGGTCGGCTTGTCGAAGACGTAACCGTCTCTGCGGGTTGGGCTATGAAGAGCCAGATTCAACAGTGGATGCGTGGAGATGAAACTTTTGATTCCAAAGGACAGAGAGTAATTGAATTCTATTTCAATAAAAAGGGTCTTCTGCGATATTGTAAGGAACGGTCTGCATTTTCTCCCTCCACTATTCTTGAATCAAAGGTAGTGGGTACGACTAAGAGCGCTTCTAGTGAGATTACTGAAATTCTTGGATACAAGAATCCTTTCAGCTACCCTAAGCCGACTGCTCTTATCCAGTATTTGATGTCTTTCTGCACCTCTGGTGAAGATATTATTCTGGATTTCTTCGCTGGTTCTGGAACTATTGCTCAGGCTGTCGTACAACAGAATATTGTTGATCAGCAGAATCGCCGCTATATCGCGGTGCAGCTCCGAGAAGACCTGGATCAGGCAAGCGAAGCGTTCTCTCAGGGAGACCGAACTATTCCTGATGTCGTACGTCATCGTCTCAGGAATCTTCCTAGCTATGTCCATGAAAAGTACGCCGAACAGATTGCCCAGCGCTCCGCAGACAACCCCCTCGATACCGGTTTCCGTGCCTTCACCCTGGGGGAGAGCTGCTTCAAGAGCTGGAAGATTGACAGTAGCATCGGCGCCGACGACCTGGACAAGCTCTTCGACGAGCTGGGGGAGAGCATCAAACCCGGCACCGACCCCTACGATATTCTCTTTGAGCTCCTGCTCAAGAGCGGCTGCCCCCTGAACGTGGAACTGACCCCCTTCTCCTTCGGCTATACGAAATTCTTTGCCGTTGAATCTGGTGCGCTAGCCTTCACGCACCTGCCCACCGAAGACCCTGCAACCATCCCGAGCCTTGAAGACTGGGAAAAGGCCATCAGCAAGTTCCGTGAAATCTACGGCTACGAACCCGTCCAGTTGCTCATGATTGAAGACGCACTCTCCAACGAGAACAACTACGTCAACGTAGACAGCCTCAAGCTGAACCTGGTGCAGCTCGCCAAGCAGCACGGCATCAACCGCGAAGACGTACTCTTCGCCTAGAAGCACCAGCACACAGCTGAATAGGTTCCTCACGCGGACCCTGCAGAACAACCCGGCGGCGGTGAAAACACACCGCAATTCACCGCCGCCGTGGTTCTTCTAAGAACCCGTAACCCCTGAACCACTTCAGCGACCACACTCATAGCAAACAAACTCCGAAAGACCCCCGTCCGAAAGACCACTGCCATGCCTCACCCCGACCCTCAGGTCCCCACACCTAACCCCTTATACCGCGGCGCAGCAAGCCCTTCCAACCCCAGCCCCGCACCCCAGCGTAAAGGCTTCGTCTTCGACCCCTCACAGAAGCACCAGGTGCGTGCCATTGAATCGACCGTAGCGCTCTTCGAAGGCCAGATGAAGCACACCGGAGCTACCCGTAACATCATCCCCACAGGTGCTGCTACTGAAGAAGATGCCCTCTTCGCAGCACGTGCCGCCGGCGTCGTCTACAACCAGCTCGACCTTGACCGTGAAGCCCTTTTCAACAACCTCATTAAGGTGCAGGAGAGCAACTACCTCGAGCATAGTGTGGAGC
The DNA here is from genome assembly GCF_001836735.1 of Rothia sp. HMSC061D12. Classification (NCBI taxonomy): domain Bacteria; kingdom Bacillati; phylum Actinomycetota; class Actinomycetes; order Micrococcales; family Micrococcaceae; genus Rothia; species Rothia sp. HMSC061D12. The sequence goes on along the minus strand of NZ_KV830305.1, from coordinate 544,017 downwards.
TCATAGTAGAAGATGGTGTACCCCACTACGACATCGAAATGGAAACCGGCACCGGTAAAACCTACGTCTACCTGCGCAGCATCCTCGAACTTGCCAAGAACTACGGGTTCACCAAGTTCGTTATTGTCGTACCCTCCGTAGCGATTCGTGAAGGCGTCAAGACCAGCATCAACTCCATGCGCTCGCACTTTGAGAACCTGTACCTGCAGCACGGTGTGTCCCTCCGCGAAACCTTCTACAGGGGCGACACTCCTGAAGAGGTCTACTCCTTCGCAACCGGTATCGGTGTCGAGGTTCTCATCACCACTATCAGCGCACTCAACACCACCAAAAAAGATGACCGTATCATCTATCGGGAACGCGATAGCCTCAACGGTCTGGCGCCCATCGACTACATTCGTGCTACCCGCCCCGTCGTCATCCTCGACGAACCGCAGCGCATGAAAAGCGACAATAGTACCATCGCAATTTCAGAGCTTAACCCCCTTGCTGTCCTGCGCTACAGCGCTACCCACGATAAGGTCCGCAACCTCGTCTACCGCCTCGATCCGGTAGACGCCATGCAACAGAACCTTGTGAAGAAGATTTCCGTCGCTGAGGTCCTCATCGATGGCATGACTACTACCCCTTACATTCGTTTTATTACTGTTGACCCGACAAAGAGGCCCCTCAAAGCCATCCTAGAATTGGCCACAATAACTAAGCAGGGTGGCATCAAACGCGAAAAAAAGACCTTCAAACAGGGTGAATCTTTGAAGAGCAAGACCAACAACGACGCCTACGGCGATATCGCAGTCAACCACATCAGTGTGGAGTACGGGGAAGAAAATGCCTTCGTTGAACTGAGCGCCATCGAAGGTAAAAACCTGCTCCGTCCTTACGAATCCCTCGGCGATGAAAACATGGACCAGGTGCACCGTGCCATGATTCGTGAAACCATTCGTCAGCATCTCAAGAAGGAATACATACTGCAGAAGGAAGGCGTTAAGGTTCTTTCGCTCTTCTTCATCTATAGCGTGCGCAGCTACCTGGGCGACGGAACCAATAACCTTGACGCCAACGGCGACTTCGCCCGCTGGTTCGATGAAATCTACGTTGAAGAAGTCGAACGCCTCGAGCAGATGACCGGAACCAGTAACTTCTGCTCGCACGACCCTCTGAGCGCCCGTAGTGCTTACTTCGCACAGCTCAAAGCCAAGCGCGGCCAGACCCAGGGCGAATACGTGGACTCCACCGACAAGCAGGAAAGGAAGGAAGACGACGACGCCTACGAGCTCATCATGCAGGACAAAGAACGCCTGCTTAGCCATGAAGAACCCGTACGCTTCATCTTCAGTCACTCGGCACTCCGCGAAGGGTGGGACAACCCCAATATTTTCCAGATTTGCGTGCTCCGCACCATGAACACCGCGATGGAACGTCGCCAGACCATCGGCCGCGGCCTGCGCCTGCCCGTCAGCGTCAACAATGGAACCCTCACGCGAATTTCCGACCCGAATCTCGCACGCCTGACCGTCATCGCCAACGAGTCGTACCGTGACTTTGCCGAAAACCTGCAGAAGGAATACCGCGAAGCCGGCGTAAGCATCGGACGTGTGCGCCGCACCGACTTTGCGGGTATTGCCGCGCGTCAGAACGGCGAAGTCTCTCCGACTGACACCCTCGGCGTTGCCCAGTCTGGTGAAATTTTTGATGTCCTCGTTAAGAACGGAATGCTCACGCAGGACGGTGAACCGACCCGCTCGTTCACCCCGAACCAGGTCGACTTCAGCCTCAGATTGCCCGAAGAGTACGCACCTTACGAAGACAAAATCATCCAGATTCTCGTTGACAACCAGAACACCACCAAATTTGTCGAAAATGAGAAGAACAGGAACGGGGAGCCTCGCAAGTTCAACCCGGACTTCCCTCGTCAGCTCTTTAGTGAGCTCTGGGAACGCATCGCCGTGGACACCGGCTACCGCGTCCTGCTTGACTCAAACACTTTATCTAATAAAGCAGTAGAGCTGATTTGTGAGGCAACTGAGCATATTCGACCTGTCCAGATTCGTATTGAAGAGTCTGCTCTTGATGTACATCGTTCCGGTATCAAGACTGGAACGAACCTTGGAGATGCTTCGGCTCGATTGGAAAAGATTGATTATTCATATCCCCTGCCCGATATTGTGGCAGAGCTACAGAAAGCGACCGATCTCTCTCGCAAGACCATCGTTGATATCCTCAAGAACTCCGAAACCCTGGATAAGTTCATTGCGAACCCCGGTGAATACATGGTGACCGTGCGTAGGATCCTGCAGAGCGTTGTCGAAGATGTTGCTGTCTCGAACGCTGTCTTCCGCCCGCGCATCGTTGACGACGAAACCTACATGGAGAAAACCGGGACCGCCCCCCGGTACCGCGCAGAGCTTGAACCGGACGAGGAGCAAGATAATCTCTGGCATGACGTTACCGGTGGTGGCGATTACCTTACTGAGGGTGCCGCTATGCCTCTGATGCTCGCTTCAGAGGCCCTCGCCCAGCTGCAGAATGACCGCAACGACTACCCGCTGGACAAACTCTACAAGGTAGCACAGCCCGAAAAGACGGACTACGACTACCTGGTGCTGGATTCAGACGTGGAACGCCAGTTCGCACAGAAGCTTGAATCAAACTCCGCCGTCAAGTTCTTTATGAAGCTCCCCCCGGACTTCAAGATTGATACGCCCCGCGGCAAGTACAACCCCGACTGGGCGTACGTTTTTGAAGGCGAAGACGGAAAGAAGACCTTCTACGTTGTGGAAACAAAGAGCACCCACAACGAGGCAGAACGTCGTGTCAGTGAGAACCAGAAGATTAAGGCAGGTAAGAAGCACTACGAAGCAGTCAACCGACTGATTCTTAGCGCGAAGTACTCTGACAGTTCTAGCCTGGAAGTCTTGCCGAAGGTTTTCTACGATGTGAAGACTCACGAGGATTCGCCTATTCCCTGGTAGCCGCTGGTAATCCACCCAGAGGTAATCCGCCCAGAAGCCACATGTGTTTCGAAAAGCCACTT
>NZ_KV830305.1:539727-540883 GCF_001836735.1 Rothia sp. HMSC061D12 | reverse complement strand
CTCGAAACACATGTGGCTTCTCGCTGTTTAGGGGGAGGGGCGGGGGCCTTTCGATAGGTTAGTGCCTTGGCCGTGGGTCTTTAACCCGCAGTGAAGACACTAACCTATCGAAACAGCCAGTTACCCGCCACGTAATCCACCCGGCGCTAATTTCGACCATAGGTTAGCAACTTCTGTCGTAGTTAAAAACCATGGCAGAAGTCCGTAACCTATGACCGAATTTTCTGTGTGATGTGTATAGGCGGGGGAGTGCGCCTCCAGAAAACCCCTCGTCACACAATATTTTTTCTGGCTTTTCTCCGGGGCGGGGCAGCGCAGCCCCTTATCTTGTCAGGGGTGCCCCGTACCTTGGTAGTAGAGAACAACGACGCGTTCTCACCCCCCTCCGCCGAGCGACCAAAGGAGCCCATCATGTACACGGTTGGTTACTACAATGACGAAGACTTCCGCGCCTTCTACTCCGGTCAGGACGCCGCCAACATTGACGACTTCTTCACTGACAACGGCGAATACCTCATGGTGTACCTGCCGGAGGTGACCGACCGCGAGTTCCTTGCCGGCCTCCGTTACGGTAACGGCTGCGATGCGCTCTGCCAGAGCGGATACGCCCTCGACGAGGCGGAAGAGGCACTCCGCGACATGTACGCGCTCGCCGTATAGCCCACCCGCCCGCCTGTCACAGATGGGGGATCTAGTCATGGGTTTACGGATTTGTGCCATAGGTTAGTGTCTTTGGTCGTAGTTAAAAACCATGGTCGAAGACGCTAAACTATGGCACAAATTCTGCAGGGGCGGCGCCCCGCGGGCGCAGAGATATTTGATGCATAAAGCATTGATGTATCCGAATAATGACGTTCAGATACTATTGCACTCAAAGCAACGCAAATAGACACAAAGATGCGGTAGGGTGGTAACTGTAGTGTTCCACAGCGCATTGATGCGTTTGTTGGGCGCGCTACGGGGCTGTTTTCCTTCCGGTGGTCAGCTTGACCTGTGAAAAGCGGCCCGACTTGCACATATACATCTACATCACACTGTCACCGATGATAGGAGCGTATCTTCTATGGATTCGACCATCTTTAATCGCCGTACCCTGTTGGGTAGTGGCGCATTTGTGGGCCTGGGCGCCCTGCTTGCGGCGTGTGGCCAGCAGGCT
>NZ_KV830305.1:537944-539627 GCF_001836735.1 Rothia sp. HMSC061D12 | reverse complement strand
CCTGCTTGCGGCGTGTGGCCAGCAGGCTAACAATGAGGCGGCAGCCGCCTCGGCATCATCGACCGCCGCACCGAGCGAGACCGCTTCGGCGTCTGCGGCGGCGTCTGAGTCACCCTCGGCGAGTGCCACTCCGTCTACTGTTCGAGGCTACTCCGGCGGCTCTAAGGCCCCCGACGGCGAGTATCGTAAGGCCGACTGGCAGGGACCTGCACAGAATGTGCCCAAGCCTCCGGCACCGGAAGAGGGTTACCGCGAGAAGTCTATCTCTGGTTTGGAGAAGACAATTCGAGCCTGGTCGAATTGGCGTAATTACGCCGTCGAGACAGGAAATTTTACTGAAGTTCGACGTTACGTATCACAATCGCTGAAATCAGAAATAAATTTCTATGATGAAATGAGCAGCCTATATCAAAAAGGTGGTTGGATTATCGATGGACACAATGAATTTGTAGCAGATGGGGCACCCTATTCAGAAGATGGAACAACCTACATCTGGAGGGTCTACCGCAAGTGGAATTCCGTCATGTATGTTCAGCCGGACGGCAGCTGGGAGAGTCGAGAAAATCGCGAAGTAGATAACAACAAGTGGAATCTTTCTCTAATTTATGCAGACGGTAGCTGGCTTATCAACGGACTAAAGAAAGTCAGCAAGGAGCAATAATGCGAGGTCACAAGTTTGCGATTTTTCTAGCATCTTTACCACTATTTATATCCCAGACTGTGTCCTATGCAGGAGAGGCACCCTTCAATTCATATTCAGAGTGCGCAGCTACGAACCCAAACTCTGCCAGTGTCTGTGAACAGATATTTGTACCGCAGGATCAGACAGAGTCAGAAGATGTGGGCTTGAGAGACGATGGACATGATGTTTCCGGAGGTAGTACGAAACGCCAAGAGCAATCTTCGCTTGCACCCCAAGTCCACGAATGGGAAAAGAGCCACAACCCCAATGGCTTTGATGTCTACTCCTCCAAAAATAACCCCGGTGTCCTTTACTGCGTAACCCCGGGAGGAAAAGTCGGTATCTATAAACACACCAACCTCAGCCCGGAAACTGATGCAGGATTCATGGACCGCGGTCATGCGTTAAGAAGCCCCACCAGTGCTAGTTGCATCCCCTCAGACATCAAGGCTGTTCAGGACACTAAATCCAAGGCAAACGACGGCCCTACCTGGGAACAAATGATGGCGCAAATCATTGAAGCAGCCCAGTCGCTAGAGCCAGGCAAGCCGACCCTGCACCAGTCCTACAACAACCCCGCAGGCACTGGCCGAGCAGAAGGCGACCCCAACGTCTACAAGGGCGACCAGATCAACTTCTACGTCGATGACGGAGGCCCCTACCGCCTCGAAGCAGACATGCTCGCAGGACACGTCGAAATTGAGCTCATGCCCTCCTCCTATGTCATCGAGTACGGCAACGGCGATACAGATACCAACTACACGGCGGGCAAACCGGTCACCACCTACCCTCGTGAGCGCCCGCGTGAAACCGCAACGAGTTACGCCTACCGGCGTTCGGGCAACTTCCATGCGTATGCGACCGTGCACTACACGGCTCGTTTCCGTGTGGACGGCGGCCCCTGGCAAATGATGATGGTGACTCCGCAGGCGACCAGTGACCCGTTGCTGGTGCGTGTGTGGTGGGTTGATGTGGGACGCGTAGCCGGTGACTGCAGCTAC
>NZ_KV830305.1:481273-537844 GCF_001836735.1 Rothia sp. HMSC061D12 | reverse complement strand
GACGATGGGTAAGAAGGATAACCCGAACCCGCGCCTACGCAAGGCCGATATCCGTACCGGTCAGCGTTGGCACCTGAACGACAATGGCGACGGGGACACGGAGTATTCGCTGCATCGCGACTGGCCCGATATGTAAACCAGTTCTGACCCGACATATAAATAACCGCTGCAGGCGGCCCCGAATGTTTGAACATTCGGGGCCGCCTGCTTTTTAGACAGAGGTTTTCGATAGGTTAGTGTCTTCACCGTGGGTCTTTAACCCGCGTTAAAGTCACTAACCTATCGAAAATCCATGAACCCGGTGCGCCCTCCATCTGCATCGGGTGGGGGCGCGAATATAACCCCCCCGCAGACATGCAGAAGCCACATGTGTTTCGAGAAGCCACCAAAGAAGTGGCTTTTCGAAACACATGTGGCTTCTCGGCGTTAATTAGACCGTTATTTAGGCCGTCGGCTAGACCCTAGTTGCCGAAGCCCTGCAGGGTTGCTGCCCAGGCGCGGCGCGCCTCCAGAGCTTCCTTAGCCTTGGCGATCTTCTTAGAGTCGCCGCCCTTTTCAGCTGCTGCGAGCTCTGCTTCCAGTTCGGCGAGGGAGTCCTCGATCTGTGCGAGCAGGGAGTTCGCGCGTGCCGCCTTGGCGGGGTCGTTGCGCTTCCACTTTGCCTCTTCGGCGCCGTTGATTTCGTCCTGAATACGGCGCAGTTCGCCGTCGACGCGGCGCAGGTCGTTGCGGGGTACGCGGCCTGCCGCATCCCAGCGGTCCAGGATCTTCTCGAAGGCTGCCTTCGCGCCCTCAATGTCTTCGACGGGCAGGAGTGCGCGTGCTTCTTCGAGCAGCGCTTCCTTGACCTTGAGGTTTTCGGCGTAGACTGCGTCCTGCGCTGCTTCGGCTTCGTTGCGGGCGTTGAAGAACACGTCCTGTGCCGCGCGGAAGCGTGCCCACAGCTTGTCGTCTTCGCGACGGTGGCCGCGGGGTACCTGCTTCCAGGCGCGCATCAGGTCGCCGTATACGCGGGAAGTCTCAGACCAGTCAGTCGAGGTGGACAGCTCTTCCGCACGTGCAATCAGCTCTTCCTTGGCGCGCTTGATGCGTGCGTTGCGGTCGTCGAGCTGCGAGAAGTGTGCGCGGCGGTTGCGGTCGAAGGTGGTGCGGGCTGCGCGGAAACGCTTCCACAGCTCGTCCTCTACGCTCTTTGCCAGGTGAATTTCGCGCTGTGCCTTCTTCCACGCTTCGAACAGTTCGTTCATGCGGGAGTGGGAGTTCTTCCAGTGGATCTGGTCGGGGTCCTGGCCGGCGATCTGCTCGGCTTCCGCGACGATTTCTTCGCGGACGGCGAGGGCGCGTTCACGGTTTTCGGTGCGTGCCTGCTGCTGCTTTTCGCCGAGTTCAGCGATCTGCTCTGCGAGGGAGATGAGGCGCTTCTGCAGACCGGAGTAGTCACCGACCATGTTGCGCACACCAATCTGTGCGCCGATGGAGGTGATGCCCTTCTGCAGGTCTGCGGCGGGGGCGTTGTTGGCGAGGCGGGATTCGAGCAGGGCAACCTGCGCCTCGACGTTTTCAAACTTGCGGGCGAAGTAGCTGAGCGCTTCTTCTTCGGAGGCGCCGGGCAGCTGGCCTACGGCGTATTCTTCGCCGTCGACAATGACGAAGACGTGGCCGTCCTCGGAGACGCGGCCGTACTGGCGTGCCTTTTCGAGGTTTACAGTGTCGTCGGGTTTAGTAGTCACCGCTATAACTCTTTCACTCGGGGGTGCTGGGGGTGGGGCGCCTTTGCGCTGTTCCCCGTGGTGGGCACCCGTTTGGGTGTGCGTGTGCACCTCCTAAGCATAGCCTCTGTGGGGTGTGTGTGAGTAGTGTCTGGTCGTGTTGTGTTGTGGGCGAACCTTCGCACGGACGGTTTGCGGCGGGTTTGTACGGGTTTACGCCGGACGGGGCGGGGGAGTGCGTGCTGTGCTGGGGTGGGTGTTGGTATGATGGGTAGATGTGCCCGGCGTGTTCCGGGGTTTTGTTGTCGAGTTCTTTGTCAAGGAGTATCGAGTATGGCTCGCAAGGCTTCGCTGTCTGGTTTTCCCGAGTATCTTCCGGCTGAGCGGTTGGTTGAGAATCATGTTCTGGACACTTTGCGTGAGACTTTTGAGTTGCACGGTTTCTCCCCGATTGAGACTCGTTCGGTAGAGACTATTGAGCAGCTGCTGCGCAAGGGTGAGATTGACAAGGAAGTTTACGCAATTTCTCGCCTGCAGGAGGATGAGGCCGCGAAGGCTAAGGAAAAGCTGGCTCTGCACTTTGATCTGACCGTGCCGTTTGCCCGTTACGTGGTGGAGAACGCCGGTTACCTGAATTTCCCGTTCTCGCGTTACCAGATTCAGAAGGTGTGGCGTGGTGAGCGCCCGCAGGAGGGTCGTGCCCGCGAGTTCACTCAGGCTGATATTGACGTGGTTGGTGACGGCGAGCTGCCGTTCCGTTACGACGTGACCCTGGCGCTGGTTGTTGTCGATGCGCTGTCGAAGCTGCCGATTCCCGACTTCAAGCTACGCGTGAATAACCGCAAGCTGGCCGAGGGCTTCTACCTGGGCCTGGGCCTGACCGACACCGCGGCCGTGCTGCGCTCCATCGACAAGCTGGAGAAGATTGGTCCCGAGCGCGTGGCTGAGGAGCTTCAGTCCGAGGCCGGTGCGAGCGCGGAGGCTGCCGCGGCCGCCCTGGAGCTGGCGCAGATCCGCACTGAGGACGCATCCTTCGTGGAGCAGGTGCGTGCGCTTGCTGCTAAGTATTCGGTGGAGCACGAGCTGCTGGATCAGGGTCTTGCTGAGCTGGCTGAGGTCATTGAGGAGGCGTCCCGCCGTGCGCCGGGTAAGGTGCTGGCTGACCTGTCGATTGCTCGCGGCCTGGACTACTACACCGGCACCGTGTATGAGACTGTTCTGGTTGGTCACGAGTCGCTGGGTTCGATTTGCTCGGGCGGCCGTTATGAGTCGCTGGCGTCGAACGGTAAGAAGACGTACCCGGGTGTTGGCCTGTCTATCGGCGTGACCCGAGTGGTGGCTCGCATCCTCTCGCAGGGTTTTGCGCAGGCGAGCCGTAAGGTGCCTTCGGCTGTGTTTGTTGCCTTGACGAATGATGAGGGCTGGTCGGCCGCGAATGATGTTGCGGATGCGCTGCGTGCCCGCGGTATTGCCTGCGAGGTGTCTGCGAATGCGGCGAAGTTCGGTAAGCAGATTAAGTACGCTGAGAAGCGCGGCATTCCGTTCGTGTGGTTCATTTCGTCGGATGAGTCGGGTGCCCCGGTTCACGAGGTGAAGGATATCCGCTCGGGTGAGCAGGTTGCTGCTGATCCGGCTTCGTGGATGCCGCCGGCTGAGGACCTGCACGTTCAGATTGTGCGTGCTGAGGGCCTGTAAATAGTAGGGGCCTGTAATCTTAGGGACTGTAATGCCTGCGGTGCTTGGCCGCTGTAGTATCTAGCTGCTTGTAGTGTTTGGCCACTGCAAGCCTGCATATGGATGTGTACCCGCCTGGTGGGGAGGATGTTGACCTCCCCGCCGGGCGGGTCTTTTTGTCGCACTTTCTGCCCTGTGAATTTGTGCCATGGTTTAGCGGCTTCTGTCGTAGGTAAAAACCATGGCAGAAAACGCTAAACTATGGCACAAAAATCTGGGGATACAACCTAAACCTGTGGATAACGGATATTTCCATAAAAACAGCGAAGTTATCCACAGATTTCACGAATAGGCCCCACAACTTCGCAGAGACTGCCAGGATAAAGCCTATGAACACCGCAAATATCCTGAACCCCCAAACCCAAGCCGCACAACCCCAAACCACACGCGCCGCCGAGCTGTATCCTCTCGTGCTCACCCCTCGCATCCTCAACTCACGAGGTATTGGAACCCGGCATATCCGCGCAATGGTAGCGGAAGGAACCCTACAACGTATCCAGCGAGGAGCCTATATTTATTCCCGCGATGCCCAGTCGCTCACTCCGGATGAGCGGCTTGCGGTACGGTGCATTGCTGCTCACCTCATGGGTCTTCAGGGGGTCTTTTCACACTCATCAGCCGCTGCACTTTGGGGGCTAGATGTACTCAATGCGCCCTCAATCGTGCACGTGTACAGTACTGCCACTAGTCCATCTGATAGGGGGCGCATCTGCAGGCACAGGCGAGGTTTTGATCCTAATGCGGTGACTACAATACCCGGTACACCCATCACGGTGACTACGGTGGCTCGCACTCTGCAGGATTGCGCTCGCACCATGCACTTTCGGGAGGCGGTGGTCCTCGCTGACTCCATCATGCGGCGGGGACTCTTGGAACCCCACGAGGTGACTGAGATTCTGCTGAACCTCACCGGGTACGGCGGTTCCTCCGGGCGTGCTCTGGCGCAGGCGGTGGATGCATCCAGCGAGTCGGCGGGTGAAAGCCTCACCCGGTGCCTACTCATGGAACACAGACTACCCCTCCCCGTAACGCAGTATCAGATTTCGTGCGAGGGTCGTAATTATCGGGTGGACTTCGCCTGGCCCGAGGCGCGTGTGATTCTTGAGTTCGACGGTGAACAGAAGTACCTGGACCACCCCGGCAGGGACCGGTATGAGGCAGCTCGCGACCGTGCCCTAGCCCGCGCCGGGTGGACGGTCGTGCATCTAACCTGGGCTGATATTTTTCAGAAAGAGCGGGAAGTTATTGCCCATCTTCGGGGGCTGCTCATGCGGTAAAGCCAACGTTACAAATTTCGACCATAGGTTAGCGTCTTCTGCCATGGTTTTTAACTACGACAGAAGACGCTAAACCATGGCACAAATCCACACCCCGCCTCCTCAACTCATTTTCTGACCCTCGACCTGCCCGGAGGGGATACAATATATGAGGCGCACGCAGTGTGCGCATATCATCAACCGCGTGTACCCGGCTACTGTCTATAGTCGTGAGGTGCCCGCTATGAAAGGAATGTCTGTGCTTCGCACTCACACCAACGGCGAGCTGACCGCCGCAAACATTGGAGAGACTGTTACCCTGACCGGTTGGGTGGCTCGCCGCCGCGACCACGGTGGTGTCGCTTTCGTTGACCTGCGTGACCGTGAGGGTGTCACGCAGTGTGTTTTCCACAATGAGGCTGATTTTGAGCACCTGCGCAACGAGTATGTGCTGCGTGTGACCGGTCTGGTGACTAAGCGCCCGGAGGGTAACGAGAACCCGAACCTGGCGACCGGCGAGATTGAGGTTGAGGTGTCCGCCGTTGAGGTGCTGAACACTGCCGCTCCGCTGCCTTTCCAGATTGACGAGCACGTTGAGGTGGGTGAGGAGGCGCGCCTGCGCTACCGCTACCTGGATCTTCGCCGCCCGGAGCCGGCTCGCATCATGCGCCTGCGTTCGGACGCGAACCGTGCGGCACGCAACCTGCTGGCCGAGGACGGCTACATTGAGGTTGAGACCCCGACCCTGACCCGTTCGACCCCTGAGGGTGCGCGTGACTTCCTGGTGCCGGCTCGTCTGGCTCCGGGTTCTTGGTATGCTCTGCCGCAGTCCCCGCAGCTGTTCAAGCAGCTACTGCAGGTGGGCGGTATTGAGAAGTACTACCAGATTGCTCGTTGCTACCGTGATGAGGATTTCCGTGCGGACCGTCAGCCTGAGTTCACTCAGCTGGACATCGAGGCTTCCTTCGTTGATCAGGAAGACATCATTGAGCTGGGCGAGCGCATCGTTGAGGCTGTGTGGAACCTGATTGATGTGAAGGTTCCCCGCCCGATTCAGCGCATGACCTACAAGGATGCGATGGAGAAGTACGGTACGGACAAGCCTGACCTGCGTTTTGGTCTGGAGCTGACTGAGCTGACCGAGTACTTCAAGGACACCACTTTCCGCGTTTTCAAGGCTCCTTACGTGGGTGCTGTTGTGATGCCCGGCGGTGCTTCTCAGCCTCGCCGTACCCTGGACGCTTGGCAGGAGTGGGCGAAGCAGCGCGGCGCTAAGGGCCTGGCTTATGTCCTCATTCAGGAGGATGGCGAGCTGACCGGTCCGGTGGCTAAGAACATTACTGACGCTGAGCGTGCTGGCCTGGCTGAGGCTACCGGTGCGAAGCCCGGCGACTGCATCTTCTTCGCTGCTGGTGAGGCTAAGGCTTCCCGTGCGCTGCTGGGTGCTGCTCGTGTTGAGATTGGTCACCGTACCGGCCTGATTAAGGACGGCGAGTGGTCCTTCGTGTGGGTTGTTGACGCTCCCATGTTCGAGTCTTCTGCTGAGGCTACTGAGTCCGGTGACGTGGCTCTGGGTCACTCCGCGTGGACTGCTGTGCACCACGCGTTCACCTCCCCGAAGCCCGAGTTCATGGATACTTTCGACACTGACCCCGGCTCGGCTCTGGCGTACGCTTACGACATTGTCTGCAACGGTAACGAGATTGGTGGCGGTTCAATCCGTATTCACCGCCGTGACGTGCAGGAACGCGTGTTCGCTGTGATGGGCATTGGTGAGGAAGAGGCTCAGGAGAAGTTCGGCTTCCTGCTGGATGCGTTCAAGTACGGTGCGCCGCCCATGGGTGGTATTGCGTTCGGTTGGGACCGTATTGTGTCTCTGCTGGCTGGCGTTGATTCGATCCGCGAGGTTATTGCGTTCCCGAAGACCGGTAACGGTTTTGATCCGCTGACTGCGGCTCCTGCACCGATTACTCCGGAGCAGCGTAAGGAAGCTGGCGTTGATTTCAAGCCGAAGAAGAAGGACGAGGAGTAATCTTCTCTAGTCTTTGGTCGTGCGCCCCGTAGGGGGTGCGGGCCTGTGCGGCGTGGGCCCGGCGGGCGTTGAGTTGTGCCGGGGTCGCCGTTGAGGGTGGGCTGTGTATTCTGCTGGTGCAGGGTCGCAGCCCACCTTTTGTATCAACTGGTGTGCGTGCCGATTTGTGTACTAACCAAAGGGGGAGGGGAACATGCGTATTCTGATTGCCGGCCCGAGCGGTAGCGGTAAGACGACGTTCGCGGCGCGGTTGGGGCGCCTCCTGGCCATTCCGCATACGGAGATGGACTCGTTGCATTGGGGTCCGAACTGGACTCCGCGCCCTAGTTTTGAAGCGGATGTTCAGACGCTCATTGAGCGGCCTGCGTGGATTACGGAGTGGCAGTATCCGCAGGTGCGCGGCCGCCTGCTGGAGCGTGCGGATGTGGTGATTTACTTGCACTATAGCCGTGCGGTGGTTATGTGGCGTGTGGTTCGCCGGACGGTGCGCCGTGCCGTGACGGGTCAGAGGCTGTGGGCTGATAATGTGGAGCCGCCGCTGAAGAATATTCTGCGCGACCCGGACAACATGATTCGGTACACGTGGAGGAGCTACCCGCACGTCGGGGAGTTGCTGGCGGAGGCTCGCGGGCAGCATCTGCAGAAGCGTTTTATTGAGTTTCGTACTCCGCGGGCGGCGAACCAGTTTTTGCGTGCCGTGCAGCTACGCGGTGTGCTCTGAGGCTGTTACTTCTAGAACTGCGGCTCCCCTAAACCAGCCGCCGAGAGTGGCGTCGAAAGAGATGTATGAGCCCGGTGAAGGCCGGCTCCAAGTTGAAAGGTGAACGATGCGAGTAGTTATTCAGCGCGTGACCCGCGCGGCGGTGCGCTTGAACGGCGAGACGGTCGGCGCGATTGACCAGCCCGGTTACCTGGTGCTGGTCGGCATCACGCACGGTGACGGTGCGGCGCAGATTGCGAAGCTTGCCGATAAGACCGCGAACCTGCGCCTGCTGGAGGGGGAGAAGTCCCTCCTCGATGAGGGCGCGCCCGTGCTGGCGGTCAGCCAGTTCACCCTCTACGGGGATGCGAAGAAGGGCCGCCGCCCCTCCTGGTCTGCTGCGGCTCCGGGTCCGGTGAGTGAGCCGCTGTTCAACGACTACGTTCAGGCGTTGCGTGAGCGTGGCCTGCACGTGGAGACCGGCGTGTTCGGTGCGGACATGCAGGTGGAGCTCGTCAACGACGGCCCGGTGACCCTGATTCTCGACAGCGAGACCCTCTAAGGTCGGCGCTTTCGATAGGTTAGTGGATTGCTCCTGGGTTTATAGCCTTGCCCAGGGGTTTAAAACCCACGGCGAAGACACTAACCTATCGAAAACCCGTGTGGTGTCACGCCGCGAGCTAAATCCGCAGCTATATATCCACACTCCGTACCCGCCTCCAGATTGTGAAACGATAGAGTAAGACTATGGCTGATTCCCTCTTTGATCTTGAGTTGCCCGATGACGGGGACCGCGTGAGCCTGATTGGTGCGCCCGCTGAGGAGCCCGCCTCCTCGCGCGCCTCTGCGTCGCGTGCGCACTCTTCCCGTTCGGCGTCTCGTGCACCTTTGGCGGTGCGCATGCGTCCGCGCACGATTGATGAGGTCCTCGGCCAGGAGCATCTGCTGACTCCGGGTGCGCCTCTGCGCGTTTTGGCGGGGGAGAACGCCGGCCCGGCTGGCCCGTCCTCGGTGATTCTGTACGGCCCTCCGGGTACGGGTAAGACCACTCTGGCGCATGTGATTGCGCGCGCGCCGGGCCGCAAGTTCGTGGAGCTTTCGGCGATTACCGCGGGCGTGAAGGACGTTCGCGCGGTCATGGATCGGGCGCTGCTCGACCGTGACATGTACGGCACGACCACCGTGCTTTTCCTTGACGAGATTCACCGTTTCACGAAGGCTCAGCAGGATGCGCTCCTGCCCGGTGTGGAGAACCGCTGGGTGATTCTGGTGGCGGCCACGACGGAGAACCCGTCGTTCAGCATTATTTCGCCGCTGCTATCGCGCTCGCTGCTGCTACGGGTTCATTCGCTGGAGCAGTCCGATATTGAGCGGCTGATTGACCGTGCTCTGGCTGACCCGCGCGGTTTTGGTGGTGCGGCGGTCATTGATGCGGATGCGCGCGCCCACCTCGCGGCAGTTTCCGGAGGCGACGCTCGCCGCTCCCTAACCTCGCTGGAGGCGGCGGCTGCGATTGCGTTTAGCGAGGCCGAACAGGCTTCGGCAGAATCTGCCCGCTCCGCTGAGGGTTCAGAAGACCCGGAGGGGGAGAAAGACCCGGAACCTACCGCGCCCGTGCGCATCACCCTGGCGCATGCTACGGAGGCGGTGGACCGCGCCGCGATCCGTTACGACCGTTCGGGCGATCAGCATTATGACGTGGTGAGTGCGTTCATTAAGTCCATGCGCGGCTCTGACGCGGACGCCGCGGTGCACTACTTGGCGCGCATGTTGGAGGGTGGCGAGGATCCGCGTTTTGTGGCGCGTCGCATCATGATTTTGGCGAGTGAGGATATTGGTTTGGCTGATCCGCAGGCGTTGCAGGTGGCGACGGCTGCGGCGCAGTCGGTGGCGCTGGTGGGCATGCCGGAGGCGCGTATTATCCTGTCGCAGGCGGTGATTTATTGTGCGCTCGCGCCGAAGTCGAACGCCGCGTATAACGCTATTAACCGCGCGATTGCGGATGTGCGTGCGGGTGCTTCGGGTCAGGTTCCGGTGCATTTGCGTGATGGTCATTATGCGGGGGCTAAGCAGTTTGGTCACGGCGTGGGGTATGTGTATGCGCATGATGAGCCGGGGCATGTGGCGGCGCAACAGTACCTGCCGGATACTCTGCGCGGTACGGTCTACTACGAGCCCACGCAGCACGGTTTTGAGCGTACGTTGACGGAGCGTCGTGAGCGTATCCGCAGGATTCTTGACGGCGGCAACTAGCCGCGCCGATTCATCGCGTGAACTAATCGCGCGAACTAGCCGCGCGCATCAATCACACGAAACCAGCCGCGCGGGAGGGTTCGCCGGGCAGCTTACTGCGCCTCCTAAAAGACCCCACCGCCTAAAAAGAGGGTAAACAGAAAGCGGTGCGCAGTACCTCGGTAGTACTGCGCACCGCATCAGAGTTTTGAGTTGTGATAGACGTCTTGACTGTCGGCCAATCCCGGAAGGGCGGAGGTCAAGCTTGTTATGGTCTCTAGTCTAGGCGATATGGGAGTCTGATTCAAGCTATTCCCATAGATTCACAGGTTAAAAATAACGAAATGATTACAATCCAACATTGTGGCGCCGCAATTTTTCGGGGAAGGCGCACCTAAATAGCGCTGACGGGTGCAAATATTTTCTGTTGGGGTTGTGTGGGTCAGTGTCAAAAACCCACATGCACCGTGATGTGGGCCAAAGATTCCCTGAAAGGCTGGTAAAGCCGGGGCGCATCCGGTAAGCTTGACGGGTCTGGCAATTACTGTGCCCGCATCCGTGCGTGCGTCAGTAATGTAGCTGCGGGGTACTCTGCCCCGAGCTCTCCGCCCCACCGCCGTACAGCAACGACCGAACCGGTCGCGTACGGATCCCGGCGGGGTCAACCGAGGAGGCCAGTATTCAACAGACCGAGGCCCCACCCGTGAGGGTGCAGGAGCCTCACATAGAAAGGTAGATTGTGGCTAAGCACAACCGCACCCGCCGTACCGTGCGTCAGTCCCGTGCCCTGGGCATTGCACTGACCCCGAAGGCAGAAAAGTACCTCGAGCGTCGTCCTTACGGCCCCGGCCAGCACGGCCGTGCCCGCAAGAAGGCTGACTCCAACTACGCTACCCAGCTGAAGGAAAAGCAGCGTCTGCGCGCTCAGTACAACATCCGCGAGGCACAGATGCGCCGCGCATACCTCGAGGCTAAGCGCATTGAGGGCCAGACCGGTAAGAACATGGTCGAGCTGCTCGAGACCCGCCTCGACGCTCTGGTTCTGCGTGCAGGCTTCGCCCGCACCATTGCACAGGCACGTCAGATGGTTGTTCACCGTCACATCATGGTTGACGGCGTTCGCGTGGACCGCCCCTCGTTCCACGTCAAGCCCGGCCAGCTGATCCACGTTCACCCCAAGGCTGAGAAGACTGCCCCCTTCCAGGCTGCGGCTGCTGGCGAGCACCAGGCAGTTCTGCCCGAGGTTCCCGCATACCTGAACGTTGAGATCGAGAAGCTGCACGCAAAGCTTGAGCGCAAGCCCAAGCGCGAAGAGATCCCTGTGATCTGCGACGAGCAGCTGGTCGTTGAGTACTACTCGCGTCTGGCATAATCTCGATTTTTCGAGAAGCAACCCGTCCTGCACCGGTTCGGTGGGGGCGGGTTGTTCCCGTTTAACGCGCGGGTTTTGGGGCTTATACACCAGAGGGGAGTGGCGCCGCTGAACCTGTGAATCTTCCGTCGCTGGGAGTTTCATGAGAGTTTAAGGGGCGCTTGAAGGATTTATCGACTAAAATAAGGGATTGAGCTGTGTATATAGTCCTGAACTGTGTATGCAGTCCGGCTGCGTGCCACGGTGGCACGCGGTCCTGTACGACTATTGATAAGCATCATGCATTGAGCGGAATGGGGTTATAGATGACCGGCGGAGATATTGCGGGCCTGATTGCAGCGGGAGTTTTTGCGATTCTGGTGGCTCTGCTTGCGCTACCCATTATTCGCTTGACTAAGGTGTTTGATGAGCTGATCGTGACGATTCGTTCGCTGAACCAGAGCACCGGCCCCCTCATTGAAGAGGTGACCCGCACTGTGGTGACTACTAATGAGCAGTTGGAGAAGGTTGACGACATCACCTCGAACGTTTCGGACGCATCCGCGAACGTTTCTGCACTGTCCTCGCTGGTGACTTCGACTGTGGGTCAGCCGCTGATTAAGGTTGCTTCCTTCTCGTACGGTGTGCGTCAGGCATTCCGTGGCGGTAAGTCCGGCGATGCACACGGCAACACCCACGCCGGCGGCCAGTACGGTTCGGCACAGGGCGGCTCTTACTCTGCAGGCGGTGAGAACTAATGGGTCTGCTTCGTTCAGCTCTTCTGCTTGGCGCCGGCGCGGCGGTTGGTTACTTCGCTTCCAGGCGTGCCGCCTCCGAACCTGCTCAGCGTACCCCCGGCAGCGCCCTGCTCATGCGTGAGCACGGTGAGATTGCCCTCAACCCGGAGTCTCAGATGGGAAAGTTCTTCGATTCGCCGATTGGCAAGCCCCTGCAGCCGTATGCGTTGCGTGCTGTTGAGTTCGCCGCCCGCGTGCGTGAAGGCATGCAGGAGAAGGAGATGGAGCTCAACGCTAAGGTGGAGCGTCAGAAGCAGGATTTGCGTCCTGGTTCTCTGGACACCTGGGATCGTCAGATGAGCTCGGCTGAGATTGAGTCCACGAACCGCCGTCTGGCGGAGCGTGAGCTCATTGAGGTGGAGGCTGAGATTGCCTCCTTGGAAGAGGCTCAGAAGCGAGCGCGTGAGCAGCGTATTGCGCGTGACCGTCAGCTCGGCGACGGCTTCTTCAACTAGGTTTTAAAAGGTGGTGCTTTTGTCCGTTAACCACGGTACGAGGGTGGCTCGATTAGCCATTTTGCTCTCGGACAGGCACCATAGGTCAGTAGACTAATTTAGAATTTCGCACAGATTACTCTAAGGAACGAGATGCTCTCACAGGAGATTTCCAAGCGCTGGATCGATTTCTTCGCTTCCCGCGGCCATACTGTGGTGCCTTCGGCATCGCTGATTTCGAACGAGCCCGGCGCTATGTTCACCATCGCCGGTATGGTGCCGTTCATTCCCTACTTCCTGGGCCGTGAGACCCCTCCGTTCTCCCGCGCGACCAGCGTGCAGAAGTGCATCCGCACCCTGGACATTGAAGAGGTCGGTAAGACTGCGCGTCACGGTACCTTCTTCCAGATGGCTGGTAACTTCTCGTTCGGTGATTACTTCAAGGAGCAGGCGATTCCGTTTGCTTACGAGCTGCTGACCACCCCTCAGGATAAGGGTGGTTTCGGCCTGGATCCGGAGCGCCTGTGGGTCACCATTTATGAGGGTGACGATGAGGCCTTCGACATTTGGCACAACAAGGTGGGCTTCCCGGCTGAGCGTATTCAGCGTATGGGCATGAAGGAAAACTACTGGTCCACCGGTCAGCCCGGCCCCGCAGGCCCCGACTCGGAGATCTTCTACGACCGTGGCCCCGCGTACGGTAAGGAAGGCGGCCCGGCGGCTGACGACGACCGTTACATTGAGATTTGGAACCTCGTGTTCATGCAGTACCAGCGTGGCGAGGGCATCGGTAAGGATGACTTCGAGATTCTGGGTGATCTGCCGAAGAAGAACATCGATACCGGTCTGGGCGTTGAGCGTCTTGCCATGCTGCTGCAGGGTGTTGAGAACTTCTACGAGACCGACCAGGTCCGCCCGGTTCTGGATGCTGCTTCTGAGCTGTCCGGTAAGAAGTACCACGGCTCTGAGTCTGCTGAGGATGAGGGCTACGAGGATGACGTGCGTATGCGCGTGGTGGCTGACCACATCCGTTCCTCGCTGATGCTGATTGCTGACGGCGTGACCCCCTCGAACGAGGGTCGCGGCTACATTCTGCGCCGTCTGATGCGCCGTGCGATTCGTGCGATGCGTCTGCTGGGTGTGACTGAGCCCTGCCTGCCCGTGCTGTTCCCGGCTTCGCGTGATGCGATGAAGGGTGCTTTCCCATACGTTGCTGACGACTTCGAGCGTATTTCCCGTATTGCGTACGCTGAGGAGAAGGCGTTCCTGCACACCATTGAGACCGGTACTGAGCGTCTGGAAGAGGCTGTTGCGGCAGCTAAGAAGGACGGCTCCAACGCTGTTTCTGGTGCTGAGGCGTTTGCTCTGCACGACACCTACGGCTTCCCGATTGACCTGACCCTGGAGATGGCTGCTGAGGCTGGCGTGAAGGTGGATGAGAAGTCCTTCCGCGAGCTGATGGCTGAGCAGCGTCACCGTGCGCAGGCTGACGCTAAGGCGAAGAAGGGTGCATTCGCTGACCTGTCCGAGCTGCGTAAGCTTGTGGACGAGCGTGGCTCCATCTTCACCGGTTACACTGAGCTGCGTACTGAGACTAAGCTGCGTGCAATCCTGGTGGACGGCGTTTCCGTGCCCGCCGCTAAGGCTGGCGACAAGATTGAGGTTGTCCTGGACGAGACCCCGTTCTACGCGGAGGCTGGTGGCCAGGCAGCTGATACCGGTGTTATTACCGGCAACGGCTTCATCATTGACGTTCAGGACGTTCAGCAGCCCGTGAAGGGTCTGAGCGTTCACCGCGCCGTTGTGCGTGAGGGTGAGGTTCACACCGGTGCCGATGTTGTGGCACAGGTTGACGTTCAGCGCCGCCGCGACGGTGAGAAGGCACACTCCGGTACCCACATCATTCACGCTGCCCTGCACCAGGTGCTCGGCAACGAGGCTACTCAGCGCGGCTCTTTCAACAAGGAAGGCTACCTGCGCTTCGACTTCGCGTGGAGCGAGGGCCTGTCCGAGTCCGCTAAGCGTGAGGTGGAAGAGGTCGCTAACCTCGCTATCCGCGATAACCACGAGGTAATTACTCGTGAGATGCCGCTGGCTGAGGCTAAGGCTCTGGGCGCGATGAGCCTCTTCGGCGAGAAGTACGGCGACGTGGTGCGTGTTGTTGAGATCGGCGGCGAGTTCTCCCGCGAGCTGTGCGGTGGTACCCACGTTGGTTCGTCCGCTGAGATTGGCTCCCTGACCCTGCTGACCGAGGGCTCTGTTGGCTCCGGTAACCGCCGTGTTGAGGCTCTGGTGGGTCTGGACTCCTTCAACCACCTGGCTGCTGAGCGTACCCTGGTGAACCAGCTGACCGGCCTGATGAAGGTTCAGTCCTCCGCTGATCTGCCCGAGAAGATTAACCAGACTCTGTCTAAGCTGAAGGCCGCTGAGAAGGAACTGGCTCAGCTGCGCCGCGAGAAGCTGCAGGCTGAGGCTGGCAAGCTGCTGGAGAACGCACAGACCATCGGTTCCGTGCGCGTTCTGGCGCATGACGCTGGCGAACTGGACGCTAACGGCGTTCGTGAGCTGGCTCTGGATCTGCGTTCGCGCTTCGGCTCCGAGGCCGCTGTTGTCGCCGTGGTGGGTGTGGCTAATGGCCGCCCCGTCGTCCTGGTGGCAACCAACGAGGGTGCTCGCGAGGCTGGCGTAAAGGCTGGCGCTCTGGTCCGCGTCGCTGCCGGTGTTCTCGGCGGCGGTGGCGGCGGTAAGGACGACGTCGCTCAGGGTGGTGGCCAGGACGCATCCAAGATTGGTGCTGCACTGGACGCTGTCCGCGACGCTATCGCACAGGCTCAGGCCTAAACATGGCGGAATTCCAGCGCGGAGTGCGGATGGGTGTCGATGTGGGTAATGCCCGCGTCGGCACCGCCCTCAGCGACCCCGACGGCATTCTCGCCACCCCGCTCAAGACGCTACGCCGCGACGCGAAGAAGAACTCTGACCGCCGTGTTTTGCGTAAGCTGATTGAGGTGAACGAGGTGGTGGAGGTTTTCGTCGGGCTTCCGAGGACCATGCGTGGTGGGGATTCTCCCTCCACGGAAATGGCTCGGGAGTACGCTCAGGCTCTGCGCTCCGAGTTGGATGCCGAAGAGAAGACACACATTAACATTTGGCTGGTGGATGAGCGACTCACCACCGTGAGCGCTCACCGTGCACTGCACGAGGCTGGGGTTTCCAGCCGAGATTTCAAGACTATGGTTGACCAGGTGGCGGCTGTGAATATTTTGCAGTACAGCCTGGATGCCCTCAAGGCGGGGCAGTCCGTAGCCGGGTACAAGGTGAGCGATCCGGCCCACGAAGAAAACCGACCGTCCGAGTCAGAAGGGACCACGGTCGGTGCCGTCAACGAAACGGAGAACCTTCAGTGACCGAACAGAATAAACATCCCGAAGAAAGCGGGCTCGACCTCTTTAGGCCCACGGCCGAGGACGAACGTAAGGGTATTACCGGCATCACGATGGAACAGGAAATCGTGTCGGTGGCTACGTTGCGTGCGCGTAAGCGCCGTCGCCGCGCCGTTATGCTGAGCGCAATTTCCCTGTTTGTCGTGGCTCTGGTCATCATTTCTGGTGCCCTGATTACTCGCTACGACCCGTTCAAGACTCGTGACTACTCGGGTGGCGGCAATGGTACGACCGTGACGTTCACGATTCGTTCTGGCCAGTCCACCGCGCAGGTGGCGCAGGAGCTTGAGGCGGCGGGCGTTATTGCTGATGCTGATAAGTTCGTTGAGGTGTACACCAAGGAGAGCAAGGGCAAGTACCTGCAGCCTGGCACCTACGAACTGCAGCAGCACATGAGCAGCTCGAGCGCTATTAGCACCATTATTGAGGCGAACAGCAACGTTCTGTACCTGGCAATCCCGCAGGGTAAGCGCGTGAGCGAGACCGTTGACCTGATTGTTTCTGGTTCGGACGGTGCGTTCACCCGCAAGCAGGTTGAGGACGCAATCAGCAACTACACCCAGTACGGTGTGCCGAGTAACTTCCCCTCGATTGAGGGTTGGCTGCACCCGGGTGAGTACCGCTTCCCGAAGGACACCGACATCAAGAAGGTCATTCAGACCATGGTTGATAAGACCAAGGCTGACTTGAAGGAAGCCGGCGTGAGCGGCGACCAGAAGATCTTCGAGGTGCTGACCATCGCATCCATCGTGGAGCTTGAGGCTCAGCCGAAGGACTACGTGGCGGTTGCAGGCATCATTGAGAACCGTCTGAACAACCCCGATGGTGAGACCTCGGGTCTGATTCAGTCGGATGCGACCGTGACCTACGGTCTGGGTGTCCGCTCGTACCACCTGACTGAGGAGCAGAAGGCCGATAAGAGCAATAAGTACAACACTTATGCGAATAAGGGTCTGCCGAAGGGTCCGATTGGTTCCCCGCAGCTGGCTTCGATTAAGGCAGCAGCGGCTCCCGAGAAGAACCCGTACTACTACTGGGTGACTGTGGACCTGGACTCCGGTGAGACCAAGTACTCCCGCACTTACGCTGAGCACCAGCGTTACGTTGAAGAGTACAACCAGTGGTGTACTAAGCACCCGAACCGTTGTAGCTAAGTTGTAACTAAGCGGTTTAGCCGGTAGCTACGATTCGGTAGTTTCGGCGTGAAGGTTCCTTGCTGAGGCGGGTACCGCCTCCACGAGAGTGGGGGAGGTGCCCGCCTTTGCTGTACCCGCTAAAATGGGAGGTGGCCCCCGCGGCCGTCCCTGTACCCAGCGTTGAGAACGACCCCCAGCGTGAGAGCGAAAGAGAGCCGATGAAGACTGAACCGTACCGCGAGGCCCCGTATCTTCGCCGTGCCTACGTGCTGGGGCACCCTATTGCGCATTCGCTGTCGCCTGCGCTGCATCGTGCGGCGTATGACTTTTTGGGTGAGGCGAACCTCGAGTACGATCGCCGTGACACTCTGCCCGATGATTTGCCGGAGATTATGCATGGCGTGCGCCACCCGAAGGGTACGGAGGACGCCCCGTATATTGCGGGCCTGTCGGTGACGATGCCGCTGAAGACCGCCGTCATCCAGTATTGCGATGAGTTGAGTGAGACTGCCTGCGTGACCGGTGCGGTGAATACGGTGTATCCGCGCGGTGAGAAGGTTCTGGGCGATAACACTGATGTGGTCGGCATCGTGAATGCGCTGCGCCATGCCGGTTTGGAGCCGGAACCGTTTAAGGATTCTGCCGCGATTGTGGGTGGAGGAGCGACCGCTATTTCCGCCCTGACCGCCTTACATGCGCTGGGTTACCGCCGCGTGAGCGTGTACGCCCGTTCCTTGCATAAGCTCGGTAGCGTGCAGGAGGCGGCGGACCGCCTGGGTGTTCAGCTGGAGCAGATTTCCTTGTCTGAGCTGCCGCAGAACCTTGCTGAGCGCGGCCATCACCCGGTGGTGTCTACGCTTCCGGCGCATGCGGCGGACGAGTGGGCGAGCCAGCTGACCGGTCTGAAGGGCGCCTCCGCGACGCACCGGCCGGTACTGCTGGATGTTGCGTATAACCCGTGGCCTTCGGTGCTGGCGAGCGTCTGGGAGGCGAACGGCGGCACGGTGGTCTCCGGCCTGGAGATGTTGCTGTACCAGGCGGTGGAGCAGGTTCTGCTGTTTACCGGCCGCACCCTGTCTGAGGGTGAACTGCTGGGTCTAATCAACGCGATGTGTGCGGCGGTTGATCTTGCGCCTCGCGCTTCCGTTTCGTGAAAAAAGCATGCTTCCACTCGCTCAGTAAACGGGCATTTTATACACTATTTATACACGTGAAGAATTATTATTCCTTCCTCCTGCGCTTCGGTGCGGGTGCGATGAAAAGAGGTTAACCTATGGCCCTGCGTTGGCTCACTGCCGGAGAATCCCACGGCGAGGCGCTCGTCGGCATTATTGAGGGCGTACCCGCCGGTGTGGAACTCACCAGCGACATGGTGCGTGACGCCCTGGCTCGCCGCCGACTCGGCTACGGCCGCGGTGCCCGCATGAAGTTCGAGGAGGACCGCGTGCGCATCCTGGGCGGTGTGCGCCACGGCCTGACTCAGGGTGGCCCGGTCGCGATTGAGATTGCGAACACCGAGTGGCCCAAGTGGACTGACGTGATGAGCTCTGACCCGGTGGATCCGAAGCTGATTGAGGGTCGTGCGCGTAACGCGGCGCTGACTCGTCCGCGCCCCGGTCACGCTGACTTTACCGGCATGCAGAAGTACAACTTCTCTGAGGCTCGCCCGGTGCTGGAGCGCGCTTCTGCTCGTGAGACTGCGACCCGCGTGGCTCTTGGCGTGGTTGCCGCTCAGATTTTGAAGGCTCTGGGTGTTGAACTGGTTTCTCACACTGTTGCTGTGGGCGGCGTGCACGCCCCCGAGGGTGCCCCGGTGCCTTCACCCCGCAACGTTGAGCAGCTGGATGCTGACCCGCTGCGCTGCTTCGATAAGCCCACCTCGGAAGCTATGGTTCAGCGTGTGGATGAGGCGCACAAGGACGGCGAGACCCTCGGCGGCGTGGTTGAGGTGCTCGCGTACGGTATGCCTCCCGGACTGGGTTCGTACGTGCACTGGGACCGCCGCCTGGACGCGCGCCTTGCCGCAGCCCTGATGGGTATTCAGGCTATTAAGGGCGTTGAGGTTGGCGACGGTTTCGCAACCGCTGACCGCCCCGGCACTGCCGCTCACGACGAGATTTCTATCGGCGAGCACGGTGTTACCCGCGATACCAACCGCGCAGGTGGTATTGAGGGCGGCATGAGCATTGGTGACCTGCTGCGTGTGCGCGCGGCAATGAAGCCCATTGCGACCGTGCCGAAGGCTCTGAAGACCATTGACACTTCCACCGGTGAAGAGGCTCGCGCCCACCACCAGCGTTCGGACGTGTGTGCCGTTCCCGCCGCCGGCGTGGTGGCGGAGGCTATGGTCGCCCTGGTGCTGGCCGAGGCGGCACTGGAGAAGTTTGGCGGCGACTCGATTGGTGAGACTCGCCGCAACATGGATTCCTACCTGGATGCTATTCCGGCGTCTCTGGCGTGGGAGTCTAACGTTGCCGGTTGGGACGCGTAGTGCCTCTTCCGGCGGAATCTGAGGGCCGCGGCGCTAAGGGTCGCGGTTCCGGGGAGGTTTCTGTGGAGCAGGGTGTTCGCCCGGTCGCTTCGAGCCCCCTTGCACGTATTGCTGCGGCGACGCAGCGTGCGCGAGGGGTCGCTTCGCCGCGCCCGGAATCCGGTGCATCTGCCGCGGCTGAGCAGGCTGTTGAGGCGGCGGGCACTGAGGTTGCGGGCGTTGAGGCTCGTGAGGCTGTCGCGTCGGTTTCTTCTGCGCGCCCGGCTTCTCGCGTGCCGACCCCGGCTGACCTGATGCGTTCGGGGGTTCGCCGCCTGCCCGCCGCTGCCGCGAGCACGCAGGGTGTGCGCCTGTACGCCTCCTCGGTGTCTGAGGACGCCGACCCGGCGCTGGGCCTGGACGAGGACCTGCGCCTGAAGCTACTCAGCGCCCTGCAGGGCATGGCTGAGAAGGAGCCTCGCGAGGAGTCGGCACAGGCCGAAACTTCCGCAACCCCCGCACCCAAGCCCGCCGCCCCGAAGCCGGTAGCTCCCAAGCCGACCGCACCTCAGCAGGCTCAGCCCGCGGCGGGGGAGAGCGCAACCTCTGCCCCCGCACCCAAGCCCGCTGCGCCCAAGCCGTTGCGTCCGACCCCGGCGCTGTTCGGCAAGGTTCAGGTTTCTGCGGCCGAGTCTGTGGCCGAGGAAATCGCGGCGGTGGATTCTGCTGAGGCCGCTGCCGAAACCGAGGCGCGCGCCGCATCCGAGGCGGAGCTGGATGTCGAGTCCGAGACCGTTGAGCTTGAGGAGTGCGCGCGCATCCACCCGCAGCAGGTGCGTGAAATGCACGAGAACTTCGCAGAACGCTCCCGCCCCATCGTGCTCATCGGCCCCATGGCGGCAGGCAAAACCTACATTGGTACGCACCTGGCGCGTTTCTACGGCTACGAGTTTCTCGACGCCGACCAGCTGATTGTGGAACGCTACGGCGAAGTCTCCGAGATCTTCGAGATTTTCGGTGAGGCGCACTTCCGCGAGCTCGAACGCAAGACTATCGAAGAGGTCCTCACCTCGCCCGTGTACCGCAACACGGTGTTCTCCCTGGGCGGCGGCGCACCCATGACTGACTCGGTCGCGGAGCTGCTCAAGGACGAATGCGTGGTGTACATCCTCGTTGATGCCGAGACTGTCACCCCGCGCATTACCGGCAACAAGACCCGCCCGCTGCTGCAGCCGAACCCGGTCGAGCGGTGGACCGACATTTTTGAGCGCCGCCGCAGCCGATACGAAGAGCTGGCACACTTTACCCTGGATGCACGAGGCGGTCGCCCCATTACCGAGATGACCGCCGAGATCCAGGCGTACGTGACCGCGACCCGCGCCTCCCGCGCGCAGCGCCCCCAAGCTTAACCCCTCACCTGTGAAAGGACACATGATGAGCACTCAGCCCACCCCCACTTTCGGTGCCTCCGGCGCGGAAGATATTACCCGCATCCCGGTGACCGGCAGCTCCCCGCGTGAGAACTATGAGGTTCTCATCGGCCACAACCTGCTCGGTAAAATCCCCGAAATTCTGGGCAACCGCACCAAGAAGGTGCTCGTGATTCACCCGCGTGCCCTGCGTTCCACCGGTGAGCTCGTCATGGAAGACCTGCGTGCCATGGGTTACGAGTCGTTCAGCGCCGAAATCCCGGACGCTGAGGAGGCGAAGCACTACCAGGTGGCGGCGTTCTGCTGGCAGGTGCTCGGTCAGAACGACTTCACCCGCACCGACGCTATTATTTCCGTGGGTGGCGGCGCTATTACTGACGTTGCCGGCTTCGTGGCGGCAACCTGGCTGCGCGGCGTGCGCGTCATCCACATTCCGACCACCCTGCTCGGCATGGTGGATGCGGCTGTGGGTGGTAAGACCGGCATCAACACCGCCGAGGGTAAGAACCTGGTGGGTGCGTTCTGGCCGCCCGCCGCGGTGCTCTGCGAGATTGGCACCCTGCGCACTCTGCCCGAGCACGAACTGCTGACCGGTATGGGTGAGGTCGTCAAGTGCGGCTTCATCGCCGACCCCGAAATCCTCGACCTGATCGAGGCGAACCCGCAGGCTGTGCGCGACTCGCAGTCCGCCGTCATGCGTGAACTCATTGAGCGCAGCGTGCGCGTGAAGGCTGAAGTTGTCTCTGAGGACCTGCGCGAGTCCGGCCGCCGCGAAATCCTGAACTACGGCCACACCCTCGCACACGCCATCGAGCGTAACGAGCGTTACCAGTGGCGCCACGGCGCGGCAGTTTCCGTGGGCATGGTGTACGCCGCCGAGCTGGCGCTGGCAACCGGCCACGCCGACGAAGAACTCGTGGCACGCACCCGCCGCATCCTCGAATCCCTGGGCCTGCCCACCTCCTACAAGGCAGACGCATGGCCCCAGCTGCTCGAAGCAATGCGCCGCGATAAGAAGGCACGCGGCAACCTGCTGCGCTTCATCATTCTTGACGGTTTGGCTCGCCCGCGCGTCTACGAGGTGCCGGACGATTCGATTCTGTACATGACCTACCAGGAGATTATCTCCGAGTAGGTGATGAGTCCCGTACATTCACCGGAAGCACACGCCACGCGACCGCCAGCATACGGCAGCCAGCATGCGCCAGCCGGGTGGGGTGCCACAGAAACTGTGGCGCACCTGCTAGGCAAATTCGTGCACATCCTGTAGAATGTACGGGACATAATTTTGCTCATTGAAAACTTAGCGCCGCGCCGGGTACCACTACGGCGTGGGCGTCGATGACACGAAGGAGAGCCCCATGGCATCCACTACCGATATTAAGAACGGCGCCGTCCTGAAGATTGACGGCAACCTCTGGTCCGTTGTAGAGTTCCAGCACGTTAAGCCCGGTAAGGGTGGCGCGTTCGTCCGCACCAAGCTGCGCAACGTTACCTCCGGCAAGGTCGTCGACCGCACCTTCAACGCTGGCGCTAAGATCGAAACCGCAACCGTTGACCGCTCCGACTACCAGTACCTGTACCAGGACGGCGACGACTACGTCTTCATGGACATGAAGACCTACGACCAGATCAACGTTCCCGCAACCGTTGTCGGCGACGCAGCAAACTACATGCTCGAGTCCCAGACCGCAACCATCGCAATGCACGAGGGTAGCCCCCTGTACATCGAGTTGCCCGCATCCGTGGTCCTCGAAATCACCTACACCGAGCCCGGCCTGCAGGGTGACCGCTCCACCGGCGGCACCAAGCCCGCAACCGTTGAGACCGGCTACGAAATCCAGGTTCCCCTGTTCCTGGAGACCGGCACCAAGGTCAAGGTTGACACCCGCACCGGTGAGTACCTTGGTCGTGTGAACGACTAATGAATTCGCGTACGAAAGCCCGATTGCGCGCCCTCGAAGTGCTCTTCGAGGCGGATCAGCGCAACGAAGATTATATTGAGGTACTCCGCCGCCGCCGACTGTACACGGTAGCGCAGATTTCTGCATACTCTGAAGAAATCATTCGTGGCGTCCGCGACCACGACGAAGAGATCCGCGAGTTTGTTGAGACTTACGCCCGTGACTGGTCCTTCGAGCGTATGCCCGCCGTGGACCGTGCCGTGCTGCGTATCGGCACTTGGGAACTTCTGTACAACGACGAAGTTCCGGATGCTGTCGCAATTTCTGAGGCTGTCGGTCTGGCGCGTGTGCTGTCCACGAATGAATCTCCGAAGTTCGTGAACGGTCTGCTGGATAAGCTCCGTCAGGTGAAGCCGACCCTGCTCGCGTAAGACGTCCCGCCGCGGCCTGCCCGCCAGCTTTTATGACTGGTTGGTTTGCTGCTGTTGAGGATGCACCCGCAGGGGAGCGTACGTGAAACCCCCGCCGTACTGTAGTTCGCTACAGGACGGCGGGGGTTTTCTGTGTCTAGGTTGCGTTTGGTTGGTGCAGTTCTGCGTGGGGTTCCGTATTGGGTGCGGATGCGCTCGCAGGGTTTGTTAGCAACAGTTGAGGTTTCATCGGAGCCCGTGGGTAGGGTAGGCGGCAACAGTCGAGGCTTCACCGGACAACGCAGGCGGGGGAGTGCCCCCTCTGCGGCGCTGAGCGCCTTGAGGACGGAGCCCCCGCCCTGCGTGTCCGGTATGCGCCTCGTTTAGTATCACTACTCGCTTTGAGCGGATGCGGTCGCCTCGCTCGTAGCGTCTGCTTCGTCTCCGCAACCGTAATGAAGGGTCTCAGATTTGACAACAACAAACGCATTATCTTCAGAACGGCGAAGAACAAAGACCCGTCGCGTTAGTTGAGGGTCCTTAAATTTCTTACCCTCAGCAGAGCGAACGTTACTCCAGTCTTCACAGAACGTGATGGTTGCGCCGGTGTTGTATGAGACAGAACCATCGTCGTGCATGGTTCCATAGGTGACTGGATCGATGTTATTGAAGGCAATTTCGCCCTTGATAGGACCGTGGTTTTCTTCTGTGAACTTTTGAATATTCTCCACTTCCTCCTTTGTGTCTTCCAGGAAGGATTTATCCACGTATCGGAGCAGCTCTTCATCACTCGTGTGCTCCAGGCTCCCATGCATCCATGCATTCCA
Source organism: Rothia sp. HMSC061D12 (assembly GCF_001836735.1). NCBI lineage: Bacteria > Bacillati > Actinomycetota > Actinomycetes > Micrococcales > Micrococcaceae > Rothia > Rothia sp. HMSC061D12. Next base: position 513,979 of record NZ_KV830305.1, on the reverse strand, counting down.
AACACGTCGGTACTGTTCCAACGCATCGTATGCAGCCTTGAGGGTCGCATCTGCTGCTTCCTTCGACGGGTTATCCAAATCAACGTTCGCACGAATCAGCACGGGCTCATAACCCGTCGGAGTGGGTGAAGGAGTGGGAGTCGCGGAAGCTTCAGTGCTCGCCGACTCAGTGCTCGCGGAGGTGGAAGCACTCGATTCTGCGTTGACCTGCGCGCCGCCGGAACATGCGGACAGGGTGAGCATCATTGCCGCAGAAAGTGCGGCAATAGAAGTACGGTTAAACATCATTGTTAATTCTTTTCTGGTGTGTGGTTGTGTAAACCGCAGAATTATCCATACAACAACGTGTGGAATTCAGCGGAATGTTATCGGTTGATGTCATTACCCTAACATACATCTGCAGAGCGCACACCCCGGTTTAGTTTTTGTCCATTTTGTCGAGAGTCTGCTTGTTGCAGCGCAGATTAGGGATGCGGTACGTGCCTCACCGCTGTCTCCCCCTCACCGTGAGCGGTCTCTCGCCGAACCTGAACGTAGCCTGTGAACTGTGGTACCCTACTAGAAGCACAAAACCTTTAAATCCGTCCCGTGAGGCGGGGAAGGAGACGGCTATGCCTGGGTCAACTGTACCCACATCCGGCGCGAATCAGGGGCGAAATGTAACCGCAGCCCCCCATTCGGCAACCCCTCAAAGCACCTCCGAGGACGTGACCACCGTCGGTCGCACCATCCTCAGCGAGGACGAAATCCGCCGCGCCCTCACCCGCATCGCCTACGAAATTATTGAAACTAATAAAGGCGTAGAAAACCTCGTACTCATCGGCATCCGCTCCCGCGGCGTGCCCCTCGCCGTACGACTCGCCGCCCGCATCCAAGCCATCGAGCCGAACTTCAACGCAGAAACACGAATCGGCGCCCTGGACATCACCGCCTACCGCGACGACCAGCGAACCGGCGGCACCACCTCCCCAGACACCGCAGGGGAAAGCATCATGCCCACCATCGGCATTGAAGGCAAAACCGTAGTCCTCGTTGACGACGTCCTCTACTCCGGCCGCACCGTACGCGCCGCCCTCGACGCACTCAACGCCCACGGACGACCCGCCCTCGTACGCCTGGCAGTCCTCGTAGACCGCGGACACCGGCAACTACCCATCCGTGCCGACCACGTGGGCAAAAACCTGCCCACCAGCGCCAGCGAAACCGTGCGCGTCGTACTGACTGAAACCGACAACGCAACAGACCGAGTTGACATTATCCAGCTGGGAGGGCTCTCATGAAGCATCTGCTCGACACCCGCGAACTAACCCGCGAAGAAGCTATCGAAATCCTTGACGTCGCCGACTACATGGCGCAGGTCAAGGCCGAAAACCGCACCCTGAACGTGCTCAACGGCAAGACCGTCGTCAACCTCTTCTTCGAGGACTCCACCCGAACCCGCCTCTCCTTCGAAGCCGCTGAGAAGCGCCTGGGTGCAGCGGTCACCAACTTCTCCGCTTCTGGCTCCTCCGTGTCTAAGGGTGAGTCGCTCAAGGACACCGCGCAGACTCTCAAGGCGATTGCCGCGGATGCGTTCGTGATCCGCCACTCGGCATCCGGCGCGCCGCAGCGCCTCGCCGAGGCAGGCTGGACCGACATCCCCGTACTCAACGCGGGCGACGGCACCCACGCACACCCCACCCAGGCACTGCTCGACGCCGTATCCCTGCGCCAGTACAAGGCAGAACGCGACGGCCTCGACAGCCCCCGCGGCACCGACCTGTCCGGCATGCGCGTGCTCATCGTTGGCGACATCCTGCACTCGCGTGTGGCACGCTCCAACCTCTGGCTGTTGCACACCCTCGGCGCACAAGTCGTCTTCGTCGCACCGCCGACCCTGCTACCGCTGAATACCGCCTCCTGGGTTGAAGAAGCCGGCCTGGAAATCTTCCACGACTTCGACGAAGCCATCGCCACCAACCCCGACGCCGTCATGCTGCTGCGCATCCAGAAGGAACGCATGAACGCCGCGTACTTCCCCTCCGCCGAGGAGTACACCGAGCTGTGGGGCCTGACCGCCGAGCGTTTCGCCACCCTGCAGGCGCAGCCGCAGCCGGTCGCCATCCTGCACCCGGGCCCCATGAACCGCGGCCTGGAAATCTGCACCGAAGCCGCCGACGCCACCAACTCCTGGGTCCTGCGCCAGGTCAGCAACGGCGTGGCGCTACGCATGGCGGTGCTCTACCTGCTTCTGACCGACGGCTCCAGCGCCAAGCTCTACGCCGGCGACGAATCCTAAACGACCTTCCTAACGAGAGGAACCAACACCATGAGCAAGTACCTGATCAAGGGCGCAAGCCTCTACGGCGAAAAGGTCGCCGACATCCTCATCGAGGACGGCGTGATTAGCCGCATTGCAGAGAACATCGACGCCGCGGATGCGCAGGTCGTCGAGGCTGCCGGCCAGGTGGCGCTGCCCGGCCTGGTCGACATCCACACCCACCTGCGTCAGCCCGGCTACGAGGCATCTGAAACCGTTGAGACCGGCACGCGCGCGGCAGCCCTGGGCGGCTACACCGCAGTGTTCGCCATGGCAAACTCCATGCCCGTGGCAGACACCGCCGCAGTTGTTGAGCAGGTTGACCGCCTCGGCAAGGAATCCGCATGGTGCCGCGTGCAGCCCATCGGCGCAGTGACCGTGGGCCTGAAAGGCGAGCGCCTCTCCGACATCGGCGGCATGGCGAACTCCACCGCGAACGTGCGCGTGTTCTCTGACGACGGCATGTGCGTGTACGACCCCGCCGTGATGCGCCGCGCCCTCGAATACGTCAAGACCTTCGACGGCGTTATTGCGCAGCACGCGCAGGAGCCGCGCCTGACCGAAGGCGCCCAGATGAACGAAGGTAAGGTGTCCGCTGACCTCGGCCTGGCCGGCTGGCCCGCCGTCGCTGAAGAGGCAATCATCGCCCGCGACGTGCTGCTGGCTGAGCACCTGGACTCCAAGCTGCACATCTGCCACCTGTCCACCAAGGGCTCCATTGAGGTTGTGCGCTGGGCTAAGTCCCGCGGCGTGAAGGTGACCGCGGAGGCAACCCCGCACCACCTGCTGCTCACCGACGAGACCGCACGCACCTACGACCCGATTTTCAAGGTGAACCCGCCGCTGCGCACCGAAGAGGACGTCATGGCGCTGCGTCAGGCTGTTGCTGACGGCATCATCGACGTGATCGGTACCGACCACGCACCGCACCCGGCAGAGACCAAGGAATGCGAGTGGGCGTGCGCCGCGAACGGTATGACCGGCCTGGAGCAGGCACTGTCCATAATCCAAATGACCCTGGTTGACACCGGCATGATTACCTGGCGCGATGTGGCACGCATCCTCTCCGAGGAGCCCGCGAAGATTGGTCGCCTGGACCACGAGCAGGGCCGCCCGCTTGCCGAAGGCGAACCGGCAAACATTGTGCTGGTCGACCCGAAGGCAACCCGCGTCATCAAGCCGGAGGAGCAGGCAACCAAGGGTAAGAACAACCCCTACCGCGACATGGAGGTGCCCGGCTCGGTCCGTGCAACCTTCTACGCTGGCCACCCGACCGTGCTGAACGGCGAGCTGGCAACCCCGCGCCGCTAAACCCGCGAGGCGAACGTACGTGGTGACCGTGCCTGGCGGTGGTAGGTTCACGCCTGCCACCGCCTCGCCGGGAGCACCGCCCCCAACCTCACCAACCCAGGCCGAGATCATCGACCGAGACCCTAACCGAAAGAGAGAACCTTCGTGGGAAAGTTCCTGACCGCCGTCATCTGCATCGCCCTGGTCGCCCTGTGCATCTACGGCATGTGGCACGGATGGCGCTCGCGCCTGGCACGCCAGGCGAACATGTTCGGCTCCCTCAAGGAAGTTCCCGAACGCTACGAGGGCATGACCGCTGACGCCGCTTTCGAGGGCGAGTACGTCAGCACCACGATCTTCGGTAACTGGCTGGACCGTGTGGGTTTCGATTCGCTCGGCTTCAAGAGCAAGTCCACCCTGCTGATTTACCCGGACAGCATCATCTTCACCCGTAACGGCGCGAAGGACCTGTGGATTCCGGCGAAGAAGCTCGCAGTCATCACCACCGACCGCGGTATGGCGGGCAAGGTTGTGGAGAAGAACGGCCTGGTCGTGATTGGTTGGACCCTGGACGGTCACCGCGTGCAGACCGGCTTCCGCACCCGCTACGCCGAGGACAAGCAGGCGGTACTGCGGGAGCTGCGCCGCATCGCCCCGAACGCTGTGGATGCGCCCGAGAAGTGGGCGGCAGAACCGGAAGCCTAAATCCCGGTGTAATATCCCGGCGCAATATCCCTGCGCACCCACACCCAAGATTTTGCCCCACGGCAGGCGCACAACCCGCCGAAGGCACCATAGACTACCCCGGAACCTGCACGGTAGAGGCCGTACAGGAAGCGGGGGAGAACACCAGAGAAAAGGAAGAAGAGCATGACTGACATGACACGATCCGGCGCCCTGCGTACGGACCGCGCGCTGCTCGTCCTGGAGGACGGCACCGTCTACCGCGGCTACGGCTACGGCGCAACCGGCGCGTCCCTGGGCGAGGCGGTTTTCTCGACCGGTATGACCGGCTACCAGGAAACCCTGACCGACCCCTCCTACGCGGGTCAGATTGTGGTTCAGACCGCTCCCCATATCGGCAACACCGGCGTGAACACCACCGACGCTGAGTCCCGCAAGATTTGGGTTGCCGGCTACGTGGTTCGCGACGCAGCACGCGTGGCATCCAACTGGCGTTCTGAGCGCACCCTCGACGAAGAGCTCATCGAGCAGGGCATCGTCGGTATTCAGGGCATTGACACTCGCGCCCTGACCCGCCGCCTGCGTTCGAGCGGTTCGATGCGTGCGGGCGTGTTCTCCGGTGAGCACGCAGAACGCCCCGAAGCTGAACTGCTGGAGGAGGTGCGCGCCTCCGAGCCGATGGCTGGCCGTAAGCTCGCTGACTCCGTTTCGGTTGACACCGCCTACACCGTTGAGCCGCACCAGTTCAACTGGTTCGCACCCCCGGTCGCGACCATTGTCGCCCTGGACCTGGGTATCAAGTCGATGACCCCGCAGCGTTTCGCTGAGCGCGGCGTGCGCGTGCACGTGCTGCCCGCAAGCGCAACCCTTGAGGACATCTACTCCCACAACCCCGACGGCGTGTTCTTCTCCAACGGTCCCGGTGACCCGGCAACCGCTGACGAGCAGGTTGAGCTGCTGCAGGGCGTGCTGCGTAAGGGCACCCCGTTCTTCGGCATCTGCTTCGGTAACCAGCTGCTCGGCCGCGCCCTGGGCTTCGGCACCTACAAGCTGCCCTTCGGTCACCGCGGCATCAACCAGCCGGTCATGGACAAGACCACCGGCAAGGTTGAGATCACCGCGCAGAACCACGGCTTCGCTGTGGACGCGCCGATTGGCGACTACGTGACCGCACCGAACGCCGAGTTCGGTCAGGTCATGGTCTCCCACGTGGGTCTGAACGACAACGTGGTTGAGGGCCTGACCTGTAAGGACATCCCCGCGTTCTCCGTGCAGTACCACCCCGAGGCTGCTGCGGGCCCGCACGATTCCGCCTACCTCTTTGACCGTTTCATCGACCTGATGGTCGCAACCAAGACTGCAAAGGAAGCATAAATGCCTCGTCGTACTGACCTTAATAGCGTCCTCGTCATCGGTTCCGGCCCTATCGTCATCGGTCAGGCAGCGGAATTCGACTACTCCGGTACTCAGGCGCTGCGCGTGCTGAAGGAGGAGGGCGTGCGCGTCATCCTCGTGAACTCGAACCCGGCAACCATCATGACCGACCCCGAGTTCGCGGACGCCACCTACATTGAACCCATCACCCCCGAGGTGATTGAGAAGATCATCGAGAAGGAAAAGCCGGACGCAATCCTGCCGACCCTGGGTGGTCAGACCGCGCTGAACGCGGCTATTTCCCTGGATGAGCGCGGCGTGCTCGCCAAGTACAATGTTGAGCTCATCGGCGCGAACATTGAGGCGATTAACCTCGGTGAGGACCGTGAAGCATTCAAGGGTGTTGTGGAGCGCGCCGGCGGCGAGTCTGCACGCTCGGTCATCGTCCACTCCATGCCGGAGGCACTGGAAGCCGCTAAGGAGCTGGGCTACCCGATGGTGGTTCGTCCCTCCTTCACCATGGGTGGTCTCGGCTCGGGTATGGCGTACAACGAGGAAGACCTCTACCGTATTGCCGGCGCCGGTATTCAGTACTCGCCGACCAGCGAGGTCCTGCTGGAGGAGTCCATCCTCGGCTGGAAGGAATACGAGCTGGAGATGATGCGTGACACCAACGACAACGTCGTGGTCGTCTGCTCCATCGAAAACTTTGACCCCGTGGGCGTGCACACCGGTGACTCCATCACCGTGGCACCCGCACTGACCCTGACCGACCGTGAGTTCCAGAAGCTGCGCGACATCGCGATTAACGTGATTCGTGAGGTTGGCGTGGACACCGGTGGTTGTAACATCCAGTTCGCGATTGACCCGAAGACCGGCCGCATCATCGTCATTGAGATGAACCCGCGTGTGTCTCGTTCCTCGGCGCTCGCGTCGAAGGCTACCGGCTTCCCGATTGCGAAGATTGCGACCAAGCTGTCCCTGGGCTACACCCTGGATGAGATTCCGAACGATATCACCCAGAAGACCCCGGCGTCCTTCGAGCCGACCCTCGACTACGTGGTTGTGAAGGTTCCGCGCTTTGCGTTTGAGAAGTTCCCGGCTGCTGACCCGACCCTGACCACCACCATGAAGAGTGTTGGCGAGGCTATGGCTCTGGGCCGTAACTTCACTGAGGCTCTGCAGAAGGCGATGCGTTCGCTGGAGCAGAAGGGTGCGTCCTTCTCGTTCAAGCCGCTGTCCCTGTCTGAGGCTGAGCTGGCTGAGCTGATTGAGAAGACTAAGGTTCCGACCACTCAGCGTATCTACCAGGTTCAGCAGGCTCTGCTGGCTGGCGCTACCGTGGAGCAGCTGCACGAGGCGACCAAGATTGACCCGTGGTTCCTGGATCAGCTGGTGCTGCTGAATGAGGTTGCTGGCGTGGTGTATGAGAAGCGTGACCACCTTGACCCGGAGACCCTGAAGCTGGCTAAGCGTCACGGTTTCTCGGACGCTCAGATCGCTGAGATTATCGGCTCTTCTGAGGATGTTGTGCGCGGTGTTCGCCACGCTCTGGGTATTCGCCCGGTCTTCAAGACTGTTGACACCTGTGCTGCTGAGTTTGAGGCGTTCACCCCGTACCACTACTCCTCCTACGACCTGGAGGACGAGGTTGCGCACCACGAGAAGCCCTCGATTATGATTCTGGGTTCGGGCCCGAACCGTATCGGTCAGGGTATCGAGTTCGACTACTCGTGTGTGCACGCTTCGCTGGTGCTGCGTTCGCTGGGTTACGAGACCGTCATGGTCAACTGCAACCCTGAGACCGTTTCGACCGACTACGATATTTCGACTCGCCTGTACTTCGAGCCGCTGACCCTTGAGGATGTGCTGGAGATTGTTGAGTCGGAGCGTCGTACCGGCGGTCTGATGGGCGTGTTCGTGCAGCTGGGCGGTCAGACCCCGCTGAAGCTGGCTCGTGCCCTGAAGGATGCGGGCGTGCCGATTCTGGGCACCACCCCCGAGGCTATTGACCTGGCTGAGGACCGCGGCGAGTTCTCCCGCGTGCTGGAGGAGGGCGGCCTGATTTCGCCCAAGAACGGTACCGCGTTCACCTTCGAGGGTGCTAAGCGCATCGCTGACGAGATTGGTTACCCGGTTCTGGTTCGCCCCTCGTACGTGCTGGGCGGCCGCGGCATGGAGATCGTCTACGACGAGGCGAACCTGGCTCGCTACCTGGAGAACGCTACCGAGGTTTCGCCCTCGCAGCCGGCTCTGATTGATAAGTTCCTTGAGGACGCTATCGAGATTGACGTTGACGCCCTGTTCGACGGCGAGGAGCTGTACCTGGGCGGCGTCATGGAGCACATTGAGGAAGCCGGTATTCACTCGGGTGACTCTTCTTGTACTCTGCCTCCGATTACTCTTGGCCCGGACATCATCGCGAAGGTGAAGGACGCTACCGAGAAGATTGCTCGCGGCACCGGCGTGCGCGGCCTGATTAACATTCAGTTCGCGTACGTGTCTGAGAACCTGTACGTGATTGAGGCGAACCCGCGTGCGTCCCGTACTGTTCCGTTCGTGTCGAAGGCTACCGGCGTGCAGATGGCTAAGGCCGCTGTGCTGATTGGTCTGGGTAAGACCATTGCTGAGCTGAAGGCCGAGGGCTACCTGCCGTCGAAGATGGATGGTGCGTCCCTGCCGCAGGAGACCGCGATTGCTGTGAAGGCTGCGGTTCTGCCGTTCGCTCGTTTCCGCACTCCCGAGGGTGTTGTGGTGGATTCGCTGCTGAGCCCGGAGATGCGTTCGACCGGTGAGGTCATGGGTCTGGATAAGCACTATGACACCGCGTTCGCGAAGGCTCAGGCTGGTGCTGGTTCGCCGCTGCCGACCTCCGGTAAGGTGTTCATCTCGGTGGCTAACCACGATAAGCGTAACGTCATTATTTACGCGAAGATGCTGGAGTCGCTGGGCTTCGAGATTGTTTCGACCGGTGGTACCGCTGAGATTCTGCGCCGTAACGGCCTGAACTCGGTGATTGTGGCGTCGAAGTTCGCTGAGGCGAATGGCGACCACTCGATTGTGGACATGGTCCGCAACGGTGACATTGACCTGATTCTGAACACCCCTGCCGGTGGTGCTGCTCGTAGCGATGGTTACGAGATTCGTGCCGCTGCGGTTTCGGTGGGCTGCCCGGTCATGACCACCATTTCTGAGTTCGCTGCGGCTGTTCAGGCGATTAATGCTCTGCGTGAGCACAGCTGGGACATTATGAGCCTGCAGGAGCATGACGTTCAGCTGGCTGCCGCTGTGGATGCTCGTTCCGAGGGTGGCGAGGCGTAATGTCCGCTGCTTTTGGTGATCGTCTGGCGAAGGCGATGGCGGAGCGCGGCCCGCTGTGTGTGGGTATTGATCCGCATCCGAACCTGCTGGAGCAGTGGGGTCTTGAGGATTCCGCTGCCGGTCTGGCCGCCTTCACCGAGGCCGTGTACGAGGGTTGCGCCCCGTTTGCGGCGGCGTTGAAGCCTCAGGTGGCGCTGTTTGAGCGTCACGGCTCTGCCGGTCTTGCCGTGCTGGAGGCGCTGTTCGCCCGCGCTGCCGCTGATGGTGTGCTGATTGTTGCTGACGCTAAGCGCGGCGATATCGGCTCGACCATGAAGGCGTACGCGGATGCGTGGCTCGGCTCCTCGTCGCCGCTGGGTACCGATTCGGTGACTTTGAGCCCGTATCTGGGTTTTGAGTCGCTGCGTCCGGCGCTGGATTTGGCTGATGAGAATGACCGCGGCACGTTCGTGTTGGCGTTGACCTCGAACCCCGAGGGTAAGAGCGTTCAGCACGTGGGCGCATCGGAGTCTGGTCATTCCGGCGAGTCTGAGGGTCATTCTGGCGAGTCTGGGGGCGCTGTGGCTAAGCGTATTATCGCTGCGGCTACCGCTGAGAATGCTTCCCGCCAGTGGGAGCAGATGGGCCCGTGCGGCCTGGTGGTTGGCGCGACCGTTGGTCAGGCGCTGGTTGATTTGGGTATTGACCTGAGCGTGTTCAACGGCCCGATCCTGTCGCCGGGTTACGGTGCACAGGGCGCTTCGGCAGCTGACCTGTATCGCGTGTTTGCGGGCGTTGAGTCACAGGTGCTGGTGAATTCCAGCCGTGGCGTGCTGGCTGCTGGCCCGTCGGTTGAGGGTTTGGCGCAGGCTGCGCAGGCGGCTCGTGATGACCTGTTGGCGGCTCGCGGCGCATAGTTCGCGTGTTGTGTGAGAGGGGCGTGTGCTCCGGGTGGATTCTGTTGAGGGTCTGCTCGGGGTGCACGCCCTTTGTGCGTACCTGGTTTTTCTATTGGTGGTTTGTGCCGGTAGCGCGGCAGTTTTGGGTGTTTTATCGCATTTTTTCGGTACATCCGCATGCATAATTTTGCCGCCGTGCACTCGCGCCGATGCGAGTTTGCTCACCTCTGTAGTGGGGGAGTGTGCCTGCTCTATGAGGTGCGTGCGTGGCTCCACTTTTGATAGGGCGAATACTCCGCTATGCTATAGGGGTACTCCCTGATATTTACGTGCTGACGTGCGTAGACGCATTGTTGGTGCGAGGGTGAGTGCCGCGGGTGGAACGAGGGTTCTTGCGCTATCCGTGTTACATTAGTTGATAAGTAAAATTCTATAACTCGCAGAAATGGGGGACCCAACCATGCCGCTGACTCCGCTAACTGAGGATGCGCGCGCCTCCGCCCGCGAGAAGGCAGTACTTGCCCGAGCACACCGCCAGGAAATTAAGCGTGCACTGAGTGAACGCGAACTTTCCGTGCGTCAGGTGCTCGATATGGTCGATTCCGACCCTGCACTGGCTAAAATGCCGGTGGGGCAGATGCTGCGCGCACTTCCGGGCATTGGTGCCGTTCGAGCTGAACGCATCATTGAAGAACTTCATATTGCACCGACTCGCCGCCTTGGCGGCCTTGGTGTACACCAGCGTCGCAAGATGGTGGAGTACTTCAACCGTAATTCGCGGTATTTGAACCGTGCACGTCGTAAGACTGCTGGTCAGTCTTCCGAGTCTTCTCAGTCCTAATACCTCGTGCCTTCAGCCGATGAAGGCGCAGTAAGGAAGCTATGTCTCAGCCGACTCTCACCGTACTGGCTGGCCCCACTGCTGTTGGCAAGGGTACGGTGTGCCAGTACATTCGTGAGAACTACCCGAACGTGTGGTTCTCTGTTTCCGCTACCACTCGTGATTCTCGCCCCGGTGAGGTTGACGGTACTCACTACTATTTCGTTTCGATGGAAGAGTTTGACCAGATGATTGCTGACGGTCAGATGCTTGAGTACGCTGTGGTACACGGTAAGAACAAGTACGGTACTCCGCGCGCTAAGGTCCAGGAGGCTCTGGATGCTGGCCGCCCGGTGATCCTTGAGATTGACCTGCAGGGTGCTCGCCAGATTCGCGAGACCATGCCTGATGCTCGCCTGATTTTCTTGGCTCCTCCGAGCTGGGATGAGCTGGTGTCGCGTCTGGTGGGTCGAGGTACCGAGAGTGAGCAGGAGCAAGCTCGTCGCCTTGAAACCGCGAAGGTTGAGTTGGCTGCTGAGAAGGAATTTGACGTCACGGTCGTCAACGACTCTGTTGAGCGTGCAGCGAAGGAGATTGCTGAGCTGATTGGCGCCGCCTAATCTGCATGCTTTGCGTTTGCGGTGGGGTTAGAGTTTCTTCCGACCTGTAGTTCTGCCGTGAGGCGTTGTGAAAGGTGGGGGTTTCGAAGAGTTTTCTTCGGGCCCCCACCTTTTTGGCTGTGCTGACAGCTTTTGTCCAGGCTGGTACGTGCGTTTTAGCCGTTGAGAGGGTAGAATAGTTCTTTAGTTTTGACCGTGCCCTCAGTGTGCCCGGTTTGCGCCATAGCGCGAACGGTGTGCGGGGGCGTTCGGTACGTACATTCCATCAAGCTATTTGGAGTTTTTAGTGGCAAACGAAATCAAGGAACACGAGGACTACAACTTCGTTGACGGTGTCGCTCCCGAGGGCATCGTGAGCCCCAGCGCTGACGCGCTGATTGAGAAGGCGGAGTCCAAGTACGGCCTGGTGATTTTCGGTGCCCGCCGTGCACGCCAGATTAACGCGTACTACGCTAACCTGCAGGACAATACTGCTGCGCACGTTGGCCCGCTGGTTGACGCTGAGTCGAACGAGAAGTCCCTGTCAGTGGCAATGCGTGAAATCATTGCTGACCGTGTTGTGGCGGAGCACCGCCCGGACGCAAAGTTCGACGAGGACGGCTACCCGATTCCCGAGGATCTGTCCGCTGTGATTGATTTCAGCGCGGCTGAGTTCTCTGGCGCTATCGAGGAGGAGTACATCCCCGCAGGTAGCGAAGAGGTTATTGCTATCGAAGAGGTTATCCTCGACGAGTCCGCTGAGTAATCTGCTTTTTACAAGGATTCTTTGACGTACCATGCGCATTATCGTTGGTATTGGAGGGGGCATTGCTGCGTATAAGGCGGCGATGCTCCTTCGTCTTTTTGCGAAGAATGGCGACGAGGTGATCGCCATGCCCACCCCGAACGCGACGAAGTTCGTGGGTGTTCCTACTCTGGAGGCGCTGAGCGGCAACCCCGTCTCAACGGACGTGTTTGACCGTGTACCGGAGGTGAACCACGTGCGTCAGGCCGAGCAGGCTGACGCTGTGGTGGTTGCCCCGGCGACCGCTGATTTGCTGGCTCGTTTGGCGGCTGGTCGTGCGGATGATTTGCTGTCCTCTACGGTGTTGACGACGCACGCCCCGGTGATTTTGGCGCCGGCGATGCACACCCAGATGTGGGAGCATCCGGCGACTCAGGCGAATGTGCAGACGCTGCGTTCGTGGGGTTATCACGTGATTGAGCCTGCGATTGGGCGTTTGACGGGCCCGGATTCTGGTCCGGGTCGCATGCCTGAGCCGGAGGATATTTTCGCGGTGGCGCTGGATGTGATTGCGCGCTTCCCGAAGGGGCAGGTGCACCCGGTGTACACGCCCGGTTACGCGCCGACTGAGCCCCTGTACACGGGTACGGAGCAGGAGCGTATGGCGGCGGCACGTGCGGCGACGCTGACTTCGGCATTGCTGGAGCAGGTTGATTCGGGCAAGTCTGAGCCTGGTCAGGGTGAACATAGCCAGGCAACTGGCGCATCCGAATCGCTGCGTGGTCCTCTGGCAGGTCGCCTCGTGGTCATTACCGCTGGCGGCACCCGTGAGGCGCTGGACCCGGTCCGTTTCCTCGGCAACCGTTCGACCGGCAAGCAGGGTGTGGCGCTCGCGGAGGCGGCACGTGACTTGGGTGCGACCGTGCACCTGATTGGTGCGAACCTTGAGGTTCCGGTGCCGGAGGGCGTGCAGGTGACCCGCGTGGTGAGCGCCCTGGAGCTGCGTGAGGCGACCCTGGAGGCGAGCGCGGCGGCGGATGTGCTGATTATGTCCGCGGCGGTGGCTGATTTTAGGCCTGCCGAGTTTGCCGAGTTCAAGATTAAGAAGAGCGCCGATTCTGAGGACGCGCCGGTGATTCAGCTAGTGCGTAACCCGGATATCCTGCGTGAGGTTGTGGTTCGCCGCCAGCAGGCTCGTGAGGCGGGGGAGAACACCCTCGGTCCGAAGCTCATTGTTGGTTTTGCGGCGGAGACCGGCTCGGCGGAGAAGACCCCGCTGGAGCTGGGCCGTGAGAAGCTGCAGCGTAAGGGCACGGATTTCTTGGCGGTCAATACGGTGGGTGTGAATCGTGGTTTCGGCACGGACGATAACACGATTACGCTGCTGTCGACTCTGGTTGATGAGGCGCCGGTGTTCTCCGGTTCGAAGAAGGAGCTGTCGGTGCGCCTGCTGGAGCATGTGGCGGCTTTCCTGCCTGAGCTTTCTGCCTAAGAATCCTGGCGCGAGAGTCCTAGCGCGTCCGCGTAGCTACTCAGCTGGTGCGCGCTCGCTTACGTATCTTCAAAGCCCGTGCGGTACCTCCTGGGAGGTGCCGTGCGGGCTTTGCTGTACCCTGCGTGACCCTGCCGCCCGCCTCCTTCTGTAGACCCCTTGGAGAGGATTATCCGCAGGGATATGTGACCCCGCTTTCTTTCTCTCCGGCTTCCGCCGGGAGAGCGGTTTTTATTTCTGTCATAGTGGTGAAATTTCTGACCGTACCCCTGAACCGTCAGATAAAGGTCTTGTATCATGGCATAGAGAGTATTTCGCGTCGAAGGGGAAGAAGCACCATGCCCGAGAATCAGAGCAAGCCCGCCACGGTACAGCCCGCCCAGAGTGAGGAGCGTCCTCAGATTCTGGTCATTACCGGTATTTCTGGTGCAGGCCGCAGCACTGTCGCAAATGTGCTGGAGGATGAGGGCTGGTACGTTATCGACAACATCCCGCCGCAGATGCTCGGTTCCCTGGCTGAACTGGTGACCCGCGACGGTGCACGAGTGCCGAAGGTGGCGCTCGGTATTGACGTTCGCGCCCGCGCCCTGTTCTCCGATCTGCCCGCAGCGATTGAGACTCTGCGCAAGTCCGATATTGACTTCTCCATGCTCTTCCTTGACGCCAAGGACGAGACCATCATTGCCCGCTACGAGGCTCAGCGCCGCCCGCACCCGCTGCAGGGTGAGGGTCGCGTCCTCGACGGCATCCGCGCTGAGCGCACTCTCTTTGAGGGCCTGCGCCTCGCTTCTGACCGCACCATTGACACCACCGGCATGAACGTTCACGAGCTGGCTCGTACCGTGCGTGAAATGTTCGCTGAGGGTGCGGATAAGAAGCTGAACCTGACCGTGATGAGCTTTGGCTTCAAGTACGGTGCACCTTCGGACGCCAACTACATGGCTGATATGCGTTTCATCCCGAACCCGCACTGGGTTCCGGAGCTGCGCCCCCTGACCGGTCAGGACGCCCCGGTGCGTGATTACGTGCTGGAGCACGCCGGCACCGAGGAGTTCATCAGCAACTACCTTGCGGCTCTTCGCCCCGTGCTTGAGGGCTACCGCCGTGAGGGTAAGTACTACGCCACCATCGCAATTGGCTGCACCGGTGGTAAGCATCGTTCCGTGGCTGTGACGGAGGAACTGGCTCGTCGTCTCTCTGCTTTCGGTGAGCTGAACGTGAATGTTCAGCACCGTGACAAGGGCCGCGAGTAAGTTTTTCCCGGCGCGTCCCAACCACCGCGCCGTGTTTCATTAGCCGCCGTCCGGCCCCGCACCCGTGGGGCCGGCATACCATTCCTTCCGGGTATGTGAGGTATTACTATGTCCACCCATTCGACCAGTTATGACACTCAGGGTATTCCGCGCCTGCCGGCTCTGCCGACTCAGGCGTTGCGCCTGTTGAAGACCACGCACCGTTCGCCGAAGGTCACGGCGATGGGCGGTGGCCACGGGCTGTACGGTTCCCTGTCTGCGCTTCGCCACGTCACGCCTGATTTGACGGCTGTTGTGACGGTTGCTGACGATGGCGGTTCGTCGGGTCGTTTGCGTGAGGAGATGGGTATTCTCCCTCCGGGGGACTTGCGTATGGCGCTTTCTGCGCTGTGTGATGACACCGATTGGGGTCGCACGTGGCGTGATGTGATGCAGCATCGTTTTAGCGCGCCCGAGGGGTACGAGGGCGAGTTCCCGCTGGATTATCACGCGCTCGGTAACCTGCTGATTGCTACTCTCTGGCAGCTGCTGGATGACCCGGTTGCGGGTCTGGACTGGGCGGGTGCGCTGCTGAATGCGCGCGGCCGCGTGCTGCCGATGGCGTTGGATCCGATGGTCATTTACGGCACCGTGCTGCGTGAGCATAACGGCGGCGGTATTGAGCGCGTGAAGGTGGTCGGCCAGGTGAACCTCTCTAAGGAGGAGCGCGTTCACGATATCGGTTTGACCCCTGAGAATGCTCGCCCCTGCCCGGAGGCGCTCTCCGCTATTGAAGAATCGGACTGGATTGTTTTGGGTCCGGGTTCTTGGCGTACGTCGGTTCTGCCGCATCTGCTGTTGGACGCTCAGCGTGAGGCGATTATCCGCACGGAGGCGCGCCGCTGCGTGGTCATGAACCTTTCCGACGATAAGGAGACGGTCGGCTTCACCCCGGCAACGCACTTGGATTTGTTGCGCCAGTATGCCCCGAAGCTTCACCTTGACGCGGTGATTGCTGACGCTGACATGCAGGCTGATCACCGTTCCGAGCTGGAGCGTGAGGCTTCCGCAATGGGCGCGAAGGTTGTGTGGGCGCATCTGCGTTCGTCCGCTCAGCCGAATGTGCACGACCCGCTGAAGCTTGCGGCCGCGTATAACGAAGCGTTTGAGCTGAGCGCATAGCGCTTCGGCTGGCGCATCCTAACGCTCAATCCTCACCGGCTTGCTTCACCGCGTATCTGCGGTGTGAGTCCGGTTGTTGCGCGCGCCTCTCCCGCATTTCCCCGAATTTATAGACTCTTAGACACTACGCCCAGAAGGACCTGTTCATGGCATTAACCACGCTCGTCAAGGACGAACTTGCCAACTACGAGGCAACGAAAGTCTCTGCACGTAAGGCAGAAATCTCTACGATTCTGCGTTTTACCGGAGGTCTGCACATTGTCTCGGGGCGAATCGTGGTGGAGTCTGAGGTCGACCACGAGGCAACCGCCCACCGCATGCGCCGCACCATCGCGGAGATTTACGGCCACGACTCCGAGCTGACCAGCGTCAGCGGTGGTGGTCTGCGTCGAGGCGGCAGGTACATCGTGCGCGTGGATCACGGCGGTGAGGCGCTGGCTCGCCAGACCGGTCTGCTGGATTTGCGCGGCCGCCCGGTGCGTGGCCTGCCGCCGGCCGTGGTGAACGGTTCCCTGCAGGATGCCGAAGCGGTCATGCGCGGTGCGTTCCTGGCGCACGGTTCGCTGACTGAGCCGGGTCGTTCCTCCTCGCTGGAGATTACCTGCCCCGGCCCGGAGGCGGCGCTCGCGCTGGTGGGTGCGGCTCGTCGCCTGGACATTATCGCGAAGGCGCGCGAGGTGCGCGGTACCGACCGCGTGGTGGTCCGTGACGGCGAGACGATTTCGCAGCTGCTGGAGCGCATGGGCGCGACCGGCACCCTGACCACGTGGCGTGAGGCGCGCACCCGCAAGGAGGTTCGTGCGACCGCGAACCGTCTGGCGAATTTTGATGACGCGAACCTGCGCCGTAGCGCGCAGGCGGCTGTTGCGGCGAGCGCCCGCGTGGAGCGTGCCCTGCAGATTCTGGGTCATGAGGCGCCGGATCACCTGCGTTATGCCGGTGAGCTGCGTGTGCTGCATAAGCACGCTTCGCTGGATGAGTTGGGTCGTCTGGCTGATCCGCCGATGACGAAGGACGCGATTGCGGGCCGTATTCGCCGTCTGTTGGTGATGGCTGATAAGCGTGCTTCGGAGCTGGGCGTTCCGGGTACTGAGCTGCCGCGTGAGGACTAGGCAAGGGCTAGATTCTGGTCTTGCGCGGGGCTGACTGCCCGTGTGGCTAGGCATGTGTCTGCGCGTGTGGCTGAGGTGTTTGTGACGGTTTTATGACAACCCCGACCCCGCCGTTTTTAAACAAAAACCGCATATTTTTCAAAAATGAGCCTGTGGATGGCTCCTTTCTCGTTGCGAGAGGGGAGTTATCCACAGGTTCTTTGTTTGCGCTCGTGCGTTCGCGCGCGTGAGCCTAGGGTAGGGGTATGACGAGCATGACCCCCAACCACGAGCAGAACCACCTGCAGAGCCTGAGCCCTGAACAGGACAACGGTGCTGTGCAAGACAACGTATCCCAGCAGAGCGGCGCGCAGCGTAGCGCCCGCTCCCTGATGAACAGCCTCTACCGCAGCCCGCGCGCCCGCAAGAACGGTGCGCCGGATGCCGAGGACACCGTGCCGCTGGCTATCGCCGCTGAGGTAACGCCCGAAGATGCTGAGGCGCCGCAGGGCGAGTCCTCAGACGTTGATTTTGCGCAGCCTGAAGTTTCGCAGTCTGAAACTTCTCAGCCCAAGGCTAACCAGCCCGCACCTACCAGTCAGCCCGCGGCATCCCACCCGGAGTCGAACGGCTGGTCTGATTGGGATCAGCAGCCCGACTGGAATGAGGTGGACGACTGGGCGGAGTGGGAGCAGGCTGATCAGCCCGGCACCACCCGCAGTACCCGTTGGGGTTTGTCGCCGCGCGTGCTGCTTCTGGTGGCGGTGCTGGCGTTGGTTGCCGTGGTGTGGGGTGCGACCCAGTTTTCGGCGGCGCCGCGTGCCGAGCAGCTTGCCTCTCCGAGTGCTCCCGCCGAGTCGGTGCAGGCGGTGGGTGCCCAGCAGAGCCCCGGTGCCCAATCCACTGCCCAGCCGAGCGCTAACCCGAGTGAATCTGCGCAGGGTGGTGCCTCCGGTGAGGCTACCGTGCGGGTGCACGTGGCGGGTGCCGTAAACAACCCCGGCGTGTACACCCTGCCCGCGCAGGGCCGCGCCGTGG
Source organism: Rothia sp. HMSC061D12 (assembly GCF_001836735.1). Lineage (NCBI taxonomy): Bacteria > Bacillati > Actinomycetota > Actinomycetes > Micrococcales > Micrococcaceae > Rothia > Rothia sp. HMSC061D12. The sequence goes on along the minus strand of NZ_KV830305.1, from coordinate 495,934 downwards.
ATGCGATTGCCGCTGCCTCCGGTGCCGCCGCGGATGCTGACCTGGACCGCGTGAACCTTGCCGGTGCGCTCAGTGACGGGGTGCAGATTTATGTGCCGCATCGCGGTGAAACGGCTGCCCCGGCACAGATTCAGCCCAACGGTGGCACGGCAAATGTGGGTCAGGGTAATACCGCGCAGAGTGGCGCGGCTCAGAATAATGCCCCTCAGCCTGCACGCACGCTGACCGCTTCGGGAAGCGCGCAGAAGGGCTCAACCCCGGTGAACATTAACACCGCCACCGCCGAGGAATTGCAGAGCTTGCCGCGTATTGGCCCGGCGATGGCTCAGCGCATTATTGCCTGGCGTGAGGCGCACGGCGGCTTCCGCAGCGTGGATGAGCTGGATGCGGTGCCCGGTATCGGCCCATCCATGCTGGAGAACCTGCGCCCGCTGGTGACGGTCTAATGCTTGCGTGGAACCGCCGGGATCCTGCACCGCAGGGGCGCCCTTCGCGGGGCAAGCGGGTATCTTCGCGAAAGCCCGCCGCACTGCAAAAACTCAGTACACCTCAAAAACTCAGCGCACCGCGCAAGCCCACGGGGCAACTAGGGGAGCGGGAGCTCTTTCCCGGCTCCTCGCGCCTCACCCGGCGCCTCACCCGGTCCGCGGCTGCGGCGTATGACCGTGCCCGCTACCGCTGGAGCATCGGCGCTGAACGGTGGCGTACCCGCCGTGATGAGCAGGAACTGCGCGCCCAGGGAAGCCTCATTCACCTGGACCTTCGCCTGAGTTTCACGGTGCTGGCGCTGTGGGCTTTTACCGCGGCGGCGCTGACCGTGGGCACGTGGCGGGTGGTGCATCCGCTGGCGTGCGTGCTTATTGCCTTGCTGGGGTGCCTGGCGATTCTGCTGTTCTTTCCGCCGCGTGCGGTGATGCCCTACAGCCTGCTGTTTCGCACGACCGGTCAGCTGGTTTTCCTGGCGTGTATTGTCACGGTTCAGGCGGTGCTTTTGTGCGCTACGGGGGTGGATGTATCCCGCGCCACGCTACAGCAGGCGCAGGGTGCTTCGCTTCGTCTGAATGGCACGGTGGAGCAGGTTCGCCGCGTGGATTCGCGCACTACTCTGGTGGTTATTAAGCTGGAGGAAATTCAGGGGCGGAGCGTGCGTGCGCTGGTGAATGAGCGGGTGCGCGTGTACCGGCGTGACGGTTCGGCGAAGAGCGCCGCGCAGCGTCTGGAGGCACGTTCGGCGGCTAAGCACCAGGGGAGCGGTACCGCGCGCTCGCAGGCAATTTATCCGGGTATGAAGGTGACCGCCCTCGGTACGGTGGAATTCAACGGTTCCACGGCGAAGCTGAGCGGCGCAACTATTTTTCCTGCGCCCGCCTCCGGTGCCGGATCGAACGCTACCGACCAGACGGCGGAGGAGCCGTATCTGTCCACGCTCAAGGAGCAGCTGCGCACCCGCGCCCTGGACACCCTCGGCACGGAGTCGGCGGCACTGGTTTTGGGTACCGCCTACGGGGATGATTCGCTGATGAGTTCCACCGCGCGGGAGGACTATAAGCTCAGCGGGCTCAGCCATATTACGGCGGTGTCCGGGGCGAATATTGCCATTGTGTTTTTGGGTGCGTACCGGCTGGTGTTGGCTATTCGCCCGTACCGCTTCGCCAGCGCGTACCTGCTGTTCCGCTCGTGGAGGCAGCGGCTGCGGGGGATAAGCGCGGCTCATTCTCGCCGCCCCGTCCAGCCCCATCAACCTACCCCGCCAAACGCTCACGCCCTGCCGCCGCTCGTGCACCGGCTGAGCACCCTCGCCATTCCGCACCGCGTCATGGTGCTGTGCGGGGTTACGGCGGTGCTCGCCTACGCCATGCTGCTGGACTCTGAGGGTTCCGTGATTCGTTCCCTCGCCATGGGTCTGCTCGGTGCTTACGCGATGCTGCGCGGTTCGGGTCGCCAGTCTTTGGCGGCGCTTCAAACCACGGTGCTGATGTGTCTGCTTGCCGCCCCGCACCTCGCCGTGGATATGGGGTTCGCCCTGTCGGTGACGGCAACCTCCGCGCTGATTCTGCTGGGCCCGCCGCTGATTCGTCTGCTCATGCGCGTCATGCCGGTGTTCTGCGCGGAAATGCTCGCCACGCCGATTGTGGCGTCCCTGTGGTGCACCCCGCTGATTTTGGCGATGAGCGGTAAGGTGCCGCTCTACTCGGTTCCGGCGAACCTGATTGCGGCTCCTTTGGCGCCGCTGAGTATGCTCGCCGGGCTGGCGGCGCTCGGATTCATGCTCCTGGGTCTGCCCACTGCGGCGGATCTGTGCCTGCGTGCCGGTGGCCTTGCCTCGCAGGGCATCGAGTGGGCGGCACACACTGCCGCGCACGCGCCGGGTAACCCCTGGGAGCCAGGTTCGAGTGTCCCGGCGGTGGTGTGTAGCGCCCTCTGCGTGCTGGCGTTGAGCGTTGCCCTGTGGTGGGTGGATGCGCGCCGCTACCGCGCGGTCACACACCGGCAGTATTTGCGGGTGGTACCGCACACCGCGCCCTCCCATCAGCGCCCCAATCAGCCCGCCCGTTCCTGACCGACTAACCCTGGGTATCTAACCGCAAGCATCTACCTCTGACCGACTGACCCTGACCAACTAACCCTAACCAACGCTAGGAGGCATCTGAGAAGAAAACGCTATGATGGATACTCAAGACTCTACCCGCGCAGCACCCCCGTGCGCAGCGGGGCCGAGTTCAGCCCGTACCCTGCAGATAAAGGCGAGTGATAAGCGTGTCCGAGCGTAAGCGTTCAACCCAGCGTGGTGGTTCCCGAGGCTACGCCCGCCGAGGCGGCCCCGCCCTCGACACCGCGTGGCGTACCGTCACCCCGGCACCCGCCGTCATGCTCTACGGCCCGGAGGAGTACTTCGCCTCCCGCGCTGCGGCGCGCCTGCGTGAGTTGTTCCGCAGCATCCACCCGGAGGTGGACCGCGTTCAGATTAACGCCGCCACCTACACGGCGGGGGAGCTGATCCTGCACGCTTCGCCCTCCCTGTTCGGTTCGGCGAAGATCATTGAGGTTGAGAACGTAGCCTCCATGAGCGACGAGTTTTTGACCGATACGCTCGCCTACCTGAACGCCCCCGAGCCGGACATCATGCTCATTCTGAACCACTCGGGCGGTAACCGCGGCAAGAAGCTCATCGACCTGGTGCGCTCCCAGTTCGTGCTCATTAACTGCAAGGCGCTCAAGACCGACCGTGAGAAGAGCGAGTTCTTGGCGGGAGAATTTGCCGCCGCTCAGCGCCCCATTACCGGTGGCGCTCTGGCGTTGCTGACTGCCTCCGCCTCCGACACTGCGGAGCTTGCCGCCGCATGCCAGCAGCTGCTCTCAGACGTACCCGGCGAAATCACCGAGGAGGCGGTGAACCGCTACTACGGCGGCCGCACCGAAGTCACCGCATTCCGCGTCAGTGACGCCGCGATTTCCGGTAACGCCCCGGAGGCTCTGCGTCTGCTCCGCCATTCCCTTGCCACCGGCACGGAGCCGATTCCGATGTTGGGTGCGCTCGCCATGCGCATCCGCAATATTGCGCGCGTGCACCACGTGCGCATGAGCGCTAACGAGCTGGCGCGTGAGGTGGGTATGGCGCCGTGGCAGGTTGAGCAGGCTCAGCGTGACGGGCGCCGTTTTACCGGCGCCCAGTTGGCGCATATTGTGCAGCTTCTGGCTGATGCTGACGCCCAGCTGAAGGGCGAGTCGCAGGACGCCGTGTATGCGGTGGAGCAGGCTGTTTTGGCGATTGCTCTACCTCCGCGCCTGTAGTGCATAATAGAGCCCATGCTCGAAATTCTGAAGAAAATTTTCTTTGCCCTGCTGCCCTTCCTGCAGAAGGCGGCAGAGGATGCCCTCAACGACGCTACTGCGTCTAAGGGCGGCTCCGAGTCCTCCCAGAAGAGTGAATCCCGCAAGGATGAATCTCGTCAGCGTGAGGCTCGTACCTCCGGCTCTTCGGCGCCTAAGCCGAGCGCCCCGAAGTCTTCCTCAGCACCTAAGCCTTCCGCACCGGCTTCGACCGTCGCATCCGACGGTTCGGATTACCCGGGCGATTACCGCGACATGATCAACTTTGAGTACTCGCCCTCCCTGGATGGCGACGCTGACCCGGGTGAAATCGTGTGGACGTGGGTTCCCTTCGAGGAGGACCACTCGCAGGGTAAGGATCGCCCGGTGCTTCTGGTGGGTCGTGACGGTGAGTACCTGCTGGCGCTCATGATGACCAGCAAGGATCACAATAACCGTGAGCACGCTGACCCGAACTACCTTGATATTGGTTCGGGTCCGTGGGATCCGCAGGGCCGCGCTTCTGAGGTGAAGCTGAACCGTGTGATTCGTGTTCGCCCGGATTCGATGCGCCGTGAGGGTGCGATTATGCCGGAGGATACGTTCCGCCTGATTGAGCGTGCGTGGACTCGCCGTAACGGCTAACGTCCTGCGCCGGTAGTTTCACCGGCGACCGGCGCCAATCGTCTGCGCCGGATGTGGAGGCTGCGTGTAGTGGTTTTCACAGTATTTTTCTCTCCGCGAGGGTCTGTCGTGGAGGCTGTTCATCTGGTATTATGTGTGGTTGAGTGTCCGATGGTCATCGGGCACTGCTGGCCGGTTGCCATAGGCATCCCCACGCCGCTCAGTCGATGATCGGCCAGCGTCGCCCTCACCGACCAATAAGACAAAACAGAAAGTTTAATTGTGGCTAACATTAAGTCTCAGAAGAAGCGTATCCTCACCAACGAGAAGGCTCGCCTGCGCAACAACATTGTAAAGTCCGAGCTGAAGACCGCGACCCGCAAGGTCAAGGCTGCTGTTGAGGCACAGAACCAGGAAGCTGCTGTTGAGGCTCTGCGTTTTGTGAACCGTAAGCTGGACAAGGCTGTTTCCAAGGGTGTTCTGCACAAGAAGACCGCTGCAAACAAGAAGTCCGGTCTTGCTGCGCTGGTAAACAAGGCTTTCTAAAACTTGCGGGGTACCTAAGTACCTCTCTGGTTTAAGGGCAGAGACCCCCTGCGTTCCCCCTCCTCTAAGGGGAACGCAGGGGGTCTCTTTTTGCCCGAATCGTTTATTGTGGGTGTTTACCCGTTATAAAGTTGTGAGTAAATTGTGACCAATTTATGCACAGACGATGTTCTTCGAACTATGCCTAGTTATCGTGAGGCACAACTAAAGTAAAGGGGTTTTTCAGGAGGACCATTACCGGTTTTGACCTTATGCTGATAAGGACAGAGTAATGATGCATTTGACCTACTGATTCGAATAACGAATCGGGACGTAGACGATGTCATCCCGCCCATCAATTTGAAGCTCCAGGTTGGTAACGTTAGCCATATGGCTCAGTGTGACTCTGACCTCCTCGCCGGACCTCAATACACCAGGAATACTTGGGCAATGGCACATTTTAAACCTGTTGGCGTTCGCTACTTTAAGAATCTTGATAGGGGCATTAGTGACATTACGTAGCTTAAACCAATTAGCTCCTTCATGCGTCAGTTCAAGCTCAGGCCGCCATAGGCTGGATGCAATATCTGACATCTGCTCGAGTAATTCCTCCGCTTGCCGGGATCGTTCCTCTGCCGCTTTACGCGCCAGTTCAGCCTGGTTAGCCTGTTCTTCTGCAGCCTTTGCAGAACGCTTAGCCGCATCACGCATGTCTAGAGCTGCTTTGTGGGCCTCATCTGCCTTTGCCTTGGCCTCCTTAGAGCCAAGGGCTTGACGCCACGTAATATAGGCTAAAATTGCCGAAACGATAGCCCCAAGTGCTGATACACCAGCAAAAAGATTTCCTATACCTTGTGAATCCATACCAGCTATCTTAACCCGCCCTACCCTGTTACGGGGACACACCATGACAGGACACAGGGTAATAGGCGAAAGCCTAAACGCAACTGCGGGTGAGTGATGTGTTCGCATCTGGTGACTCGTTACTGAATTTTTACACCCAGATTCGGGGAGGCGCCCGCCCGGTGACCAAACCACTTGCGGGTCGCGTGGAAGCCCGTATAGTGGGAACTATCGGCGGTACCACACACTACCCGCGCCTATCAGAGCGCCCTAAGCGGCGTTGCACATAGCGCCGATGTGGGTACATATTTTTGCATATTATCAGGAGGTTTCCCATGAGTAGCGAGATCGCAGAAGAAGCTTACGATTATCGTGAAGACCCTGAGTATTGGCGTGCTCCGTTCGATTTTACGAAGCCCCTGTTTGATGTAAATACTCCGGAGGGGTGGATGCGTGCTGAGTTGAGAGGGCGTTTTTTCAATGCTCCGGTGGCACGCCCCGGTGCCGAATATGAGTGGGGTCTGGCAGAGATTAAGCGTAGGAACGAAGCTAAGGAATTCCCCTTCAAATATAGCGAAGTAACCAGCTTGTATCGTGAGAAGGTAGCTAATGGTGAGTTGCCGGATGTTTATGCTGGCACTCCATACGATTTGGCGCTTCTGCCTTTCTAACATAGTTTCCCTTTCCGTCCGGGGTTTTGGGCGGCATAACCGAATATAGAACATATTTTTTACAACACCACCCACCACACAACCACCGACCACGAGCTAAGGACAACGATGAGCCAGCCGAACTTCCCTCCCGCCCGACTCTTTGACGCTTTCGCCAAGCCTGCCTCCACAGAACAGCCCGCGAAGAAGGGCCTGCTCGGCAAGCTAGGCCTGGGCGAATCCTCCGAGGAGGACAACTACACGACCGTCATGCTGGTCGGTTTCAACTCCGTGAAAGAACCCCCGGGCAACGGTGAGGACGCCCTCGACGTGATTCACCGCGCGTTCGACCCGTGCGATGAGAGCCCCGGCTTCGACATGGACGACTTCTACGACTATGCTTCCGTCGCCCCGCAGCTGCAGAACAGCGACGACTCCGAATCCACGGTTCTGGTGTGGCCCAAGATGTTCTACAACATGGTCACCATCCCGGAGCGCCGCCTGCGCCTGCTCGTGGTGACCGGCCCCGCACCCAGTCTGTGCCTGCAGCGGTTCATGACCCGCTTCTTCAAGTACGTGAAGAAGCTCCACGTGGACCACGCAATCTTCGTTGAGACCTTTGAGGATCAGGTGGCGCACACCCGCCCGTACCCGTACACGCTGACCACTTACGACGAGAAGCTGGCGGCAATCCCCGGTATTCTGCACGAGTACTTCACCGGTTCTACCTCGGTGACGATGGCAATGTCTGCGCTCGCCGCCGAGCACGGCCTGTCTTCCTCGGTCATGCTGCGTATGAGCATCCCGGGGTATCTGAGCTTTGACCAGCAGAACCCGCGCGCGGTCGTGAGCCTCATCGAGGCGCTGGAGGTCATCCTCGGTATCAAGGTCGAGTCGGAGGAGTACGACCGCCTGCGCACCCACGCTGATGAGTGGGAGGCGGAGCTCGCCGAAGAAATGGCGAAGGACTACGAGAAGGTTGAGCTGGTGCGTGAGATTGAGCAGAAGATGGATTCGACTCTGCGCACTGTCTCCGGCGAGGTGATTGCTGAGGATATTGAGGGCTACCTGGATTCCCTCAGTGGCGCATCCGAGGGTGAAAACCCTGCAGATGGTGGTGTGGATTCCGGGGAGGATTCTTCGGAACGCTAGGTCCGTTCGCACATATGGCGCGGGTATGGGAAAATGATAGGTAACTATGCCCATACCCGCAGCCAGCATCTCGAAAGGATGATGTGATTGGCACCCATGTCGAAGAACCCGCCCGTTCCGGCGGCGACCGACCCCGCGATTATTCGCAACTTCTGCATTATCGCCCACATTGACCACGGTAAGTCCACCCTCGCAGACCGTATGCTGCAGGCCACCGGCGTGGTTGCCCCGCGCGATATGAAGGCGCAGTACCTGGACCGCATGGACATTGAGCGTGAACGCGGCATCACCATTAAGTCTCAGGCTGTGCGCATGCCCTGGGATGTTGACGGCACCTCCTACGCGCTGAACATGATTGACACCCCCGGCCACGTGGACTTCACCTACGAGGTGTCCCGCTCCCTGGCCGCGTGTGAGGGTGCGCTTCTGCTCGTGGACGCCGCCCAGGGCATTGAGGCTCAGACCCTGGCGAACCTGTACCTGGCGATGGAGAATGACCTGACCATCATCCCGGTGCTGAACAAGATTGACCTGCCCGCGGCTCAACCCGATAAGTACGCTGAGGAGCTGGCAAACCTGATTGGTTGCGAGCCGGACGAGGTTCTGCGCGTATCGGGTAAGACCGGTGAGGGTGTTGAGGCTCTGCTGGACCGTATTGTGGAGGCGATTCCCGCCCCGCAGGGTGACGCATCCGCCCCGGCGCGTGCCATGATTTTTGACTCGGTGTACGACTCCTACCGCGGTGTGGTCACCTACGTGCGTGTTGTGGACGGTAGCCTGCAGCCGCGCCAGAAGATTAAGATGATGTCCACCGGCGCTGAGCACGACCTGCTCGAAATCGGCGTGATTTCCCCTGAGCCTGTGCCCTCGAAGGGCCTGGGCGTGGGCGAGGTGGGTTACCTCATCACCGGCGTGAAGGACGTCCGTCAGTCCCGTGTGGGTGATACCGTCACCTCCGCCGCCAAGCCCGCCGAGGAGTCCCTGGGCGGTTACGAGGACCCCAAGCCGATGGTGTTCTCCGGCCTGTTCCCGATTGACGGTTCGGACTACCCGGCGCTGCGTGACGCGCTGGATAAGCTGAAGCTTAACGATGCCGCACTGATTTACGAGCCGGAGACTTCTGCCGCTCTGGGCTTCGGTTTCCGCTGTGGCTTCCTGGGTCTGCTGCACCTTGAGATTGTGCGTGAGCGCCTGGAACGCGAGTTCAACCTGGACCTGATTTCGACCGCGCCGAACGTTATTTACGACGTGGTGGACGAGGCTGGCAACGCTAAGCGCGTGACCAACCCGAGTGAATTCCCCGAGGGTAAGGTCGCGACGATTCGCGAGCCCATGGTGGCGTGTACGATTATTGCCCCGAGCGAGTACATTGGCGCGATTATGGAGCTGTGCCAGGCTCGCCGCGGCCAGATTGGCGGCATGGATTACCTCTCCGAGGATCGTGTGGAGATGCGTTACCGCCTGCCCCTGGCAGAGATCGTGTTCGACTTCTTCGATCAGCTGAAGTCCCGCACCCGCGGTTACGCGTCGCTGGACTGGAAGTTCGACGGCGAGGAAGAGGCAGACCTGGTGAAGGTCGACATCCTGCTGCAGGGTGAGAAGGTGGATGCGTTCAGCGCTATTACTCACCGCGATAAGGCGTACTCGTACGGCCTGATGATGACTTCTAAGCTGCGTGAGCTGATTCCTCGCCAGCAGTTTGAGGTGCCGATTCAGGCGGCTATCGGTTCGCGTATTATTGCCCGCGAGAATATCCGCGCGATGCGTAAGGACGTTCTGTCCAAGTGTTACGGTGGCGATATTTCGCGTAAGCGTAAGCTGCTGGAGAAGCAGAAGGAAGGCAAGAAGCGCATGAAGATGGTCGGTCGTGTGGAAGTCCCGCAGGAGGCCTTCATCGCGGCGCTGTCTTCGAGCGAGGAGAAGGAAAAGAAGAAGTAGCCTTTCGCTGCTGTAGCTTTTCCGGCTGTGTGCTGACCTGTTGATTGTGGAGAACCCGGCTGGTGCCTCGTGTACCGCCGGGTTCTCTGCACGCTGTCTGTTGATACTACCCGTCCGTTGATGCCATCCGCCTGCTGATACTACCCGCGTAGCCGCATGCGCGGTGCCCATATTTGATCCCCCCGACCTCTACACCTAGTTCCAGGAGGCAGAATGCCCGCCCAACCCACCGGCGACCCCGCACCCCGCGACGGGCGCATCCCCGCCACCAGCGCGGCAGGATGCGAAACCCGCGACTTCAGCCTCTACGTACACATCCCCTTCTGCTCCGTACGCTGCGGCTACTGCGACTTCAACACCTACGCCACCGAAGACTTCGGCGACGGCATCGGCCTCGGCACCTACGCCGACGACGCTATCGCAGAAATCCTCTTCGCCGCCCGCACCCTCGAAGCATCCGGCATCGCAAAACGCCCCATGTACACCGTCTTCTTCGGAGGCGGCACCCCCACCAAACTGCCCGCCCGCGACCTCGTACGCATCCTACAGGCAGCCATCGACGTATTCGGCCTCGTCGAAGGGGCAGAAGTCACCACCGAAGCGAACCCCGACTCCGTCACCCGCGAAGACCTGCAGACCCTCAAGGACGGCGGCTTCACCCGCGTCTCCTTCGGCATGCAGTCCGTCGTCCCCGAGGTGCTACAGGTACTCGACCGCACCCACACGCCGTCGAACGTACCGAAGGTCGTCGCCTGGGCTAAGGAGGTCGGCCTGCAGGTGTCCGTGGACCTGATTTACGGTTCGCCGGGGGAGAGCCTGCACCAGTGGGAGCGCAGTGTTCGCGCCGCAATCTCATACGAACCCGACCACATTTCCGCGTACTCGCTCATTGTAGAGGACGGCACCAAGCTCGCCGCACAGATCCGCCGCGGCGAATACACCATGCCCGACGAAGACCTCATGGCGGACATGTACCTGCTCGCCGAGGAGCTACTCACCGAAGCCGGATACAACTGGTATGAGGTCTCCAACTACTCGCGTAGCGAGGACACCCGCAGTGACCACAACCTCGCCTACTGGCGCAACCAGGACTGGTGGGGCATCGGCCCCGGCGCGCACTCGCACGTGAACGGTACCCGCTGGTGGAACGTGAAGCACCCGGTGCCGTACGCGCAGAAGGTGCGTGCGGGGGAGTCCCCGGCGGCGGCACGTGAGGTGCTGGACACCGCCACTCGTGCTTTTGAGACGATTATGCTCATGATCCGTGTGCGTGAGGGCTTGGCGATGCGCGAGCTGCTCGCCGTGCACGATGAGGCGCAGCTGGGCGCCTCCCTGCGCTGGCTGGTTTCTCAAGCTTTGATTGAGCCTGATGCTTTGAATTCTCAAGCTGAACCTGACCCTGAAGCTCACGTGTGCCTGACCCTCAAGGGCCGCCTGCTGGGCGATGCGGTCACCCGCGAGCTGCTCCCGGAGGTCTCGGAAGAGCACGAGGAGCACTAAGAAGCATTGGCCTGACAAGGGGCTTTTCAATCGGGGCGGCGTTCCGGTTCTGGTCTGTCGCAGCTCCACTTGATGCTTTTCTCTAACGCTGCCTGCGAATGGCGTGCACCCCGGTATTGCCGTAATATTTCGGTGATTTCGGGGTGTTTTTGCGGGTCTCAAAAAACTTTTAAAAAAATTTTTTGGGGCTATTTGGAGGGACTTTGGGGGAGCATCACACCTTACACCGGTGTGCTAATTGTTCGCATTTGTGCTGGACTAGCCGAAAGAATTTTCCACTCCTTCATGCCACTTTTAGAGTGCGTATTTTTCGATTACTTTCCCGAGAAAAAATTTTCCAAAACACCCAATTTCAAGTTGTGGTTGAAGGTTACGCTGTGCCATAATAGGTCATGGCAGGACGGTATATGTCTAACAGCGTGTTCTCGTCTTTGCTGAAGTTGAGTGAATACGGTTGTGGGCTCCTGGTAACAGGGGCCCACGATCGTTTAACAACGATTATCTACAGCACCATTCGGTAGAGTTTGCAGTAATTCACGCGCACAGGGTAAAGAAGCCCCACTTAAACGTAGAACGCCCCGCACGTTGTGTGCGGGGCGTTCAAACGTAAAAGCTATCAGCGCGGTTCTGAGACAGCGCGGTTTAGGACCGTCAATTCTTAGGACTCTGCGGATTCTGCGTTCTCGGTGGAGTAGAAGCGGTCCAGCAGGCGCGGGTTAATGCGGTAGCTGTACGGCTCACCGCGGTTCACCTCAATGCCAGCGCGCAGCGACGCAATAGCCATGAACAGCCACACGAGCGCACCCAGAACCATGGCAATGTTGCCCATGCCGGGCAGGAACGACACAACCCACAGCGCCACCAGAGCAATGGAGGGCAGGAGGGTGAAGTTCATTGCCTCGCGAGCTTCCTGCTCCGCGAAGGGCGCGTTATTGCGGCTGACGTAGAAAACCGCAGCGGAAGGGATGATGCCGAGAATGCCGCCGAAATGCGCGAGAGTCGCACGGTTGCGGTCCTGAATCACGCTAATCTTACGGGTTTTCTGAGGCCCGGTTGCCGGGCGAACATCGTTAGTCACGAAAATCCTGGTTCGATAGAAGTTTCTTGTGGTGATCACCTAAGCCGGTGGATATACCCTCCGAAGAGGCAAATCGTTTGAGCGGTGGTGACCTAAGAGTGTAGTGATGTTGCGGCAAAACCCACAGGGGCAATGCCACACGCTCAACTATTGTACCGCTTTAGGGGACAAAACCCACAGGATAATGCCCTCGAGGGAAGGGTTCTGAGCAAATTCACACCTGCGCTCGCAGACGGGGGCGCAATAGCGGGTTTCGGGTGCGGTTAGGCGCCCGGCTCGGTCAGAAAGTCAATGAGCGATTCGACCGGGCCGAGCAGGGTCGGATCCAGGTCTGCGTAGGAGTCAACGCGGGAGAGGATGTGCTTCCACGCCTGCGCCACGTCTGCCTGCGTTTCGTGCGGCTGGCCCAGGCGGCGTAGCGTGCCTTTCTTGAAGTCCTCGCCGCGCGGTACCTGCGGCCACGCCTTCAAACCCAGCACCGACGGCTTGACCGCCTGCCAAATATCGATGAACGGGTGGCCCACAATCTTCACGTGCCCGGCGGCACCCGGCACGGCAAGCGCCTCCGCAACGATGCGCTGCTCCTTCGTTCCCTCAATGAGGTGGTCGACCAGAATACCCAGGCGGCGGCCAGGGCCCGGCGCGAACTCACGAATCGCACCGGCAAGGTCATCCACGCCGTGCAGCGGTTCCACGACAATACCCTCAACGCGCAGATCGTGACCCCAGACCTTCTCGACCAGCTCGGCGTCGTGCAGACCCTCAACCCAGATGCGGGAGGCGCGCGCCACCCGAGCGGGGGCGTTCTTCACCGCAATAGAACCGGAACGAGAAATCGTGCGCTTCGGCTCCTTCGCCGCCACCGGGGCGACAATCTCAACAGGCTCACCCTCAATCAGGTAGCCCGGACCCAGCGGAAAATTCTTCACGCGGCCCTTCGCGTCCTCCAGCCCGAAGAAGAGGGCACCGCCGATGCGTTCAGCCTTCACGACCTCACCCACCCAGCCGTTAATATCCTCAATCAGCAGGCCGCGCTGCAGCGGCACCTTACGCGGAGGCGGCGCCTGGCGGCTCATGCGGGCGGCGTTTAGATCCTGGGCACCCCAGCCGTAGGGGGAGTGGTGGGTACTCAACGTATTCTCCTTCGGGGCAATCTTCGCAGGCGGTAGGGGCACAGATACGGTAGGACTACGGAACCGATTTCAGGGGCACGCGCGCCGCAGATTAAGCGGATAGCGGGAGCGACCCCCATTCAGCCTAGCCATTGTATCGGGTCGGGGGTAGTATCCCCTAGAATTGATACGACCATTGTTGGCGGTGCACTCATCGAGCACCGCCATCGTCTCGAGAGGAAGGAAACGCATGAGCCACTACGATACTCTCGGCGTATCGAAAGACGCCAGCCCCGAAGAGATCAAGAAGGCGTACCGAAAGAAGGCACGCCAGCTGCACCCCGACGTGAACCCCTCCGAGGACGCAGCCGAAGAATTCAAGCGCGTCACCCTCGCCTACGAGGTGCTCTCCGACCCTGAAAAGCGCCGCAACTACGACACCACCGGCGACGAACAGGGTCGCGCAGGCTACCCCGGAGGCGGCGGCTACCCGGGCGGCGGATTCAGCGGCTTCGGCGGTTTCGAGGACCTACTGAACATGTTCACCGGCGGCGCGGCGGGTGCCCGCGGCCCCGCATCCCGCATGCGTCAGGGCCAGGACGACCTGATTACGGTCTCCATCAGCCTGCAGGACGCCGTGTTTGGTGTTGAGAAGACCATTGAGCGTCGCTCCGCCGTGACCTGCAAGTCCTGTAACGGTGAAGGCACCGCAGAGGGCACCCAGCCCGAAACCTGCACCACCTGCTCTGGTCACGGTTTCATGCAGCGCCGCGTGCAGTCCATCCTCGGTACCGTCATGCAGCAGGTCGAATGCCCCGACTGCCACGGCTACGGCACCGTCATCAAGACCCCCTGCCCTGAATGCCACGGTCAGGGCCGCGTACGTGAAGACGTGCCGCTGACCTTCAACGTTCCCGCCGGCGTGCACGACCAGGCGCGTATCCGCCTGCGCGGCAAGGGCGAGGCAGGCCTGTACGGTGGCCCCAACGGCGACCTGTACATTGACCTGAACGTCAAGCGCGACAAGTACTTCAGCCGCGAGGGCGACAACCTGGTCACCACCGTGAATATCCCCATGGTCGCGGCGGCACTGGGCACCACCATCCCGCTGAATACCTTCGATGGCGACCAGGAAGTTGCGATCCCCGCAGGCACTCAGAGCGGTGACGTAATCACCCTCAACGGCCTGGGTGCAACCGTGCTCGGCACCGAGCGTCGCGGCGACCTGCTGGTGCGTATCCAGGTGGTCACCCCCACCGACATGACCGAAGAGCAGCGTGAACTGCTGCGCCAGTTCGCCGCCCTGCGCGGTGAATCCCTCACCGAAGGTTCGCAGGTCAAGCACCGCGGCGGCCTTTTCTCCCGCCTGAAGGACCAGTTCAAGTAGGATCCCTACACCAAGCTGAGGATGCGGCGGGTGCGGTACTCA
>NZ_KV830305.1:305208-481173 GCF_001836735.1 Rothia sp. HMSC061D12 | reverse complement strand
CTCAACCCGCACCCGCCGCATTCCTGTCAGCACTGCGCTGCACGCACTAAGCTACGCACCTATTTCACACTCCACCCACACTACCCACGCTTTCAAACCGCACCCTCAAGGAGAACCATGAGCGCCCCCATCTTCTACATCAGCACGGAAGAATACGACGCACTCACCCCCGGCGCATCCTTCGAGCTGGACGGCCCCGAGGGCAAGCACGCCCTCGTCAAGCGCCTTGAGCTCGGCGAACGCATCGACCTGGGTGACGGCACCGGCCGCCGCGCACTCGGTACGGTCGCCTCCATCAATGCGGACGGCGTGAGCGTGCAGGTGCAGGAGCTGCGCGAGGAACGCAGCGTGCCCTCCATCTACCTGGTGCAGGCGCTCGCGAAGGACGGCCGCGACCTGCTCGCCATCGAAACCGCGACCGAGCTGGGCGTGTACGGTGTGCTGCCATGGAGTGCGGACCGCTCCATCGTGCGCTGGAAGGGGGAGCGCGCCTCCAAGGCACACACCAAGTGGCAGAACACTGTCACCGCCGCGGCGAAGCAGTCGCGCCGCGCGCTCATTCCCGAAGTGTACGACCTGTACAGCACCGCCGACCTGGTGGAACTCATCGAAGA
This sequence comes from Rothia sp. HMSC061D12, assembly GCF_001836735.1. Classification (NCBI taxonomy): domain Bacteria; kingdom Bacillati; phylum Actinomycetota; class Actinomycetes; order Micrococcales; family Micrococcaceae; genus Rothia; species Rothia sp. HMSC061D12. The sequence goes on along the minus strand of NZ_KV830305.1, from coordinate 480,559 downwards.
AGTTGCAGGCTCCGAGCAGTCTGCCGCCGTGTTCATCCTGCATGAGCAGGCGACCGAACGCCTCAGCGCCCTGGCACGCAAGCTTGTCGAGGCAGAGAACCTGCCCGAAGAAATCTACCTGCTCGTCGGCCCCGAAGGCGGCATCAGCAACCGCGAAGTGCAGCTCTTCACCGACGCCGGCGCGCAGCTGGCACTACTCGGTGACGAGGTGCTGCGTTCCTCCACCGCTGGCTCTGCCGCCATGTGCACCCTGAACGTGGTGCTGGGCCGCTGGTAGAGCGCCCGCTACTGGATTCCCTCCGGTAGAACCTAGCTGACAGGAATCCACCGGTGCGTGGTGCATCACGCGCATCTATACTTGTAAATACATCACTAGCCAAGGAGCCCATATGACTACCTCCCGACCTCTCTCGACCGCGCGCACCGTATCCTTCAAGAGCGCCGCAGAAATGATCGCCGTGCTCGGCCCGCAGGACGCACACCTGGCAATTATCGAGGACTACTTCGAGCAGATTAGCCTGCGCCCCAAGGACCTGGACGTGCTCATCACCGGCCCCTCCGAGGCCGTCAACACCGCTGCAAAGCTGCTGAACGAGCTGCGCGTGCTCTCCAGCCACGACACGCAGATTACCGTGCAGGTCATTCACCGCCTCATGGGCATGCTCGGCGACGAACTGAGCAACCCGGCGCACTCGCTGTCCGCCAGCATCCTCTCCACCCGCGGCACCACGATTCGCCCCAAGACCATTAACCAGAAGAAGTACGTGGACGCTATCGACGCGAACACCGTCATCTTCGGTATCGGCCCGGCGGGTACCGGTAAGACCTACCTCGCCATGGCGAAGGCTGTGCAGGCGCTGCAGAGCCACGAAGTGAACCGCATTATCCTCACCCGCCCCGCCGTGGAGGCTGGCGAGCGTCTGGGCTTCCTGCCCGGCACCCTCAACGAGAAGATTGACCCGTACCTGCGCCCGCTCTACGATGCACTGCACGACATGCTCGAGCCCGAAACCATCCCCAAGCTCATGGAGGCGGGCACCATCGAGGTCGCACCGCTGGCGTACATGCGTGGCCGCACCCTCAACGACGCATTCATCATCCTTGACGAGGCGCAGAACACCACCGCCGAGCAGATGAAAATGTTCCTGACCCGCTTGGGCTTCGGCTCGAAGATGGTCATTACCGGTGACATCACCCAGATTGACCTGCCCGGTGGCGCGGCATCCGGTCTGAAGCAGGTGCGCAATATTCTGCAGGGCGTGGAGGATATTCACTTCAGCATCCTGGAATCCTCCGACGTGGTTCGCCACACCCTGGTGTCGAACATTGTGTCCGCCTACGATCAGTGGGGCGAAGACCAGAAGGCAATGGAACGCAAGCGCAACCGCAAGGTCAAGCGCGCCACAATCGAGGCCGCAGCCGAGAAGCTGCTGGACCGCGCCGGCATCAACGGCGGCTCCGAAAAGAACGCCGAGCAGAACCCTGCGCAGAACCCCGACAGCGCACAGACCACCCCGGAAGGACGCTAAACGGTGGCAGAGATCGAATTCGACTGTGAAGAACCCGCAACCGGTGCCGACCCGGCAACCGACGCCTTCATCCGCGAATCTTTCGAAGCGGTAGACACCGAGGTGCTCACCCGCCTCGTCGAGCACGCCTTCAAACGCATGCACCTTGCCGATGACACCTACCTGTCCATCGCGATTGTGAACGAAGACGAGATGGAACGCGTGCACATCGAGTGGATGGACTTGCCCGGCGCCACTGACGTGATGAGCTTCCCCATGGACGAGCTGGAACCGGGAACCCCCGAAAACCCCTCCAGCGGCATGCTCGGCGACATCATCCTCTGCCCGCCCGTTGCCGCACGTCAGGGCGCAGACGCGGGCCACAGCACCCTCGATGAGCTGTGCCTACTCACCACCCACGGCATTCTGCACTGCCTCGGCTACGATCACGGCACCGCCGAAGAGGAAGCCGAAATGTTCGGCATTCAGCGTTCCATCCTCGAAGAGTTCCTGGGCCGACCCGCACCGGTCGAAACCCGACACTAGGGGAGCGGCGTGGATATTCTACTTACAGCCCTCCTCGCCGTTCTTGCGCTCTGTCTGACCGTGGTCGCGGCAATCGCCGAAACCGCGTTCACCTACCTGCCACACAACGAGGCGGAAGAAGCCGTGGAGGCACACCCGGACACCCTCGGCGCACGCGTCCTGCAGCGCACCCTCGACGGCGACTCCGAGGCGTACACGCACCCGCTGCGCCTGACCCGCCTCATTGCGGCAGCTACCGCAGTGCTCGCCACCATGACCTGCCTGCTGAACCTGGTCGAGGTACACGCGCTCGCCGCCGTTCTGACCCTCGTAATCGTTGCGCTGGTGGGTTACCCGATTCTGCACGTGCTGGCACGCGCTCTGGGTCGTAACCGCCCGGTCGCGTCGATTCGTGTGCTGGCTCGCCCGGTGCACTACCTGTCGGTTCTGTTGAGCCCGGCGACCGGTCTGCTCGATAAGTTCAGCGTGCGCCTGGCGCCGGAACGTTCAGCTGAGGCTCCCGTCGGCGTGTTCGATGAGGAGGAGCTGCGCGAGTTCCTGGACCGCGCCTCCGACGCTGAGACCATTGAGGACGACGAGGCGCAGATGGTGCAGTCCGTCTTTGAGATGGACGATACCCGCATCCGTTCGCTCATGGTTCCGCGTACCGACATGCTCACCGCCAGCCGCGACACCCCGCTGCGTGAGGCGCTGAGCCTGTTCCTGCGTTCGGGTTATTCGCGCATGCCGGTGATTGGTGATTCGAGCGATGAGATTCTGGGCGTGCTCTACCTGAAGGATGCGATGCGCGCCTTTATCCTGCACGGTGAGGCCCCCGCGGGTACCGCCCTGCCGACCGTGGTTGAGCTGATGCGTCCGGCTCGTTTTGAGCCTGAGTCGAAGCGCGCCATGGACTTGCTGCGTGAGATGCAGCGCGAGTCCACGCACGTGGCGATCGTGGTTGATGAGTACGGCGGAACCGCCGGTCTGATTACCCTTGAGGACCTGATCGAGGAGCTGGTTGGCGACATTTCTGACGAGTACGACCACGAGCGCCCCGAGTACACGCTGAATGATGACGGCACGTTCCGTCTGTCGGCTCGTCTGGGTATTGATGAGCTGGGTGAGATTTTCGGTCGTGAACTCGACGATGAAGATGTTGATACGGTGGGTGGTCTGCTCGCTAAGCATCTGGGCATGGTGCCGATTGTTGGTTCTGAGATTGAGATTGACGGCATTCATATTCGTGCGATTGGTTCGTCGGGCCGCCGCCACCAGGTGGATATGTTGCAGGCGTGGTATGAGCCGCCTCGTGATGAGCAGGAGAACGCTGAGGGTTCCGCTGCGTCTTCCTCGGAGGCTCATTCTGCGGAGGTTGCCGATATTCTCACCGTGGACACCGAGCCGCCCGCCGTGGCTGAGCCGCATGCGCACCCGGACCTTCCGGGAGATACCGCAGAGGCTGAACCTACCACCGATAAGCACGACAACCGCTAAATATCGAACATAGACGCCGCACAAATACTTTGAGCCAGCTGCCCCGCCCCGAAGGCGCACGGTAGATGAGTCTGGCACCCCACATACCCCGCACGGGGTTTGATAAGGAGAAACACAATGGACCAGGAGTACACTCCGCTCGATTTGAGCACTCTGGACTTGAGCACCCCACTGCCGACCTACCCGAAGGACTTCCGTTCGGGTTTCGCGTCGCTGGTGGGCCGCCCGAACGCGGGTAAGTCCACTCTGACGAACGCTATGGTCGGTCAGAAGGTGGCTATCACCTCGAACCGTCCGCAGACGACCCGCCACACGATCCGCGGTATTGTGCACAAGGACGAGTACCAGCTGATTCTGGTGGACACCCCGGGTATTCACCGCCCCCGCACTCTGCTGGGTGAGCGTCTGAACGACCTGGTGGCAAGCACCCTTTCGCAGGTGGATGTGCTGGGCTTCTGCATTCCGGCGAATGAGAAGATTGGCCCGGGTGACCGCTACATTGCGTCGCAGCTGGTGGCGTCGAGCAATAAGCCGGTGGTTGCCATTGTGACGAAGGCTGATACCGTGAGCTCTGAGGAGTTGCGTGAGCAGCTGCTGGCTGTTGAGGCACTCGGCGAGGAGGTCATGAGCGCTGAGCGTGCGGCTCGTGCTAAGCGTGCCGCGCATCGTGCGAAGCAGAAGGGTAAGGGCCCCAAGGGTAAGGGCGGCAAGAATGATGCTGTGCCTTTCGCGAAGGGTTCGGGTCCTGCGGCTAAGCGCCGTGCCGGTGAGGTTTCTGAGCCGATGCCGGTTGATGGTAAGGGCGGCTGGGCTGCGATTATCCCGGTGTCTGCTGTGAAGCATTTCCAGGTGGATGCGGTTGCTGACCTGCTGGCGCAGTACACTCCGCTGTCGCCGCCGCTGTACCCGGAGGGTGAGCTGACCGATGAGCCGGAGGCAACCCTCATTGCGGAGCTGGTGCGTGAGGCTGCCCTGGAGGGTGCGCGCGAGGAGCTGCCCCACTCGATTGCTGTGACGGTTGAGGAGATGGAGTTCCGTGAGGGCCGCCCGGCGGATAACCCGCTGCTGGATGTGCACGTGAACCTGTTTGTGGAGCGTGAGTCGCAGAAGTACATCATTATCGGTAAGGGCGGCTCGAATCTGCGCAAGATTGGTACAAAGGCTCGTGAGCAGATTGAGGCGATGCTGGGTACCCGCATTTACCTGAATATTCATGTGAAGGTTGCGAAGGAATGGCAGTCTGACGCTCGTGCGTTGAACCGCCTGGGATTCTAGTAGTTTTCCTACTCATTCGGCGCTCATAGGGAAGAGTGTTACTCTGAGAAAGCACTTGCTCACCGGCAGAAAGAGAAAAGGTATGCCCCAGGCACCTCGTTTACGAAGCACCGGTCGTCATATGCGCACGACGGTGATGACTTCAAATCGCAATAAGTGGATTGCTCTGCTTACTGCTTGCATGCTCGTCATTGTTGTTGGCTTTGGTGGCGTGGTGGCTCTGCGTATGCGCAATAATCTGCATACTCAGGAGCTGAACATCAGCAATTACAAGGACGGCCTGGAGAACGGCGCCTTGGACATTCTCGTGATTGGTTCCGATACCCGTAAGGGCAATAACGGCGCGTACGGTAATGAGGATGACCGCAATTCTGAGGCTCGCGCGGACGTGATGATGCTTCTGCAGATCAGCAAGGACCGCAAGAACGTGAGCGTGCTGTCGTTCCCGCGTGACTTGATGGTTGATGTGCCGCAGTGTACTGACCCTGAGAGCGGCACCGTGTACCCGGCTGAGGAGAACGTTCAGATTAACGAGTCTCTGTCTCGTGGTGGTGCCGGTTGTACTGTGGCGACCATTAGCAAGCTGACCGGCGTGAATATTGACCACTTTATGCTGGTGGACTTTAACGCTGTGAAGGAGCTGTCGAAGGTTGTTGGTGGCGTTCAGGTCTGTGTGGACGCTCCGATTGATGACGAGTACAGCGGTCTGAAGCTTCCTGCGGGTACTTCCACTGTTGAGGGTGAGCAGGCTCTTGCGTTTTTGCGTAGCCGCCACGGCTTCTCGGATGGTTCCGATATTGGTCGTATTCAGGCTCAGCAGGGCTTCTTGTCTTCGCTGCTACGTAAGGTGAAGAGCGAGGGTACTCTGTCGAATCCGGGCCGTCTGATTAATATTGCTGAGGCGATTACTCAGAACGTGACGGTGGATAAGAACCTGGGCAATATCAGCACTCTGGTGGGTGTTGGTGCGGCTCTCGGCGGCGTGGACCTGTCGAATGTTGTGTTTGCGACGGTGCCGACTGAGCCGTGGAGCCAGGATGAGAACCGCCTGCAGGTTTCTGCGGATGCTGCGAATGTGTTCCAGCGTCTGCGTGATGATAAGTCGCTGAAGGAGGAGAAGGCTCCGGAGGCGCCGGCTACTGCTGCCGCTCCGGTTCAGCTCGATCGTACGGTTCCGGTGAACGTGTACAACGCGACCGGTCTGGATGGCCGCTCGGCTACGATCGCTTCGGTGATTGAGGGCCTGGGCTACACGAATGTTACTCCGGGTACCTCCGCTAGCCCGACGAACTTCACCACGGTGTTCTACTCGACCGGTTACGAGGCGGAAGCGAAGGAAATCGCCGCGAAGCTGAACGTAACCCGCGTGGTGGCTACTGAAGAGGTTCTGGGCGTGTCGGTGACGATTGGTACTGACTTCCCGTCCGGTGAGGCGATGGAGAAGCAGGAGGCTGCGATTGCGGGTAACGCGACCGGTCAGACTGCTGATCAGCACAAGTGCCAGACTGCTTTCGCCTACTAGGTTGTAGCTAGTAGAACATAGCGCAGATACGTGAATATTGAGTGAAGGGGCGTAGCGCCAGAAATGGTGGCTGCGCCCCTTTGTCGTTGATTCTTTCCAGATGATGGACGGCTTCCCGGGTGCCCTGCCACCGCCTCCGACCCCTGTGATAGCGTGGAGGCATGACTATTGACGGTGAGAGCAAGCGCGGGGTTACCCGCCAGGCAGTGAACCTGCTGCTTATTCGCCGGAACGGGGCACGCTAGAATCTGCCGCAACCGTTCCGGCTTTTTGACGCGGCATCTCACCTTCGCATCCTTTCTGATGCACCGCCTTGACCACGGCTGCCGGGGACCGATACCCGGCACGGTACGAGCCCCACATTTGGGGTAGAGCGAGACGGACCAACCAACAGGAAATTCATCATGAAAAACCACCAGAAGCCCAGCCCCATGCCGGTACACAAGTACCGCCCTTTCCGCGAGCAGATTGTTGTTGACCTGCCGGACCGCACTTGGCCGGATAAGGTCATTGAGAAGGCTCCGCGCTGGTGCGCAGTGGATCTGCGTGACGGCAACCAGGCGCTGATTGACCCCATGGACACCGACCGTAAGCTTGCGATGTTCAAGCTGCTGGTGAAGATGGGTTACAAGGAAATTGAGGTTGGTTTCCCTTCGGCGTCGCAGACTGACTTTGATTTTGTGCGCACTCTCGTTGAGGACGGCCACATTCCTTCGGATGTGACCATTCAGGTTCTGGTGCAGGCGCGTGAGCACCTGATTGCCCGCACTTTTGAGGCGATTGAGGGCGCACCGCAGGCGATTGTGCACTTCTACAACTCGACCTCCGTTCTGCAGCGCCGCGTGGTGTTCAACCAGGATCAGGAGGGCGTGCTGGATATCGCCCTGCAGGGTGCGCGCCTGTGCCGCAAGTACGAAGAGCAGATGATCTCTGACACTAAGGTCATCTACGAGTACTCGCCTGAGTCCTTCACCGGTACTGAGCTGGAGTACGCGGCTCGCGTGGTGAACGCTGTGGCTGAGGAGCTGGAGGTCGGTCAGAACGGCCGCGAGCTGATTGTGAACCTGCCCGCTACCGTTGAGATGGCTACCCCGAACGTGTACGCCGACTCTGTCGAGTGGATGCACCGCAACCTGAACCACCGCGAGCACATTGTGCTGTCGCTGCACCCGCACAATGACCGCGGTACCGGCGTGGCTGCTGCTGAGCTGGGTTACTTGGCGGGCGCGGACCGTATTGAGGGTTGCCTCTTCGGTAATGGCGAGCGCACCGGTAACGTTGACCTGGTCACTTTGGGTCTGAACATGTACACCCAGGGTATTGATCCGCAGATTGATTTCTCTGATATTGACGGTATCCGTAAGACTGTTGAGTACTGCAACCAGTTGAAGGTGCACGAGCGTTCGCCGTATGGTGGCGACCTGGTGTTCACTGCGTTCTCTGGTTCTCACCAGGACGCTATTAAGAAGGGCTTTGAGGCTCTGGAGCGTACCGCTGCTGAGGCGGGTAAGACCGTGGATGAGGTGTACTGGGAGGTTCCGTACCTGCCGATTGATCCTCGCGATCTGGGTCGTACCTACGAGGCGATTATTCGTGTGAACTCGCAGTCCGGTAAGGGCGGCATGGCGTACCTGCTGAAGCAGGATCACGGCCTGGATTTGCCGCGTCGTGCGCAGGTTGAGTTCTCGAAGATTGTTCAGGCTCGTACTGACGCTGAGGGTGGCGAGATGACCAGCCAGAAGCTGTGGAACATCTTCGCGGATGAGTACCTGCCCGCTACGGATCCTGAGAAGCGTTGGGGTAAGTATCGTATTGAGTCGATTAATATTGATTCGGCTGATACTGGTGCGACTACTCTGCGTGTTGGTCTGAACATTGATGATCACACGTACACTCGTACTGCTTCGGGTACCGGTCCGGTGGATGCTCTGCAGAACATCCTTTCGGGCGAGGGCGTGGATATTCGCGTGATGGATTATTCGGAGCACACGATGTCGTCTTCGTCGACTGCTAACGCGGCTTGCTACGTTGAGGCTGCTGTTGGTTCTCGCGTGCTGTGGGGTATTGGCGTGGACAGCTCGACGACTCGTGCGGCGTTGAAGGCGATGATTTCGGCTGTGAACCGTGCGCTGCGTGATGAGCGCCAGGCGTAGGCGATGACCGTTTATGCTTTGTGCGGGGTCTGCGGGTGACCGTTAACCGCGCATGAAGCGGGGGCGGGACGCATACTGGGAGTATGTATCCCGCCCCTTAGGCGTTTAATGTGCGCAGGCATTGTGTGCGTTGGTGGGCTGTGGGGCGAATAATCTGCGGAGAGGAACTCTCATGAAAAGCTACGCGATGGTGTTTAGCCCCGTTGATGCGGCGGGCACCGATTCTTCTGTTCGTGCCTGGAATTATGAGCTGCGCGGTGGTGATGATACTGCTCTGCCTGCAGGTTCCACCGAGGTGTGGGAGGCTGGCTGGGTGGGTTCGACTGGTCCCGGTATTGAGCAGGATCAGTGGCCGCGCAGTACGTTTACTGGTTTGCCAATGCAGCATATTTTTACGGTGAGGTTGCCGGGGGAGTACCTGCCGGATGCGCAGAAGTATCCGGGCGTTGTGGCGTTCTCTTTCTTCGCTGGTGATGGCCAGTTCGCTGAGGATGAGGCGACTGAGGGTGTTGCTAATGCTGCTAGTGATGACCCGTTTGAGGTGCAGTATGCGCAGGCGCGGGTGCATCCGTATCAGTTGTTGTTGCGCGATATTTTGGATGCCGAGTTTGCGGTGCTGTACCTGAATGAGGAGGAGTTCTCGTCCCGTACACAGCCACCTGAGGATGTGCGCCGACCCGGTGAGCATCGTGGTGAGGAGGAGAGCTTCAGCGCCTGGGCGTTGGCGGATCGTCAGCAGCCGCTGGCTCGTAAGCCTGCTCTGGTGGGGTGGGTTCCGACGGATGACCCGAATGCCGGTAAGGTCCCCAGTGATGTGTTTGAGAATGTGGACCCGCAGACTGGTTATCTGAGTCCTTTCGATTGGGATGCTGAGGATTCGGCGTGGTTTGAGTGGGCGAAGCCGCTAATTGCGGTGGGCACTCACCTGGGTGGCACTCATTTTTATGCGCAGGCTCTGCCGGAGGGTCTGACGGCTCGTTATATTGAGTTCGACGAGTTTGATGTGCTGAATTTTGGGTGCGGTAGCGCTGTTTTTGATTTTGAGACGGGTGTTTTCGACTGGTCGTGCGGCTAGTATGCTTGCACCGGTGACGCACCTTTGATGCGCCGGAGAGCGCGCATTTGAGGTGTTTGCGCGGCCTCCTTGAGCCATGGGTGAACCGTGGATGAGCTATGGATAAGCCCCGGTTGCACCGCGGTGTACCTCCTGAAACGGCACCCTGAGCGTTTCAGAGTGTGGACGGGGCGGTTTGCGGAAGTTTCACATCACCTTCGGCGAACCACCCCGGGCGGGTGCGCCTCCTGTATCCTTGAATGCGTGGAATGGATTCAAGCAATTATTTTGGGCTTTGTTCAGGGCCTGACCGAATTTCTGCCGATTTCGTCATCGGCGCATCTGAACATTGTTGGCCAGATCCTGCCGGAGAAGGCTGACCCGGGCGCCGCGTTTACCGCAATCACCCAGCTGGGTACTGAGACCGCGGTCTTGATTTTTTTCTGGCGCGATATTGTGCGCATTGTGAAGGCGTGGTTTGGCGCTCTTACCGGTCGTGTACCGCGCAATGACCCGGATGCCCGCATGGGTTGGCTGATTATTATTGGCTCCCTGCCCATCGGCGTTCTGGGCCTGCTGCTGGAAGACTACATTGACACCCAGTTCCGTAGCCTGTGGGTTGTGGCGACTATGCTGATTGTCTTTGCGGTGTTCCTGGGTCTTGCGGACCGTTTTGGTCGTGAGCAGCGTGAGCTGAAGGACCTGACGTTCCGTCACGGCCTGCTGTACGGTTGCGCACAGGCGCTGGCACTGATCCCGGGTGTTTCCCGTTCGGGCGGTACGATTACTGCGGGTCTGTTCATGGGTTACACCCGTGAGGCTGCGGCACGTTACTCGTTCCTGCTGGCCATGCCCGCCGTGTTCATGTCTGGCCTGTACAAGACCTTCAAGGTGGTCACCGGCGAGGAGGCGACCGGCTACTACGGTATCCCGTCGACTATCGTGGCTACTCTGGTTGCGTTCGTGGTGGGTTACCTGATGATTGGCTGGTTCTTGAAGTACGTGTCTTCGAAGTCCTACGGCGTTTTCATTTGGTACCGCATTGCGCTCGGTATCCTGATTTTCGTTGGTCTGGGCACTGGCGTTCTGAACGCTACTTCTTCGGCGTTCTAAGGCTTTAGCCCTCAGCGTGATATGACATACCCGTCCGTGAGTTTCTCACGGGCGGGTATTCTTGTTTAAGTAGATTTTTTGGCACCCGCATGCCCGTAGGTTGGGCGGCGGGTGTGGCGCGTCCACCGGGTGTGGGCGTTTTTACGGAAAGGAAACCCATGCGAGCTTGGGATGCCCCGGCCTCTGTGACTTTGCCTGGTAAGGCTGCGCTGCCGCGTATTTTTGATACTGCGGCTGGTGAGATTGTTCAGGTTCAGGAGGATAAGGCGGCGAGCCTGTACGTTTGCGGTATCACCCCGTACGACGCGACGCATATGGGTCACGCCTCCACCTATGTTGCTTTTGACCTGCTGCACCGCGCCTGGCTGGATGCGGGCGTGCCGGTCACCTATGTGCAGAACGTGACCGATGTGGACGACCCGCTGCTGGAGCGTGCGACCGCCACGAACGTTGATTGGCGTGAGCTGGCTGAGGATCAGACGGAGCTGTTCCGCACCGACATGAAGGCGCTGAACGTGATTCCGCCGGCGCACTATGTGGGTGTGTTGGAGTCCATTGAGTGGCTGTTCCCGCTGATTGAGGATTTGCTGCGCCGCGGCCTGGCGTACCGCGTGCCCGGTTTCACCGACGAGCAGGGCGTTGAGCAGCCTGACGGTGACGTGTACCTGGACTTGAAGGCTGTGCGTGAGCTGCCCGCGAACGCTGAGGGCTACTCGTGGGCGCCGGGCGAGGTATCGCACCTGAGCCGTGATGAGATGCTGGAGATTTTCGCTGAGCGCGGCGGCGACCCGAACCGTGCCGGTAAGCGTGACGCACTGGACCCGCTGCTGTGGCGTGTTGAGCGTGAGGGTGAGCCGAGCTGGGATGCCGGCGAGCTGGGCGCGGGCCGCCCCGGCTGGCACATCGAGTGCACCATGATTGCCCGCCGTTTTGTGGATGGTTCGCTGACCGTTCAGGCTGGCGGTAACGACCTGACCTTCCCGCACCACGACCTGGGTGCTGGCCATTCGTGGGCTGTGTCTGCGCGCCCGCACGCTAAGCATTACGCGCACACCGGCATGGTCGGTTTGGACGGCCACAAGATGAGCAAGTCCCGCGGCAACCTGGTGCTGGTTTCGCGTCTGCGCGCGGCCGGCGAGGATGCGAACGCGGTGCGCCTGGCGATTATGGGTCAGCATTACCGTTCGGATTGGTTCTGGACTGATGAGCTGCTGGAGCACGCGAAGGCTCGCCTGGATACTTACCGTCACGCGGTGTCGATGGCTGAGGGCCGTGAGGGTTCTGAAGGTGTCACCGATGAGGCGGCGGTTGAGCTACTGGCCGCTGTGCGTGAGGCACTCGGTGAGGACCTGAACGCGCCGGCTGCTTTGGCGGCTGTGGATGCGTGGGCTGTGAAGGCTCTGACGGACACCACCGTCGGTGGTGGCGCGCTGGTGCGTGACATCCTGGCGGCACGCCTGGGCGTGGTCCTCTAAGATGGCTGCGCCTGTCATGGAGGAACTGTACGCTTTTCGCCCGTATGACCGTGAGACGGTCGATGCGCTCGCCGCAGAGATGTTAGCTGAGGTGCGCGCGTACGAGGCGCAGAAGGAAGCGTAGGGCTTCTGAAAGCAACAAGGGGTGGGTGACTCTGGAATAGTCCAGGGTCACCCACCCCTTTTGTGTATAACCGGTTGTAGAACCCAATAACTGGTTATCACGCCCGCGAGGTAATACTCCACAGCCGATTTGCAGACTCCGCTAAAATAGAAAAAGACTTTTTCCGTCCATAGTTCGCCGCGACGGCGAACAGCACAGACTGACCCAAACCCGAGGAGAATCACCCCGTGAGCAGCGGCACCCCCACCCCCACCGGCGCAATCAACCGCCGCGGCCCCTTCCGCCCCGGCGAGCGCGTCCAAATCACTGACGAACGCGGCCGCATCACCACCATCACCCTCGCCGAAGGCGGCGAGTACCACTCCCACAAGGGCTTCCTCAAGCATGACGACCTCATCGGCGCACCCGAAGGCACCGTCATCGCCAACACTCACGGCATCCTCTACCAGGCGCTGCGCCCCCTCTACAAGGACTTCGTGCTCTCCATGCCGCGCGGCGCAGCCGTCGTCTACCCCAAGGACGCCGCCCAGATCATCGTCAAGGCAGACATCTTCCCCGGCGCACGCGTCGTCGAGGCCGGCGTCGGCTCCGGTGCACTGTCTATCGCGCTGCTGCGTGCAGTCGGCGACTACGGTTGCGTGCACTCCTTCGAACGTCGTGAAGAGTTCGCAGATGTCGCCCGCGGCAACATTGAAACCATGTTCGGTGGACCCCACCCGGCGTGGAAGCTGAGCATCGGCGACCTGCAGGACACCCTTCCGCAGGTTGAAGAGCCCGGCAGCGTCGACCGCGTCGTACTCGACATGCTCGCACCCTGGGAATGCCTGGACGCTGTAGCGGAGGCGCTCGCACCCGGCGGCGTGCTCATCTGCTACGTTGCGACCGTGACCCAGATGTCCCGCCTGGTTGAGGGCATGCGCCTGGACGGCCGCTTCACCGAACCCGAATGTGACGAAACCATTGTGCGTGGCTGGCACGTGGAGGGCCTGGCGGTCCGCCCCGACCACCGCATGGTTGCACACACCGCGTTCCTGGTCGTGGCTCGTCGCCTCGCTGACGGTGCGGTACGCCTGGCGCCGAAGCGCCGCGCGTCCAAGACTGACTTCTCTGAAGAGGATATGAACGCGTGGATTCCCATGAACGTGGGTGAGCGTGAGGTGACCGATAAGAAGATTCGCCGCGCAGCCCGCGATGCGAAGAACCTTGCCGCTCACGCCGCACGTGCGAACGAGATTGCGCTTGAACAGAACGGCACTGTGCAGAACGACAGTGCAGCAGCTGAGGCGACTGAATCCGCCGAATAATTTGAACCACTGACCTGCGGGGGCACGGGCGTTGCCTGGAGCCCCCGCAGTGCACTCACCAGGCTACTCACTGTGCCCAACCACCCGCACCGAGTAGCCGCCGATTAGGACGAACAGCTAAAGGAGCTACCGTGTCCACCCACGAATCTGCAGATCAGGCAGGAACCCCCCAGTACGGCACCGCCCACAGTGCAGCCAGCGCGGCACCGCACTACTCGGCTGCTTTCGGGTCGACCTCCCTGCCCGGCAGTCAGCCCGTCAGCGCGCAGGAGTATGACGCCGTGCTGCGTCGACTCTCCGCGGCGGAGGCAACCCGCGACAATATGAGCCGACAGATTCGTGGTGCGGGGGAGAAGAACCGCAAGCTCGTTGAAGCAATCACCAGCATGCGCTACCAGGTGGAGCGTCTGCGCGCGTCCCTGTCGCAGAATGTTATGCCGCCGCTGAATTCGGCGATTGTGCTGGCGGTGCATGAGGGCCAGACCATGACCTACGAGCAGGTTGCCGACGATAAGACTCCCGCCGAGATTGATGCGTACCTGGATGTTCAGGTGAGCGGCCGCATGATGCGTATTCCCGTGTCCCCGCTCATTGACCTGTCTACCCTCACCCCCGGCATGACCGTACTGCTCAACGACAAGACCGAGGCGGTCGTTGCCCTGGACACCGAACCCTTCGGTGACGTGGTGACCGTGCGCGAGGTGCTGGATGAGCAGCGCGTGCTGGTTGATACGTCCTCGGGTGCTCAGCAGGTGGCGCGCGTGGCTGGTTCCCTCGACATTGAGCAGCTGCGCACCGGTGACGCGGTCACCCTTGACACGCGCACCCGCATGCTGACCTCGCAGGTTCCCGCCTCCCGCTCGCAGGAGCTGGTTCTGGAAGAGATCCCGGACGTCACCTACGAGCAGATTGGTGGCCTGGGCGCGCAGATCGAGCAGATTCGCGACGCGGTGGAGCTGCCGTACCTGCACCCCGAGATTTTTGAGCGCTACCACCTGGCACCGCCCAAGGGCATTCTGCTGTACGGTCCTCCCGGTAACGGTAAGACCATGATTGCTAAGGCTGTGGCGAACTCCCTGGCGGCTCGTGCGGCTGCGCTGAACCCGGGTTCGAATACCCGCGGCTACTTCCTGAACATTAAGGGCCCGGAGCTGCTCGATAAGTTCGTCGGTGAGACGGAGCGCCAGATTCGCGATATTTTTGTGGCCGCCCGTGAGAAGGCGGAGGCGGGCCACCCGGTCGTCGTGTTCTTTGACGAGATGGAGTCGCTGTTCCGTATGCGCGGTTCGGGTCGTTCCTCCGATATTGAGACGACCATCGTGCCGCAGCTGCTTGCCGAAATTGACGGCGTGGAGTCCCTGCAGAACGTCATCGTGATTGGTGCAACCAACCGTGAAGACCTGATTGACGCCGCCGTGATGCGCCCTGGCCGCCTGGACCTGAAGATTCGCATCAACCGCCCGGACGCCGCCGGTGCCGCCGAAATTTTCGGCCTGTACCTGACCGAGGACCTGCCGCTGGACGCTGCGGAGGTGGCAGCCGCCGGATCCGTCCGCGCCGCCCTGACCTCGATGATTGCGGCGGCGGCAGGTCAGCTGTACGCGCGCACCCCCTCCACCGCGTACGCTGTGGCGACCGTGGATTCTTCCATGGTCGTTGGTTCTGGTGCGAGCGCGAACCTGTCCACGCACACGCTGTACCGCGGCGACTTCGCCTCGGGTGCGGTGATTCGCAATATTGTGGACCGCGCGAAGAAGGCGGCGATTAAGGAGCAGCTGCAGGCGCTGACCGCCGGTGCGGACGCAACGGGTGTGGGTATTGGTACCCGCCACCTGCTGGAGGCGGTACGCGCCGAGTTTGAGGATCAGGTGGATTTGCCGCCGCTGCCCGATATTGAGGATGCACTCACCGTTGCCGGTGTGCGTGGCCGCCTGGTGTCGGTGGAGCCGCCGCGCTAAACCGTGCGCCCGCACGAGCCGGGCGGCGCGCGCCCACTAAGCTGTGCGCTCAGCCCACACCGCGCGTTTACCCCGCTATACAACCAGCATTACCGCAGGTCCAGAGCCTTTAGATGGTATAGATTTTTTCAGGAGAACCCATGAACTCCACCCCCAGCTACGGCGTGCACCGCATTATGGGTGCCGAAACCGAGTACGGCGTCATCGCGCCTTCCGCGCCGGGCACCAACCCGACCGTGCTGTCGGCACTGGTGGTCAACACCTACGCCAAGCTTGCGTTCCGCCGCGGCGCCGCCTTCCGCGAGCAGCTGCAACGCCGAGCCCTGGCGGAGGAGCTGACCGCCGAGGAGGCACGCCAGGCAGAGAACTACTCGACCACCACCCCCGAGGGTCAGTGGTTGGGTGAATCCGAGTCGCCGCTGCGTGACGCGTTCGGCCAGGTTCAGGACGCATCCACCGCCCACTCGAGCCAGATGACGCACACCCGCACCGAGCTGACCAGCGAAGATATCGCCCTGGAGATTATGCGTGAGGCTGGCGTGCAGGCACCGGGTGAGCCCGCCGAGCCGCGTAGCGCCCTGGATGCGCTCGCCGGCGTGCACGGCCGCGGTGGTTTCCCGGAGCGTCTGGACTGGGACCGCGTGACCATGAACGCGATTCTGCCTAACGGTGCGCGCCTGTATGTGGATCACGCGCATCCGGAGTATTCCTCGCCGGAGGTTCTGACCCCCGCCGATGCGGTGCTCTATGATGCTGCCGGTGACGCGCTGGCGTATGAGTCGCTGGTGGAGCTGGGTAACCACGGGCAGGATTTGCCGCAGGTGAAGCTGTACAAGAACAACACCGACTCGAAGGGTCAGTCGTACGGCGCCCACGAAAACTACTTGATTAGCCGTGATGTTCCGTTTGAGCAGGTTGCGGATGCGCTCCTGCCGTTCTTCGCCACGCGCGCGATTTTCACGGGTGCGGGACGTGTGGGTATTGGTACGCACGGTGAGGTTCCGGGCTTCCAGATTAGTTCGCGTGCTGATTTCTTTGAGCGCACGATTGGTCTGGAGACCACGATTCGCCGCCCGATTGTGAATACGCGCGATGAGCCGCATGCGGATGAGTCGAAGTACCGCCGTCTGCACGTGATTCCGGCGGATGCGAACCTCTCGCACTACTCGAACCTGTTGAAGTTTGGTACGGCGGCGCTGGTGATGAACCTGATTGAGTCGCACAGCGAGCAGGCTCCGGTGCTGCCGGGCGTGCGCCTGTCCGACCCGGTGGCGGCGATGCACGCGGTCAGCCACGATTTGTCGCTGTCGGTTCAGCTGCCGCTGGCGCCGTCTTCGGCGACCCTGCCGAACCCGGTGTCCACGAGCGGTTCGGCGAGCGCCCTGCAGATTCAGCGCGCCTACTATGAGGCTTCCCGTGCGCACGAGGAGTCGAACCCGGCGGGTGTGGATGCTGCGACCACGCAGATTCTTGACCTGTGGGGTGAGGTTCTGGACGCCCTGGAAACTAACCCGCTCTCGCTGGCGGATCGCCTGGATTGGGTGGTGAAGTATGCGCTGGTGCGCGGTTATGTCGCTCAGGGCGTAGATTATGCGAATCCGAAGTTGAAGGCTTTGGATTTGCAGTACGCTGATATTGACCCGTCGAAGAGCCTGTATCACCGTCTGGTGGCGCGCGGCCGTATGCGTACGCTGTTCTCTGCGGAGCAGGTGGAGCGTGCGACGACTGAGCCGCCGCGTGAGACACGCGCGTTTTTGCGTGGCACTCTAATGGCGCGTTGGCCGGAGGAGATTCTGGGTATTAACTGGGATACGGTCTCGTGCCGTGGCAGGTATTCGAAGGATCTGACTCGTTTTACGATGATGGAGCCGACCCGGTACGGTGCCGCTGAGGTGGAGCCGTTGCTGGATGAGGTGAACCATTCGGATGCGCTGCTGAACCGCCTGCGCTAGTAGCGCCTCACAGCCGCAAACCCACATAAACTCATATTCTTCCTTGGGGCGGATACCCCCATTCGGAAGAGTGAAAACCACATAACCCACAGGTAGGGTGCAGTATCCAGTATCCGGTATTCGGGTCGCGACAATCGGCACACCGCCTCCAGCAACGCATCTAAGCACCCCGCCTGACCCCATCACTTGACGTTCAGACCGCCCCTAACCGGTCTGAGCAAAACCCTTGAAGGAGAGAACCATGAGCCGCGAACGCATCAGCGCACAGCAGACCGAAACCACCGCAGCCGAGCAGGAGCAGGAACTGAGCCTCGCCGCCTCCCACGTGGTTTCTGACGTGAGCGAGGTCGACGACCTGCTCGACGAAATCGACGGCCTGCTGGCTGAGAATGCTGAAGACTTCGTCACCGGCTTCGTCCAGAAGGGCGGCGAGTAACCGACGCACCTGCGCCGGGTCAGCATCATGGAACACCGTATTTTCGGCATTGAAAGCGAATTCGGGCTCAGCTACGTCCCGCACGGGCTCGGTCGGCTGAGCATCGAAGAATCCGCCGCCGCCCTTTTCAAGCCCGTCCTGGATCAGTGGCGTTCAACGAACGTCTTCCTGCCCAACGGCGGCAGGCTCTACCTTGACGTGGGTTCGCACCCCGAGTACGCCTCCGCCGAGTGCGGCAGCATTGATGAGCTGCTCGCGCAAGAACGCGCCGGTGAGCTGCTGTTCGCTGACCTGGCGCGTACCGCCCGCAAGCGTCTGCTCGCCGGTTCTGAGGGTCGCCCCCTCGACGGTGAACTGTACCTGTTCAAGAACAATGTGGATTCGGCGGGCAACTCGTACGGTAGCCACGAGAACTACCTGATCAGCCGCAAACTGCAGTTCAACGACCTGATTGCCCAGCTCGTGCCGTTCCTGGTGACCCGCCAGATTCTGGTGGGCGCCGGTAAGACCCACCCGAAGGGCGGCCCGGTGCCCGGTTCGACCGACCCGGCGTCTAGCACGGGTGTGCCCTCGTACTCGTTCTCGCAGCGTGCCGACCATATTTGGGAGGCGGCATCCACCTCGACCTCGCGCGCTCGCCCGCTCATTAACACCCGCGACGAGCCGCACGCGGACGCTTCGAAGTTCCGCCGCATGCACGTCATTAATGGCGATTCGAGCATGGCGGAGCCGACGACCCTGCTGAAGATTGCCAGTACCGACCTGGTGCTGCGCATGCTGGAGGACCGCTTCCCGGTGACGAGCCTGGATATTGTGTCCGTTCCGGCGGCTCTGCGCGCTATCAGCCACGACCTGACCGGCACCGCGACCTTCGAAACCACGGATGGTAAGCACTACACGGCGTTGAGCGTTCAGCGTCACTACCTGGATGCGGCACGCCAGTACGTGCAGCAGTACGGCGCGCACCACCATCACGTGGAATACGCCCTGGACCTGTGGCAACGCACCCTGGACGCTATCGAGTCCGGCGACTACAGCAGCATCGATACTGAGATTGACTGGGCGATTAAGAAGAAGCTCCTGGACGCGTACATTGCCCGCGCCCGCGCGGCTGGTCAGCCCGCCGATTATGCGAGCGCCCGCATCCGTCAGCTGGATTTGGCGTACCACGACATCGACCCGGAGCGTAGCGTCTTCCACGCGCTGGTTCGTCGCGGTGCGGTCAAGCGCATCCTGCCTGAGGGCGCTGCGGAGGCGGCGAAGACTCAGCCGCCGAACACTCGCGCTCTGCAGCGTTCGCGTTTCATTAATGCGGCGGTTGCGGCAGGGGAGCAGTTCACCGTGGATTGGGTGCACTTGAAGCTCAACGCCTACCCGCAGCACACGCTGGTGTGTAAGGACCCGTTTGCTACCGGTAGCGAGGAGCTTGAGGAGGTGCTGACCCTGTTGGCGTCTAAGGCGCGTCAGCATCAGGAGGCGGCATTCCCGCCGCCCTGCTAAACAGCACCGCTAGACGGCACCCCTAAACAGCACCGCTAGAAACGCTCTGATGAGGGGAAACCCGCCAGCGGTCGGGGTTCTCGGGCCTTCGGGAACACCCCGGCCGCTACACAGCCTGAACACAGCTACGTGCCGTAGCATAAAACAGCTAAACCTATACCTGTAAACTGTTCTGTGGCACACGGGCACCCACACGCCCCACTCTCACAGAAAACCCCAGAGGATAACACTATGACCAAACGCTCTAAGCTCACTATTTTTGGCGCCAGCGCGGCAGCTCTTGCGCTCGCACTGTCTGCATGTGGCGCACAGTCCAACAACGGCGACCTGTCCAAGGTGCAGTACACCTTGAAGCACGCGACCGCTGAGCCGGAGGCGTCTTTCGCGACTCCCTTTGCCGCTTCTAGCCCCTCCGCGTACGTGATTGAGGAAGGTAACGGCGAGTCCATCAACGATGGTGACTACGTGCTCGTTGAGGCTGCCGTGTTCAACGGCACCGACGGCAAGCTTAACGGTTCCACTTACTCCAGCGAGCCGATTCTGCTGCCGATTAACGATCAGCTGAAGCAGGCTGCACCGCAGGTGTACGAAACCTTGAAGAAGATTAAGGTTGGCGGTTCTTTCTCGTACACCACCAACGTTCTGCAGCAGCGTAGCACCGCGGGCGTGACCACTACGACCGCTTCGCCCGGCGCCGCAACCAACGTTGAGGTGTACACCGTGAAGACGAAGCTGCCCAAGTACGCAACCGGTAAGGCTGTTGAGGCTGACCCGTCGCTGCCGTCCTTCACCCTGGATGAGTCCACCGGCAAGGCTGAAATTAAGCTGCCCGATAACAAGCCGGAGGTCACCGAGCTGACCGCTAAGACCCTCATCGAGGGCGAGGGCGCCGAGGTCAAGGAAACCGACACCGTGTACGTGCGCTACATTGGCGTGCAGTACTCCGACGGTAAGGTCGTTGACGGCAACTACAACGCCGCCACCCCGATGGGTATCTCCCTGCAGGGCGTTATCAAGGGCTGGACTCAGGGTCTGAAGGGCAAGAAGGTCGGCTCCCGCGTTGAGCTGGTCATCCCGGCGGACCTGGCGTACGGTAACGACACCGGCGGCTCCAAGCCTTCGGGTCCCCTCGTGTTCGTGGTTGATATTCTGGGCGCGGAGGAGAACCCGCAGACTCTGCAGCGTGCTCAGGCTGCTTCTAGCGCGGCTGCTGCGGAGGCGAGCGCCTCGGCATCCGCTTCTGCGACCCCGGCGGCTACTGCTTCGGCTACTGCACAGTAGTCCGGCACCCACGTTTTTATATAGTGTTTTATACAGCGCTCGCCGCTTATCCTGTATGGGCGGCGGGCGCACCCACTATTTCGATTCATTTCGAACCAATCAAAGGAGACACCCATGTCTTTCGGTCAGCGTAATCTCGACCGCGAAAAGCCCGAAATCGATTTCCCCGAGGGCGACGCCCCCACCGAGCTGGTCATCACCGACCTGATCGAAGGCGCAGGCGCTGAGGTTGTTCCCGGCTCCCGCGTGCTCACCCACTACGTTGGTGTTGCATTCTCCACCGGTGAAGAGTTCGACGCTTCTTGGAACCGCGGCGAGCCGCTGCCGTTCCAGGTGGGCGTTGGCCAGGTTATCCGCGGCTGGGATGAGGGCCTGCTCGGCATGAAGGTCGGCGGCCGTCGTCGCCTGGAGATTCCCGCCGACATGG
The DNA here is from genome assembly GCF_001836735.1 of Rothia sp. HMSC061D12. Lineage (NCBI taxonomy): Bacteria > Bacillati > Actinomycetota > Actinomycetes > Micrococcales > Micrococcaceae > Rothia > Rothia sp. HMSC061D12. Next base: position 459,455 of record NZ_KV830305.1, on the reverse strand, counting down.
CGTACGGTGACCGCGGTGCTGGCTCGGTCATTAAGCCCGGCGAGTCCCTGATTTTCGTGGTGGACCTGCTGGACGTCCGCTAAGGATTAGCCAGGTTTCCGCGCATCTCGCGCTTCTCACGTAAGACGCGCAGAGACGCGTAGCCCGGTGCCTTTCCTCGTGATGGGGAGGGGCGCCGGGCTTTTGCGTGCCTGGGCTATAAGCGAGTGCCGCGGAACACACACGGTATGATGGAATCATGTCCACCGCAGCTCAGCTTTTCATGACCCTGAACCGCCTCGCCACCGTCGCCGAGGCACCCGACGCCGCAACCCGAACCCAGGGCATCAGCCGCAACGAGCTACTGACCCTGCTCGGTATTAGCACTCGCGCTAACGGCTCCCTCAGCGAGGCCCAGGAACGCGCCTTTGAACGAGCCAAGCAGACCCTGCGTGATGCCGGCGCGCGCATCACCCACGTGACCACGGACCTGGGGGAGCGCTACCGCCTCGAAACCAGCAACGCCGCGCAGCTGCCCGCCTGGAACCCCACCGCCGAGGAGTTCCGCCTCATCAACACCATCCTGCGCGGCTGGGAAGGCACCGAACTGCAGGATGACGCCTACCGCATCCTGCGTAAGATTGCGCTGACCAGCGAGAACCTCACCGATGAGGCGCTCGCCGCCGCGAAGATCCTGGAGCCGAAGACCGGCAAGCGTCAGCGCGCGAAGAACCTGTACACCTACCGCGAGCCCCTTCAGCGCATTTACTTTAGCGATAACCCGCACCTGAATGAGCTGTTTACCGCCTATGCGGAGCGTAAGACGGTCACGTTCACCTATCAGACGGCTGCCGGTGCGACCCGCACGCAGGAGAAGGTCAGTGTTGCCGGTATTGGGTACCGTTACGGCACCTGGTATTTTGTCGGCTACTACACTGAGAGCTCGGAGCGTAAGGAGTACACGTTCCGTGCCAGCCGTATTCAGAAGCTCACGATGCTCTCACGTATCGATTCGACCCCCATCAACGCGACGTTCAACGCCAAGAACTGGCTTGAAGACATTAAGGGCTACGAAGAGAGCCTGATTGTTGCCGAGGTCAACGCCGATTCGACGTTGTCGGAGCCCTTCACCGTGCCCTCGTACGGCACGATTGATAGCGCTGTGGCGGCGACCAGCTACAGCTGCGTGATCGAGCCGCCCGAGGAATCGGAGGCTGCATCTACCCGCCAGCGTGACAGCTACGCCGCCCAGCAGCAACTGCTGCGTACCCTCACCGACCTGCACAGTGGCGCAGTTGAAGACCCCGGCACCTGGGCGGATATCAACCAGCGCAACCGTAACAACTCCCTCGACGACCTTGTGGACCTGCTCCTGGGTCTGCACCGTGCCGACCGCTGGGCGAGCGCCCACGATGAGGCGCCCATGCCGTTGAACCAGCTCAACGCCCTCTACAGCGTGGATACCAAGAAAAACCGCGACCTCGGCAAGACCATCATCCCCGAGATTTTCGCGCGGGTAGACACCGTTCCCTTCGAGTCTGACCCCAAGGACCCGGACGCACTCAAGCCCACCTACATTAACCTGCTGCCGGACTTTGGCGGCGCCACCCCGCACACGCTGCTGAACTACGCGCGCCTCACGGACACCGAGCTCGCCATCCTCGTCTTTACCCTTTCTGCCGCAGATATTCTGCACCCGGCGGATGCACGTCTGGGCAGTATCCGTGCGGCGCTCGCCACCGCGTACCCGAACGCGCCTATCTATACGCAGCATCTGTGCTTCGCCCCGGAGGAGCCTTTGCTGCAGGAGGCGACTGCCGCCCTGAGTAGCGGCAACGCCGTGACCATTGGGTACGGTACCTCTGAGCGTGCCGCTGATCGCCTGGTGGACCCGTATGCGCTGGTGTTGCACCGCGACCACATGTATCTGCATGCGTGGTGCCGTACCGCTGAGGAACGCTACTATGCTGCGCGCGGTGAAGAAGCGCCCGAGTATGTACCTGAAGCCTTTGCTCACGCAGCCACCGGCGAGGCGGGAAACAACGAGACTGCCGACAGCGCGGCGACGGATAGTGAGGCGGGGGAGAAGACCCCCACTTTCTGGCGTAACTTCCGCCTCACCCGCATCAACCACATTCAGGAGGCGGGCGCGGGTCGTACCCACCCGGTCACCGGTGACACCGTGCCGAACTGGCACGCTCAGCAGCACAGCACTCAGACCAACCCGTTCGCTGAGTTGCGGATTCACCCGACCGAGCACATTCCCAGCGGTGAGCCGCTCGATACTCTCACTGCAACGTACATGCGTCGAAGCACCCACCACGTGAAGAAGGCTTCACGCACCCAGTACGTGCGCATCCACTACTACAACAACGCCCACGGCGCTGGCGATAAGAACATTCTCGATACCGTCATCGCGCACCGAGGTGCCCTTGAACTGGTCGGTCCCGCGCACCTGCGCGCGGCGCTGCTTGACCAGTTGCAAACCCTCAACGCGAGTAGCCGCAGGGGTGCGCCCGCAGAAAAATAGAACTTCACCCACAAGCAAAAACGCCCTAAAAACCCGTCCAAGGGGCCAAAACATTAACCTAAAACTTGTATAATGGTGCTCATGTCTTGGTGGTTCTGGATTTTGCTATGGGGCGCGCTCATCATCTGCTCGCTCCTCTATTTGGCATGGTTCACCTACAAAGCACTCACTCGCGGTTTCACACTCCTTGACGAAACCGTAACCTGGGTCGAGTCAATCGAGGGACAATTCGACGCCGCGCAAGCGAACGCAAGCCGAAAACTCCCGCGAGACACCACCCTCGGGGTATTCACACCCATCACCGAGGCATACAATAACTACGAACAAGGTAAGCAGACACGCAGGTCTGAGCGGATCAAGCGACGGGTCTCCCGACGAGATCGACTCGGCCAACCTCAAAACATCGGAGACCTGCTCTAACTAGAAAGGCACACCACCATGGGCCAGATTTTCAGCCACCCCGCGACCATCATCGTCGTTATCCTCCTCATCGTCCTCCTCTTCGGCGCACCCAAGCTGCCCGGTATGGCACGTAGCCTCGGCCAGTCCATGCGCATCTTCAAGACCGAAGTTGAGGGTCTGAAGAACGACTCCAAGAAGGACCCCCGCGAGAAGGACGGCGAAGAGGTCGTCACCGCTGAGGTCGTAGACAACGGCAAGGACGGCAAGACCGAAACCAAGTAACGGTCCCGCCCCAACGCACCAAACCCGTGCCAGCCCACCGGCCGGCACGGGTTTTGCGGCACCACCCCATAAACACCCCACCAGACCCCCTCAGCCGAATCACACACGGCACCGACACCCAGAGGACACCACGTGGCAACACCTGACCAGGACGTGCGCAACCGCAAAATCAATCCTGAAGCACGCATGGAACTCAAGGAACACCTGCGCGAATTCCGCGACCGCCTCATCAAGGCGGCTATCGCAACCGTCATCGCAGCCATCATCGGTACGGTCTTCCTCTACCAGCCTTTCATCGAAATGATCTCCGCGCCCCTGCAGCAGATCAACGCAGAAACCGGCCGCAACGCAAACCTGAACTACGGTAGCGTCGCTTCTCCCTTCGACCAGCTGCTGAAGGTCGGTATGTACATCGGCTTGGTGATTGCGTCCCCCGTCTGGCTGTACCAGGCGCTGCGATTCCTGCTGCCGGCACTGCACACCAAGGAGAAGAAGTATCTCTTCGGCTTCCTCACCGCATCTATTTTCGCGTTTGCCTGCGGTGTCGCCATTTCTTACTTCACCCTCCCCGGCGTGGTTTACGCGCTGCTGAAGTTCACCCCCGTCAACGAAAGTAACTACATTGACGCGGGCGTGTACATCTCCTTCATTCTGAAGTTCGTCGTCACCTTCTCTTGTGCCTTCATCATCCCGGTGATTCTGGTTGGCATTAACATGCTGGGCCTGATTCGCGGCACGACCATCCTGAAGGCTTGGCGTTGGGTGGTTGTTCTGGTCGCAGTGATTGCGGCGCTGACCGCACCCGGTAGCGACATCATGATGATGTTCGTGCTCATGGCGCCGCTGCTGATTTTCTTCTTCGCAGCAATCGGCATCTGCATGATCAACGACAAGCGCCGCGACCGTAAGCTCGCCAAGCTGGCGCAGGGTTCGGACGAAGCAAGCCTGAACACCGCAACCAGCGCCGAGGATTTGGCGAAGATGGGTTACTTCGAGGAAGAGAAGACTTCCTAATTCAATAGCTCGCTTTGAGCAACATCGCCGGAAGGGGCGGGGTACAGAAAGGTTCTGTGCCCCGCCCCTTTCGCATGCCCAGACATACCCAAATTCGAGTGCCCAGATTCGCATGCCGGGAAAAGCTTCTAACGTCGGCTCACACGGCACCTCCATAGCGAGCTCCAGAGGGAGCGTTATACCGCGCCGGATGCGCTCGCTATTCGCCCATACCGGATTAGTGCCCATCCGGGATGCTTTCGGAAGGTGGGCGGTGGGCGAGCGGTTACACTGGACATACTATGAGCAAGCACCACGCACAGCACACATCCGACGCACACACTTCTAACTCTTCTAACGAGCAGACCGGCACCGACTACGCTGCCGCCTACGCCGCATCCCGAGAGCGCGCCGCATACGCGAAGACCGCCCTCGGGGCTTTTGAGGCGTCCCTTGATTTTCCGCTGGATGATTTTCAGCGTCAGGCGTGTGCCGCCGTGGAGGCGGACCGCTCCGTCCTCGTTGCCGCGCCTACCGGTGCCGGTAAGACCATCGTGGGTGAGTTCGGTATCTACCTGGCGTTGCGCCACGGCATGAAGGCGTTCTACACGACCCCCATTAAGGCGCTGAGCAACCAGAAGTACCACGACTTTGTGCGCGCGTACGGTGAGGATTACGTGGGTCTGCTCACCGGCGATACGAGCATTAACACGGAAGCACCCGTGGTCGTGATGACCACCGAGGTGCTGCGCAACATGCTCTACGCCAACTCGACCACGCTGACCGGCCTGGGCTATGTGGTTATGGATGAGGTGCATTACCTGGCGGACCGTTTCCGTGGCGCGGTGTGGGAAGAGGCGATTATTCACCTTCCCGAGCACGTGAACGTCATTTCCCTGTCGGCTACGGTGTCGAACGTTGAGGAGTTCGGCGCGTGGCTGGATACGGTGCGCGGCGGCACGGACATTATCGTTTCTGAGCACCGCCCGGTGCCCCTGTGGCAGCACATGATGGTCGGTCACCGCGTGGTGGACCTGTTCGTACCCGAGGACAACTCCGCAAACGGCAAGAAGCAGGAGCCGGAGGAGAAGCTCTCCCGCAAGCAGGCGAAGAAGGCACAGAAGGCCAAGCAGCGCGGCGCAACCGTAGAGGCGGGCGCCAACCCTCTGCTTGCCGGTCTGCGCCTGAACCCGCAGCTGAAGGCGCTACGCCCCGGCTTCCGTTCCGCACCGGGCCGTGGACGCTACGGCGGCAAGCGTGAACGTTTCCGTCACCGCCGTGAAGGCTGGCTCAATGAGACGTTCAGCAGCGGCGAGCGCGGCCGCTCGGACCGTCGTGACCGTTTCAGCAATGATCGTTTCAGTAACGACCGGGACTTTGATGCGCGCGGTGAGCAGAAGCCTCTGCGTCCGCAGCGCATTACCCGCCCGGAGATGGTGCGCGCCCTCGACAAGCAGGGCCTTCTTCCCGCTATCTGCTTTATCTTCTCCCGTGCCGGTTGCGACGGCGCGGTCAGCCACTGCGTATCCGCCGATATTACGCTGACCACCCCCGAACAGCAGCAGACCATCCGCGCCTACATTGCGGAAGCGACCGCTCACCTGGACACCCGCGACCTGAACACCCTCGGCTACTACGAATGGCGTGACGGCCTGATTCGCGGTATCGCCGCGCACCACGCCGGCCTACTACCCCTATTCAAGGAGGTTGTGGAAACCCTCTTCGCGCAGGGCCTGATTAAGCTGGTCTTCGCCACCGAAACCCTCGCACTGGGCATCAACATGCCCGCACGCACCGTGATTCTGGAGAAGCTCACCAAGTACAACGGCGAATCCCACGTGGACATCACCCCCGGCGAGTACACCCAGCTGACCGGACGCGCCGGCCGCCGCGGCATCGACATCGAAGGCCACGCGGTCGTCATGTGGCGCCCCGGCCTGTCCCCGGAGCACGTGGCGACCCTCGCCTCCACCCGCACCTACCCGCTGAACTCCTCGTTCCGCCCCACCTACAACATGGCGGCGAACCTCATCGCCTCCTACGGTGCTGAGCGCACCCGCAAAATCCTGGAGTCCTCCTTCGCACAGTTCCAGGCAGATAAGTCGGTCGTGGGCGTCGCCTCCCGCGTACGCAAGAACGAAAGCGCCCTCGAAGGCTACCGCGAAGCCATGGCATGCCACCTGGGCGACTTCACCGAATACGTACAGCTCAGCCGCCAAATCGCCGAGCTGGAGAAGAAGGCGTCGAAGAGCAACGAACGTCACGCCCGCGCGCAGGCACACCACAGCATCCAGCAGCTACTACCCGGCGACATCATCTACATTCCGCACGGCCGCTCCCGCGGCTACGCAGTCGTAGTCACCCGCTCCGATTCGCACGCCGACCCGCGCATCGGCATCGTCACCGAGGACGCGCACCAGCGCACCGCCTCAACCCGCGACTTCGAGGGCGCCGTCGAACCGGTCTCACGCATCAAAATCCCCAAGCGCCTGAGCCTCAAAACCCCCAAGGAACGCCGCGACACCGCAAGCCGCATGCGTCAGGCGCTCTACGACGGCCGCGCCCCGCGTGCGCTCGCACAGCAGAACATTCCGGCTCGTCAGAACAGCATTGACGCGCAGCTGGAGGCTCTACAGGCACAGCTACGCAACCACCCGTGCCACGGTTGCTCCGACCGCGCGAACCACATGCGCTGGGCCGAACGCTGGCAGAAGCTCAACTCTGAGACGGAAGGTTTGCGCCGTCAGATTGCGCGCCGCACCAACACGATTGCACAGGTCTTCAACCGCATTTCGCGCCTTCTGGAGAGCTACGGCTACGTGGAACGCACCGAGGACGGCGAACTGTCGCTGACCACCGGCGGCCAGGCTCTGCGCCGCATCTACGGCGAGCGCGATCTGCTGACCGCCCTGTGCCTGGATGCGCACTTCCTCGACGGCCTGGAGCCCGCCGCCATCGCTGCAACCGTTGCCGCGCTAACCTACCAGGGCAAGCGCGACGCGGTGGAGTACCTGGCGCACTACCCGCACCCGTCCCTGCGCGCACCCATTGCGACGATTACGCAGCGCCTCGCCGACCTGAACGCCGCCGAGGAGCAGCACAAGGTCAACCTGACCCCGGCGTGCGACTTCGGCCTGGTCGAACCCATGTACGCCTGGGCAAACGGCGCCCACCTCGCCAAGGCAATCGAGGACACCGGCCTTGCCGCCGGCGACTTCGTACGCTGGGCAAAGCAGGTACTGGACGCCCTGGACCAGATCGCGCACATCCGCTCACTGGACCCGGCGATTCGTGCCCGCTGTGAAGAGGCGATTGAGGCGGTACGCCGCGGCGTGGTCGCGCTGGACGTCTAAACCACGCCTACCGCTACATCGCGCCCGACCGGTTCGGGCCACCACCCCCGCACCTAAGTTGTTCCACGTCATCTAAGGACGAACGAACTACCGCAGGCAGCGGGGATGCTTCTATACTCGAAAGAGACGCTCAGCTGAGCTACGCGAGCACAATTGAAGTGCCCGCCCCGTGTGCGCCTCGGCGCGCCTCAAAGGTGAAAGGATTCTAATGTCTACCCGAATTTTTGTGGATGGTAGCGTATACAGCCCCGTCGACCCGTACGCAACCGCAATGCTGGTCGAGGACGGCTTCGTCCGCTGGGTTGGTTCCGACTCCGGGGCGCGTTCCATCGCTGACGATTCCGCCACCATCACCGAACTTGACGGAGCTCTGCTGACCCCCGCCTTTGCGCGCGCCCTCGCACCGGTCGCAGGCAAGGAAGCACCCGAAATCCTCGACTACCTGCAGGCATACCGCGCAGCCGGCTACCACACGCACACCCTGCTCGCCGGCATGGAAGACGTACCCGACCTCGTCTCCGCACTCAGCTACTACAGCGCCGAACACGGCACCCCCGACATCCGCCTCATCCTCAACGCCACCGGCATTGAAACCGACGAACTCATCAGCGCCATCAAGGCACTACGCCCCCTCACCGAAGGCGACCGCGCCGTCAAGGGCCTGCAGCTGGTCGGCATCTCCGTCGCACCCACCGAAGCCCCCGCAGCAGCACAGGTAGCCGAAGACGCCGCACTCCTGCTCTCCATCGACGCATCCACCGAATTCACCACCGCAGCCGACGCAGCGCTCGCCGTACGCGAAACCCGCCCCTGGCTCTCCATCCGCCTCGACGCAGCAATCAGCACCCCGCAAGACCCCATCACCGACGAATACCTCACCCAGCTGGCAGAAGCACGCATCAACCTCGGCCTCAGCGTCTGCGAACCCGAAGAAGACGAAACCGCCAACGACACCGTCCAAGCACTCCTCGCACACGCCGGGGGAGAGGTACGTGAGTCGGTAGCTTCCGTAGCCCGCCGCGCAAACGCAGCAGGCACCTCCATCGCGCTGGGTTCTGATGCTCAGCTGTACGCACCCGGCGCCTGGTCCCTCATCCGCGAACTCGTCAACGACGAACACGGCATCTCCGCACGTAGCGCCTTCGCCGCCCTCACCCGCGGCGTATACCGCCTCACCCACGAAGACAACCCCTTCACCGGCCAGCTCACCCCCGATACCCCCGCATACGTCGCACAATGGCGCGTCGAAGCCCTCATGGTCCAGGCACCCGACTCCCGCGTCGCGTCGTGGAGCACCGACCCCCGCGCTCGCATTCCGTTGCTTCCGGTGCTGGATGAGGATTCGCCTCTGCCCATCCTGGAATCTATTTACACTGAAAGTAACTAATTTTTTAGCTTATCAGCACCTTTTTAGGCAGTTTAGGGGCAGTGGAAGCCCCCGCTGGTTCAGCTGCCCACATGTTTACCCGGTATACTGGATATCTACACTGCCTGTTTTATATGCACCTGTGAGGGAGTAATATGCGCGTTCTAACTGTCATCCCGACGTATAACGAGAAGGAGAACCTGCCCGTCGTGGTAGAGCGTCTTCGCAAGGCAGCTCCCGAGGTGGACATTCTCGTGGTGGATGATAACAGCCCCGACGGCACCGGCCAGATTGCTGATGAGCTGTCGGCTAAGGATTCCCAGATTCACGTTCTGCACCGCACCGTTAAGGACGGCCTGGGTGGCGCATACCTCGCCGGCTTCGATTGGGGCCTTGAGGCAGGCTACGACATTCTGATTGAAATGGACGCTGACTGCTCGCACCAGCCTGAGCAGCTTCCTTCCCTGGTTCGTGCAGTGGAGGCGGGCGCTGACCTGGCTATTGGTTCGCGTTACGTGCCCGGCGGCAAGACCAAGAACTGGCCGGCTCACCGCCAGATTCTCTCTCGCGGCGCTAACCTGTACACCCGCCTGATTCTGGGCACCTCCATCAAGGACATTACCGCTGGTTTCCGTGCGTACCGTCGTGACGCTCTGCAGCGCCTGAACCTTGACGGTATTGACTCGAAGGGCTACGTGTTCCAGGTGGATTTGGCTTGGCGTTCTGAGCAGGCTGGTCTGAATATTGTTGAGGTTCCGATTACTTTCGTTGAGCGTGAGATTGGCGCTTCGAAGATGGACGGCAACATTATCTTCGATTCCATGTCTAAGGTGACTCGCTGGGGTCTGACCAACCGTGTTCAGAAGCTCAAGAAGGCTCTGGGCAAGTAAAACATCCCTCGTTCTGAGACTTATACGAAAGGCCGGGGCGGATACGTTATGTATCCGCCCCGGCCTTTTTCTGTTTTCTCTGGCACTCTTTCCTGGCTCACGTATCGACGAAGCCACCACCAAAAGAAGAAAGCCCGCTCAGAGCGCAAATGGCTCTTAGCGGGCTTCTACAGCCTTTCTACGGCGTGTCTACGGTGCTTTTAGAGCGCGTAGTGCTTGCGGTAGTATTCCAGGCGGTCTTCCAGGGTCTTTTCCAGCTCTTCGATGCTGCGGCGTTCCATGAGCATGTCCCAGTGGGTACGTGCGGGCTTTTCCTCTTCGGCGTCTGCGGTGGAGTCGCCGTTGACGAGGTATGCTTCCTTGCCGGACTTTGCGGTCCAGACCGAGGGGATTTCTGCTTCTGCCGCGAAGGTCACGAAAACGCGGTCACCGTCGGCGGTACGGTATTCGACGCGCTGGCGGGGCGCGGGCTGTACGTTCGATTCGGTTTCCATCGACTGGGAACCCAGGCGCATACCGCGCAGGCTACGATCGCTCATTTTTCCTCCAGTGTCGTCGGGTGCGCTCTTTGGCGCTTTAGGCATAACGTTGGGCGGGGGAGAGCTATTCCCTCGAACGTTTACAAAACATCCATTATATCGGTAATAGTCTCCACCCGCCCAGCGTGGTGGTGTTTATTCGGCGTGATTTTTGGTGATTCACGCCTTTTTATGCGTTAGTTTTCGCGTTTAGCCGTTGATGCCGTAGCTTCCGGGTGCCTGCGGTGCGCTCTTGGGAGCCTCTGCCGCGGGCTTCTTCGGTGCATCTGCAAGGTCGGATGCGGGCAGGGTGCCGAATGCGTTGCCCAGGCCACGCAGTGCATCGCCGAGTTCGGTCGGGATGAACCAGAGCTTGTTGGCGTCGCCTTCGGCGAGCTTGGGCAGGGTCTGCAGGTACTGGTAGGTGAGCAGCTGCTGGCTGGGGTTGGATTCGTGGATTGCGGCGAAGACCTTCTGCACGGCTTCGGCTTCACCGTTTGCGCGCAGGATTGCGGACTGTGCGTCACCTTCCGCACGAAGGATCTGTGCCTGCTTTTCGCCCTCTGCACGCAGGATGGCTGCGCGGGATTCACCTTCTGCGGTCAGAATGTCGGACTGCTTCTGGCCTTCTGCGGTGAGGATTGCGGCGCGGCGGTCACGCTCTGCACGCATCTGCTTCTCCATGGAGTCCTGGATGGACACCGGGGGCTGGATTTCCTTGATGTCCACGCGGGAGACGCGCAGGCCCCAGCGGCCGGTGGTGGAGTCGAGTACTCCTCGCAGTTCCGCGTTGATCTGGTCGCGGGAGGTGAGGGTCTGCTCCAGGTTCAGGCCACCGACGACGTTACGCAGGGTTGCGCTGGTCAGCTCGTCCACGGCGCGAATGTAGTTGGTGATTTCGTAAGTTGCCGAGCGGGGGTCGGTGACCTGGAAGTACACGACGGTGTCGATGCCGACCACGAGGTTATCTTCGGTAATCACGGACTGCGAGGGGAAGGAAACGACCTGTTCGCGCAGGTCGATGAGGGGCAGCACGCGGTCAACTACGGGGATGACGATGTGCAGGCCGGGGTTGAGAACGGCGTGGAACTTGCCCAGTCGTTCGACGATGCCGGCTCGTCCCTGCGGGATGACGCGCACGGTCTTGGCGAGCATCGTCAGCACGAAGAGGATGAGTAGGACCGTCAGAATAAGGCTGATAGGCATTGTTTCTCCTTATCGGTGAATTATATGGTGTGTTTTTTGGGGTATCTGAACCTGCTTTTGGAGCCGGTATTCAGATGGGTCTTAGGCGTGGGGGAGAGGCTCTACGATTGCGGTAGCGCCCTCAATGGCTCGTACCCTCGCGTGTGATCCTGCAGGGAGCGTTCCGGAGGCGGTGCGTGCCGTCCAGATTTCGCCAGCTAGTACCACCAAACCGGTCTCACTAGTCACATCTTGAGTGACGCGCACCTCAGCACCAATGAGTGCTTCAGCATTAGTAATAGCACCGGTGGCTGATTTATTGAGCTTCCTAAGCAGCGGCGGGCGCAGGCCAAGAACCAGAATCAGGCAGATCACCACGAAAATAACGGTTCGAATCAGCATGTTATCCACGAAGGGCGATATTGCTGCGGTAATGCCTGCGCTAATCGCCAGCATGAGAAAGAACAGGTCAAGGCTGAGCATTTCTATGACGGCGAAAACGAGGGCGAGTGCAACCCAGAGTGTCCAGGGTGTCTCAAAGAGCCAATCCACGAGTTTCTCCTTTGGTGTACATCAACCGGCGTGGTTGACGTTGAATCTGCACACGAGGCGACAGCACCTTCGTGATGCGGGGTATATCCATTATTTCAGGTGGATTGAGTGCTGGCGATAGTTCTGGTGACCGGGTGAGGTTAATACATGAACTGTTAAGACTTTATTTAGATACGGGGAATCTTGGGTTCACTCTAGACCTCCCTAAAAAGCCGATAATATACATTATGTAAAGTAGAGCTATTTTTCACTACCCCACCGGATGCTCACCGGTGCTTTCTACGCTCTGGCTGGCGCTCCGACCAATGCGGGTCGAACCTGCGCTCCTCGTGGTGCGACTACACTGCGCTCTTACACCGTTCTTACTCGGTGCGCCTCAGCTTCCGCGACCCGCAGCTACGCGCTCAATTGCTCCGGACCTTTGAGCTCCTCAATGCGTTCCATTAAACGACAAACACCCGAGACCCCAGCTCCACACCTTTCGGTGTGCTCTGTTCGTCTCGGGTGCCTGCTATCGATTTCCTAGAGCTTTACGCTTCTGCGTGCTTGGAGCTGAACTCTACCCAGGCGTTAAGCACGCGCTCCGCTGCGCCGGATGCAATAGATTCGCGCGCATCAGCCAAAGCCTGAGTGAAACGGGTCTCAAAGCTCTCCCCATTGACCGGGCGGTACGCGACCAGGCCAGCGGCAGCATTGATGAGCACGGCGTCGTGAATGGCGCGTAGCGGGCTCTTCGGGGCCTCGCCCTCCCCCGCCAAAATTGCACGGAAAACGCCCGCGTTGTACTCAGCGTCGCCGCCACGCAGCTGCTCCAGCGGTGCGTTCTGCAGACCGTACTCGGTCGGGTCAAAACGGTACTCGGTCAGTTCGCCGTCCACAGCCTCCCACAGGCGGCTCGTGGTGGCGATGGTCAGCTCGTCCAGGCCGTCATCACCGCGGAAAATCAGGGCGTGGTCGCCGCGCTCCGCGAAGACGTGAGCCATCTTCTCAGCCATGACCGGGTTAGCAACGCCGATAGCCGAGGACTTCACGCGAGCCGGGTTCGTCATGGGGCCCAGGTAGTTGAACGCGGTCGGAATACCGAGCAGACGGCGAGTCGGGCCCACGTGGCGCATTGCCGGGTGGAAGGTCATCGCAAACAGGAACGTGATGCCGGTCTCGCGAGCGCATTCGGCGACTGCGGGAATGGGCATGTCGAGGCGGATTCCGAGGGCTTCGAGGACATCTGCGGAGCCGGATTTGGAGGTGGAGGCACGGTTGCCGTGCTTGACGACGGTGGCGCCGGTGCCTGCGATGACGAGGGCTGCCATGGTGGAGATGTTGACGGTGTTTTGCTGGTCACCGCCGGTGCCGACGATGTCTACGGCGTGGGGGTCGATGTCGACGGTTTCGGCTTTGGCGATCATGCCGGCTGCGAGTGCGCCGAGTTCTTCGGGGGTTTCGCCTTTGGAGTGGAGGGCGGTGAGGAAGGATGCGAGGATCGGCTGTTCGGTTTGGCCGGTCATGATGTGGTCCATTGCCCAGGCGACTTCGGTGTCGGTGAGGTTTTGGTGTTTGACGAGCTGGTTGAGGATGTATTTCCAGGTGATTTCGTGCGTAGTCATGTGTTAAGTGTAAAACCCCCGCCGCGTATCTGCATGGTTGGGTGCAGTATGCGAGACGGGGGTTTGTTAGGTGTGTTGCACTGTGGTGCTTAGCGTTGGGGTGTCTTCGGTTTAGTGGAAGGAGTCACCGCATGCGCAGGAGCCTGCTGCGTTGGGGTTGTCGATGGAGAAGCCCTGCTTTTCGATGGTGTCTTCGAAGTCGATGGTGGAGCCGTCGAGGTAGGGTGCGCTCATCTTGTCGACGATGACTTCTACGCCGTCGAAGTTGCGGACTGCGTCGCCGTCGAGGACGCGCTCGTCGAAGTAGAGCTGGTAGATGAGGCCGGAGCAGCCGCCGGGCTGGACGGCGATGCGCAGGCGCAGGTCGGTGCGGCCTTCCTGTTCGAGGAGGGTGCGGACCTTGGTCTGTGCTACTTCGGTGAGGTTGACGCCGTGGGTCGGCAGTTCGGTGGTGGTTTCACTCATTGGTGTTGTCCTTTTGTTTGGTTGGTTGCCCGTGTGCGCCGCGTGTGGGTGCGTGTGGGCGTTTTAGCCTTCACGATACGCGCCCGAGTGTTTGATGTACAACCTAGGGTGTGCATAGTTCGCCGGGGGCGTGAGTGTTGGCGTGGAGGCTTGACATGTAATTCTGCTTCTAGGATACCGAAAAAGTGGGGGTTGGGGTTTGTGACCCTTCTCCCCCACTTTTCTGGTATTTCTGGCGAGCGCGTTCTGCGCCGCTATCTCTGGCTAGTACAGCTAGCTACAGAGAATGCGTTTAGCGAGCGCCGAGTGCGCTGAGCAGTAGCGCCTCCGCAAGGATTGCGTTCTTGAAGTCCGGGATGTAGAGGGACTCGTTGGCGCTGTGTGCGCGGGTGTCGGGGTCTTCTACGCCGGTGACGAGGATCTGTGCCTGGGGGAAGAGGTCCTTCAGGTCGGAGATGAACGGGATGGAGCCGCCCATGCCGGTCTGTACGGGTTCGACGTCCCAGGCGGCGCGCATTGCGTCGAGGGCGGTTTGTGCGCCGTCTGCGTCGACTTCGGTGGCGAAGGGCATGCCGGAGTCTACGGCGGTGTAGGTTGCTTGTGCGCCGTGGGGTGCGTGTGCCTTGATGTGTTCGGCGAGTGCGCGGTGTGCGTTTTCGGGGTTGTCGCCGGGTGCGAGGCGGGTGCTGATGCGTGCGCGGGATACGACGGCGAGGGTGTTGGAGGAGGTTGCGATGGAGGGGATGTCCATGCCGATGACGGAGATTGCCGGCTGGGTCCACAGGCGGGATGCAACGGATCCGGTGCCTGCCAGGGGTACGGTGTCGAGGATGCCGGAGTCGTTGCGGAAGTCTGCTTCGGCGTATTCGAGTTCGGGTTCGGGGGCGCGGTGCAGGCCTTCGACGGCTACGGCGCCGGTGGCGTCGTGCAGGGTGGCGAGTAGCTGCGCCATGAGGGTGTGGGCGTCGAGCATGGGACCACCGAACATGCCGGAGTGGATGGCGTGGCTGCCGACGCGTACTTCGATGTCGCCGGATGCGACGCCGCGCAGGCTGGTGGTCAGGGCGGGTACGCCGGCGCGCCAGTTGGCGGAGTCTGCCACGACGATGTAGTCGGCGGACAGTTCCTCACGGTAGGTGTTGAGGAAGGACACGAAGGAGGGCGAGCCTGCCTCCTCTTCACCCTCGATGAAGAGCTTCACGCCGAGTTTGAAGTCCTCGCCGAGAGTCTCGTTGAGGGCTGCAAGTGCGGCGAGGTGCACGAGGATGCCTGCCTTGTCGTCTGCTGCGCCGCGGCCGTAGAGGCGGTCACCCTTGCGGGTTGCGACGAAGGGGTCGGTGTCCCACAGGTCGAGGTCGCCGGCGGGCTGCACGTCGTGGTGGGCGTAGAGCAGGATAGTCGGGTAGCCTTCTGCGGCGGGTCGCTGGGCGATGACGGCGGGCATGCCCTGCTTTTCGGTGCCGTCTGCGGTGGTGTAGGTGGCGCGTTCGATGCGTACGTTGTCGAAGCCTGCCTTGGTTGCGAGCGCGGCGACTGCCTCGGCGCTGCGGTCTATCTGGGTGAGGTCGTGCGATTCCCAGGCGATGGAGGGAATGGCGACGAGCTCGGTGAGGGTCTGCAGGGTTGCTTCGAAGTTTTTGGTGACGGCGTCGCGGAGGGCGCTGTGGTGGGTGAATTCAGTAGTCATGTTTCTACCTTACCCCCATCCTTACCCCTGCTGGCGGGCGGTTGGGGTTGTTTCAGTTGCTGGTGTGCGCTTGTGGGGGCGGGTTTGGTGTGTGCCGTTCGGGTATGATGGGAGGGTGTTTGGTCGTAAGAAAGAGAAGGCTGAAGCGGAAGCTGTTCAGCCGCAGGTTGTAGAGGAGCCTCAGGCTCCGGTTAATCCGAAGTTCACCCCGAAGAAGGGCCGTCCTACTCCTTCGCGTAAGGAGCAGCAGGCGGCTCGTCGTCAGCCTCTGGTTGTTAATGACCGTAAGGAGGCGAAGGCTCGTGAACGTGAGGCGATGGCGAAGGCTCGCGAGCGTCAGAATGATGCGTTGATGGGTGGCGATCAGCGTTACCTGCCCGCCGTGGATCGTGGTGCGCAGCGCCGTTATATCCGTGACTACATTGATGCGCGCCGCAATATTGGTGACGTCATGTTGTTTGTCATGCTGGCGTTCTTTATTTTTACCCTGTTTATCCCCGGTTTCTTTGGTTCTGCTGAGGCTGCGGATGGTTTCCAGCGTATTACTACGTACGTCCTTTGGGGTCTGCTGCTGCTGTGGATTGGTGATTCCTGGATTCTGTGGCGTGGCCTGAAGAAGAAGGTAATTGCGAAGTTCGGCGAGATGGAGCCTCGTTCCGGTATGTATACGTATAACCGTGTGATGGTTCCGCGTCGTATGCGCCGCCCGGTTCCGATGGTGAAGTACGGCGAGTACCCGCACTAAGTCGTTTGTGCCCTGTAGTGTGGCTCCCTGGTGGCTCTGTGGCTCTGGGGGTTGCGCTTGTTGGGTGTGGGGAGAGGTCCTGAGTATTCTCGGGCCTCTCCCCTATTTTTTATGCCCGCTAATCCTCCATACGCGAGAAGCCACATGTGTTTCGAGAAGCCACTTCTTTGGTGGCTTTTCGAAACACATGTGGCTTCTGGACATATATGTCGCGGCTGGATACCGGTACGACTAGGCTTCGATTCGAGAGTAGAGAATCTGCCATTTACCGTCGCGGTGTTCGAGGGCGAACGTGTAGATTTCTTCTTCCTTGTCGCTGCTCCAGGTTTCTTGGCGGCCGTCGGGTTCCACCTCGGTGTGTTTGTCCCATTCGTGGAGGGTTTCCAGGTAGTAGGTTTGATGGTCGTCAGTCCTGGGTATGCCGGCGGGTTTGAAGTATTCGATGCCGTCGATGACCCAACCGCCGCGCTGGTAGAGCGCTTCTACTTCCTTGTAGATTTTGAGTTCTCCGTCGTTTGAGGTGGAGAGGAATTCGCGGGTTTTGCTGTAGTCGCCGGTTTGGACGCCGTAGTTAACCCATTGGTTCCAGGCGTCCATGGTTTTGAGGAGGCCGTCGGCGGTCTTTGCGCGGTAGCCGTCTTCGGGGGCGTTGGGTTTGGGGACGTTCTGGGCGGGGCCTTTGGTGTCTGCTTTGCGGTATTCGCCGCTACCGGCGTTGTTGCCGGTGCTACTGCTTGAGCTGCTGTTGGTGGCGGCCCTGCCGGATGCGGTGGATCCGTCTCCTGCAGTTGTGATGTCGTGCGGCACGCAGGCGGCGAGTAGGGTGCTGAGGCTGATGAGTGTGCCGCCGGTCAGTATTGAGCGGCGGTTCAGCATGTTGGGGTTCATGGTTGGTTCTCCACATCGTTGTAGTGCATGGTCTCCCGCTTATCTCCATTATGCGCGAGCGCGCACTGGGAACCTGTCATTGCTCCTACCCTCTGGGAGTGTGGCGGTCTATCTTGTGGAGAGATTACGAGGGTTTCACTTTGGTCGTTGCTTCGAAATGCGCGGCGATTCAACACATCAGAACCTTTCAAAAATTTCTTCACGATTACTTATCCACACTTTCGTAGCCCATAATTTCCCATTTCTGACCATCATGCTTCAGCTCAAATTTGAAAGTATCGTCAGTTTTGTCATCATTGGTCCAGCTAACCCAGCTCCCATCAGGCTCAACAAAAATCTCACGATCCCATTCGCGGTAGGCTTTCCAGAAGTAGGTTTCTCCGTCTTCTGACCAGGGGTTTCCATCGGCTAGAAAATGGTCGATTCCTCCAATGATCCATCCGCCGCTTTGATAAAGCTTTTCTGCATCTTCATACTCTTCTAATTCGCGTTTGAAATTTGGCGAAATAAACTTGCGAGCCATCGAGTAATCGCCAGTTTGAGTACCGTAATTACCCCACTGGACCCATGCGTCAAATGTTTTGCGGAGGCCTTCTAGGGACTTTTCGTTGTAGCCATCCTCCGGAACGGTGGGTTTGGGTACGTTCTGGGCGGGACCATATTTGTCAGCCTTGCGGTACTCCCCGTCGGGCGCCTTGGAACCGCCCGAGTAGCCTCGGACAGTAGACGGGGTAGCGATTGCTGAAGGCGACTCAGATGCCGCCCCAGACGCCGAAGCCGTTTCGCTCGGCGCGGCGGAGGCGGTGGCTGCCGCCTCGTTATTAGCCTGCTGGCCACACGCCGCAAGCAGGGCACCAAGACCCACAAGTGCGCCGCTACCCAGCAGGGTACGGCGATGAATTTGGGTGCGGTAAAGGAAGGTACGAGGCTCCATGAGGGTGCGCTCCTATCGTCGGTGATGGTGTGTATGCACTTGTTAGGCTGGTAAAAAATGGTCGTTACTTGACCGTCGGAAGAACCCAGCCGCGTAGCGTACCCAGCAGGCGCAACAATGCACCACGGGACGCTACATATAAAACCCTACCGCATATTTACAGTCGTTTGCTTTGCAATGAGTGTAATAGCAACGAATCGCCACCATTCGAACAAATCAATGCTTTATACGTCAAATAACTATGCGTGCCCAGAAGCCACATGTGTTTCGAAAAGCTACTTCTTTAGTGGCTTTTCGAAACACATGTGGCTTTTCGGCGGAATAGAGGGGCGGAATAGAGAGAGGGCACACAAAAAGGGGGCACCGCCTCCACCCCAACGGATAGAGAACGGTGCCCCCTTTCAGCACGCAGAGTCAACACGCCAAGTCAGCGCGCCGGGAAGTATAACGCTCCCGCCTGCAATCCTTTTAGCGGCGAGCGCGGCGCAGCTTCACCAGGCCACGGTTAATGTGTGCCGCCCAGAGCGGACCCTCATACAGGAACGCGGTGTAGCCCTGCACCAGGTCAGCGCCAGCGTCCAGGCGCTCCTGCACATCCTCAGCGGTGGTCACGCCGCCAACGGAGATGATGGCGAGGTCGTCGCCGATTTCGCGCTTGAGCAGGCGCAGCACCTCCAGGGAGCGGGGCTTCAGCGGCGCACCGGAGAGGCCGCCGGCACCAATTTCCTTGACCTTGGTCATGTCGCTGGTCAGGCCCAGACCCTCGCGGGCGATGGTGGTGTTGGTGGCGATAATGCCGTCCAGCTTCAGCTCCTTAGCGAGGGCTGCCACCTCGATAACGTCCTCATCGACCAGGTCCGGTGCAATCTTCACGGTCAGGGGTACGTGGCGGTTGGGGCATACGCGGTCTGCCTCTTCACGCACTGCGGCAAGCAACGGGCGCAGCGACTCGATAGCCTGCAGGGTGCGCAGACCCGGAGTGTTCGGGGAAGAAACGTTGACGACCAGGTAGTCTGCCTGCGGTGCCAGGGTGCGGGTAGAAATCAGGTAGTCCTCGATAGCGTTCTCAAGCTCGACGACCTTGGTCTTACCAATGTTCACGCCGATGACCGGGCGTACAGCACCGCGGTATTCGGTTTCGAGGTCTGCGCGGGCGGCAGCAACACGCGGGCCAGCCGCAGCGGCACCGTCGTTGTTGAAGCCCATACGGTTGATAACCGCCTTATCTTCGACGAGGCGGAAGAGGCGCGGCTGCGGGTTACCGGGCTGCGCCTGACCGGTAATAGTACCAATCTCGACGTGGCCGAAGCCGATACCAGCCAACGCGGCAATACCCTTACCGCCCTTGTCAAAGCCAGCAGCCAGACCGAACGGCGAAGGGAAAGTAATACCCATGACGGTGGTTGCCAGTTCCGGTGCGGGCTGGAAGTACTTGCGCAGCGCGCGGGTGATGCCGACGTTGCGCAGGGTCTGAACGCCCCAGAAGCCGACGTGGTGTGCCTTCTCGGGGTCCATGCCCTTGAAGAAGATGTTGAAGAAGGTCGGGTAGATGCGCATTTGTTCTCCCTAAGGTTGGAGGGTGTGGGTGGTTTATGGGGCGTTACTTATCGTTCGCCACAGCGTCGACAGCGCCACCGTAGCGGCGGTCGCGGCGCGCGTACTCTTCGACAGCCTCCCAGAGGGTGCGGCGGTCAACGTCGGGCCAGAGCACGTTCATGAAAATCATCTCGGCGTAGGCGCTCTGCCAGAGCAGGAAGTTCGAGATGCGCTGCTCACCGGATGAACGCAGGAACAGGTCAACGTCCGGCAGGTCGGGCTCGTCCAGGTACTTCTGGATGGTCTTTTCGGTAATGTTGCCGGGCTTGAGCTTGCCCGCCACTGCGTCCGCTGCGATAGCTGCCGCCGCGTCAGCGATTTCTGCGCGGCCGCCATAGTTCACGCACATAGTGAGGGTGCAGACGGTGTTATTGATGGTTTCGCGCTCGCAGTGTTCAAGCTCTTCAATAACGTTCTTCCACAGCTTGGGGCGGCGGCCAGCCCAGCGGATGCGCACACCCCAGGTCTTGAGGGTTTCCAGCTGACGCTGCAGCACCTCGGTGGAGAAACGCATAATAAACGCGACCTCGCTGGGTGAGCGCTTCCAGTTTTCGGTGGAGAACGCGTAGGCGGTCACGTACGGGATGCCCATTTCGATGGCGCCCGCAACGACGTCCAGCAGTGCCGCCTCGCCGGCGCGGTGGCCCTCGGTGCGGGGCAGGCCGCGTTCGTTTGCCCAGCGTCCGTTACCGTCCATCACGACGGCGACGTGCTGCGGAATAAACTTCTTCGGAATCGGCGGAGGGGTTGCCCCGGTGGGGTGCGCGGGCGGAGGTACGGGCTGGGTGCGTGCCATGTGTGCCTTTCTTCCCTGGCGGGGTTCTCCCCCGGGGTCGTTTGCCTAGATATGCGCCAGAAATAAACGCTGGCGTGCTGTTAGCTATTTTACCGTGACATAGCGCGCATGGGCGGGTGCTTCGGGGGTTATTTTGCGTCCTGGTTGGCGCATGTTTGAAGCACCGGCGTGCATCTGCACTATGCCGGTCTTTACAGCGCAGGGTCTTAGGGCACAGGAACCTCTGCCTCGAGGGCGCTCGCCGTTTTCAGGGGATGTTCGAGCAGGTTCTGGGTGGTTTTCAGGTAGAGTCCCAGAATTTTGGAGGCGACCGACACCGGCGCTGCGTCAATAGTCGCCCAGGCGCGTGGATCCGCCGATGCGGTGGCGAGCGCATAGCCGAGCTCTTCGGCACGCATGCCGGTCAGGGGCGTGTCGACGGCGGGTGCGCATTGGGGGCAGAGCACGGTGTGGTGCCCGTAGGTGTGGGCGGTGTGGAAGGCGATATACCTGCCGGTTCCACCTGCAGTGTTGGGGGCGTTGTCTGCACCAGCATTACCTGCGCCGTCCGCGTCCTGGCTATCGGGGTTCACGAGCGGGTTACCGCATCGGGTGCAATTCTCACCGATGAGCGGCCAACCGGCGGCGTTCATGCTACGCGCCAGGTAGCGGGTCAGAATCCTCTGCGGCACGTGCTGCCCGTGCGCGAGCGCGGCAAGCGCCCCGTGGGTGAGGGTGTAAATATCGGCGGTGCTGTCGGTATCTTTGGTGAGTGCTTCCGCCAGTTCAGCGATGGTCGAAGCGCACGTGTACGCATCGTAGTTCGCCATAATCGGTGCGGTGTAGGCGTGCAGGGTCGCCGCCTGGGTGATAGTGTGCAGGTTCGTTCTGCCGCGGCTGAAGGACAGGTCGGTGTGCATAAACGGTTCGAGTCGCCCACCGAATTTGGAGGTTGGTTTGCGTACAGCCTTGGCGACGGCGTGGGTGATTCCGCCGTCGCGGGTGAGCATGATGATGATGCGGTCGGTCTCGCCGAGTTTTTGGGTGCGGAGGATGAGGGCGGCATCGCGCCAGGTGCGGGGTTCGCTCACGGGTATCTCCGTTCTCGGTACATGCTCGGGGGGGTGCGTGGTGGATGCTCAGCAGGTTCTCTGCGGATGCCCGGTAGGCGCTGAAGGCAAGAGCTGCGCGGGTGTTGCGGGTACGGTTCGACCCCTGCCGTATTACCCCGCGTAGGGGGTACCGGTCAGGGGTCGGTCCGTAACGTATGGGTGAGGTGCTATTTAGTCCTCGTACTCAATATCGTCGTCGATGTCGTCTTCATCGTCGAGGATTTCTTCAAGGTCATCCTCGTCTTCATCACCGTAGACGCTCAAAGGAGTGACCTCGTTGTACGCCTCGAAGAGGGCATCTTCGTAGGCTTCAAAGGCGTTAGCGATTTCTACGTATGCCTCATCGACGGCAGGGTCGTGCTCGCCGCTTCGGTTAACAACGGCGGTCAGGTGCGCCTCCAGCGCGTCAAGGAGGCGGGTGAGTTCAGTGCGAGGATCAATGCTCATGCCATTTATTCTACTACCTACGCGCCTATGGTGTGCGCCGGGCGGTCATACGGCGGTTTAAACGCAGAACTATGAACGGGCGGGTGTATAAAGTGCCGCATAAAAGCAACACCCAGACACAGCGAACCCGCCGTCCCCAGTTTTCCTACCCCTCAAGGAGTGGGTGCCGGGTGCGGCGGGTTCTTCTGTCGGTTAGCTCAGCTTGACGCTGCGCCTACTGAATGGTTGCTTCTTACGGGTTATAAGCCCGTGAGAATTAGAAGCCGGGATTAGAAACCGAGGGAAGCTGCGGATGCGCGGATTGCCTCAGCAGATGCCTTCAGCTGTGCCAGCTCAGCCTCGTTCATGGGAACCTCGAGCACGCGCTGGATGCCCTCGCGGTTCACGATGGTGGGCAGGGACAGTGCAACGTCCTTGAAGCCGTACAGCTCACCTGCAATGGTGGTGGAGACGGGCAGCACTGCGTTCTGGCCGCCGAGGAATGCCTCAGCGATACGTGCACCGGAGATACCGATTGCGTAGTTGGTGGAACCCTTGCCCTCGATGACCTTGTATGCTGCGCGCATAGCTTCGGTTGCCAGTTCTGCACGGACCTCGTCGGTGAACAGCTGCTTGCCGTCCTGCTCCCACTCGGTCAGGGGAACCATACCGATGTTTGCTGCGGACCAGACGGGGAACTCGGAGTCGCCGTGCTCGCCAACAACGTTTGCGTGAACGCTCTTGATGGAGACGCCAGCCTTGTTAGCAATCAGCCAACGCAGGCGGGAGGAGTCCAGAACGGTACCGGAGGACAGCACGCGGTTTGCGGGCAGGCCGGTGATCTTCTGAGCCACAACGGTGAGAACGTCACAGGGGTTGGTGACGAGCATGATGATTGCGTTGGGTGCTACGGAGAGGACGTTCGGCAGCAGCTTCTCGAGGATTGCGACGTTTGCGCCTGCCAGTTCGAGGCGGGGCTGACCCGGCTTCTGGCGAGCACCTGCGGTGATGATGACCATGTCGCAGTCGCGCAGCAGTTCGATGTCGTCGCCACCGGTGACGGTTGCTTCGTGTGCGAACATTGCGCCGTGTGCGATGTCCAGTGCTTCAGCGTGTGCGCGCTTGCCGTCGATGTCGTACAGGACGATTTCGTCTGCGGAGCCGCGGACCATAGCTGCGTATGCGGTTGCGCTACCGACGCCGCCTGCACCGATGACGCCGAGCTTGGTGGGGTTGTTGACACCGTTCATTGCTGTATGCCCTCTTTTCGTGAGAGTTATCCGTGTGGTGCGAGAGGATTCTCGCGTGGTTTATAAGGAAGCGGGTGTGTGCCTCGGGGATGAATTTCCTAGGTGTGGATGCTCTCCCCCGGTGGGCTCGCTTCGTTACTTTCTATTATGCCGCAGATTCTGCGTTTTGTGTTGGGTTATTTTGCTTTTTTCGATGGGTGCTGGTGACTTTATGGGCTATAGGGGGTGTTTTTCGCTCATAAAACCAAATAATGACGTTCTGACCTTTTGAGCAAGGTCACATGTCGCTAAAGTAGCCCTCCACATCTACCGCGCCTCCGGAAGCCTCAAAATCGGCTCGAACCGCCTCCGCCAATTCGTCATCAACCAGGTAATCCAACACCACAGAAGCCAACCCGAATGCCGCATCCAGGGCAGCATCAACCGCCGCCGGAGTGTCCGCACAGTGCGCGAACTCCACCGTGTGCATACCGGTACCCTCCGGCGCGATCTGAATGAGCGGGTGAATACCGGGCACACGCAGGCTTACATTACCGAAATCGGTCGAAGCCGCCAGCGTGTCACTGACCGTGCCGGGCGGGTACGGGTGGCGCCCCACCGAATGCTGAGCCGAAACCCAACGCTTCAGCAGCGGGCGGTTCGTGCGCACCGGCATGGTCATCGGCGAAGAATCCCACGTTACCTCCGCACTCACGCCAGCCATGAGCGCCGCACCCTGCAGCACCTCCTCAACCCGTCGCGAGAGCGCACGCAGAGTCGGCGCGTGCTTAGAACGGATATTAATGTGCAGGCTCGCGGAGGCAGGAATCAGATTCGGGGCGTCCCCGCCGTGGTCGATAATCGCGTGAATACGATCAGAACCGGGAATCTGCTGACGCAACAAACCCAGGCCCTGATACGCCAGATTCGCCGCATCCAGGGCGTTACGACCCATAAACGGGTGCGAGGAAGCATGCGCGCTCACGCCCGTATAGGTCACGCGGCATTCGCGGCGACCCAACCACGCCTGATCCGCCACATCCATAAAGTAGGGGTGCACCATAATGGCGGCATCCACCTGCTCGAACGCGCCGGCGCGCGCCATCAGCTCCTTACCGGCATCGGACTCTTCGGCGGGCGTGCCGTAGTAGAGGACCCTGCCACTGAACGCCTCGGGGCTGGTAGCGAGCGCATCCGCCAGAGCAAGGAAAGCGCCCAGACCGGATACCGCAATGACGTTGTGGCCGCAGCCGTGACCGATGCCCGGCAGCGCGTCGTATTCGGAGAGAATCGCGATGGTGCGGTGCTTGGCGGGGTCGTAGTCGGCGCTGGTGAGCTCCACCTTAAAGGCGGTATCCAGCCCGAAGGCGGGGTACTCGACGCTAAGGTTCGGGTAGGCTTCGCGGACGGCATCAACGAGCGTGCGGGAAGCGAAATACTCTTCGTAGGCAGTCTCGGGATGCGCGTGAATAGCCTTAAGAATTGCGGTCAAAGAATCCGCGCGCGTGGCGATGGATTCGGCGAGATCGCGGCGAATATGTGCCAGTCCGCTGTCATCATCAAGGCGGTGCCCGTGACTCTTTCCGTGCTCGTGGTGTTCCCCATGACCGTGGCGCTCGCCGCGGCTACGTTCCTGCTCGGGATGCGCTTGCCCGCGCTTGCGGCGGTGCTCAGCGGCACGCTTACGCTGCTCCGTTTCGAGGGCAAGAATCTCGGAATACTCGCTACCGCGCACGCAATCAGCATCAGGCGCCTCGTATCGGCGGGTTGTTGCGGCGGGTCGGTTCGGTGCCGTTCGAGCGGAATCGTCGGAAGTGGGCTGGGTGTGGGCGTCGGTGCCCTGTGCGTTCGCGTCAGTCATACTTCTACGCTACCCTCTGCACTCGCCGGGCGCTAGAGGGTTGGGTGTGATGGAGTCGAAAACACCAAAAAGAAATATCTGTCACATAAAAGAAATTTTGTATATATCCTAGGAATCTTTGATTCATTGGAGTAGCGTTAAGCACATGGGAGCGACAATCCAGCCGCACCCATCACCATCCGGCGCTAGCGATGCGAATGCCGGCAGGACAGTTCACAACCGGTCCAAACCATGTAGTTTGGGCCTCTGTCAATACTGTGACAGACCCATGGATGCGAACCGTACCGGCAAGCACACACCGCAGTGAGCGCCACAACCACGCTAAGGAGCTCCATCCCATGAAGGCAGCACGCTTCTACGACCGTAACGACATCCGCATTGAAGACATCCCCGCACCCGAAGCCGCTGCGGGCGAGGTTCTGGTCAAGGTCGCCTGGTGCGGCATTTGCGGTACCGACCTGCACGAATACCTCGACGGCCCCATCTTCTGCCCCCAGCACGGTCACCCCCACCCCATTTCTGGTGAGGACTCCCCCGTCACCCTCGGTCACGAATTCTCCGGTGTTGTTGAGGCACTGGGCGAAGGCGTAGACGACCTGCAGGTTGGCGACCACGTTGTCGTCGAGCCCTACATCATTCGTGATGACGTCTACACCGGCCCCGACTCCAAGGACTACCACCTGTCTAAGGACATGAACTTCATCGGTCTGGCAGGTCGCGGTGGCGGTCTGTCCGAGAAGGTCGCTGTCAAGCGCCGCTGGGTTCACAAGATCCCCAACAACATTCCCCTGGACGAGGCTGCACTGATTGAGCCCCTGAGCGTTGGCTACCACGCTGTTGAGCGTGCAGGCGAGTTCGAAGAGGGCGCATTCGCACTGGTGACCGGTGCTGGCCCCATCGGTCTGCTGACCTCCGCAGTTCTGAAGGCTAAGGGCGCTAAGGTCATCATCTCCGAGCTGTCCCCGCTGCGCCGCCAGAAGGCTCTGGACTCCGGCGTTGCTGACTACGCTTTCTCCCCCGCAGAGACCGACGTTCTGGCTGAGATCCACAAGCTGACTGACGGCCGTGGCGCTGACATCGCGTTCGAGTGCACCTCCGTTCAGCCCGCACTGGACCTGATTCTGGATGCCCTCAAGCCCACCGGTAAGGTCGTCATCGTCTCCATTTGGGGCAAGCCCGCATCCCTGGATGTTCAGAAGATTGTGCTCAAGGAGCTCGATATCCGCGGCACCATCGCATACGTGAACTCCCACCCCGAGACCATCAAGCTGGTTGAGTCCGGCAAGATTGACCTCAAGCCCTTCATCACCGGCAAGATCGCTGTGGAAGACCTGATTGACAAGGGCTTCGACACCCTGATCCACCACAACGAGACCGCTGTGAAGATTCTGGTCACCACCGACCCGGAGCGTCTGGCTGAGTAATTCAGTTTCAGCTGATGTAGCTGTTCTTCTAGCTTCCCTAGCGTAGCTAGTGTGGGGTGAGGTTCCCTTCAAGGAGCCTCACCCCACTACTTTTTTGCTGTTTCTCTATTGTCTTAAGATCTTCTTTTCTGTTCACCAAACTGACGGATATTAATGCTCATCGGGTCACCAGCCCAACTCGTAAGTTCTGGGCATAATTCAGGATAAATATTATGGATAACTGATTCCAATGTTGCTGCCAACGCAATCCAATCACCAACAAGACATGCATAAGAGGACGCTTGACTTGGTTTATCAATATTACCTAGCAAGGCCTCATCGTCGTCAGCATGCGCCACTTCAGAATATAAGTACCTAGTACCGATGACTGCGTTTGTTACTCCAAGAGGTAATATATCTTCGCCGGTCTCAATATTCGCCGCCATAATGTGGAACCTTTCAAATGGAACATTTTGAAAAAACCATTGAAGCTGGTCTATATTTTCACGAAGTTTTTTATCTTCAGTACCCCTTCGGAGCGATTCCAACACACGTTCCCAATAGATATTCTCCTGCTTCAGAGTAAAAGGCCTAAACTTTATCATGGCGGCGTCCATTGCATCAAAATCAGGCAAATTTAAATCTTCAGTAAGGATTATATCGAATTTTTTAGAACCTTCATCTGGCACTATAGAAAAAGTGAGCCTCATACCCATTTTAATACAACGTGGATCCTGAGCAAGAGTAGACGAAAGTACACTTCGGCAACGTTTAGCGGCCAGCTCAATCCGCCTCTTATCTCCATCTGCACCTCTAGAAATAGGGGTGGGCCTGAAATTGTTTACATTACTACTCATGTTTACCTCTTCCAGCTCTTTAAATTACTGAAATTATTTACCAGCAATAAGTTTAGGATATATTCTCTGTCTCATTTGTTATCCATACCATCTTGATTGTATCTTTCTATAATATCTTCAAGTTGCCCAAGAACTGAGTCAGGCAGAATCTCATATACCTCACCAATCAATCTCCGATTTACAATAAACTGATTAACCAGTGTATTCAAAGAGTTTGCAAGAGCTTGAGGTAGACCCTGAATATTTTCACCAAGGAAAAAGGTAACAGATTCAGCCTCTTCTTCCTTTGAGTGGAGTACCTTATTACCAATAGTTCTAATGATAGTAAGTGCTTTAAAAACATCTTGACTAACAGAACGGCTTAGGAATTTAATTCTCCCATCCAGATTTGCGTTATTAGGGAGGTCATCTTTAGTTAGTTCATAAACCAACTTCTCTGCCGCGGCACGCATTAGTGCAGCAGATGCTCTTTTAGATATTGGAAATACAGCCGATGCTTCCCGATAGAGCTCTGCAACCTTTTCAGGCATTTCTTTGCTCGGCTCAGGAAACCCTGGATCTGCAGGCACTGGATAGACAAGCACGGTACCTTTCCAGAAACTCGATTTTTTACAGCTGTAGCAGATTGAGACATGCCAATTCATGTCTTCTGCCTGAACTGCAGATTCCCCAGCCTGAGTTTCCGCATTTCCATCTGAAGGAGCAGGATATTCTATTGTCAACAGTTCGTATGGAGGAAATTGATTGTATCCAGAGAACATTTCCTCTTCATACAGATAAAGGTCTCGAAATTTGTGCCCTGTATGCGCTTTGCAATGTGGGCACATGAAAGAATCTTTCTTGTACGCCGGGAGATGGTCTTTCATTATTATTTCCTCACGCTCATACTGTACGGAATATAGATGCGAGACCAAACCTTTTAAGGGTCGCATTAGATACTTCTATCCTGTATCCACCGCTCACAATATGATTGGCTCACCGACATCCTAGTAGAGCACCATACCACTACTTCAAGAAGAAGCAACTAACATGCCTATGCAATCAATAAATTAGCAACTGAGGGCATAAATTCCGCTTTCATGGATTCCGGCATACAAAAATCCCCGGTTCCGAAGAACCGGGGATTATCTGTGCGCGAGGGGGGACTTGAACCCCCACCCTCTAATACGAGGACTAGCACCTCAAGCTAGCGCGTCTGCCTATTCCGCCACCCGCGCAGGTGACTTTCGAACGTTTTCCTTTCGGCGCCGTTCGAAGCAACACGTAATACTATACGGGCTTTCTGAGCACTCCGCAAATCGAAAGAGTATGTTCTGTGTCACACATTCGAGGTTGGTTGGTTCCCCACACCCCGGGTGATCTTCTCGCACCTTGAGTAATATGACCGGCACGCCCACTCAACTGCCATATTTCCGGTCATACCGACTAGAATAAAGAGCATGAATAATGAGAACCTCTCCCGCGAAGAAGCCGCAGAACGTTCGGCTCTCATCAGTGTCGACACCTACGACGTGCATGTCGACCTGACTAACGCCAAGGACCCCGAATTCGAGTCCTACCCCACCGTCACCACCGTCCGATTCTCCTGCAACACCCCCGGCGCAGAAACCTTCATCGACTACATCCACCACAGCGTCGACTCCGTTAAGCTCAACGGTACCGAACTGACCCTGGCTGATGTCGTCGACGGCGCACGCATCACCCTGACCAACCTGCAGGCAGAAAACGTACTCACCATCCACGGTCGCTCCTACTACTCCCGCTCCGGCGAAGGTATGCACCGCTACTTCGACCCCTCCGACGGTCGCGTCTACCTGTACACCCAGTACGAGCCCTCCGACTGCCGCCGAGTTTTCCCGAACTTCGAGCAGCCCGACCTGAAGGCAGTCTTCAACTTCCGCATCACCGCGCCCAAGGACTGGGTCGTCAGCTCCAACGGCGTACTCGAAAGCCAGGTCGTAGACCCCACCGACGACTCCATCACCAAGCGAGTCTTCTCCCCCACCGCAAAGATCTCCACCTACATCACCGCAATCGTTGCCGGCGAATACTTCACCGCAACCACCACCTACAAGCCCAAGAGCAAGGTCAACAGCGGCGACATCCCCCTGGTCGCATACTGCCGCCAGTCCCTCAAGCCGCACTTCGACTACGACCACATCTTCAAGGTCACCAAAAACGGCCTGGACTTCTTCCAGGACCTCTTCGACTACCCCTACCCGTACCCCAAGTACGAGCAGGCATTCGTGCCCGAATACAACATCGGCGCAATGGAGAACCCCGGCCTGGTCACCTTCACCGAAGACTACATCTTCGTTTCCGGCGCAACCGAGGACGACCTCGAAGGCCGCACCAACACCATCTGTCACGAAATGGCACACATGTGGTTCGGCGACCTCGTCACCATGAAGTGGTGGGACGACCTGTGGCTCAAGGAATCCTTCGCAGACTTCATGGGCACCCTCGGCGCCAAGGAAGCCAACAACTTCAACGACGCATGGGTCACCTTCGCGAACAACCGCAAGGCATGGGCATACATGCAGGACCAGCTGCCCACCACCCACCCCATCGTCGCTGACATCCCCCACCTGGAAGCAGCATCGCAGAACTTCGACGGCATCACCTACGCAAAGGGCGCATCCGTGCTCAAGCAGCTGGTTGCCTACGTCGGCTTCGACACCTTCATCGAAGCAGCACGCGTGTACTTCAAGCGCTTCGAGTGGGGCAACACCTCCCTGAACGACTTCCTGCAGGTACTCAACGAGGTGTCCGGCCGCGACATGCAGGCATGGGCTAACGCATGGCTGCAGACCTCCGGCGTGTCCGCACTGGGCACCAAGCGCGTCTACGGCGAAGACGGTCAGCTCACCGACCTGATCCTCACCCAGGAACTGCCCGCACAGCAGCCCGCAGGTCTGGGCCGCCCCCACGTGGCAAAGCTGGAAACCTTCGCGCTGACCGACGGCAAGCTCGTCTCCACCGGCCTGCTCTCTCTCGAGTACCCGGCAGAGCCCGTCTCCGAGCACCGCGTAGAGCTCACCGACGACCAGAAGAAGCTCGTGGGCGAAGCAGACCTGCTCATGCTCAACGCAGAAGACCACACCTACGCCAAGGTCGCCCTGACCGACGAAGACGGCCTGCAGGCAGCTATCGAAGGTGTCTCCACCCTCGAGTCCGCACTCTCCCGCGGCCTCATCTGGGGCTCCCTCTGGGAGAACGTGCGCGATGCACGCCTGCCCGTCACCACCTACGTCGACGCAGTGGTCCGCAACGTCTCCAAGGAGCCGAGCGCATCCCTGCTGGGCACCATGGTCAACAACGCACAGGTCGCTATCGCAACCTTCTCCGCACCCACCGGCCGCGAGCGCCTCTACGACGCTCTCTACGACGCATTCGCAGCCGCACTGGCACAGGCTAAGCCCGGCTCCGATGAGCAGCTGATTCTGCTGCGCGGCCTGATTTCGGTCTCCACCAACGCGACCAAGGGTGAAGAGCTCTGCCGCGATATTGCCCGCGGTGCGTTCGAAGACACCACCGGCGATATTGCTGACGCAACCGGCATTCCTTACGACCAGAACCTGGGTTGGAGTGCACTGGGTGCGCTCGCAAGCCGTAACCTGGTGACTGTTGAGGATCTGGACCGTGCGGCTAAGTACAGCCCCTCCTCGATTTCTTCGAATGGTTACGCGTACGCGATTGCTGCTCTGCCCTCTGCTGAGCGTAAGGCTGCGGCGTACAAGACCATCATGGAAGACGAGTCGCTGTCGAACGACGCTCTGGCTTCGACCATTAACGGTTTTGCTCGCGGTCCGGTTGAGCTGTGTGAGTCCTACTACGACTCCTACTTCGAGGCTCTGCTGCCCCTTTGGGCGTCTCGTTCGATTGGTATGGCGACCCGCATTGTGCGTGGCCTGTACCCGAAGGCTCCGTACAACACCGGCTCCACCGAGGGTCTGGGAGTTGAGGGTAACCCCTCCGTGGCGCTGGCTCAGCGTTGGCTGGAGGCGAACCCCGAGGCTCCTTCGGCTCTGCGTCGTCTGGTTCTGGAGGCTCAGGATCACGGCCGCCGTTCGATTGTGGCTCAGAAGTTCAACGCTTCCCTGCAGGACTAAGTTGCATGGTTTGAGTAGCTGAGGCGGGGTATGGACCGGCACCTAGACTAGGTTCCGCTCTCCCCCGCTAGGTTCTCTAGCCTCTTTGAGAGACTGCCGTTCGGCACGCTCCCGGTAACGCACCGGGACCTGCCGGGCGGTGGTCTTTTTCTGGCTCATCTATAGAATTCACAGCGGCAGTGTGCCGTCTAAATATTTCCCTCATGCGGCGGTTCACACACTGACGTGGGCACTCATTATCGGGGCAGTTTCACCGGGGCACAAAACTATATGCACCCGGTGCTAAAAGACAGATAAATGTCACCCCTTTTTGTGAGCTGTCCACTCTGAAAGCATGAGAGAATAGACTAGGTATCCGCTCGCTTAGACATATTCAGAAGGAGTTTTCAGTGGTCGATTACGCACTCGGTGACCGCGGTAGCGTTAACATCGTCACCGATGATTACTACGAAGCAGAAACCCTCCAAATTTTCGAGGAACTGCACATCGACCGTGAACGTATCTGGTACGGTGAAGCGCGCCTCGTTCCCGAACCGGATAACCCCTACGAGCCCAATAGCATTGCCGTCTACATTGACGAATTCAAGGTAGGCCGCATGAGCGCGGCAGACTCCGCCGCGTACTGGGATTCCATTACCCGCGTGGTCGCCTCCGGCTACGAACCCATCGCGCACCTGCAGCTCTCCGCTGTTGCCGTACGCGCTGAAGGCGGCGGCATGCACGTGAAGAGCACCGGCGTGCTCTCCCTGTCCGCACCCGGGTCCCTCTTCCCCCTCAACGACGCACCGACCCGCGCGACCCTGCTGCCCCAGGGCCCCTCTATGAAGGTGCTGGACGAGAAGGAACACTCCGAATACCTGCACAGCATCCTGCCGCCCAGCGGTGAGGGTCGCGTCATTCTGACCCTGGAAGCGAACCAGCTGAAGACCTCCGACGGCCGCGTTGTTGACAGCGTGGAGGTGCGCCACGACCGCAA
This sequence comes from Rothia sp. HMSC061D12, assembly GCF_001836735.1. Taxonomy (NCBI): domain Bacteria; kingdom Bacillati; phylum Actinomycetota; class Actinomycetes; order Micrococcales; family Micrococcaceae; genus Rothia; species Rothia sp. HMSC061D12. The sequence goes on along the minus strand of NZ_KV830305.1, from coordinate 426,735 downwards.
GCTCGTCGGTCGCCTGAGCACCCAGATGTCTGAGCAGCTCGCACCCGTGATTCGCTACGCGTTCGAGAACGACCGCCTCACCAGCGCATGGGGCACTATTCGCGGTAACACCCTTGAGCTGTCGCTGACCGTTCAGGCGGCACGCCCCGCAGATATTCCGCAGGAATGGTACGAGACTCTGCCCAACAACGTTCCGGCTCTACTGCCCGTTGGTGAAGACTACGATGTGCCCCCGGCATTCGTGCCCACCGAAGGTGAACGCCACTACCTGGAGTCTTCCGCACAGCAGGCTCCGAAGAAGCGTCGCGGTTTCATGAGCTCCCTGACCGGTGGTTCCTCCACCCCCGAGCCGACCCGCAGCGAACCCGCCGCAGAGAAGCCTGCCATCGAGTACAGCATTGAGGAAGAGGAATACTACGAGCCCTCCGAACGTGAGCGTCTTCTGAATCTGGTTAAGGGTGCAGGCCTCGCAGTTCTGGTCGCCGGCCTGATTTCGATGCTGTGGACCCCGATGCTCGGCATGCTCATCGCGATTCTGGGTGGCGCTGTCGCGGCTGTAGCGTTCTACTTTGGTCGCCAGCCCCACTACGACGACTACGAGGAATACGACGAGTACGAGGAAGAATACGAAGAGACTGACGAGGCTGAAGAAGCAGACTCGAAGGCATAAACTCCTTCCCAACAGGACGTAAAAATACGAAAGGGGCGACTACCCCACCATCACGGTGAGGTAGCCGCCCCTTTCGTGCGCCCAGCAGCTCTCATGAACGTTTCTCTACACGCTAACGAAAGCCCCTGCGGGTGCCCGCGTTCCAGGACTCTCCGGAATCGGTTAAAAACCAGCGGGGGTAAAAGCCTCATCAGCTTTCACCCCCCCCCGCAAGGAGTCAGACCTTAGTCCTGACCGTAAGTCGCCATGAACTGATCCATCGTGTCATTCTGCAGAGCATGTGCCAGCTGCGCATTTGCAGCCTGGTCTACAAAAATGATTGACTGACCATCGTAAGACCAGCCCGGACCCGCGTTCGGCAGGGTGGTCATACGCATCGTGGTGTCACCACTAGTCAGCACCGGAGCCGCAATCTGAGCAATCTGCGCTGCGTTTAGACCCTGGTCCACGCGCATATAGTCAGTCAGAGACTCGATAGAAGACTGGAAAGATGCCACGTTGCTCAACGCGCCCTTCGCCTTCATCGTGTTGTACAGACCGCGCAGGAACGCACGCTGGTTACGGACACGCTGGTAGTCGCCATCAGCGAAAGAGTAACGTTCACGAACAAAGCTCAGAGCGCCACTACCGTTGAGGTGCATCAGACCCGGAGTAAAAGTCCAGACATTACTGGTGAATGCGAAGGGAACCTGAACGTCCACGCCGCCAATAGCGTTCACGAGAGACTTGAAGCCTTCAAACTCAATCTCAGCCACGTGGTCGATCTTGACGCCCACCAAGTTCTCGATGGTAGCAACCTGCAGGGAAACACCGCCATAGTTCAGTGCTGCGTTCACCTTAGCCGTACCATATCCGGGAATATCAACCCAGGTATCTCGCATAATCGAGATGATGTACACGCCCTTGCCGTCAGCCGGGATGTGCATGAGCATAATGGTGTCTGCACGGGAACCGCTCACCAGAGCTGCATCAGCGCCGGTACGAGTATCGCTACCGAGCAGCAGGATATTCTTGCCGGGGCCCTTGATAACGCCGTAATTATAGCCGTTATCCAGGATACCGTCGCCGTCCTTATCGTGCTCGCTGGCGTTCGCTGCAAGAGCCGCGGCAGCATCGGAGCCGTTAGCGTTAGTGCCGTTCTTGCCAGTATCCGAGTTAGTCACGGTCGGAGCCTTCAGCTCCGTCACGTTGAGCTTCTTAGCCTCGCCAAGCTGCTCCTTAATTTTGCTGAGGTCTTCATCCACCTTAGTGATGGAGTCGAACTTCTCGGTCTTGCTATCCCAGGTGTGGCCAGCACGCCAGATAAAGAAACCAATACCGAGGGTAATAACCAGCAGAAGAATCAGCAGGATCAGCAGAATACGCTTGACCCATTTCTTCTTCTGCGACGGTTCAGAGTGAGCGTCGCTCATTAAGTTGTCCTTTGTTTGAGGTGGTGATACGCGAGGTGCGCGGCGCATCCAGCGAAGTCTCTAGAGTGCAGAGAGCCGGAAAATAACCCGCCGATGTGGGGCGGTGCTGGAGGGCACAGAAAATGCACAGCTCGCAAAATACTTTCCCATTGTAACGCCGTCAGCGGGTCTACGCACCAGTGAACGAAAGGTTTTACATTACAACTTTCCTCACGTTCGCGCGAGCTATTCTGCGATGGTTCGCAGAACGCACAATGCCCCGCCTCCCTGAAAACCAAGGAGAACGGGGCATTGATTTCGCTAAAAAGCAAAACTGGGAAAGAAGATTTACTTCTTACCGAAGTTGCCGAAGCGTGCGTTGAAGCGCTCGACGCGACCTGCGGAGTCCATGATGCGCTGCTTACCGGTGTAGAACGGGTGCGACTCGGACGAGATTTCAACCTCGACGATCGGGTACTCGTTGCCGTCTTCCCACTTCTCGGTCTTGTCCGAGGTCATGGTGGAACGGGTCAGGAAGACCTTGCCGGATGCGAGGTCGCGGAACAGAACCAGGTTGTAGTCCGGGTGGATTTCTGCCTTCATTGATTACCTTCTTCTGCTACTGGATTTTGCCAGTAGCCCTTATATAGATGGAGTAGGTTTTTCGATGTGCAGCTATCGAGAAAATCTCAGAGCGCATCACCATTGTGCACGCATAGGGCGCGCACAACCCATTAAGGGTACCACCTTCACGGATTAAATCCCAGTACGTTCCCTCACAGGCACCAACCTAGCTGCCGCAAGAGCACCCGAAGAAGGCGCTCACGGGGGTTAAGAATCAAGCTAGGAACTCAGGTTATGAACGCGGGCGGGTCTCCCAGAACGCCACGGCACTCGCCGCCGCAACATTCAAAGAATCCACGCCGTGCGACATCGGAATCATCACCGTATCGTCACACGCAGCCAGGGTGCGGGGCGACAGTCCGTGCCCCTCCGTGCCCAGAATCAGCGCAAGCTTCTCATCCCGGCGGGCAGACAGCTCCTCCAGGGTCAGCGAGTCCTCTTCCAGTGCGAGCGCTGCGCTCTTAAAGCCCAGCTCGTGCAGGGTCTGCAGGTCTGCAGGCCACGACTCTAGGCGAGCCCACGGCACCTGAAAAACGGTACCCATCGACACGCGAATCGAGCGGCGATACAGCGGATCAGCGCACCGCGGAGTCACCAGTACAGCATCCACGTTCAGCGCGGCAGCCGAACGGAAAATAGCTCCCACATTCGTGTGGTCCACAATATCTTCCAGGATTGCCACGCGAGAGGCACCCTGCAGCAACTGCTCCAGAAGCTGCGGCGCAGGACGAGCCATCGCCGCCAACGCACCACGATGCAGATGAAAACCGGTCACCTGCTCCAGCTGTTCCTCACTACCCACATACGCGGGAGTGTCAGGATGGGCGCGCAAAACATCCGCCAAATCATCAGCCCACTTCTCACTCATCAGGAAAGAAACGGGCTGATGACCGGCAGCGAGCGCACGACGAATCACTTTGGAAGACTCCGCAATGTAAATACCCCACTGCGATTCCATGGCGCTACGGAGCTTCACATCGGTCAGCTGCGTGTAGTAGCGCAAAGCCTGCTCGGGTGCCTGCGCCAGAGCAGTGACCGACTCGATGGCGTAGACACGCTCGGCACGCTCAGCGATCTGTTCGGCGCTCAGCTGCTTTGGGGCACGGCTCATGCGCGCTTGAACGCGGAGTAACGACCCGCGGAGGTGACGGTCAGAGCCAGGTCCATGTCGTAGGTTGCTGCGAGGTTCGCCTCGGTAATGGTGGACAGGATCGGGCCGGCGGCGACCACGCCACCGTCACGGACCAGCAGGGCGTGGGTGAAGCCCGCCGGGATTTCCTCGAGGTGGTGGGTGATGAGCACGGTAGCCGGTGCGTAGGGGTCGGCGGCAAGTGCGGTCAGACGCTCGACCAGGTCCTCACGGCCGGAGATGTCCATGCCTGCGCCGGGCTCGTCCAGCAGCAGCAGTTCGGGGTCGGTCATGAGGGCGCGGGCAATCAGTGCACGCTTACGCTCGCCGTCGGAGAGGGAGCCGAAGGTGCGGTCAGCGAGGGTGTCGACACCCCATTCAGCCAGCAGCTCGGTGGCGCGCTCGTCGTCCATGACGTCGTATTCTTCCTTCCAGCGGCCGGACACAGCGTACGCTGCGGTCACGACAACGTCGGAAACCTTCTCGTTGGCGGGAATCTGGTTTGCCGAAGCACCGGAGGACAGACCAATGCGCGGGCGCAGGTCGAACACGTCAACAGCGCCGAGGGTCTCGTCAAGGATTTCAACCTCGCCGCTGGTCGGGTGCAGGCGGGCTGCCGCAACCGACAGCAGAGTGGACTTACCGGCGCCGTTGGGGCCCAGAACAACCCAGCGTTCACCTTCGTTCACAGTCCAGGAAACGTCGTTGAGAATCTTGCGGCCGCCGCGAATCACGGAGACATTCTGAAGGTTGAGTACGGTGCTCATGGTTCTTCTTCCAGTGAGTTAGATGGATGGGATGCGCCCCCCTACCTCGCAACCTAGCCTGGTTGCCGGTGCAGTGAGCGCATAGTGCGCGGGTACCCCACATTGGGTTCCTCGCGCAAAGAATAAGGGGCTACAGGTGCCGCCACGGAAGGCGTGAGCGCATCCGTAACGGCACCTAAAGCAACAGAGTATTAGTCGATGAAGCCGCGTGCGCCACCGACCAGCTCAACGTGGCCGGTCTCAACGTCTGCGGTGACCATCTTCGCGATTTCCTGCGCGAACTCGTTGACGGTGTAAAGCTTGCCGGCGGTCTCGCGGCGCTGCTCAATAGCGCCGGGGTGCAGGCGGTTCAGCAGGGTTGCGGTGACGGTGCCTTCAATCATGTCAGCGGACACCACGACCAGGGAGATGCCCTTCTCGGAAAGTGCGGGGATCTCGGCGATCAGCGCGTCTTCGCCTGCGCGCTTGGACTCTGCGACGGGCTTGTACTCGTCCATGGTCTCAACCTCGCGGATGAAGTGTGCCTGGTGGCTGGTCACGAACACGATGCGTGCGCCTTCGGGCATCTTCTCTGCAGCCAGGCGTGCCAGGTTCAGCTGTGCGTCACGGTTCAGGCGCATTGCGTAGTCTTCGCCCATGCCGGTTTCCATACCGCCCGAAGCGTTCAGGACCAGGTAGTCCAGGGAACCGAAGGTCTCCACGGCGGTGTTGACGAGGTTCTGCAGGTCCTCGCTGTTGGTCACGTCAGCCTGCACTGCGATTGCCTTGCCGCCAGCCTCTTCAATAGCCTTGACAATCTTGTTTGCGCGCGGTGCCTTGGAGCGGTAGTTCACCACAATGTTCGCGCCCTCAGCGGCGAGAATCTGTGCGGTGTCTGCGCCAACGCCGCGGGAGGAGCCGGTGATGATAATGGTTTTGCCGGTCAGCTGTGCCATAGTGTTATGTCCTTAGGTTTAGAAAGGGTGCGCCCACGTTCGGGCGCTTCATGCAGTCCGTACGGGGTGGGGTTAGTGACCCATGCCCAGGCCACCATCAACGGGGATGACAGCGCCAGAAATGTAGCTAGCCTCATCGGATGCGAGCCAGCGAATCACGCGAGCGACCTCTTCTGCCTCCGCGAAACGACCAGCCGGGATGGACGCCAGGTAGTTCTTCTTGGTCTCTTCGGGCAGAACCTCGGTCATTGCGGTGTTAATGAAGCCCGGTGCCACCACGTTAGCGGTGATGTTACGGCCGCCCAGCTCACGGGTGATGGAGCGTGCCATACCGACCAGTGCAGCCTTAGATGCGGAGTAGTTGACCTGGCCGGGGGAACCGTACAGACCCACCACGGAGGAAACCAGGATGATGCGGCCGCGCTTGAGCTTCAGCATGCCCTTGATGGCGCGCTGAACCACGCGGAAAGAACCGGTGAGGTTGGTGTCTACCACGTCGGTGAAGTCGGATTCCTTCATGCGCATCAGCAGCATGTCGCGGGTGATACCTGCGTTGGCGACCAGCACCTCCACGGGGCCAAATTCTGCTTCAATTTCCTTGAATGCTTCGTTAATGCTGTCGGCATCGCGTACATCTGCCTTGACGGCGAAAAATTCTTCGGGGGCTTCACCGCTACGGTAGGTGATGCAGACGTTGTGTCCTGCTGCCTGGAATTCCTTGGCAATTTCGTAGCCGATGCCTCGGTTGCCGCCGGTGACCAGCACGGTCTTGGGAGTGTTCTCGCTCATGAGCTTCCTTGATGAGTCGACCCCTCACGATCAGAGCCGATGCAGCGGCTACGCGGTTGGGGTGTGGACGGATGGACAGACAAACCCTATTTTACCGCGTTTTAGCGCAAAGGTGCCGCAGGCTACACTCCACTCTTGAACACTGAACACCTGCTCCTCTTCTTTTACATGCCTCATCGGGCGCGTACACTAGCTGAAGCGGAACAGCCCGCACCCCTTTTCTGCCCGGTCGCGCGGGCACGGAATAACACCGCACGTCGAGGCGCAATAGTAAGGATAAGAAGACATGGATCTGCTCGGTTCACTTTCTCAGGATGCACAGCCCGAGTACGCCAAGTGCTCCCGCAAGGGCTGCCAGCAGGCGGCAGAATTTCAGTTGCTCTGGAACAACCCGAAGGTGCACGCCCCCGAGCGCCGCAAGATCTGGTTGGCGTGCTCCGAGCACGTGGGCTGGCTGGAGAATTACCTGCGCGAGCGTGAGTTCTGGAAGCAGACTCTGCCCTTTAAGGGGTAGTGCCACTTGAGAGGTGATGCCGCTTGAGGTGGCTCCACTTGAGTAATAACCCAGCCTATCGAAAGTAATTTCGATATATGCTATATTTGTTCTAATTAGTTCGAGTGAACATCCCGGCACCCAGGCAACCACACTCGCAGGGCAATCACACTCGCTGAGCAATCGCATTCAAGGAGGCACCTCCCCATGATGGGCTATTCGCACACCGTCAGCGCCGCAGCTGGCTGGCTAGTGCTCGTCGAGACGGGAGTGGTGCAGGTTCCCGATACCCCCACCCTCATCGTGACCACCCTGGCGTGCGCCGGTGCGGGCATGCTACCGGATATTGACCACCACAACGGCAGTATCGCCAACTCCATCCCGCCCATTTCACGCTGGGTAGCACGCATTGTTGGGGCAGTCAGCGGCGGACACCGCAAGGGAACGCACTCCATTTTGGGTCTGGTAGCTTTCTGGGCAATTGCCTATTTCAGCGCCAACCTGAGCTACAACGGAATCCCCTGGGCTTCACTACTTCTTGCCGCGTTCTCGGGCGGTCTGGCATTGCGCGTGCTCGGCGCACCGGGTGGATGGATCGGTGCCGTCGCCCTCGGGTACGCCGCCTACACGACTGATTCGCTGGCACTGCTCCCCTGGGCTATTTCGGTCGGCGCCACCATTCACCTGATTGGCGATCTACTGACAACCCGCGGACTGCTGCCCCTCTACCCCATTGTTATCAAACCCCTGGTGGCGTCCCCCCTATGGAAAAAGAGCGGCTACATGGCACTGCCTATTCTGGGCGATGCTGGCAGCGTACGCGAGAAGGCACTCGTTCTAACACTGACCGGGTACATCGCCTGGTACGCGGCAGCCATGATGGGCTTTACCGAATACCCTCTGCAAATGTTCGGACTGGGTATTCACGCCGCATAACGTGCCGCATAACTAAATTCTCACCGAGGACAGCAAAGCGCCCCGTCACTTCCCTACGGAAGCGGCGGGGCGCTTTTCTAATCCTTATCCCGACCTATCGGGGTGAGAGATTAAGCGTCCTGGATGGGCCAGAAGACGTCAACCTCAACGTTCTCTTCACCGGAGGTGGGGTACTTCTCGAACTCAGTGTTGTGCATTGGCAGTTCTCCTTCGTGAGCGGGCGGGAATCTCTTCTCCCCCGCGTTAGCTCACCATCGGTAGTGAGCCCTAATGTTTCGCATTTGCGTCCTCGCAATGGCGGGAACAGTTATAAGTCTACGCCCCACGCATGTTGTGTTTCTACCATTTTTCCCACAATGTATGTAGAGACACATGAAAAATTCGAAAAGCCCACACAGACCCCCTGAAATATCGCCTGAGAGCTTTTCTTTCCCTCAGAAAAACCCACAAGGCAACATTATTTCCCGTCAAATACGCCGCAAGTTTCGTGTGTCAGAACCCACAGTTCCCATGCACAAGAACGCAATAACAGCACACACGCTCAGAAAACAATACAACCCCACGGGTCAGGTCACATTTTTCCGCACTATTCACGAAAAAAATACCGACAACATCTCCGCAACACATTTTCAGAACATAAAAAATACGCCCTGGACAATACGCCGCAAACAATACGCCCCGGACAATAAATCAACGCGCAATACACGCAAAGAGACCCCGACACCACACGGCACCGGAGCCTCCCCCACGCTTTGATGTTCAGCGAATATTGCTTTAAGCCAGCGAAATCAGGTCCTGGTATTCCTTCGACCATAGGTCCTCCACCGCATCCGGCAGAAGCAGCACACGCTCAGGATCCAGCGCCTCCACGGCACCCTCATCGTGAGAAACCATCACGATAGCGCCCTGGTACGCCTTCAACGCGTTCAGAATCTCCTCACGCGAGGCGGGGTCCAGGTTGTTGGTCGGCTCATCCAACAGCAGCACGTTTGCACTCGACGCCACCAGAGTCGCCAGGGACAGACGGGTCTTCTCACCACCGGAAAGCACACCGGCAGGCTTATCCACGTCATCACCGGAGAACAGGAACGAACCCAGAATCGTGCGCACACGGGTGTCATCCAGATCCGGCGCGGCAGACTTCATGTTCTCAAAGACAGTGCGGTCACCATCAAGAATTTCGTGTTCCTGCGCAAAATAGCCCAGCTTCGCGCCGTGACCGTACACGACCTCACCCGTATCAGGCTCGGTGGAACCAGCCAGCATGCGTAGCAGAGTGGTCTTACCGGCACCGTTCAGACCCAGCACCACCACGCGCGAACCGCGGTCAATCGCCAAGTCAACGTCCGTGAAAATTTCCAGGGAGCCATAAGACTTCGACAGGCCCTGAGCAGACAGCGGAGTCTTACCGCACGGCGCCGGATCCGGGAAGCGAATCGCTGCAACCTTATCGCTCTGACGCTCATCCTCCAGGCCGCGCAGAAGCTTTTCAGCACGCTTAATCATCTGCTGAGCGGCAACAGCCTTCGTCGCCTTCGCGCGCATCTTATTCGCCTGCTCCATCAGAGCATTCGCCTTCTTCTGCGCATTCGCACGCTCACGCTTGCGGCGATGCTCGTCCTGCTCACGCTGAGTCAGGTAGTTCTTCCAGCCCATGTTGTACTGGTCAATCACGCAGCGGTTCGCGTCCAGGTAGAAGACGCGGTTGACGACCAGCTCCATCAGGTCAACATCGTGGCTAATGACCATCAGGCCGCCCGAGAAGTTCTTCAAGAAGTCACGCAGCCACAGAATCGAGTCGGCATCCAGGTGGTTGGTCGGCTCATCCAGAAGCATGGTGTCCGCATTGGAGAAGAGAATACGCGCCAGCTCCACACGGCGACGCTGACCACCCGACAGAGTAGACAGCGGCTGGGCGAGCACACGCTCCGGCAGGTCCAGGTTGGAGGTGATGACCGCCGCCTCCGACTCAGCCGCGTAGCCGCCACCGGCAATGAACTCAGCCTCAAGACGGTCGTAGCGGCGCATACCCTTAGCGCGCACCGCCGGGTCTTCACTCGCCATATCGTCCTGCGCCTGACGCATCTTACGCGCCACACCGTCCAGGCCACGCGCCGAAAGGATGCGGTCACGCGCCAGCTGGCTCATGTCATCCACCTTCGGGTCCTGCGGAAGGTAGCCGATAGTGCCGCTGCGGGTCACCGTACCGTCAGCGGGCAGGGTCAGACCGGCAAGCACCTTAGTCATAGTGGTCTTACCGGCACCGTTGCGGCCCACCAGACCGATCTTGTCGCCCTTATCGATGCGGAAGGTGACCTCTTCCATGAGCAGGCGCGCGCCTGCACGCAATTCGAGGTTCTGTACAGCAATCATGGGTGCCTTTCCGGATGGCGGTCTGGTGTGTGGGTTGATAGTGCTCGGTAGGCGGGATTTGCCGGGTTAGAGGCGGCGAGCGCGCAGAGCACCTCATCAATTTTAGTGCAGGTGTGCCGAGTGCGCATGTGGGGCACCTTTTGTTTTTGTGGTATGCGGTGTACTATACATACCGAACACCATTCATAGAACATTGTTCAAAACTGGGTTGTGACAAACAGTCAACCACCGCCACCCTCAACTCTGTAGAAAAATCTGCAGAGCAATACGCATCAAAGGAGTACCACCCCAATGACCGATTCCGTGCGCGAATCAGCCCAGGAACCCCAGGCACCCCAGGCACCGCGCCGTAACGTAGCGGCAAAGACCTCCCTCGCCACCGACCTCTCCCTCATCGCAGTGTTCGCGGGCTTCATCGCCGCGCTCGCCATCATGCCCGCCGTCAGCTTGGGCGGCGTTGCGGTTCCCTTCACCTTCCAGACCCTCGGCATTTACATCACCGCACAGGTGCTCGGCGGCAAGCGTGCCACCGCCTCCGTGGCGCTGTACCTGCTGGTTGGTTTCGCTGGCCTGCCCATCTTCGCTAAGGGCGGCGCCGGTTTGGGTACGCTCGCCTCCCCGAGTGCTGGCTACCTGCTCGGCTTCCTGCCCTTCGCCGCTATTGCCGGTACCCTCGCATACCTGCTCACCCGCAACACCCGTTCGATTGGTGCGACCTTCCTTATGGCTCTGGTCGCGAACTTCTGCGGTTTTGTGGTTCTGACCGCCTGCGGTATCGCCGGTATGATGGTGAACGCCCACATGACTTTTAACGCCGCATTCAGCGCGGCAATGGTATTCGTTCCCTGGGATCTGGTGAAGTCCACGATCGCGGTTCTGGTTGGTTTGTCGGTACGCCGCGCCTTCCCGTCCCTGGCTTCTGCCCAGCGTTAAAAGCACACGATGTGCCACACGAGAGGATAGCTATGTTTTTTCGCCGCTCCACGCGCCAGCCTGCACCGCAACAGGTGCAAGGCGAGCAGGCAGTGAGCGCCTCTACCAGCATGCCCGCCCTTGAGCTTGAATCGGTGAGTGTTTTCACCGAGCTGCCCGAAGGCGGGCATCGCCGTATCCTCAAGGATGTGAGCCTGCAGTTCACGGCGAAGCGCACCGCGGTGCTGGGTCTGAACGGTAGTGGCAAGTCTACCCTACTGGGGCTTTTCAATGGGCTCACCCACCCGGATGAAGGTATTGTGCGCGTGAACGGTGTCGACACTCTGGAGGCACCGAGCCGCGGCTCGCAGGGCACTCGCGGTAATTCCCAGGGCGCTCGCGGTCATTCGCAGGGCGCTTTTGAGGGTGTGGGCATGCTTTTCGCCCAGCCGGAGGCGCAGCTGATTATGCCCACCGTTGCCGAAGATATTGACCTGAGTCTGCGCCGTGCCGCCGCCGTTGAAGGTAGTGCCCTCAGCGGTGGGCAGCGCCGCGAACGGATTCGTGAACTGCTCCGCGAGCGCGGCCTCGAACGCCTGGAGGACCAGAGCGTTTTCACCCTCTCAGGAGGCGAAAAGCAGCTGGTTGCTCTCACCAGCGTGCTGGCGGCGCGCCCGCAGATTCTTCTGCTCGATGAGCCGACCACCCTGCTGGATTTGCGCAATCGCGCGCGGCTACTCAAGCATTTGGAGTCGCTGGATCAGATGCTGGTGCTCAGCACGCACGACCTGGATTTGGCGGCGTCCTGCGATGAAGCCGTGATTATTCATGACGGCCGTTTGCTCGCTCAGGGGGATGCGGGGCAGCTGGTGCAGCAGTACCGCACGTGGTGTGCCGAGGGGTTTCCCAACGAGGGTGCGACCGAAGGTCTGGATTCGGCAGGAGGCGCGCATGGGCGCTAACACGCCGCGCGTGAATCCTCGCCCCGCCTCCCAGGGCTCGGATTTCAACCCCGGTACTCTGCTGGTGGGTTTCTACCAGCCGTTGAACACGCCGGTGCATCGGGCGCCGCTATGGTTCAAGGGCACGCTCTTCTTTGGGCTGTTTCTGCTGTTGGCGGTGACCGGCTGGCAGGTGGCGCTGGTGGCTTTGGTTGCCTCCACGTTCTGCGCGTTGTGGGCTGGTGTGCCCGCCTCCCAGCTGTGGCTGGTGGTTCGTACGCTGTCTCTGCTGCTACTGATTATGGTCGGCTATTACGTGTTTACGGGCCAGTACGCCTCCGGCGCGGATGCTATCGCGACTATGCTGACGGCTTTTTATGCGTCCCGCGCTCTGCTGGTGAGCACTCCCCTGCCGGTTCTGATTGATGGCTTTGTGAGGCTGTGTTCGCCGTTGCGTTTCGTGGGTCTTTCCCCAGAGCGTCTGGGTCTGCTGATTGCGTTGATGGTCCGGTCGATTCCGGCGCTCATGGACCGTTGGGGTGCGTTGCGCAGGGCGGCAGTGGCGCGTAACCTGCCCAAGCGCATGTATTGGCGGTTGCTGATTCCGTGGGTGGTGCAGGCGGTTGATTACGCGACGGCGACCGCTCGTGCTTTGCGGGCGCGACACGTGGACGAGCTGAAATAGCGCAGATACGCGAGAGGGGCGGAGTGAACCGTGTAGGTTCATCCCGCCCCTTCGTTTTAACTCGCCTAGCTTAGGCTGGTTTAGGGCGTTTCAATGAGGAGCACCGCCGGGAGCTGCTCCCACCACAGGTACCAGTCGTGCTGACCGTAGAGCGCCTCCACGAGCTTGTCGAAGCCGCGGTAGACGCGCACCGGCATTGCCGAGGAAACCATCGTGTGCTCCACCGCCAGGATCTCTGCGTCGCGGCGGGTCGTGACCGGTACCGGCGTGTAGAACTCGATAAAGTCTGAGGCGATAACAGCCGGGTAGGCGTCATCGCGTTCAAGCCAGTAGCGGGCGATGGACAGCATCGCCTCGGGGCTGGGGCTGGAATCCCACCCGCCGAAGGGCAGGTAGGCGAATACCCCGGAGGCATCCCGCAGCGGCAGGTCCATAATCAGCAGTTCCGCGGCACGGTCAATGTCGGTGGCTTTGACCTTCTCGTTGATGATTCCGGCGGTCAACTCGAAGGGGTACTCCGCTTTCAGAGGCTGACCGATGTCATCTTCTCCGAGTTCGCCGTTCTCCATGAGACGGCGGTAGGTCTGCAGGTAGGCGCTCTCGTTCAGGTGCCGGAACGCCTCGTGCGCGGCGACTTCTACACCGACTTGATCCAGGTAACGATGCTGGTCGGTGATGAGCTCGTGTGCGTACCGCTTGACGGTGTCGGCGGTGATGTCCTGTACTGGGGTTGAGGTACGTAGGGAGACGTTATTCTCAATGGTCCCGAGCAGGGTCGGGTCGAGGGCAACCACGATGGGGGTTGTTCCCCGGTTCTTGCCCTCGTAAAGGTGTTCGAGGTATCGCCGGTTAAGTTCGGCTCGTGGGGCGCCGTGGCGGATTCGCTCGTGTGGGTAGGGGTACAAAGCGACGAAGCGCTCGTAGAGCTCTGCCATGGTGTTCTCCGATGTTTGGTTGCCCCCAGTTTAGCGCGTATTTTCGCGGAAAAATACGGGTTTCTGGAGGTTTTGGGAGGGCACGCAGGGCGGGTGATTTTTTCGTTTGATGAGTGTGTATCGGTGTGTGCTAAACACGCTTAAACTGCCTTTGTGTTGGGCGGTTTGTGTGCCTGTTTTCGCCAGAAAAAGTTAGAAATTTTTCGCCACCATATGAGATTTTGGGCGGGTTACACTGGGCGGCACGAAAGGGTTCGGCGGACACTTTCGCGGTGGTGCGGGGCGCCTCCTGCGGGTCGGTATCCGCTGCAGAACTCTGGTAGAACAGGCACCAAGTTTATGATTTGCAGACATAAAGCACCCTATTTTCTTCTTCGGCGCGTCATATTTGACGTATTAAGGGTGTTTCGGGCGAGTTCCGCCACCGCAGCCCCACAGCTGGCGTAGAGTGTTGGTACCAGCTACCACCCGTGCCGCGTTGGTGCGGAAAACGTCGCTGAGACCATCAACTCGCAGGAGTTCAAACCAACGGAGGTTCTCATGTCGAATAACTACTACAAAGAGATGGTTCGCCTGGCAGACAGCATCGCTGATAAGGCGCATGAGGGGCAGACTGACCGTAACGGCTGGCCCTACATCTCCCACCCTCGCCGTGTGGCTCTTGGGGTACGTAAGCTTGCGTGTGAGTTGGCTGCCGCGACTCACCCTGATATTTCTTTGGAGGAGCTGAAGGCTGAAGCGCAGATCGTGGCGCTGCTGCATGACACGGTGGAGGATACCGGCGTTTCTCTCGCTTATCTGGCTCGTCACTTCTCGGCGCGTATTGTGGATGCGATTGATGCCTTGACCCGCCGCCCGGGTGAGTCGCGTGAGTCGTATCTGAGCCGGGTGCGTGTGAATGATTTGGCTCGTCTGGTGAAGCTTGCCGATATTGCGGATAATACTGACCCGCAGCGTTTGGCACTTCTGGAGGAACCGACTCGTACCTGCCTCATGATCAAGTATGAGCACTCGCTGAAGCTGCTGCACCTGAACGACTAGGTTCAGCGCTAACCGAAAATAGAAGCCGCCCGGTATGGATTGTGTTCCATGCCGGGCGGCTTCTATGAATCATCTATTGAATTAGCTCAGGTGAGTGACTGCGTAGTCAGCCTCTTCCTCGGTGAAACCTTCAACGGAAGAAGTCAGCTGAGAACGGATTGCTTCAGGAGACATGTTCATCGTCTTCTGGTAGCTCTTTGCGCTTTCCAGGGCATTTGCGTTCCAGTCAGCCTTCATATTGTCTACTGCGTACTGAGCAGCTTCAGGAGTGAACTTTTCGAATTCACTGGTGAGCTGGTCGTAGATACGCTGCTTGGACATGTGCATGGTGCGAGAATAAGACTCCGCCTTCTTCAAAGCAGACTTATATTCAGTGGGAACGCTGTTATCATTCTGCTTTGCGTTGGATTCCGCCCCAGCCACGGGAGAGGATTCAGTACCAGTTTTCTGAGAAGCCTCAGTAGTAGCAGAAGAAGAATCAGCAGCTACCGAAGATGAAGAACTGCTCGCACTCGTCGACTTGCTGGAGCCGCCGCCCATCATCGAAGCGCAACCGCCAAGAAGAACAAGAATAACGAGAGTGATAAACCACCAACGGAGGTAGAAAGGCTTCTTCTTAACGTAGACAGAACCGTCAGCGGCAATAATCTTTTGTGCCATGATTTCCTTTCGGCTTCCCCCAAGCAACCGTTGCATGGAGAAAACCAATATGAAGTGAGTGGATAATTCACAAGGAAATATACTTGACCCCCCCCCATTGTCAAAGCAGCAAAAATTGGCTTCGCCCAAAACAAACATCAACTGCCCATATGCCCAGTACCTCACAAAAAATACCCGCCCGGTGCCGAAGGCATACACCTTCCGCACCGGGCGGGTACCTTATCTGCGAGTCAGGAGCTTAGATGTTGAAGCCCAGCGCGCGCATCATATCGCGGCCGTCCTCAGTAATACGCTCCGGGCCCCACGGCGGCATCCAAACCCAGTTCACACGCCAAGAATCAACCAGGTTATCCAGGTTGCTCTGAACCTGCTCCTCAATAACCTCCTGCAGCGGGCACGCCGCAGTGGTCAGAGTCAGGTCCAGAATGAGGGTTCCATCCTCATCCCAGCGCAGACCGTAGAGCAGACCGAGGTCAACAATATTGACGCCGAGCTCCGGGTCAATGACCTCCTTGAGGGCTTCCTCAATCTCTTCCTGAGGAACACGACCCTGCACAGTCTCAGTCATAGTCCTATCTTTCTGTCAGAATCCGGTAGGAGAAGAAGCTTACTTCTTGCCCACGTAAGAAACGTAGCCCTCTTCTTCCAGGCGGTCAGCCAGCTCGGGGCCGCCCTGGTCAACCATCTTGCCGTCCACGAACACGTGCACGAACTGCGGCTTGATGTAGCGCAGGATGCGGGTGTAGTGGGTAATCAGCATGACGCCCATGTCGTTAGCCTCGTGCGCACGGTTCACGCCCTCAGACACGATCTTCAGTGCGTCAACGTCCAGACCGGAGTCGGTCTCATCCAGGATGCCGAACTTGGGCTTGAGCAGCTCCAGCTGAAGGATCTCGTGGCGCTTCTTCTCACCGCCGGAGAAGCCCTCGTTCACGTTACGTGCGATGAAGTCGGGGTCAATCTCCAGGTTCTTCATGGCTTCCTTAACGTCCTTGGTCCAGGTACGCAGGGAGGGAGCCTTGCCGTCCACAGCGGTCTTTGCGGAGCGCAGGAAGTTGGACATGGTCACACCGGGGATCTCAACCGGGTACTGCATAGCCAGGAACAGGCCTGCGCGTGCACGCTCGTCCACGCTCATCTCGGTGATGTCCTCACCGTCGAGCAGGATCTGACCGGAGTCAACCTGGTACTTGGGGTGGCCAGCAATGGTGGAAGCCAGAGTGGACTTACCGGAACCGTTCGGGCCCATGATTGCGTGAATCTCGCCCGAGTTGATGGTCAGGTTAACGCCCTTCAGGATAGGCTTGGTGGTTTCGTCGTCGAGGATAACCGAGACGTGAAGGTCCTTGATTTCAAGAGTAGACATTGATTTCTCCTGGTAAAGCTTAGTTGTTGCTGAGGGCGAGCTCTGCCTCAAGGGCCTCGGTGAGCTGCTCTTCAAGTTCGGGAACACGAATCTGCTGAATGATCTCGTTCAGGAAGCCGCGCACGACCAGACGGCGTGCCTCAGCCTCCGGAATACCGCGAGCCTGCAGGTACCACAGGTGCTGCTCATCGAGCTGGCCGGTGGTGGATGCGTGGCCGGCGCCCTCAATCAGGCCGGTCTCAATCTCCAGGTTCGGCACGGAGTCGGCGCGGGGGCCAACTTCCAGCAGCAGGTTACGGTTCAGCTCGTAGGTGTCGGTGCCTTCTGCATCCTTACCAATCAGAACGTCACCAACCCATACGGAGTGCGCACCCTTACCCTGCAGCGCGCCCTTGTAGGTCACGCGGGACTTGCAGTTGGGTACGGAGTGGTCCACGAACAGGCGGGACTCAATGTGCTGGCCAGCGTCTACGAAGTACAGGCCGTACATTTCAGTCTCAGCGCCGGGAGCGGTGAACTTGGTGGAGGGGGTCACGCGCACCAGGTCGCCACCGAGGGACACCACAACGTGCTTGAAGCGTGCATTGCGGCCCAGCTTAGCGTAGTGTGCGGAGGCGTGGATTGCGTCGTCAGCCCACTGCTGGACGGACACGACGTTCAGCTCAGCCTCGTCGTTCACCACGAACTCAACGTTCTGTGCCAGGATGGTGGAGCCGGTGTGGCGCAGAACCACGACAGCCTTCGAGAAGGGCTTAGCCTCAATCACGATGTGCTGTGCGGCAGCCTCGTTGCCGGTGCCGGTGATGTCGATTTCCACGTGCTCAGCCAGTTCAGCTTCGGCGGGGATGGTCACCACGGTTGCTTCGGTGAAGCTGGACCATGCGTTCGCTGCCACGCGGTCCTCGGGGATACCTGCGGAGCCGATACGTGCATCCTCGCGGGAGACGGTCTCAACCTGAACCTGCTCGGGTGCGGTCACCTTCGGTGCCGGTGCGGTGCCGGTCAGCTTCTCCAGGTGCAGGCCGCCCAGACGCTTCAGCGGGGTGAAGCGCCAGTCCTCTTCACGACCGGTCAGGGGCGCGAAGTCCTCCACATTGAAGGAGGTCTTACGCTCTGCACGGGATGCTTCGAGTACCTTCTGGACGTTGTTCGGGTTGGAGCCCTGGTGGTGTGCCTCGGTGGCACGGTACAGGGTGTCATCGTGGGCGAACTCGGTGGCGAGCTTCTCGCCCTCCTGGTCCATGCCGGGGATGATCGGGGAGTGGTAACCCAGGGTTTCTTCGTTGGTCGGCATTAGCCCACAGATCCTTCCATCTGAAGTTCGATCAGGCGGTTCAGTTCGAGTGCGTACTCCATCGGCAGCTCACGGGCGATAGGCTCAACGAAGCCGCGGACAATCATCGCCATTGCTTCTTCTTCGCTCAGGCCGCGCTGCATCAGGTAGAACAGCTGGTCCTCGGAGACGCGGGAAACGGTCGCCTCGTGACCCATGGTCACATCGTCCTCGCGGACATCCACGTAGGGGTAGGTGTCGGAGCGGGAGATGGTGTCCACCAGCAGTGCGTCACAGACCACGGAGGACTTGGAGTGCTTAGCGCCCTCACGCACCTGAACCAGGCCGCGGTATGCGCTACGGCCGCCGTTACGTGCCACGGACTTGGACACAATGGTCGAGGAGGTGTTCGGCGCAATGTGAACCATCTTCGAACCGGTGTCCTGGTGCTGACCCTCACCCGCGAATGCGATGGACAGGGTCTCACCCTTAGCGTGCTCGCCGACCATGTAAACAGCCGGGTACTTCTGGGTGACCTTCGAACCGATGTTGCCGTCCACCCATTCCATGGTGGCGCCCTCGTGCGCAACCGCACGCTTGGTCACCAGGTTGTAGACGTTGTTCGACCAGTTCTGGATGGTGGTGTAGCGAACGCGTGCGTTCTTCTTCAGCACAATCTCAACCACTGCGGAGTGCAGGGAGTCGGACTTGTAGATGGGGGCGGTGCAGCCCTCAATGTAGTGAACGTAGGAGCCCTCGTCAGCGATGATCAGGGTGCGCTCGAACTGGCCCATGTTCTCGGTGTTAATACGGAAGTACGCCTGCAGCGGGATCTCCACGTGAACTCCCGGGGGAACGTACACGAAGGAGCCACCGGACCACACGGCGGTGTTCAGTGCGGAGAACTTGTTGTCACCAATCGGGATGATGGAGCCGAAGTATTCCTTGAACAGTTCGGGGTATTCGCGCAGACCGGTGTCGGTGTCGACGAAGATCACGCCTTGCTTCTCCAGGTCCTCACGGATCTGGTGGTACACGACCTCGGACTCGTACTGTGCAGCCACACCCGCAACGAGCGAGTTACGCTCAGCCTCGGGAATGCCCAGACGCTCGTAAGTGGTGCGGATGTCCTCGGGCAGTTCATCCCAAGAAGCCGCCTGACCCTCGGTCGAACGCACGAAGTACTTGATGTTGTCGAAGTCGATTTCGGAAAGATCCGCGCCCCAGGTGGGCATGGGCTTACGCTCGAAGAACTTCAGCGCCTTCAGACGCATGTCCAGCATCCACTGGGGTTCGTTCTTCTTCGCAGAGATGTCGCGCACGACGTCCTCGTCCAGGCCGCGCTTTGCTACCTGGCCTGCTGCGTCGGAGTCTGCCCAACCGTACTCGTAGTTACCAATGCCCTCGAGTTCGGGGTTCATCTCCAGGATCTCTGAAATGACGGTGTCGTTGGCGTTCTGCCCAACTTTCTCAGTCATTACGGCCTTTCTTCGATGGTTATTACATTTCTCTCCGTCACCTGCCGGTTGCAGGCGCGGTAGTTTAGGGGCTGATGCCGCGCTCAACCACGACGCGTAGCGGTGCGTGGTGTGGGCGGGTTTCAGCGTGCGGGTCGCGCCCCTTACGGGTTCGTCAGGGGCGTGCCGCCGGGTACTGCTGTGAGTGTTACGCGGAAGGTTTCTCTGCGGATTCCTCGGCGTTCTTCTCGCTCTCGGCGGTGACGCGGTTCAGGGGCACGTGCGTGGTACACACGTGAGCGCCCGAAGCCATGGTCGAGAGCCTACGCACATCAACGCCGAGCAGGTCGGAAATAATCCCGGTTTCCTGTTCGCAGAACACCTGGAAGTCGCCGGCGAGGTCGCGTACCGGGCAGTGGCCCTGGCACAGCTGAATGCTCGCGAGAAAGTGTTCGGGAACAGTTCGTCCTGCAGGAGGCGCGGTGACCTGAGCTGTCGCCACGAAACCGTCCTTGCTCATGGCTTCTGCGAGCGCCTGCGCTCGGGCTGCCACGTCGTCTCCGGCGGCTTCTACGACGGGTCGGTAGCGGGCTTCCATTTCTGCGGCGCGGGCGGAGGCGAAAGCTTCGAGGGCTTCCTGGCCGACCGTGTCGCGGAGCATTTGCAGGGCGTCGCGGGCGATGATGAGGTAGTCGTTGCCGAGGCGTTCGTGGCCCTGGGGGGCGATTACGTAGCGGCGGGCGGGCCGTCCGGCTCCGGCGCCGTGCTTCTTGATGGGCGCGACCTCGATCATGTTGTTGGATTCGAGGGCGTCGAGGTGGCGGCGTACCGCTGCGGGGGTGAGGCTGAGGAGCTCACCGAGGGTTGCTGCGGATACGGGGCCGTTGTTGAGAACTTCGCGGAGAACGCGGTCCCTGGTGCGTTCTTCTGCCTCGGCTTTGCGCTTGGATGTGCGTGCCGCGGAGGACTTGGTACTGGAAGCACCAGTAGAGCCCGAGGCGGCGGTTCGGGTGCCGTTTCGGGTCTGCGCCTCGTTCGTTGAGGCGCGCTGAGAGGTCTTGTTCACGGAATACACAAATAAAGTATGTCCTAATTACTTTTTCTTTGGCTAGTTAGGTACCCCTACTTGATAACTTTTCAACCTGAAGGTGAACATTTGAGTCGTAACGGGTGTGCCTTAAACGTGAGTTAGGGCATAAGATGAAAGGTGCACACACGCTCATTCATCGAAAAACTCGAAAGTGACTGTCTATGGAGACCACCACCGCGGGCCAGCAGGACCACCCGGGGCGTGCATCCGCCGCACCAAAGGCGCGCACTGAGCACCACACGGAGCCCAGCGCCTCCCCCACCGCACGACGACGCATCATCGCGGAAGAACCAGCGCTCAGCATTAAAGACCTCATCAAAGAGTTCAAACCCTCACGCGCCTTCCGCACCAAATACCCCGAACGGCTCACCGCCAGCGGGCTCTACCGCGCCGTCAACAAGGTCAACCTGCGCGTCTTCCCCGGTGAGGTGGTCGTCCTCCTCGGAGCTAACGGTGCCGGTAAAACCACGACCCTCGCCTGCGCCCAGGGCCTACTCAAACCCACCCGCGGTACCGTGCGCCTACTCGGAGAAAACCCGCTGCAGGCAGACCCGGAGCTGCGCGCCAAGGTCGGCATTATGCTCCAGGACGGCGGCCTGCCCAACGCCATGCACCCCATTCCGCTACTCGAGCACATCTCGACCATGTACACCGACCCGTACCCGGTCGAAGAGCTTGCAGAACGCCTCGGCATTGATGCCTTCAACGGCACCACGATTCGCCGCCTCTCGGGTGGTCAGAAACAGCGCGTCTCCCTCGCCGCCGCCCTCATCGGTCGCCCGGACGTGCTCTTCCTCGACGAGCCCTCCGCGGGCCTGGACCCGCAATCCCGCAACGTCGTCTTCGACATCATTCGTGAACAGCGTGAACTTGGCACCGCAATCGTGCTCACCACGCACCTGATTGATGACGCGCAGAAGCTCGCCGATTACGTCTACATCATTGAAAACGGCGCCACGGTTCAGGAAGGTACCGTCTCCGAGCTCATCGCCAGCGACGGCACGAACCGCCTGCAGTACACACTGGATGCACCCACCCCCACCCGTGAGCAACTGCTGCCCGCACATCTGCGTGCCGGTGTGGAGCTCATCGAGAAGGTGCCCTACACCCCGGCTCGTGACGGCGCACCCTCCGTGCCCGGCGCGTATGAGCTGGTCGGCGCACTACGCCCCGAGCACCTGGCGGCGTTCACCTCAGCGCTCGCCGAACGTTACCTCATGCCGATTTCTCTCACCATGGAACCGAAGACTCTTGAGGATGTCTTCCTCGACATTTCAGGACGTGATATCCGATGAGCAACACCGCACGCACTAACAACAACCGGGCGGCCAACAACCGGGCGGCAGAAAACCAAGTAAAAGAAAAGCCTGCAGAAGAGAGCCGAGCGGAAGGGAACCGAATGGAAGAACGCGCCGCGAACACCCGTTCCGCCGTAGACACCCGCCCCAAGGTCTCTTCTATTGACGAAGATGAGGAGTACATTCCCCCGCGCGCGAACTACCCGCTCGTGCGCGTAATCGAGCAGGGCCGCTACGAGACGATGGCGATGCTCCGCAACGGCGAGCAGCTGATGCTCAACATTATTTTTCCCGTCATGGCACTCATTGCGTTGCGGTTTACCGGCCTGATTGATGAGTACGCGAACTCGGTGGGGGTCTCCCGCATGGACGCGGCGGTCCCCGGCGTTCTGGCGCTCTGCGTGATTTCTACGGCGCTGTCCGGTCAGGGCATTGCCACAGGTTTTGATCGCCGCTACGGCGTGCTGCGATTCCTGGCGACCACTCCCCTGGGCCGTAACGGTCTGATCATGGGCAAGTGCATTGCGGTGCTGGTGGTCGTGGCGATTCAGTTCACGCTGGTGGCAGCGCTCGGGTACGGTCTGGGCTGGCGCCCGGACGCTATCGCCGTCTCGCGCTCCATCATCACGATGCTCATGGGCGCCGGCGCGTTTACGGCGCTGGGTCTGCTCATTGCCGGCACGGTGCGCGCGGAGGCGACCCTCGCCATCGTAAATATCGCCTGGGTAATTCTTGCCGGTGCCGGCGGCGTGGTGTTCCCGCTCAAGTCCTTCCCCGACTGGTACGCCGGAATCGTGGCGTGGTCGCCCTCAGCGGCTCTGGGTGACGCGTTGCGTGGCAACTTCATTCAGCATCAGTGGCTCGCCGACCCGCACTGGGTCCTCATTGTGTGGACCGTGGTCATTGGGTTTATTGCCTCGCGCAAGTTCAAGTGGTCCGACTAGAGGCAACGCAAATACAGACAACGCAAGCACAGACAGAGCAAGAGCAGACAGTACTTCTTCTCATCGCAAATTAAAAGGCGGGCGCCGGATATGTTCCGATACATATCCGGCGCCCATTCATATAACACAAACCTTTAGCCTCAACCACACACAAAGTGCACGGTCAGAGACTAAAAGAAAGCACCTCCTCCAGAACCTTTTATCTCACCACCACAGTAAGATAATCAATGGTTCTTACGCGGAGGAGGGGCTTCAATCACCGAGATGCAGACCGACCCAACCACTGTTTCGGTCTGCAACCTTCCTGCTCAACCTTAACATGAGCTTCACCACTTTCACAAAAATTGTTACGTTACTGAACAATATTCAGCGCATAGCTCAGAAACACAGCTCAAACATGCACCGTGAAATCCACAGCGCCCGCGTTGTAGCGTCGCTTTTTCTCCATCTCAGCCCCGTATCACCCTGTGAATGTCTGCATTCACACACCGGATACTTCCGCCCAGTGAACTATCCTGTTAAAACGAAAGGGTCGAAACAACTCTCCGGACGCCCCGCACACAGCACCCCGTGTGCCCCGCACCTACCCGGTCACCTACCGGCGCGGGAATAAGCGCCCCCGAAGGCACGTTACACCCGACGGACAGCGCGCTAGCACAAGCCTGCTGGCGCATCCACTCACGTTGTGAAAGGACACCCACGTGGCAGAGAACTTCCAGTGGACAGAAACCGACCAGCGCGCCGTAGATACCGCACGTATCCTCGCCGCAGACGCCGTAGAAAAGGTCGGATCCGGCCACCCCGGCACCGCAATGAGCCTGGCGCCGGTCGCCTACCTGCTCTTCCAGAAGGTCATGAACCAGGATCCCTCCGACGACCGCTGGGAAGGCCGTGACCGCTTCATCCTCTCCCCCGGCCACACCTCCCTCACCCTGTACACTCAGCTGTTCCTCGGTGGCTACGGCCTGGAAATGAAGGACCTGGAAGCCCTGCGCACCTGGGGTGCCCTCACCCCCGGCCACCCCGAATACAAGCACACCAAGGGCGTAGAAATCACCACCGGCCCGCTCGGCCAGGGCCTGGCATCCGCCGTTGGTTTCGCCTACGCACAGCGCCGTATGCGCGGCATGTTCGACCCCGAAGCAGCACCGGGCACCTCCCCCTTCGACCACCACGTCTACGTCATCGCCTCCGAAGGTGACGTGCAGGAAGGCGTCACCGCCGAGGCGTGCGCGCTCGCAGGTCACCAGGAGCTCGGCAACCTGATCGTCGTCTGGGACCGCAACCACATCTCCATTGAGGAAGACACCGACGTTGCCTTCACCGAGGACGTAGCAAAGCGCTACGAGTCCTACGGCTGGGATGTTCAGCGCGTGGACTGGACCCGCACCGGCGACTACGTTGAGGACGTCGCAGAACTGTACGCCGCTATTGAGCGTGCGAAGGCTGTCACCGACAAGCCCTCCTTCATTGAGCTGCGCACCATCATCGGCTACCCCGCCCCCACCAAGCAGAACACCGGCGCAGTGCACGGCTCCAAGCTCGGCGCTGAAGAGGTCGCCGCAACCAAGGAACTGCTCGGCTTCGATCCCGCCAAGAGCTTCTTCATCGAGGAGAACGTCCTGGCACACACCCGCCAGCTTGTTGAGCGCGGCGCCGCTGCACACAAGGCATGGGACGAGAAGTTCGAGGCATGGGCCAAGGCTAACCCCGAGCGCGCCGAACTGTACAAGCGCCTCGTCGCAGGCGAACTGCCCGCAGACTACAAGGCTGCTTTCCCCGTGTTCGAGGCTGGCACCTCCGTGGCAACCCGCGCGGCATCCGGCACCGTCATCAACGCTATTGCTGACACCTTCCCCGAACTGTGGGGCGGCTCCGCTGACCTCGCCGGTTCGAACCTGACCACCATCAAGGGTGCAGAGTCCTTCAACCCGGCATCGCACAGCACCGAAGACTGGACCGCGAACCCCTACGGTCGCGTGCTGCACTTCGGTATTCGCGAGCAGGCTGCCGCAGCAATCGTCAACGGCATCGTGCTCTCCTCCCCGACCCGCGCGTTCTCGGGCACCTTCTTCGTGTTCTCCGACTACCAGCGCCCGGCTGTTCGCCTCTCCGCGCTGATGGGTGTTCCCGCGCTGTACGTGTGGACCCACGACTCCATCGGTGTGGGCGAGGACGGCCCCACCCACCAGCCGATCGAGCATCTCTCCTCTCTGCGCGCTATCCCCGGCTTCGACGTGGTTCGCCCCGCGGACGCTAACGAAACCGCCGTCGCATGGCGCACCATCCTGGAGAAGTCCGACCGCCCCGCAGGTATCGTGCTCTCCCGTCAGAACCTGCCTGTCTGGGCTCGTGAAGACGTGCACGCAGACGCTGAGGGTGAGAAGTTCGCTTCCGCTGAGGGCACCGCACGCGGCGGCTACATCATGGCTGACACCGAGGGCACCCCGGACGTCATCCTGATCGCTACCGGTTCCGAGGTTGAGCTCGCTGTTCAGGCTCGCGCAACCCTCGCTGAGCAGGGCATCGCCGCCCGCGTGGTTTCCATGCCTTCGCGTGAGTGGTTCGCTGAGCAGGACGCAGAGTACCGCGAGTCGGTTCTGCCCTCCTCGGTTGCAGCCCGCGTCTCCGTCGAGGCTGGCCTGGCGATGAGCTGGTACGACCTGCTCGGCACCGCCGGCCGCGCCGTATCCATCGAGCACTTCGGTGCATCCGCCGATGCGAAGACCCTGTACCGCGAATTCGGTATCACCTCGGAGGCTGTCGTGGCTGCCGCTAAGGATTCCATCGAGGCCGCTAAGTAGGCAATAACAACGCCGCGGTAACTGCCGCGCACACTGCGCTCCCCCTGTACGGGTGGGGTGCGGACGCAACGGGTAGGCTCCGGCTGACCGCTCAGCCGGAGCCTCCCGCCGCCCAGAAGATTTCGCCGATATCTCAATTTTCAATTTCGATATTTCAATCTCGACAAAGAATCGAAGGTTTTCACATGTCTGAGTCCACTCAGAAGCTTTCCGACGCCGGTGTCTCCATCTGGCTTGACGACCTCTCCCGTGAGCGTCTGACCAGCGGCAACCTCGCCGAACTCATCAAGACCCACAACGTCGTCGGTGTGACCACCAACCCCACCATCTTCGCTGGTGCGCTCTCCAAGGGCGCCGCATACGCCGAGCAGATGCGTGAACTTGCCGCCGCCGGCGCAAGCGTTGAAGAGGCAGTCTTCGCCGCAACCTGCGACGACGTACGCAACGCCTGCGACGTGTTCGCACCCGTCTACAAGTCCACCAACGGTTTTGACGGCCGCGTCTCCATCGAGGTTGATCCCCGCCTGGCACGCGACGCCGAAGGCACCGCCAAGATGGCACGTGAACTCTACGAGCGCGTGGGCCGCGAAAACGTCATGATCAAGATCCCCGCAACCCAGGAAGGCCTGCGCCCCATCGCAGAAACCCTGGCCGCCGGCATCAGCGTGAACGTGACCCTGATCTTCTCCCTGACCCGCTACCGCGAGGTCATCAACGCCTACATGCTCGGCCTGGAGCAGGCACTGGAGAACGGCAAGGACCTGTCCACCATCCACTCGGTCGCCTCCTTCTTCGTTTCCCGCGTAGACACCGAAATCGATGCACGCCTCGAAGCTGCCGGCGGCGACGCTGTGCAGCTCAAGGGCAAGGCAGGCCTGGCAAATGCACGCCTCGCCTACGAGGTATTCGAGGAAATGTTCTCCTCCGAGCGTTGGGCACGCCTGCAGGCACACGGCGCGAACGTACAGCGCCCGCTGTGGGCATCCACCGGCGTGAAGGACCCCGCACTGCCCGACACCCTCTACGTGACCGGCCTGGTTGCACCCAACACCGTGAACACCATGCCCGAGGCAACCCTGAACGCTGTTGCCGACCACGGAGAGGTCACCGGCAACACCATCGTGCCGAACTACTCCGAATCCAACGAGGTTCTGGACGCTATCTCCGCTCACGTCTCCTACCCGGAGGTCGTGGAGAAGCTCGAGGTTGAGGGCCTGTCCAAGTTCGACGTCTCCTGGGAAGAGCTGCTGCAGACCGTCCGTGAGGCACTCGAACAGGCCAAGTAGCTGCTAGTAGCCGCCGAACTATAGCGCGGCACTAACCGCTGTCGGTGTGCACCGCCCGATGCGCACCGCGGCACCGCGCCCTAATGGCACCGCACCCTAATCCGCCGGGATTTTCGTCAGGGTTCCCGCCCGAGCTTCACCGCTCAGGCCACCCCGGAGAATCTCGGCGGGTTAGGTGCCCCTCATATCATTCCGTCAAAAACCGGTACAATACAGGGACACACCTTCCAGAATGCGGCATCGCCTCCGCGCGAATAAGGTACGAACCGCGCGCCGCACGAACCAACCAAGGCAATCAAAGGAATATATTGTGACTAACGGTCATGAAGCGAACCCCCTCAGGGACACTCGCGACCGCCGCATTACCCGCATTGCGGGGCCGTCCGCGCTCGTCTTCTTTGGCGTAACCGGTGACCTGGCCCGCAAGAAGCTGCTTCCGGCAGTGTATGACCTCATGAACCGCGGTTTGCTCCCCCCGAGCTTCGGCCTCGTCGGCTTCGGCCGCCGCCCCTGGAGCGATGACGACTTCCGCGCCTACGTGCGTGAATCTGTTGAGGCAAACGCCCGCACCCCCTTCCGCGAGGACGTGTGGAACCAGTTCCAGCAGGGCATGCGATTTGTTGAAGGTGCCTTCAACGACGACGCAGCCTTCGAAAAGCTCAAGAGCACCCTTGCAGAGCTCGACGAGCGCGGCGCTCACGGCAACCACGCCTTCTACCTGTCGATTCCCCCGAAGGCATTCGAGCAGGTCCTCACCAAGCTCGCCGAACACGACCTCGCATCGCGCGATAACGACACCGTCAACCCCGTCGACGGTTGGCGCCGCGTGGTCATTGAGAAGCCCTTCGGCCACAACCTTGAAAGCGCACGCGAACTGAACTCCATCGTGGAGGCAGTCTTCCCGCCCGACGCCGTGTTCCGCATCGACCACTACCTGGGCAAGGAAACCGTTCAGAACATCCTGGCGATGCGTTTCTCCAACCAGATGTTCGAGCCCCTCTGGAACTCCCACTACGTGGATCACGTCCAGATCACCATGGCTGAAGACATCGGCATCGGCTCCCGCGCAGGCTACTATGACGGCGTGGGTGCGGCCCGCGACGTCATCCAGAACCACCTGTTGCAGCTGCTCGCCCTCACCGCCATGGAAGAGCCCCTCAGCCTCGACGCTAAGCACCTGCGCGCCGAGAAGGCGAAGGTCCTCGAAGCAGTCCGTATCGACGACCTGCCGAACTCCTTCGCGCTCGGCCAGTACGCCGCAGGCTACCAGGGCGGCGAGCACGTCAACGGCTTCTTCGACGAGAACGACATCCCCGCAGACTCCCGCACCGAAACCTTCGCAGCGCTGAAGGTGTCCATCGCAAACCGCCGCTGGGAAGGCACCCCCTTCTACCTGCGCGCCGGCAAGCGCCTGGGCCGCCGCGTCACCGAAATCGCCGTGGTCTTCAAGAAATCCTCCGACCGTCTCTTCGGCGAACGTGAAAACCCGCAGGTCGGCCAGAACGCCATCGTCATCCGCGTGCAGCCCGACGAAGGCATGACCATCCGATTCTCCGCGAAGGTGCCCGGCACCCAGATGGAAATCCGTGACGTCAACATGGACTTCGGCTACGGTCACTCCTTCACCGAAGAGTCCCCCGAAGCCTACGAGCGTCTCATCCTGGACGTTCTGCTCGGCGAGCCGCCGCTGTTCCCTCGCCACGAAGAAGTTGAGCTCTCCTGGAAAATCCTCGACCCCTTCGAAGAGTACTGGGAAGAAAACCGCATTAAGCCTGAACCCTACGAGTCCGGTTCGTGGGGTCCGCGTTCAGCACACGAGATGCTTGAGCGTGACAACCGCGCTTGGAGGCGCCCGTGATCTCGCACCTGCATAACACCACCGTTTCCGCTATCAACAAGGAACTGAGCCACCTGACTGCCGCCAACGGTAGCCTCAGCAGCGGACGAGTTCTCACCCTTGTTGTTCTCGCGGAAAAGGGCCACTCCCGTGAAGCAATGCGCGCCGCGATTCGTGCCTCCCACGAACACCCGAGCCGCATTATTGTGCACATCTCTCACGACCCGCTCGACCCCGACCAGCTGGATGCAGAAATCCACCTCGGCGGCGACACCGGTGCATCCGAGATGATTGTTCTGCGCGGCTGGGGTAGCGCATCCCGCCCAACCGAAGCACTGATCTCCGGTCTGTTGCTGCCGGACTCCCCGATTGTGGTCTGGTGGCCGCACTCGGTACCCGAGAACCCGGCACAGCACTCCATCGGTCGTATCGCGCAGCGTCGCATTACCGACTCTGCACGCGCCGACGACCCGAAGGAAGCGCTGCGCAAGCTCACCGACGTATTCCGTGCAGGCGACACCGACCTGGCGTGGACCCGCCTCACCCTGTGGCGCACCCAGCTGGCAGCGCTCATGGAGCAGATGCCTTCCTCCCCCGTACGCCGCGTGGTCGTGTGGGGTTCGAGCAAGTCCCCGTCCGTGGTGCTACTCGGTACGTGGCTCGGCTGGAAGCTTGAAGCGCCCGTACACCTCGCCACCATTGGCGCGGCAAACCGCGGCCTGTACCGCGTCAGCATTGAGCGTGAAGACGGTTCGGTGACGATGTTCCGCCCCGGTATTTCCGTGGCGACCATCTCCACCCCGTACGCGCCCGATCAGCAGATTGCGCTGCCGGTGCGTACCCTCGCCGAGTGCATCTCTGAGGAGCTGCGCCGCCTCGACCCGGACGACACCTACGGTGACGTGCTGAAGCAGGCGCTGTGCACCGTCACCCTCGTCGATGACACCTGCCAGCCTGAAGACATGCTGGACCTCGAAGAATACCCGGAGGTTTTCGATGCCTAAGATTCAGAACATGGGCGCATCCACCCCCACCCTGGTGGCGCACCCGACCCGCGACGCTCTCGCAGAGGACGCGGTGACCCGCATCCTCGACATCATTGAGCACGTGCTCTCTGAGCGCACGATTGCCCACATTTCGCTGACCGGCGGCACGATGGGTATCGCCGCTTTGAAGGCGTGGGCTGAGAACGAGCGCGTGAAGGATATCGACTGGTCCCGCGTGCATTTCTGGTTCTCTGATGAGCGTTTCGTGCCCGAGCGTAGCCCCGAACGTAATGACGGTCAGGCTATTGAGGTGCTGCTCGCTCCCCTGCTGTCGCACGGCCTGGTCGTGGGCAATGTGCACCGCATGGGTCCGTCCGATATTTTCACCGGTCTTGAGGCTGCGGCTGAGCACTACGCCTTTGAGATGCGCGACTACGCCGGTTCTGCACCGGCTGTGAGCGTGCAGATGCCCGAGGGCGCAACCGAACTGCCACTGGCTGGCGGTCACGGTGGCGGCGCAGGTCACGAGCACGGCGGCTCCGGCGGCTGTGGTTGTGGTGGCGGCGGTTGCGGCTCTTCCGCACCCGAGCAGTCCATCGAAGAGACCACTCTCGAAGACTTTGACGCTGAGGCTGCTGAGCCCGCAGGTGGTTGCGGATGCGGCGGCGGAGGCTGCGGTGGTGGCGGTGGCGGCCAGTGGCCCGCACCGGTCTTTGATATCACCCTGCTGGGCATGGGCCCGGACGGTCATATTGCTTCCCTGTTCCCGGGCCGTAAGCAGGTTCTGCTGGGTACCGGTCTGCCGGAGGACCCGGTTGAGGGCGGTAA
This sequence comes from Rothia sp. HMSC061D12, assembly GCF_001836735.1. NCBI lineage: Bacteria > Bacillati > Actinomycetota > Actinomycetes > Micrococcales > Micrococcaceae > Rothia > Rothia sp. HMSC061D12. Next base: position 396,285 of record NZ_KV830305.1, on the reverse strand, counting down.
GGCTGTGACCGTGATGGTTTCTGATTCACCGAAGCCGCCGGCTGAGCGCGTGTCGGTGACCCTGCCGATTATCAATAATTCGCGTCACGTGTTCTTCCTCATCACCGGTGAGGATAAGCAGGATGCGACCAGCCGCCTTCTGGCTGGCGCGAAGCTGGACGCTGAGGACCTGAACGCGCAGCTGCTGTTGGAAACCCCGGCGGTGGGTGCGCGTGGTAAGAAGCAGACCCTGATTTTTGCAACTGAGGAGTCGCTGGCTCCTGAGAACCGCCCGTAAGGTTCTGGTTCTGAACTGCATCAACAAAAGAGTGGAGCCCCGGATAGTTGCTATCCGGGGCTCCACCCTTTGCTATGCCCGTTTACTTCTCAGAGGCGGCAGGATTCTACGGTTCTTGCTCATCAGAAGATTCGTCTGCCTCGAAGCCCACGTACAGCGCCGCCAGCGAAGGGACCGTCGCCTCCAGCACCTCCTGCGCCTCCTCTGCGGTCGGGGCGAGCTTCGCGCCGGTCAGCTGCAGGTACTCGCGCACCGTCATGGGCTGCGCCCAGTCAAAGTGCTCACGCACGGCGGTGATGTTCGCGCCAGACTGCAACACGTTAATACCGTGGGCAAGACCGATATCCGTCACCTTCACGATAGCGTCAGTCTCATCAGGAATGTCGTACGGGTCGCGGTTCTGCAGGTCCACGATGAACGGCAGCACGCCGCGGCTCTCAGCGCGCAAGGTGAACTTGGTGTGCACCTGGCTCACCTCGTGCACCTCGCCCACACCCACGGCGGGAACCACCATGAAGCCCGCCTGCAAGTCGTTCACCGCGGCCAGGGTGTGTGCCTCCCCGAAACCGGAGTACAGCTGCACCACCGGCACGAGGTAGCACACCTCCGCCTTGAGCGCCTTGCGAGCCTCAATATCGATGTACTCCCAGGCACCGCCGGTACCGTCCGTAATGTCGCCGGAGTGGTGCGCGTAAATTGCGCCCTGGCTGTTTTTCACGGTCTGCGACCAGTAGCTGATCTTGTCCATGTAGTTGCCTTCGGCGTCGAACATCATCAGCGACAGGTCAATGTCCACGCCCTCATCCCAGAAGCAGAAGAGGCGAATCACGCCGGTGGGCGGCAGGTGCACCGTGGAGGTGTTGTAGCGGCCCATACCGTCCAGGGAGGGGCGGGCGCTGCGGGTGTTCAGCGGCATGATCGTATCACCCACCTGCTCGGGCAGGTAGATGCTGGTCTCGGCAAGACGGCCGGACAGGCCAATCTCGACCAGGCGCTCCAGCAGGTCCAGCACCGCCGGACTGTACTCGCGCGCCGGAATCATGGTGGCGATACCGGTCTTGGATAGGTTCATGCGCTGCGGGGCGGCAGGCTGAGTCTTCTGAGCGGACGCCGCGCGGCGCTCCTCGCGCTGGCTCGCGGCAGGTTCGGAACCGACCGGAATAGAAGGCAGCGGGTTCTCCGGACCGGAATTAGCGCCAAAGAACGAACCCAGCGGGTTCGGGATGCCCGCGTTCTGCATAATGTTCTGAACCCTGGCGACGCCCTCCGGGTTGCGGCGCGCATAATCAGCGAGCTCCCGGTCCTCCTGCACCGCAACCGGGTTGGCGGGGCGCTCCTTCGGCGGGTTCGCGAGCGCGTTACGCTGCAGGGTCACCAGGTTACGAATCTGCACCAGGATGGGTGCGGACACGCGCGGCGCCACGGCGGCGAACGCGTCAAAGATGACCTGCTGGCCGGGGCTTGGGGCGGTGTCGATGCCGTAGCGCGGCGCCTCAAAAGCATCCAGGGCACGCACCAGCTGGCGTGCGAACACGCCGGGGCGGGTGGAGAGCAGACGAGCCACGTTCTGCGCATCCCGGGTGGCGTAGGCGCGGTCCACCAGCGACTCGAAGCTGTACACCTCACCGCGGTACAGGTCGTCAGCCCAGCGGCTCAGCGCGGTCAGCGACGGGTAGTCTCCGGGGTGAATCGCCTTGACGAGGCGCTTGTACATTTCAGCAGCGGGCGCGCTGTCGTAGCGGGCACCGACCGGGTCAGCATCAATGATGCGGTTGAGCAGGTGCGCGATGCGGGTGCGTTCGCTGCGGCGCAGCTTCAGGCGCGGGGCGCGGCTCAGGCTCAGGTCGCCCACCGTGCCGTTGAAACGCAGACGCGAGTAGGCGGCGGCGAGGGCGAGCGCCTCCTTCATGGTGCGCAGGTGCTCAGCGTCTTCGGGGTGCAGGCAGGCGGCGACGAACACGCGGTTTTCGCGGCTGGTGTTCTCCGGTCGGGCAGCCGGCAGCACGTCATGCTGGGCGAGGAAACGGCGCAGCGCCACGAGGTCGCGCTGGTCGGTCTGGTTGTACGCCTGCTGCTGACCGAGCAGCTGCTGGTAGAGTGCGCCCGCCATAATCAGGGCGTTCTGCACGCCGCTGACCATCTGCAGGGGGCGGCGGTTGCGTTCCATACCGATGAGGTTGGTGCGGCTCATCGGCTGCTGCCACTCGTAGGGCACGTAGTTCTCGGGCAGGCCGCCAACGATGCGCTCGGTGCCGTCCGGGTTGTAGTACGGGTTGGAGAGGTAGTGCATGATCTGCTCGGTGTAGCGCTGCTCCTCGGTGAGCGTCAGGGCGCGCAGATCAAAGTCGCGGCGGAACACGCGGCCGGGACGGTACCCGTATTCGTAGGACCAGATGGTTGCGAACAGGGCAAATTCGTTGGCGCTGGCGTTCAGCGCCTGGGCGAGAGATTCCTCGCTGAGGGTCAGGCCGCAATTGCTCAGGGCGGACACTCGCCCCAGGTCGGTGTCGAATACGCCGGCCTGGTGCCGCTCATTAATGCTCGAGTAGTTCGAGCGGTAGTAGGGGCCGTACTGGTCGGTGAAGACGTACACGCCGTAGCGGCGCATCAGGATGAGGCGCACGAGGGGGCTGAGGCCCTCGGGCGCTTCGCCGTGAAGGTATGCGGATTCGTTGAGGTAGGGTGATTCCTGCAGGTAGGGGGATGCGTCGTAGGGAGTGGTCACGGGTCGTCCTTTCCGTTGGTCTCACCCGACTGTCATCGTCGGTGGTGTGTTTATGTTCTTATCGTAGCGGCGTGGGCGCGGGTTGTCGTTGCGTTTGGTCATCGGTGACCTGCGGGGGTGCGTATTCGCGGGGCAACAGGCAGTTACGTCATTCCGTGCGGGGCTCGCCAGTCATCTGCGCCCCGTCATCGTGGTGGGAACGGCGGTTAAAAGAAAAATGGCGGGAAGCGAAGAATCCGACAAATATAAGAAAAAGATATTTCAGAAAGTAGGACTCTTCATGATCCGCCATTACCTATAGAGTACTCCCGCCCCGCGACGGTGGTCAAGCCGTTTCGTCACCGAAGCATGCTCGGGGGTTTTCCACCCGCCGGTGAGGCTCTAGCTAAGGGGCAAGTAGCCTCACCGGCAGGTAGATTTTTCGGGCTAGGACTCCCCGAGCAGGGCGAGCGCGGCCTCGCGGGCGGCAAGCGCCTCCTCAGTCACGCGCGGGGTCACCGCGGCCAGGGCGCGCAGTGCTTTCGCCAGCACGGTAGAGCCCTTCATCTTCGGCTCCAGGACCGCGGGAATCTCAACCGGCGTGCCGTACAGTTCGGCAAGCTCCACCGCCAGGCGCACATAGTCGCCGCCCTTCGTCAGCTCACCGACCATCGGCAACAGCAGGCGCAGAACCTGCAGCACACGCCAACCCGCCAGCGGACTAATAGCCGACACCTCACGCAGGGTCGCCACCAGGCGGTTCGCAAGGACTATCCCGTCCTCCAGAGCCCACTTCAGGGTCTCCGCGAAGGTGGATGCATCCAGCAGGCCCACCTCAAAGAGTGCCGCAATGGCTTCTGCCGCCGCCAGACGGTACTCAGGATTCTTCGCGCTCGCCACATAGCCGAGCAGGGTGCAGGTCGGGGCGCCCACCTGCACGGTGGACTCCCTCAGCGCGCGCATCAGCACGGGGACGGGGGTGACGGTCTTCTCCTCAACGCACTGCGAAGCGGCGAACAGGAAGTATGCCGAGAGCAGGTCCGGGTTGTTCTGAAGCAGCCAGGAGGACCACTCGGTGAGCACGATAATATAGTCGCCCCGCCACCCATCGACGCTATCGAGATTCAGCAAATATACGAAGGGAATGAACGCGGTGTTAAGAGCTTCGTAGGCGATAGCCTCCTCGGGGCTCATGCCAGCGGTTGCGCGGCTCAGCGCCTCGCGCGCCTCATCCACGGTATCCGCAATGTCGCCCTTGACCTGCCACATGGGCTGGTACTTCACGAATTCCTCAACGTTAAAGTTTTCGAAGCCGGCCTCGCGAAGACGACCCGACCTGCTGGCCTCCTGGTAGTCCCAGACTCGATCATTGTCGAGACCACGGTTGAGGCCGCTCCAGGGCATATCCAGGCCAGAAACAGTGCGATAAGTCCAGTCACTGTAGGTAAGCTGACGGGCGGGTAGTGGTGCGCTCAGCAGACGCACCGTGCGTCCGTCCGTGCGGTACTCTCCCCCGGCGGCGACGGCACGCATCTGCTCGCGGAAGATCTCATAGAGGTCACGGTAACCCTTCAACGGCTTGTAGTCAGCATTCCAGAGATGGTGTTTATTCTGAATAGTCAGACGTATCATCTCTTCCTTGCTCAGGAGCGCGTTACTCGGGCGAGCTCGTGCAACCATCTCACTACGGTCGGAATACTGCAGGAGCGGCGTCAGCTCGGGTAGCTCCCAGGACTTGCATCCCATGGCCTCGGCGTTAGTATCCAACACGGCGCAGAGGGCAGGCATACACGTAACGTTGTTGTAGTAATATTCGCTGGCAATCTTGAGCAGGGTACGAAGTTGCTGCTGATCCGCCGGTGCCAGCTTGTCGGTCGCCGCAAAGTGGTAAAGACGAACCAGGTTCTCTCCCCTCGCAACGGGGAGTTCGGCCCCCACGATTTGACCGAGATGGGCGTTCGATTCCTCGATCAGCAGAGTGCAGAACTCTTCCACGTCCGTAATCGGGGTGAACGGCTCATGATGCGGGGTGCCGGGCAACAGCACCGGCGGTACCTCTACGGAGGCGCCCGCCGCCTCCGCCTCTTCAGGCTGGGGTAGGCGGTCTTCGGGCAGGCAAGCTTCCGCAGCGCCGCGCAACTCCAGGGGTAGCACCTCGTAGGCTTCAAGAACACGGTCAGCAACATAGTTGGCGAGCGCCACCTGCTCGGCGGTTTGCGCCTTCTTGCGCTTGGCTTTGCTCACACCGGCGTACTGGGTGGCAATGAGCTTGAGCAGGCGCAGGGCGCCGCGCTGAATCTTCTTTTCGGTGCGGTAGAGGTTCGCGCCGAGTGCGTCGATGAGCTGTTCCAGGTCGACCTGTTCAAGGGGCTGCAGGTCGGGCGTCTTCTGTAGGGCGGCGGGTGTGCAGGCTTTGAGCACGTTCTGCAGCATGGTCTGGGCGAATCCGACGGAGGCGCTGGGTTCCGCGGTGAGGACAGCCATGAGCTGCCCGAAGCGTGCCCGGTTTTCTGCGTCGGTGGGCTGCAGGTCGGTGTAGACGGAGTGGAACGCAGCCGAGTTGAAGGCGCTGAAATCGCTGGTCAGACCGCGTAGCAGGGCGTCCATAATCTCGTCGCGGATATCGAAGTATTCGCCCATGAGGCGGCAGAGTTCCGCGCTTTCGCCCATGTAGTTGCCGTAGCCCTTGAAGAGCACCCCTTCGGTGCGGAAGACCGCCCAAAATTCCTGGTCGAGCAGGGTCATGTCGCGGGTGAAGAAGGTCTTGAGCTGGGCGTGATTACTGGCGCTGCCCTTCTTCACGCAGGGCAGGGCTTCGTGCAGGAAAAGGACCAGGTATTCGGGGGCATCGCAGCTCAGGTTACGGGCACGAAGCAGCGTGTAGCAGGTTTCCCAGATCTTCTTCGAGCGCGCCCAAGAGTTCGGCAGGCCCTCAATGAAACGCAGAATCCACTCGTCGGGGCGTTCGGTGGCGCCGAGCAGGAACGCGTCAATCAGCTGCTGATCCGGGCGCCCCTCCCAGAGCAGGGTGCGCATGGCGCGACCGGCGGAACGGTGGTATTCCCAGGGGTCACCGTCGGGGGTGCGTACGAGCGCCCCGGCAACGTAGGCGGCGAGCGGGGTGCGGTTAATGTGGTCGCTACCGATGACGCTCCTGGGGGTGAGGGTTCGGGCGAGGGAGGCGCGTTCCTCCTCGGTCGCACCGGTAATGACGGCGTGGTATTCCTGCACGTCAGTTGATTCTGCCGCTATGAGGGCTTTGAGGGCGGCGCGGCGCTCTTCGAGGGTGCGCTCCCCTGCGTTGCGCTCGTTAGGGTTATGCGGCTGGGCGGTATCAGTCATCGGTACCTGCTTTCAGAGTTGATGGTGAATGGTCGTGAAGATTTAAACGGAAGTGTCGAGCGGGGGCCGGTTGAGCGGTTAGCCCTGCACCTGGTTGAGGATATTCCGGGCGTACCGCGCCTTCTGCGAAGAACCGGTCAGCGTACCCAACCAAGCACGCAGCGGCTCATCCACAAGCTCCGCACGGGTAGCAGGGTCGAGAGTCGCCAACGCCTGGCTGAAGGCGCCCAGCAGCTTACCGAGCGAGTTCGCCCCGGTATCCAGGTGCGGTATGAGGCGTGCGAAGAAGCGCACCGCCGCCCGCGCATCCAGCTGGGCAAAGTCGGTCAGGGCAAGCGCCCAACGGTTCAGCATCGCCAGCGGCACAAAGTTCACGAAGCCTGCCGTGGCGTCCTCAAGGCTGAGCTGGTCGTCCAGCACGCGGTGCATGATTTCCACGGCGAGGGAACGAATCTCAACGCGCTGCTCCGAGAAGCCCGCGGCAAACACGAACGCGCAGGCGGGACCCCACACGCCGGGGTGCGCCGCCAACGCCAAATACAGGCTCCGGTCGAAGGCGCTGTGATCCAAGATGTACCAGTTGCTGCTAGCGCAGTAGAAAGCCAGCGGTTCTGCCCGCGAGGGGTAGAGCAGGGCGTACTGTCCTTCTTCGTCGTGGTGGGCGGTGGCGAGACCGCGGAAAGCGTTCAGCTCGGGGGTGGAAGCGCCGTGCGCCACCCCGTTCAGCTGAAGGCCCCAGCTTTTCTCCCGCTGGGCTACCGTGATGGATTCCAGGTAGGGGTTAACGCGCCCGGTGGCGAGGGTGCCATCGAGGGCGGAGCGGAGCACACGAATCTGGGTAGGAGCAGAGCGCGGAGCGTCCTCCTGAGCGTTCTTCACGTATTGCTCTTCGAGGCTTTCAAGCAGGGTCAGCGCCTCAGCACGGCGGCGCTGTGCGTCCTGCCGCTGCTCGTCGGTAGCGTATGGAGGCAGCACCTCCGGCACGCGCACACGCAGTAGCGCCGCCGTGAAATCATGGCGCAGGATAGTGGCTCCATCAGCCAGGTTCTTGGCGTACCGACGCACCAGGGTATCCGGATGCACCCACCCGCCGAACAGTTCAGGGGTGGCGAGCGGGGTGTAGCTCTGCCTGCTCTGCAGCACGCCGAGGGCGTCCTTGAATCCGGTGCTGAAGAACGCGGCGTGGCGGGAGTACATGGTGTGCAGGTTCGGTACCGTACCGGGGTCTTCCTTCGGGGTCATCTCCGATGCCTTCGGGCGCTCACGCAGCTTCCCGGCGGCGGCAAGAACCGTCAAGTGCGCGCGCATGTCGAACCATTCCAAACCCCAGTGGTTCAGCTTTTTCAGGCAGATAGGAACCAGCTGTTCGAGCAGTTTGGGGCTCTGCGCGGTGCCGTCGGCGCTGAGCAGGTAGGCGGTGAGTAGTTCCAGTTCCAGCTCGCATCCGGCGTGCGTTTCGGGCTGGTCTGCTTCGCTGAGAGTGTCGGGGGTGGCGCAGGGCGCGACCTGGTGGTGCAGGAGCGCACGGGCGCGTTCTTGCACGTCGGATGCGGTAACGGGGCGCACGGGGGTGTCCCAGTACCGGTGGATTGCGGTGCGGGAGGCGGCGAGCGCCTCCGCGGCGGCGGCCTCAATATCAGCGGCTTCAGTGAGGGCGGTGCTTTCGGTACCGCTCCCCTGGCTATTCTCCGGGCTGTACCCATCTTCAAGCAGCGGCGAGCCCTTTTCCTGAATCTGCGCCACAACCAGCGGATCCAGTTGGGAACGGTAGTCGCGGTAGAGTTCGCGGGCACGCTCGGCGAACACGATAGTCTCGGCGCTCGCGTTGTCTGCAGCGCCCGCCTGCACCCATTCTTCGAGGTGGTTGAGGGCGGCGGCTTGAACCTGCGCGTGGGTGTGGCTGAGCGCCATGACTACCGCGTCTTCGCAGGCGGCAACGTCAAGGGTGCCCGCCCGGTACAGCGCCTGGAGCATGGTCAGGACTTTGAGTGCGTTTGCTTTGGTACCGGCGCATACGGCGGGTGCCGCGTAGGCGAAGGCGGTAGCATCCAGCGCCTGCGGGTTTTTGCTCCAGAGGCGGTGAATATGCTGCACGCCGAGGGTCACGCTCGGGCCGATGGGCGAGGAGAACAGCGTCAGAAATTCGCTCTGACGTGCCGCAATTTCTTCGGCGGTGAGTTTGAGCCCGGTGACCAGTCGCGAGAACCAGCCGACCCGGTACGCCGGGAAGTCACTCATGAGGGAGCTCAGGAGCGCATCAATCAGGCGGTCACGGCTAATCAGCCCGGTTTCGCTGGCTTCGATGAGGGCGCAGGACCAGCCGGGGTTGTTGACCTTCTGCCCGGGCTTGTAAGAGTCACGCTGGGTGAGGGATACGTCCCGGTTACCTTCGACGGCGAGCATGCCCCAGATGAGTTCTTCGCGGAGCTGTTCGTCCTCGCGCAGCAACGGGAGGATCAGCTCACGGTCGCAGTTGATGAGGGCAGTGTAGTATTCCTCGTTGTGTTCGAGGCACGCCCCACCGTAGAGCTCAGCTAGGCGCATGGCAACGCCTCCGGTGAACCAGCCGAACTCTGCGTAGGCTTTGACGCGGTCCTGGGTGACGGTTCCGGGCGTGTTTTTACCGAGCTGGGAGCCGTATGGGGTGGTGACAATGTCGAAGTACTGCCAGCGGCGGTAAATCTGTTCGAAGGTACCGCCGACCGCCAAGATGTTGGCGAGATTGCGGTTGAAGTGCATGATGTCGCTCCAGGTTTTCTGCTGCCTGGTGAGCGGGTAAATGACTTCGCCGGGGAGCGGCTCGGTGATAACACCTTCGGGGAAGGTATGCGTTTCGGGGCGTTTGCTCATGGTGGTCTTTCGGAAGGAAGCTGAGGGGAGCTTTTGGGGCGTCGTCTTTTAGTACGGTGCGTGGTGTGTCGGGGCGTTTACCCTAGCCGGCGGCGTGTTCGCGGTAGAGAATGCTGACCGCCAGCGCGTGCTTGCAGGGGCCTCGCGTACCGCGGTACTTCAACCACCAGGGGCAGGAGCAGAGGTACCCCTCCACGGCGTACGGGTCGGCGGGCAGCACCACGGTGTACGTGTTCGCGCCGCTGCGCACACTGTACTCGCCGGTGCCGTGTTCCCCCTCACCGACCCGCTCAATAGCGCCGGAGTCGGCAAGCTTTTTCGCGCCGACCAGGCGCGGGTGCATGGCGGTCAGCGCCTCCGGATGCACAGGCAGCGGGCGGTGGAAATACTCGCCAGCGTGCGCGTCAAAACCAACCTGACCGGAGGAAGCCAGCAGGGCGAGGGCGTCGCGGGTTGCCGCCTCGTCCAGGCCTGCGCGGGCAGACATGACGGGCACATCAATGCGCGGCTCGAAGGAAAGCAGCACGCTAAGCATGTCAGCGTTCTGGGCGGTGTTCGGGTTAGACAGTGCCTGCAGCACGGATCCCTCACCGGAGAATCCGCGTGACTTTTCGGGGCTCAGACCAATGCTCAGGCGCGCGCCGGGCAGGTGCGCCACCCACACGCTGGGCACGGGCGCGTTACCGGCGGTCACGGGCTCACTGTACGCGTCCAGGCGCTGAATGTGGCGGATGAGCGGCTCAAGCACGCGCAGACGCTCGGGGCCCGCCACGCATACAGATCCGGCGGTGGCACGGGTGGCAAGCCGCAGGGAACGCACCGCGCGGGTCGCCCACAGGACCGCCTTGGTGCTGGAGTTACGCGGCAGGGAGTGGATGAAGGTGCGGGCGGCGGCAGCGTCCAGGCTGTGCACGGGGCTCATGCGGGATGAGAGCATCTGCGTTTCTGCAAAGCCCTTGAGCCAACGGATGGGCAGCGGAACTTTTTCTTCCATGACGGAGCCGTCAAGGGTGGTGGTGAGCAGCCCGTCGTCACCGACATTCAGGTGAATGGGCTCCCCTGCCCTGAGGGAGGCGAGCGCGGCGCGCAGGGGCGGGTTGACGTCTACGTTGGTGACGCCTACGGCACTGTGGCTGGCGTCGAGTGCGCTGGAGTCAACGTCGAGGCGCGCGTACACTCCGCAGCAGGCGCTGAACGATTCGAAGCGTAGGCCTTCGGCGGTGCTGGTGACGACGGGGTCTGCGGCACGTAGGGCTCCGGCGAGGGAGCTGGGCGGCACGTAGAAGCGGGTGCGGGCGACCCGGGCGACGACCAGTAGCGCGGTGGCGTAGACGTCTGCTCGTTCGAGGAACCCGGAGAAGAAGTACGGGTGGGAGGCGGCACCTTCGGGGGTGCTGCCGCCGCTGGTGGCGAGGCTGAGCGCGCGGGAGTCGGTGCCGTCGATGAGGGCTGACGGGGCGGTGTACGTGTAGTCGAGGGTGTAGGCGCTCATGGCTTCTTTGCCTTTCGTATGTGGTGTATACGTCCTATCATGCCGTAAAGATTCGCGCCCCGCTACCGCTTTCGTCATTGCCGTTTGGTGCATAAAAAATCCCCGGCATTCTCGGTTGAGAAGTGCCGGGGAGAAGCTCTATTGGCTCACCCTCAATGGGGTGGGCGTGGGCTCTGGCGAGAGGCGACTAGACGACGATCTGGCCGTTGAAGCGCATTGCCAGGCCGTACAGGACCACTGCGATAACCCAGATGACGATCACGGTCACGGTCAGGCGGATCAGGTTCTTGGACGCCATACCGGAGGAGTTCAGGGAGTTGGTCATACCGCCGCCGAACATGTCGGAGAGGCCGCCGCCCTGACCGCGGTTGAGCAGCACAAGCATCACTGCGATCACGCTGGTGATGGCGATGATGACCATGAGTACGTTCATGATGACGTCCATGGGGACCTTCCTTCGTTGTCTTCTGGTGGGGTGTCCGGTCTGCGGGGCGCAGACAGACGGGTTTAACTATACGCTACCGCCGCCATTCGGTCACGTTGAAGCGGCTTTTTACGCGGCGCGGTTGCTGCGGCGCTGGTATTCGCTGGGGGTCAGCTGCAGTGCGGCGGGGCGGTCGGTGAGCACACGCTGGGCGGTGAGTTCGTCACCTTCGGTGTCGTAGGCGCGCACGTACCCGCCGTCGATGAGGTAGTAGGTGAACTGCTGTGCGGCAGCCCAGTAGGCGCCTCCTTCAGCGTAGAAGCCCTGGTCTACCCAGTCGCGCAGGGTGAGGGTCACGGGGATTTCCGGTGAGGAGGTGCGGCTGTAGAGCTGGTCGAGGAATGCTTCTCGGCGGCTCTCGAAGTACTGGTATTCGGGCGAGGGTTCCTGGTATTCTGCGCCGCCCGCGTAGCCGATGTTGCCGCCGTCGTTGCCGGGTAGGCGCGGGGCACTCACTTTGCGGTTGCGCAGGTAGCTGTAGAGGATCATGCCGACGAGGGCTGCGATGACCAGGGAGAATCCAAAGCTGAACATGCCGTTAAGTGTACGGGGCAAACCGCAGGGTCGGCGTGTTCTGGGTGGGTTTTGCGGTTAGGGGCGAACGCGGACGGCTCTTACGCACGCCCCTTACACCCACCTCCTATGCCCTGCTCTTATCCCCCGCCCCTCCCCACCAGCGGTTAAATGGTTCAGCGCCCGGTCGGGTGGGTACCCGCCGGGCGCTGTAACGCTACGAGACGCTATGCTGCGTCGGGGTTTTATGCGTCGAAGCGTGCGATTGCTGCGAACTCTTCAGCCTGCAGGGATGCGCCGCCGACGAGCACGCCGTCCACGTCTTCCTTACCCATGATGGAGGGTGCGGAGGAGGACTTGACGGAGCCGCCGTAGAGAACGCGAACCTTCTCTGCAACGTCTGCGGAGTAGAGCTTAGCGATTTCTGCGCGGATTGCTGCAGACATTTCCTGTGCGTCGTCTGCGGTTGCGACCTTGCCGGTGCCGATTGCCCAGACGGGCTCGTATGCGATGACGAGGGTTTCTGCCTGCTCTGCGGTCAGACCTGCGATGGAGCCGTGCAGCTGCTCGAGGGTGTACTCGACGTGGGTGCCTGCTTCGCGGATTTCGAGGGGCTCACCGACGCAGAGGACGGTGGTCAGGCCGTGCTTGTATGCTGCCTGGACCTTTGCTGCGCACAGCTCGTCGCTTTCGTGGTGGTAGGTGCGGCGCTCGGAGTGGCCGACGAGCACGAAGGTCGCGCCGAGCTTGGAGAGGAATGCGCCGGAGATTTCGCCGGTGTATGCGCCGGAGTCGTGGACGGAGAGGTCCTGGCCGCCGTAGAGGATGTCCAGCTTGTCGCCTTCGACGAGGGTCTGCACGGAGCGGATGTCGGTGAAGGGCGGGAAGACGGCTACTTCAGTTGCGGAGAAGTTGAAGTTTGCGTCGTCGAGGGTCCATGCGAGCTTCTGGACGAGGGTGACTGCCTCTGCGTGGTTGAGGTTCATCTTCCAGTTGCCTGCGATGAGGGGCTTACGCGACATAGTTCGCTCCTTAGCTTTCCCGTACGGTATGCCGTGCGGGGTTGTTGTTCGGAATTTTCCTTTTCTATTTTAGAGGGTTGGCGGCATATTTTCACCGGTTCGGCGCGGTTTTATGCTTCACGTTGACTATTCTCACCCCGCGTTCGCTGATTGCGCGGAACCCCGGATACGAAGTACCGGCAGGGCGGAGCTTAGGGGGCTCTACCCTGCCGGTATTCTGCCGGTGGTGTTTGTCTGCGGTGCGTTAGTAGCGGCTACCCATGAGAGATGCAGTCAGACAAAAAAAGATAATGGTGATGATGATTGTATCGAGTGCCATCGCTCGTGCGCATTTGCCGAGAGACTGTGCCCAGGGTAGCTTGCGAGTGGCGATTGCTTCGGTAATCCAGGCGACGAGTGCACAGTAGGCGAACGCAACGCACGCCCAGATGACGATGCTCATGATAATCAGCCGGGTTGCATTAGGACCTGTCGTATACGTCAGGTACAGCCACATTAGAGGTATCCCGCCGATAGATACTCCTAGCGGAACCGCACCCGGGATACAGACGAGTGCATACAGACCCATACGCTTGGGCTCTGCGGGTGCGTTCTGGGTTGCTACTGCTTCGCTGGGAGCCGCGGATTCGGCACCATCTACGGCGGGGTCATGTTCGGGGCTCTGGAGGGCGGTTGCGGTAGGTGCTGCAGTAGCTTCTACCGTGGTGCTTTCTGCGGCATTGTTCTGCACGGTATTTTCCTGTACAGCATTGCTCTGCGCAGTATTCTCCGGCAAGGGGCCACCCTGCACGGCGCTGTTCTGTGCAGGTGCTCCGGGGTTCTGGGGCGTCTGTTCCATATGTCTCCTTGGGTGGTTGGTGTGGTGTGGTTATTGGTGATGTCGTGCGGCTACCGGGAAGATAGGTTCTTACACCTCTAGCCCTTCGAGGGAGAATCCCGGAGGGTATAGCGGCGTGGCGTCCTTATCGTCTTCCACGAGCACCCAGCGGCCGCGCAGGTGCTCCGCGCAGAGGAACGCGTACTCTTCCTCACCGGTCTTCAAGAACTTATCGATGGGTAGCTTCTCCCCCGTTTCGGATACGTAGAAGACAGCCTCATCACGAATACGTCGCCTTGCTTGGTACCTCAATACCTGGCGCCCATTCTTGCTGCGGTCATTGATGCCGGCGGTGGTAACCTGCACTCGGTACACGTCCTGGTTAGCGATAAGCCAACCGCGGTTTTCCCGATACAGCCGAAGAATCTCGGGTGAAATGATCTCTTCGGGGTTGATCACTTCGGAGAGCGGTTTGGTATCTCCGGTGTAGTAGAAATAGTTCAGGGCTGCGTAAAAGTACGCCTGAAAAATATAGAAACCACCGCGGTTATATTCATTCATTCCCGGCTGCAGAACGGGGTAGGGCACGTTCTGGGCTGCATGCTCTTCGGTTGCAGGCATGTACCTGCCGTTGCGCTCGTAGGCGGTGTAGACAAGCAGACCGGATGAATCACCTTGCTCAGCAAGATTCTGATATTTCTCAGTCGGCTCGAGGGAAGCCAGTACCTTGTCTCGTTTGAAAAGGCGTACTTCTTGCTTTTCCTCGTTGGTGGCGAGGATACCGGTCTGTCGACCGACGATGAGAGCGCCGAGGGTGCCCACGCCTGCTACAGCGAGGGCACGACGAGAAAAACGGGGCTTTCGTGGCTCCTGCTGATGAGCGAGTAGCTGACCAGAAGATACCGGCTGGGCTTCCGGGGAGGAATTCTGCTGGGCGCTCTTCTCCGGTTCCTTGCGTTGGGGATCCATTGTTAGGCCTCCTTTTCGGGAATGAAGTGGATGTCCCATCCGGGGTCGAGGAAACGGGAGCGCAGGGTGCCGTGGATTGCTCCGTCGCGGAGGAGCCCGCGCGTGTCGAATTCGGTGATGGGCTGTAGCTGCCCGGTGTCTTTTCGGAAGACTTTTGCTTCCGGAAGGATATCGAATTTGACGTTCCAGTCGAAGATTTTTTGTTCTTCGTTATGGATGCGCGGCTGCGCCTCAAGGATATGCATGGTCAAGATCTGCTGGTCTGGGGTAATAACCCAGCCTTTTCCGTCGTCAAAGATATCTTGGATGGCGGGGAAGAACATTTCTTGGGCGGTCATTGCATATTCGAGGCGACGCGAATCGGATGCCAAGAGCATATAGTTTTGGCATGCGAAGTAATACTCGCAATGATATTTCAAATATTGCGATGTCATGTCTCGACTGAATGCATTTGTGTAATCCGGTGGCGGCGCAGAATATGCAGGGTGCCGTTGGTCTGCCGGGGTGTAAATCCCGATCAAATCAGTCTCCCGCAATTTATATTCACGCCGATAATCCTTATCGTCGTAAAACGGCTTAGTTATCTTCTCAACCATATTTACGCCTCCTTAAAATAAACCAAACAAATCCATAATCCTAAAACTAAAATAGTTCAATAATAAAATTATTAAACGAGAAATACTTAAAATGATTACCTGTTATATTCTCGCAATGCTCGACCAGCAGGCGTACTCTTGGACGTATTTCTTCCTGTGTACATTCCGGTTCCCTCATCCTTTCCTTCAGCTTCTTGCTGTGAGCTATACATCTGGGGGTCAATATCCACACCTTCATCATCACCGTAGCCGCTACCAACGTACCGTTGGGTAGCATCGACATAAATATTCATACCATGAGAGTCCATACCCGCATCAGCTTTGTCACTTTCTACAATATGTACGCGGTTTGCGGGGTCACCACCTCGAAATGGCGTCATGCTGGGGACAGGATCCGCATAGTTCACCACTGCAACATAATTAAAGTGGTTTTTCAAGTCTTCTTGTTGACGTTCAAGATTTGCTGTCGGCGCACCATAGGTAACAACATTAGATACCTTATATTTATTATTAAATTCCTTATTATTAGCAAGTGAATACGCCACAGCACCACCTTGAGAATGACCAACCATGACAACACGATTTACACCATCTAATTTGGCGTCAGACATCGCTTTCTCCACCATTCGGTGGTAGGGTGACAAATCATCAATTGACTTATTAGAGGAATTTCCAGCCAATCCAAGATTATTTCCAGCAGATCCAAGCTCACCTTGTTTATTTTCAAAATCTGTTCCCGGAATATAAACATATGCAACTTTCTCTCCCGTAATTTCATTTTTATAAACATCAATCTGAATCGAGGAATAACCAGCATTACCTTCAGACTTTTCCATATCCTTAACATACTGATTTTCATTAACTGAATTCATGCGTTGCGCCACTTGATGAATATTCTGCGGAGGAACAGACGGAATATCCCCGCTATGCCCATGCTGTCGCTGAACATTCAAATCCTCAATCTTCGGCTTCAGAGTATCCCTACCCTTCTCGGGATCAAAGGCTGCATAATATGCATAAGTGATTTTCGTTAAAATAAACAACGGGATATAAAAAAGTGCTACGTCAGCAGCAGTAAGACCTAAAGCAGTATAAAAATTATTATTTTCTGTTTCCTGAACCTGGTAATCTCTAAATTCCCTCACCGACATCGGGCGCAAACCCCACGGGTCAGCCAGAGAAATAGGATTCCAGCCCACAAACGAATTCACGTCCGCACCGTGTACAATACCCGGCACCGAGCTCAAAGCGTCAGTGGACACGAAACGGCGCACGCTAGCATCAGCCACACGGAAACCCATGAAATCAAGACCAGCAACATTGATAGAAGAAGCTGCCGGACCAACGCTAACCATGCTAAGACCAGGAACGGTAGGAACAGTAACTACGTCGCTTTCCCACGGGTTAGAGGACATAGACCAGCCCAAGCCATAGCCTAGTTCCTCCGCAGAAGACATATTCTCCAGCGCAGAACCAGCACTCATTCCGCCTACACCCAATACCATAGGCGCTGATGAGACAGCATCCCACACCAAAGGCATAGACGCGCCGGGGACATCAACCGTGGCGCTTGCATTCACAGAGGCAAGCTCACCAGTCATGTCATGGTGCAGTGACCATTCTTCATCACCCTGGCGGATAGCGTTCACCTGCCCCATGGCATCCCAGCCAAGGGCACGCTCACGGCGCTGCCCAGTCAGCTCGTCCGTTGTCACCTCACGAACGCGCTCGCCGGCAACGTTATAGAAATACTCAGTTCGAGAACGCTCTTGAACGGTTCCATCAGCGCCATACTGCACCTCAGAAACAGCACTGACTAGACCAATTGAATTGTGGCTGAAGGCGCGTTCCAGCAGCAGGGCGTTATCTCCCTGCTCACAATTGCGCTTATACAATGCCTCAGCGACCATCATGCCGTTTTCGTAGGTCCAGGTTCGTTCCTGAATACCATCAGATACAGAGATAAGAGCACCAGAAGCATCATAACGATACTTCATAGTGCGCACCGCAGACTTATTTTCTGCATCGTCAAGCGTGCAGACAGCAACACGAGAAGAAGCGTCACGTTCCACATGAGCAGCAAACGTACTGACAGGTGCAGTCCCAGTTCCCAACTCACGGGTACCGGTACGCTCTACCTTGTAGCCCACGGGAACATTCTGAACAGGATCAAGTTCCCACACGGCGTGAGTGTCATCTGTACGCGCCGAAGTCAGGGCACCACACGGAGCATGGGTAAATTCCATCTCCCTGGTACGAGCAAAGACGTCCTTGGACTGGGCGTGGCGCACTCGACCCGCACCGTCACGCATCCAGCGGACTGAACCGTACGGGTTGCTACTCGTTACCAGAACACCATCTGCATCGTAGGTATAGTTCAGCGTGTACTCACCACGCTGCTTAAACGCTTGCAAGGCATGCAGAGTACGCTGGTTCGCGTCTGGGGCGCGAAGAACACCCGTGGTGTGATCAGCAATAGACACCGTACTTGAGATGCGCTTCATGCTCATATCACCATGGGGTACGCGAGTACGGCTCAGCAACCTGCCAGATGCAGAGTACTCATAGATGTGCTCTGCCTTTGCATCATTGACCGAAACCTTCAACGTGCCCTGCAGCGAACCACGTCCACTCATCAAGGAATATTCAAAAGTTCCCTGAACTTCACCATCAACCATGACTGAGCGGAGTACACCACCACGAGCGTAATCGTACTCAAACGAACGGATACGTTCGCCGTCATTCATCGTCAGAAGACGGCCTGCAGCATCGTAGGAGAAAGTACGTACGAGAGAGTCTGCCGCACTTTCAACCGTAAAACTTGTAGCCGAGCGTTCTTCACGCAGAAGGCGTCCTGCCGCGTCCCATTCATAGCTCGTTACGATACCCGCAGGCGTAATCCAGTGCAGAGGACGTGCGAGGGCATCATACTCACAGCGGGAGGTGCCGCCCAAAGCGTCTTCAACGTTAACAAGGCGACCTGCCGCATCGTATGAGAAAGAACGAGTACCTTCAACGCTATCTTCAATACGCGCAATAAGTCCCCGTGAAGTATAGCTGTAGCAGGTAACCTTCTCCCCCGTATCTTCTTTAATGCGTCGGCCAGCAGCATCGTAGGTGTACTGCACAAGACGCGACGGGGTTGCTGAAGCATCTGCAGAATCCCGAATGGTCTTCGCCAACAGGCGACCTGCAGCATCATAGGTAAAGATAGTTTCCAGGTAACCTTCGTCAGTGTCGAGCTCACTCGTCTTCTTGAGAACCTTCTGACTGATACAACGACCTGCAGCATCATATTCAAAGATGGTCTCTCGACCAGCTGCGCTAACGCTACGATTCATGCGCCCCTGAGAATCATACTCGAAGCTAACTACCGCTCCATTTGCAGAGATAATCTGAGCAACCTGGCTCTGAGCGTTATACCCAGCCTGTGCAAAACTATCAGAGGAAGAGCTGAGAAGGATAGAGGCATCCGGAATATTCAACTTAGGAACGGGCACCCCAAAGAGAGCCGCCATATCTTGACGGTTCTCATACATCGTAATAACAGACGGAAGATGAGTAGCAGGAAGGGTACTGTCGACTCGCGATACGTTATTGAGGGAACCCAAAACAGTGGGAACACGAAGTTCCGGCTGCACCAAGCTCCACGACGCCCAAGGACCCGCAGGACGCTCAGAAAGCTGCTTACCTGCTGAAGCAAAAGCAAGCCCCGCAAGAGAAGAATCAGAGTGCAAGGAGCCAGCGGGACCCAGACCCGGCACCATAGTCATCAGAGAATTTGACGCAGAAACAACTCGTCCCAGGGCATCAGTTACAACGGCATAGTTACCGGGTGCGCCCTCAACTCGCATCGAGTACTCACCGTGAGAGCGCGAGTGGGTAATACTCAAAGCTACACCAGTAGCGTCCACAATGCGGCTCAGGTCGCCAGTTAGAGAATACTCATACTCGGTACGAGCCCCACAGGGGTCAACAATAGCGACGAGCTGCGAGAGTTCGTCGTATTCATAATGGGTCTGAGCTCCTGCGGCATCAGTCATGGAGATAACGTTGCCCCAAGTGTCGCGTTCGACACTGGTTCGATTACCCATAGGGTCAATCACAGTGCTTAGGTGACCAGCCGAGTATTCAAAAGTAGTGATGTTACCTTCAGGGTCGGTCAGCGCTGTCAAGTGCTGCTCGGAGGTCGGCGTAGCATTCTGAGCTGCCTCTTCATAGGACAAACCCCAACGAGCACCCATCGCGTCGACCACCGTGCTGAGGCGCCCGCTCGCATCCCACTCAAAATACTGGGTATCGCCGAGGGGATTAGTTACTGAGCAAAGGTTGCCGGCAGCATCATACGAATACTGCGCTTGAGCACCACTAGAATCCGTGGAGCTCAGAAGCTGTCCACGGTCATTGTACGTAAAGTGCTGTTTGAATCCTGATGCGTCAGTGACGGCGGTGCAGTGACCGGCGTTGTCCCATTCAAGATAAGTTGTATTGTCTCCGTTACGGGTAATAGTCAGAGGGTTAGGGTCCAGTGGGTTCTGGGAGTAGGTATAGCGTGTTTCGGTGAGAGTGCCTGCACGCCGATCCTTATTCATAATTCGGTGGGCAAGCATACGGTCATACTCATCCCACGTATAGCGGTGGACTGCACCTTCTGGAGTATTTTCCGAGACAAGGCGAGCACGTTCATCGTAGCTACGATGAGTCACAGATCCGTCACGCTCGCAAATATAGGTACGGTAACCGTAGGAGTTGTATCGCATGGACTGGCGGCTTCCGTCACCAGCCACGAGGGAAACAAGCTGACCGTGTTCATTTGAGCGCCAAATATTAGCGTGCTCACCGGTTCCGGAATCTTCAATCACGGTCATTAGACCGTGCTCATAGCGGTAGCTAATATTTCGACCATGCTCGGTCTTCTGGGCTACGATGCGACCGTCAGCGTCATAGCTATTCTCAACCTCGCAATACCCCGTTTCGTTCCAGACACGGTGAATGAGGTTATCCTCCGTCTGTTCATAATGGCGGGTACCATCAGGTCGCTGAACTTCACAAAGTACACCAGCAGAATTGTAGATATAGAGCACATCGTTCAGCTGGCTTTCAGCCTGCCCTGATGATTGTTCTTCAGAGGAGCCTCCACCGAAGTTGACGAGAGATGCTCCAGATACAAAATCCTGTGCATCATAGCTGACAATAATGCCCTGCGCGCTAAGAGGCTGAATTAAAGCGCTCGGTCGCTGCGCTACGAACTCCTCATCAGCATTAGCCTTTGGACCACGGCTGTACAGAGCAACTACAGCTGAGCTGGGGTGCCCCTCCATGAAAGCAACCAATTCGCCCGAAGGAGCATAGAAATAACGGCTACCAAAATGGTTAGTAACAGACCAGTAGTAGCTGGGTGCAGACGATTCCGTTACTTTAATAGTTGCTGGCAGTAGATGATGGGCGGACTTGACCGCTTTATTCACAGCAGAGTACAGGGCGCACCAAAGTGCCTCTTGTCCTTCGGTATTTTCTTCGAAGGGCGCAGAGGCTGATTCCACATTATGTGTAGGTGCCGCGTCTAGAACCGACTCGGTTACCTTCTCCAGCCAGTAGGGGGCGTTGGGGGTCCGTGCATACCCGCTAGCTGAGTTAGCATCACGTTCAAAGACGAGTTCACGACCGTCAGCAGTGTGCCATGAGATGCTGTCGGAGTTTTGTTCAAGTCGGCTGTCCAACATGCTTGACCAGCCCTTACCAAAAGCACCACGAGGGGTATTCGGGAGGGCGGCGAGAACACTGTTGTAGGTACGCTCAAGACGTAGCACCGAGTTCACGCGAGAGCGAAGATCAACTTCACTTTCAATGAAGTTACCGGTTGCAACGTTAACCGGGTCATTTGCATAGCCAGATGAGATATTTACACCAGTAATGCTCGCGCCAGGAACCTGCAGTAGGTGATGCATGGGAATATCATCATGCATCAGCTCATTCAGAAGGTTCATGTCGAGGCTAATTTGAGCCTTTGCCCCAGGTCCTGAAAGTTCTTCGTGATGTTCAATAGCCGGTTTTTCCAGGTAACCACGACTTGCGACATCAAACATCGTTTGAGCAAGCTTACCCAACCAATGGACATCTGCATCGACATCCTCAATCCAGGTGTGCAACGCAGCAATCAATGAGTCGGCGTTAAAAGTTCCCCATGAAGTATTTGAACGAAACTGAGCATAGGTGGATGCAACGCGAAGCTGCGCCTGACCAAGTTCAGCATTCATAGAAAGATTAACCTGACGATGCTGATATGCATTATGCGGAATGATGGAAACCGTGGAACCAGCAGAGGCAATTGCAGCACGGGTATTCACACGCTGAGTACCCCGAGCGGAGGAGTTTTCCTCCGCAAAACGACCAAGAGTGCTCTGAGAGGCTCCCGAAGATACAGCGCTTCCCTGACCACCGGTAAGGGAATCTGCTACAGGGCGGGGTGTGTAGACCTCAAAATGCGGAGGGTGGGAAGGCATAGGACGAGGGGGAACCTCAAGATTGAGGTCATCGACACTATACCCGCCTTGATGAAGGTCATACTCAAACCTCTTACGATCACGAGCTCTTTGCTTACGTTCGTTGAGCTTCTCCCATTCAGTAATCTCTCGGCGGATGCGTTCTTCCTCGCGGGCAGCACGAATGTAAGTCTCCATATTACGAGCTGCATTGCTGAAGCATTCTTTAAACTCTCGCAACAGCGCAAATGACGAAGCAAGCTTTGCTCTATACACTCGTGCATAGCCACCGGTGAACCCCTCCAAAGCGAGCTGAGCGGCACCGCAAGTACCATCGGCGCCATAGCGGGCAGGGAGCTGATGCTCAATTACCTGAGTTAGATGCGTCAAATGCGTTTTGAGAGCCTCAGCACTCTCAAAGTCAAAAGGAACAGCTTCAGTATTAGCGTGGACGTAACCCATATATTTACTTCCGGAAGTTGATGTGACGGTAAACGAGCTTCCTCGCTCACACTCGTTGCATGTGTGTTCCCTCTCGGTGACAGTGAGAATCACACACCCTTCAAGGTAACACACGCACACTCTGCACACGAACTCAGCAAGACAGATTCCACCCCACCTAGCCGCTCACGAAGCATCCATCTCAAAAGCCCAGCGAGAAACCCCCACCAGTACAGTACCGAAAGTACTGCCCGGCGGGGGTCCTAGAAAAGCACTACAGCTGCCCGAATCCTTGCGGGTAGATTGGCTCGTAGGTGTTGCGGATGCTGTAGCCGTCGCGGTCAGCCACAATCACCCACTGCCCGCGCAGATGCTCCACAGCCAGCGAGAAACGCCCCAGGTACCTCAAATATTTGTGAATATCCTGCTTCTCGCCCGTCTCCTTAACATAAAACGCGAGGTTCGTAGCCTTATTCGTGTACAGGGTGCTCACCAGGATATTTCGGCTCGTATTTTTAGGTTTCTCACCCGCAATAAGATCATCAACAACGTTGGCGCTCAGCACGTTCTTGTCAGCCGAAATAACCCATCCGCGCTTCTCCCTGTACAGGCGAAGAATTTCGGGGTGCAGCACCTTTTCCGGGTCCGTGACCTTAGAAAGAGGCTCCGTATCGCCCGTGTGGTAGAAGTAATTCATCGACGCGAAGTAGTACGCCAAGAACGCGTACAGGCCAGCGCGGTCGTAGTTATCCATTCCGGGCTGCTGAATAGGGTACGGCACGTTCTGCGCAGCCTGCGCCTCGGTAGCAGGGATGAAGCGGCCCTTACGCTCAAACGCCGTGTAGACGAGCGGCCCGGAGGAGGGCCCCATGCTGTTGAGCGCATCGTACTTCTCCGTGGGTTCCAGGCGCACAAATTCCTGGTCACGCTTCTTATCGGCCTGGGACTCCGAGCCCGTCCCGTTGAGCAGTTTAGCGCCCCAGCCAAACGCTACCGCGACGAGGGCGGCACCGGCGAACACGCCAGCTCGTATAAACTTGGCGCGAGTGATCACAGACCTCATATACGCACGTTGCTCGTTATATCCAGGTCGGTTATATCCGGGTCCGCCAAAGTTACTCGTCATGCTTCTCTCCCCTCCCCTAGCTCAGGCTATTTTCTGGAATGAATTGGACGGGCCTCCACTCATTCGTGAATTGCGTGCGTAGAGTCCCGTAGATTGCGCCGTCACGGATTAGGCCGCGCGTATCAAAATCGGTGATGGGGTACACCTGGTTCGTGTCTTTGCGGTACACCCGAACTTCGGGCAGGATATCGAACCGCACGTTCCATTCCACAATTTTTAGCGTCTCATCGATGAGGCGCGGCTGCCCCTCCAGCAGGTTCATGGTCAGAATCTGGGGGTTAGGGGTAATGACCCAGCCCTTACCTTCTTCATAGAGGTCCTGGATGGCGGGGAAGAACATTTCTTCGCTGATATTGTCAATCTTCAGAACTGCCGGTTCCGAGGCGAGAATCATGTAGTTTTGGCAGGCGTAGTAGTAGCCCAGGTAGGGGCGCAGGTTCCTCGCCGCATAGTGCCTCGGCCTGTACCTCACGCCCGGGGCGGGCGCCGAGTAGGCGGGGTGATCCCGGTTTGCGGGCGTGTAGGGCCCAATCACGCCATCGGCAACGTACGGGTATGTTCCGGTGTAGTCTTTTTCGTCAAAGAGCGCTTGAGTGTCTATGGGCATTCTTTCCCTCCCTGGATTCCATGTTCATGAGCTACTGAGTACACGAGCTGCTGAGTTTGCGAGCTGCCGAGGTGGTTCTGGGCTACTCGCGGGTAGCTGGGCTCCACGGCTGGGCGTCTTCGCCCGCCTGTATTTGCTTGTTTGTAGAGGTGCGTGCGCTCCCCCGCGGCAACCGTATGGATGTTGCCCCGTAGGCGGCGGGAACCTCTACATTTCCAGTCTAGTAAAGCCACTCCTCAGCCTCCCCGATACAGGCGGCGAATCCAGGGAATCCACAGCATATAGCCAGGAAACAGCCCCACCCCTGCCCGCGCAGGATTATTCGGGCATGAGCGGGCATGCAGAAACCCCCGCCGGAACGGTACCGAAATACCGCCCCGACAGGGGTTTCATGCGCTAAAACTCTGCGCTACTGTACGTAGAGTCAGATGAGCCGCGCCCAGATTAGGCGCCCAGTGCCTCCAGGCCGGGCAGGGTCTTACCCTCAATGTACTCGAGGGAAGCGCCACCACCGGTGGAGATGTGGCCGAACTGCTCATCCTTGAAGCCCAGGTTACGGACTGCAGATGCGGAGTCGCCACCACCAATGATGGAGAACGCGTCAGAGTCGACGATAGCCTGTGCCACCGCGCGGGTACCCTCAGCGAAGGGAGCAATCTCGAACACGCCAACGGGGCCGTTCCAGAAGATGGTCTTTGCGCCCTTGATCTTCTCAGCGAAAATCTCAGCAGTCTTGGGACCAATGTCCAGGCCCTCAGCCTCTGCGCCCAGCTTGCCGCCGGTCAGGTCCTCAATCGGGCGAATCTCGGTGTTAGCGTCAGCGGAGAATGCGTCAGCCCAGACAACATCCACTGCGGTGATGATCTCGGTGCCCTTCTCGGGAGCTTCCTTCAGGTAACGCAGAACGTTGTCGACCTGGTCCTTCTCCAGCAGCGACTGGCCAACCTCGTAGCCCTGTGCGTATGCGAAGGTGTAGCCCATGCCGCCACCAATGAGGATGGTGTCAGCCTTACCGATCAGGTTGTCAATCACGGCGAGCTTATCGGAAACCTTAGCGCCGCCCATGACCACAACGAAGGGACGCTCGGGGTCGTTCAGGGTCTTAGCCAGAACGTCAACTTCCTTCTTCACCAGGTCACCCAGGTATGCGGGCAGACGCTTAGCAACGTCGTAGACGGAAGCGTGCTTGCGGTGAACTGCACCGAATGCGTCGTTCACGTATGCGCCGTTCTCGCCGGTCAGTGCGACCAGCTCGTCAGCGAATTCGCCGCGCTCAGCGTCGTCCTTGGAGGTCTCGCGTGCATCGTAGCGGACGTTCTCAACGACCAGAACTTCGCCGTCAGCCAGAGCTGCTGCCTTAGCCTTTGCGTCCTCGCCTACCAGGTCGGTTGCAACCTTCACGGGCACGGATGCCAGCTCAGCCAGGCGTGCAGCTGCCGGTGCGATGGAGTACTGGGGGTCGACCTTGCCCTTGGGGCGGCCCAGGTGTGCGGTCACGATAACGCGTGCGCCAGCCTTGGCAAGCTTCTCAATGACGGGCAGGGATGCGCGGACGCGGCCGTCGTCGGTGACAACGCCGTCCTTCAGGGGTACGTTCAGGTCGGAACGGACGAGAACG
This sequence comes from Rothia sp. HMSC061D12, assembly GCF_001836735.1. Lineage (NCBI taxonomy): Bacteria > Bacillati > Actinomycetota > Actinomycetes > Micrococcales > Micrococcaceae > Rothia > Rothia sp. HMSC061D12. Next base: position 370,945 of record NZ_KV830305.1, on the reverse strand, counting down.
TGGCGGCCTGCGACGCCTTCTTCGAGCAGTTCGGACAGTGCCTTAGCCATAGGAATTCCTCCTGGATAGGTGGGTTTATATACCGTTTCCATCATACCGAATAATAGGGTGTTTGACAGCCTAGTAAATAGCTTTTATATGGTGTTTTTCCGCAGAATATCGCGGATATTCGCACTCCATAAAACCTATTTTCTTACGGTATTTTTGACTCAAAAAGAGCGACGGAAAACAGTATGTTTATACATTTTTAAGAGGTTTATTCAAGACCCTTACAAAAGAGTCTTGGTACAGCAAACCCCGACTCCCCCGCTTAATGCGGTGGTGCCGGGGTTCACTATGCGTTAGTTACGCGGGGTGACGCTTACATTCAGTGAGCGTCGTAAGCCTATTGGGGCTTAGAGGGATGCCACAACCTTGTTGGTGAACATCACGAGGCGTGCAACGTAGCCGTACTCGTTGTCGTACCAAGCGATAACCTTCACCTGGTCGCCGATGACCTTGGTCAGCGGTGCGTCGAAGACGGTGGAGATGGGCTCACCCTCGATGTCCTTGGACACAATGGGATCCTCGTTGTACTTGATGATGCCCTTCATGGGGCCCTCAGCTGCTGCCTTGACTGCTGCGTTGACTTCCTCAACGGTGACCTCGCGCTCAGCGGTGAAGGTCAGGTCGGTGATGGAGCCGGTGATGGTGGGAACGCGGACTGCGAAGCCGTCCAGCTTACCCTTCAGCTCGGGCAGAACCAGGCCAACAGCTGCTGCTGCACCGGTGGAGGTGGGGACCATGTTCACAGCTGCTGCGCGTGCACGGCGCAGGTCGCGGTGGGGAGCATCCTGCAGACGCTGGTCAGCGGTGTATGCGTGGATGGTGGTCATCAGACCCTGCTTGATGCCGAATGCATCGTTCAGAACCTTAGCCATCGGAGCGAGGCAGTTGGTGGTGCAGGATGCGTTGGAGACGATGTGGTGGTTAGCTGCATCGTACTGGTCGTCGTTCACGCCCATGACGAAGGTGCCGTCGATGTTCTTACCGGGAGCGGAGAGGATAACCTTCTTAGCGCCAGCCTCGATGTGTGCCTTTGCCTTGCTGCCTTCGGTGAAGAAACCGGTGGACTCGAGGACTACGTCAACGCCCAGGTCCTTCCAGGGGAGGTTCTGGGGGTCGCGCTCAGCGAGGATCTTGATTTCCTTGCCGTCAACAACCAGTGCGCCTTCCTTGACCTCAACCTCTGCGTTGAAGCGACCCATGATGGAGTCGTACTTGAGCAGGTGTGCCAGGGTCTCAACATCGGTGAGGTCGTTGATTGCGACGATCTCGAAGCCGACGCCCTCGGTCTGAGCTGCGCGGAAGAAGGTGCGGCCGATGCGGCCGAAGCCGTTGATTGCTACGCGTACAGTCACTGGAGTATCTCCTTGTCAGTGCGTTGGTGGCGGTGTACAAATCCGATGCCTTGCAGGCTCTGGTTTAGTCGGATTCGTCCGTGCTCTATGTTGCCCGGTGCGTTCCGCCGTTGTTGGTAACAATCCTACCTTAGTTTGTGTGTGTTTTGGTGTGTTCCATCAAGAAATTTTTGTGAGTTATGCCATAAAAACCGGCAAAAACCCGTTGTTTTCTGTTGGTTTGCGTTGTGTTCACCCTTAGAAAATGTTGCGATACGGTCATGGCAACATAAACACACATGAAACGCACATTTGTCGAAAACCGCGCCATATCAAGGCAAAATGTGAGGGTAAAAAATACCCTTTCACTTGCGAATGGCTTTCAAAGAGGCCCCTCGAACTCACGGGCAGTGCAAATTCTCACGCGAAAACAGACGACCCCAACGTAAGACACACCACAGCCCAAAAACGGGTTAAAAACACCCCCGGTGCGCAGTTTTCGTGTCGCATTCCGTGTCGCCCGCGGCGCGGTACTGGGAGATGCAACACGAGCGCCCCGAATGAGCGGTTAGTACACGATCCTAATAAACAACCAGCGCCACAGCGCCCAACCCTGAATGAGCCGACAGCACCGGCGGCAACGCACTCACCAAAAACTCCGGCGCCGAAGAAACGGCGGCTTCATGAACTAGGGAGCTCTCCCCCAGCATCTGCTGAACCTGCTCGTACAGCTGCACCGCCTGCGCCGCATTGCCCACATGATGTACCGCAACCACCTCACCGCGCGGGGTCGCAGTAAGAGAAGAATTAGCGGGGTCGGCGGCGGTAGAGCTTGCGGAGGCAGAGTTGAGCGCCGCCGCATGCCGATGCTCACGGCAGGTCTGCACCGTCACCTCCACCAGGCGTTCCAGGGCGCGCGCCGCCGTGCGGGGACGCTCCACATACGCCAGCTTGCCCTCGGTGATCGTGCCAATCGGCTTAATCTGGAACATCTGCCCCACCATCGCCAACGCCGGAGAAACACGACCGCCGCGGCGCAGCGCATCCAGGGTCGGGATGTAGAAGTAGAGCGTAGACTGCTCGCAGACGGACTGAATGTAGTCCACCAGCTGCACCGCAGTCGGATAGTCAGAGCTCGGGCAGTCAGGGCTCGGAACAAAATCAGAGGATGCAGAGTTCAGCACCTCCAGGGCACGCACCACCGCGTGACCGTAGGCGCCCGCGACCGTGCGGCTATCCACCACGCTCACACCCTCGGAACCCAGGCGGCTCAGGCGGGCACCGGTGCGCGCCGCCTCCACCGTGCCCGAAAGCTCACCGGACAGGTGCACAGACACCACGTGCGTAAAACCGCGCGACGCCAACTCGTCATACACATCAGCGAACACACCCGGCGCGGGCCCGGAAGTGCTCACGGTCTGACCCATCACGTGCGCGAGCATAATCGCCTCGTCCACCTCGGCGGCGGTCAAATCCTGCAGCTGACGGTCCGGCGCGCCCGGCGTGCGAATAGTCACCGGCATTGGAACCAGCGCAAAATTACCGCGAGCGCTCAGACGCTGAACCAGCTCCGGGTCGAGGGCTGCGGCGCTATCGGTAACCACGGCAATGCGGTTCTCTGCTTTGTTCTCTCGCTCCATATTCCGACCCTTCTTCCGGTTCGTCAGTGCATGATTCGACGACAAACCCTCTCCTAGCGTTCCCTGAACATTATGGCACTCATCACTACTGCAGTACAGCAAAGCCCCGCCGCGCCTCCGGCACGTTCCATGAAACGAACCGAAGCCACAGCGGGGCTTGTACTTTATCTAAGAAACTTCTTTATCTAAGAAGCTTAGATCACGATGTTCACGAGCTTAGGCGCACGCACGATCACCTTGCGGATCTCGGCGTCACCAATCGAACGCTGAACAGCGGCATCCGCCAGAGCCAGCTCCTGAAGCTCCTGCTCGGAGATGTCCTTCGCAACCTCCAGGCGAGCCTTGACCTTGCCCTTAATCTGCACGATAGCGGTGACGGTGTCATCCACCAGCAGAGCCGGGTCAACCTCGGGGAAGCCCGCGGTCAGAACCGGGGTGTCGTGACCGAGAGCGTGCCACATATCCTCAGCGGTGTACGGTGCGTACAGAGACAGCAGAATCGCGATGGTCTCAGCAGCCTTACGGACAGCCGGGTCAGCCGCGCCAGCACCGGAGTCAATAGCCTTACGGGTAGCGTTCACAAGCTCCATGGTCTTAGCAACAACCACGTTGAACTTGCCGTTATCCAGCAGGCCCTGAACCTCGTGCACGGTGCGTGCAATCAGCTTCTGCAGCTCCAGGTCACCGGCGGTTGCATCCACGCCGGGTTCGCTGGTGACGTCCTGAGCCACACGCCATGCGCGAGCCAGGAACTTCTGCGAACCAGCCGGGGAAACATCCGCCCAGTCCACGTCATCCTCGGGCGGGGACGCGAAAATCATGGTGGTGCGGATAGCGTCCACACCGAACTTGTCGAGCTGCTCGCCCAGGTTCACGCCGTTACCCAGCGACTTGGACATTGCCTTGCCGCCGTTGAGCACCTGACCCTGGTTCATGAGCGCCTTGAACGGCTCATCGTGCTTGATCAGACCCAGGTCGCGAACAACCTTGGTGAAGAAGCGCGCGTACAGCAGGTGCAGAATTGCGTGCTCCACGCCGCCCACGTACATGTCGACGGCACCCCACTCGCTCATAGCCTGCGGGTCGAAAGGAGCCTTGTCGTAGTTCGGGGAAACGTAACGCAGGAAGTACCAGGAGGAATCCACGAAGGTGTCCATGGTGTCCGAGTCGCGACGAGCCTGCTTGCCACACTTCGGGCAAGGCACGATAGCCCAGTCATCGGCGGCAGCCAGGGGCGACTGGCCCTTAGGAGCCAGCTGCTCACCGCGCAGGTTATCGGGCAACAGCACCGGCAGCTGATCCTCGGGGACCAGAACCTCGCCACAATCCTCACAGTGAATCACGGGGATGGGGGTACCCCAGAAACGCTGGCGGGACAGCAGCCAGTCACGCAGACGGTAAATGACCTTACCCTCACCGGTGCCGGCAGCCTCAACCAGCTCAATAGCCTTAGCAATTGCCTCAGCCTTCGGCAGGCCGGTCAGCTCACCGGAGTTGATGAGCACGCCGTCACCAGCTGCGGCAACACCGCTGGTAGCCGGGTCCTCAGCACCCTCAACGTCCAGGACCTTCACGATGGGCAGGTCGAACTTCAGGGCGAACTCGAGGTCGCGCTGGTCGTGCGCGGGCACAGCCATAATCGCGCCGGTACCGTAATCGGCGAGCACGTAGTCAGAAGCCCAGACAGGCAGCTTTGCGCCGGTCAGCGGGTTAATCGCGTAGCGGCCGGTGAACACGCCGGTCTTCTCGCGGTCGGAGGACTGGCGGTCAATATCGCTCAGTGCCTTAATGTCTTCGCGGTACTGCTCCAGGGCAGCCTTGTGCTCGGGTGCCACGATCTGCTCGGCGAACGCCGCATCCGCAGCAACCACGATGAAGGTTGCGCCGTACAGGGTGTCCGGGCGGGTGGTGAACACGGTGAAGGACTCAGCGGACTGATCCTCGGTCGCCTCAATCTCGAAGCGCACCTCAGCGCCCTCAGAGCGACCAATCCAGTTGCGCTGCATGAGCAGCACACGGTCGGGCCACTTGCCCTCCAGCTGCTCCATATCATCCAACAGCTGCTGTGCGTAGTCGGTGATCTTGAAGTACCACTGGTTCAGGGACTTCTTAGTCACGGTAGTACCGCAACGCTCACACGCACCGTTCACAACCTGCTCGTTCGCGAGCACGGTCTGGTCCTTGGGGCACCAGTTGACCATGGAGTCCTTACGGTACGCCAGGCCCTTCTTGTAGAACTGCTCGAACAGCCACTGAGTCCACTTGTAGTACTCGGGATCCGAGGTGTGCAGGCGGCGGCTCCAGTCAGCGGCAATAGCGTAACGCTTGAAGGACTCAGCCTGAGTGTCAATGTTCTTGTACGTCCACTCCTTGGGGTGAGTGTCGTTCTTAATGGCTGCGTTCTCAGCGGGCAGACCGAAGGAGTCCCAGCCAATCGGGTGCAGAACATCGTAGCCGCACTGCTTGAAGTAGCGGGCGTTCATGTCACCAATAGCGAATGCCTCCGCGTGACCCATGTGAAGGTCACCGGAGGGGTACGGGAACATATCCAGCACATACTTGCGGCCCTTGGGGGCGTCACCGGTGGGCTGGAAAACCTTCGTTTCGTCCCAGTAGGGGCGCCACTTGGCTTCCATAGCGCGGAAGTCGTACGCATTTTCGTTGCGTTCGGTCTCTACCTGAGCAGACACAGCGATTCCTTAAATAAAGACAGGTTGATAAAAACTTAACCCTCCAAGTGTAACGCGAAACCCGCACCGCGCCAGAGTTGAGGCCGCCCCGACTACCAAATGGACGGCACCACCCGTCCGGTTGTCGATGCGGGAAGCGGGTTTCAGAGCCCTTTCAGGCTTCTCCCCTAGAATTAAGAACGGGACTTTGCCGTCCCAGTACCCAACCCGCGAAAGGTACCCATGACCTCCACCGTTACCCCGGACTCCCCCAACACCTCAATTCTTGAGGGTGTACCCGGCCCGCTCATTCCCGGCCCCCGCCACGACGCCCTCATCGGTGACGGCGCGCAGGCGGTCATGACCCGCTACTGGCAGTACGGCAAAGGCATGAACGACGGTGTCTTTCCCGAGGACTCCTACCCCGTGCTACTCGTGCACGGCTTCCGCGGCGACCACCACGGCCTCGAAATCATCGCGAACTACCTGCTGAAGCTCATCCCGAACGTCAGCATCATCAGCCCCGACTTGCCCGGTTTCGGCCGCTCCGCAGACCTGCCCGAAAACACCCAGGATGAAACCACTCAGGGCGAAGACAACATCAACGCGTACGTGGCGTGGCTGCGTGACTTTGTGGAACACATCAACCCCGCCCGCGAGAATGCACAGAGCCTGCCGCTGCACGTGGTCGGCCACTCCTTCGGCTCCATCGTCACCAGCGCCTTCGCCGCCGCACACCCGAACTCGCTCGCGCTGCTCTCGCTTATCAACCCCATCAGCGAACCCGCCCTTGAAGGTAGCCAGCGCATCGCCTCGCGCCTCGCTTCCCTCTACTACCGTGCCGGCGCGGCACTGCCCGAAAAAATCGGCTACCCGCTGCTGCGTTCGCAGCTGATTACCCGCGCCTCCAGCGAAGTCATGATGCGCACCAAAGACAAAGCGATGCGCCGCTTCATCAACGGCCAGCACGCCGCCTACTTCGGCTCCTTCGGCTCCCGCCGCGGAGTGCTCAGCGCCTACGAAGCGTCCATTACGCACACCGCCGCCGAATACGCCGCCGCCATCCGGGTGCCGGTGCAGATGCTCGTCGCCGAAGACGACGACCTGGGCACCCCCGAAACGGCTCGCGCCATGTACGCGACGCTCACCTCCCGCAACTTGCCCGCTTCTACGACCGGCGCCCGCGAGCGCCTGGACATGATCCCCGAAGTCGGGCACCTCATCCACTACGAAACCCCTCGCCGCGCCGCGGAACTCATCGCCGATTTCGCCGCCGGCCACTCAGGGAACGAGAAGTAAGGAACCAACATGAAACTCATGGTTGACGCCCGATACACCCGTATCGGCTTCCACGACGGCATCAGCCGCTACACCGCCTCCCTACTGGACGCGCTCAAAACCCTCATCGACACCGGCGACGAGGCCGCCGCCGACCTCGACCTCACCATGATCATTAGCGATGAGCGTCAGCTGGACATGCTACCCGACCTGCCGCACGTGAAAATCTGCTCGCCCACCGGCCCACTCGAACCGACCGCCTCACTGCAGCTGAATAAGTATGCGCCGGATGTGGTGTTCTCCCCCATGCAGACCATCGGCTCCACCGGACGCAAGTTCAAGCTGATCCTCACCCTGCACGACCTGATCTACTACTCGCACCCGACCCCGCCCGGGTTCCTGCCCGCACCGGTGCGTGTGGGCTGGAGGCTCTTCCACAAAACCTACACTCCGCAGCGTTTTCTGCTCAATCACGGCGACGCGGTCGTGACGGTTTCTGAGTCAACCGCCTCGCTGATTCGTGAGCACGAGCTGACCACCAAGCCGCTGTTCGTGGTGCCCAACGCCCCGCAGCCCGGCAGCGTCGTCTCCCGCCAGACCGCGCTGGAACGCGCCACCACCCGCGAAGAGCAGCCCGTCAAGCACCTGGTGTACATGGGTTCGTTCATGCCGTACAAGAACGTAGAAACCCTGCTGCTGGCGATGCGCTCCCTGCCGGATTACCGCCTGCACCTGCTGTCGAAGATGCCGCCGCAGCGCCTGGTGCAGCTCACCGACGAACGCCTCATCGGTGAGAACGTGGAGGTGCACAACGGCGTGAGCGACGAGGAGTACCAGCAGCTGCTCCGCCAGGCGCACGCCCTGGTGACTGCCTCCCGCGAGGAGGGTTACGGCCTGCCCGTGGTTGAGTCGCAGGCTGCCGGTTGCCCCGCGGTGATTAGTGACATCCCGATTTTCCGTGAGATCGCGCCGCACGCCGTGTTCGCGCCGGTTGACGGTGCCCCGGAGGCGCACGCCGCCGATTGGGTGAAGGCTATCCGATCCCTGGAGGACACCGCCGTTCGCGAGCGCGTGATCATTGACGGCCTGTCGGATGTGCGCCGCTACTCCTGGCGCGACTCGGCGCTCAAGCTGTTGGAGGTCGTGCGCGGTCTTTAGGGCTTGCGTAGCGCTATACAGCGCGGCGCTAAATTATGGCGCTAGATACAGAAATGCCGCCGCACTCCCCCGGTTCTCAGGAGGGTGCGGCGGCATTCTCGTATTCAATTCATGGTCGCCTGGGCGGCGTATGCGACTTGCGGTAAGGGTTTACAGTGGCGGTTCGCTACGCACTTCCTCCGCGCCTACGCAGGGAACCCGCCCCTCGCAGAGCTCGGGCACCCTGAGGGCGCATCCGGAAGGCGCAGCCTCACCGCATCACACCGGAGCAGGAAACCTTACACGTACGCGCCGCGTGCCGACTCCTTCGCAGCCAGCTCATCCGCGTGACCATACGCGTAGAAAATCTTTGCGTCATCCAGCTCAGCAAAACGAGCCAGGTAACGGCACACCGCGCCACGCTGAGCCTTCGTCATCGAGGACAGCAGAACAGGATCCGGGTGAGTAATACCGTTGTCGCGGCTCGGTGCCGAATTGCCGAACTCGGGCTCGTAATCAGAGGTGATATTGGTGAAACTCATCGGTGAGTACCTTTCCTTAGGGCGTTTCTTGGTGGAGCGCCGCAACAATGCAGACGCTACCGGAGGCAACACCGCGAAAAGAACCTACGGAGATCATCGGAAGTCTCTTCGCAGTAGTGGTTGTGATACCTCTAAACTACCCAAGAGCTAATCAATGTTCAAGAACCATCAGGGAACGCCCCCATAGTGGACACGTCCCCGGTTGTCAGGAAGAAATCAGGGGCATCATAGCGGCATGGGACCGCCGAGTCTCCAACCGAACTGAAACCTGCCCGAAAGCCAGCGTGAAAGCCAGCCCGAAAAGCAGAAATGCTGCCGCACCCACAAAGAGTGCAGCAGCATTTCCAAAGCTAATTATGCAGGCTACGCCATAGTTGCGTAGAGACCGCGTTCAGCATCCTTACGAGCCAGCTCGTAAGCGTGACCGTACGCGTAGAAAATCTTTGCGTCATCCAGCTCAGCGAAGCGCGCCAAGTAGCGGTAAACAGCTCCTCGTTCTGCGCTGGTCATGTCGGAAAGCAACACGGGGTCCGGGTGCATGACGCCGTAATTGTGTACAGAAGCAGACCCGCCGCATGCAGGTTCGTATGCGGGGGCGATCATAGTCTGAGTCACCAGTATTCATCTTTCGTTGGTGCGCACGGTTGTGAGGCGTACGCGAAGTTGAGTGATAGATACTGCCAACACCACCTCGACAAGCACCGAAATAGTATCCGCAGTGCTGAATATATTACCGCGGATACGGAGACTACGCCAATTAGAATCAGCCAAACCCCAGCAAATCTTAGGTGCACACGAATGCATAAAAATTCTGGGATACCCTTCCACGGCACCGCCTAAGCGCCCTAAACTACAGCGCTCTGCCCTGCTTTACTCTCCTGCTTTTTCTCCCCTGCGGGGTTATGTTCCTCTGTATCCTCAGCGTCTTCATCCTCACCGTCCAGACCCAGAAGAGCCGTCACCATCGGCAAAGGATTGAACTCGCTCAGCTGACCCGTACGGTCCACCTTGCGCATCATGAACGCACGCTGCAAACGCCTCTGAGTCCAGGGCGAAAGCACCATCATCAGCAGCGCCTCCACCACAAAAATGCCGACCAGAATCCACAGCAGCAGATCCGAAGAACCCGCCTGCTCGCGCAGCTGCTGAGCATCCGCCACCAGACGGTCAAAACCCTCCGAATGCAGGCGCGACGCATCAAGCCCAGTCAACGCGGACAGACTCACCGGCGACGCCACATTCAGCAGCACCGACAGCATCAGCAGAAGCACCGCATACAGCCCGTAATGCATGGTGCGCATCCACTTCTTCACACGCGCAAAACCGCGGTTCAGTTCCGCACCGATATCGGTGAAAGCCTCCGCCTTCTGCGCCTGCTCACCCGCCGGCATCATATGCGGCACCAAGCGGTGCGCAAGCATCAACGGCACCGGCGAACACGCATCAAAATACTGCATGTGACTATTCACCGACGGGCCCGGTAGAGTCACAAAGCTGACGTCTACATCGGCGGGCTGAGTAATATTCGACCTGCCAATACTGTCACCACGAGCGGAAATCTCACACCGGTCAGCCACATCAAGATCCTGCAGCATCGGCGCGTAGGCGCGCACATACAGGTGGCAGGCGCTACGCACCGACATCATGAGCACCAGAATCAGCGCGCCCCAAAACGCCACGGAGGCGGCGGTCAGCTCAGGGACCACGCCCTCAACACGCAACTGAGCCAGCAGTAGCATGAACACCGCGTACAGCATGAAAACGCCGTGCACGAAGAGCAGCGGAATCAGCCACTTCACGTAGGCGCGCGTGCCGTACGGGTTCACCAGGCGCACATCCGCCGGGGTGTTTGCGGAGGTAGTTGCGGAGGCGCTTTCCCGTGCACTCTTGCGGCCAATACGCGCCCTGCCCTTGAAGGCACCCGGCACGCTCGCAACCAGCGGCACCACGCTCAACGCCAGGGGCATCAGCATCGTATAGTGCAGCAGCGAACGGTACGGACCAAACAGCAGGGACGCCTCCACCAGCCAGGAGAACGCCGCGACCGCGCTCACCCACAGCAGCATGGCGCGGTTACGGTAGCCGCCCGCAGCATCCAGGTGCCCCGGAATGTCGTTGCGGTCACTAGCGATAATGCTAATCGGGACCACGCCACTACCCAGACCGTAGAAGAAACGAATCGGCTTCTTACCCGCCGCCGCACGACGACGCAGCAACTCATAGCTCAAATACCCACCCTGCGAATGGGCAATAATGCCCACCGCATCGCTACGGGAACTCAAATCGTCCAGCTGACGATCCAGACGCGCATAAATACGCTCCAAATCGCGCGACTCCGGGCTGGTCGCCGTCTGAATCAGCTGCGTCGGAATAGCCTTCACCAGTGCCCACAGCTCACGGGCACGACGAGCCAAAACCCAGCCCACAATACCCAGGCCGAGCGCCGCCGCCAGACCCGTAAATGCACCCTGCGGAGTACCCAGAGACGCCACAAAAGCATCACGGAAAGTCATGAGCGCCATAGCCGCCAGCACCAGCCACAGCGCCACGTTCACGAATCGAGCAGTAGAACGCAGCAGGTGCCCGGCACGCTCACGCCAGGTCGCGCCGGGGCGCTCATAGTAGAAGCAGAACATCAAAAACAGCGGCAAAACCGACGCCAACCAGGGCAAATGCTCCTTCAATGGGCGGTAATGTCTGGGCCGCCAGAAGCCCTCCTGAAAAAGGAGGCTGCGGCGAGTGACCGTGCGAACCGGGCGCGGCTTCGGCTGAGGCAGGCGCGGAAGCTCAAGGTTCGGCAGCTCGATATTCGGGAGTTCTATCTTGGGAAGCTCAATCTTAGGGAGCTCCACTTTAGGCAGGTCCACCTTGGGTAACTCCACTTTGGGCAACTCAACCTTCGGAAGTTCAACTTTCGGCAGACTGATTCTTGTAGATTCTTTGGGCTCGGAGGCTTCGGCGGGTTCTTCCTGCACGGAGTTCTCTTCAACCTGCGGGCTTTCGTCAACCGGGTCGGCAGGGTACTCCGTGCGCTTAATCGTCAACGAATACGTCAACTCGCTGTGGTGGCTCAGCGGGTTCACCTCAGCGGCAGACGGGAGGGTATCGCCGTCAGGAATCACCTCAACACGAACCCGTCCAGAAACCTCCGCGGCGGGGTTCCCTTCCGAGAGCGCGGCAGAATCCGTGTTCAGCGCCAGCAGAGTCTGCACACTATGCGCCACCGGCTTGCCAAAATACGCGAGCGTCTCGCCGTGATTCTGGTAGCCGATACCGTGAACCAGCAGCAGCACCGCCGCATCATGGTGCTGGCCCTTGCGGTGCAGGGCACTCTTCGGATGCGCAGAAGCATACTCAGCCAGCCGCCGCTGCTCACCGTCAGGCAGCGCACTACCCTTCAGCAGATGAGGCACCTTCGACACGCCTCTCACCTCCTCGCCTCTGCACACAACGCGCCCACAAACCCGCGTGCTCAACGCCCAACCCGGGGCAAAAACCGCCCCTCACTAGAACACTACAGCACGACTAGAAAATCACAGCACGTCCAAGCCGTCACAGCGAATCTGAACCGGACGCTCCCCCACGTTCTTCTTCAACGCCGCAATCGTTGCACGCGTAGCACGCAACTCACGGGTCACCTGCTGCGCAATGCCATACGAGAAAAACATCAGGGTACGCCAATCGCCCTGAACCGGCGCCTCCTCAGAATCCTCCTCAAGAGACTCCGACCAGGCAAAATACCCCTGATCCAGAGGAACCGGACCCACAATACGCAACTGCTCACGCACCCGCTCCAGCAACGCAGAAGAACCCAAGAACTCCTCCATGAAGGCGCGAACATCCGCCTCCGCACCGGTCACCGCAGCCGTACGAACCGCCGGAGGCAGACCCGTCTGCGCGCGCTCCTCCAGCTCCTGACGAGCAAACCACGCCGGATCCCAACGCACCAGCGCCTGCTCCACCGGCGACGGCGAAGCAGTCGTCACCACCGTACCCTCAAGAGCCGCCGGACGAACCAACGCCGCAGCATTCAACCAGCGACGCAACGCCGCCTCCGGGGCACGCAACGAATCAAAACGAAGCATCTTATCGGCATCCAGAAGAAGCGCCGCCGCATAACCGCCAAAAGCCACCGGCTCAGCACCCGGAGTCGCCACCACCAACGCAGGCTCAGGACCAACCGACGCCCGCACATGGTCACCCGCCGAAGAAATCACCGGAACATTCGGGAACGCACGACCCAGCTCCTCAGCAGTACGAGTCGCACCCGCCGCCGAATAACGCCAATGCGTAAAACCACACTCAGAACAACGCCACTGCTGCGCCAAATGACCGCACCACGAACACGACGGAACCGATGAACCCGAAGCCACCGACAAAGGCCCACTACACTCGCCACAACGCGCCGGCATGCGGCAACGTTCACACGAAAACGACGGAATATAACCGCTACGCGCCACCTGCACCAACACAGGACCACGCGCCAACGCACGACGAGCATGCTCAAACGCCAGGTGCGGAATACGCGCCATCGCCGCCAACGGGTCACGCGCCAACTCAAACTCTGAACCCGTCGAAAAAATACGCGGCGAATAATCACGCACCAGCGCACGCGGCGCACGCACATGAGACGCCCAGCGGGTACGCACCAGACGCGCCGCCTCACTACTCATGCTGAACCCGGCAAACAGCGCCGCAGTATTCTCAGCCGAAGCACGCAAAAGCAACACATCACGCGCATGACAATACGGGGCGCGCTGCTCCAACAGCGAAGAATCGCCGTCATCCCAGCACACCACCAGACCCAGGTTAGCCACCGGCGCATACGCGGCAGCACGGGTACCAATCACCACCGGAACCCGACCCAAACGCGCCTTCACAAAACCGTGATAGCGAGTATGCGGAGTCGAATCAGAACTCAAACGCACAAACGCGTCAGCGGGCAGACGCTCGGCGAGCGCCGCCTCCAGAAGATCCAGGTTCTTAGCGGTCGGAACCACCGCAATAGCACCGCGACCACTCGCGGCAGCCGTAGCGAGCGCGGTCGCCAAAACATCCGCCCACGTGTGCTCCAGGTGGCCGGGAAGAACCGTCATCACGGCGCGGGTCGCGGCGCCGGCGGCAACATCCTCAATGAACTCCGCACCGTTCTCGTAGTCGGAGAAGACGGAGGTGGCATCCGGCGCATCCGGGTTCAGTGCGGGCGGGTCCAGCACGAAGGGTGCGGGGGCGCCGGGGGTGGCAAGCCACGCGTACGGGTCGGCAGCGCTGGAGGCGGCGGAGGCGGCAGCCGGCTCAGTTTCCGCGGGCTCAGGGGCGTTTTCCTGCGGCTTCTCCCCTGCGCTCACCGGGGCGATCTCGGGGGTGTTTTCGGAAATACTTACCGGAGCAGAATCACCCAAATAATCCGACTCATAACCCGGCAGAAGAGGCGCGTACTTCTTATCCAGCGCGGCGATACGCGGCGGCACCGCCAGGCGCAGCACGTTCGCCACCGTGGAGGCGTAACGGTCGGCAAGCGCCTCGGCAAGCGCAAAAATTTCGGGCGCAACAGAGGGCACACGCGACAGCACCGACTTGAGCGGCAGCAGCGAGGTGCGCGTCCAATCGGTGGTGGCGGAGCGCTCCTCAATGTAACCGGTCAGCTCGTGGCCGTTGAACAGCACACGCACGCGGGCGCCGGGCACCGCATCCTCACTCAGCTCGGCGGGCACACGGTAATCGAACGTGCGGTCCACCTGCGGCAGGGTGCTGTCCACGCGCACACGCGCCACAGGGTTCGGCACGCCGCTCGCCTCCAACTCGGCGGCAACGTTCACCGGCTCCGGGACAGCCGGAATCAGGGCATCACGAAGAGCAGGAAATCCCTGCAACAGGTCAAGCTGTTGCAGGGATTCCTGCTGAGCACCCAACGGTGCCGAAAAGTTCGATTCAGAACTGCTCTGAGTCACCCGAATCAGCGTGCTCCTCTACCCTGACAGATATTAGGAGGAGGACACTGCCGAACGCAGTGCATCCACGCGGTTCAGGCGCTCCCAGGTGAATTCCGGCTCGGTACGACCGAAGTGGCCGTGAGCTGCGGTCTTCTTGTAAATCGGGCGGCGCAGATCCAGTTCGTTAATGATTGCCAGCGGGCGCAGGTCGAAGACCTCACGCACAGCCTTCTCAATCTTGATCGGGTCGACCTTCTCGGTGCCGAAGGTTTCAACGTACAGACCGACCGGCGCTGCCTGGCCGATAGCGTACGCAACCTGAACCTCGGCGCGGTCAGCAAGACCGGCACCCACAATGTTCTTCGCAACCCAACGCATTGCGTACGCTGCGGAACGGTCCACCTTCGACGGGTCCTTACCGGAGAACGCGCCACCACCGTGACGAGCCGAACCGCCGTAGGTGTCCACAATAATCTTGCGGCCGGTCAGGCCCGCGTCACCCACGGGGCCACCCTGAACGAAGCGGCCAGCGGGGTTCACAATGAACTTAGCGTTGGAGGAATCCAGCTCGACGCTGCCCAGAACCGGTGCGATAACGTGCTTCTCAATGTCTGCACGCAGGTCAGCCAGGTCGTAGCTTGCGGTGTGCTGGCTCGAAACAACGACGGTGTCCACAGAGACAGGCACGTTGTTCGAATCGTACCCGAGGGTCACCTGAGTCTTGCCGTCGGGGCGTAGCTCGGTCAGCAGGCCGTCCTTACGGACCTTGGTCAGACGCTCAGAGAGGCGGTGCGCCAGCCAAATCGGAGCGGGCATCAGCACGTTCGTCTCGTTCGAAGCGTAACCGAACATGATGCCCTGGTCGCCCGCACCCTGGCGGTCGTACTCGTCAGCAGCAATACCCTGACGAACCTCGAGGGACTCGTACACGCCAGCGTTAATGTCCGGGGACTGCTCACCAATGGAGACAGACACACCGCAGAACTCGCCGTCGAAGCCGCGGGTAGAGGAATCGTAGCCGATACCCAGAATGGTCTCGCGCACGATGGAGGGGATTTCGACGTAGCTGGAGGTGGTCACCTCACCAGCAACATGCACCTGACCGGTGGTCACCATGGTCTCCACAGCAACGTTCGCTGCGGGATCCTGGGCGATGATGCCGTCAAGGATGGCGTCAGAAATCTGGTCACAAATCTTATCGGGGTGGCCTTCAGTCACCGACTCGCTGGTGAATAGGCGCAGATGGTTATTACTCACGGTTTCCACTCTACTGGTTGAGGGCGCGCGAAGATAGCGCGCTCGTAATGATGACGGTTTCCTTCAATTATGACACGTTTGTTAAGCGCCATTACGAGGCGGGGTGCTACGTTCACACCCCGGGCGGGCCTTCACCCAGCGCCAGCCAGAGGATTAGGTCAGCGCCGCCAGAATCTTCTGAGCCAACGCCGGGCCAATACCCGGCACCGCCGTCAGCTCCTCAGCGCTCGCCTGCTTAATCTGAGCCACCGACCCGAAATGCTTGATCAGCGCGGAACGCTTCACCTCGCCCAGACCGGGCACCTCATCCAGGGCGGAGGCGACCATCGCCTTACCACGCTTGGAACGGTGGAAGGTGATAGCGAAACGGTGCGCCTCATCGCGGATGCGCTGCACCAGGTACAGCGCCTGCGAGGTGCGCGGCAGCACGACCGGGTAGTCGTCGTCCGGCAGCCACAGCTCCTCCAGGCGCTTAGCGATGCCGGCAACGTACACGTCCGTAATGCCCAGGTCGCTCAGCGCGGCGGAGGCGGCAGCCACCTGAGGCGGGCCACCGTCCACGAGCACCAGGTTCGGCGGGTAGGCGAACTTCGCAGGCTCGGGCGTGGAGGCGTCAATCTCGCCGGAGTGCACGGGGGTTGCTTCACGTTCCGCCTGCTGCGCCAGGTGCCTCTTGAAGCGGCGCGTAATGACGTCGTACATGCTGGCGGTATCGTCACGCGCGGCGTCACCGGTAATGCTGTAGGTGCGGTAGGCGTTCTTCGCGGGCATGCCGTCTTCAAAGACGACCATGGACGCGACCACGTTCGTGCCCTGCACATGCGAAATGTCGTAGCACTCGATGCGCAGCAGCGGGTCCGGCAGTTCCAGCGCCTCCTGCAGCTCCACGAGGGAGGCGCTGCGGGTGGTCAAATCGCCCGCACGGCGACTCTTGTGCAGGGTCAGCGACTGGCGCGCGTTCTCGGCGACCGTCTTCATGAGTTCTGCTTTGTCGCCGCGCTGCGGGACGCTAATCTCCACGGGACCGCCGCGCACCTCCGCCAGCCAGGACGCCAGCTGCTCCTTATTCTCGGGCTCCACCGGCACGAGCACGGAACGCGGAATATCGTAGCTGTTCAGGCTCTTCTCGGCGTCCTTCTGGGAGGCGAGGCTCGCCGCAATATCGCTGTACACCTGCGCGATCAGCTGCTCAATAAGCTGCGCGTCGGTGCTGTCGTTGACCTTCTCCACAATCCAGCCGCGCTGGCCGCGAATCCTGCCGCCGCGCACGAAGAACACCTGAACGGACGCCTCCAGGTCGTCCTCCGCGTAGGCGAACAAGTCGGCGTCCACGGTCGCACCAAGCACCACCGCGTTACGCTCAAACGCCTTAGTCAGCGCGGCAATATCGTCACGAAGAATCGCGGCACGCTCAAAGTCCATCTGGGCGGCGGCTTCCTTCATTTCCGCGGTCAGCTGGGCGATATGCTTCTCAGCGCCACCCGCCATGAACCGGGTCAGACCGCGCGCCAACTCGCGGTGCTCCTCGGGGCTAATCTTGCCCACGCACGGCGCCGCACACTTATCGATATAGCCGAGCAGGCACGGGCGGCCGCTATTCTTCGCGCGATTAAACACGCCGTTCGTGCAGGTACGCACCGGGAACACGCGCAGCAGCGCATCCAGGGTTTCACGAATCGCCCACGCCTGCGAATAGGGCCCAAAATAGCGCACGCCCTTACGGCGCTCACCGCGAGTCACCATCGCGCGCGGGTACACGTCATTGACCGTAATCGCCAGGTACGGGTACGACTTATCGTCGCGGAACGCAATGTTGAAGCGCGGCGAAAACTCCTTAATCCAGGTGTACTCGAGCTGCAGCGACTCCATCTCGCTCGCCACCACGGTCCACTCCACACTCGCCGCCGTATGCACCATCGCATAGGTCTTCGGGCTCAGCGTCTGCGGCGACGCAAAATAGCTGTTGAGGCGGTTGCGCAGGTTCTTCGCCTTACCCACATAGATGACGCGGCCGTCGGCATCGCGAAAACGGTAAACGCCCGGGTCGGTGGGGATTTCGCCGGGGGCGGGGCGGTAGCTGGAAGGCTCTGCCATGGGTACTTTCTCCTCGCTCTGCTGGGGCTCTCTACTGGGCTGCCGGGGGGGCATCTCAGGCGCTCACAGACGACAAACCGCGCATCCTACACGGAACACCCCAATGCGGGGTCCCATGCGTGGATGCGCGGTTTAAGTCTACGCGGTATAGGCGGCGTGTGCCCTAGCCTGCGTCACGTGCGGCTGAGGGCGAAACGTTGTATTCGTGCTTTCGCGCCTGACCGGACAGCTGAGCAATCTCGTCCATAATCGCGTCGGTGGTGACGCGGCGCTGCTTGCCGGTCATCTTCTCGCCGGTCTTCTCAAAGTAGAGCGGCTTGCCCACACGAATCGTGAAGCGGCGCGGGTAAATCATGTTCGAACCGGGCTTCTGCAGGCGGTCGGTGCCAATCAGGCCGACCGGAACGACGGGCGCGCCGGTCATGTGCGCCAGCCACGCCACACCAATCTTGCCGCGGTACAGGTAGCCATCGCGGGAGCGGGTGCCCTCGGGGTAAATGCCGAAGACCTTACCCTCCTGCAGCTTCTCCAAGGCGATGTCGAGTGCCTTGAGCGACTCGGAGCGGTCGGAGCGGTTCACGGGAATGATGTCCACGGCTTCGAAGAATGCCTTCATCATCTTGCCGCACGTGCCGGGGGTGTTCACGTACTCCGCTTTGGCGAGGAACGCCACGCGGCGCGGCATCATGGCGGAAATAATGATGGAGTCCAGGAAAGACAGGTGGTTGGAGGCGACAATTACCGGGCCGGTGGCGGGAAAGTTTTCGAGTCCGGTCACGCGGGCGCGGAAGACGGTGCGCAGGATTCCGGTGATTGCTTTCTGGGTGGATTTGTAGAGAAGCACGTGAACTCTCCTGAGGTGCCGATAGATTGCGGGCTGTGGCGGCGACCCGCCGTGGATGCGGGGTGAGTGACCCCTTCTGAATATACGCCGCCAAAGAGCACAAAATCTGTACTGCAATAATCTGTACCGCAAAAATTTGTACTGTGTTTAGTAGCGTCGGGTTTTATTATTCCACACCCCGGTACAGAAGGGTGCGGCGTGTCGCGCTCCCCTTCCACATGCTGGGATGCGCCTCCCGCCAACGAATTCAGCGAAAGCCCCGGTAGGAGCCCGAGTAGAGGCCCGAGTAGAAGTCCCGATTGAGGGGGCCTGCGCGACTTTCGCCCCACCGCCTCCTTCCCCGTTGCAGGCGGGTAAGTAGCCACGGAAGCTAAGGGTTCAACCTCAACGTAATATTTCAGGTTTTCCGCCTTGTGATTGCAGATTTCCCCGTCAAATAGCCGTGTCACATTATGACGCTACGTCAGCAAAGTTTTATAAATACGCATTTAATATGCAAAAATGAAACAAGGGTGGGCTGTCGCACCTCCCTCAAGGACGATTCACCCTGAACATAGTGAGCCGCCCCTCCAGCGGATGTGCGTCGGAACCACTCCACCTAAAAATTCCACGCACACTGGAGACATACACTATGGCTACAAAACCCGTCTCGCGTGCGGAGGCAGCAAAGATTGCCCGCCGCTCAGACACGGTCGGTGCCTATGCCGGAAAAGGCTGGGTACAGGCTGTTGCGTTTGTGATGCTCCTGGGCTTCACCATCATGGCAGTCCTTGCAATGCGCACCTACGCACTCTCCATGCCGCTACCCGACAAAATTGTCGGCAATGACGGCAAAACCATCGCAACCCAAGAACAGATCCTGCACGGTCAGGAACTCTTCCAGGGACGCGGTCTGCAGCAGTACGGCTCCGTCCTGGGCCACGGTGCCTACCTCGGCCCCGACTACACTGCAGAATACCTGCGCCTGACCACCGATGCTGCCGTCAAGGAGTACCGTGAGCAGGGCAAGCAGGACCCCCGCGAGCTCGTGAAGAACGAGTGGCGCAAGGAGAACAAGTACGACGAGCAGACTAAGACCATCACCTGGTCCGCTGGTGAGACCAAGGGCTACCAGCTCATGCTCAAGCACTACCGCGAAACCCTGATGAAGGGTGACACCTCGCAGGGCCTGTTCCCCGACGCCATTAAGAACGACGAAGAACTGCACGACCTCGTCGCATTCTTCGGCTGGACCGCATGGGCATCGGCGGCTGACCGCCCCGACCAGCCCTACTCCTACACCAACAACTGGCCCTCCGAACCCAACGTGGACAACAAGCCCACCGCGGATCTGATGGTCTGGTCGGCACTCTCCCTGATTGCCCTCATTGGTGGTACCGGTCTGATGTTCGCCATCTACGGCCGCTGGTCCCGCGCAATCGGCTGGCACGCGGAAGAGGCACCCGTCCTCGACTTCCGCCAGCCCGACGAAGTTCGCCTGACCCCCTCGCAGAAGGCAGCCTGCCTGCTCTTCGCAACGATCCTGGTGCTGTTCCTGCTGCAGGCTCTGGTGGGTGCGCTCACCGAGCACTACCGTGAAGAACTCACCGGATTCTTCGGTATCGACATGGGCCAGTTGCTGCCCTACACGGTATCCCGAACCTGGCACCTTCAGCTCTCCCTCTTCTGGACCGCAGGCGCGTTCCTGGCGGGCGGTATCTTCATCGCCCCGCTGATTACCCGCCGCGAACCCAAGAAGCAGGGCCTGCTCACCTACGTTCTCATCGGCGCCGTGGTCTTCGTGGTCCTCGGCTCGCTGCTGAACGAATGGTTCTCTCAGAAGGGCCTCATCCCCAAGGAACTCACCGGCTTCTTCTCGCAGCAGTGGGAGTTCCTGGACCTGCCGCGATTCTTCCAGATCCTGCTCACCGCGGGTATGTTCATCTGGATCGTCATCGTCTGGCGTACCCTCTCCTCCCGTCTGAAGGGCTCGAAGAAGACCTCCCTGCCGTGGCTGTTCCTCTTCTCCGGCCTCGCCATCCCCATGTTCTACGCAGTTGGCCTGCTCGCAGGTCAGCGTACCCACGTGACCGTCGCCGAGTTCTGGCGATTCTGGGTGGTTCACCTCTGGGTGGAGGACTTCCTCGAACTGTTCACCACCGTGATGGTGGCGTACATCTTCGTGCTGCTCGGCGTGGTCCGCGAGCGCATCGCAATCGCCATCATCATGATGGACGCCGTGCTCTACTCCGTCGGTGGTGTGATCGGTACTCTGCACCACACCTACTTCGTCGGTACCCCCTCCGAGCAGATGGCATTCGGTGCGTTCTTCTCCGCAGCTGAGGTTATCCCGCTGACCTTCCTGACCGTTGAGGCATGGGGCTTCATGCAGCTGGGTGCTCGCCAGTACTCCAACCGCACCAAGCCTTTCCCGCACCGTTGGGCTGTTATGTTCCTGATTGCTGTGGGCTTCTGGAACTTCCTCGGCGCAGGTGTGTTCGGCTTCCTGATTAACCTGCCGATCGTGTCCTACTTCGAGATTGGTACGGCACTGACCGCAAACCACGCACACGCATCCATGATGGGTGTGTACGGTATGCTCGCGATCGCGTTCGCGGTGTTTGGTCTGCGCTACCTGATCCCTGAGGACAAGTGGCCTGAGAAGGGTCTGAAGTTCTCCTTCTGGACCCTGAACATTGGTCTGCTGTGGATGTCCTTCATCTCGCTGCTGCCGCTGGGTATTGCTCAGCTGTACAAGTCCGTGGGTGAAGGCTACTACGAGGCTCGTTCCTTCGCGTTCATCCACGACGGCGCTTCCGCCGTGATGGGTTGGATGCGCATGCCCGGTGACGTCATCTTCCTGGTCGGCATTATCCCGCTGATTAAGCTGGCTCTGCTGGGTATCAAGGAGATCTTCTCCAAGAACGCTAAGGAAACCGTCCTGGAGCTGCCCGAACCGCCGCTGTACGAGGTGGTTGAGGACGCTCGCATCGCAGAGTTCGCCGGCGCTAAGGCTGCCGAGGAGCTGCCCGAGCAGACCAGCCCCTACCGTAGCGATCGTCGAGGCTAACCATGCCTGAGCAGATTGCTGGAGTTTCTTTCCTCGTGTGGCTGGCCTGCGTGTACGCGCTCGGCCTGGTCGCCGTGGGTTGGGGCTTCGATATTCTCGCCAAGCGCACCAGCCAGCGCATGGTGGCAGCGCGAACCTTCGGGTTCACCTACCACCAAGAGAGCGACGCGTGGCTCTGCCCCGAAGACCAGTGGCTGTGGGCGACCGCATTCGACTCGGATAACCGAGTGATGCGTTACCGCGCCAAGCCCAGCGTGTGCAACACCTGCCCGATTAAGGACAGCTGCACCGTCTCGGCGAACGGCCGCGAGCTCACCCGCGAAGTGGACGAATGGCCCTACTCCGAGTCGGGTCGTTTCCACCGCGGGCTGGCGGTTGCTGTCTCGCTGCTGGGTGTGGTCATCCTGATTGGTGCCGCCATCGTCTGGCACTCCCCGCTGGAGCTTCTGGTGGAGGGTGCCGCCGCGGTGGTCTGCCTGTCGCTGACCTACCCGCTGGCTGTGAAGCTCATGCGTTCCCCCGCGAACTTCGAGAACGATCCGAAGCATATTCACGCATCCACCGCTGACGAATCGGTGAACGTGAAGATGGACCGTTTCGCGGCAAAGTGGGGTGGCGTGTCGAATGAGCGTAAGCGCCGTACCGAGCAGACCCGCAAGCAGATGATTGCGGATGCAACCCTGCCGGTTCGTACCTCTGCCCTCGACCCGGACCGCCCCGCATGGAGCGGTACCGGCACCTCGGTTAAGCGACTGCACAAGACCACGAACGAGGTCCTGCAGGAGCAGAACCTGGCTGAGGTTGAGGCTGCTGAAAAGCTGGCAGAGCAGATGGCGAAGAAGTAGCGCTGCACAAGTTTTTCCGTTCCGGCGGCTGACCGGTCGATTGGTCCCGTCTGTTAGCTTCGGCGGCCACCCTGCATGGAATTCTCTTTTATTCCTCTTTTGAGTTTTCCTTGCGGGGTGCCGCTAAAGCACCGACCGCCGCGAGGTGCGCCGGGACGGAAAATTCCCCTCCCTAAACTCCCCCCCCCACACACAGCCCGGTAACCGGGCACCCCCTACTACCTGCACCGTACGAGGCGCGGGCAGGTGGGCACACATACCGTCCTCCCCCAATATTTGTGAAGGAAAACCATGGATCCCGTCACTTTGGCAACTATCCTCATCCCAGTTGCCGTCATTGTTCTTTTTATTCTGATTCGTATGTTCCGCGTCATCCCCGAATACGAGCGTGGCGTCTCTTTCCGCTTCGGTCACCTGCGTTCGGAGCTGAAGCCCGGCCTGAACGTCGTCTTCCCCCTCGTTGACTCCCTGCAGCGCGTTGATATGCGTGTTATCACCCTGACCATTCCCCCGCAGGAAGTCATCACCAAGGACAACGTTCCCGCCCGCGTGAACGCCGTGGTCCTCTTCCGCGTGACCAACGCCAAGAATGCCGTGCTTGAGGTTGAGAACTACCCGATTGCCACCAGCCAGATTGCACAGACCACCCTGCGTTCCCTGCTCGGTCGTGTTGACCTGGACACCCTGCTCGCACACCGCGAGGACCTGAACGAGGACCTGCGTTCCATCATCGGTTCGCGCACCGAGCCGTGGGGTATTCAGGTGGAGCTCGTCGAAATTAAGGACGTTGAGATTCCCGAGGCTATGCAGCGTGCCATGGCTCGCGAGGCTGAGGCTGAGCGTGAGCGCCGCGCAAAGATCATTTCGGCACGCGGTGAGCTGGAGGCCTCGAGCGAGCTGAAGGAAGCATCCGACATTCTGAGCCAGTCCCCCGCCTCCCTGCAGCTGCGTTACCTGCAGACCCTGCTGGAGCTGGGCGCCGACCAGAACTCGACCGTGGTCTTCCCGCTGCCCATGGACGTCATCGGCCCCCTCGTGGGTGCGCTCAAGGGCGAGAGCAAGTAGGCTACTCCTCCTAAGCTAAAAACCGAATAGTACGTAGGCCCCGAGCAGATAGCTGCTCGGGGCCTACGCTTTAACGGCGGCCGGCCCGCGGGGCTCCTCCCCTGTTCTCTATACCGCCGCCCCCCCATGCCGTAGCATGGAACTGGAAGGCCCCGCCGGCTGGGTCTTCAGAACCTACTACCGACAGATGAGGGCGGTCGCATGCTTCACCACCTCCGCGAGACTCTTGGACGTATTCCCGCGCCTCGCCGCTACGGGCGCATCATGGCGCTACTCCTCGCTTCCCTGGGCGGCGCGGTAGACGTCTTCTCGCACATGCGCTACGAGGCCCTCGTCGCCACACAGACCGGTAACTTTATTCTGCTCATCGCCGATCTGCACCGTGACGCACCGCATGTGGTGCACCTGCGCTGGCTCTCCGTTATTCTTTTCAGCTTCGGGTATCTGGCAGGGCATTTCATTCATGATCTACTCGGTCAACGTGCCCGGATGAGACACTGGCGCATCGGCACACTCCTGCCGTTCCTTCTGGTCTGCTTCGCGGTACCCTTCATGGATAGAACTCTGAGCAATAGCTTTCAGGTGGGCGCGCTGGCGTTCACCGTCGGTCTGATGATTCACGCCCTCGCGGATACACGCATTGGCGAAAACCCCTTTTCGCTCTTCATGACCAGCGGCAACTGGCGCAAAATGCTCAGTGCCTGGTACACCGCCGGTTCGCTGTACCTCACGCGGAAAACCCCCGACGGAGACACAAAAAATGAGGCGAAGGCACAGCGCCGTACGGCTCTGCTCAAAGCCATTGATTACTCTCTCGTAGTCGCCTCTTTCATAGCTGGCGTGATTCTCATGGCGCTTGTCACCCGATGGTTTGGCGTATTTTCCATCTGGTTGGCGGCGCTGATCGCGGGCGCTGCGTTCTGCTTCGGCTACCAGGCGGAAAAGAAAGAGGTTCGTGAGAACCAGGGCGCATAAGATTCACCCAATCTGCGGCTATAGACGAGGGCAGAGCAGAAAACAGAACAGCAAAATATCCCGTGCAGATGAGAGTATCTGCACGGGATATTTCTATGCGGGATTTACACGCCACACGCTTTCAAACGAAGCCCCGAAAACTGGGAAGGAAGGCGTTTGGCCCGCCGCGGGGGTTGGATGAGGTGGTTGCGACGGGCCAAACTGGTCGGTTACACGCCGTAGAGGTGCGGGCGCGGCAGGTACATCAGCCAGTTGGGTGAGGGCCGGAATCCTGCCGCAAACGGTTTTCACCGACGCCTTAAGCATAACCGGCACAACACCCGAACCGGCGGCAGTTTGAGTGAAGCATCAATCACCCATCTCGCGCCATGCCGGGGCGGTATTCGGCCCAAAAATCGGCGCCTAAACCACCGGTGAACCGAACCCCGCGCGAGCCCTAACCTCAACTCCTCAACGGAGCGCAAGTTAGCTAGCGCAGTGCCCGGTGAGCCTGGTCGAAGAACTCACGCTCATACACGCACGCCGACAGGTACGCCCGCGCTGCGCGGACACGCTGAGCCGGTGAAGCCGCCTCAAACGCACGCTCCACCTCCTCGAGGCTACGCGCCACATCCGCGGCAAACTCCTCGCCACCGTACAGGCTCAACCACTCCGCGTACGGGTGGTCCGCGTGGTTCTGCGAGGAGAGCACGGCGCCCACCTCTTCGTACAGCCAGTAGCAGGGCAAGATAGCGGCTGCGCCGACCACGTAATCATCACCGGCGGCGGAGGCGCGCAGGAAATTCGTGTACCCCATCGTAACGGGCGAAGGCCCACCCAGGCGTGCGCGGTTCGCCAACCAGCCCTCGTGCAGCTGCGATTCGGCGGCAATCGCCTCGTGCGCGCCAGCCGCCCAGTGCACCTGCGCCTCAGCGGTGTCGGCACGCGCCGAAAGGGTCGCGAGCGCACGCGAATAGTCGCGCAGGTAGAGGGCGTCCTGGTCCAGGTAGAAGGAGAACAGGTCCTCGTCGAGGGTGCCGTCGCCGAGGGCACGCACGAAGGGCAAGTCCAGAATCTGGCGCCAGGTTTCGCCTCCCGCAGCCCAGAGCGCGGCGGTCCAGGGGCCGGCGGGCTTTACGACGGCTTCACCGGCGGATACGGGGCTGACCGGCAGCAGTCGCTCCGGGCTGGTGCCATCAAGAGCGTTGCCCTCAGAGTCGGTAGTGGCGAGCAGGTGATGCCACGGGTAGGCGGAGGCTGCAGCCTCCAGACGGCGGGCACGGGCGGCGTGATCCACCGGGCCGTGACCCTCACCGGAACCGACCTGCAAACCGGCACCTGCGGCAATGGACTCGTGGAGCCAGCGGGTGCTCCACTGCAGGGCACGGTGGGTATCGTCGCTGGTCAGAGTGTTCTTCTGGTCTGCGGCAGGCTCTGCGGCCTCCGCGTGCTGCAGTAGCTCCACGCCCAGGCGGGTTGCCAGCGAGGAGGACAGGGAGCATCCGGTGCCGTGCGTATTGCGGCTGTCCAGACGCGGGGTGCGCACGTGCGCGCAGGTGCCGTCCGGGAAGACCGCGGTGTTACCGGCGTCCTGACCGCACAGGTGGCCGCCCTTCACAATGACGGTGGTTCCGGTCGCCGCCGCGAGGTTCGCCGCCTGCTCGTGCGCCTCATC
Source organism: Rothia sp. HMSC061D12 (assembly GCF_001836735.1). NCBI lineage: Bacteria > Bacillati > Actinomycetota > Actinomycetes > Micrococcales > Micrococcaceae > Rothia > Rothia sp. HMSC061D12. The sequence goes on along the minus strand of NZ_KV830305.1, from coordinate 344,584 downwards.
AAAGGTCTGAGCGGGTTCCTTCTCGCAGAGCACAGCGAGCTCCGGAATGTTCGGGGTAATCACATCCACGAGCGGCACGAGGTCGCGTAGCGCCTGCTCCGCTTCCGCCTGTAGCAGACGGTCACCGCTGGATGCAATCATGACCGGGTCGAGTACGACCACGGGCACGGGGTGTTCGCTCAGCCAGGTGCGGACGGTGCGGATCGTGTCCGCGTCGCCGAGCATACCGATTTTCACGGCGTCCACCGTGACGTCATCAAAAACGGCGGCAAGCTGCGCGGTCAAAAACTCCAGGGGCGGGGTGAACACTTCACGGACCCCGCAGGTGTTCTGGGCGACCAGTGAGGTGGTCACGCACATGCCGTAACCGCCGGATGCCGTAATGGATTTAAGATCCGCCTGAATACCCGCACCGCCGGAGGGGTCGGTTCCCGCAATCGAGAGGACCCTCGGCACGCGAGCTGTCTGGGGTGCCCGGGGGTTTCCGGGAGCGCTCGCGCCGGGTACAGGGTTGGTGGTGGGTGCGCACGCGGGCGCGGTAGGCTGCTCTGCCATCATCGATAATCCCTTCGCTAGTTCGAACTAGAGCAGGTTCAATGGGTGATTCTCTCAGCCTTGAGTGTTGTGTTCTTACGCCGTTTCGTGCGTCCGCTGTGCCGTAGCCCTTCGTTGGGCGGTCAGTTGGGCGGGTTAGCGGGTCGCAGTCGTCTCAAGGCACCCCATATCGCTCTGCCAGGTTATCACAATGATTCTTAGTAACTGAAAGTTTTGCGGGTGACCAGTGAATCTCTCCGAAATTTTCGTTTGTCGGCGCCCTTCACAACGGTGCTCTTCACAACGCGTCCCATCCACACATCATCCCAGCACCAATCACTCCCCCAAGCCACCGCCCCAAAGCACCCGTTAAACGAGTAGTGCCCGGCACCGCTTCACACGGTACCGGGCACTATCAGCCGGGCATATCGCCGGACATATCAACCGGGCTTAGGCTAGAGGGTTTAGGTCAGGGCGAAAATCTCTGCCGGTGAACCCTCCGCAATGATCCTACCCTCGTGTAGCAGGACCGCACGGTCAGCCAGCGAGGCGATACGCGCATCGTGCGAAATGATCAGCACCGCACGGTTCGCCAGCACGGCGCTCAGGGACTCGGTTGCGTCCGCGAGCTCCAGCTGGGTGGTGGACTCGTCCAGAATCACGGCGTGCGGGTCAGCAAGCACAATACGTGCCAGCGCCAGCTGCTGAATCTGGTCGCGGGTCAGCGGCGAATCCGCGCCGCTCACGACAGTATCCATGCCCTGCGGCAGGTCGCGCCACCAGCGGGCACCGATAGCGTCCAGTGCCTCGCCCATCTGCTCGACGGTTGCATCCGGCACGACCACCGTAAAGTTATCGGCGAGGGTGCCGAAGAAGACATGCGCTTCCTGGGTGCAGACCAGCAGGCGCGGGCGGCCGTCGGCGGCGGCATCGGTCGGGAAGTCGCCGTGACCAACCGGGCGACCCATCACGGTGATGGTGCCCTCCAGGGCGGTCAGCGAACCGCCAATCAGACGAGCCAGGGTGGTCTTACCCGAACCGGAACGACCCACCAGGGCAAGTGCCTCACCGCGGCGAATCTTCAGGTTGATACCTTCCAGAACGAGGGCGTCCGGCGAGTAGCCGTAGGAGACGTCGGTGCAGTCAATGGCGTACTCCGGGTTCTTCACGGCTTCATCAGATACGGCGGCGAACGCTTCGGCACGGTGCTGTGCACGCGCCTCACGCTGCTTCTTCGCCAGGGAGACCACACCGAACACACGACCCATGTTCACCAGCATGATGCGCAGGCTGCTGACGTGGTGGTTCAGCATGTCGGCGAGGATTCGCAGGCTGAAAACCATGACCGAGGCGGTCGCCACGGCGCCCCAGCTTGCCCAGCCGAGAGCCACGCAGGCGGCGCCCCAGAGCATACACAGAATCGTGGGGATCCAGGCGTTGATAGCATCCACGGTGAAGTACAGCTGGCGGATGCGCACCATGCCCAGCTGCGCAGCGAACTGGCGCTTGTTCTCACCGGCGAAGGCGTCTTCGCGGGCGGTATGAACGCCCAGCTCACGGATCGTGGAGGTGCCGCGAATGTTCTCGGTCAGCACGCTGTTGAGGTCGCTCACGCGCTCCTGGGTGGTCTGGTTGCGTGCCGCCATGAGCGGCAGCATCTTCGACATGATGAGGGCAAGACCGGCAATCATGGGTAGCATAATCAGGCCCATAGCCGGGCTCACAACCGCTAGCGAGATGGTGGAGATCAGGAAGTACAGCAGCACGTAAATCGCGCCGAGCAGGTCCTCACTGACGGACTTGGCTGCCGAGGACAGGTCGTCGGTCACGCGGGTGAGCAGGTCGCCGCTGCCGGCTTCTTCCACGGTGCGTGCGTCCAGGTCGAGGGTGCCGTCGAGGGTGTCCTGGTTGGCGTCACGGGTGACGAGCGCACCCAGTCGCGCCGCGCTGTACGAGGAGACCATGAGGGTTATTGCCTGCACGATGAACGCCGCCAGGATAATCAGAATCGGCTGCCACGGGTAGCTGGAGAACTTGCCCGCCACCACGTCGTCCACGGTGGCACCAATCTGCAGGGGCACCACCGCACCCATGAGGGTACTGACCATGTAGATGACGAAGGTGTAGAGGGCTCGCCCCTTATGCGCCGCGAGGTAGTTCCACATGCGGCGTGCCACGTAGGCGGGGGTTTCGATGGGGAGCTGCTTTGCCATGCTAGTTCACCTCCTGATTCTGAGTGGTTTCAGACTGAGTGGTTTCCGGGTAGCCGTCGCGTTCCATGCGGCGGGTCGTCTCCGCGGTTGTGGAGACAACGTAGACCTGCTCCAAATCCTGTAGCAGGCCGGGGTAGCCGACGGGCAGGCGGTCGCTACCGATCTGGGTTTCCATCGCATCGTAGATGTAGCGCTGGCTGGGTTCGTCCACGGAGTTCAGCGGCTCGGTCAGGATGAGCACCTGCGCGTCCTGTGCGAGTGCGCGGGCGAGCGCCAGACGCTGACGCTGACCACCGGAGAGGTTCGCGCCTTCGCTGGTGATGCGGGCGGCGAAGTAGTCTTCGGGGTTGCGTCCGCCCAGTCGGTAGGCGATTTCGCGGGAGTCGGTAATCTTCAGCAGTTCCTCATCCTTCGCCTGTGCCAGCTCCTCGTCGGGGTTCGGCACGGTGCCCAAGCGCAGGTGCTCCTGCAGGGTTCCCGCGAAAATCATGGGGTTGGGTTCGCTCAGCAGCACGCGGCGACCGGTTGCGTCCTTGAGGTCCTCTCCCCCGCGTCGCAGGGTGCGGGCAAGCGCCTCGGCGTAGTCTTGCGCGGTGAGGTTGTAGTCGCGCGGGTTGACGTACACGATGCGCGGGTTGCTTGCACCGGCGGGGGCGACGGGTACGGGCACCTCGAGGGTGCTCGCCTCGACTGCCTGTTCGGCGTGTGCCAGCTGCGCCATTTCCTCGTCGGTGCGCGGGCTCTTCAGCACGCCCTGGCGTACGCCCGCGTGACCTTCGAGGCGGGCGACCTTGGCGAGCGCAATCTTGGCGTATCGCCATGCGGTGAGGAAGTTCTGGGTAATCCAGATGGGGCCGCCCATCATCGCGATAATGGAGGCGACGGTCACCAGGGACGCGGCAGGCGTGTCGGATACCCAGCGGCCGTTTTCGACGTGGCCGGTGAGAGCGAAGCCGATGCCGAGCAGGGTCACGGCACCGCCGAGCAGCGCGCGGATGAGGTACATCCAGCGGTGCGTCTTTTCGTAGCGCATGTAGCTGTCGAAAACTTCGTCGGTGCCGCGATGGTAGCGTTCACGCATCTGCTCTTCGGCACCGAGGCCGGCAATGGTGCGCAGGCCGGTGGCGATATCGGAGGCGCGTGAGGAGGCTTCACCGTCCTTTTCGCGGTATTCGCCAATCTTCGATTCGAGGAAGGACGAGTACCAGGCAATCACGCCGACCACGATGAGCGTACCGATGAGGGTGACGACCGCGGTGACGGGGTTGATGAGCCAGAGCTGCACGGCACCGAGGGTCGCGATGATCATGGCGTTGACGAATAGCGGCAGTGAGAAGTAGACGTCCGTAATGCGGCGTACGTCTTTGTTCATGACGGTGACCGCTTCGCCGGAGTCTACGCCAGCGCGGGTGCGCCCCATGAGCCGGTTGATGTAGATGCGCCAGTCGCGGCCAAGTTCCGCGCTGAGGGTCATGGAGGTGCCCCAGCCGAAGAACTCGTTGATCACGATGAAGGTGATGGCTGCGACGACTACCCAGAACATGGGCCAGGCGTCGGGGGCTTTGCCGGCGATGTGCTGGTTGATGAATTGACCCACCATGACGGGGATAAGAATCGCACCGGTACCCGCGGTGGTTTCACCCAGGACGGGGATTGCCCAGCGGTGCCAGGGGTATTTGTATCCGGGTGCGGTGACGCGCAGGGCGAGGCGCTTTTTGAGGGCTTCCTCTTCTGCCTTGCGCTGTTCGCTACCGGTTACTTCCTGTGCAGCTTTTTTCTGCGCAGTTTTCTTCTGAGCGGCTTTTTCCTGCGTGGTTTTGTTATGCATGGATTCTTCATGCGTAGCTTCTTCACGCGCGGCGTTTTCTTGTGCCTTGTCAGCGTTGTATTCAGTCATTCAACGTCTCTCCTTTCTCTTACCCTATTCCTTTATCAATGTGGCACGCAACACTAAGAGTGTATTAGGTGGAGCGTGTCGTTATTTTATGCAACGTATTTTGGGGCGTGTATCGACCGCACAGTATGAGCCGGCATCAATTGGCGGACTTGAACCTAGGCGGTAATTTATACGGCATGGAGCCCTACGGTGTGGGGCTCTGCAGCGTGGAGCCTGTACCTTCGACCTTCTGAGCGCAGGATTATGCATCGCTGCACCTAAAGCGCTTTGTTCTACCCTACCTGAACTTTAGGTTTTCCTGCGTTAGAGCACGCAACTTCGCGCCCATGCCGAGTTGTTCCCTCGTAACGATAACGCCCCCGCGCCCGCGTTATTCCCGATAGACTGGAATCCTCATGAGTATTTTGAATTTTCTTTCTCCCGGGCTGGGCGAGAACCCCGGCGACTACAATCGACGCGATTTTAAGAGCAACCCCCTCACCGCCGAAGAAATCTATGAATCCTTCACCGAGTGGATTTCGACCCGCGGCATGACCCTGTACCCCGCCCAGGACGAGGCCGTTCTGAGCATTGCCGCCGGACATAACGTGGTGCTGGCAACCCCGACCGGTTCGGGTAAGTCCACTGTGGCTGTTGCCGCGCATTTTACGGGCCTGGCGACCGGTCAGCGCTCCTACTACACCGCCCCCATTAAGGCGCTGGTATCTGAGAAGTTCTTCGACCTGATCAATATTTTTGGTGCCGAGAACGTGGGCATGATTACCGGCGACTCCGCCATTAATACGGAGGCGCCCATTATCTGTTGCACTGCGGAAATTCTCGCCAATATTGCCCTGCGCGAGGGTAAGGATGCGGACCTGTGCCAGGTCATCATGGACGAGTTCCACTTCTACTCCGACCCGCAGCGCGGCTGGGCGTGGCAGCTTCCCCTGTTGGAGCTTCCGCAGGCGCAGTTCCTGCTGATGAGCGCGACCCTGGGCGATACAACTCGCTTCCAGGAGGAGATGACGGCGCTGACCGGTCGTGAGAGTGACCTGGTGGCGCATTCTGAGCGTCCCATTCCGCTGCATTTCTACTACTCCACCACCCCGGTTCAGGAGACGGTGCAGGAGCTCGTGCAGACCAAGCAGACTCCGGTCTACATTGTGCACTTCTCGCAGAAGGCGGCGCTGGAGCAGGCGAACGCGCTGCTGTCGGTGGCTATTGCTTCGAAGGAAGATAAGGAACGCATCTCCGAGCTGATTGCTAAGTTCCGTTTCGGTCCGGGCTTCGGTAAGGCATTGAATAAGCTGGTGCGTGCCGGCATCGGTATTCACCACGCGGGCATGCTGCCCAAGTACCGCCGCCTGGTCGAGCAGCTGGCTCAGGAGGGTCTGCTCAAGGTGATTTGCGGTACCGACACCCTGGGTGTGGGTATTAACGTGCCCATCCGTACCGTGCTGATTACGGCGCTGTCGAAGTTTGACGGTGCCCGTAGCCGCCGTCTGCGTGCCCGCGAGTTCCACCAGATCGCTGGACGCGCAGGCCGCGCCGGTTTTGATACCGCTGGCACCGTGGTGGTTCAGGCACCCGAGCACGATATTGAGAACGCGCGCCTGCTGGCGAAGGCACAGGCGAAGTTCGGTGACGACACCAAGCGCATTAACCAGTCGCTGTCCTCCAAGCGTAAGAAGGCGCCGGAAGGCTTCGTTGGCTGGTCTGAGAAGACCTTCGACCAGCTGGTAGAAGCCGCCCCGGAGCCGCTGACCTCCTCCTTCGACATCACCCATTCGATGTTGCTGAACCTGATGCACCGCCCGGAGAACCCGGTCATTGCCGCGTACCGCATCATTCAGGAGAACCACGAGAGCCCCGCGCGCCGCCGCGAGCTGCTGCACAAGGCAATCGGCATCTACAAGGAGCTACTGACCGGCGGTGTGATTGAGCGAACCAACACCCCGGACGAGCACGGCTCCTACCTGCGCCTGACCGAGGATCTACAGGATAACTTTGCCCTGAACCAGCCGCTGTCCGCTTTTGCGGTCGCCGCACTGGAACTGCTCGACCCCGAATCCCCCAGCTACGCACTGGACGCGCTCTCCCTCATTGAGGCGACCCTGGATTCGCCGAACCAGGTGCTGTACGCACAGGAACGCAAGGCGAAGAACGAACTGTCGGCACAGCTGAAGGCGGACGGTGTGGACTACACCGAACGCATGAACGAGCTCGACAAGGTCACCTACCCGCAGCCCCTGGCGGAGCTCATCGATCAGGCGTACACGACCTACAAGCAGTCCGCGCCGTGGGTGGCTCGTTTTGAGCCGCGCCCCAAGTCGATCGTGCGTGACATGTACGAACGCGCGATGGGCTTCAACGACTTCGTGCAGTACTACTCGCTCGAACGTGCCGAGGGCGTGCTCCTGCGCTACCTCTCTGACGCGTACAAGGCGCTGCGCCACACCATCCCCGATTCTGCCGTGACCGACGAGCTCGACGACATTATCGAGTGGCTCGGCGAGCTGGTGCGCCAGACCGACTCCTCCCTGGTGGACGAGTGGGAGAAGCTGGCTGCCGGCGAAGACACCGCGACCATTGCAGCCGAGCACGCCTCCATCGAGGAGGAAGAGCCTCCCGCCGTGACGAAGAACCTGCGCGCCTTCCGCGTGATGGTGCGCAACGCCCTCTTCCGCCGTGTGGAGCTCTTCGCTGACGAGCGCGACCGCGCCCTGGGCGCCCTCGACGAGTGGTGCGGCTGGGATGCCGACCGCTGGGCGGACGCCATGGACGACTACTTCGACGCCTACGACGACATCTACACGGACGCCGACGCGCGCTCGCCTCGCCTGGTCAGCATGGATGAGGACACCGCCGCGCATCCTGGCGTGTGGAAGGTTCAGCAGAGCTTCGCCGACCCCGAAGACAACTTCGACTTCGGTATTCGTGCCGAGGTTGATTTGGCGGCATCCGATGAGGCGGGTTACCCGGTGCTGAAGATTCTGAGCGTGGGCGAGTTCTAAGGCTCCGCCAGAGGCTCTGATTGAGACTCCGCCCGAGGCTCTGCCACGATGTTGCCCATAGTGGGCTAGAATACAGAGTATCTATCTATTTGAATGAAAGAAGGTTCACCGTTGACCGTTTCTTCGCTTCCCAAGGTTGAGTACCGCAAGGGTTCGGTCGTCAAGCACGACGGCTACGAGATTACCGACCACTGGTTCCAGGTTCCCCTGACCCACGGTCTGATTTTCTCCAAGGGCAAGGATGCCGCTCTCTCCTCCCGTTTCGCAGACCAGACCATCACCGTGTTCGCCCGCGAGGTTGTGAGCACCAACGAAACTCTGACCGTTTCGGCTGATAAGCGTCCTTACATTGTGTACCTGCAGGGCGGCCCCGGTTTCGGTTCGCCGAAGACCGGCTCCATTGGCGGCTGGATTGCTGAGCTGGCGAAGACTCACCGCGTGGTTCTTCTGGATCAGCGCGGTACCGGCATGTCTTCCCCGCTGTCTGCCCGCAACATCACCGCTGTGGGTGACGCGCAGGTTCAGGCTGAGTACACTGAGCTGTTCCGTGCGGACTCCATCATCGCTGACGCGGAGGCTGTCCGCGAGGTGCTGCTGGCTGACCGTGCCGACAAGCGCTGGTCCACCATTGGTCAGTCCTTCGGTGGCTTCCTGACCCTGTCCTACCTGTCGTTCGCACCGCAGTCGCTGCGTGACTGCCGCATCACCGCGGGCCTGGCGCCGATTCGTACCTCCGTGGACAACGTCTACCAGCACACCTTCGACCGCATGAAGGAACGTAACGAGGAGTACTACAGCTGGTTCCCCGAGGACGCTGAGCTCGCTACCCGCATCGCTGAGCACCTGCGCACCCACAAGGAGTACCTGCCCACCGGTGAGCGTCTGACCGATCACCGCTTCCAGATGGCTGGTCACTTCCTGGGTGGCCGCTGGCGCGAGCGCGGTCTGCACTACTTCCTGGAGACCGCTTTCGCTGAGGGTAACGACCACCTGTCCGATCAGTTCCTGACCGCTATGGGTGCCGAGGTGACCTTCCAGGCGAACCCGCTGTACGCCCTGATGCACGAGACCATTTACGCTGACGGCCCCGCCGACGGCGTTCTGCCCGGCATCCCCGGCTACGAGCTGTCCCCCTCCCCCGCGCCGACCAACTGGTCTGCTGCTCGCGTGGCGGCCTCCCGCCCCGAGTTCGCACCGGATGCGGATCGCCTGCTCTTCACCGGCGAGCACATCTTCCCCTGGTACTACGAGGAGGATCCCTCGCTGCGTCCGCTGGCTGAGGTTGCAAACCTGCTGGCTGAGAAGAAGGACTGGGGTCGCCTGTACGACCACGCACAGCTGCACAAGAACGAGGTTCCCGTGGTGGCTGCGGCGTACAACCCGGACGTGTACGTGGACTTTGAGCACTCCATGGAGACCGCTCGCTGGGTCGGTAACACCCACGTGTGGACTTCGAAGACCCACCACCACGACGGTTTCGGTTCTGACTCGCTGACCATTCTGGGTCACCTGAAGAACATGCTGGCTGAGGTTCACAACCAGTAATTCTTCTGAAATATCTCTGATATAGCTAAAGCCCCTCACTCCGGTTGATCCGGTGTGAGGGGCTTTAGTGTTAGCGTTTAGCCTGGTGAGGCTGCACGCTCAGTAGCTCAAACTACTACTTCGAGGAGGAAGCGTGCGCATCCTGTGCGGTGCGGGCACGCATCACGAGGGCGTGGTATTCGTCTTCCTTCTCGATCAGCTCGTCACGCAGCTTGGCGGGAATGGCGTTGAGCTTCTCGGTTTCCTTCTGCCAGCGGGCGGTGATGTCCGCACGCTCGGCAGCGGGTGCATCCTCGGGCAGTGCCAGGTACTTCTCGGAGAGCGCCTGCACGCGCTGAATGGTCTGCAGCGCGCGGCCCTTGGGGCTGAGCAGCGAGGCGAGCACGGTAATAATCAGGACACTCACGATGACCAGCAGAGACATTTCGGTGGTAATCTCCACAACGTGTACGGACTCGCCGTGGTTAATGAACGGCAGGTTGTTCTCGTGCATCGCGTGCAGGATGAGCTTCACACCAATGAACGCGAGGATGGTCGCCAGGCCGTAGGACAGGTAGACGAGGCGGTCCAGCAGACCGTCAATCAGGAAGTACAGCTGGCGTAGACCCATGAGGGAGAACGCGGTCGCGGTGAACACGATGTAGACGGACTGGGTGAGGCCGAAGATCGCGGGAATCGAGTCGAGCGCAAAGAGCAGGTCGGAGCCCGCGATTGCGACCATGACGAGCATCATGGGGGTCATGACGCGCTTGCCGTTTTCGAGGGTGAAGAGCTTGTCGCCGTCGAAGTGGTCGCTGGTCTTCAGGTACTTCTTGGCGAGGCGAACCATGATGTTGTCGGCTTCGTCGTCACCGTCGCCTTCGGTGAGTTCGTCCTTGAGCAGGTTACCTGCGGTCATGAGCAGGACCAGGCCGAAGATGTAGAACACCCAGGCGAAGGAGTTGATGATCGCTGCGCCGGCGAAGATGAAGGTGCCGCGCGCCAGGATTGCGAAGACGATACCGAAGAGCAGGACCTTCTGCTGATTCTCACGGGCAACACGGAAGGTGCCCATAATGATCATGAAGACGAAGAGGTTATCGACCGAGAGTGCTTCTTCGGTGATGTAGCCTGCGTAGAATTCGGTGGCGGCGGTCGGGCCGTTCGTCACGAAAATGTACAGACCAAACAGCAACGCGATGCCGATGTAAATACTCGACCAAATGGCCGCTTCCTTAACGGTGGGTTCGTGCGCCTTACGGACGTGGAACACGAAGTCGAAGGCCAACAGACCCGCGATGATGAGAATAGTAACCAACCATTGCAACCCGGTAACTTCCATGGGGAGCCTTTCTTGTGGTGTGCGTACAGGACCACAAGTCTCTCCCGCCGACCTGAATGGAGGTCGGCTCGATTCACCGGTTAGACGCCTTCGGCTAACGTGCTGACGATGAGTCGATTGGTGGGATACTCCCTTGCTCGGTGAACGATTATACAGCAGGTTGAGGTTTTCGCACAGGAGCCCCTCCCGGAGGGTTCTCAAGAGCAGCAGGCGCGCAAACGCCGCATCCGGCGGGGTTAATCCGTCGGATGCGGCGTTCCGGGTAATGAAGATGCACTGGCTAGTTGGCACAGACTAGTTGGCACTGATTAGTTAGCGACAGTGAAGCGGCGGCCCGCGTGCTTGGGCTCTTCCGCCTCGTCAATCAGGGCGACGGCGAAGTCCTCGGCGCTAATGGAAGCACCTGCGGGGGTGTCCAGTGCGGTGTTGTACGTGCGGGTGCGCTCGCCCGGTGCGATTTCGAACGCCGGGGAGAGCATGGTCCAGTTCAGGCCCTCGGATGCGCGGTACTCGTCGAGAATCTGGGAGAATGCCTGCGCCTCGGGCTTGTACTCTTCCGGGAAACCTTCACCGTCAACGAAACGGTTGCCGTTGCCGTCCTCGAGGGAGCCGGCGCCACCGACGACCAGCAGACGACCGGTAGGTGCCGCCGCGATCAGTGCGCGGTGCGCGTCGATGACCGGCTGCGCGGAGGTGCCGCGGCCTGCCGAGACGGCGACGATGGTGACGTCGTGGTTGTTGACGACATCGACCAGTGCCGCGGTGTCTGCCAGGTCGATGCTGTGGGCGGTAGCGCCTTCGGGTGCCTTGCCGGAGCGGGTGTAGGCGTCGACCCGATGGCCGCGGGAGATTGCTTCTGCTGCGGTGCGTGCGCCGACCATGCCGGTTGCGCCGATGATTGCGATGTTCATGAGGGGTTCCTTTCGGAGTGGTTTCTGCTGTTTTTCTTGCGGTGTTCCGCTTGATGGTTTTATAGTATCTATTAGAAACTGGGTACCTCAAGGTAACTATTAGGGTCTTCGAAAAAATATTTAAAAATATTTTTCGCCCCCCTCACCACCCCCATAAAACAGCAAAACAGCCCCTCAACGGACAGAGAAGACAGCAGCTATGACCACCACGCTCACCTCCCCCGCACGCGAAACCGCAGAAACCACCCGCACCCCGCAGGACGACCTACCCGCCAATATTCTCGCCAGCGTCTGTCCCTCCCGCACCGTCATGCGCCACCTCACCGACCGGTGGACCCCGTTCATTGTTGCGGCACTCTCCGAGCAGCCCATCGCCCGCTTCGGTGAGCTCAAGGCAATGATTCAGGGCGTCTCCCCCAAGGTCCTCACCCAGACCCTGCGCTCCATGGAACGCGACGGCCTGGTGGAGCGCCGGGTCACCGCATCCATCCCGCCGCGCGTGGACTACGAACTGACCGCACTCGGTACGACCCTCATTGAGCCGATGACCGCCCTGCGCCACTGGGCACAGGACAATATGCACGCGGTACTCGAAGCCCGCGAGCGCTACGACGCCGCCGAACTAGAGAACAGCGAGCTATAGCGCAGCGTGCCGCTCCTAGCCCACATAAAAGTAGCCCTCCCGGTGAGTACTTATGAGTACATACCGGGAGGGCTACTTCTTTATTCAGTTAAGACAGCTGTTTAGGAAACCATGTTGAAGGTCGGCGGGGTAAACGCAATCGCGTTCACCTGCTTGCTCGTATCCAGCTTGCCGTTCTCACGAATCGTCGGCACGGTAATGACCACCTCGAACTGGTACATGCCTTCCATGAGCTTATCGCCGCGCAGGGCAAAACGCGCAGAGATGCCGGTCGCCCGGTCATTCACACTCGACGCAAACGGAATAACCTGACCCTGAACGGTCTGAGTCTTACCGTTACGGGTCATGACGGTTGCCACGCCGGTCGGGTCAGTCGTGAAAACCTGACGGTCAATGATTTTACCCTCGGGCGAGAAGAGGTAAATGTCCATGGACGGGTGCAGGTGCGTGGTGCCGGTCGTCGCCTCCAGCGCAGAGACGTTGTAGGTCATCACGAACTCGCCACAGTTCAGGTTCAGATCGCCCTCGGTGCCGTGAGTCGCCTCGTACACGGACATGAGGCGAATCGTCGCGGGGTTCGGGGAGGTCGCATTCTCCATGGACCACCACGCCTGACCGGTCTCCGGTGCAGTTACCGGCTTGTTCTTGGTGCGCGACTGCAGGGCGCCGCTGGCGGGGTTGGTAATCATCCAGCCGCCGACCTGGGTGAAGTCCGGGCCCTTGACAGCCTTGCAGTCATCAGCCGAAGCAGCGAATGCGGGCACCGCAGTGGATGCGGCAATAGCAGGCACAGCCCAAAGCGCGCCGCGGGTAAGGTTGCGGCGGGTAACGGAACGAGCTCCCGTAGTGTGTGCGTCTGAAGAGTTATTTGAAATAGTCACAGATTTTTCTTTATTACTCGGAAGCATCGAGGTGTTATTTGACATGTAAAACACCTTGATAGTCTACAGCATCTATCTGCACCCGGTGGAACTTCACGAGCAATGAGTTACCTCATGGCGAAAAACCCAAGTCGAACCCCTAAACGCCGGGCTTAGAACACCGGGTTTAGGCGTGACCCGCCTCCTTCATCAGGCGCAGCTCCTTCTTCAAATCAGCAAGCTCATCACGCAGACGCGCCGCCAACTCAAACTGCAGGTTCTCCGCCGCCACACGCATCTGCTCGTTCATCTGCTCAATCAAATCCAGCAGATCCTCGGCGGGTGCCGCAGCCAGGCCGTCAGCACGAACACGCGCCTCCGCACGGGCGAGAAGCTCCTCCGACTCCGGGGTGCTCGTGGCAATCTTCGACGAGGTCGCAGAACCGGTCTTCGCACCCGCGCTCACCGTGCGGGCGCCCTTCTTACCGCTCTTACGCAACTGCAGAAGCTCGCGGGTATCCTCTTCCTCGCGGGCGAGAACATCCGTAATATCGGCAATCTTCTTACGCAGCGGCTGCGGGTCAATGCCGTGCGCACGGTTGTACGCCTGCTGAATCTCGCGGCGGCGGTTCGTCTCATCAATCGCCACGCGCATAGAATCCGTAATCTTATCGGCGTACATGTGCACCTGACCGGACACGTTACGCGCCGCACGACCAATCGTCTGAATCAGCGAAGTGGTCGAACGCAGGAAGCCTTCCTTATCGGCATCCAGAATCGCAACCAGGGACACCTCGGGCAGATCCAGGCCCTCACGCAGCAGGTTAATACCAACCAGCACATCAAAGGTGCCCAGGCGCAGCTCACGCAAAAGCTCCACACGGCGCAGGGTATCAACGTCAGAGTGCAGGTACTGCACCTTCACACCGTGCTGCAACAGGTACTCGGTCAGATCCTCCGCCATGCGCTTGGTGAGGGTCGTGACCAGCACACGCTCATCACGCTCAACGCGCACGCGAATCTCCTCAAGCAAATCATCAATCTGACCCTTGGTCGGCTTGACCACAATCTCCGGGTCAATCAGGCCGGTCGGGCGAATAATCTGCTCCACATAACCATCAGCCTGCGATAGCTCATACTTACCGGGGGTCGCTGAAAGGTAAATCGTCTGACCGATACGCTCCAGGAACTCCTCCCACTTCAGCGGGCGGTTATCCATCGCCGACGGCAGACGGAAACCGTGCTCCACGAGGGTGCGCTTACGGGACATATCGCCCTCGTACATGGCACCGATCTGCGGGACCGTCACGTGCGACTCATCAATAATCAGCAGGAAATCATCCGGGAAATAATCCAGCAGACAGTTCGGGGCGCTACCGGGGGCACGACCATCAATATGGCGCGAGTAGTTCTCGATGCCATTGCAGAAGCCCATCTGCTCCATCATTTCCAGGTCGTAAGTGGTGCGCATACGCAGGCGCTGCGCCTCCAGCAGCTTGCCCTGGGATTCAAGGGTCTGCAGGCGCTCGCGCAGCTCATCCTCGATGGAGGTAATAGCCTTCGCCATGCGCTCGGCGCCGGCGACGTAGTGGCTTGCGGGGAAGACGTACATTTCTTCTTCCTCGCGAATCACCTCGCCGGTCAGCGGGTGCAGGGTGTAAATCGCCTCAATCTCATCACCGAAGAACTCGATGCGAATCGCGTTCTCCTCGTACATGGGGATGATCTCGACGGTATCGCCGCGCACACGGAACGTGCCGCGGTGAAAGTCCATGTCGTTACGCGCGTACTGCATCGCCACAAACTGGCGCAGCAACTCGTCGCGGTCAATCTCCTCACCGCGACGCAGAGTCACCATCTGCTCAATGTACTCTTCGGGCGTGCCCAGACCGTAAATGCAGGACACGGTCGCAACCACCACCACGTCACGGCGAGTCAGCAGGGAGTTCGTCGCCGAGTGGCGCAGACGCTCCACCTCCTCGTTGATGGAGGAGTCCTTCTCAATGAAGGTATCGGTCTGCGGCACGTACGCCTCAGGCTGGTAGTAGTCGTAGTACGAGACGAAGTACTCCACCGCGTTATTCGGCAGCAGCTCACGCAGCTCATTCGCCAGCTGCGCCGCCAGAGTCTTGTTCTGCACGAGCACCAGAGTCGGACGCTGCACCGCCTCAATCAGCCAGGCTGCGGTCGCGGACTTACCGGTACCGGTAGCGCCCATCAGCACAATGTCCTTCTCACCGTTCTGCACACGCTCGGTGAGCTCGGCGATAGCCTTCGGCTGGTCACCGGCAGGCTGGAAGGGGCTGACTACCTCAAAGGGGGCAACAACACGGTTAATCTGGGGTGCGTAACTCATGTATCCATCCTAGGGGAAAGCCGCCCAATGCGCCCCAGGATTGGTCACCCTTTTCTACTGGCGCAATATAATCACGCGCAATAGTCCAGACACGACAGGTAACAAGCCATCACCATGAAAGTGCCCAAGTTCATAAAAGAGGGGGCGCAAAAGATAAGGGGCTTTCGACTGGCTCATATTCTCTACCGGGCAGGAGGCGAGCGGGAGCATTTTCCCGCACGATGACGGTGCTCTTAGGAACAGCGCTCTTAGGGGTGGCCGCCCTCCCCCACAGCCACCGCCATTCACGGGCGCCGCACCGCAGAAGATAAGCGGCAACACATAAAGACTTATGACGGGCGCTCCGCACTCACCCCCTTTGCCTCCTTGATGTGGCTCACATATGTTTAGAGCGCATACACGCAGACAGAACGGGACCACAAGAGCGCACGGAAGGACTCCATGAGCACGACCACGGAGACAGCTTCACAGGCAACCCCGAAAGAATCCACAGAAGCAAACCCGGAGGCGAACCCCACCGGCGCACCGGCCGCCACTTTAGTTGCCAAGACTGAGCATCGCCGCAGCCTCTTCGCATCCTCGTACCCGCTGATTCTGCTCATCGCCCTCACCATTCTGTTAGGCGTCACCTACCTCTCACTCATCACCGGCAGGTACCCGCTCGAATTGGACGAGCTCTTCCGCATTCTCGGTAAGAACTGGTTCGGCATGGACCTGAAAGTCTACAAGCCCGCAGAAAACATGTTGCTGACCGTGCGTATTCCGCGTCTGCTCGCCGCCGGGCTCATCGGTGCCGCCCTCGCCATTGCGGGCGCCACCTTCCAGGCGGTCTTCCGAAACCCGTTGGTCTCCCCGTACCTGCTGGGTGTTTCGCAGGGTGCGTCGGTGGGTGCCGCCTCCGCCATTCTACTGGGTGTGGGCACGAGCATCGCCATTCAGGGTTCTGCCCTGGCCGGTGGTCTTGCCGCCGTGCTACTGACCGTGAGCATTCCGCGTCTGCTCAAGAATCAGTCCACGCTCATGCTGGTGCTCTCCGGCGTGATTGTGGGTGGCTTTGGCACCGCCGCGCTGGGTGCGTTGAAGTTCATTGCGAACCCTGAAACTCAGCTGGCACAGATCGTGTTCTGGCAGATGGGTTCCCTGCAGGACGTACGCGCGGAAGCACTCACGCAGTTTGCGCTGGTGGCGGTGCCCTGCATTCTGTTGCTCTTGGCGATGCGTTGGCGCATCAATATCCTCTCGCTCGGTGACGATGAGGCGCGCACCCTCGGCATTAACCTGACCCGCACCCGCGGTATCACCATTCTGCTGGCAACCCTGGTCACCGCGACCAGCGTGTGTATTGGCGGCCCGATTTCTTGGGTTGGCCTGGTCATTCCGCACCTGTGCCGCCTGCTGGTCGGTAGTGACACGACCAAGCTCATGCCGCTGTCCATTCTGATGGGTGCTTCGTTCATGATGTTCGTCGATACCCTGGCACGTAGCCTCACCAGTGCGGAGGTGCCTTTGAGCGTACTGACCGGCTTCATTGGCACACCCCTGTACGTGGCGCTACTGCTGTTTGGAAAGGTTCGGGTGAAGTAATGTCGTCTTCCATTCCCGATGCTCAGCACCGCACGGATGCGAGCGCCGAGGTTCTGCTACACCTGGACGGTGCGGGCTTCCGTTACGGCCACCGGGGCGAGCGCATCAAGCACACCCGCGCGGGCCGCCGTTCGGACCGCTGGATTTTCCGCAACGTGAACCTGACGGTGCGGCGCGGTGAGGTCCTCGCCATTCTGGGTCGCAACGGCGTGGGTAAATCCACCCTGCTGAACTCCCTGATTGGTTTGCATTCGCTCACCGAGGGCACCGTCCATCTGGGTGGCGAGCCGCTGGATTCGCTGACCGCGACCGAGCGTGCCCGCCGCATCGCGTACCTTCCGCAGATGGAGGGTAGCGGCATCTCCTACACCGTGACCGAGTACCTACTGATGGGTCGCGCACCCTACATCGGGTTGTTCTCTTCGCCCTCACGCCGTGACCGTGAGCAGGTGCAAACCGTGATGGAGGAACTCGACCTGCTGGACCTGGCGCACTCCCCGCTGGATCAGCTCTCGGGCGGTCAGCGTCAACAGGTGGGTATTGCCCGAACCCTGGTTCAGGATGCCCCGCTTATCGTGCTGGACGAACCGACCAGCGCCCTGGACGTGGCGAATCAGGCGAAGGTGTTGCGCAAGATTCGGCAGCTGCGCGATGCCGGGTACGGGGTTATTTTTACGACCCACAATCCGGATCACGCGCTCCTGTTGGATGCGACCGTCGCCCTGCTTGGCGTACACGATATGCCCGATACCATGCCAAACGCAACGCCGCAGGTATCTGCACATGCGCCGGCTCAGCTTTTGACGGGCCGCGCCTCCGAGGTGCTCACGAGCAAGGTTCTCTCGCGCACCTTCAACACCGACCTGACGGTGACCTACTCCCCCGAGCTGGGTCGCTCCAGCGTGCACATGACGAGCCTCGATATCTGAGGCTCCGCAGCGTTTAGATTTCCGGCGGTGGTTTGGGTGGCACACAAGAGATACGGTAGAGGTGCCCTTTGTCTTGTGGGAGGCGTGTCCCTAGCACGCCTGCCCCACCCAGGCCGCCGCCGGGTTATTCACCCACCCTATCGACACAGAAAGACACATCATGAAGATTACGAAGTTCCACACCGGCATTGCCCTGACCACTTCCCTGCTGCTGGCTGCGCTGACCGGTTGCGGTGCCGCGAACACCGCCTCCTCCTCGGGTTCGGCTTCGAGCTCGACCTCAGTCTCGGCTTCGAGCAATTCCACGAAGAAGCACACCAGCTTCTTCGTGAAGGATAACGGTGACGGCACCAAGGTCATTAAGGACATTGACGGCAAGGAGGTCACCGTCCCCACCAACCCGGAGCGCATCGCTGACCTGTGGCACGCAAACAACCAGGTGGTTCTGCTGCTCGGCGGCGCTGAGAAGCTGGTGTCCACCACAACTAACGTGAAGTCTCTGGCATGGTTCAAGCAGGTGTACCCCGGCATTGAGAAGGTTGACGCGCCCGTGAAGGGCACCGACGTGAACATGGAGCAGCTGCTCGCCAACAAGCCGGAGGTGCTGCTCGCCTCCTCGAAGGAGCAAATTGCGAAGGCAGCTGAGGCGGGTATCCCGGCGGTGCACGTTGAGTTCCAGAACTTCGCGGACCTGAAGCGCACCGTTGAGCTGACCGCCGAGGTGATCGGCACCGACGAGGCGATTGAGCGTGCTGAGAAGTACCTGGCGTACCTGGAGAAGAACGAGAACCTCATCAAGGAGCGTCTGCAGGGCGTCACCGAGTCCCCGAAGGTTCTGCACATTGCGGGCGGTTCTGACCTGACGAAGGTGGACGGCTCAAACTCCCTGATTGGCGAGTGGATGAAGCTTTCGGGCGCGAAGAACTCCCTGGACGGCGTGGAGAACTTGAAGAACATTTCTCTGGAGCAGATTATTGCCTCGCAGCCGGAGTACATCATCATTGGCGGCGCTGATGCGCAGAAGGGCGTTGACGCGATTAAGGCTGATGCCGCGTGGGCTGACGTTCCGGCGGTGAAGAACGGCAAGATTATTAAGAACCCGGTCGGCACCTTCAACTGGGACCGCTACTCGGCTGAGGAGGCTCTGCAGATTCTGTGGGCGGCGAAGCTGTTCCACCCCGAGAAGTTCTCCGACGTTGACCTGGTGAAGGAGACCCGCGAGTTCTACTCGACCTTCTACGGCTACCAGCTGACCGAGAATGAGGCGCAGCGCATCATCAATGGTCAGGGTCCCGCAACTAACTAACGTGATGGCAGCTCACCTGGCGACTGGTTAGTTCGTTAAACACGTACCGCCCGGAACCGTGCTCACAGCACGATTCCGGGCGGTATTTTATTGGTTTGTAGCCGTGGGGTGCCGCTGTGTTAGTTGACGGCAGCGCTAGTTGACTGCAGTGTTAGCGCACCTCCACGGTCGCTCCGGCGAGGCTCATCAGCGCCCGGTTCGTCAGCGGAAGGTACCCGTTCAGGGCGCTCAAAATCAGCTGCATCGTGCGTTCTTCATCCTCCACGCTCAGCCCGCGGGGAATGCCCACGCCGGGCACGCAGATGCGCTGCTTGTACAGGTCAATCACCGCGCACACGGTGCGGTTCGGCACACCCAGCACGGGCAGCATGCCGCGGTGGTTGACGGTGCGCAGGCCCTTACCTACCACGGCGGCGGTGCGGATATCCGGGCGGAGACTCCTCGCAAAACGGGAGGCGCCCGCCGCCTCGGCGATGAAAGCCGCCGGGTCGGGGAGGCTGTTCGGCGCCTGGTTCTTCTCCAACGACAGGAGCGGCTCCCCCACGGCGGCGGTAACCGCCACGTAGCGCCCCTGCCGGTCCATCGCGTTGAGGAAGTCCAGTTCCGCGTACTCCTCCACGCGGTAGTTCTCGACCAGACCGGCTTCGCCCGACCCAGTTTCTTCCACGGTTCGGGTGATGACTTCCTCATCGTAGAAGCTTGCCACGCACACCTGCGGGGCGCCGCGCTCAATGCGGGCGCGGCACCGATAGTCATCGTCGAGCAGCCAGAGGGACAGCTCGTAGCCGTCGGGCACGTCGCGCACACCGGTCGCGAGGAGCACCTCACTGCCGTCCAGGTGGAAGGGTTCCCAGCCTGCCGGTTCGAACGCGTTGAGGGCGCCGTCCAGGGCGGGGTTGCAGGAGCCGAGGCTCGGCGCCTGCTCAGCCGGGGTGAACGCCTCGGTGGAGGGCATGGCGATGGTGAGCCCGCGCATCCTGCCGGCGAGACAGAGTTCAATCGCCATGAGCAGGTGGCCCGCACCTTCACGGCTGAGCGCGGGGCTCTGCACCAGGTGCGCCACGCCGGAGTTGTCCAGGCTGAGGTGTTCGCCGACTCCGCGGGCGGCGTTGGAGTAGCGGTTGTGCAGACGCACCAGCTCGTCAATGGGCAGGGCGCGGCCCACGGCGCCGAACGCCTGGGCGATAGCCTGAACGTGTTCGGGGAAGACGCGGCAGAGCCTTCCGAGCTGACGCGCAAATTCTGCAGGACGCTGCGTGAGCACGCCCAGCAGGGTGCCGAGGTTCTGCTGGCGGTAAGCGTTGAGCAGCTGGGCGACGGTGGCGGGTTCAAGCTGTTCGGCTACACCCCTCTTGGGGAGGCGCGCTCCCCCGCGGCTGAGGGTTGCGGTACCGCCGCGGCTGCCCGCGGAGAACTCCGGTGAGTTCTTGCCTGCTTGTTCGCTTGTTTGTTCTCGGTAGGTTCCCGACTGCGTCACGTTTTCACGACCTTGCGCTCTTCAGAGCGTTCGTTAGCTGATTCTTCGTAAGGTGACGGGCGGGGCTCAGCGCCTACCGGCAGGTGGTTCATGCACACACACCACCGCCTGCCGGATCGTATAGTACCGGCATACAGCTGTGCCTCGTTCCTTGAGTAACTAGGCTATAGCTTCAAGACATCAGCATCAGGACCTCAGCGCTGAGATAGTACCCAGTTCTCCGCGCTGAGATGTCAGCGTTGAGCCCTGCCCGTCGGTGCGGGCGTACGCGCTCCCTCGTGGAGGCGCCGGGCTGGGTTACCGCTGGTGATGAACCCGTTGCCGATGCCGTGGAGGGGCGTGTGCGTTCCGCAACATTGTTTAGGCTATCAGCTTTAGCAGGCAATTACTAGGGTCAGAGTAACTATTAACTAAGGTTGGACTACCTTTTAGGTTTTGAGACCTTTATGAGAATGATTTAGCCCGGCAATTCGCCCGGCAATCCAGATGGCAGTAAGGGGGACTAGTAAACCTATACCGGCAGATCCACCCACTGCGTGTCACCCCAGGTCACGCTCGCCGCGCCGGAGCTCAGGCTCACCACCAGCTCCTCGGCACGCGCCAACTCCTCCGGGCGGTCAAACACACCCAGGGAAATCGTGGCGCCCTCCGCACCGTACTCGGTACCCAAAACGTTCAGACCGGCGGCACGGATCTCGTTCTCCAGGCGGCCAGCGTCCGCATGCGAACTGGGCACCTGACCCACGCGCAGACGCTCACGCGAGTCGAACTGCGCCGAATCCAGGGTCTGCACCACCGAATCAGTGTAGGCGCGCACCAGACCGCCCGCGCCGAGCTTAATGCCACCGAAATAGCGCACGACCACGGCAACCACATCCGACAGGTCAGTAGTGCCATCCTCGCGGGTCTGACGCGCCAGCAGCGCCTGCATCATCGGCACACCCGCGGTACCGGCAGGCTCACCGTCATCAGAGGAACGCTGAATATCGCGGTCGGCACCAATAATGAACGCCGAGCACACGTGGCGGGCATCGTGATAGGTCTTACGCACCGACTCAATGTAGGCGCGTGCCTCCTCGACGGTGCTCACGCGCTTGATGTGGCCAATAAATTCGCTACGCTTAATTTCGAGGAGGCTCTCATAGGGCTCATCGCCGCGCGGCACAAGGTAGCGGTTGGCGCGAGTTTCTTCCTGCATGTGTCCTCCTCTAATCAGTACCTATCTATTGTGGCACAGCCCGTCAGGAGCACCGTCCATGTCCCAATCTTCTTCCCCCGCGCCTACTGCCCTGCGCCGTTACGCCCTCACCGGGGGTATCGGCAGCGGCAAGAGCACCATCGCCTCCCTTTTCGTTGAGCAGGGCGCGTTCCTGGTGGATGCGGACGCTATCTCCCGCTCCCTCATGGAGCCCGGCGAGGCGGTGCTCGCCCGCACGGTCGCGGAGTTCGGTGAGCATCTGCTCGATGAGGACGGCACCCTCAACCGCCCCGCCCTGGCGCATATTGTGTTCAATGATGAGCAGGCGCGTCTGCGCCTGAACGCGATTGTGCACCCGGCTATTCGTGAGCGTGCCGCACAGCTGGTGGAGCGGGCACAGTCCGAGCCGGGGTTCAGCGGCATCATTCTGGAGGACATTCCGCTGCTCGTGGAGAGCGGCGACCCATCCGCCTTTGAGGGCGTGGTCGTGGTGCGCACTCCCCTGGCGACTCGCCTGCAACGCCTCGTATCTTTGCGCGGCATGAGTGAGGAGGATGCGCGCGCCCGCATCGCCGCGCAGGCTACCGACGAGCAGCGTGAGGCGGTCGCCACCTGGATTATCGATAACGGCGGCTCGCTGGAGGAGACCACCGAGCAGGTGCGCGCCGTCTGGCAGCAGATGACCGCCGCCTAAAATCCTCCCCAGCAACACGGGGCACAGCAATACAGAGCACAGCAACACCGGACACGTACCCCGGCTCCCAACGCGCCCAACCCCGACTCGCCCAAACCCCAATAACGCAAAGAACCCCCTCACCTCCCAAACGGGAGATGAGGGGGTTCCCTGCTCTAGGCACCCCACGCGGGGGTTACCTATCGGCTATTACGCCTGATGAGTGCTCATCTGAGCGGCAGATTAGTTGCCGGTCAGCTTCTTGCGGAGCTCAGCCAGTGCCTCATCCGATGCGAGGGTACCTGCGGAAGCGGGCTCCTCGGAGGAGTAAGAGGTCGGTGCGGGCTCAGCTGCTGCGGGAGCTGCTGCTGCAGCCTCTGCGTCAGCCTCGAGAGCCTTAGCAACCTGAACCTTGTGAGCCTCGAAGCGAGCCTGTGCCTCTGCGTACTGTGCTTCCCAAGCCTCGCGCTGTGCGTCGAAGCCTTCCAGCCACTCGTTAGCCTCGGGGTCGAAGCCCTCGGGGTACTTGTAGTTGCCAGCCTCGTCGTACTCTGCAGCCATACCGTACAGAGCGGGGTCAAACTCGGTAGCGTTGGGGTCAACGCCCTCGTTTGCCTGCTTGAGGGACAGGGAGATGCGGCGGCGGTCCATGTCGATGTCGATGATCTTAACGAAGACCTCTTCACCAACGGAGACGACCTGCTCAGCCAGGTCAACGTGGCGGGTTGCCAGCTCGGAGATGTGGACGAGGCCCTCGATGCCGTCCTCAACGCGCACGAATGCACCGAAGGGAACGAGCTTGGTGACCTTGCCGGGAACAATCTGACCCAGAGCGTGGGTGCGAGCAAATGCCTGCCACGGATCTTCCTGGGTTGCCTTGAGGGACAGGGACACGCGCTCGCGGTCCAGGTCCACCTCGAGAACCTCGACGGTAACGGGCTGGCCAACCTCGACAACCTCGGACGGGTGGTCGATGTGCTTCCAGGACAGCTCGGAAACGTGAACCAGACCGTCCACGCCACCCAGGTCCACGAATGCACCGAAGTTGACGATGGAGGAGACAACGCCCTCGCGGACCTGACCCTTCTCCAGCTCGTTGAGGAAGGAGGAGCGAACAGCGGACTGAGTCTCTTCCAGGTATGCACGGCGGGACAGAACAACGTTGTTGCGGTTCTTGTCCAGCTCGATGATCTTAGCTTCGATCTGCTGACCGATGTAAGGTGCGAGGTCGCGGACGCGGCGCATCTCAACGAGGGATGCGGGCAGGAAGCCACGCAGACCAATGTCGAGGATGAGGCCACCCTTGACAACCTCGATAACGGTACCGGTAACGACGCCGTCGTTTTCCTTGACCTTCTCGATGTCGCCCCATGCACGCTCGTACTGTGCGCGCTTCTTGGAGAGGATCAGGCGACCTTCCTTGTCCTCCTTGGTGAGGACGAGTGCCTCAACCTCGGAGCCGAGCTCGACAACCTCAGAGGGGTCGATGTCGTGCTTGATGGACAGCTCGCGGGAGGGGATGACGCCTTCGGTCTTGTAACCGATGTCGAGCAGAACCTCATCGTGGTCGATCTTAACGACCTGGCCGGAGACGAGATCGCCGTCGTTGAAGACCTTGATAGTCTTCTCGACTGCCTCGAGGAATGCCTGCTCGTCGCCGATGTCGTTGATTGCGACCTGAGGGATGTTGGTGCTCATGTAGTGAGGGCTCCAATTGGATTTCTAATAGGTCGACGCTGCCGGTTCGCCGTTCAACACCCCCGGGTGGAGGCGCCGACCGGCTCACTTTTTCACCCCGGCGCGCACGGCATAGGGCCGTTAACGCCTTTGAACGAGGTGAGGAAACGTCGAGCTGACGGATACTTACAATGTGTACCGCCCACCGGAAGCAGATGCTTCAAGCAGGGTGCACGAGCGGTCTGTACCCGTTTTCTCCCCGTTTTCTTAAGGAGAAAAAGAGCATAGAAAACCCGTACGTTGGTACACGCGATTAATAGTGTACGGGAATCCCGGGCGTGTCGTCAATGGTTACGCGCCCGGGATTCCCGTACTTATTTGCGGTTTTGGAGTTGTGGTTCGCGGAGGGGTTTGCGGAGGGTCGATGCTCGTCCTCGTTCCTCTCAACATGGGAGGGGCGGGGCACCGCATATTTCCTCCGCGCCTACGCAAGGGGCACCCGTCACCCGGACGCTCCGCCCTCTCCTTGCTCCGCTGCGGAGAGCGTCCGGGCTGACACCCTGAGGGCGCATCCGGAAAACGCGGCCGCACCCGCACAGTATCCCAGCGCGGAAAGGCGGTATCGTCCGAAAGTGACATCAGGGTGCCCGAAGCGAAGCGAGGGCGGGTCCCCTGTAGGAACGAGGACGAATACCGCTTTCCGCGCGGAAGCCAATAAAGGCAGCGAGCCTAGTGGCCCGCCTCCTGCCAGGATTTGCCCCAGCCGACCTGCACATCCAGAGGAACACGCAGGGAGGCGGCACCGCTCATCTCCTCGACCAGCACGCGTTCGGCGGCTTCACGCTCACCGGTGGCGACTTCGAGGATGATTTCGTCGTGCACCTGCAGCAGCATGCGGGTCTTCAGGCCCTCTTCGCGCAGGCGACGGTGAATGTTGATCATGGCGATCTTGATGATGTCCGCGGCGGTGCCCTGAATCGGGGCGTTGAGGGCGGCGCGCTCGGCGGCTTCTCGGCGTACACGGTTGGGCGAGTCCAGGTCGGGCAGCACGCGGCGGCGGCCGAAAATGGTTTCGGTGTAGCCGTCCTGGTGTGCCTGTTTGAGTACGCCGCGCAGGAATCGTCCCACGCGTCCGAAGCGCTTGAAGTAGTTGGTGCGCAGTTCGCCTGCTTCGTCGGAGCTGATGTTCAGCTGCTTGGCGAGGCCGAATCGGGACAGGCCGTATGCCAGGCCGTAGGACATCGCCTTGACCTTGGAGCGCTGCTCGGGGGTGACTTCTTCGGGGGCGACGCCGAAGACTTCGGAACCGACGTAACGGTGCAGGTCCTCCCCCGCTTCGTAGGCTGCGATGAGCTTCTCGTCGGCGGCGAGGTGCACCATGATGCGCATTTCGATCTGCGAGTAGTCGGCGGTGAGCAGACCCTCGTACTCCACACCGTCAACGGGTGCGGGCGCGACAATGAAGGCGCCACGGATGCGGCGGCCTTCTTCGGTGCGGATCGGGATGTTCTGCAGGTTCGGCGCGGTCGATGAGAGGCGGCCGGTGGAGGCGGCACCCTGCTGGAAGGTGGTGTGCACGCGTCCGTCGTCGGCGGCTGCTTTCTGCAGGCCTTCGACGGTCTGTACGAGTTTGATGTTGTCGCGGTAGGCGGCGAGCGCACCGAGGAATGCGGCACCGTCGGACTCCGGGGAGATTTTGGTGAGCAGTTCGGTGACGGATTCGGCGTCGGTGGAGTAGCCGGACTTGATTTTGCGGGTGTGCGGCAGGGCGAGCTTGTCGAAGAGCACGGTCTGCAGCTGTTTGACGGAGGCGAGGTTGAGGGGTTCTTCGCCGTCGTCGGTTTGGACGGTGTCGCCGATGATGATGCGTGCGGCGTCCTGCGCCTGGGCGGCACGTGCGGAGAAGGTGTCGTGCAGTTCGGCAAGGAGCGCGTCGGAGACGGCGATGCCTGCCTGCTCCATGTCTGCGAGGACGTAGAGTAGCGGCAGTTCGATTTCTTCGT
Source organism: Rothia sp. HMSC061D12 (assembly GCF_001836735.1). Classification (NCBI taxonomy): domain Bacteria; kingdom Bacillati; phylum Actinomycetota; class Actinomycetes; order Micrococcales; family Micrococcaceae; genus Rothia; species Rothia sp. HMSC061D12. The sequence continues at coordinate 318,461 of NZ_KV830305.1, read as the reverse complement.
AGACCTTCAGCTGGCCGTGTTCTTCCATTTCGAAGTGCAACAGGCGCGCGAGTTCGTGGATGATGCGGCTGATTTGCGTGAAGTAGCGCAGGTTGTCGACGGGTTCGGCTTCGCCGGGCAGGCTGAAGAGGGAGGGTTCTGCCTCGTCTTCTTCGGGTTGGAAGACGAGCTGCGCGTAGGGGTCCTTGGGGATCCAAAGGTAACGTTCGGCAAGGTCTTCCATGCGTTCGGAAAAGAGCTTGCGGGTTGCGGTGGGGATGAAGCCGCACATGTAGGAGGACAGTGCGGGGTCTTCGACGGCGCCGGCGAGTTCGTAGCCGTAGGCGCGCAGGAGTTTGCGCTGAACTTTCAGGTCCATGACGATTTTGCGGGCGGCTTCGTCGGAGAGCCATGCGGCGAGGGCGGCGTCGAGTTCCGGGTCGATGCTGCGGGTATCGATCCAGAGGCTGGCGCTCTTGCTGGTGAGGAGCACACCGAGCAGTTCGGGGTTTTCTTCGGCGGCGCGGATCTTGGTTTTGGTGACCTTGACTGCGGGTGCGTCGCCGATGGCGGGGCGCGCTACGGGCAGGTTGGTGACCGGGTAGAGGGTCACGGCGCCTTCGAGTCGTTCGGGTACGGCGATGGGCGCGCCCTGTTCGTCGGTGCCGTAGTTTTCTTCGGCTGCGGCGGCGCAGAAGGCGCGGAATGCTGCTGCGTCTGCGTTTTTGGTGGGTGCGCTGGTAGCGATGGGTGCGTAGACGGGGCCGGTGGGCGCCTTCTTGGTGGCGCCCTCCTCCCCTGCTTCTGCGGCGGAGCTGGTAGCGCCTGCGGATCCGGCGGCGCGCACGATGGGGCCGAGGGTGTCGGCGGCGCGCTTGCGGATGGTGCGGAACTCTACCTCGTCAAAGAAGGTGTTGAGTGCATCCAGGTCGGGGGTGAATGCGGTGTCTTCGAGGGTGACGTCCAGGTCGAGGTCGTTGACGAGCTGGTTGAGGCGGCGGTTACGCACCACGTTATCCACGTTCTCGCGCAACGCCTCACCCTTCTTGCCACCGATCTTGTCGCGGTTGTCGAGCACGCCCTGCAGGGAACCGTATTCGCCGAGCCACTTGGCGGCGAAGCCGGGGCCCACGCCGGGCACGCCGGGCAGGTTGTCCGCCTGCTCGCCGGTGAGGGCGGCAAGGTCGGGGTACATGTGCGGGGGCACCTTGGTCTTCTTTTCGATGGCGGCGGGGTCCATACGCTGAATACCCTTGGAGGGGCCGGTAGTAACCGGGTAGAGCAGGGTGACCTCGTCGGTGACGAGCTGGAAGATGTCGCGGTCGCCGGAGAGGATGAGGACCTTGTAGCCGGCTTCGGTGCCGCGGCGGGTCAGGGTCGCGACGATGTCGTCGGCTTCGTAGTTTTCGTAGGTGAGCGCGGGAATGTTCAGCGCGCCGAGCATCTTTTTGATGAGGTCGATTTGGCCGTTGAAGGCTTCGGGGATGGCGTTGCGGCCGCCCTTATATTCGCCGTATTCGGCGGTGCGGAAGGTGCCGCCGGGTAGGTCGAAGGCTACGGCGATGTGGCTGGGCTGGTTGTCTTTGATGATGCTCAGCAGCGTGGAGAGGAAGGCGTGCACGGCTTCGGTGTGCTGGCCGTCGCTGCGCACAAAGATGTGCTGCCCGGTCTTCTCCGCCATGGTGTAGATGCCGAAGAAGGAGCGTAGGGCGAGGGAGTGTCCGTCAATGAGCAGGAGGGTTTTGTTCTCTGTAGTCACTCCTCTAGTGTATCGAGTCTGAGTTTTCTCGGTGGTTGGCTTCGTGACGGCGGGGTTCGGGTGGCTGGTTTCGACGGGTGCGGGTCAGCCCTACAAGGAGGCGCCCGCGCTGTGTTGGGTGCCGGTACTGTGTTGAGTGCCGGCGCTGTGCCATATAGCGGAATAACGGGGTGTGTGGAAAGAGTTTTACCTCATATATAGGTGCCGGTGGGGTGCGTTTGGTGAGTTTTCACCCAAAAAATTGTGCCCCAAGCCACTATGTGAGGTGGATAATAATACAGTTTCCGGATAATATATAACCTTATTATCGCCTCCAGCGTAGGAAACCCCCACACCCCGTGCATTCATAGGCAGAGCTCTACCCAGAATTCACCGGCAGGATTCACCGGACTGTGAGGGCACCTCCCGCGCTCAACACACAACGAACCCTCATTTAGGAACCCATGAAGGTACTCAAAAAACTCCCCCTCCTCGCGTGGATTATCATCGCGATTGCATCGGGTGTGCTCATCGGCATGCTGACCCCCGGAATGATTAGTGGCATCAATGACGCCACCGGCGCGGCCATTCCCACCGACCTCATTGTGCAGCTCTTCGTCTCCTTCTCTACCGTGTTCAGCGCCTTCCTGAGCTTCGCGATTCCGCTGATTATTATCGGCTTCATCGTGCCCGGTATCGGTTCCCTCGCGCAGGGCGCGGGCAAGATGCTCGGCATCACCGTGGGCCTGGCGTACATCTCTAGCATCCTTGCTGGTTTCCTGGCACTGACCTGCGCTCTGCTGCTCTACCCCATCATTCTGCAGGGCCAGCAGCTCGCATCCTTCGACAACCCCGAGAACGCTCTCTCCAAGGGTTACATCTCCTTCGAGCTGACCCCGATTATGGGCGTGCTGAGTGCACTGATTCTCTCCTTCATCCTGGGCCTGGGCATTACCGCCCTGAAGACCCGTGCGATGCTGAACCTCTTCGAGGACTTCCAGGTCATCGTTGAGAAGATGCTCGGCTACGTGATTATTCCCCTGCTGCCCGTGCACATCGTGGGTGTGTTTGCGAATATGACCCTCGCCGGTCAGGTGGCAAAGATTCTCTCGGTCTTCGGTCTGGTGTTCGTCATGGTGATCATTCTGCACTGGGTCACCCTGGCTCTGCAGTACTCGGTGGCTGGTGCGGTATCTCGCCGCAACCCCGTCCAGATGCTCAAGACCATGCTCCCGGCATACTTCACCGCAATCGGTACCCAGTCTTCGGCCGCTACCATTCCGGTGACCGTGCGTTCGGCAAAGAAGGCTGGCATCTCCCCCCGCGTGGTGGACTTCGCAATTCCGCTGTGCGCGACCATCCACCTCTCCGGCTCCATGATTACCATTACCTCCTGCTCGGTGGCAGTGCTGTTCATGACCGGTCAGCACCCCGACTTCGGTAGCCTGATTCCCATGATTCTGGTGCTCGGCGTGATGATGGTTGCTGCTCCCGGCGTTCCCGGCGGTGGCGTGATGACCGCGATTGGTCTGCTGCAGTCCATGCTCGGCTTCGACGCCTCCATGATTGCCCTGATGATTGCTCTGTACCTGGCTCAGGACTCCTTCGGTACCGCAACCAACGTGACCGGTGACGCGACCATTGCAGCCCTGACCGAGCGTATTTCTAAGGCAATCGGAGCGAACCCCGATAAGGAAATCCGCGACGAGGACATCGAAAAGGCAGAAGCTATTTCCGCCTAATCCTCTCCGCCTCCGCAGCGTTTTTCAGCCCCGTCTCCCCCCTGCGGGAGGCGGGGCTGACCCGTACCCGGAGCCTCCCCCGCAGGTCAAAGCACCAAAAACCGAGGAGTACACTGGAAGTCATGACTGAAAACAACACACAGCACGCACCCGTCCGCGCGGCAGCACCCACCACCCTCACCGCAGAAGAAATCAAGGCACAGCTGACCGAGAGCGGAATCCCCGAGCACCTGCACTCTTACTTCCCCCGCGGCCTGGGTGAGCTCATCCCCGCCATGGGCATTAAGTTCCAGGAACTCACCGCAGAACGCACCGTCGCGACCATGCCCGTCGCCGGTAACACCCAGCCCATCGGCCTGCTGCACGGCGGCGCCAACGTGGTTCTCGCCGAGACCCTCGGATCGCTCTCCGCAGGCGTGCACGGCGGCGAAAACCTCGTAGCAGTCGGCGTGGACATCAACGCAACCCACGTGCGCCCGGCAGTCTCCGGTGTGGTTACCGCAACCTGCACCGCTGTCAAGCTCGGACGCACCCTGTGCATCCACTCCATCGACATTGTGGATGAGCGCGGCCGCACCACCTGCACCGCACGCATCACTAACATGCTGATCTCCCGCCCCACCGCCTAACGACTACCGCCTAAGCTAAGGTAGAGGGAACGACCCCCCAACGAAAGGACAACCATGGCCCGCGAGCGCACCCCCTATTTCAAGCGTTACCCGAAGATTGTGCGCGCCAAGCGCATTGTCCTGCCCATCGCAATCGGTGTGATGCTGGTGTGCCTGGTGACCGCGATTAATAATCCCGGCAGCTTCTGGTGGCTGGGCGTGATGCTCGGTACCGGCGGCATGCTCTGGGCTGGTTCTCCGACGGACCGCCCCATTAGCGGCCCGAACAATGATGACGACGATTTGAACCGCTACCTGCGTTAGGCGCTGCCTGCCTTAGGGTTCCAACCAGCGCTAGGTTCCCGCCCGCATTAGGTTCCCGGTTCGCCGCGCGCACCCGCAAACGGTCAGAAACGAACGGTTAAACACGAACGCCCCGTCCCTCAGCTTCATTGTGAGGGGTGGGGCGTTTGTGTGTCATGAATAAAGGTGCTGGTTCATCAATGCACCAGCCGTGTGTGCTCAGCGGCGATTCCTAGTCTTCGCCGTAGCGTGCATTCGTACCCGTACTGTCACGTACTTTGCACGTCTTGTGCTTAGGAGAGCTGCTTGATGATGGTGTCAGAAACTTCACGCATGGACAGGCGGCGGTCCATGGAGGTCTTCTGAATCCAGCGGAATGCTTCTGGCTCGGTCAGGTTCATCTTGGTGATGAGCAGCGACTTTGCGCGGTCAACGAGCTTGCGGGTCTCGAACTGGTCGCGGATGGTGCCGACTTCCTTCTCGAGTGCGCGAATCTGCTCGTAGCGGCTAATTGCCACCTCAATGGCGGGAACCAAATCGTTCGGGGAGAACGGCTTGACGACGTACGCCATAGCGCCTGCCTCAACGGCACGGTCAACGAGTTCCTTCTGGCTGAATGCAGTCAGCAGAACGACGGGAGCAATCTGCTCCTTCGCGATTTCTTCGGCTGCGGTGATGCCGTCCATAATCGGCATCTTCACATCCATGAGGACGAGGTCGGGGCGGTGCTTCTGTGCTAGCTCGACAGCGGTCTTGCCGTTATCGGTTTCTGCAACAACATCGAAACCCTGGTCCTTCAGAATTTCAACGATGTCGAGGCGAATCAATGCCTCATCTTCTGCCACGACGACGGTGCGAGCGGGACCCTGCTCCTCTGCCTGATCCTGAGTGGTCAGCTCTGACATTACTCTTCTCCTTTATCAAATTTCAGTCACTTTAAAGTCTACAGGAGGAAATAAATGTTCATCTACTTTCTCGCCTTGTCCCCCGCGTGTTATATGCGCCCTATGTGCAGGTGGGAGGGGTTTTCTGACGTTATTTTGGGCGCCACCACACAAATTTTGCACCTTAATGCATATTTTTGTTCTATACTGCTCATAACCACAAAGAAAAACCCTCACAACATAGACATACGCGGCGAAATTCACACCTAAAACATAGACCCGAAAATGACTCTGACATGCACTAACGCATCATCGGGTTAGATACAAACGTAATAAACAAAATATTTATACCGAAACTCCATCACCTGCCAAAGAAGGCCGATACACTGGAATGGATTATTCTCCTCGACTTCTCCGGCACTCGCATTTGACCGACCATACTCGATACCCGGAGGGGATTCATGTCAATCACCCGTCAAGCACGCACCCTGTACTCAGACTTCGTCGAGTACAAGGAACTCGACCGCGAACCGCTAACTTCCATTCACCCCGGAATTCTCATCGCCTTCGACTCCACCGCGCTTGCAAGCCTCTACAACTACCCAACCCACATTAGCAACGAAATCCTCCGCGCCTACTCACAGCTACGCGGACACGCCTTCCTCCCCCACCAGGCACTCAAAGAATTCTGGGCAGCACTCGACGGCGCATCCCCCGTGCCCGCCGCCGCAGAACGCGTCCGCTCAGCGCTCGCATCCTTCAAAGAAACCCTGCCCGAAGAACGCAACTCCCCCTGGAGTGCGCTGCGTTCCGTCACGCACCAGCTGGACCACTCCATCGCACAGATTATGCGGATCCTCGAACCCACCACCGACACCGGATCCATCAACATGGCACGCCGCGAAGATGACACAATCCTGCCGCGACTGAACCGCATCTTCACCGGACACGTAGGCGCAGCACCCAGCCCCGAACGCCACGAACAGCAGTGCCGTGAAGCGCTCGAGCAGGGACACCCGCTGCTCGCTAATGCCAGCTTTGACGCCGACTTCGCGCTCTGGAACCAGTGCGTTACCGAAGCCACCACCCGCGTGAAGGGCACCGACTGCGTCTTCGTCACCGGTGGTGTGCGCGACACCTGGCTACGCAACGGTCAGCAGGTACGCGCCGCATCGGGCGGCGAACCCGTACACCAGCTCGCGAACCGTCAGCTGTTGCGTGAATACGCTAAGGCAACCGGAGGCGGCGTATTCCGCATCTACACCGTCGAGGAGATCCTGCGCCTCACCTCCAATCAGTACGGCGTGACCGTCAGCGACGCGACCTACAGCGCGATTCGCGCGGAACAGCCCGTAGCTGTGTAAATTCGCCGTGCACAGTCACCGTTGAGAATAATCCCACCACACTAACCACCATAAACAGCGAGAAGCCACATGTGTTTCGAGAAGCCACTAAAAACGTGGCTTTTCGAAACACATGTGGCTTTTCAGCGTCTGGCTAGTTCTCGCGGTTGGCGCGGTAGAGCTCCGCGGCGCGCTCCTCCGAGGATTCGTCATCACCCAGGAGCAGGTAGCACAGGTACAGGGTGAAGGCGGCGCGGCGGTCGTCGGCGAGCGCGCTGGTTCCCTCACCGGACTGGGTACCGAAAGCGATAGCGTTGTGTGCCTGGGGCAGGGCGGCAATCAGGTGCGCGGCGGTTTCGTAGCCGTCCTGGTTGCCGGGCAGGGTGAAGTGGTGCGGCTCCGGGTTCTCGTCAGCATCAGCGGCTGCTCGGGCGGCGGAAAAGTTAGCCTTGAGGACGTCTTCAACGCGGCGAATCTGCTCGGCGTCAGGCAGGGTACGGTCATCTGCGGCAAACGCAACGTGGATGCTATTCAGGGTCTCGTAGGGGTGCTCGCCCGCGTAGTATCCGGCGGCGAGCGCATAGCCGGTCAGCAGGCGTGCCTCGTCTGCGGTGAAGGTGCCGCGCGCCTCACGCAGGGCGGGCAGCAGAAGCTCGGTCAGGAGCGGGTGCAGGGACTCGGGGGCGTTCGCGATAGCCTCCTGCAGGGACTCTTCCGCCTGCGCGGTGGGCTCGGCGTTGAGCAGGGTCAGGAAAGCCTCATCGGTGCCATCCCAGTAGCGGGCAATCAGCAAGAGGGTCGCGATGAGCGCGAGAAGTTCGCGGTAGTCGCCGGAACGGTCAGCGGCGAAAGTGTTAGCAACAACGCGAGCGAGCATACGGGCGGCGATGTTCTCGAGGACAAACTCGTCGTAGGGGTTATCGCCGGGCCAGTTAGCGGAATCGGGCAGGTAGGTTTCGTCCAGGTACCGCAGAACGGGCTCGAGGGGTGCGGGCGCATCCGTAGCGAGGTCGGGGCAACACTGCGCAACCCAGCTGCTCACGGTAGCCTCGTCGGCAATGCCGGTAGCCTCAGCGAGCTGGGCGCGCGAAAGGCTGTACGGCGCAACGAGCGTGGCGAGGTCGTCGCAGGCGCTGTTGGAGCGGTAGGTGGGCTGGTAGTTAGCGTTGGGGAGGGTTCCGGGGAGGGTGGTTGCCATGGTGGCTCCTTCGCTGAGGTTCGGGGTGAATTGGGTCGTATGGTGTGCGATGCGGGGTGCCGTCTGAGGGGTCGGGGCGCCTTCTTTCTACGCATCTTCTAATTTCAGAATATCCCAGAGCCCCGCATTGTGTGCTGCCTGCCGTCATTATGGGCTTCAGAGCCTTCATGCTTCATTCCTATATGACGCTTCTCAACTCACTTAAGTTTTCATTCTGATACAATAATCATGTATCAGTTAATTCTGAAGCAAAAATTTACAGAAAGGTTAAAACTTTGAACCCGTATGATTTCATGGACCGAGAGCTTGTTTTGGAAAAGCTCAAAGAATGGGGGGTCATGAGCGATTTATCCATCCTGACTCAGGTGATTAGCAAGCACGTCGACAAACTGGAATATGACGACGACGATAGCAACTCCACCAGGGGAAACAAACATTACGATCTCGTTACTCAAGACATGTGTCGGGTAACTCTTACAGGGGATTTTATGGCTTTCCAAGGAAGCAACCTTGCTGCTAACCTTGACCAACTGGCTCCCAAGTCCCTGCAAGAATCACGTGACCTCTTCTTAGGCGTGAATAATCAGCCCAATCTGTACAGCTACCGCACCTATAACGGAGTAAAATGCTGGCAAGTTAAGGATTTGTGCACGGTGATTCCTCAAAGCGCCTTCCGCTTCGGTGGTATTGATAAGATTCGTTGGGAAGGTACTCACAAACCTATAGCTGTCGCCAAAACACGCCACTACGTTCAGCCAGCCCTCATAAATTTGAGGGATTTGAACAGCGAAAACGACAAGGATATTCAAACAAATCACGATAACCAACCGCTTCTCGATACCCAAGCCTCGGAAGGTTCTGAAGGAGGTTTTCCACTTTGCCTTCCCATCCTTGTGATGGCTTACGAGATCTCCCCTGAAGGCAAATTCAACAAGTTTGTCCTCGGTCTACCGGCTCCGGTTGAACGTCGAAGCCAGAACCCATGGGTGTGGACTATTGATTTGCTCGCTTATGCGGCATCGTCTGATTCCCCTTCTGTTGCCACTTCCGCACAGGAAGTCCAGCCTACGCCCTCTTCTAAGACCCCGGCAGTTCCTGACGCTCATGTTAAGCTGAAGAAGGCAGCCGAGTAGGAGCTGTTATGACTCATACACCACACTCTTTGTCCGCGAAAGCATTATGTCTGTACAAGATTCTTCCCCCATACTCTCCTTTGACCCAAGGAGGCTCACGTTAGCTCGAGAACTTCAAGGTGTCCGCAAGAGCGATTTGGCTAGGAGTCTTGGAGTTAGTGCTGTCACTATCACTCATTGGGAGTCGGGTAACCGAAACCCAACTAAAGATAATGTCTACGCACTAGCTCTGACTCTTGGCGTTGCTCCATCTTTTCTTGAAAGTCAGTTCTCAGAAGCCCCATTAATTTCTGGCGCACCTCACTTTAGGTCCTTACGCTCGACAACTCAGCTTAGCCGCAACCAGGCTCAAGCGTATACGCAGGTTGTCCAGGATGTTATACATACAATGAATGAGTACGTCGATTTCCCGGACCTGGTACTTCCCAGCATCTTGACTGATTCTGACCTTCCCGGTTCTGAGATTCCTCGTCTAGCAGCTGAGCAGGTTCGTAAAGATTGGGGTTTAGGAAATAAGCCTGTCCAACATGTTGTCCGCGCCATGGAGAACCATGGTATCGTCGTTGTCTTTGCACCATTCCACAGTGCAGCAATTGATGCATACTCCACTTTTGGTAGCGAGGCTCCAGTAGTAGTTCTGAACCCGACAAAGGGTGATTACTACCGTCAACGCTTTGATGCCGCCCATGAACTAGGCCACCTAGTAATGCATGCTGATGCTGATCCTGGTCATAAGGTTCTTGAGGCTCAGGCTCATGCATTTGCCGCAGAATTTTTGGCACCAAGTGCATGCATTCAGGATGAATTGCCTACAGTCATGAACGGTCAAGGCTGGATGAAGCTGAAGGAGCTTAAGGAATATTGGGGCATCAGTATGCAGGCTCTTTTGTATAGGGCTAAAGAACTGGGCCGCCTTTCAGACGATGCCTACCGAAACGCAATGGTTACCGTTTCTCGTAACGGATGGCGTTCCAAGGAACCAGGTCTTATTTCTTCTCTCGAAGAACCGTCCCTAATTCCTCATGCGATTAGTCTCATCGAGGAGTCAGGCGTTCCGTCTGAGATATTGAGAGAGAAATCGCGCGTACCTCAACATTATTTTGAAGTCATCACAGCGCGACGTCCTGTTCTACCAGTAAATGCATAGGAATCAAGCCTCGAGGGAGTGTAATTCTTGCACTCTCTCGAGGCTTCTCTGGGCATCCCCAAAATGTATCAGGCCAGTTCAACGGAAAAGCCACATGTGTTCCAAACACATGTGGCTTCTCGGCGGAATATGGGGGGATGTTAGTCCAGCAGTGCGTCCACGAATGCTTCCGGGTCGAACGGCGCCAGGTCGTCCGGGCCTTCACCCAGGCCAATGAGCTTGACGGGAACGCCGAGCTCCTCCTGAATAGCAACCACGATACCGCCCTTCGCGGTGCCGTCCAGCTTGGTCAGCACGATACCGGTCACGTCCACAATATCGCCGAAGACCTTCGCCTGAACCATGCCGTTCTGGCCGGTGGTCGCGTCGATCACGAGCAGAACCTCGGTGACCGGCGCTTCCTTCTCAATCACGCGCTTAATCTTGCCGAGCTGGTCCATCAGACCGGACTTGTTCTGCAGGCGGCCCGCGGTGTCCACGAGCACGGTGTCAACGCCCTGCTCCTTGCCAGCCTTCACAGCGTCAAACGCGACGGATGCGGGGTCGGCACCTTCCTTCTCGGAACGCACGGTCTTCACGCCCACGCGGTCACCCCAGGTGGTCAGCTGCTCCGAGGCGGCGGCACGGAAGGTATCCGCAGCACCCAGGATCAGGGACTGACCGTCAGCAACCATCACGCGGGCAATCTTACCGACGGTCGTGGTCTTACCCACGCCATTCACGCCAACAACCAGCACAACACCGGGGTTGCCGTCGCTACCGGCAGTCTTCAGTTCGCGGTCCATGTCGGGGCGAACAATCTTCACGAGCTCCTCACGGAGCATCTTCTTCACCGCGGCGGGGTTGCTCGTACCCTCAACGCGCACGCGCTGCTGCAACGCCTCCACCAGACGGGTGGTCGGCTCAGAACCCAGATCGGCAAGCAGCAGGGTCTCCTCAACCTCATCCCAGACATCCTGGTCAATGCGGTCGCGAGAAAGCAGAGCCAGCAGACCCTTGCCGAGCATGTTGTTCGAACGAGCCAGGCGGGCACGCAGACGCACCAGGCGACCCGCGGACGGGTCGGGCATATCAAGTTCAATAGCGCGAGGTGCCGAGCTTTCGGGTTCTTCCGCCGAACCGCCGGAGGCCTTAGCCGCCTCCTGACGCAAAGACTGCAGGTTCGCGGTCTTCTTGGGTCGGCGCAGAACCGCGAAAAGCACACCGGCAATAACCAGTACACCCAGCACGATCGCGCAAATCATCATCATCGTTTCATTCACACTACTAGCTTACCGGTTTGGGCGGTTTGACTGGTCGAGGTTACGCGCATGCCCGGCTGTCGGCGGAGTAGACTGGACACTGTTAAGTTTTTTAGCCGAACACATGGTTGACAGTTGCGGGTGGGGCCCGCGGCTGCCGCACGGCACCGCACGATTTCGAGGATGAACATGAGGAACCCTGCCAAAACACCGCCTGTTTTTGACCCGCACACGATTGACCCGAACCGCGTGCCGACCGGCTTGAAGGTTCTGATTGCTGCGTCGTTCATGATTGCGGTGGGTTTTGGTTTGGTGGCGCCGGTGCTGCCGAACTATGCGCAGAACTTTAATGCCACGGTCACCATGGCGACGATGGTGGTTTCTGCGTTGGCGATTACGCGCCTGATTTTTGCGCCGTCGGCGGGTCAGATGATTACCCGGTGGGGTGAGCGTCCGGTGTACACGATTGGCATGCTGATTGTGTCGGTGACGTCGTTTATGATTGCGTTTGCCTGGGATTATTGGGTTCTGCTGGGTTCGCGTGCGGTGGCGGGTATCGGCTCGGTCATGTTCACGGTCTCTGCGATGGGTCTGCTGGTACGCCTGTCCCCGGCGCATATGCGCGGCCGTATTTCGGGTTATTATGCGACGGCGTTCCTGCTGGGTAACCTGCTGGGCCCGGTGATTGCGAGCGCCCTGGCGCCCTTTGGTATGCGTGCACCGTTCATCGTGTATGGTTTTTCGCTGCTGGCGGCGGGCCTGATTGTGTGGTTTTTGATGCCGTCGCAGGCGGCGCTGGAGGCTGAGCGTGACGCGATTATGGAGGCGGCGGCACTGGCTGAGGGTAAGGGCACCGGGGTGTTGCCGTCGGCGGCGGACTCCCCCACCCAGGCTGGCGCATCCGGTAAGGGCGCTAAGCCTGCTGCATCCGGCGGCGCTGCTGGTAAGAGCGACCTGCCTGCGATGACGGTTCGTGACGCGTTGAAGTTCTCGAATTACCGTTCTGCGTTGGTTTCGAATTGGGCGATTGGCTGGTCGGTGTTTGGTGTGCAGTCGTCGATTATTCCGTTGGCGGCGGCGTATTTGGCGACTGGTGGCGATATGTCGAATTCGGTGGCGGCTACCTTGTTGGCGTCTTTGGCGATGGCGACGAATTCGTTCGGTAATGCGTTGACGCAGACGTTCTCGGGTCGTTTTTCGGATCGTTTTGGTCGCCGTGTGATGGCGTTTTCGGGTCTGCTGTTGGCGGGTTCTGCGGTGACGTTTATGGGTTTCGCGCCGGTGGCGTGGGTGTTTGTGTCGTTGACGGCGTGCCTGGGTATTGGTGCGGCGTTTATGGGCCCGTCGATTCAGGCTGCGGTGTCTGATGTGATTGGTACTCGCCGCAGTGGCGGCCAGGTGTTGGCGGTGTATCAGATGTGTAGCGATTTCGGTATGATTCTGGGCCCGCTGGTGGCTGGCATGATTGCGGATGCGTGGGGCTTTGTTCCGGCGTTCATTATCAGTGGTTTGTTGTTGGTGGCGGCGGCGTTTACGTGGGCGCCGTTCCGTAAGGCGCGCTGGCCGAAGGATATTGCGGACGCGGACTATACGGGCCGCTAAGCACTCTATAACATGTGAAAAGCCGGTGCCCGGTTCCTGTTGCGTGACAGGAACCGGGCACCGGCTTTATGTGTACGAGAGGCGAGCTGGCAGAGCAAGCCAACAGCGGACCAAAACAATTTGGAACCCAAGAATCGGGTGAACTGACAGCATCACCCAACCCCAGACCAAGCCACCTATAATCCCTACTCCAAAGGATTGGCGTGCTACCTCTGAAGCCCAACCTCAGACCATCCTCATATACCCCAGACTGAGGCGAGCTAGCCCGAGAAAGAAACCCCGTACCAAGCATCTATCTCAACCAACCCGAGGGATAGGCGACCTAGAGGGCGTAC
>NZ_KV830305.1:269946-305108 GCF_001836735.1 Rothia sp. HMSC061D12 | reverse complement strand
CCGGACACGCGAAGCGGGGGCTCCGTCCTCAAGGCGCCCCAGCGCCGCAGAGGGGGCACTCCCCCGCAAGCGTTGTCCGATACGCCATCTCAAACAACTAGCCCACGGAAGCCTCACTCCCCCGCGAGCGTTGTCCGGCCGCCTTCTCTTAGCACCCCCTATCGGCTCACGGGCACCTTGGAGAATTCGCGCACGGTACCTTCCGGGTCGCCGGAGCGTACCAGCGCTTCACCGATGAGGATTGCATCCGCACCGGCGCCGGCGTAGGCGCGCACATCCTCGATGCCGGCGACACCGGACTCGGCAACCTTAATCACCGAGTTGGGCAGGTGCGCCGCGAGGGATGCGTAGTGCTCGTTATTGACCTCAAGGGTCTTGAGGTTGCGCACGTTGATGCCCACAATCTTGGCGCCGATGCGCTGGGCGACCTCAATCTCTTCGGGGGTGTGGGTCTCGACCAGCGCGTTCATGCCGAGCGACTCGGTGAGTTCGAGGAACTCGCGCAGGGTCTTCTCATCGAGGGCCGCGACGATGAGCAGCACCAGGTCGGCGCCGTGCGCGCGGGCCTCCCAAATCTGGTACTCGTCGACGGTGAAGTCCTTACGCAGCACGGGGATGTTCACGGCGGCGCGCACAGCGTCCAGGTCGGCGAGGGAGCCGTTGAAGCGGCGCTGTTCGGTGAGCACGGAGATTGCGGCTGCGCCACCTGCCTCGTAGCGTGCGGCGAGCGCGGCGGGGTCCGGAATCTCGCCGAGGGCACCCTTGGAGGGTGAGGAGCGCTTCACCTCAGAGATGATGCGTGCGGTTGCGCCGTTGCCGCCGCCGGGCACTTCACCGCGCAGGGAGGCGAGTGCGTCGCGGGCGGGTGCGGCTGCGAGGGCGCGCTTCTTCATTTCTTCGAGGGGAACCTGCTGTACACGGGCGGCGAGGTCTTCGCGGACGCCGACAATGATCTCGTCGAGAACGGTGCTCATGGTGTCTCCTTGGGTTACTTGGTGGCGTTGACGGCTGCGTCTGCGTCGAGGGGTGCCAGGCCGGAGGCGGTCAGCACGGCGCGCAGCGGGGCGGCGGACTTATTGACGGTCTCAAGGGTTTCGGAGTCCGGGTTGGAGTCCATGACGAGGCCCGCGCCCGCCTGCACGTAGGCGGTGCCTTCCTTGAGTACGGCGGTGCGGATGGCGATTGCCATGTCCATGTTGCCGGCGAAGTCGAAGTAGCCGCACACGCCGCCGTAGACGCCGCGGCGGGTCGGTTCGTATTCGTCGATGAGCTGCATCGCGCGAGGCTTGGGTGCACCGGAGAGGGTGCCCGCCGGGAAGGCGACGCGCAGCACGTCGTAGGCGCTGAACTGCGGGTCGAGTTCGGCGCTGACGGCGGAGGAAATGTGCATGATGTGGCTGAAACGCTCAATTATCATGAACTGGTCAACCGAGACGGTGCCGGGCTTGGCGATGCGCGAGAGGTCGTTACGTGCCAGGTCGACGAGCATGAGGTGCTCGGAGCGTTCCTTCTGGTCGGCGAGCAGTTCCTCGGCGAGTGCGAGGTCTTCTTCGCGGGTTGCGCCGCGCGGGCGGGAACCGGCGATGGGGTGGGTGCTGGCGATGCCGTCCTTGAGGGTGACGAGCGCCTCCGGGGAGGAGCCGACAATGTGGAACGGGGTGCCGTTGCTGTCTTCGAAGTTGAAGAGGTACATGTACGGCGAGGGGTTGGACTGGCGCAGTACACGGTACACGTCGAGTGCCTTGGCGTTGGTTTCGGCTTCGAAACGGCGTGAGAGTACGATCTGGAAGACGTCGCCATCAATGATGTTCTTCTTGGAGCGGTCGATGGCGTCCTTGAAGCCCTGTTCGCTCCAGGTGAGGGTGACGTCTTCGCGGACCTTACGGTCGACGTCTGCCACGCCGGAGAGAATGGAGGTGGTCGCTGCGGCGCCGCGCTGCAGGCGGCGGAGCATGCTGTGCAGGCGCGCGACGGCATCCTCGTAGGCGCCGTCGACGTTCTCGCTGGTGCCGTTGAAGTTGATGGCGTTGGCGACGAGCAGGACGGTGCCGTCCTTGTTGTCGTGAATTGCCATGTCGGAGACCATGTTGAGCGCGAATTCAGGCAGGTTCACGTCATCGGCGGGCGGGTACGGCAGGTGCTCCCAGTGGCGCACGACGTCCCAGCCGAGGTAACCGACCAGGCCGGAGGTGAGCGGCGGCAGGGTCGGGTCGGGTTCGGTGTAGAGCATCTGCAGGGTTTTGGCGATGGCTTCTACGGGGTCGCCGTCGACGGGCGCGCCGGCGGGGGTGCGGCCCTGCCAGTGGACTGCGCCGTCAACGGTGGTGAGGGTGGAGCGGGAGGACGCGCCGATGAAGGAGTAGCGGTCCCAGGCTGCGGATTCGCCTTCTGCGGAGATTTTGGCGGATTCGAGCAGGAAGGTGCCGTGGGCTGCTTCGACGGGTTCGCCCTGGTCGTTTTGGAGTACGAGGGATCGGTAGATGCCGATGGGGGTGAGTGAGTCGGCGAGGATTTTGATGTGTACGGGAATGACGCGGGTGCCGGCGGCGCGGGCGCGGAATTCTTCGAGGCTGGGGGTGATGGTGCCCAAATCCTGCATTGCTGTACTCCTTGGTGTTGGGTTGGGAGCGCGTCGGTGCGCTGTGTCCCTTAGCTGCTGCGCGGGGTTTTTACCGGTACATGGGGTTTTACCGGTACATGGGGTTTTACCGGTACATGGGGTACCGGGACATATGTTCCGGTGTGTATCTCTCTGGCGCATACTTGCCAGATCCATAGACGCCCGATAATGCCTGATAAATCCCGGTAAGCCCGGTGCGCGGGTTGTTTCAGTTTAACCGGTACTACGGCCCAGTTCCACGGTGAAGATCAGAACGTTCTCTTCGTGAAACTGAGCCGCGTACCGTTCAGCCGCGTTAGTTGCTGAACTGCTTGAGGGTTGCTGCGGTCTGCAGTGCCGCCGCGGTCGCCTCGTAGCCCTTGTCTTCGTTAGAGCCTTCCAGGCCTGCACGGTCGAGTGCCTGCTGCTCGTTGTCGCAGGTGAGCACGCCGAAGCCGATGGGGCGGCCGGTCAGCACGGACACGTCGGTCAGGCCGTTGGTTGCGCCCTGGCAGACGTAGTCGAAGTGGGGGGTGCCGCCGCGGATGACCACGCCGAGCGCGACGATTGCGTCGAACTTCTCTGCGAGGCGGGTTGCTGCGACGGGCAGTTCGAAGGTGCCGGGAACGCGCACGAGGGTCGGCTCGATGCCTGCGTCGCGTGCTGCGCGCTGTGCGCCGTCGATGAGGCCGTCCATGACCTGGGTGTGCCAGCTTGCCGCTACGATTGCGAGCTTGAAGCCCTTGTAGTCTTCGGGGTTGAGGGTGGTGTCTGCTGCGCCTACGCCGCTCATAGTGTTCTCCTTGTGGGTTTTGGGTTTTGAAAAGTTTAGTGTGCCGGGATTGTTTGCCGGGGTTCCGCTACGCGCTTTTGAGCACGTGGCGCATACGCTCACGCTTGGTCTGCAGGTAGTGGGCGTTCTCAACGCGGGCGGGAATTTCGTCCGGGATGAGCTCGGTAACCTGCAGGCCGAGGCTTTCGAGCGCCTCCTGCTTGGCGGGGTTATTGGTCACGAGCCTCAGCTCATGCACGCCGAGCTCCTGCAGGATCAGTGCCGCCTGCGAGTAGTCACGCATGTCGCCGTCCAGGCCGAGCGCCAGGTTCGCATCGAGGGTGTCGAGACCGGCATCCTGCAGCGCATAGGCGCGGAGCTTATTCACCAGGCCGATGCCGCGTCCTTCGTGGTTGCGCACGTAGATGAGGTACCCGCCGGTGCAGCTGAGGATGCGCAGGCCGTTCTCCAGCTGGGGGCCGCAATCGCATCGGAAGGAACCGAAAATGTCGCCGGTGGCGCATTCGGAGTGGATGCGTACCGCGGGCGCTCCCCCGTCCTCGGTGGGTACGGGGGTGCCGTCACGGTCGAGGGCGCGGGCACTGATGTGCTCGGCGCCGTCTGCGAATCGCCAGGCGCGCAGGCCGAACACACCCTGCGGGGTGGGTACGGCGACCTCTTCGGTGCTTTCGACCAGCAGCGGGCTGGGGTTGGGCACCATGTCGAGGGGGCTGACTCGGTAGCCTTCAGCTAGCTCGGAGGCGATGTGCAGGGATTCGGCGCTGAGCTCTTCAGCCTGCGCCTCAACCGGCTCGACCAGGGTGCCCGCTGCGGGGGTGCCCGGCGTTGCCTGGGTGTTAGGGGTTTCGCTCATGCGTTCTCCTACGCCTTAGCTACGTACTTGATGAGGTCTTCGATAGAGATCATGGGCAGATTGTGCTCGGTGGCGAAGGCGCGCAGGGCGTCGAAACGCATCATGGAGCCGTCGTCGTGCACGACCTCGGCGATAACGCCCACGCCGGACAGGCCCGCCGCGAGGGAGAGTTCCACTGCGGCTTCGGTGTGGCCGGGGCGCTCCGCCACGCCGCCGTCAACGGCGCGCAGCGGGAAGATGTGGCCGGGGCGGGTAATATCCGCCGGGGTGGAGGATGCGTCCGCGAGGATCTGCACGGTGCGTGCGCGGTCCGCCGCGGAAATGCCGGTGCTCACGCTGGAGGCCGCATCGCAGGAGACGGTGTAGGCGGTGCCCTTGGGGTCCTCGTTGTTGGTGACCATGGGCGGCAGGTTCATCTCGTCGGCACGCTTGTTGCTCATGGGCGCGCACACGACGCCGGAGGTGTAGCGAATCATGAAGCCCATCAGCTCGGGGGTTGCGTGCTCGGCAGCGAAGATGATGTCACCTTCGTTTTCGCGGTCCTCATCGTCAACGACGACTACGGCGCGACCGGCGGCGATAGCGTCCACCGCGGTCTGCACGCTGTCGAGAACGCTTGCGGCGTCGGCGCGGCGGGGTGCAACCTGCTCAGAAGCAGTCTGCGGCACGCCAGCAAACGCGGTCAGGCGCTGCACGTACTTAGCGAGCGCATCGGTCTCAAGGTTCACGCTGTCGCCAACCTTAAGCGCGCCGAGGTTGGTTGCCTTCAGGGTTTCGGGGATTAGGCCGACCTCGAACCATGCGGGGGTTTCGCCGGGCTCAGAAACGGCGGTGACGGTCAGGGACACGCCAGAAACAGCGATGGAGCCCTTCTCAGCGAGCAGGGGTGCCAGTTCGGTGGGCAGGTTGAAACGCAGGGTGCTCCACGCCTCGTGCGCGGTGACGGATGCGAGGGTACCGACCGCATCCACGTGCCCCTGCACGACGTGACCGTCGAAGCGGCCACCGGCGGGCAGGCAGCGCTCCAGGTTGACGGTGTCGCCGGGGTTCAGGTCGCCGAGGTTGGTGCGGCGCAGAGTCTCACCCATCGCGTAGGCGCGGAACTGACCGGGCTGCAGCTGGTCGAGGTCGATAGCGGTGAGGCATACACCGTTGACGGCGAGGGAGCCACCGTGTTCGAGGTCGGCGACGATGTCACCGGCGTTGAGGGTCAGGTAGGCTGCGTCGCTACCTTCGATGGGGGTGATGGATTCTACGGTGCCGAGGGCGCCAATGATTCCGGTAAACATGTGTGCTTTTCCTTTTCTCGCCGTGTCCGCCGGGGCGTCGTCGTTGAGGGCGACGGGCGGCGATGGTTTGTTCGTCGGTATAACTATACGTATTTTTCGAATATTCCCCGTGACGGGGAGCTTTTGTGCCAGCATACGAACCAGCCGGCATGAATTAGCCGGGCGCAGGCGGGGTTCCTTGAGGTACTACTCCCTCGCCCGCGCTCAGCCGAAGGGAGACTAGCCCAAGCGAATGCTAGTCCAGCCGCGACTAGTCCAGCCTCGGTTCGGGCGCGTGGCAGGCGTCCAGCTTCGGCAGGGTACGCCGCTCACCCGGTTCCTGCGCCGTTCCGCGAGGTGCCGGCACCAGGTGCGTTGCGGTGTCATTACCGAGCACGCGCACCGCCGGGAACATGCCCAAATCATCCAGTTGCAGGCGCGGCGCCTGCGCGAGGGTGTCCACGAGCAGACGGTACACGGCGCTCTTGCCCTGCCCCATGATCATGGGGGCGCGGTACCAGACCATCTCATCGATAAGGTCTTCACCGGCGAAGAGGCCAACCATGCCGGGGCCGCCCTCAATCATGAGGTGCCGCACCCCGCGGGCGTACAGCTCATCGAGCAGTTCGCGCGGGTCGTGGGTGAAGACCTGCAGGAAGTTCTGCGGGTCCGCCTCCACACCTTCGGGCGGGTTGAGGCCGCGCACGCGGTAGTTCTCGGTAATCTCGGTTTTGCCCATGACCACGCGCAGCGGCTGCTTCTCGAATCGTTCCCCGTTGGCGGCGCGCGCGTCCAGGGTCGGGTCGTCCATGAGGGTGGTTCGGGTGCCGATCATGACGGCGTCGGCGCGGTGGCGAATCAGGTGCCCGTCAATGCGCGCGGCGGGGCCGGTAATCCATTTGCTCGTGCCGTCAGCAGCCGCAATGAACCCGTCCAGGGTGGACGCGCTCTTTGCGGTAATGAAGGGGCGGCGTTCGGCGGCGGCAATAAACCAGCGTTCGTTCAGCAGGTAGGAGGCATTCGCGAACTCCTCCATGGCGTGCACGGTGACGCCCTGCGAGCGCAGGTAGGCGGCGCCTCCGGCGGCGTTTTCGGTGTCGTCGCTGTAGGCGTAGTAGAGTTCGCTGATGCCCGCCTCGGCGACGGCGTGGGAGCAGGGGCCGGTGCGTCCGGTGTGGTTGCAGGGCTCGAGGCTCACGTACATGCGGGCGCCGGTGAGGTCGGTTCCCGCGGCACGTGCGGCGGCGAGTGCGTCGGCTTCGGCGTGCGGGGTGCCTGCGCCTCGGTGGTAGCCCACGTGCAGCAGGTGCCCGTCACGGTCGGTGATGACGGCACCGACGAGCGGGTTCGCTCCGCGAATACCCTGGCGTGCCGCCTGCAGTGCCAGGGTCATTGCCTCGTCGTGGCTGAGGGTCTGCTCGGAGCTCGGCAGGTTCAGGGTGCGTGTGGCGGGCAGCCCAGCAAGGTGACCGTACTCCGCAGCGGAGTAGTCCAAATCGTTATGCGGCAGGTGCGTGCTGGGGGTAAGGGTTGCGGGCAGGTGCGCGCCCGCCAGCACCTCCTGAGAGGGATTCTGCGGCATCTTACGCACGACCCTTCTGCACGTCAGTTACTTCAACGGTCACGTCGGGGAACTGGGTCTGCACCTGGGTCTTCTGCGCCTCCAGGTTGCGGGTGCGCCACCAGACAAAGAAGCCGACCAGGGTGAAGCATCCGTAGAACACGTACATGAGGGAGGTTGCGTAGTAGCCGGCGCTCCACAGCAGCGGCACGCCAACCAGGTCGACGGCAACCCAGATGAGCCAGAATTCAACCCAACCGCGCGCCATGCCGTAGGTGGCGAGCAGTGAGCCGGTGAAGATCCAAGCGTCGGACCAGACCGGCTCGTAGGAGCCGAGAGCGCGGAAGATGGGGGTGAGTAGCAGGGTGCCTGCAACCATGGCGACAACCAGGCCGGCGCGTTCGGTGTTCGTTGCCCACTTGGGGATTACTGCAGCACCTTCGGAAGCGTCACCACCGGCGGCGCGGGTTGCATGCCAACGATGCCAGCCCCAGATGGACACGGCAATAAACATGATTTGGCGGCCTGCCTGGCCGAGCATGGTTACGGGGTGGGGGCTACCGACGAGGGTGCCCAGGAAGACGGTGAGGAGTAGCAGGTTGCCGAGAATACCGACGGGCCACGCCCATACTTTGCGTCGCATGCCGCCCAGCGCCGATGCTAGGCCGAATGCGTTTCCGAGAACTTCGCGCACGAGGAGGGACTGGTCCCCCACGTGAATTTGTGCGTCGAAGAGCCACCGCAGGATGTCCATTGTTTCTTTCCTCTCTGAGTTGGACCATATTTCGGATGCGCGGGGTGCGCATCTGCGGCGGCTCCGGGGAGAGGAACAGAAAGGGCGGCTACCGTGGGCATCTTATGGGGGTGCCCGGTATCCGTGGTGAGGCGGGAGCGGCGAACCAGCCAACCGCAGCTGAAAACCACAGCTGAGATCAGCCGACTGCGACTGAGGGGAATAACGTACCGGCACCTCCGAGGTGCCTCTCCCCTACTGCATCAAAAGCTGATGCTCTGCCAAGAAACCGCTCTCTAAGCAACAGTTTTCTCAAGCAGCAGCTCTCTGAAGCAACTGCGTCGGTGCACCCTGCGCGTTATCCCGGTTTTCGTGATGCTCGGCGGAGTGCGCTCCTGCCTTTTTCTGCTCGTGCTACCTTCCATCCAGACTGTACTGTCGGCACCGGATTTTCACCGGTTCGGCCTCTCTTGCGGGCGGGCGTCTCTAGCGGAGTCTTGGCATCCTGTGCGGATGCGAAGATTCGTACGATTTTTTGCCTGCCTGCGAGAGCGGTTCGCGGGCTGTGACCGCCGGTTCGGAATTTCACCGACCCCGGAGCACGATGTCGATACTGATTATGCCACAGCGCACGCCGGGGGTTTAATTTGTTTTCTCTGGGATAACTTCCGTGACAAGATGACGTTTTATGACTGTGCTCTCGGCGCATCTTCAAGCCCCTCTCAACAAGCCCTCACGGTAGTCACTTGCGGAACCGTTTTGGAACCCGATTCTTCAATTTTCGGGAATGATTTATCACGGTTTCATAACGGTGGAGAGCGCCAAACAGACCAAAGAGTTATGAGGGCCTCCAGGGGGTTACTCAGGGCACGCTGAACACCCGTCAATACCTTTACGACAAGGAATTATAACAATAAGGTTAAATTATTGGTTTAAGGTTTACTCCAGGGGTGATTTAAGGTTATTCTTATCTACAGGAGCTCCCATCACCGATAAACCGGTTCCGTTGAGAGCGACATGATTCGGACCATCCGAGCACTCACATCAAACCCTTAAGCTTCTGCCATTTGAAGCTGGAAAACTGGCCCACGGACTGCATTCCTGAGGATGGTTTTCACGCAACATCTGCGCGTACTGGATTGCGCAGTATTGCGGCACACGATGTTGATGTGCTTCACCATCGGGAGGCAACCACACCGAATTGTTTTCTCAACGGAACCGGCGTGGGAGCTCTTCCGAATAAACTTCCGGAAGATCGCATGGCGTGCGCCTTTGTATACCTGTACGAGGTGGCGTTGTGCGTGTCAAACGGTCATAAGCTCCCGTTCTTCTGTCGTCGCCTACCGTGGTGCGCGATGGGGGTTACGGGAACCTTGCGGGATGGTTGATCCCGCGCGCTCTGCATTGTCTTGTGGAGTGTGGTGTGTTTGGGTGGCGTATTCGCAGTGCCGGAGCGAATACGCCACCCGTTTTTAACCTGTGAAACCCTGCCCACCCCAAACTCGGGCAAGCTGCGCACGAAACTCAGCCCCAGACCAGCCCTACTCAATCCAAATTTTGGCGAGCTGACCGAATACCCTAACCCCGTACCAAGCATCTATATCTACTCCCCCGAGGGATAGGCGACCTAGAGGGCGTACCGGACACGCGAAGCGGGGGCTCCGTCCTCGAAGCGCCCCCAGGCGCTGAAGAGGGGGCACTCCCCCGCGAGCGGCGTCCGGTACGCGCCATCTCAAACAACTAACCCCCGGAAACCTTACTCCCCCGCG
This sequence comes from Rothia sp. HMSC061D12, assembly GCF_001836735.1. Lineage (NCBI taxonomy): Bacteria > Bacillati > Actinomycetota > Actinomycetes > Micrococcales > Micrococcaceae > Rothia > Rothia sp. HMSC061D12. The sequence continues at coordinate 295,532 of NZ_KV830305.1, read as the reverse complement.
AGCGGCGTCCGGTATGCCGCTCTCTCGTAAACGCATTCAGAAAACGTAACGCTCCCCCAGCTACACACGGTAGTTGAGGGAGCGTTATATCTATATAAGGCTAGAAGCCCTGAGGTTTTAGTCCTCTACGGAGCGGAATGCTACAACCGCGTTGTGGCCGCCGAAACCGAAGGAGTTCGACAGTGCCACGATCTCACCGGCGGGCAGCTCGCGTGCCTCGGTCACCACATCCAGGTCAATCTGGGGGTCCTTGTTGTCCAGGTTGATGGTGCAGGGTGCGGTGCGGTGGTGCAGTGCCAGTACGGTGAGTACGGCTTCGAGTGCGCCCGCGCCGCCGAGCAGGTGGCCGGTCATGGACTTGGTTGCGGAGACGGCAATGTTCTTGGTGTGCTCACCGAAGGTTTCGTGCATTGCGGTTGCTTCGGGCAGGTCACCGGCGGGGGTGCTGGTGGCGTGCGCGTTGATGTGCACGACGGTCTTCGGGTCGATGTTGCCGTCTTCGAGGGCTTCGCGCAGTGCGCGGGTTGCGCCGAGTGCTGCGGGGTCCGGTGCGGTGATGTGGTAGGAGTCGGCGGATACGCCGGTGCCTGCCAGTTCCGCGTAGACGCGTGCGCCGCGTGCCTTGGCGTGCTCTTCGGATTCGAGGATGAGCGCTGCTGCGCCTTCACCCATGACGAAGCCGTCGCGGTCGACGTCGTAGGGGCGGGATGCCTTTTCAGGTTCGTCGTTGCGGGAGGAGAGTGCCTGCATCTTGGCGAATGCTGCCATGGGAAGCGGGTGGATTGCTGCTTCGGCACCGCCGACGATGACGACGTCTGCCTTGCCGCTGCGAATCATTTCAGCACCGAGCTGCATGGCTTCGGTGGAGGATGCGCATGCGGAGACGACGGTCTGTGCTGCGGCGCGTGCCTTGAGGTTCATGGAGACGGCTGCTGCGTTGCCGTTGGGCATGAGCATGGGCACGGTCATGGGCAGGACGCGGCGGGGGCCCTTTTCGCGGAGGGTGTCCCATGCGTCGAGGAGGGTCCACACGCCACCAATGCCGGTACCGAAGGCTACGCCGGTGCGTTCGGGGTCGACTTCTTCTGCGGATTCGGCGTCGGGGCCGGAGAATCCTGCGTCTTCCCATGCTTCGCGTGCGGCGATGAGGGCGAGCTGGCCCGAAGGATCCAGGCGCTTTGCTTCTACCTTGGTGAGGCGGCCGGATTCGAGGGCGGGCACAGCGAGCTGGCCTGCAATGTATACGGGAAGGTCATATTCCTTAACCCAGGGGTAGTCGAGGGTGGATACACCAGATACGCCCTTGGTTGCGTTTTCCCAGGTGGTGGGGACGTCGCCGCCAATGGGGGTGGTCGCGCCGAGGCCGGTCACCAGCACTTTTCGAGACATTGTGGCACTTTCTCTTCGGTGGTCGATTTGGTGGTTTATCCGGTGGTGTGTGGATAAAAACCTGTAGGGCCCGGGGTTTACAGTGGGCGTTTTCACGCCGTGGAGAGTGCAGTCATCGCACTCTGCGTGTTCCCGGGGGTGTGTTGGGCTGTTGAGTGAATAGCGATGCGGCGCGGGCCGGTGAGAGCCCGCGCCGCCTCGTTATTAGCTATAGCTTAGGCAGCGTTCGCGATGAACTCGACTGCGTCGCCAACGGTCTTGAGGTTCTTGACCTCTTCGTCCGGGATGGTCACCTCGAACTTCTCCTCAGCGTTCACGACGATGGTCATCATCGAGATGGAGTCGATGTCCAGGTCCTCGGTGAAGGACTTGTCCAGCTGAACGTCCTCAACCTCAACGCCGGTCTCTTCGTTAACGATTTCTGCCAGACCTGCGAGGATCTCTTCCTTGTTAGCCATTCAGGGGCTCCTTTGTTGTTCGATGGTCATCGCACCCACAATTCGTGGGTACGCGTGCATTACCGAGTTTATCGTGTCTGCGTGGTGTACGCATGCGTCAACTCGGAGTTTGTGGGGATGCTTTCCCGCTTTATTTTCTTTCTCGTGCACCGGCTTGGTGCCGGGCTGAGGGGGCGGGCGAGCATCGGGCTCCGGTGGTTTTCCTTAGGGAAGGACGACTACCTGAGCTGCGAATGCCAGGCCGGCACCGAAGCCGATCTGCAGGGCGAACTTGCCGGAGAGTTCCGGGTTCTCCTTGAGCAGGCGGTGTGCGGCGAGCGGGACCGATGCGGCGGAGGTGTTACCGGCATCGACGATGTCGCGTGCCACTGCCACCGTGTCGGGAAGCTTGAGGGTCTTGACCATCTGGTCAATGATGCGGGCGTTTGCCTGGTGCGGGATGAGCGCGCCGAGCTCGTCGGGGGTGATACCGGCGGTCTCGAGTGCCTGCTTGGCGACCTTCGCCATTTCCCATACTGCCCAGCGGAAGACGGAGGGGCCGTCCTGACGCAGGGTGGGCCAGATCTTTTCGCCTTCTTCGACGGGGTTCGCAACGAAGTCGCGGTTGCGGATGTCCAGCAGGGAGTGGGTCATGCCGACGGTGCCCCAGCGGGAGCCGTCCGAACCCCATACGGTCGGGGCGATGCCCGGCTCGTCGGAGACGCCTACGACTGCTGCGCCTGCGCCGTCGCCGAGCAGGAAGGAGATGGTGCGTTCGGTGTTGTCGATGAAGTCGGAGAGCTTCTCAACGCCGATGACCAGCACGTGCTTTGCGGTACCCGCGCGGACGAGGGCGTCTGCCTGGGCGATGCCGTAGCAGAAACCTGCACACGCTGCGGAGATGTCGTATGCGGGGCACTTGGAGCCGATGGCGTCGGCGACCAGGGTTGCTAGGGAGGGGGTTGCGTAGGGGTGCGAGATGGTCGAGATGATGACCGCCTCAATGTCCTCGCCAGCTACGCCAGATGCTTCGAGAGCGTCCTTTGCGGCGCCAATGGCAAGGTCGGCTACCGACTGGTTTTCGCTGGCGCGGTGGCGGGTTGCGATGCCGGTGCGCTGCTTAATCCACTCGTCGGAGGAGTCGATTGCCTCAACGATGTCATCGTTGGGGACGATGACCTCGCCGCGGGCTGCGCCGTAACCGAGGATGCGGGAGTAGCGGTTGATTTCGTACTGCTTGAGGGTAGTCACGTATTCAATCCTTAGTGCTGATGCTTGCGAGGCGGTGTGTGCCTCGCATGTCTAAAGTGCATGTCTAGTGTGAAGGGTTCAGAGGAGAGCGGGGTGCTCCCCCGGCGTTTAGCCCTTCAGCGAGGCAAGATCCTCGGGAGTGTTGATGGAGGTGCCGGGCACACCGCGCATCGCACGCTTAGCCAGGCCGACCAGGGTGCCTGCGGGGGCAACCTCGATAATGCCAGCGACCTCACGCTCAAGCAGGGTTGCCATGCACAGGTCCCAGCGGACGGGGCTGGTCACCTGGGAGACGAGGGTCTTGACGAACTCTTCACCGGATGCCACGGCGGATCCGTCGCGGTTGGTCAGCAGTGCGGAGGTCGGGTCGGAAACCTTCAGGGATGCGGCGAACTCTTCCAGGGCGGGCACTGCGGGTGCCATTGCCTCGGTGTGGAATGCGCCAGCGACCTTCAGAGGGATGACGCGAGCGCGTGCGGGCGGGTTCGCTGCGAATGCTTCGATTGCGGGGATGGGGCCTGCGGCTACGATCTGGCCGCCGCCGTTGGAGTTTGCGGCAACGAGGCCTGCTGCCTCGATGGCTTCGCGGACGTTTTCTTCAACGCCGCCGAGTACTGCAGCCATGCCGGTCGGGGAGGCGGCTGCCGCCTCCGCCATGCCGTTGGCGCGCACGCGTACGAAACGCATTGCGTCTTCGTCGCTGAGTACGCCCGCGAGGGCTGCTGCGGTGATTTCGCCGACGGAGTGACCCGCGAAGATGAGTTCTTCACCGTCGAGTTCGCGCAGTGCGAGTCGGCCGGTCACAATGCCTGCAGCCACGATGAGGGGCTGGGCGATGGCGGTGTCCTTGATGGTTTCTTCTTCGGCTTCGGTGCCGTAGTGAATCAGGTCGATGCCTGCCGCTTCGGAGAGTCGTTCCAGGTGCTCACGCACACCTTCAATCTCGAGCCAGGGGCTCAGGAAGCCCTTCTTCTGGGAGCCCTGTCCGGGGCAAACGAGTGCGCGCATGCGGTGCGACCTTTCTGGTTTTTAGTACTCGTACGCGGTGCCTCCGTAGAGACGGAGACCACGGCTAGTCTGTTACCTATGCTACCTTGTTCAGCCGCTTTGTATAAACATCGCAGTGCAGAAATTCGGGGCGCACTGGGAGTTTAGGCGGTGGTTGAACAGTGTATAGCTTAGATTGAACTCACCCATTCGTACAACCCAGACGGGCAAGGTTCAAATAGAGAGACATTAGCGGCGGCGTTCAGAGCACCCTTCAAAGCGCAGTCCGGAGCACTCCCCCGCCCCGCGCGCTCCTGCCACATACACTAACCGCTAGGCGCGCGGATGCGCCCGCGCGTACGTCTCCGCCAGACGCTTCATCGACACGTGCGTGTAAATCTGCGTGGTCGCCAACGACGAGTGCCCCAGCAGCTCCTGCACCGAACGAATATCGGCACCACCGTCGACCAGGTGAGTCGCTGCTGAATGACGCAAAACGTGCGCACCCGACGCCTGAGTATTCTCCACCGTGCGCAGCAGACGGGTCAGGTCCTCACGAATCTGACGGGCATTCGCACGCCCACCCCGAGGACCGATAAACAGCGCCGTCACGCCCTGGGACCCTTCCGGAATCCACTGCGGACGACCATAGGACACCCAACGATTCAACGCCTTGAGCGCCGGGGTGCCCAGCGGCACCACACGCTCCTTATTGCCCTTACCCAGCACGCGCACCGTCTTATTCGCCCGGTCCACGCTCTGCAAATCCAGGCCGGTCAACTCAGAAATACGCATGCCCGAGGCGTACAGTACCTCAACCACCGCCTCCAGGCGTAGCAGGCGCGCATCACGAGGATCCTGCGCCCGACGCTCCTGCAGAGTGGTCAGCAACTGGTTCATCTGCTCGCGGCTCAGCACCGGCGGCAGGTGATTCTCCCGCTTGGGGGTGCGCATACCGCGGGTCGGGTTGGAGTGCACCAGCTCCTCCTCCTGAGCCCAGGTGAAGAACGTGCGCAGGGTCGAACCGCGGCGCGCCACCGTAGAACGAGCCGCCTGCCGCAGGTGCAGCGAACCCAACCACTCACGAATCAGAGACGCATCAATGCTGTCCAGATGGCGCACGCCGCGGCGCGCCATGTAGCCGAAGAAGCCCTCCAAATCGGAAATATACGAGCGGATCGTCTCTTCGGAACGGTGCTTCTCATAGCGCAGAAAACGCTCAAAACGGTCCAAGACGGGGCGGAACACCTCGCCGGAAACACCCAGTGCCGACTCAGGTAGGGCAGAGTCGGGTAAAGCAGAGCCTGAACCCTCAGCTTGGGTTTGGGGGTTATCCGCGGCAAGGCTACGGGTGTAGGTCACCGGCAGGGTCGTGGAGGGAGCCTCGTCCCGGTATTCTTCCCGGTTCTCGTTCCGGTTTTCAGCCCAGTTTTCGGGCGGGCGGGCGGGGGTCATGCGTCCCTCCTTTCGGGTTTCTGTCTTTCGAAGTTCTCGCACGCACCCGATGAGAGGGCGGCAGGGGTAGGCTCCGCGCCAGTGCGCGCAAGCCTACCCCAATTGTAGAGAGGTTCAGCGCTCTCCACGTGCCGCCCCGTCATCAGGAAGAACCCTATACCGCGACGGCCGGGCGGACCTTCCTCCAGCTCGTTCCGTTGCTCTCCGCCAGACCGCAACGACCCAGGTGGAATAGGTCAGCCATCACGTCGCGAGCGCTCAACCCGAGGGCGGCGGCAATCTCGTCCACGCCGCGGTAGGAGCGCGGGCTCAAGTCATCCCAGACCCTACCCTGTCGCTCGGTCAGCTCATCCAGCGCACTGGAGGACGCCACCTGATCCCATTCGCTCTCGTGTTCGGTGCCCAGCTCGAAACCGGCGGCGGCATCGTACTCGAGAATATCGGCGGCCTCGGTGAGTGTTTGCGCTAGTCCATCGCGTAGCAGACGGTTCGTGCCCACCGAGTTCGGCGAATTAATCTGCCCCGGAACCGCCCAGAGCGTACGCCCAATCTCCATCGCGTGACGAGCCGTATTCAGGGCACCGGAACGCCAGCGCGCCTCCACCACAATGGTGTGCCGCGCCAACGCCGCAATCAGGCGGTTACGCTCCAGAAAACGCCAACGCGTGGGGGTGTTGCCCACGCTCACCTCGCTCATGATGAGCCCGCGGTCAACAATCATGTTCAGCGCATCCGAGTTCTGCGCCGGGTAGAGTCGATCCAACCCACCCGCCATAAAGGCGATAGTCGGCAGGTCGCTGCCCTGCTGGGTCAGCGCCGCCCGATGCGCTGCAATATCAATGCCCATCGCACCACCAGAAATCACCGTGTACCCGCGGCGCGCCAACTCGGCGGCAAGGTGAGTCGTCGCCTCCGTACCGTAGATGCTCGGGTCACGCGAACCAACCAGCGCAACGCTCGGGGCAGCCGCCACATCCAGCAGGTGCCGCGAATCGCCTCGACACCACAACCCGTACGGGCGGGCGGGCCCCAAATCGTTCAGCTGCGGCGGCCACAGCGGATCGGCGGGAGTGACCAGCCACGCCCCACAGGTTGCCGCCATGTGCGCCTCCGCGTTTAGGGTGCGTTCCATGCGGCGGTTCCAGCGCAGGCGGCGGGTTGCGAGCGCCTTGCCGAACTTATCGCGGCTCATCTGATGCTCGCCCGGCGTGTAGTAGCCATTCGCGCTGGAAAACAGGGTGGAGTCCCCCTCGGCGGGCGCGCCCACCGAGTGCAGAAATTCGCTCAGCTGCTCATCCGGTTCGCCGCGCTCCCAGGTGTGCTCATCGGGGATGTGCCCGGTCAGCAGGTAGTGCAGGGTCAGCGGCGCGCCCAGGGTGGTGAGGGCTTCGACCACGAGCTCATCGGCGGGTTCGGCGTAGCGCATCAGCTGGGCGGTACAGCAGCGGATGTACTCGCGGCACGCCGCCTCAAGCTCCTCCGCGCTGAGGGAGGGGTTGAACAGGGGCGCGGGCTCAGAACCGCTGGAGGCTGTGCCCGCCGCGGGTCCGAGGCGCTCACCCTGCTCCTCCCCCGGCTGTTCCTGTCGGTTATTCTCCCCCAGGTGCATCTCTTCTAGATATACCGGGTTCAGGCAGGAAGCGAGGAACCCAGGCAACCGCGCCGCGTTATACGGGCTCGGCGAAGGCTCCTGCCCCAGCGACAGAATATGCGCCACCCTCTCACGCACCAGGGAGTGCCGATCCAGGGTTCGACCGGGCAGGCGAATCTGCAGTTCCTCCTGCACAAAATCCTCCGCCGCGCTTTCTTCTGGCACGTGCTCTTCCGTCGCATGCTCTTCCGGCGCGGCGTTTCTCAGCTCCTGTTCTCTCAGCTCAGCCTCTTTGGCCTGCTGCTTCTTCCTTTTCTTCTCACTCATGGTTTTCTTCTCCTCTCGCGAGTGATTCGTTTCCATTAATAAGCCGGCACGCTATGTCAACTGCCCCTATTTCAGCTGGCACATTATTTCAGCTGTCCCTGCTGCCTCAAAAAGAGCGCCACATCCAGGTGCTCCCGGCTCGGGTAGGCGGCACCCTCCAAATCGGCGAGGGTCCAGGCTATACGCAGCACCCGGTCGTAACCGCGAGCCGTCAGCGTTCCGCGGTCCACAGCGGCGTTCAGCTCGCCGGTGAGCTTCGCATCCAGACGCAGCGGGCCGCGCAGAATCTTGCCGTTCATCTCCGCATTCGTCTTCAACCCGTACGGCTCCAGACGCTCCCGCTGAGCCTGCCGCGCCGCCATGACGCGCTCGCGAATCTGCGCCGAACTCTCGTTCACTTGACCGCCCGCAAGCTCCGTGGAAGACACCTTCGGAACCGTCACATTCACGTCAATGCGGTCAACTAGCGGGCCGGACAGCCGCCCAAAATAGGCGCGACGCTCACGCGGGGCACACGTACACTCCGTACCGGTGCCCACGTTCATACCGCAGGGGCACGGGTTTGCCGCCAGAATCAGCTGAAAACGCGCCGGATACGTCGCCGACGCGCTCGAACGATCCAGGGTCACGGTCCCCGACTCCAGGGGCTGGCGGAGCGAATCAAGCACCGTGCGTTTGAACTCCGGCGCCTCGTCCAGAAAGAGCACGCCGCGGTGCGCTTTAGACACACAGCCGGGGCGGGGAATGCCGCTGCCGCCACCCAGAATCGCCGGCGCGGAGGCGCTATGATGCGGCGCCTCAAACGGCGGCTGACGCACCAGCTCGCTCAGGTGCTCCCCCGCCGAGCAGAGGGAACGAATCGCGGTCACCTCCATCGCGGCGTCATTGTCGAGGGTCGGCAGGATGCTCGGCAGGCGCTCCGCCAGCATGGTTTTGCCCGAACCGGGCGGGCCGGTCAACAGCATGTGGTGGCCGCCCGCGGCGGCAATTTCCAGGGCGAAACGCCCCTGCGACTGACCGGCAACATCGCTCATATCCGAAGGGATTTCAGCCGGTTTCGCCGCCGGCGCGCTCGCCTCCGTCTGCGGGGCGGGCGGGTATGTCAGCTTCTGACTCTCGGCACCGAGAGCGGCAAAAACCTCCGCCAGGCAGCGGAAACCGCTCACCTGCGCACCGGGAATCAGTGCCGCCTCCTCAGCATTTTCGGCGGGCACAATCACGCGGTGGTGTCCGGCGTCCACAGCGGCTTTGACCGCGGGCAGGATGCCTGGCACGGGGCGTAGCGTTCCGTCTAGGCCCAGCTCGCCCAGGAAGACACTATCGCCGCTGGGGTGCAATTTCTTCTCAGCCTGCAGCGCCGCCACCACGATGGCAAGGTCGAACGCCGAGCCGCGTTTGGGCAGGGTCGCCGGGGTCAGGTTCACGGTGAGCCGATGCTGAGTGAGGGTGATGCCGGTGTTCTTCGCCGCGGAGCGCACACGCTCTTTCGACTCGTTGAGTGCGGTGTCCGGCAGGCCCAGTAGCACGAAGCCGGGCAGGCCCTGCGAAATATCCGCCTCAACGTCAACAATGTGCCCGCGCAAGCCAACCAGCGCCACGGAATAGGTGCGTGCGAATCCCATTACGCCACCGCCTTCAGATGCTCGAAGGTGAAGGTTTCGCAGGTTCCGGTCACCGCAATTGCGTCAATGCGAAAGCGCGGAAAATCCAGGTTCTCGCGCAGCCTGCACCAGAGAATCGCCAGCGAGCGCGTGCGGCGCGCCTTATCGCGGTCAATGGACGCGAACGGGTGCCCGAAGTCTTCGCTGCTGCGGGTCTTGACCTCAACGAAAACCAGTTCGTCCTCGGGGTCAATGGCGATCAGGTCGAGCTCGCCGCGGATCTGTTCGTGTTCGAGTCCGGCGGGCGGTCGCCAATTCCTCTCCAGGATGCGGTAGCCGTTCGCTTCCAGGATGCGGGCGGTCAGCTCCTCGCCCCACCTGCCGACGCTGTGGGCGCGGGGCGGGGTTCGCTGGAGCTGGGTTCGCGGAGGCTGGGTGCTCTGGAGCAGAGGTCTGTTGGGTGCGCTTCGGGTTGCGGCGTGGGCTGTTATTCGGGCTGTTGTCATGGGTCTCTCCCCCGGTAGATAGCGGTAATGCTTCTACTGTGCCCGCCGCGCGCGTGCCCGAAGGCGGTTAACGAAAAACTGTGGATAACCTCAGCTTCCAGAAGGAATTAGAGGTTATCCACAGCCATTTATTTGAAATTTTGGGGCATATTTTTCAAAAACGCGGCTCGGGTGCCGATTCGACGCGTCATATTCGCGCAGGTTCATCACGCGGTTTCATAACGCAGCTTCATCATGCGGTTTCAACACCTGATTCTGCCACCCGGCAGCTCGGCAGCCGCGCTTACCCCCGGCAAGGCGGTAAATCGAGCGTGCGCTAGGCGTTGAAGTCCGGCATTTCCGGCACGGTGAACTCCTGGTTGGGCAGGCGCTCCTCCACGTTCACGTCACGCACCGAGTAGGCGTGCACCTTCTTCACAAAGCGGTTGGAGCGGAATACATCCCACACCCACACGTCGCTCATGCTCACCTCAAAGTAGAGGGTGCCGTCCTGCACGTGCGGGGTGACGTCCACCTGGTTCGCCAGGTAGAAGCGTCGGTCGGTTTCTACCGCGTAGCTAAAGAGTGACATGACGTCTTTGTATTCGCGGTAGAGCGCCATTTGGGCGTCGGTCTCGTAGTTTTCGAGGTCTTCTGCGCTCACTACTCTTCCTTTCCTGGGCTTTTTAGTACTGATTCAGCGGTGGCACGTTAGGCTTTCGCAGGCTTCCAAGGCGCGGTTTTCAGGAACACCACACGCTCTAGCCGCGCTGTGCCGCAGCGGCCTCAATCTGCTCGGCGGTCGCCGGAAGCGACCATGAGAGTCGATGCTGCGGGCTGGGGCCCTGCACGCTAATCGCCTCGCGGTGAGCGGCAGATCCGTAGCCCTTGTTCTTTGCCCAGCCGTACCCCGGGTAGCGGGTATCCAACTGGACCATCAGCTCGTCACGTTCCACCTTCGCAACCACCGATGCGGCGGCGATGGAGGCGCACTTGTAGTCGCCCTTAATGACCATGGTCACCGGCATCTGCGTGGGCTCATCTGCACCACCCTCACCTACGCCTTCCCAAGCCTGGGCGAGCAGTGCGTTGTAGTGTGCCTGCGCCGGGTCCGGCGCCAGCGCGCTGAACAGGTCCTCCTGCGGAGGGGTGAACCAGTCGTGCTTACCGTCCAGCAGGGCGGCGTCGGCACGGTATCCGCGGCGCGCCAGCTCGGCGAGCGCACGCTGGGCGGCAAGCCTCAGCGAGAGGGTCATGCCGAGCCGATCAATATCAGCCGGTTCCACGTGCCCGACCGCCACGGCGCACCACTGGCGGATTTCGGGAACCATGGATTCGCGGCGTGCCGGTGAGAGCGCCTTGGAGTCGATCAGCCCGCCCACCTCGAGGGTGGCGTCCGGGGTGAGGATTGCGACGCCCACGGTGACCGGGCCCGCCATGGAGCCGCGGCCTACCTCATCGATTCCGGCAACCGTGCGGGCACCGGAGGCGAAGAGCTGCTGCTCGTACTCAAGGTCTGCAGCTGGCGGGGTTGCTTTGGCGGGCTTAGCTTGAGCGGGTTTCGTTGCGCTCTTCTGGGCGCTCACCATCATTGCCACGCTCGCTTATTCGCTCGGGGTGGAGGACGGTGCAGGAATCGAGGAGAACACCGAGCTCTGATCCTGCAGCAGACCGAAGTGGTTCAGCGGCCAGGCCACCACGAACACGTTACCCTGCACGTCATCCTTGGAGATGAACGCGGTGCCGTCGCTAATGTGGTAGCGGGAGTCGGCGGAGTTGCTGCGGTGGTCGCCCATCACGAAGTACTTGCCGGCGGGCACGGTCACCTTGAAGGGCATCTCCGAGGGCGGGTTGCCGGGGTACAGGTACGGTTCGGTAATCTCTACGCCGTTGACCTTGATTTTACCGTTGCCGTCGCTTTCGACCACGTCACCGGGAGTACCGATAACGCGCTTGACCAGGAAGTTCGAGGAAGTATCCGGCAGAATACCCGCGAAGGACAGGGCGTCCTTGAGCGGGCTGCTGGTCTTCTGGGTGGAAGGAATCCAGCCCTGAGAGTCCTTGAAGACGATGACGTCGCCGCGCTTAGGCTCGCTAAAGTAAGAGCCCGCCACGTTAATGAACACGCGGTCGTTGACCTGCAGGGTCTGCTCCATGGAGCCGGAAGGAATGTAGAAGCCGCGCAGCAGGAAGGTCTTGACCAGGAATGCGATGACCAGCGCGTACAGGATGACGGTGCCGCCTTCGCGTGCCTGCACCCAGAGCCATTCGCCGAGGCGGCCTTCTTCCTGCGCCTGGGAGTAGGTCAGCTCTGCCTGTTCGGCGCGCTTTGCCTTGCGGCGTTCCTTGGGGGTCATTTCGGAGAAGTCCTTGGTGGTTTCCACGTCTGCGGCAGTCTCCTCATCGGCGGTTTCTTCGCGCTCGGTATTCTTCGCTGCGGCGCTCTGCTCGGTAGCAGCCTTCTCAGCTGCTGCCTTTTCGGCGGCGAGGCGCGCAAAGTATTCTTCCATTTCGCGGCGCTCGCGGCGGCTTTGAGGCTGGTATCCCTCAGGGAAGGGGCTGGTGTTCGCAGTGTTCTTGTCGTCTGCCATGCTGGAGTGAGCCTTTCGTTTGAGAGATACCTAGCTCGAGTGAAACGGTACCTAGCTATTGTATCGAGAGTGTTTGCGCTCTTGGGCTTTTATTTTCTGAGAGCGGCAAGGTTCTCAGAAAACGAGGTCTCAGAATATGCAAAAACCGCTCCTCTCCCGCGGAATGCGGTTGGGGAGCGGTTTGCAACAGAATTCTGTATCTATAAAGATTAGAACTCGCGCTTCTCGCGGATACGAGCAGCCTTACCGTGGCGGTCGCGCATGTAGTACAGCTTTGCACGACGGACGTCACCGCGGGTTACCAGCTCGATCTTCTCGATGGAGGGAGAGTGAACCGGGAAGGTACGCTCAACACCAACGCCGAAGGAAACCTTGCGGACGGTGAAGGTCTCGCGAACGCCTGCACCCTGGCGGCCAACGACGAAGCCCTTGAAGACCTGGATACGGTGGTTCTTACCTTCAACGATCTTAACGTGAACGTTCAGGGTGTCACCGGGGCCGAATGCGGGGATGTCGTCACGGAGGGACTTCTTGTCGAGGAAGTCAAGAGTCTGCATAGTTGTAGATCTCCAGAGCCATCTGCCGCAGGTCAAATAGACTCAGATTGCTCTGCCCCACTGCGGGACAGAAAACTTGATGCTTCGGACAGGATTGGTGCCCGAAGGCTGACACCGTTGGTCGCTCTCCCCCCTGCGGCAGGGGCGTGCCCGATGTCAACACAATGCTCCATTATCCCAATGCACCCGCGTTTATGCAAGCATCCGGGGAGCACTTTTAGAAGGGGGGTTCGTCACTCTGCGCTCCCCCGCCCTGGGATGCACCATTCTGTGCCGAAGCACCTGGAGCGGTCACGCCCGGCGCCTCCGCGTTCTGCTGGGGTGCGTGCGCAGGGGCATACTGCTGCGTGTACTGAGACATGCCCGGCTGAGGCGTCTCCTGCAACGGCGCACCCGAATGCGGCATACCCAGCTGAGGTGCGTCCTGCTGAGACGCACTCTGCAGGGAGCCCTCGTTGACCGTGCGCTTCTCCACGGTGCGGGCGAAGGTGCTCGTGCCGTAGTTCAGGTCGTGGCCAATACCGAGGGCGTCCACTTCTACCGTAGTGCCCTGCGTGCCGTCTTCGCGGTTCCAGCGGCTAATGCGCTGGCGGCCACTCACGACCAGCGGCTGCCCCTTCTCAATGGATGTGGCGATGTTCTGCGCGAGGCGGCGGTAGGCTTTCACGGTGTACCAGTTGGTGGTGCCTTCTTTCCAGGTGCCGGTGGCGTCCTGCCAGCGCGGGGTGCTGGCGAGGCGAAAGTTCACGACGGGCACCCCGTTGGGCAGGGTGCTCAGTGCCGGGTCGGAGGCGGTGAATCCGCGGATCAGGATGGTGTCGCTCATGGTTTCTCCTTAGAAACTAGTGGGTGGGTTCCTTCACCTTGCCAGCGCTGAGCCGACCCTGCACCCTGCGGCTACTGCTTCTGTGGATAACCTTGCGTTTTGCGGTTTTGAGTGCCGTCTGTGGATAGAGTTTTTGAACTTTTCACCCTGTTTTTTCAAAAATCGCCCGTAAGTAGCGCGCTCCCCACAGAAATATGACGACCGCTCCCCCACGGCTAAGACCCCCATCCCCACTCACCAAAACCTCCGCAACCTCCACCCCGCACAGCATCGTGACAGGTATCTCAGCGTCGGGGCGGCTATTTTTGCCCTCAAGTTCACTATTTCCACCCCGCTCCCTCTATCCTTGATGATGCGGTGCACTCAGCCGCGTCCCGTCTACCCGTCTTGGAGAACCCGTGAGCAAAAAGCCCGCGAACAACAACCTGCCCTCCCTGCAGGAACTTCAGCAGCTGCAGCGCAACCTGCCCAAGCTGCCCGATTCGATGGACCCGCAGAAGAAGCGCCTCATTTACGGCCTGCTCGCCCTGTTTGCTGTGATCGTGCTGATTATTGGCCTGGTCTACGTGAGCAAGAACGGCGTGGATGGGCTGCTTGGCACCGATAAGAGCACCTCATCCACCGCAGATGACGAAGAAGCGAACGTCGCAACGGAAACCCTCGCCGAGGTCAAGAACCCGTACAAGGCGGTTGACCCCGCGACCGCGCTCGCACCGGATCTTGCGACCGCGAAGAACGAACTGGCGTCCCTGCAGGTGAAGGATCGCGCCTCGAAGAACGGTTACTCCCGCGACCAGTTCGGCCCCGCCTGGGATGACGTTGACGGCAACAAGTGCAACACCCGCGACGACATTCTGCGCCGCGACCTGACCAACGTTCGTTTCAAGGTCAGGACCCACGCATGCACCGTCATCAGCGGCACTCTGGCTGACCCGTACACCGGCAAGACCATCGAGTTCAAGCGCGGCAAGAAGACCTCCTCGGCTGTGCAGATTGACCACGTGGTGGCACTATCGAACGCATGGCAGACCGGCGCGCAGGACCTGACCGCAGAGCAGCGCCGCCAGCTGGCGAACGACCCGGAGAACCTGCTCGCCGCAGACGGTCCGGCGAACCAGCAGAAGTCCGATGCGGACGCCTCCGAGTGGCTGCCGAGCAACACCGCCTACCGCTGCACCTACGTGGCTCGTCAGGTGCACGTGAAGGCGAAGTACAAGCTGTGGGTGACCGCGGATGAGAAGAAGGTTATGGAGCGCGTGCTCAACTCCTGCAAGGACACGAACCCGACCAAGAAATAGCCCCTACTAAGAAATAGCCTCCCGGCACCGCCTCCTTACGTACGGCGGCAAATAAACGTCAAAGCATACAGAAAACCGCCCCGCACCCTCATTGTGAAGGTGCGGGGCGGTTCTTTGTGCGGCGCCCCAGGAGGGAATCGAACCCCCGACCAAGAGATTAGAAGGCTCCTGCTCTATCCTCTGAGCTACTGAGGCCTTCCTCTAGGGTACATGAGAATTTGATCCTCTCATGCACCGCGCCTCTCACGCGGGGGCCGGTCCGTTGGGCGGCGCATCCGGCTGACGCGCTAGGAGCCTACCTTGGCGGCTTCGCGTTCTGCCTTCTTCACCTCGCGGCGGCGTGCACGGCGGCGGGTTGCGCCGGGGAACAGCTGCCACCACAGGCGGATGGTGGTGCGTCGAATCTGCGTGGGGTGCAGGCTCACGTACACCAGGCGGCGGGTTGCCGGGTCGAGGGCGACCAGGTAGATGATGTAGCCCAGGCAGATAACCGTCGCGATGAGTCGGCCCATGTCCTGGTTGAAGTCACGCAGGTAGGGTGACACGTTCAGCTGGTCGCTCACGCCGTACGCCATGAAGAACAGCGTGGTGATGAAGTACCACATGAGCTGGAAGTGCGAGCGCAGGCCGGTTGCGGCGAGCATCGGGATGGCCCAGAGCAGGTACCAGGGCTGAATCATGGGGCTGCACAGGAGCATGAACAGGATTGCGAGGCCGGCGTGGCGCACGATGTTGCGGTCGCGTCCGACGAATGCCATTGCCATAGCGCCGAGCATGCCGATGCCCTTGCCGACAGTTTCGATGAGCTTGCGGATGACCTCGAAGGCGTCGCCCTGAACGAATAGGGATGCGGCACCGATGACCAGGCCGAAGGGGGTGTACCAGATGTACTGGCCGCCGGTGGTGGACAGTGCCTTGATCCAGCCGAATTCCAGTCCGGTTGCCCAGCCCATGAGCGCCATTTCGGCGAGCAGTAGCACGCCGGAGAGCGCCCAGAAGATGAACTTGCGCGGCCAGGAGGCGTTCTTACCCGCCCAGAGCAGACCCACGAAGGGCAGCACCACGAGGGCGAGCGGCTTGACGGCAACACCGAGGGCTACGAAGGTCACGCCAAGGGGTCCGCCCCACCAGGTGTCACGGTAGCGCTTGGCGTAGTAGAGGCCGCCGAGCATGAACATGGTCATGAGCGAGTCGTTGTGGCCGCTGGCGATGAACGATGCGATGAACAGCGGGTTCGGGCCGATCTGCCAGAGGGCGCGGACCTGGTTGAAGCCGTGCGCCTTGGCGAGCTTTGCCACGTAGAAGAGAATGCCGATGACCGCGAGCACGGAGAGCAGGCGGAAGTAGAAGAGGGAGAGGTCGATGTTCTCCCCCGCCAGGCGCACGATCCACTCTTCGAGTTTGAGTGAGACCGGTCCGTACGGCGGCGGGGATTCCGCCCACATGGGGTCCGCGCCGTTCTGCATGAAGTTCGAGATTTCGGAGACGCCGTGCTTGTACGGGTTGAGGCCGTGCGCCATGACCATGCCCTGACCGTAGTAGGAGAACATGTCGCGGCTGTAGATGGTGAAGGCGAAAATCTGCGGCAGGGACCAGCTGACGGTGACGGCAATCATCCACCGCATGGCGTTGGGTTCGTTCCAGTCGCCCATTTTCTGGTAGATGCGCAGCCATTCGCGGCACATGATCATGGCGCCGAGGGCGAGCAGGATAATGCCGGTGATGACCCATGCGGCTTCGAATCGGATGGCGCGAACAATATCGTAACGCCAGAAGTTGGAGCTGTCGGCGAGCCAGCCGACGGCGTAGGAGCCGAGGGTGACCATGATGGAGCCGATGGTGCCGATAATCAGCGTGCGCAGACGGTGATTATTGACGTAGTCCAAGAGTTTGGGTGAGAGGGGTGCGTCGTGTGCGCCGGGGGTGGTGAGCCGGTGTGCTAGCTCCTTTGGTGCGCGCATAACTCCCTTTCTGTCTGCATCGTCGTTCTGGTTTTTATCATACCGGAGCCCTTGGATGCGCTCACGAGAATCGCTGTCGTGAAGACGCTTGTGGACGCTCTGGCGGGCATGCAGATTGGTGCGTTTCTCCCCTGCTACTGCAGTTTGCGCATCCTTTCATACCCTCTTGTGCCCTTTTTGTGACGTGCTGCCCGCCGGGTCGGCGGCGTTTGGGGGTAGAGTGGGAGGGTGAGTATTTCTAGTGAACGTATTGTATGGATTGACTGCGAGATGACCGGCCTGGACGTGGAGAATGACGCTCTCGTCGAGGTGGGTGTTCTGGTCACGGATGCCGATTTGAACATTCTGGGTTCTGGCGTTGAGTTCGTCATTAAGCCCGGTGATGAGTCTCCTGCGGGTGCCCTGGAGAACATGAATGACTTTGTCCGTTCGATGCATGAGGCGTCGGGTCTGCTGCCCGATATTGAGCACGGTGTGTCGATGGATTACGCGCAGGAGCAGGTGCTTCGCTACATCAAGAAGTATGTTCCGGTGGCGGGTAAGGCGCAGCTGGGCGGCAACTCCGTGGGTATGGATAAGCGTTTCTTGGAGCGCTACATGCCCGAGGTCATGGCACACCTTCACTACCGTGTGATTGACGTGTCGACCATTAAGGAGCTGGCGGCGCGCTGGTACCCGGCGGCTCGTCATAGCGCCCCGGCGAAGACCGGTAACCACCGTGCGCTGGGCGATATCAAGGACTCGATTGACGAGTTGAAGTATTACCGCCGCGCTATTTTTGTGCCGCAGGGCCCGGATGCGATTGCTTCGGCGCAGATTGCGCGTGAGGTGGAGGCAGAGCGTGCCGCACGTGAGGCAGCTGAACGCGAGGCTGAGGCGTCCTCTTCTGAGGCGGCAGAGGCGTCCGAGGCGTAAGCACAGCATGTAACGAGCATCACGGCTTTTCAACTTGGCAGGTTTCTGAATCTCCTGTACAGTAGTATCCGTTGCATATCGCAAGGGAAACCAAGCGAAGCACATGGTGGTCGTAGCTCAGTTGGCAGAGCGCCTGGTTGTGGTCCAGGAGGTCGCGGGTTCAACCCCCGTCGATCACCCCGATGGAAAGGGTCGTTATGGTTATCCGTAACGGCCCTTTCGCTTTACCCTCTGTTCGCGTTATCCCCTGTTCGGTTGCCCCGCACACGGTTTACCGGAATAGAGCTTTTACACCCGCACTTTAAACCAGCGAGCGGGAACAGGGCACGCCCCGCATCCTCATGCGACAGGGGCACCCGGCAAGTTCCCGTTCAGCAGTTCCCGTTCAACACAAGCAAAGGATAATTCCGTGGCTATTCGCCCCATCGTTATTCACGGCAACCCCGTTCTGCACCGCCCCGCGGCACCCGTCACCGAGTTTAATGATGAACTCAAGGAGCTCGTGGCTGACATGTACGAGACCATGGACGCATCCAACGGTGTGGGCCTGGCGGCACCGCAGATTGGTGTGGGTCTGCGCATCTTCACCTACAAGATGGAGAATGAGGACGGCGTTCCCCCGCGCGGCTGCATCATCAACCCGGTACTGACCCTGGGCAAGATTTCTACCGCTGACCCGGACCCGTACGAGGAGGAGGAGGGCTGCCTGTCCTTCCCCGGTTACGGCTTCCCCCTCAAGCGCGCCGAGTGGGTGACCGTGAACGGTCTTGACGAGCACGGCAACCCCGTCCACTTTGAGGCGACCGGCTGGTTCGCACGCTGCATGCAGCACGAGACCGATCACCTGGACGGCAAGCTGTACGTGAACCGCCTAAATAAGAAGTGGACCAGCAAGATGAAGAAGGTCGTGAAGAAGGAAGGCTGGACCGTCGACGGTAACTCGTGGATGCCCGGCGTGGATCCGGACCCGTTCGGCCACTAATCGCTGGCTCACCCAAGTTTCTAAGCCCCTCCAGCTTTCGGCAGAGGACTCTTAGACAGAGCTTAAAACGAAGACCGCGAATGCACTCTCAAGGCGCATTCGCGGTCTTCGTTTTCCCATCAGCCGATGATGTTTTCCATCAGCCAACGGTAGCGTGAAACGGGTCATCCTATGAGCCGGGTTCTGTCTAAAACGCCGCCCGAAGGGGCGTTTCGAGGCAATCATCTATCTAGAACGTACGTTGCCGCACGTCTCAAGCAGTCTACCCGAATACGCACCCCACCTCCGTGAAGGAAGCTGACGGGGATCGGGCGCACTACCCTACCATGGCGTATTCTGTTTGACCTTGCTCCGAATGGGGTTTACCTAGCCGGGCACGTCACCGCGCCCGCTGGTGGTCTCTTACACCACCCTTTCACCCTTACCGCGGCGAACCGCGGCGGTTTACTTTCTGTGGCACTGGCCTGCGGGTTACCCCGAGTGGATGTTATCCACCATCCTGTGCTGTGGAGCCCGGACTTTCCTCGAAGCACGTGTGCCTCGCGATTGCCCAGACGGCCCGTTTCACCCAACCCATTATACGCACACCCTTGGAGGTGGCTATTTTCCGGGTTCGTTTCGCGGGTACACGGGGATACGAGGAGGCGCACAAGCAGCCTCGCGGGCATATGCAGGAACCTCGCAACTACACTGCGCCTCGTAGCTACCCTGCGTCTCGCGGGTACACTGGAGAGATGCTGATTCTTCTTCCCCCGTCCGAAGGTAAAACCCCCGCCCCCGCTGGCAACGCGCCCGTATGCTTCGCTGACCTCTCGTTCCCCGAGCTGACCGCCGAGCGTGAGAGCGTCCTGGAGGAGCTGACTGCGGTCAGCTCTAGCCCCGGCGCCCTGGCAGAGCTCAAGGTGGGCGCATCCCTCGAGGCAGAGGTGGAACGCAACACGCGCCTGCTCACCGAACCGGCGCAGCCCGCGATTCACACCTACACGGGTGTGCTGTTCGAGGCGCTGGATTATGCGAGCTTCTCCCCCGCCGAACGCGACGCCGCGCACTGGTCGCTGCTGATTTCTTCGGCGCTGTGGGGTATTCTGCGCCCCGAGGACGCGATCCCCGCCTATCGCCTGTCCATGGGCGTGAAGCTGGGTTCGATTGGTGCGCTCGCCTCCTTCTGGAAGGGCGCGCTGGGTACTGCTCTGGAGTCGACTGCGAAGGACCAGCTGATTCTGGACTGCCGTTCTGCCGCCTACGCGAAGTCGTGGGTGACTCCCCCGTCGCAGACTCTGGCGGTTCGTGTGGAGCGTGTCGCGGCTGATGGGTCGCGTAAGGTTGTCTCGCACATGGCGAAGCATTACCGTGGCTTGTTTGCGCGCTACCTGATTCAGTCAGGTTTGGCGGCTCGTCCTATTGATGGCTCCACGGCGGGTATTGCCGAATTTTTGGAGGCGGTCAGCGAGGACTGGTCGGTGGAGTGCACCCTGCCGACGGCGCGTAAGGCGGGTGTTTTGACGCTGCTGGTGCATGAGCAGTAGGTTGCCCAACTATTTATTTCCTCTTATTTTTTGCATCGTATTGAAAATTTTTTAACTATTTTTCTAGGGGCTTAAATCTGTATTACCCCTTGTAAAACCACATTTCCCCACATTTTAGGGGTAGCTTTTGATGAGCAGAGAAGGCGGTTAGTGTCTAGCTATCCGCCTTCTTTTTGCGAGTAAAAATGTTTATAGTATTAAACGTCTCGCCATTGGTGGCGGGTATTTCACTCACTAACATTCACATTTTCAACTCAACACACATGGAAACACGTCACGCCACGTACGTATAGCAAACGACTAGAGGCTTACCCAATGGTTATTGGTTTGCTAGCGTAGAAGTAACCACTCAGAAACACATCGATGGGACAACGTTATGTCTACTTTTTCCTCTCGTCGCGCCCTCATTAAGGGTGCGGCAGCACTAACAGTCGCCGGCGCGTTGGGCGCACACCACGCCGGTGAGCAGGGCGCTCAGGCTGCCACCTTGGACGTTAAGACCACCCCGCTGACCTTCAAGGTTACCGAGGCGTCGTTTGATATTAGCGGCTTCAACCTCAGCTACGAGATTACCGGCCTGCAGGCTGTGCTTGATACCGGTCTGTACACCCCGTACATTGAGGTTGGCTACTACACCAAGGAGAAGGGCTTCACCCAGTTCTATTTCTTCTCTCTTGAGCCGAAGAAGCGCATCGAGAATGATGTCTACATTAGGCATCACGTCATTGATTCTGAGATCACCGGTGGCCCGAATGGAAACTACGGGGTTCGCTTGTCTCTTCGTCCGCGCCGTCAGCAGTACACCATTCTGCGCACTCTTGAAGTTCGCCCCAAGATTGACACGGAGTTCGCGTGGGCACCTTTCATTGTGGACATTGATATGGATGGCGAGTACGCCCCCGATATCTACAGGTCATGTAAGGCAAAGGTTCTGCTGCTCGATAAGGAACGTTGCTTCTACCCTAAGCGTGCGGTGACCCGCGGCGACCTGATGGATGCAATCTACCGAGGCGCCTGCTCGCCGAAGGTGAAGCTTCCTGCGCGTTCTCCTTTCCCGGATTTGTCCCCGAAGGATGAGCGTTACCCGGCGTATATTTGGGCGTATCAGAACGGTCTGACTTCCGGCTGGTCTGACGGTAAGATGCACCCGGAGGCGGTGGCTAGCCGCGCTACGATGGCTGCGTTCTTCTACCGTTACTTTATGCTTACCCCCGGTCGTCGTTCTTATTGGTTCCGTCCCACTACCCCGCAGGATATGAAGCCGGGTGCCCCGTTCTACACCGAGTCGGTGTGGCTGCACTCGTCGGTGAATATCGATACGAGCTATCACTATAAGAGCAAGGATTTCCGTCCGACCAAGACTGCTACCCGCGAGGAGCTGGCTCGTGTCCTGTCAATGCTCGACATGCTTGACACCATCCCCAACAGCCCCTATATCGATGACTAAGATTCGGCAGGTGCCTTGAACCGGGTGGTTGAGCCCGCGTGTTTTAGCTTGGGTTGACCTCTGCGAACAGCAGCTGAAGATAGTGGCCTATAGCCTATAGAAGGGGCGGTGAGGGTTTTTCTTTCACCGCCCCTTTTCGTGTGCCCGTTTTCTGGTGCGGGCGCTGCTGGTGCAGTCGCTGCTGGGTGCCGTTTTAGTGCTGGTGATGTTTCCAGTTTTTATTTCTCTATGTGTGGTCTTTTTGGGGGGTTTGGGCTTTATACAAAGCCGGGGCGTAGTTTTTGATTTTTTTGTCTTATAACTCTCATCGGCATGTTTTTCTCGTGTTTTCATTGAATGTTTAAGGGGCGGGTTGGTAGGCTGAAATTGCACTTCAGCATGCCGCCGCTACGGCTCTTCTACGATATGGATTCGGGGCGAGTTCGGTGCGGTGGACTGTCACTCATTTATCCTCTCAACTTCTTTTCTCATTCGCCCTCTTTCATGCAGAAAATTCAGATTGGATAATGATGTCCTCGTTCTTTAAACCTGCTCGTGGCACGCGCCGAAAGGTTGCGGGTGCTTCCCTGGTTTTGGGTTTGTCTCCGCTGCTGGCTTTGACGCCGGTGGCGGCTCAGCAGGCGGCACCTCAAGAAAAACCCGCGCAGAACGCACCCGTACAGAACGAACCTGCGCAGGGCAATCAGCAGGATGCTTCCCTGCCGACCCTGCGCGTATCCAGCGGCTCCCTCGACATTCTTCACGGCGGTACCGTGCACGTGGATGGTACCGGGCTGTCCCCCGAGTTCTTGGCGCATCATGAGCTGCGTAGCCTCACGGTCGCGCCGAAGGGCTCTTCAACCTACGCTAACCCCTACCAGAAGCTTGATCACCGCGGCCTTGTCTTTGACGCCCCGAAACCGGCTGCTGACGGCAGTTTCAGCGATGACCTGACGGTTCCGGCGAATAGCCTGCCGGCGAACCTGGAGTACGAGGTCATTCTGACCTACCGCCCCGTAGATGATGCGCACCCCTATGCGTGGAACACTGAGGACCGCGTCCGTACGGCGCTGCCGGTGGAGTTCAATCTCCCGAAGGCGCAGCTCCCCTCCATCACCTATGATGTTTCGGCTATTTCTGAGGAGCAGATTGCTTCCGGCCAGCCGATTGAGGTGACGCTGACGGGTACCGGTTTTCAGGATGTCAGCTCTGTAAAATTCACCTTGTCCGAGCATGATGAGCAGGGAAAGGTCACGAACTCTAATGTGGCTTCGCTTGGTGAATTGAGGGCATCAGATACGGAAGAGAATCAGCGCATTTTCAAGGGCCTGATTCCGAACGGCTATTTCCAGAAGAAGATCACGATCCCTGCGGGAGTTCTGAAGTCCGGCAAGGGGTATTCCCTGGGTGTTTCCGGTGTAGAAACCCACGGGTGGAATAAGCTGACGCGTAAGTTCCCCTTTGTCCCTGTGGGCAATAACCCTGCGCGCATGGCGTATCAGGATAATTCGTTCAGGAATACCCTGCCGAAAGTATCTGTTGCCGCGCAGGATTTTGATCCGGGTCAGGACCGCGTCTATAAGGTGACTATTTCTAATATTTCACCCGAGGTTGACCTGGGGTACTACCTTGACTCTGTGTCGATTTATAACGCTACCTCTGGTGAGCAGGCATATTTTGCGAGGAATGATGTAGCGGGCCAATACTATAAGCGTGACGAGCTGGTAACCCGCAATGCTGACGGTACTCTGACCGTGGAGGTTGAGTATAAGGTTCACGGCGATTCCTCCTACAGGCCTTCTTCCCGCGGTTCAGTGGCTGAAGTGCGGGCGGTGTTCTCGGACTCTGAGTATTCGTACGGTAGCCATAAGTTCACGGTGAGCGCGCAGCTTCCGATGGCCCCTCTTGCCGCTGATGCTGTTGATTCGGAGAACCCGGGGAATGTTGAGTTGAAGGTGACTTCGGGAACCCTCAATATTTCTCAGGGTGGCACGGTGTCGGTGACGACTTCCCCGTTGAGCCCCGAGTTCCGTAAGAAGTACACTTTCTACGAGCTGGCTCTGGTGCAGCGCGGGTCGGTGTACGTGTATGCGGAGCACAATAGTTATGAGCCTCTCGACGAGTACGGCGGAATGCTCAAGGATTTGGTGCATCAGGTGCGGGAGAACCCGGACGGTAGCCTCACCTACACGTTTAAGGTTCCCCCGCAGTACGTTGAGGCTGCCGAAGGTGAGCTCTTCGATGTGGTGATGACGTACTACCCGTCGGATGAATTTGAGCCGGAACCTTCGAGTAGGTCGAACCGTTTGTATGCCCGCGCGCATATTGATACGGTTCAGGATGCGCAGCCGACCCGTGGGACCTACACCTTCAGTCAATCCGCTATC
The DNA here is from genome assembly GCF_001836735.1 of Rothia sp. HMSC061D12. Taxonomy (NCBI): domain Bacteria; kingdom Bacillati; phylum Actinomycetota; class Actinomycetes; order Micrococcales; family Micrococcaceae; genus Rothia; species Rothia sp. HMSC061D12. Next base: position 271,540 of record NZ_KV830305.1, on the reverse strand, counting down.
GATGACCCGTGGAAGGATACGACGCTGCGGGTTGAGGGACGCCATATCCTCTCCCAGGCTAGTGAAATGGTTGGTAATGATTGGCCGGTCATCGCTATCTATGAGGCTGACCCTGCAACGGGAAAGATGGTGGGTGAGCCTGTGTTCACTCAGCGGGATGACTACACGTACTACGGGGTTAACACCAGGTGGTTCCGCAATAACTATTTCAGTGCGGAGCTGAAGATTCCTGCGGGTACGTTGAAGCCGGGCAAGCTCTACTTTATTGGTATGTATGGGAACGGGTTGCCTTACCCCGGCATGGAAGATTCTCCGGGTTCTATGCTGAATGATGTTGCGGAGTTCCTTCCGGTGCATTCTCCCGAGCAGGACTCTGCGGGGCCCACGCTGCACCTTGGGTCGGTGGGCCTGAGCCCTTATGCGCAGACGAACTTGTTTACGGCGCGCGCTACCGGGCTTTCTGATCCGGGTGAAGGATCGTACCGTCTCTCGGTGCAGCATGTTGATGAGCAGGGGCGTTTGACCGGTCAGACGGTGTTCCAGCAGGCGATTCCCGCCGATCGCATCCAGGATGGCAGGGTGGAGCTGAACCTGACGATCACTCAGCAGCTGAACTATTCGGGTGCTTATCGTCTGGTCTTGGAGAGGGTCACCCCCGGTAAGGATGGTGCCGGCGAGTCGGTGGAGCAGCTTGCTTTCGAGGATATTCCTCTGAAGCTGACGCGTGAGGATGAGTTGCAGGCGGCTGAGCAGTGGTTTGCTGAGCGTGATATTTTGCCTAATCCTTCGCCGATGTCCTGGCATAGCGGTATGACGCGCCACGATGTGACGGTGTCGCTGTACCGCCTGGCGGGTTCCCCGAAGGTTGAGCTACCTGCTTTTAGCCCGTATGCGGATGTGGCAACGAGCGACCCGGACTACGCCGCGTACATTTGGGCTCGTCAGAAGGGTATTACCTTCGGCTGGGCGGACGGCAAGTTCCACCCGGAGGCGAAGCTTTCGACCCCGTCGACGGTGGCTTTCCTGTACAGGTATCAGAAGGCGATGGGTCAGGTCACGCCGAAGGCGCCGACCTCTGCCTCGTTGCCGCGTAGCTCGTCTGTGCCGGGTAACCAGGATGCGCCTCGGAGTGCTAGCGGCTGGCAGCATAAGGTTCGTGAGGGTAGCGCTTTTTGGCGTGAGGCTCAGTGGGCTGTTGATCACCGCATGTGGGGTTACCGCGTTGATGGGGAATACGTCTATGAGGACTTTGATAGGTCTTTCGTTTCCTCTGGTGATTTGAAGTTGATGCTGTACCGCTTGGCGCACGGCGGCAGCCACCTCAAGTAGCGCCGGGTCGTGGTGAGTGAGGTAACCGGTGGGCTGGGATGCTCGACGTAGTTCGACTTTTCAGCCTGCCGGTGCCACCCCGGTTTTTCTTCCCTGCCTCTGCGAGTTCTTTTGCCTAGCACCAGGCTTTACGGGGCTACTTCTCCTCTGTTTTTTTGGGGGGGTCTTTTCAGGCTTTATCCGCTCAACTTTTTCACTCACTTCATCTACTCACTCGTTTCAATCACCGTATAAATTTTGTAGATGGGATAATGATGTCTTCATT
>NZ_KV830305.1:268067-269846 GCF_001836735.1 Rothia sp. HMSC061D12 | reverse complement strand
TCATTCTTCACACCACGAGGCGCCCGGCGCTGTTCCACCTCTCCGCGCCACCCGGCAAGCGCCCGTGCGCTCAGCCTGTCGTTGCTGCTGGGTTTGAGCCCGCTTGCCGGTATCACCCCGGCGGCGCTGGCGGCTCCCGAACACCCGGCACAACCGGCACAGGTTGCACCTGCTCATGCAGACCCGGAACAGGCGACCCCCGCCTCCCCCGCCGCAGCTCAAGAAGATGCTGACGAAGCCACGTCTTCGCTTCCGAAGGTAGATGAATCTCGCCATCCTGAAATGGAAGGGTTTAAAGTCTCTCCTGAGACTCTCAACATTTCTCGAGGCGGCACAGTAACGCTGACGACGCCTCCGCTCAGTGCTGAATTCCGCCAGAATTACGAATTCTACGAATTTTCTCTGGTTGACCGCGGTTCTTCGTACTTCAAAGCCGCGTATGCCCGCATTGACGGATATGCCTACTTTGGCTACCTCTTTGACCGTGATCCCAACCCGAAGCAGATGGTAGAAAACCCAGACGGGAGCTACACCTTCTTTCTCAATATTGGGCCGTACATTATTGAGGCTAATGAAGGCACTCTTTTCGACGTCATTTTGACGTACCACAAGAAGGGCCACCGGGAGGATTCTTGGCCGTCCGAATTCCGTTTTGTGGCGCGTGCACCTATTAATGTTGTGCAGGACCCTAAGCCGACTGAGACGACGTACATTTTCAGTGTGCCCGCAATTGATGACCCGTGGAAGGATACGACTCTGACGATTGAGGGGTTCCATATCCTTACGAGCGGTAGTCGAGAGGGCAAGGATGGCCCCGCGCTTCTGGCTTTTTATGAAGTCGACCCGAAGACCGGAAAGATTGTAGGCGAACCAGAATTCACCACTCGGATTCCGTACCCGGCTTCCCGTAGTGGAGAGCGCGTTTATTTCCTGAATTGGCATTTTAAGACGTCTATTACGATTCCTGGGGGAACGCTTAAGCCGGGTAAGGTCTATAAGATTGGTTTCTACGGTAAAGACCGTCCGGAGGATGAGAATTACCCCGGTGAGTTGCTGAATGATGTTGCAGATTTCATTCCGGTACGTTCGCTTAATAAGGAATCGGCTAGCCCTGAGATGTTTCTGAAGGCTACGACGGTGAGCCCTTATGATGAGGAAAATATCTTGCCGGTACGCGCCGTCGGTTTGAAGAAGCAGCCTGGGGTCTCTTACCGTTTCTCGGTACAACATGTTGATGAGCAGGGACATCTGACCGGTCAGAAGACGCTGGTGCAGGAGATTGCTGCTGAGAGCATCCATGACGGCACGATGGATGAGAAGCTGACCATCTCCGGTGCGCCGCTGAATTATGACGGCTCGTACAGGCTCTTCTTGGAAAAGGTGACTGCCGGCAAGGACGGTACGGTTGAGTCGGTTGAGCAGCTTACTTCGAAGGATCTACAGCTGCAGTTTACGAAGAATAAGGAGGTCAACGCCGCCTGGGCATGGTTTAAGCGCCGTCAGGTTCTTCCTGAGTTTTCTGATTCAGGTAGGAACAGCTATATGACGCGCCGCGATGTGACGGTGGCGCTGTACCGTCTTGCGGGTTCGCCGAGAGTGGAGCTTCCGGCGACGAGTCCTTATGGAGATATCACTCCGGATGATCCGGACTACGCCGCGTATATTTGGGCTCGTCAGAAGGGCATTACGTTCGGTTGGGCGGATGGGAATTTCCACCCGGAGATGAACATGCACAATTATTCGACGGCGGCGTTCCTGTACAGGTATCAGCGTTCGCGC
>NZ_KV830305.1:263879-267967 GCF_001836735.1 Rothia sp. HMSC061D12 | reverse complement strand
TCCTGTACAGGTATCAGCGTTCGCGCGGTATGATGTCTCCCGGCTTGCCGACTGCCGCACCGCAGTCTCGTAACGGTAGCCTGCCGGGGTCGGATGAATCTGAGGTGAGCGCTAACCCATGGGTTCTGGATTTGGAGGAGGGTAGTGCTTTTTGGCGTGAATCTCGGTGGGCTGTGCAGCAACGCATTTGGGGCTACACCAGGGGTTGGGAACACGAACGCTTTTTCATGGAGACAACGTCTGTCTATGACTTGGCGTTGATGCTCTACCGCATGGAGCACGGCGGTAGCCATCTCAAGTAGCGCCCAGTTGTGGTGAGGGGTAACCGGTGGGCTGGAATGTTCGGATTAGTTCGACTTTTCAGCCCGCCGGTACCGTCCCGATTTTTCTTCCCTGCCTTCTGCGAGTTCTTTTGCCCGGCACCAGGCTTTACGGGGCTTCTTCTCCCCTGTTCGGGGTTTTCTTTTCACGTTTTATCCGCTCGACTTCTTCGCTCGCTTCATCTACTCGCTCGCTTCAATCACCGCACAGTTTTTTGTAGATGGGATAATGATGTCTTCATTCTTCACGCCACGAGGCGCCCCGCGCCACCCGGCGAGCGCCCGCGCGCTCAGCCTGTCGCTACTGTTGGGTTTGAGTCCGCTGGCCGGTATCACCCCGGCGGCACTCGCAACACCGACCCAGGCGGCACCTGAGCAGCAGGCGCAGGCGACCCCAGCCTCCCCCGCTGCAGCTTTGGTTCAGAAACAAGCAGACAATCAGCAGAATCCTGTAGCCCAGGGCGAGCAGACCAGTTCGCTACCGACTCTGCGCGTCACTAGCGGAGCACTAAGAATTTATGCCGGAGGCACGGTGCATGTTGAGGGTGCCGGCTTCACTCCCGAATTCTTGGCGCACCATGAGCTACGTAGCCTCATTATTGCGCCCAAGGGTTCCTCTACCTACGTGGGTCCTCACCAGGAGCCAACATACCAGGGGCCGCGCTTTGACGTTCCGGCGCCTGCCCCAGACGGGACTTTCAGCGCTGACTTGGAAGTATCTTCCAACGGCATACCTGCGGGCATGGAGTACGAAGTTATTTTGACCTACCGCCCGCTAGATGAAGCGCACCCCTATCAGTGGAATACTGAGGATCGTATTCGTACGGCGCTCCCTGTGACGAATGATTTTCCGGCGTCTGTTCTGCCTTCTATTACCTATGATGTGGATTCTATTTCGGAGGAGCAGATTAATTCCGGAAAACCGATTGAAATCAATATGACGGGTTCGGGTTTTGACGGGATGAATAAGCTAAGTTTTACTCTCGTAGAATATGACCCGTCTGCAAATGTTACCCATAAATATCTCAAGGAGCTGGAGTCTTTTGATCCTTCAGATTCTCCGTACTTTAAGCGTGTTTTTCATGGCTTAATTCCTAACGGTCATTTTCATCATAAAATTACGATTCCTGCCGGTCTTTTGAAGTCAGGCAAGGGTTATTATCTGTCGGTACAGGGAGACTCTCCTTCTGGCCCGATTGCTATGAGGCGTGCCTTCCCCTTCGTTCCTGTGGGCAAGAACCCCATGAAAATGCCTTACCAGAGCAATACGTACCGCAATACTCTTCCGAAGGTTTCGCTGTCCCCTCAGACGGTTGACCCGTACCATGAGGGGAAATATAAAGTTACTATTTCTAATATTTCCCCGGAAGTTGATTTGGGGTACTATATCGGGTCAATCAGTGTTTATAATAAAACTGCTCAAAAAACGATTGCCAACCTCAGCGTTAATAGTGACCATTACTATGAACGTGACAAAATTGTGGTCCGTAACCCCGACGGCACCCAAACCGTAGAACTTGAAATTAATGCTGAGGATATTAAAGAGCTACAGGGCGTGTATTTGGGTTCCGAAGCGGAACTGAGGGTCTATTTCTCAGATAATCCTTACTACGGTTCAGAGATTCATAATTTTACGGTTACTGCACCAGTTCGGCTGGCGGATTCCCCTACCCCATTGACCCCTCCCACCCCTGCTGAGGATAAGAAACCTGACAACCCGGTTGGCATGAAGCTCACCTCGGGCACCCTCAACATTTCTGAGGGCGGTACCGTCTCTGTGACCACTGCGCCGCTGAGTGCCGAGTTCCGCGCGAAGTACACGCTGTATGAGTTCGGCATTGTGGAGCGCGGTGAGAATTACCTTGAGCCATATTACGGCAATCCCCTTCCTGAGGCGCAGTACGGCAGCAAGGTTGCCGGCCTCCGCGCTGAGGGCAAGGCCCACGATAATCCTGACGGGAGCGTCACGTTCACTCTTGACATTCCGAAGCAGTGGATGATGGTTCCGGAGGGTACGCTCTTCGATGTGGTGCTGACCTACTACCCGTCCGATAAGCCTGACCCGCACGACTATCCGTATGAAGATTATCGTCTTACGGCACGAATTCCCTTGCCCACGGTGCGCGACCCTGAGCCTGACCAGCCGACGTACCGCTACAGCATTTCGGCGATTGATAAGCCGTGGCAGGATACGACTCTGACGGTTGAGGGCTACCATATTCTTCCCCCGAATATCGTAGGTGGATACGACAGCCAGGCGTACGTCACTCTATACGAGGCAGACCCGGCTACCGGAAAGATTATGGGACGCCCTGTTTTCTCCCATGCTGTTCCGTTGACGGGCAACTGCTTGCATCACTGTACGGGTTTCCGCAATAACTATTTCGGCACGAAGATGACGATTCCGGCGGGTACGTTGAAGCCGGGTAGGCTCTACATGATTGGTATCTACGGTTCTAATCTGCCTCACCCGGGTGAGGAGGAGTACAGCGGTAGCTTGCTGACCAGTGTTGCGCAGTTCCTTCCGGTGCGGTCGGGGCAGCCGAGTGATAACCAGCCGAATCCTGACCAGCCTGTAGCGCGTCCGGATTTGTACATTCCGTATAAGCGCGTCAACCCGTATCAGGAGATGAATACTCTCACCGCACGCGTCTCGAATCTTCCGAAGCTTGCCGAGGGCTATTACCGTTTCTCGATTCAGGCAACGGATATTTTCGGCGAGCTGACCGGTGAGAAGGCTCTGGAGCAGGTTATTCCCGCTGAGCGCATCCACGATGGTGCCGCTGAGGAGACGCTGAACGTTCCCGGTAGCGCGCTGAATTATGAGGGAGCGTACAGGGTTGTTCTGGAGAAGGTAACCCCGGGCAAGGATGGTGCCGCGGATGCGGTCGAGCCGGTGGCTTCTGAGAATCTTGATCTCTTGGCGAATACTGCTGAGGAGCAGAAGGCTGCTGTCGAATGGGTCAAGAAACAGGCTCTTCTGGATGAGAGTAAGACTGTGCTGAGTCGCCGCGATGTCACGGTGGCGCTGTACCGCCTGGCGGGCGCGCCTCATGCTGAGCTGCCTGCAACCAGCCCTTACGCGGATGTGGCACCGAACGACCCGGACTACGCCGCGTACATTTGGGCTCGTCAGAAGGGTATTACCTTCGGCTGGGCGGACGGCAAATTCCACCCGGAGGCAGCCCTTTCGACACGTTCTGCGGTGGCGTTCCTGTACAGGTACCAGCGGATGGTTGCCCCGGCTCCTGCGCCGGAGTCGAGCAGTGTGCCGTCTTCGTCTGTGCCCAAGAACAGTAGCGTGCCGGGTGATTCTCCCGTCCGGGTTTCGCGTTCGCATTGGTCCGATTATGGGCGTACGGATACTGCGTTCTGGCGGGAGTCGCTGTGGGCTACTCAGCAGTTCATCTGGGGTTATAAGGATTATGATCACCGCTATGCCGAGGGTTTCAGTTCGGATGCTGTTTCTTCTTCGGAGTTCTCGGTCATGCTGTACCGTATGGCGCACGGCGGCAGCCGTCTTAGTTAGTTTCGGTGCGTGAGGGGTCTGGCGGGCTGTATTCTTCGAGTCGTTGTGCCGCAGGCTCAACAGCTGGACCTGTCCCGCCCCTAGCATCCTTTACAGGCACCGGCGAGGGGAATCGGGAGCGTTACCTGATGGGAGTCTTCCCGCGAGTAGCGCCCCGGTTTCCCGACCTTTGATTTGCTCAACCTTTTCGCTCGCTTCACTCACCGTATAGTTTTTTGTAGATGGGATAATGATGTCTT
>NZ_KV830305.1:248171-263779 GCF_001836735.1 Rothia sp. HMSC061D12 | reverse complement strand
CCCGGAACAGGCGACCCCCGCCTCCCCCGTTGCGGCACAAGAGGATGTTAACGAGTCTGAGCAGACGCTTCCGCACGTGCGAGAAGAGCCCCGCAACCCTGAAATGGACGGGTTTAAAGTCTCTCCCGAGACTCTCAACATTTCTCGAGGCGGCACCGTAACGCTGACGACGCCTCCGCTCAGCGCTGAGTTCCGTCAGAATTACGAATTCTACGAATTTTCTCTGGTCGAACGCGGTTCTTCTTACTTCCATCTTGGGCATAACTACTTCCGCACGCCGGGTACCCAGTACGGCTACGTCTTTGACCGTGAGCCCAACCCGAAGCAGATGGTAGAAAACCCGGACGGGAGCTATACCTTCTTCCTTAATGTTCAGCCGCTCATTATTGAGGCTGAAGAAGGCACTCTTTTCGACGTCATTCTGACGTACTACCAGAAGGGCTACCATCCGGGGCCTTGGCAGTCTGATCTCCGTCTCGTGGCGCGTGCACCTATTAATGTTGTGCAGGACCCTAAGCCTACCGAGACGAAGTACATTTTCGGTACCTCCGCGATTGATGACCCGTGGAAGGATACGACTCTGACGCTTGAGGGGTTCCACATTACTGCGAGCGGTAATCGTGAATACCTGGGAGGTCCGGCGCTTCTGGCTCTTTATGAAGTCGACCCGAAGACCGGAAAGATTGTAGGCGAACCGGCATTCACCGATTGGATTCTGTATACGGATTGCGGTGAGTTCTGTAGCGGCTTCCTGAATGAGCATTTTAAGACGTCTATTACGATTCCTGGGGGAACGCTTAAGCCGGGTAAGGTCTATAAGATTGGTTTCTACGGTAAAGACCGTCCGGAGGATGAGAATTACCCCGGTGAGTTGCTGAATGATGTTGCAGATTTCATTCCGGTACGTTCGCTTAATAAGGAATCGGCTAGCCCTGAGATGTTTCTGAAGGCTACGACGGTGAGCCCTTATGATGGGGAAAATATTCTGCCGGTACGTGCTGTGGGTCTGAAGAAGCAGCCTGGGGTTTCTTACCGTTTCTCGGTGCAGCATGTTGATGAGCAGGGACGCTTGACCGGTCAGAAGGCGCTGGACCAGGAGATTGTTGCTGAGAGCATCCATGACGGCACGGTGGATGAGAAGCTGAACGTCCTCGGTAAGGCACTGAATTATGACGGCTCGTACAGGCTCGTTTTGGAGAAGGTGACTGCCGGTAAGGACGGTGCGGTTGAGGCGGTTGAACAGCTTACTTCGAAGGACCTGCAGCTGGAGGTGACGAAGGATAAGGAAGGCGATGTTGCCTGGGAGTGGTTTAGGCATCGTCAGATTCTTCCTGAGTTTTCTGATTCAGGTAGGAACAGCTATATGACGCGCCGTGATATTACGGTGGCGTTGTACCGTCTGGCGGGTTCCCCGAAGGTGGAGCTTCCGGCTACGAGTCCTTATGGAGATATCACACCGGATGACCCGGATTATGCGGCATATATTTGGGCTCGTCAGCAGGGCGTGACCTTTGGCTGGGTTGACGGGAATTTCCACCCGTATGTGCAGCTTTCTCCTCGCTCTATTGTTGCGTTCCTGTACAGGTATCAGCGTTCGCGCGGTAAGGTGTCCCCCAGTTTGCCGACTGCCGCACCGCAGCCTCGTAATGGTAGCTTGCCGGGGTCGAAGGATTCTGAGCTGAGCACTAAGAATTGGGCTACGGAGTTGGAGGAGGGTAGCGCTTTTTGGCGTGAATCTCGGTGGGCTGTACAGCAACGCATTTGGGGTTACGCCAAGGATGGGCGACACGAGTACTTTACGTGGGAGCAAACGCCCACCGATGACTTGGCGTTGATGCTGTACCGCATGGAGCACGGCGGCAGCCACCTCAAGTAGCCGCCTCAAGTAGTTGCCGTGAAGTAGCTATTTGAGAGTCGCCTCCTGCGGCAACGCGGCATATTGTTGTGTTGCTTTACAATCGGTGATGGCGGGCTGAAATTTTCGGGCTGATCGCCCGGTTTTTCAGCCCGCCAGCACTTTCGCTCAGGCGAATGGTGCACCCCTTTTTCTACTCAACTTCTCGTTCATTTTCACCGTTCATTTCTCCCCTTCCACTCAACGTTTTCCTTCACTCACTTCAATCACCGTACAGAATGCCACTGTGCAGAAAACCACCCTGCAGAAACCACCGTGTAGAGAGCCCGGTATAGAAAGCACAGTGCAGAACATTAGATGGGATAACCGTGTCTTCTTTCTTCCGACCAACCACAGTTCAGGGCGCTAAGACGCCTGCCCAGAAAAACCGCCTTCAAAATACCCAGGGTAAAAAGGCAATCAGCCTCTCCCTACTGCTGGGTATGACCCCGGCTCTGGCGGTCACACCTGCTGTGCATGCTGATGCGGCGCAGGCGAAACCCGCACAGGTGGAGCCTGCTCAATCGGATGCGGCGAGCGCCGCCTCCCCTGCCGCATCGTTGCAGGCAACCCCCGTAGCTGCCGCCCCCGGTGTCTCAGGTACAGGTGCCGCAGCCGCTGGCGTCAGCGATGCCGACAAGATTGATTTGAAGGTCACCACCGGCACTCTCAATATTTCTCAGGGCGGCACGGTGTCCGTGACGACTTCCCCGTTGACCCCCGAGTTCCGTAAGAAGTACAAGCTCTTCCAGTTCGGTCTCGTGAACCGTGGTACCGGTTACGAGTGGTCCCGCACCGGCGAGGCAACCCAAAATCCTCTGTACCGCGGCAAGGTCGATCATCTTCGAGAAGACGGTATCGTCCACGACAACCCGGACGGAAGCCTCACCTTCACCTTTGAGGTCAAGAAGCAGACCATCCGGGCGACCCCTTCGCCTGCCCTTGACGTGGTGCTAACCTACTACCCGGCGGGTGAGCGCGAGCCGAACGCCGATGAGTATGAGGACCCCCGCCTTACTGCCCGCACTCCGCTCAGCCTGACTCAGGACCCTGAGCCGGATCATACTACTTACGTGTACAGCATGCCGGCGATTGATAACCCCTGGGTTGATACGCAGCTGACGATTGAGGGCTACCATATTCTCTCTAAGCAGCTTGTTGAGCCGGGGAGTGCCCCGGCGTATCTGATGCTGTATGAGGTTGACCCTGCAACGGGAAAGATGGTGGGCAAGCCTGTTTTCACCCATAAAGTTCGTTATACGGATTGCGGCGAATACTATTGCTGGAGTTTCCTCAACAACTATTTCTCTGCTGATGTGACAATTCCTGCGGGTACTCTGCGACCGGGCAAGTCGTACATGATCGGCGTCTACAGCGGCCTCTTCCCGAATCCGGATGAGGAGAAGGTACCCGGTAGCCTTTTGACGGATGTTGCCCCGTTTATTCCGGTGCGCTCGCCTAACTCGAGCACCGAGGTGAAGGATGCCGCCCCGGTTCTGCGCGTTGAGCCGCAGCAGATGGACCAATATCGTTCTGATTCACCGCAGGTGAGCCCCTATTGGGAGAAGAACACGTTGCAGGTGCGTGCCGTGAACCTGCCGAACCTCGCTGAGGGCCATTACCGCTTCTCGCTGCAGGCTACGGATGCTTCTGGCAATCTGACCGGCCAGAAGGCGCTGGAGCAGGATATTTCGGCTGACCGTATCCAGAGCGGTTACACGGAGGCGACCCTCACCGTTCCCGGTGAGGCGCTGAATTATCAGGGCGGCTATAAGCTGGTGGTGGAGAAGGTTCTTCCCGGTCAGGGTGGTGCCGCGGATTCTGTGCAGCAGGTTGTTTCTACTGATCTTGGTTTGGTGGTGAACGCGTTTGAGGAGCGTGAGGCTGCGAAGAGGTGGTACAAGGCTCAGCAGCTTCCCAAGTCAGATCTCTATTATTCTGAGGATATGACGCGCCGTGATGTGACGGTGGCTCTTTATATGTTGGCGGGTTCCCCGAAGGTGGAGCTTCCGGGGGCCAGCCCGTATCCGGATGTTCAGCCCAACGACCCGGACTATGCCGCGATTGTGTGGGCTCGTCAGCAAAGCATTACGTTCGGTTGGGCGGATGGCAAGTTCCACCCGGATGCAAAGGTTTACAATTCTTCGGCAGTGGCGTTCCTGTATAGGTATCAGAGGGCGCAGGGTAAGGTTCCTGCGGCGAAGCCTCGTCCTGTTTCTTCGGCGTCAAAGAAGAGTAGTCTGCCGGGTGGTTCTTCTGAACGCGGGTGGAATACTGTTCTTGGCTGGCATTACTCGTTCCGTAAGGAGTCCCAGTGGGCGATTGATCAGCACATTTGGGGTTATATCAGCGAACAGTCTACCTATGAGGCGTATGTGCCGTCGTTTATTGGGCACACGGAACTCGCTACGATGCTGTACCGCATGGAGCACGGCGGCAGCCGTCTCACATAGTGTCCCGTTCTCGGTGTTAACTATTTTGGGTAGCTTTCGTCAAATAGGCGACTTTATGGCTCTGTTTATGTGCCACTTTTATTGTGGGTGACTTTTATGTTGCCTTGCCCACCGCATTGTGAATATTCTCAACCTGCAGAGGTTGCATAGGTGCGAATTTTTCGAATGCGGTGGGTTTTTTGCGCTTTCTTTTTTGTACAGTGACCAGCGTTTGTGCTTATCAGCACAATATTTAGGCATATTTTCCACGTCATGCACATACTTTTTAAAGCTATACTTCACCTTAAGACATGCAATAAAACACACAGACATTTTTCGCGCTGATGACCTTTCAGGTTCCGGCATGTCTTAACTATTTGCTACGGTGTTTATGCGCACCACACTCGATGCGTGACACCGATAAAAACTGATTGGATAACAATGTCCTCACTTCCCAACCACATGCGCTTTGCGCTACCCAAAAACATGGCTAAGAGCGGCTGTGCCATCACCCTGGCTGGCGCCATGCTCTTGCCCCTCTCCCCCGCGTTTGCCGCACCTGCTACTCCGGTAGCAGCCCCGGCTGTTGCACAGGGTGAAGTTCAGGGTGCTCAGCATCTGCAGGTTACCTCCGGCACTTTTGATATTCTCAAGGGCGGCAACGTGACGGTTAGCGGCTCCGGTTTCTCCAAGGGCTTCGCTGCAGGCAAGTCGTTCCGCCTGTACGTTGTTCCGAAGGGTGAAAGCGTTGCTTTCTCACCGCACCACCCGCGTGATTACCCCTTCTATGTTCAGGATGTTCCCGCCTCCGCCTTTGCGGCTGACGGTTCCGTGAACCTGACCGCTTCTATCGGCGCTAACTATCTGGAGGCCAATGGCTCGTCCTTCGATGTTGTGCTCGGTTACCGCGATGACGCTGAAGACGGCTGGATTCCCGCGGATGAGGTTCGTACTGAACTAAAGGTTGCGGATGTTCCCGCCGTTGATTCCCCCACCCTGTCGTACAGCGCTTCGTCGGTGAATTCTTCTGAGAACGCTAAGGTCACCGTGAACGGTGCCGGTTTCCAGAACATTTCGTACAACGGTAGCGAGTCGCTAATTGTTGCGGTTCGTGCGGTTGATCCGGCGACCGGTAAGGCGACCGGCCCCGCGCTGGCTCAGTCGGAGGCTAAGTTCACCTCCTACTCTGCTTTCTTTGGTCAGTACATGGGTTACACCAACGGCCGTTTCTCGACTGTTCTGGATATCCCGGCGGGTACCTTGAAGTCCGGTAGCTCCTATGTTGTGCAGACTTTCGAGTTCAACGTTCCGGAAGATAACGATGAGGCGAACAGCCAGGCGCTGAGCACTCAGGCGTTTGTTCCGGTGAACGGCGAGAACGTTAAGAAGGCGTCTCCTTCGGTTTCTTTGAGCACTGACAAGGTGGATCTGAGCTCTTCGACCACTATCCGTGTGAAGGGTAAGGACTTCAATGTTCCGGCTGGCGCTACCGTGAACGTTCTGTTCTCTGAGGCTGAGGCTGACGGCAACCCGACCGGTGAGGCTCTGGATAGCATCACTCTGAACGCTGACCGTGTGGCGACCGGCGCGTTTGAGACGACCGTTAACGTTGACGGCACCAAGCTGGATGAGGATAGCCACTACGCTATTTTCGTAACCATCAACTACGCCGATGGTCAGCGTGAGCGCATCGCGGCTGATTACCTGACTCTGACCGGTGAGTCTGCGAACAAGAAGGCTCGTGAGCGTTTCGCTGATGTTCCGGCTGCTCACGCGAACCACAAGGCTGTTCTGTGGGCTGCTGATCAGAATCTAATTGATTCTCGTGAGAAGGATTGGTTCGGCGTTAATGATGATGCGACCCGCGGTGAGCTGACTGTTGCGCTGTACCGCATGGCTGGTTCCCCGAAGGTTACCCTGCCGGCTACTAGCCCGTACCCGGATGTGAAGACCGATGACCCGAACTACGCTGCGTACATTTGGGCTCGTCAGAAGGGCATTACTTTCGGCTGGTCTGATGGCAAGTTCCACGCGAATGCGTCTGTCTCTAATGCTACTGTTGCGGCGTTCCTGTACCGTTTCGATGGTAAGAAGCCGGTTGCTGCGACTGAGGCGCCGTACACCGATGTGAAGGTCGGTTCTGCGTTCTACCGCGAGATCACTTGGGCTAAGCAGCAGAAGCTACAGGTTTTCCCGGGCTCTGAGTACCACCCGTCTGCGCTGGTGAGCCGTGGTGAGCTGGCTGGTTTCTTGATGAACTACAAGGTCCGCTAGGGCTCTATAAGGTTCACTAGGGCTTTATAAGGTTCGCTAGGACTAGTCTCTAGGGTCTATGGATTATGCCGGGCTGGCGGCGATGAAACGTTGGTTTTATCCCGCCGGCCCGGCTTTTCTGTGCCCTTGAGGGGCAGCTACAAGGTGCTTACAGGGCGCCTCAAGGGGCGTGATCGGAGCTGTTGTCCGCTAATGTTCCGCGGTTTTTCGAGGTATTTTTGCCGGCTAACACGCTAATGTGGGCTGTACCGCATGTGGGGCGCGCCTCATGCGGTACCCGCTATTGGGTGGATTTTTGGGGTGCACCACTCCCCTTTTTCACAATTGTTCCATGGAGTGTAAATTAATATTTTTCAAGCTGTGGTTTATGCTTAGGACTGTTGCGCCCCTTGGTGCGCGCCCGTTTCCGGTTGGGCGTTTGTTGTGCGAGGGAGCTCATCACACACCGAAACATCAACCACATTGAGGATTTATGTCCCAGGATTCTAAGCAGTCGACTGATACTGCCCATAATTCTTCTGCGCCTCTGCTGGCACCGGAGGGCACCCACGATACTTCTTCTCAGGATGCCGCTAAGAAGCGTAAGCGCCGCCGCATTGAGCTGGCTGTTGGCGCTGTGGCACTGGCGGGTGTTTTGTATCTGCCGTTCTCTCCTCTTTTCTCTTTCTATGATTCGTCGGAGGCGCGTCTTTCTTCGGCGGATACTGCTGCGCCGGCGACCGCTTCGGCGATTTCTACTTCTGCTCTGGTGTCGAGTTCTTCGACCCAGGGCCCGAAGATTCTGCGTCCGTCCGTGACCGCGCCGGATGCGAACACTATTTTTGCTGATGCCCCTGAGGATTCTGCGTACTATGCGGGTATCCGTTGGGCTGTTCGCACCCAGACGATGGAGCCGGTTTCTGAGGACCAGTTTGGTGCTGAGGATCCGGTGACTCGTGGCGAGTTGATCACCATGTTCTATAAGCTGGCGGGTTCGCCGGCGGTGACCCGTCCGGCGCATTCGCCGTATGCGGATGTTGATGAGTCTGACCCGAACTATGATGCGTACCTGTGGGCGCGTCAGGAGCGTATTACGTCCGGTTGGGTTGATGGTAAGTTCCATGCGGAGGCGCGCCTGTCGAATGCTTCCGCTGCGGCGCTTCTGTACCGTGCTGATGGTGCGCAGAAGATTCAGATGTCGGGTACTTCCCCGTTTAGCGATGTTTCGTCTGCGACTCCGTTCTACCGTCAGATTGTGTGGGCGTCGCGCCATGGTGTGTCGACGGTGTCTGAGGGTAATGCTTTTGAGCCGACGGCTCAGACGTCTCGTGGTCGTGTTGCGATGATGATGTACCTGTACTTCCGCACTTCATAGTTTTCGCACTGCCTAGTTTTAGCGCTTGGTTAGTGTGTGTTTGGTGGCCCCGTACTCCTTGAATGGAGTGCGGGGCCGCTTGTGTTTTTGAAGACTGTTGTTTTGAGGACTGTGCGCGGGGTTCAGCATCCTGGGTTCAGTTCTTAGCGGTTGGTCAACCTGGGAAAACCCTCAGAACCTTCAAGTCTCTCTTGAGTGTTTCCTGACTTCTATTCACCCCTTTGATAGGGTGAAAATGTCCCCGAAATTGGCGGGGATATTCGACCACTTCTCATTGGGTTGGCGCAGATTCGACGAAGATTTCTCACTCCCTTTTAGAAACTGCATTGGCGCGATGGGTCCGACCGATAAGGAATGATTATGTCCGCTCTTCCGAATTTCAAGGCTTCGTCCTTCTTCCGTGCAGCACGGGGTTGCGGTGCATTGGCGTTGGCTGGCGCGATGGTTTTGCCGATGGCTCCGGCGCTTGCCCAGAATGTTGCCGCAGATGCTCCTGCAGTTGCGGCGGCTGGTTCTCTGCCGGCTGACCCTGCTCCGAAGGCCGCTGTCGCCCAGAAGACTGATGCTTTCGCCCCGCACTGGCGCTACAACGCGCTGAAGGATACCGGTAACGATCAGGTTCTGAACTTCTCAGGTTGGGGTTTCAATGGCGATATTAACTCCCCAAAGGGCGTTCAGATTGTTGTGCGTGAGAAGACCCTGAGGGCGCGGGTTCTGGCGGTTAGCGACATCATCGAATATAACCACGAGGAACTGGCTTTTGCTTACCAGGGCGGCTATGTGACCGGTACCGTCAATATTCCGGCGAACACCCTGAATAAGGCAAAGCAGTACGTTGTCGAGGTGTGGGGCAACAACGGCTACGAGGGCGACGAGTTCATTACCCCCGTCGTGGGTAAGGCACCCGAGGGTCGTGGCACCCTGCTCGCTTCTCAGACGCTGAACTTTAACGGTTCTGATGGTTCGCAGGCTGCGGATGTTCCGGGCGCTAAGGCTGTCCAGGAGGACGCTCCGACATTCGACGTTCTGTACGACGGCAAGAATCCGCTACTGTACACCTTTGAGGGCGGCACCGTCCACGTGAAGGGTTCGGGTTTCACCAAGGAGTGGCGTGAAAAGCACGGCAATGTAGCGGTTTACCTGGCCGCTTCTCAGGGTGTTCCCGATGGTGACCTTCTGCCCGCTGATGATACGCCGCTCCGTTTTGAGGAGGGTAAGGACTTCACCATTGCCGAGGATGGCACCCTGGATGCTCAGCTGACGGTCAAGCCGGACGTGCTTCAGCGCTACTACGAGCCTCGCAACTACTTCCCCGGTATCCCGCGTTACGAGGTGCGTTACGAGGTTGACCTGGTTGCTGAGAAGCAGGGTCAGCCCCCGCTGACCGTTGAAGATCTGTGGGCTGGCAAGAACGTGGTGCGCCGTATTGCGGTGCATACTCAGGCGTTCCGCCCCAGCCCGTTTGCCCCCGAGGTGAAGTACAAGGCTCTGGGCGACACCACCGCGGATCAGGATATTTACTTCTCGGGTACCGGCTTCTACGGTGAGATTGCTTCCCCTAAGGGTGTTCAGTATGTAATCCGTGAGAAGGGTTCGAACACCCCGGTTCTGGCGACGAGCGACCTCATTGAGTACAACCATCACGACCGCGCCTTTGAGTTTGTGAATGGTGAGCTGTCCGGTAGCGTAAAGGTTCCGGCGAACACTCTGGATCCCGCGAAGAAGTATGTCGTAGAGGTTTGGGGTAACAACGGTTACGAGAACGGCGAGTTCGTCGCCCCCGTTGTGGGTAAGGCACCCGAGGGCCGCGGTACTCTACTGGCTTCTCAGGACCTGAAGTTCAAGGGCTCTGACGCTGTTGAGGATAAGAAGCCTAGCTTGACCGATGAGCAGCGTAAGGAGCGCGCTACCCGCGGTGAGCTGGCGGTGGCTCTGTACCTTCAGGCCGGCGCGCCCGAGGTGAAGCTGCCCGAGACCTCCCCCTGGCCGGATGTGAAGACTGACGACCCGAACTACGCTGCGTACATTTGGGTTTGTGAGAAGGGTATCAGCTACGGCTGGTCGGACGGCAAGTTCCACGCGGACGCTGGCATCTCGAACGCTACCGTTGCGGCGTTCACTTACCGCGCGGCTGGTTCTCCTGCGGTGACGGGTAATTCCCCCTACGTGGATGTTAAGCCTGGTTCTGCGTTCTACCGTGAGATTCTGTGGGCTAGCCAGAATTTGACTACGGTGTACGGTGGTCAGTATTTCATTCCTCAGCAGCTGCTGACTCGCGGTCATCTGGAGACTGTCCTGGCTGCTTTCCAGTCTCGCTAAACATAGCCAGCTGAACACCCCCGTGTTCCCGAGCAGGTTTTCTGCCCAGGAGCGCGGGGCTCTGTTTTTGGGGTTTAGCGTGCTGAGTTTAGCGTGCTGGGTTCTCAGTTCTTAGTGGCTGGTCAACCTGTGAGACCCCTCAGAACCTTCAAGTTTTTCTTGAGCGTTTCCTGACATCTGTCCAACCCTTTGATAGGGTGAAAATGTCCCCGAAACCGACGGGGATATTCGACCACTTTTCTCATTGGGTTGGCGCAGATTCGACGGAGATTTCTCACCCCGAAACCCTATGAAACTGCATCATCCCGGTGGGTACGACCCGTAAGGATGATGTATGTCCTCGCTTCCGAACTCTAAGTCTTCGTTCCTCCGTGCGGCGCAGGGTTGCGGCGCACTGGTGCTGGCTGGTGCGATGGTTCTGCCGATGACTCCGGCACTCGCCCAGGATGCGGCACCTGCTGCTAATGCACCGGCGGCAAATGCTGTGACCCCCAAGCCTGCGGCTCAGGATGTTGCCGCGCAGCCGACGTACTCCACCGACTATGACACCATTTTTTACACCGGTGAGGGCGGCACCGTGACCCTGAAGGGTACCGGTTTCACCAAGGAATGGCGTGAGCAGCACGGCACCGTTGTCTTCTACATTGCTGCTACGAAGGATCGCCCCGGTAATGCTGAGCCTTCCACCTCGATGCTTCGCTTTGAAGAGGGCAAGGACTTCACCATTGCCGATGACGGCACTTTTGAGGCAAAGCTGACCATCAAGGCTAAGGCTCTGGAGAGTTTCTACACTCCCATCGATTATTTCCCGGGTATCACCCTGGATGAGGTGCGTTACGAGACGGGTATTTTGACCGAGGCTAAGGGCCAGCCGCAGTCGAGCATTGAGGATATTTGGGCTCGCAAGAACGTTATCGCCCACCACCCGATGTACACCCGCGCCTACCATCCTGAAGTCATGGCACCTAAGTGGAAGTATGATGCTCTGAAGGACACCACGAAGGATCAGGAACTGCTGGTCCAGGGTGAGGGTTTCGTTGGTGAGGAGCTGCCCGGCCGTGAGGGTGCCATGTACGTGATTCGTGAGAAGGGCACCGGCACCCCCGTCCTGGCGATGAGCGATATGAAGTCCTACTATGAAGGTCCCGATGGCGTAACCCGCCTGGAGGGAGGCACTCTTTACCGCACCATCAAGATCCCCGCAAACACCCTGGATTCGTCTAAGCAGTACGTCATTGAGGCGTGGAGCGACTACGACTACGACCTCACCAAGAAGGACAGGCCTCTCATCACCCCGATTGTGGGTTTGGCGCCGGAGCACCGCGGTGTTCTTATGGGCCGTCAGGATCTGAAGTTTGAGGGTGTTCCGGACTTCATGGATGCTACTGCGCCCGCGCGAGAATACAAGACCTTCACCTCGAAGCTCACCTACCAGGAGCAGCAGCAGCGCGCTACTCGCGGCGAGTTGACTGCGGCGCTGTACGCTCAGGCTGGTAGCCCCAAGGTGAACCTCCCTAAGACCTCCCCCTGGCCGGATGTGAAGACCACCGACCCGAACTACGCCGCCTACGTGTGGGCTCGTCAGAAGGGCATTACTTTCGGCTGGTCTGATGGTAAGTTCCACGCGGATGCCGGCATTTCGAACGCTACCGTTGCGGCGTTCACCTACCGCGCAGCGGGTTCCCCGGCTGTTTCCGGTGTTTCTTCGTTCACGGATGTTAATCCGAGTTCCGCCTTCTACCGTGAGATTCTGTGGTCCACGCAGCAGTATGTCATCAATCCGGATTTCGGCGCTTTTAATGCGACGGACCTGGTGAATCGTGGTCAGCTGGAGCAGATGCTGTTCAACTTCCAGAATCGAGCTAAGTAGAACGGTGCCAAGTAGAACCACGCTGAGTAAGGCGGACTAGTTCTACGCTGAATACCCCGTGTTCCAGAATGGTTTTTCTATTCGGGAACACGGGGTTTTCTATGCCCGTTTTCTCTGCTTTTTTCTGCATCTATTTTTGGGTGCTCGCGGAATCATTGCGGCACAAAAATTCAAAACTTTCAACTATTCCTTGAGATTTCTCGCGACTTCTCATTAAGGGTTTGATATGCTGAGGCTACCCCCAAAACCGATGGGGATAATCAACGATTTTCTTATTGGATTAGCGCAACTTCGACGGTGAAGATTCGGCCGGAAATCATCCTGCAGGAATTGCAAACATCCAATGGGACGTACCATAAGGATGCTTTATGTCCTCACTTCCGAGTTCTAAGTCTTCATTCCGCCGTGCAACGCAGGGTTGTTGCGCTCTCATGTTGGCTGGCGCTATGGTCCTGCCGATGACTCCGGCGCTGGCTCAGGATACAGCACCGGTCACTAACATTTCTGTCCCTAACGCACCGGTTGCCGATACCGCCTCCCCGGTTTCTCAGGACGTCACGGATGGCCCGTCTTTCACCATTGATTATGGGGAGGGTGCGGCTTTGTACACCGATGAGTACAACGAAATTACGGTGAGGGGCACCGGCCTCACCAAGGAATGGCGTGAGCAGCACGGCAAGGCAGTCCTTTACATTGCCGCTACAGAGTATCATCCCGATAACGTTGAGCCTTCAAGGTCGGTGCGTTTCTTTGAAGAAGGTTGGCGTTTCCCTATTGCCGATGACGGCACTTTTGAGGCAGAGCTGACGATCAGATATGGCGACCTGGAGAGTTTCTACACCCCCGCTTATGGGGTCCCGTATTTCCGCGGGGAGGATGTGCACTATGAGATTGGCATCCTCACCGTGGGCGAGGATCAGCCGTGGCCGACCATTGAGGATATTTGGGCTCGTAAGAACGTGGCTATTCACAAGCCAATATATACCCGTCGCCATCCTGAAATTATCGGGGCCCACTGGAGGTACGATCCACTGAAGGACACCACGAAAGATCAAGAGCTGATGATTAAGGGTGAGGGTTTCAGCGCGTATGAGCTCCCCGGTCGTGAGGGTGTCATGTACACGATTCGAGAGAAGGGCACCGGCACCCCCGTCCTGCTCATGAGCGAGATGGAGCGCTACTACGAACGTAGCGATGGCGTAATGGCGCTGTGGGGAAACGCTGTTTACCGCACCATCAAAATTCCCGCGAACACTCTGGATCCGTCTAAGCAGTATGTCCTTGAAGCATGGAGCGACTATGGCTATGTCAACCAGACGGATAAGACTCTCATCACCCCGATTGTGGGTTTGGCGCCGGAGCACCGCGGTGTCCTTATGGGCCGTCAGGACTTGAAGTTTGAAGGTCTTGAGGAATTCACGAATGTATCTCTACCCAAACCCAAGTATAAGCATCTCTTCTCAAAGCTTAGCGATGAGGAACAGCAGCAGCGTGCTACTCGCGGTGAGCTAGCTGCGGCACTGTACCTTCAAGCTGGCGCCCCCAAGGTGAACCTCCCGGCGGTCTCCCCGTGGCCGGATGTGAAGACCACCGACCCGAACTTCCCCGCCTACGTGTGGGCTCGCCAGAAGGGCATTACTTTTGGCTGGTCTGATGGTAAGTTCCATGCAGATGCAGGTATTTCACGCGCTACTGTTGCCGCATTCACCTACCGTGCAGCAGGTTCCCCAGCTGTTTCCGGTGTTTCTTCGTTTACGGATGTGAATCCGAGTTCCGCCTTCTACCGTGAGATTTTGTGGTCTGCTCAGCATGGTGTCATTAACCCGCAGAGGGGTATTTTTGAGGCGACCACGATGGTAAATCGTGGTGAGCTGGAGCAGATGATGTTTATTTTTCAGAACCGCACTGACTATGGTGGGCTGGTTCTAGTCTGAGTCATAACCCCGTGCCCCCTGAGAGTCTTCTTCTCAGGATGCACGGGGTTCGGTTTTTATCGGCTGATCAATCTGTGAAAAACCTCGGAACCTTCAAGCTTCTCTTGAGTGTTCTCTGACATCTGCCTGAGGGTTTGATAGGGTGAAAATGTCCCCGAAACCGACGGGGCTTCCAACCACTTTTCTCATAGGGTGTATGCAGATTCAACGGCGAATTCCCTACCCGCCGTTGATTCCGCAGGACCCGGCGAAAAACAACTTTTAAGGATGTGTTATGTCCTCGCTTCCGAACTCTAAGTCTTCATTCCTCCGCGCAGCTCAGGGTTGCGGCGCGCTGGCGTTGGCTAGTGCCATGGTCCTGCCGATGACCCCGGCGCTCGCTCAGAACGCGGCTCCTACCGCTGATGCAGCCGTTGCAGCCGCCGCCCCGCAGGTTGCTCACCAGGACGCTGCGGATACCCCAACCCTGGATGTATCCATCCCTGACGGTTACAAGTACGACGGCGTGAACCCCTTCCTCATCACGACCGAGGGCGGTACCGTTCATGTGAAGGGTACGGGCTACACCAAGGAGTGGCGTGCACAGCACGGCACCGTGGCGCTGTACATTGCCCCCGCAAAATACGCGCCCTCTGGCTACGAGATTCCGACTTCGAAGATGCTGCGCTTCGTGGAGGGCCAGGACTTCACCATTTCTGATGACGGCACCTTCGAGGCTGACCTGAAGGTTGAGGCGTACAAGCTTGCCGCCTACTACTTCATTGACGACGATATTTTCCACGACCCGACCGGCGGCACGAAGTACGATGTCCGCTACGAGATTCGTGTGGTCGCTGAGCAGAAGGGTCAGAAGCCGCTGACCGCTCAGGAGCTGTGGACCAGCAAGAACGTGGTGAGCACTCGGGTGCTGAACACTCTAGGTGAGAAGCCGGCGCCGTTCGCACCGCGCCTGGGCTACAACAGCGTGGCTGACCCCGCCAAATCGCAGAATCTGAACGTTGGCGGTCAGGGGTTCAACGGCGATATCCACTCCGTTAAGGGTGTCCAGTTCGTGGTTCGTGAGAAGGGCTCGAACACCCCGGTTCTGGCAACCAGCGACATTATCGAGTTTGACCACCCCACCCAGGCTTCGGCCTACCGTGACGGCAACCTGAACGGTACCGTGAATCTTCCGGCAAACACCCTGAATGCTTCGAAGAAGTACGTGATTGAGGTCTGGGCTAACGACGGTTACAGCGAGACGGGCGAGCTGCTCGCACCGGTCGTGGGCAAGTCCACCGAGGGTCGTGGCACCTTGCTCGCATGGCAGGACCTGGACCTGAACGGCACGAACGGTTACCGGGAGGCGAACCTGCCCAACGCTCAGGACCCCAATGAGGACGACGATCAGAAGCCTGCTCCTTCTGATGAGAAGCTGAAGACCCCCGCTACCCGCGGTGAGCTCGCAGCTGCCCTGTACATCCAGGCGGGTACCCCCGAGGTGAAGCTGCCCGAGACTTCTCCCTGGCCGGATGTGAAGACTGACGACCCG
>NZ_KV830305.1:240024-248071 GCF_001836735.1 Rothia sp. HMSC061D12 | reverse complement strand
TCGCCAGAAGGGCATTACTTTTGGCTGGTCGGACGGCAAGTTCCATGCTGATGCCGGAATTTCGAACGCTACCGTTGCGGCGTTCACCTACCGTGCGGCTGGTTCGCCCGCGGTGAAGGGCAACTCCCCCTACAGCGATGTAGCTCCCGGTTCGGCGTTCTACCGTGAGATTCTGTGGGCTCAGCAGAACAAGGTGGTGCTGAACGCCAGCGGCGCTTTTGATGCTCAGCACATGGTGACTCAGGGTGAGCTGGAGACTCTGATTGAGGCTTTCCAGGCTCGCGCTAAGTAAGGTCGTTTAGCCCGCCCGCGTCTCCCTCGGGTTTTACCGTGAGGGCGCGTGCGGCGTGGAGCATCGGATAGCTTTGTGGTTCCCCGTGCTCCCGAATGGTTTTCTATTCGGGAGCACGGGGTTCAGCTTTTAACAGCTACCGCTGTGTGAGATTTCTGGAAACCTTAAAGTATTCCTTGAGTGTTTCCTGACAATAGTTCAACGCTTTGATAGGGTGAGGATATCCCCGAAACCGAGGGGGGATTTTCAACCACTTTTTCTCATAGGGCGTGCGCAGATTCGACGGTAGATTCTCAGCCGGCCGGTAAGCTCGCGTAGCCCCGGAGAAATGACCTTAAGGATGTCTCATGTCCTCGCTTCCGAACTCTAAGTCTTCGTTATTCCACGCAGCTCGGAACTGCAGCGCACTCGTACTGGCAAGCGCGATGGTCCTGCCGATGACCCCGGCGCTAGCCCAGGACGCAGCCCCCGCCGCAAACACGCCCGTTGCTAACGCGCCGACTGCCAATACCCCCGCACCTGCAACTCAGGATGTCGCGGATGAGCCGTCTTTCACCGTTGCCTATGAGGATTACTACTACCAGGACGGCCGTGACGTCTTCAAGCAAGAGGGCGACGGCCTGTACACCGGTGAGGACAGTAAAATTACGGTTGTGGGCACCGGCTTCACCAAGGAGTGGCGCGAGCAGCACGGCAAGGTGGTCATCTACATCGCGCCCGAGGAGAACGTCCCCTATAACGCTCTGCAGATTACCGACACTCTTCTGCGGTTCGAAGAGGGGAAGGACTTCACCATTGACGAGGACGGCACCTTTGTCGCTCCGCTGAAGGTTGAGGCTAATACTTTGCCGAGTTACTACACCCTCACGGAGTATTTCCCGGATATGACTCTGGACAAGGTGCGTTACGAGGTTGGCATCCTCGCCGAGCCTCAGGGCCAGCCGCAGTCAACCGTTCAGGATATTTGGGCTCGCAAGAACGTTGTGACGCATCATGGTCTGAGCACCAATGATTATCACTTCGATACCTTCGCACCTAAGTTGAAATACGACGCTTTGAAGGACACCACGAAGGACCAGGAGCTGCTGATTCAGGGTCAGGGTTTCGTGGGGACTGACATCCCTGGCGCTGAGGGCATGATGTACGTCATTCGCGAGAAGGGCACGGGCTCCCCCGTCCTGGTCATGAGCGAGATGAAGCATTACGTCCAAGGCGAGGATGAATACGATACGAGCCTGGAGGGAGGCTTCGCTTTCGTCAATCTCAAGATTCCCGCGAACACGCTGGATCCGTCCAAGCAGTACGTCATTGAGGCGTGGAGCGACTACGGTTACCCCAGCAAGACGGATAAGACTCTCATCACCCCGATGGTGGGTTTTGCCCCGGAGCACCGCGGCGTTCTTTTGGCGCACCAGGATTTGAAGTTTGAGGGTGTCCAGCGGTTCACGAATGCTTACGTACCCGTAGAGGAACGTATGTACTTTTCAACGTCGCTGAACGACGAGGAACGGAATCAGCCCGCCACCCGCGGTGAGCTGGCTTCCGCCCTTTATGAGATGAAGGGCAGCCCCAAGGTGGACCTCCCTGAAGTCTCTCCGTGGCCGGATGTGAAGACGGACGACCCGAACTACGCCGCCTACATTTGGGCTCGTGAAAAGGGCGTTACCTTCGGCGGGCCCGACGGAAAGTTCCACGCGGAGGACGGTCTCACGAATGCAACCGTTGCCGCAATGATTTACCGTGCGTCTGGCTCACCGGAAGTATCGGGTGTTTCGTCCTTCCCGGATGTTACGCCGGATTCCGCGTTCTATCGTGAGATTCTGTGGGCTACCCAGCAGAATGTTATTACTCCCGAGACTGGCATGTTTGAACCGAATCATGCTGTGACCCGCATTGAGTTGGACTGGATGCTGTTTTATTACCGGCATCGTGTGCTGAACCCTATCACTACTGGCCTGTATCGCATTGCTAACTAAGTAGGCCAGGTAACTAAGTAGACCGGGCCAGTTCTAGCCCGGGTACCTCGTCACAACGGACGAGGTGCCCGGGCTCTTACGCACTGAGTACGCGGTGAGAGAATCCGCGCGGATTCTTCTAGAGTTCTCGCCCCTAGAATTCTCGCCTTAGAGTTCCCAGGCGGGGACTGCGGCGGTGGTTGCCGAGTGCGCATCCTGACCGGTTGCCACGCCGGTGGAGATGGTGAAGTCCCACGGGTCGGTGTTCAGCGCGGACAGCTTCGTGTCGATGCCGTAGCCACGCTCGGCGAGCAGGGCACGCAGGCGGTCGGCTGCCGAACGCAACCACAGCGATTCGCTGGCCGGATGGGAGCAGTCGATCAGGGCAATGTTGCTGCCGTCGACTCGTGCGGTTTCACGGAATTCGCTGGCGGGGTGGTGGCGCAGGTCGGCGGTAATGTACACCTGCGCGTCGGTGGCGCGTACTGCGTCGAAGAGGGAATCTCCCGCGCCTCCGCAGAGGGCGACGCGGCGAATCGGCTGGTCGGCACGTCCGGAAATGCGCAGGCCACCGGCGGTTGCGGGCAGTGCCGCAGCGAGGCGTTCTGCAAGCTCCTTGAGGGTGATTTCTTCGGGCAGGGTGCCGAGGCGGCCGGTACCTACCGCGTGTTCCTGCCCGTCGAGTACCTGGGTTTGCGCTTCGGTGAGCGGTTCGCGGTCGATGAGGCCGATAGCGTCGCAGAGTGCTTCGTTCACACCCTCGACGGCAGCATCGGCGTTGGTATGCGCGCCGAGCAGGCCGCATCCGCCTTCGATGAGGGTGTGCAGCACGTTGCCTTTGTAGTCGCTGTCAGGGATGAACTTTGCGCCGCGGAGCAGCAGCGGGTGGTGGGTGATGAGTAGCTGTGCGCCTTCGACTACGGCTTCTTCAGCAGTGGCGGTGAGGGCGTCTACCGCGAAGAGCACGGTGTTCACTTTGGCGGCGGCACGACCGGCAACGAGGCCGGAGGCGTCCCATCCGGCGGCGAGCTGCGGCGGGAAGAGCGTGTGGAAGGCGTCAACGACTTCTGCGAGGGTGGGGGTTTCTAGTTTTTCAGTCATACCTCTATTGTGGCAGGTGGCGCGGTGAGGCAAGCGGCACAGTGGGGATATGGGCGGTTTATGCCGAAGCCTGCGATTACTCGGGAATATTGTGCAGCCCTGCGGTGTTCTTCAGGTAGTGTGGATTTATAGTTCGAGGAGGAATCATGACTGATGTTGTTCTTGCCGGCGGCTGCTTCTGGTGCCTGGATGCGGTGTACCGCCAGTTCCGCGGGGTTGAGGCGAGCGTCTGCGGCTACACGGGTGGCGAGACTCCCGACCCTGATTATCGTTCGGTGTGTTCGGGTGCGACCGGTCACCAGGAAGCGCTGAAGCTCAGCTTTGACCCGCAGGTGATTGACCTGGATACGGTGCTGGATATTTTCTTCACGAGCCACGACCCGACCAGCTGGGATCGTCAGGGTGCGGATACCGGTTCGCAGTACCGTTCGGTGCTTTTCTACGCGGATGAGCAGCAGCGTGAGGCGTTTGAGCGTGCGGTGGCGCGTGCTCAGCAACTGTACTCCTCCCCCATCGTTACGCAGATTAAGCCCCTGGGTGTGTTCTATGAGGCTGAGGAGTATCACCAGAACTATTACGCGTTGAATCCGGCGCAGGGTTATTGTGCGTTTGTGGTGAGCCCGAAGGTGGCGAAGGCGCGCCGTAATTTTGCGCATTTGCTCCGCTAGGTTGCACGCCCCTCCAGTTGTTTTGCCCCGCGGCTGTTGTTCTTTCTTCGAAAATATTCGGAATAACGGCCGCGGGGTTTCTTCATGCGTGCCCAGTTCTCCCAAGCTATTTGCTATTCACTTGTGCTTTAGGGTTGCTATAAGGTGCGCCCGGTATGATGGGGGTGTCGACTCACTCCTCCTCATCTGTTGACCTCTTCGAAAGACTGCTGATGACTAGCTCCTCTTCTAAGCCCGTCGCTTTGAGCCGCCGCGCCGTGTTGGGTGTGGGCGGTGTTGGTCTTGCCGCCGTGTTGGGCGCGTGTGCGCGTACGGTGCATCCGCCGGCTGATGTTGCTGAGTCTGGCTCGGCGAGTGCTTCGGCGAGCCCCTCTGCTTCGCCGGCATTGCCGTCTGCGAATAAGTCGTATCAGGGTAAGGTCACGTTCGATAACTTTGAGAAGAACGGCGAGTATGTGCCTGCCACGGCTGAGAAGAAGGCGCAGAATGTACCCAAACCGATCATGCCGGAGAAGGTGCAGGAGCTGAGTATTGACGGTATTTATGCGCTGATTGGTTATTGGATTTCTAGTTTTAATTATTTGGCGTTGACGGGTGATATTGAGCCGTTGAAGAAGACGGACCCGAGCAGCGATTATTATAAGGAGCTTGAGCCGATGGTTAAGCTCTATGAGACGGGGCGCGGCTGGATTTACGATACGAGTGAGCCGATGTCTGTGTACCTGTTGACGGATACTCCCACGCAGATTGAGGGCGACCGTATTCGTTATTTCTGGCGTGCTCGCTCCCTGGTTGATCAGAATGCGAAGAGGCATCTGACGGAGGGCGATAACCGCGATAAGTCCCTTGTGGGGGCTGAGGATTCTCAGGGCCAGGCGATGCGGATTGTTGTGGAGTATAAGGAGGGTGCTTGGTTTATGAGCACTCAGAAGGATAAGGATGCTGATAAGAGCTCGGATTCTGCGAGCCCTTCGGCTTCCTAGTGCACTAATTGCAGCTTTTTGATCTTTTCTCTGCAAAAGGATACAAGTAGCGATATTTGATATCTATTTGCGCGTTTAGGGTATGATAATGGTGTCAACTCACTCTCTTTCCTTTGTTGACTTCTTTTGAAAGGCTGATAATGACGAGCCCTTCCCTCATATCTACCCGCGTGAGCCGCCGCGTGGCGCTGGGTGCGACCGGTGCCGGTGCACTTGCTGCGTTGACTGCGTGTGCTGGTAGTATCCGCCCGCTGGCTGATGGCTCAGCGTCAAGCTCCGCTTCCGCAAGTGCATCCGCTAGTGCTTCAGCTAGTGCCTCGGCAAGCGCTTCGGCTTCTGCTTCTTCCAGCAAGTCCTATAAGGGCTTCGTAAAGTTTGATAACTTCGAGAAGAAGGGCGAGTACGTTCCGGCGACCGCTACTCAGAAGGCACAGAACGTGCCCAAGCCTCTCGTTCCGGCGAACATGAACGAGCAGAACGTTGACGGCATGTACGCGTTCATTGGCTACTGGCTGGCAAGCTTCAACTATGCAGTGCTGACCGGTGACACTGAGCCGATGAAGAAGGCGGACCCTGCGGATATTTACGTTGACATGCTGCAGGATTACGCGGTGATGTATGGAGACGATCTTGGCTGGCTGTACGGTTCGGATACCCCGATTACTATTGAGCTGATTAGTAGTGCACCGCAGAAGCCTTCCAGTAGCGGTACCCTGTACTACTGGCCGGCTTACATGAACTACAGCCCTGATGCGAAGATTCACCTTGAGGGTAAGTCGGATCAGCCTTTCAAGACGGCGGAGAGCCCGAACGGCAAGCTGATGAAGGCCATTGTGGAGTACAAGGACGGTAAGTGGTTTATGCTGACCGGCAAGGAGAGCTCTTCTGCATCTGCTTCTTCTGGTAGCTCTTCGTCTGTCTAGGCCGTTGTCTTTGACAGCGTGAATAGGCTTCTCCCCCGCCTGCGGTAATGCACCGTGGGCGGGGTTTCTTTTTGCCGAAACGCTGCCAAAGCTCTGCGGAAATCCAGGGAACACCCAGGAGAAAACCCGGCGGATGGTCGGGGTTGCCGGAGGGTGCCTCGGGTACGCTTAACGTATATACATTGACGTACTACATGTGGTCTTTACCTGCAGGTTGTGAGCCTCGTGCTGACGGTTTTGTGGGTGAAGGATCCGACGAAGGACTTCCGATGACTACTTTCTTCACTCGACGTACCGTTCTGGGTGTTGCTGTTGCGGGTGCACTTTCTGCGTTGACTGCGTGCGCTAGCGATATTCGCCCGCTGGCTGGCGGCACCGGCTCGGCTTCTCCGTCGGAGGCGGCGACCGCCTCCGAGACTGCCTCCGCCTCGGCGTCTGCGAGCGCTTCGGCTTCTCCTTCTGTTTCACCGTCTGCGAGTGCTTCTGCTGCTTCGGGTCTTCCGTCTTCGGGTAAGTCCTATAAGGGTCCGATGAAGTTCGATAGCTACGAGAAGACCGGCGAGTACGTTCCGGCGAGCGCTACGAATCCGGCTGAGAATATGCCGAAGCCTGTTCCTCCGGCGAATATCAAGGAGCACAGCGTTGATGGTGCGTATGCTTTCTTGAGTTTCTGGCTGGCGAGCTTGAACTATTTGATGATGACGGGTAACCCGGCCCCGATTGAACATATCTACTACAATGGCTACGGTTGGGAGAAGTATCAGAGCACGATCAAGCTGTATGCGTCGGGTGCTGGTTGGGTGTACGGTACGGAAACTCCGTATATTGTTGAGCTGCTGACGGATGCTCCTCGTGAGGTGCCGGGTAGCGACAATACCCGCTTTATTTGGGAAGGCTATTCCTACATGGACCCGAAGATGATGCGGCATTATAGGAATCAGCCTGAGAAGGCAACGAGCGCTGATGAGTCGAAGAAGAGGGTGGCGAGGTTCCGCCTGGAGTACAAGGACGGCAAGTGGGAGCTGTCTAGCGCCGCGTAATTGCCGCCTTGCAGAGGGTTCGCTCTCGTAGTGATTTCTCATGTGATAAGACCCCGCACCTGGTAAAACGCTGGATGTGGGGTCTTAATTTTCTGAACAATTGAGGTGGTCGCGGGGCTATGTGGTGGCTCTCGGGTAACCTTAAAAATATATACATTGACGTACTGATAGGTCTGTACGGGGTGCGTATGCCTGCCGCGGTGTGTGGCGTAATTTGCTCTGTATTGGCTCCAACGAAGGGCTTCCGATGACTACCTTCTTCACTCGACGTGCTCTCCTGGGCGTGGGTGCGACCGGCATCCTTGCGGCGCTGACTGCGTGCGCTAGCGATATTCGCCCGCTGTCGCAGGGTTCCGGCGGTTCCTCTGGTTCGGCTTCTACTGCTGCTTCTGGTGCGGCGTCCTCTTCTGCGAGCGCTTCGGCGTCGCCTTCTCCTACTGATGATCACACTCCCGGCTCGTATGTTGGTCCGATTAAGTTCAATAACTACGAGCGGAACGGCACCTACATCCCTGCGACTGCGAATGCGCCGGCGCAGAACGTGCCGAAGCCTCTGATCCCGGAGAAGATGAAGGAAAACAGCCCCGAGGGCGCCTACGCGCTGATGGGTTATTGGCTTGCTTCCCAGAATTATCTGATTCTGACCGGCGATGTTGAGCCGCTGATGAAGGCGGATCCGGCGAAGGCTTTTTTGAGCAACTCTAGGACCATGATTAAGCTCTATGAGTCGGGTCTGGGTTGGATTTACGGTTCGGATCAGCCGTACAAGATTGAGATTGCGGAGAATGAGCTTCAGCCGGTTGCTAATAAGCCGGACCGTTACGAGTGGCTTGTGACCGTCGCGTATGACGCTGCCGCTAAGTACCACATTGAGGGTGAGCCTGATGCGACTATCGTTGAGGAAGAAAAGACGATTCCTCGCACGACGAAGTTCATCATGGAGTACAAGGAAGGCATGTGGCGCATGCTTCTGGACAACAACAGCTAAATTTCTTCATCTTCTGATACGCACTATTTAAGGATTTCTGATGACGACTTTCCTTTCTCGACGTGCCGCACTAGCTGCCGCTACCGGTGCCGGCGCG
>NZ_KV830305.1:213877-239924 GCF_001836735.1 Rothia sp. HMSC061D12 | reverse complement strand
TGCTTGCGCTAGCGATATCCGCCCGCTGGCGGATAGCTCCTCTGCTCCTTCCTGTGAGGCTTCCTCTTCCACAAGTCCTAGCGCCTCTGCTAGCCCCTCTGCCTCCGCTAGCTCCTCCTCTGGAGGCGGTTCTTCTGCGAAGTCTTATCTGGGGCCGGTAAAGTTCGACAACTATGAGAAGAAGGGCGAGTACGTTCCCGCGGATGAGACGCATAAGGCGCTGAACATGCCTAGGCCTCGACCGCCAGCGAATATGTACGAGAATACTGTTGATGGAGCTTACGCGGCCTATAGTTTTTATGAAGCAAGCCTCAACTACTTAGTACTTACCGGCGATGTTGAACCGTTGAAAGAAGCTGACCCTGTTGGCAAGGACGTCAAAGCTTTTCAAGGTTATGTAACTGTATACGAAACCAATGAGGGGTGGTTTTACGGTTCGGAGAAACCAGTTCAAACTGAGATGCTAACCCCCCGGCCTGAAAAGGCATCAGGTAGCGACACCCTCATTTGGCCTATCAGATTTGTTAGGGATCCTAATGCAATGTCTCGCATTGAAGGGCGAGCAGATGAGCCTATGTTCCCTAGTAAGGCTTTGACTCCTGACCACGCCAAGCTGAAGTTGTCCTATAAGGACGGTAGATGGTTTTATGCCGCCACTAAGGGCGGCGAGCAGAGCACTCCAAGCCCAAGCACTAAAGCATCAAATGAGGCTACCCCTAATAACGCCTAGAGCATCTTTGCTCAGTTCATCTTATGGGCGGAGATTTACCTCGCACATAGGCTCTAGGATTTAGTCTCATAACCCCACACATTACTTAAGGATTTTTCATGGCAACTTTTCTTTCTCGACGTGCAGCACTAGCTGCCGCTACCGGTGCCGGCGCGGCTGCGGCGTTGACTGCTTGCGCTAGCGATATCCGCCCGCTGGCTGATAGCTCTTCTTCCCCTTCCGGTGAGGCTTCGGCGAGCGCTAGCGCTTCTGAGTCTGCAAGCGCATCCGCCTCAGCATCTGCGTCGTCTTCCGCTAAGAAGTCGTACAAGGGCGCGGTGAAACTCGACAAGTATGAGAAGAACGGCGAGTACGTTCCTGCCACGGCTGAGAAGAAAGCGCAGAACGTGCCGAAGCCTGTTGTTCCGGAGAAGATGAACGAGGCGACCGTTGAGGGCATGTACCAGTTCCTCTGCTACTGGGTGGCAAGCTTCAACTACATGTTCATGACCGGCGATTTCGAGCCGCTCAAGAAGGCTGACCCTGAAGGCCGCTATGCGAACGATCACGCCAATGCTGTTCTTATCTACTCTTCCGGTAAGGGCTGGGTGTATGACACGGATGCGCCGGTTACCATTCAGCTGCTGACTGATGCTCCCAAAAAAGTTGAGGGCGGTCCCAACCGTTACGATTGGCTCGGACGCATTATCTATGATCCCAATGCAAAGGCTCGCGTTGAGGGTCATGACCCTGTTCCTCTGGTTGATGGATCGACCAAGAGCGAGGCAACCAATTTTCCGTTTGACTATAAGGATGGCGCCTGGTTCTTACTCAGTGATGAAGAAGCTGATTCCCCCTCTTCAGAGGCGAGTAGCGCTAGTGCCTAACCCGCGTTCCTAGTCATTTATAGTGATGAGGGAAGCTCTCGAATGCAGTTGAGGCTGCGTGCGGGGGCTTCCCCTTTTTGTTTGCATGGCCTGCGTACGGTCGTGTTGAACTATTCTCCCAGATGAGCATGTGCCGGCTTTGATCGTGTCAACAAATCTGCTCGGGTACGCTTAAAAGCACACGAACAAACTATTGAGGGGTTCCCATGCCTACCTTCGTTACTCGACGCACCGCCCTGGGTGTTGCCGCTGCTGCCGCGCTCGCCTCCTTGACTGCCTGTGCCAGCGATATTCGCCCGCTGGAGGACCCGAGCGTAGTTGACCCGATGCGCCCCTACAAGGGCGAGCTGAAGTTCAATAGCTACAAGTCCACCGGAACGTACCACCCCGCAAGCAGCACGAAGAAGGCGGAGAACCCGCCTATGCCCGTTCCTCCCGTGAACATAAAGTCAAAGACGACCTCGGGCATGTATGCGGCGCTGGGCTACTGGGTCGCAGCCCTGAACTACCTGACGGTTACCGGCGACGCTACCCCGTTCAAGGACGTGGACTTGGACGGCACCTACGTGCAGAAGATGAAGGCATACGTAGAGTTGTACGCAAAGAATGAGGGGTGGATGTACGGCACCGAGACGCCGCTCGTGGCTGACCTGACCGAAGAGACCCCGCAGAAGGTTGACGATGAGCAGTACCGCTGGAAGGGTATTGCCCGTAGCCATAAGGATGCCGTTCTCCATTACGTACCCGAGGACAGGGACATTCGTCTGGCTGAGACGAGCGGTGATTCCAGTAATGATGAGGTCACTTTTGTGTTGAAATACCGAAACGATGCGTGGAGGGTCACCGTTGAGACGAAGAGTTCCTCGACGACTTCTCCCGGTTCCTCGGGCGGAAGCGGCTCCGGCCTCAACGTTTAGGATGCGGCGGTATAGGAAGATACAGACGCGGGAAACGACTGTATAGGAAGATAATGGCTTTTCCCCTAGTAAACGGTGCTTTTCGTTAGCTAACGTATCTTTTGTAGCATTTTCCAAGGTTTGACAACGAAAAAATCATAAACATACCCAAATACACTAAGGTACCCTGAAATAGATACACCGATAATCTATTGAAGGGTACCTTATGTCTACCTTCGTGACCCGACGCGCCGCCTTTGGCATCGCCGCCACCGCCGCGCTCGCCTCCTTGACTGCCTGTGCTAGCGATGTCCGCCCGCTCAGCGACCCGAGTGTGCTCGACGCTCAGCGTATCTATAAGGGCGAGCTGAAGTTCAACAACTACGAGTCGCAAGGAACTTACGTTCCGGCAACCCATGAGAAGAAAGCCGAGAATCCGCGCAAACCCGTACGCCCTGCAAACATGAGCAACAAGACAAAGGGCGGCATGTATGCAGCATTGGGATATTGGATGGCTTCTCAGAACTATCTCATGATTTCTGGGGATATTGAGCCTTTAAAGTCTGTAGACGCAACCGTAGACCAATACTGGGAAAAGATGAAGAAGGCGTACGTGAAAATGTATTCAGACGGCAGCGGCTGGCTATACGGCACCGAAACACCTTGTCTATACCAGTTGACAGAGGAATCTCCTCAAAAGATTGACGAAGACCGCTACCATTGGAAAGCTACGACCTACATGCACAGTAGGGCCGTAGTCCACACCACGGCACAGGGCTTGGAGATTTCGCTAGCCTACACAAATAACCCAGACGGTCCCAGCAAAATCATTTTTGAGTTGGTATACCAAAATGGTGCTTGGACAGTCGGTCCTGCAGGAGGAAGCAACGCAACGAATTCACCCCAGCCTACAGCAAGCAGTTCTTCTCCGGCGTAGAAGCAACAATATTACTGCCTTAGCGAGAGCCCGTGTTTTTCGTCATCTCCTGCCGCTTTTACGGTCATGGAGGCGTACACGACATTGGGCTGACCGCTCCCCTGCGATATTCTGGAATTAGTTCAATACCGGCACATACTTTATTCACCTCAGAAAGAGCCCCATGTCTACCATGTATACCCGCCGCACCGCCCTGACCGCACTGGGTCTGGGTACCGCCGCGCTTCTTGCCGCATGTTCCTCGAAGTCCTCCGAGTCTTCGGCGACCGCGAGCGCATCCGCTACCGAGTCTTCGACCGCGAGCGCAACCGCATCCGTCTCCCCCACCGCGGAGGCAACCACCACCGTTGAGCCTGGCCCCAGTATGAAGGGTGAGGTCGTTCTTGCCGACTACTCCTCCACCGGCACTTTTGAGCCGGGCACCAAGGAGCACAAGGCAGTGAACGTCGCGATTCCCGTGGAGCCGGCGAAGCTGCGTGATAACAGTGTTGAGGGTCTGCACGCGTTCATTGCGTACTGGCAGGCTACCCTGAACTACCTGCTGCTGACCGGTGACGGTACCCGCTTCACGAACATTGACCACACCGGCGACTACTCGACTGTGGCTGAGTTCTTCCAGAGCATGTACGCTTCGGAGAGCGGCTGGGTTATTGGTTCGGAGCGTCCGATGGTTCTGTCGCTGACCGCTGACCGCCCGACCAAGGACACCCGCACCGGCTACTACACTTGGGCAACCGAGATGGTGATTGATGGTGCTGAGGGTGCTGGCGTGTACAGCAAGACCAACGATCGTGTGCAGCCGCTGACCGAGGTGTTCAAGTACCCGGGTAAGCCGGTGGCTGGTCAGATTGTGGCGCACTACCAGGACGGCACCTGGCGTATGGTGCGTCGCGCTCCGGGTACTGCTTCTGCTTCGCCGGTTCCGTCGCTGAGCCCGAGCGCTTCTGCTACGGGTTCCGCGTCGGCGGAGGCGACTGCTGCAGGTTCGGCGGAGGCTACGACTGCTTCTGCTGAGGCGTCGGCACAGTAAATCCAGCTCCCCTATACCGCTGAGAAGCCACATGTGTTTCGAGAAGCCACCATTATGGTTGCTTTTCGAAACACATGTGGCTTCTCGCTTTTGATCTTTCTTGGAAAAGACAGATATAAACAAAAAAGCCTTGATCCCGAAGAATCAAGGCTTTTTCCTAGTGTGACCCCAACCGGATTTGATCTGGTGACGGAGGGGCATGATGCCGAGCGTGCGAGGAATTCCATCATGCCCCGGAGTGCCGCGACGTAAGGAGCGGCGCCGTGAGAGGCTCACGGCGGCACCGTAGAATCTAGAAGGTTTTCTGACAGCTGCAGACATAAACAAAAAAGCTCCCCAGTCTTTCAACTGGAGAGCTTCTTTCCTAGTGTGACCCCAACCGGATTTGAACCGGTGTTGCCGCCGTGAGAGGGCGGAGTACTAGGCCGCTATACGATGGGGCCGTGAGATTTACATCTCTTTTACCAGGTCTCCCTGGCAACACATATAACTATACAGAGGTTCCTGGAAACAACCAAATCGAAAAGTGGTGAAATGAGTCACATATTTTACACTGAGTGCAAGGCGCTCAGCATAGGTTCTTTTCCAGCCATGCCAGGCACTCCCCCGGCAGTCATCCAGCATCTCCACAGCAGCCCGAATAAAACATGCGGGCACAAAAATGCGCCCCGCACAGTGTACGGGGCGCATCCGCTCAACAGAGCGAGAAACTATGCCTTACGGCGGCGAAGCACCATCACAGCGGCACCAGCAATCAGTGCAAACGCACCGACAGCTGCCAGGCTCAGAACGTTCTGAGCACCGGTCTTAGCCAGCGAGCCCTTGCTCTGAGGCGCAGACTTGGTAGCCGAAGCACTCACCTGAGCATCGGAGTTAGAACCCTTAGGCTGGGAGTCAGACTTCACCGAAGAAGAGCTCTTCAGCGGCGCGGTCTTTGCGGTGGTTCCCAGCTGGTCGTTAGTTTCCTCAGCCTTCTGCTGTTCACCCTTGGGCTGATCAGCCGCCGGCTTCTCCGCTACTGCAGCAGATGCGGAAGGCGATGCCGAGGCGTTGGTCGGGAATGCCGGCTCGTCAGCCTCATCGCGATTATCTGCGTTGCCTGCATCCTTCGCGTCGTTAACGATCAGCGAAACAGCCGAATCGTAATTGCGGTTGGTAGCCACGTCAGAACCAGCGGTGACGGTACCGAGCATGTAGCCCTGGCTGTACTGCATGGTGTTCGCGGGAACACGCAGGGTTGCGTCGAAGGAGTACTTGCCGGTGCGTGCGTTGTAGACGAACGCGCTCGCCGGAACAATGGTGGACACCTTCTGGATGCTTGCCAGTTCGCTATCGGTCAGCTTGTCGAAACCCATCGACCATTCGCCTTCCTTGACGAGGAACAGGCGAATACCTTCTGCCGGGGGCTTCTCAAAGTCGTAGCCGGACACGTGGAAGGTGTAGGGGCGGGTGATGTCGACGGTGCCCTCAGCGAAGTTCAGGGTGGGGTCGATCAGCACTGCGGTAGCCTGCTTCGGGTAGCCCTGGCAGGGAACCTTAGCGGGGTTAATGGTCGCGGTGGAGGTGAACTCACCCTCGGAAACCTCGGCGTAGAACTTCACGATGGAGTTCGGAACCAGCTTCTGCTGCGAGGAAGGAACAGCCTTGCCGTTACGATCCACGGTCGCCTTGGAGGTGTAGGTGTCGGTCATGGTGCCGTCGCCGGTCTTCGAGTTCAGCACGTAGGGCACTGCCGCGGTGGTGTTAGCGATGTCCTGCTTGTCCACAGCGATGACGGAGCCATCCTCGGTGACGGTCAGGTCGTTAGCCTTACCGCCGTTCATCTCAACCTCACCGATCACGCGGTCAGTCTTAGCGTCGAAGATGGCGATCTTGCCGGTACCGAAATCGGTCACGTACACCAGGTCGCGGTTCTCGTCGTTCTCCATAGACAGCGCCTGGGTACCGAACTTAACGAACTTCTTGAACGCGCCGGTGGTCAGGTCGTAGACGGAGATACCGGAGTTAACTCCGTCCACACCCTGGGAGGAGACGTACATTTCGTTCTCGGAGTGGTCAATAGTGACGTCAGAGGGACGAACCTCAACGGAGGAGTTCTCGCCGCGAGTCTGGATAACCTGCTCGGTCTTGAAGGTCTTAGTGTTGATGACGAAGACCTTGCCGCCGGTACGCTCGGGCACGTACAGCTTGTCGCCGTCAATGGTCATGTTCATGCCGATGTAGCGGGTACCTCCGTTGGGGGCGCCCTCCAGCTGCAGCTTGGTAACCTCGAAGGTCTTCATGTCGATCGCGGACACATAGTAGCGGCCGGTCACGAACACCTTGCCGGAGTTGTGGTCCACCAGCACGGAGCGGGGGTGCTCAATCCAGTTCGGGTCGCTCTCGGCGATACCGTGGTTAGTCCAAATCTGTTCCATGGTGTTCTGATCGAACACGGACAGGGAGTTGTCGGTGGTGTTAGTAACCCACACGGTGCCGGACACGTCATCAACAGTGATGCCGTACGCGGAAATGTAGCCAAATTCGCCGTTCTTATCCAGCTCGAAGGGAAGCGCTGCTACTTCTTCAATCTGAAGAGTGTCTGCGTTGACACGAGCAATGGTGGAGGCGAGGTCGCCGCGTGCACCCACGCCGACCATCCAAATCTTGTTGGTCGCCTTGGAGTAGGCAACCTGGTACTGGCCGGGCAGACCCTGGGTAATCTGCGCGACGGATGCGGAGGTGTCAACAACGCGGCTCAGCGATGCGGTGGAAGGAGCCGATGCGCTGGGGGTCGCGGTCTGGTTTGCGGTGTTCGGTGCTGCGAAGGAGGCAGGGATCATGGCTGCGCCGGAGATTGCGAGCGCGAGGGAGCCGACGGCGAGCCCCTTCAGTGCTTTGCCCGAGGAGGGAGTGAGGTTCAATGTGTGTCCTTCAAATGTGTAACGGAAGTGCTCACATGCCGCATGCGAATGCTAACGAGACACCCGTGAATATGCGGTGACATATTCGACGGCACGAAAAGCAGAAATGCAGGTAACGCATAAATTTACCTACCTTCTAATCCTCAATGTTTTCCCAGGAAAATACAAGCAGCGACGTGGGCGTGTTTTGTGTTTTTATGAGTGATCCCCTAATTCACCTTCAGTATCACGTGAAGGTTGAGGCGTCTCCCCGGTTTTTCCTTGCTCTTGCGGGCAAAAACCCAGGTCACGAGGGGTGTTGTGATGCTTTTATATTTACACATTAATGTAAATGTTTAGGTGAGGCGCGCCAGCGAGATTCACCACGGGTTAAACATTTTCTCGACATTCAAAACCTATATTTTTACAGGCAAGTGCACATATATAAATATGTCCTAAAACCACCTACCCAGCATTAGCCCAAGCGGGCACACAAAAGGCGGGTACCCCTCCCCCAGATTCGAAGAATCCGAAAGAGAAAATACCCGCCTTTTCATGCGTTATATCGAGCCTTTACACCCGAGAACTAAACGCTACGCTTTATGCCTTGCGGCGGCGCACCACCAGGGCAGCACCCGCAATCAGAGCCACAGAAGCGAAAGCAACCAGCGGCATCACAGCGTTAGCACCGGTGTTCGCCAGAGCGCTACGCGAAGAACCAGCCTGCGAAGAGCCTGCGTCGCTCTTAGCTACAGAGGAGCCACCGCCCAAAGTATCGGAACCGCTTGCGGAGGAACCACCGTTCTTCACA
This sequence comes from Rothia sp. HMSC061D12, assembly GCF_001836735.1. Taxonomy (NCBI): domain Bacteria; kingdom Bacillati; phylum Actinomycetota; class Actinomycetes; order Micrococcales; family Micrococcaceae; genus Rothia; species Rothia sp. HMSC061D12. The sequence continues at coordinate 231,772 of NZ_KV830305.1, read as the reverse complement.
GCCGAACCGGACTTATCAGCCTTCACAGCATCCGGAGCGGACTTGGAGTCCTGTGCACCGGTCTTAGCGTCAGACTTCTTATCCTCAGACTTAACGTCCTCAGACTTCTTATCTTCAGCCTTCTTGTCCTCTACCTTCGGATCTGCCGGCTTCGGATCTGCCGGCTTCGGGTCAGCAGGCTTCGGGTCAGCAGGCTTCGACTCCTCAGCCTTCACACCGGTCACCGTCGGGTAACCCGCAAAGTCCAGCGAAGTCGGGGTGATACCCACCGGAGCTGCGCTCGCGTCGGTGTCCTTCACGCCAACCTTGAACTTCAGAATGGAGTTAGCCTTCAGCTGCTGAACCGATGCGGGAACGTCGTTACCCTGGCGGTCCTTGCCGGGCAGGGTGGTGTACTCGCTGGCGGTGGTAATCTCGCCGGTGGTGCCGTTGAGCACGTAGGGCAGGGTCACCTTCTCGTCGCGGTCCTTCTTGTCGAGGACCAGTACGGAGCCGTCCTTGAGCAGGGTCACGTCGTTCGCGGCTGCGCCGTTCATCTCGATCTCGCCGATGACCTCGTCAGCGCGGCCGTCGAAGACAGCCACCTTGCCGGTGCCGAAGTCGGTTACGTACACCAGGTCGCGGTCCTCATCGTGCTCCAGAGCGAGCGCCTGGGTGCCGAACTTGACGAACTTCTTGAACTCGCCGGTGGTCAGGTCGTACACGGAGATACCGGAGTTGACGCCCTTCACACCCTGGGAAGATACGTAAATCTCATTCAGCGAGTGATCCACAGCAACGTCAGAGGGGCGAACCTCAACGGTGGAATCCTCACCCTGAGTCTGGATGGTCTTCTCAACCTTGAAGGTCTTGGTGTCCACGACGAAGAGCTTGCCGCCGGTGCGCTCGGGCACGTACAGCTTGCCGCCATCGAGGAACAGGTTCATGCTGATGTAGCGGGTGCCACCGTCGGGTGCGCCCTCAAGCTGAATCTTCTCAACCTGCTTAGTCTTCAGGTCAATAGCAGAGACAAAGTAACGGCCGGTCACGAACGCCTTACCGGACTCGTGGTCAACCAAAACGGAGCGGGGGTGCTCAATCCAGTTCGGGTCGTCCTTCTTCACGCCCTCGTTGCTCCAGATGAGCTTGAGAGTCTGCTGGTCGTACACTGCCACGGAGTTGTCGGTGGTGTTGGTAACCCAGACGGTGCCGTCCACGTCATCAACGGTCACGCCGTACGCGGAGGTGTAACCATACTGGCCCTTGTCGTTCTTCTTCACGGGCAGCTCGGCGAAAGCCTCGGTCTGCAGGGTGTCTGCATCCACGCGTGCCAGGGAGGAAGCGAGGCCGCCGCGTGCACCCACGGTGGGCACGAACAGCTTGTGGTTCTTCTTGGAGTAGCCAACCTGGAACTGGCCGGGCAGACCCTGAATGATGTTCGCAACGCTACCGTTTGCGTCCACGGTGCGGTGTGCCTCGGTGGAGGGGGTGGTAGAGTCGGTTGCCTTGGTCTTGGTGGCGGTTGCCGGGTAGCCCTGGAACTCGCGGGTTTCGGGGGTGACCTGCTTGACCTCGGAGTTGTCGCCTGCGGTTGCGGTGACCTTGAACTTCAGGATGGAGTTCGCCTGAATCTCGGAGGTCTTGGCGGGAACCTCGTTGCCCTGCTTGTCCTTAGAAGGCTTGCTGGTGACCTTATCTGAGGTGCTGACGGTGCCGGTGGTGCCGTCGAGGACGTAGGGCACGGTTGCGGTTGCGCCAGCCTGCTTGTCCACAGCGACAACGGAGCCGTTGGGCAGTACGACCAGGTCGTTTGCCTTGCCGCCGTTCATGGCGACCTCGGCAATCAGCTTGTCCGCTGCGCCGCCGTCAATCACGCCCACCTTGCCGGTGCCGAAGTCAGAGACGTACACCAGGTCGTTCGCCTCGTCGTTGTCCAGTGCGAGTGCCTGGGTGCCGACCGGGATGAACTTCTTGAACTCGTGGGTGGTCGCGTCATAGATGGACACGCCAGAGTTCGCGCCCTTCACGCCCTGGGAGGAGACGTAAATTTCGTTCTGGGAGTGGTCAATCGCGATGTCGGAGGGGCGAACCTCACCCTCAGCGTTGCCCTTGGTGTCGAAGCTGCTCTCCACCTTGAAGGTCTTGGTATCGATGACGAAAATCTTGCCGCCGGTACGCTCGGGAACGTACAGCTTACCGCCGTCGACCAGGATGTTCATGCTGACGTAGCGGGTGCCGCCGTCGGGTGCGCCTTCGAGCTGAATCTTCTCAACCTGCTTGGTCTTCAGGTCGATTGCGGATACGAAGAAGCGGCCGGTGACGAACGCCTTGCCGGATTCGTGGTCGACCAGAACGGAGCGGGGGTGCTCAATCCAGTTCGGGTCGGTCTCTGCGATACCTGCGGTGGTCCAAACCTGTTGCATCGTTGCCTGATCGTACACAGAAATGGAGTTATCGGTGGTGTTGGTGACCCAGACGGTGCCGTCTACATCATCAACGGTAATGCCGTAGGCTGCGTCGTACTTGTAGCCCTTGTCGTTCTTGACGATGGGCAGCTCGGCGACTGCCTCAATCTTCAGGGAGTTCGCGTCAATGCGAGCAATAGTGGAGACGTGCTTGTCACGGTCTGCGGTGCCCGCAACCCAAATCTTGTTGGTCTTCTTGGAATATGCGACCTGGAACTGGCCGGGCAGGCCCTGGGTGATCTTAGCCATCGCCTTGTCGGTGATGGTGCGAGCGTCAGTGCTCTGGCTTGCCGCCGGGGTGGAGTCTGCCGCGAACGATGCGGGGATGGTGGCAACACCTGAAATTGCCAGTGCCAGCGATCCAACGGCGAGGCCCTTGAATGCCTTGCTCGAAGCGAGGTTCATATGTATGTCCTTTTTCGTGGGTGGTGTGTGGAGGTGCGTCTCTCCCCCGCTTACGGGGACGGTGAGACGCCGTGTTTTTCTGCCTTTGCGGCGGGTGTTTCGTGCACCCACAAGGAGTGAACTAGCCTTCACACAGTATTAAGTAAGGCAACCTTTAATTTACCTTCTAGGTAATACTTACTTAGCGCACAGGATTTTGCAAGATTTCAGGTATATATGACGCAAAATTTCATATGACAGGCACAGCCTGTCACTAAAACTCCCCGAGGTGCGGCAATACGGGACATGGCAAAACCCCCCGCCTCCAGCAAAAGCCAGAAGACGGGGGTTTCACGCTACCCAGCGCGCAACGCCAGGGATAGCTAAAAATTAGGAGACATACGAGAAGTCAGTGAACAGCAGGTTCTGCAGCTTGTAACGGCGAATGAAACGAGCCAGCTCCGCGCGAGTAGTCGGCGCGGTCGGCTTGAACACGCCCGAAGCGTCGAGCACGATGTCGTTCGCGCCAGCCCACGCAACGTAACGGTGCAGAGTACCGGCACCGAGCACGTCGCGGAAACGAGAACCAGCAGCCTCGTTCATCTCGGTCAGCTGAACCTCCGCGTTGTACTGGAACAGTACAGCCACCAGCTCCTCGTGAGAAACCGGTGCGGTCGGGTCAATCTTATCGCCACCAGTGAGAGGCTCAGTGATCTTGCGGTCACGAGCCCAGTGCAGCGCGTTCGCGGTCGGGCGGTCTGCCGCATCCGCAAAGGGGGCAACATCCGAGTTTTCGCTCACGCCAGCGTGACCTGCAGCGTGGTTCAGCAGAGCAATAAGCTCCTCACGGGTCACAGGGCGGTCCGGCTCAAACGCGCCAGACTGCGGGTTCGGCATCAGCCACTTCTTCTGGTTCGCCATGCGGATATCCTCAGCGAACGGGTGGCTACCCGGAACGTCCTCGAAAGAGGTCTTCAGGATCTTAGTCTCAGCCACGGGAATGCGCGCAGCAATCTGGTGGGTAACCTCCTGGCCCCACGGGTCGGAGCAAATATCCAACTGCAGGGCGTGATCAACACCCTCACCCTGCATCAGCTCGATGGGGAACTGGTCGCTACCGCTGAAGCTGTCAGCATCACCGTCAAATTCGGGGGTGAGCGGCCAGGAGCGCAGAGTTTCGAAAGAGTCGTTACGAACGTAGCCGTGGCGTACGGTCAGGGTGGTGCCCTCGGTGAGGAATTCGCGCAGACCGTGTGCAGTGTAGTTGACGGTCATACCGGTTTCAGTGATGGTGGCACGCTGAATAACGAGGCGCGGGCCTTTAGTTTCCTCGGTTGCCGAGGCAATGTTTGTGGGAGCTTCGTCAGCCTGAGCGGCCTGTGCCTGCAGGGTCAGTGCGCCTGCAGCGGCGGCAGCGGAAGCACCCTTTACGAAAAATCGTCGTGAGAGTCGATGGGTAAGCAAGGGCATGATTGTCCTATTCAGTTCTTGTTTGAGTTGAGTGAGTTACGGGTGGCAGGACGCACGGACAGCGGCGTAAACGGTGAGTGAGGCCGATACGTTGAGTTCCCTCCCCTGTGTGCGTGAGTGAGACGCAGGATACCGGGGTGCGGGTGTCTGTCGGGCGGATGCGCGGTGAGTGAGACCGGCACGGTTCCCTGACCCAGTCATCTAGCGTACCTTAAGGTCCCCTTTAAAGCGAAGACGAAACGGCGGTGATTTTACGCCCATTTTCGGTGTTCAACGAAGTAGGGGCGTTATCTGGCAAAGTTTGCCGGAAGTTGGTATGGGTTTTTGATGGGGTGATTTTGAATTACCCAATGCCGCGGTGTTCCGAGATGTGGAATATGTGGGTTTCTGAAGTTTTATGTGTGACACGCCGATTCAACCCCTTTTCAAAGAGTTATAGTTATTGGTACCCTATCACTGTTCCTATATTCTCAACAAAGGAGTTACCCATGGAGGCCAAGGAATTCTCAATCGAGAAGGCCCTCCTCTTCTTCGCCAAGTCCAAGTACGCCGACATCTTCGGCGTGGCACTGGTTATCGCCATCGCAATCGCCTCAGGATACCTGGGCACCAGCCTCGCTAAATACGTCGACTGGGGCCCAATCACGAACTTCATTCCCCTCGGCGTAATTTCCGTGATTAACGTGGGTATTTCGATGATGTCTACCCGCCTGACCGGCCGCCTCTCCAACGTTGGCAACGTGCTCGGCATTATTAACACGGCACTGTCCGGAGCAATCGACTACATTCTGGGCAACAAGGCTGCAATCATCACCTACCCGGTGACCTTCATCGTATACACCTTCGCGATTCGTAGGTGGCAGAACTCCGAACGCGGCAAGGCGATGGAACCGCCGACCGGCAAGAAGGGCCAGCTGATTATTAGCGGCATTGTGGTCGGTTCGTTCGCGTTCTCCCTGATTGCGAACTATGTCGGTTACTATCTGATTGCGAACAATGTCGGTTACGATGGCAAGACCTCGTTCCTGTTCTGGATCACGACCGCAGTGTTTGGCCTGTCCCTGTCAGCGAACATTCTGAACGCACTGAAGCTGACGATGCAGTGGCAGTTCTGGTTCGCGTACAACACCGTGCAGTGCATCAAGGCGCTGACTCAGGGCAACTTCGCGAACGTCGGCAAATACATTTTCTACATCATCAACAGCGTGGCAGCGCTCCTGCTGTGGACCCGAAGCGGCACCGCAGCCAAGGGCACCGTGGCGGTGGCGTAAAGGGCAGTTCCCTAGCGCACCAGCTACCGCATATCCACCCAGCGATATGTAGACACTCATAATAAGTAGAGGGAGGGGCCCTCCGGTGATTCAACCGGAGGGCCCCTCCCCTGCATTGTGCGGGCATATTTACTGGCTTTATTTACCAGTATCGGTAAGCGGCTAGGCTAGCCCAGCGGAATCGCGCTACCCTTCAGAACCTGACGCTCAGGTGCCGAATCGCTACCCACCTTCGCGATGGGGAAAGCAACAAAGGCCTGAACGCCCTTCTCACGAAGAATCGCCTTCTCATCCGCCAACTCAGACACGAAAATGTCAGTACTCCAAGAACCGCGGTCCATCGCTTTACCGAGTTCGTCAACCACCCTACGGTAGGGGTGGCTGCGCAACACGGTTCGCAACCGGGCGGGCGTAACCCTTCCGAAGGGTACCGGAAGCACCATGAGCCGCGGGTGCAAAGCGTTGTACGGGTAGGCACCGGGGGTCACGCCGATTCGGTGGATCTGGTGAATCACCGGGAAGTTCGCAACACCCACCAGGGCACAGAAGGCGAGCGCAGTATCCGTCGGCTGCGGGACGGTGAAACCGGTTCCGGTTCGGGAATCCGGTTTCTTATCCAGCGAGTCGTGCAGGGTTTGCCCGGTAATACCGCTGAGCATCGCGGAAGGTTCCCAGGTTGCCAGGTCCGCGCACATCAGGCGCAGACGGTCCTTGACGAATTCCTGGCCCTTGTTGCGGGTTTTCATCTCCCAGCGGGACGCACCGTGGTCGGGGCGAGGCGCGTTGGCTTCAAAACGCCAGTATGCCGGTTCGCCCAGGCCAGCAATCCACAGAAGGGACAGCAGGTCGTCGCTTTCCATCAGCGCATCCAGGTGACCCTGTCGGGTCTTCTGGTGAGAGGCCCAATCGTCCGGGTACTTCTCCGCGTCAATTCCGCGAATACGCGGTGAGAACGGGGAGAAAACAGCGGTTTCCTTACCCGCACCGTAGGACTGGTCAACGTTCACCCAGCTGTCTTCAGCGGCCAAGGAAGAAACGTAGGAGTGCACGCACTCTGCAATTTCTTCTTCTGACACGCCTTCAGCATGCATCTGGGCGCGCGGCTGACCTTCCTGAGACCAACCTACAGTGACGGTTCCGGGGTGCTTCTGCTCAACCATCAGGGACAGCCCGTAGAGGGCAAAATGGGTCAGCGCCGAGGTGTAGTCACCGGCAATAGTCAACGTTGCCATTAGTGTCCCTCCCGTGAAATCTGAGCATCTGCGGCGCGTTCAACGGCCTCAAGGTAGGCGGTAGCGTACGGGCCGTAGGTGCGGCTCGTCTGCTCCATGAGGTTATCCCAGTAGCCGACGTTGAAGAGTCGGGTCGCCTGTTCCTTGAGCGCTTCGTAGTCCATTCCCTCGGGCAAGTAGCCTTCCTTGAGCAGGAAGCCTGCGTCGTGGGCGAAGGAGAACCGGCCGTGACCGTGACTGCAACCAATGATGCGCAACACCAGGTCGCGGTGCTCCCCCACCTTTTCGGGCGAGGCCGCAACCATGAGTGCAGACAGCTGCTCGTGACGCCAGCCCCTCGGCAGGGCGCTACGGCTACGGGCGCGGTATGCCTCGGCCACGGAACGGTGGCCACTCTTTGCAAGAGCGTCCGCATCCGGGTCTGCACCTAGCATCTGCTGGAAGCGCAGGTCGCGTTTGCCCTCGTCGTGGTACTTTGCCGCCAGTTCCAGGACCTCCGAGAATTCCGGTGCCAGGCCGAGGTTCTCGGCAAGCTGGCGGGTACGCTCAGCAACATCGTTCTGGTGGTCGTCCAGAAGAACGGGACCAGCCGGGGCCAGTTCCTGAGCGATATCGGAACCTTCAACAAACTCTTCGTCGGTCACAACGGCGTACCAGGCGATAACTTCCTGACCGTCCTCAGCCTCGGTAGTAAGTTCAGAAGCAATCATCTTCTTCTTACCGTCCGCGCTCTGAGCGTCGAGCAGTTCCGCTACCTCTTCAGGCGAGAGACCCAGGTATTTCCTGAAGCGTTCCTCACGGTCCGCGCACTTCTCATACACGTAGAGCTCGGCCACGTAGAGCTCGGCATCATCGAGGAAGGACACAGCCTTCAGGAGGAAGGGCACAGCCTTCAGCTCGTCCTTCTTAGAAGGCAACTCACGCTGAGTCACGGCAATGCCCTGGTTCGTGAACGGAACACTGCCCATGTCAAGAAGCAGAACGTCACCAGGAGCCAACGACTGACGGCTCTCTTCCCCATGGTCAGCATCCTGCCACAGGGAAATTTCACCCTGACGGTAAAGGAATTTACGCGGCTTCACGCCGTGCTCATCCTGGTAGTCCAGAATCTCCTGGAGAATCTTCAGATTCGCAGGGAAGGTCTCCAGGTCGCTCGGTGCAAAGTAGCTGGTCTTGAGAATCTCCATGGCGGCAGAAGTGTTGCTCGGCAGGTTATCGCGCACGATAACACCGCCCATTGCGGTTTCTGCATCCAGGGAGTCGTGCAGCCATAGGTCAAGGTCCGGCTCATCGTAGGGATTCTCGTCGGTACGCGAGAATTCCAGCAGGTCAGGCCATTCCGGGCGCTGGTAGAGCAGACGCTCCGGGGAGGACTGTACCGGCGGGTTCTTCACCATTGCGGCGGGGTTCACCGACGGATTCTCAGTACCGTTGAGAGCCTCGAGCCAACCATACGCATTGCTCAGGTCGACCGCCTTGTAGGGAGGCGCGTCCTTCTTTACCGAGTCACCGCTCGCAGGCTCAATAACGACGACCTTGGAATCCGTACGGTGGCCCAGACGGTTAACACGTCCGAAGCGCTGCGCCAAGGAAGAAGCAGGAGCCAGCTCGGTCACCAGGTCAGCAAAGTCAACGTCAACACCGACTTCAAGAGTCTGGGTGGCCACAACAACCTTCACGGACTCATCGCCTTCGGTAGTGAAGAGATCGGGGTGCAACTTTTTCAGGTCGTACGGGCGCATGCGTCCTACGAGAAGCTGAACCTCTTCCTCCTTTCCAAGCACCTTATCCTTAACGAGTTTCTCCTTGATAGAGATAGCCGTCCGCACGTGGTTGACGATACAACCGACAGTATGGGCTTTCTTGGAGTCTTCACCCGCCTCACGGTGGGCAAGGAACCCCTTAATGGTGTCCACAGCAGCATTCACGGTCGCAGGGTTACCGGGCTTGCCATCCCACTTATCGATGGGGTGGAGCATCAGCTCCTTATGCGAGTAGACACGATTGCGCAGCTCTTCATCATTCGGGCTATCGAGAGCCTCAATATCCACGCCCAAGGTGGTCGAATCGCTGTCCTCAGTGGAGGGGGTAGCGGTCGTCTCAACCACCTGCAGGGTGGGAACACCCAGGTTGACCTCGCGCTTCTGCAACTCGGCAATACGCTGAGTGGTGTGCAACAGCTGACGGTTCATGTGTGCCTCATCGAGCACCATGACGGTGTCCATGGTCAGCAGGGCAGTCTCACGCGGGCGAGCAGCCTTGGTGCTGCCGTAGCCGCGGAAAAGCGCTCGCGAACCGTACATATCCGGGGTTGCGGCGATGATTGCGCAAGCCGAAATGTCGGTGACCGGCAGGTTGCGGTTCGAGAGTTCGCCACGGATGTGACCAGTCTCGAAGGGGTTACTCTCCTTCTCGTCGTTGCGGGTCTGGAAGCTCTGGAGAGCTTCAGCAACCCTACGCAGAATATCGGGCTCACCGGATCCGTCAGTGAGCGCCTTCTTCATGCAGCCGAGAATATTGTCGGCGCGGGTTGCCTGGCTGTCGACCAGCGCGCGGCGTCCCACGGTCACGCAGAGGCGACGGGGAACGCGCGGTGCGGCGCCAACCGCGGCGAGCGCATTCGCGAAGAGGTGGATATCAACCACGGAGGACTTGCCGGAGCCGGTCGGTGCGTTAATACGTTCCGGCCATACGCCGTGCTCGCAAATGTGGTCGAGCACTTCTTCCTGCCAGCTGAAGGGGTAGCGCTTTTGCTTTTCCTTGGGTGCTTCGTTAGGTGCGCTGTTAAGTGCGGCATCAAGCGCGGCGTCAAGCGCGGCAAAGAACTCACCGAACTCATCACGACTAATGGAGGGCAGCTTGGTAGCGGGGCTAGTCATGCTTTTCCTCCTTCTTGCGGCGGTCGTATTCTTCGGTGGGCACGTCGAACGGAACCAGCAGGCCGCCGCCCATGTGGCGGGACTGGCCGATGGCTACGAGGGTCGTGTCCGTTGCCAGGTTGCCGAGGTCTACGATGCCGCGCCACGGTTCTGCGGGCAGGGTGCGGGGCAGCTTGTAGGCGTAGGCGGCGGGGTTCTGGGTTACACGGTGGGCTTCCAGGACCTTGGCTTCAGCCTTTTCCTCGACCTGGTCCCTCAAGCTACGAATTCGTTCGCGTGAGGTTTCAGCCTCGGGCGACTCGAAGCTGTCACGCCACACGTAGGCCATGGAAAGCAGAGCGGCGTCTGCGAAGGTCCAGGCCTTCGTCTCGGTCTTCTTCGGACGGTTGAAAACGCGCGATTCGGGAACGGCCGCGCTGAGGGTACGCCACAGACGCTTGTACCCGGTCTTGGGAGCATCCCAGAAACCCTGCGCGGGCAGGCGCTTCTGGCGAAGCTTCACGGTCAGCCGGGGGAAGTCCTGAGCGTAGAGGGTTTCTACGCTCCTGAGCGCAATACCGAGCTCTACTGCCTCATCGGTCGGGGCGTTGGCCGGGACCAAGACGAGCAGAGCTCCCCTAGACTTCACCTCACGACGCAGATAGTCAGGCAAGTAGCGGGCAGGCAGGTACTGCAGCGCCAGGCTGTTGGCCGGCTTGTGACCCTTGGAGTACCTGCCGGTGATGAGGCTGGGCGCGCCGAATCCTGCGGCAGCTACGAGAGCCTTGTGCAGCAGGGAGCTTGCCTTGACGTACTGCTCGGGCTTCAGCTCTTCACCGTCTACTTCGAGGAGCCACAAATATTCCCAGGGGCTGGTGGAGGTTTCAGCCTCCACAGGCTGGTACTTGATGGATCCGAGGCCTGCGGTGGGTACCGAGGAGGGACGCATCGTGTCGCTCGCTGCGGTCTTGTCGCCTGCCTTGGTGGGTACCTTGGCGGGGTACGCTTCTGCGTGGGCACGCATGAGCGCGTCGATTCGACCGGACACGGGCACGCGGACGGGCATGCCGCCTACTTCGAACGGACCCGACTTAGTGTCGATGGTGTGGGTGGGTTCCACGTCTCCGGTGTAGAGGGCGGCAAAACTGCTGGATTCTCCGAGGGAGGGTACTTCGCCGCAGAGCTGGGTGATGGTTTCCGCGATGTCTGCGGGTACCTTATCGTACTGCCAGCCGATGGTGTCAGATACAGCCCAGCCGTCGGACACAGCACGACGTTCAGTCTGCCGCCCGTCCTTTTCGGAATATGCCACTTCGCGGTACATGAATCGGCTCATCTTGTTGGGTGAGCGGTACACGGGGCACATGTCGGGAAGCTGCAGCCCGGTCGGGGGGTTCTCCTCAAGCCATTTGAGGGCCTTGAGAGATTCATCCGAAGGGGCAAGCTGCCCGTTTTCGATAATTGCGTGAGGTCCCTGCGCGGCCGCGCTGAGGAGCGCGGCCTGCAAGCGGGCAGGGTCGGGGAAGGCGTCGGGGCTTCCGTCCGCCTTGTGGCCCTGGTATACGCCGAGCGGGAACCTCGCGAGAATTCCGAGGTTCGTCATATTATTCAGCGTCCTCCGCAGTGGCGTTCTTGATGATGGTGAGGTTGCCCTCGACGTTGAAGGTCTGGCCGTTCCAGTCAGCCACGCCGGCCTTCTTGGCATTCTCAATAGCCTCAAGGAGAAGCTGGTCGGCCTGTTCAACGGTCAGGGGTGCGAAGGGCTTCTTCTCACCGAAGCGCTGGTCGAGGGTGACAACGGGTGCGGAGGATTCGATCAGGTCGCAGTTGGCACGGATGTAGAGTTCACGTTCCGCACGGGCGATAGCGTTGAGGCCGAGCGCGGCAAGGAGTGCACGGGCGGCAACGTTCTTGGTTTCGTCCTGACCGAAGCGCAACTGACGCAGGGTGGCGAGGCTCAGTACCCAGGAACGGATGATGCGGCGGCATGCGACGGCACCGGTTTCTTCGAGCACGGGCGGGATGCTACCCAGACCCAGAGTGGATGCGGAGATACGGGCGTCAGCCTTGGCGGTCTTCGCTTCCTTACGACGTGCGGCAACGTTCTTGGCGCTCAGTTCAGCTTCCTGGTCATTAACCAGGGACTCCATGTCCTTAGGGGTAAGCTGCACACTAGCAGCGACTGCGTCGACGCGGGCACCACCGCGGCGTGCCTGTCGGTGTTCAGCGCCGGGTTCCTGGTCTGCGAGGACGCCGATGATTTCACCGACGAGGGCGCTGCGCAGGCGGACCTGGTTGCTCTTGCGGGTGGAGTCCCATGCGCCGAAGAGGAGTGCTGCGGGGGCGGTGTTGAGCAGTGCGCTCATGTCTGCGGGGGTGCAGTTGCGCAGTGCGCGGTACTGGTCGTTTTCCGTGATGGGCTTGCCGTCGATGCGGCCGGCGCGGAAGTGGCCGTCGAAGACGCGGTGGGAGAGTTCCATGTCGGTGTATTCGACGGGGCCGTTTTCGGTCTGGTAGGTGACGACGGCGCGGGGAATCTTGATGGCTGCTTCGTCACCGTACTGGCGGCCCTGTTCGATGGCGGCTTCTGCACGGTTGAGCTCGGACTGCTTGCTGTCGATGAGGACGACCTTCTGAGACTTGCCCTTGACGACCTTTTCGGCATCCTTGGATTCTTCTTCCTTCTTAGGTGCGTCCTGGCCTTCAGGCTTCTCTACGATGTAGCGGGTTTCGTAGGCGAAGACGGACTTGGAGCCGTCAACGAACTTGGCGGGTGCCACGGATGCGTGGGGCCCTGCTGCGGGCTCGAGTTCGGTGATGGAGGTGATGACGGAGCCGCCGCCGAGCTTGAGGTTGTCGATGAGGTCGGCGAGGGTGATGGTGGTCTGGGACTCGTTCTGGGACATGGTTGTCTCCTTATATATTGGGTGCATGCCTGCTTCAACGCATTGGACGTGCACGTTTGCTTGTATAGCTTTAAGCTACATCGGTTTTCCGAATGGTGCGCGCGTTTTCGTCACGTCACCCATTCGTTATGCTCACCCCCTCCCCTGTGCCGCCGTGATTTACTCTGCAAATTACGGTGGCACAGGGGTTTGAAGGGGTAGACATAGAACCACACAAGCGGTCAGCATCCGGGGTAAATTAGGAGTCGGTCCTTGGTGCCCGGTATACTGGTGGGGTTATGTCTGCGCCAACAGGCATAGCCCCCGCTTAATGCGGTAGAACTTCATATATTTTTAAAGCCGCCCGTTGCGCCTCGCGTAGCGGGCGGCTTTTTACTTCTTGTGAGTAGTCGGAACATATCCTTCACCTCCTAGGTCGGGGTCAGAGCTGCTACAGCAAGGTGCCGTAGAGATTTCAGAACCGGTTGACACCTCAACCTTAGCATTAAGATAATCTGAACACAACACCCTCAGACTCCCAACAAAAATTTTCACGTATAAAAATATCTGACTCTTTAGCGGAGTGAAGTAAAAACACCCTACTAAAGAGTCAGATTCTCAGAGAAAGCTCCGACGATTTTGGTCGTAGGAGAAGTAAAGGCAATCCCTTGCTCCCAACAAAAATGTTCACTCCTCAATGAAGGCTCAAACCCCGTATCATGACGAGAGATTTGAGTATAAAAGAAATGCGAGCGGTTCCAAGGGCATTGCTTGCCCTCTCATTATCCTTGCCCTTCCTCTACCGCGCAAACGATTCTTTTCTTCGCTCATGATCTCACCATAGCGCCGCTACAGATTACGCGCATCCGATTTGGTCATTTCAGACTCAGATAGCTGGCAAGAGGAATCTGCAGTGGGTACCGCGTCTAGCCCATCTTCATGTTTTAAAGAGAAGAGCCCCGTTCTAGAAACCAAATTGGTTTCTAGAACGAGGCTGCGCAACCCACGTGAGACTTCCCGAGTCATACCCAGAATCGCAATGAAAATTCCCCGTCCGAAGGCGGAGAAATAGCCTTAGAGACGGTGAAGCCGTTCTTGAACACCATGCCTCAATGAAAGTCCCCACCCAGAGGTGGAGAAATAGCTAGCTAAAACTAGCATGTTATGGCGTAGCAGAGACTGCTATGGCATGAGATTCTCGCGGATCACGTATCCAAAGTGTACATCACGCAATATCTGTGCCTACCACAGCGTCGTCATCTGAAGGTGGAGAAATTTGCGGTCATCGTTGAAGGAGGCATCAGCCCGCACCCTCAATGAAAGTCCCTGCCCGAAAGCGGGGAAACGCAAAAGTGGCTCGTACTGTAGAAGACTATGAAGCACCTCAATGAAAGTCCCCATCCGAAGACGGGGAAATCCATACCGCGCGCATCAGGGTTATCAGAATCCCAGGTGCCTCAATGAAAGTCCCCACCCGAAAGCGGAGAAATCCGATACACCACGGCGTGACAATGAAAGTTCGCCATCCTCAATGAAAGTCACCACCCAAGGTGGAGAAATACAGGTGGGGGTCATTACTCCCCCGCAGTTGCGGCGCCTCAATGAAAGTCCCCACCCGAAAGCGGGGAAATTCTCCAAGGCCGCCCATTTGTAGGCGACACCCCAGCTACCTCAATGAAAGTCCCCGCTCGAAGATGGAGAAATAGCTAGCCAAAAACTAGCATATTATGGCGTAGAGAGACTGCTGCGGCACGAGACTCTCGCGGATTACGTACCCAAAGTGTACATCACGCAATATCTACTCCTACCGCAGCATCGTCATCCGAAGGCGGGGAAATTGGTGAGCTCAGGAAACACCCCGTGATACACCCAAAAGCCTCAATGAAAGTCCCCGCCCGAAGGCGGGGAAATGCACCGAGCAGGGCGCGCTTAGCGACCATCCGGTTGCCTCAATGAATGTCCCCGCCCGAAGGCGGGGAAATTCTGAAGAGGGGTACCATCCGGGCGGTTAGACATGCCTCAATGAAAGTCCCCGCCCAAAGACGGGGAAATGTGGAGACGCTACGGCCTGTCTCCGAAGCGCTGGGCAACCCTCAATGAAAGTCCCCGCCCGAAGGTGGAGAAATGATGACCTGACCGCCCATCGCCTTCACCTCGTCCACGCCTCAATGAAAGTCCCCGCCCGAAGGCGGGGAAATCGCGATCGACGAACGGGGTCTTGCCGGCTGCGGTTTCGCCTCAATGAAAGTCCCCGCCCGAAGGCGGGGAAATAAAAGTATACCCAAGCAGCCAATCAGGCCTTTAAACACTATTGACAAGCCAAAACATCACGCGAGCGACACGCCAAGATTACGTCACGTGCCAGGTTCTCGCGGAGACAGACAAAGCCTCCAAAGGCCATTATCCCCACCTCTACTACCAGTCCGCAATCGAACTCGTCATTCCTCCGCTCCCCTGCCGCGCGACGCTAGCGAATGAGCAGCACGCGGCTAGAGAATGAGCGCATCCGATTCGGTCACCTCGCGCGCCCGGCCAATGTAGCTGAAGGTCGGCTCGTCAAGACGGGCCAGCAGTCCCAGGTCGCAGAAGAGCACCGAATCCTCGTCCGGATCGATAAGTTCCTGAACTTCGTCTTTGATGCGTCGAACCTTGGCGGGGGCTGCATCCACAATAAAGACGCTGTACTGAATTCGGTCCCCATAACTGAGAATGAGCTTGGCCAGTTTGGCGCGCCGCCGGTCGCTGGGCACGTCGTAGGCGATGAGTGTTCGTCGGGCGTCGTCACGCATTATCGTACGGTCACCCCCGTGTAGTCGCGGGTGGTTCCGTTGATAACGCCGAGGAGCATGCGTGCCTGCACCTCAATAGCGCGGCGCCAGGTTACCGAGTACCCGTAGGTGGGGTGGGTAATCTCCGTGGCCATACGCTTCTCGAAAGCGGCGATGATAGTCTTCCGTCCTTCGGGTGTGAGCCGATAGCTTCCGCCAACCGTGGTGAAGTGCGCCGCTTTGACCTGCTTCCTGTTAATAAGGGACACCACCACGGAGTCCGCGATGACTGCACGGAATTCTTCCATGAGGTCAAGCGCGAGCGCCGGCTTGTTCCGTGAGCTGCTGTGCAGGAACCCGGCGTGAGGGTCGAGCCCGCAGGTGAGGATGGCGCGAATGCATTCTGAGCTAAGCATCCCGTAGGCGTAGTTCAGCAGAATGTTGATGGGGTCGTTGGCGCCTCTCCCCTGCCGCCCGGCCCAGGTCCAGCCGAGTTCGGCGAGTGCGTCTTCTTTGAGCATGGTTGCGAAGTTGCCGAAGTAGAGCGAGGCGGCTTCACCTTCGAGGCCGAGAAGTTCCGGGATTGAGGTAGCCTGCGGCGTGTGCTTCTGGATGTCTCGCATGGTGCGGCATACATCTGCGGCGTGGCCGTTACGGCGTAGCAGGGTCGCTTGGTTTGCAACTTTGCTGGCAATCATGGCACTCGCTATAGGCAGGTGCCCCTGCGCTGAGAGGACGTGTTGTTGCACGCGGGCCAGGCCGTTCGGTCCGGTCCCGGGTTGGGACCAGCCGTAGACTCGGCCGGTGCTGGAGCACCAGATAATGGTGCAGTTGCGCCACATGAGTTCTCGTAGAAGCGCGGAGGAAACGTCAATGTTTCCATGAACAACGAGGCTGTGCACACGTTCGAGGGGTACGCTGCTGGTTGTTTCGCCGAGGTGCTGCACGATGAGGCGCCCTTGTTGGACGGTCGCTCTTGATCCTTGCGTGGTGAGGTGCGCTACTTGGCTGTCGGGGTTGCTGGCGACGACGCGTGTAATGTTTTCTTTTCCGCGGGATTCGTCGGGTAGACACACGGAGATGTGGGAGCACCAGCTGCAGCGGGTTGAGTCTTCGAGGGGTTGCGGTGCTGTCGGGTTGTCGATGAGTGCGCGGGTGGTGTGTACGTATTCTTCTGCGGTGCGGATGTCTTCATCTGAGATGTCGACGGGCACGGTTTTGTTGTGGTTGGTGAAGTGCACCGCGCATTCGCTGACGGTTTCGCCGGCTTCTTCGAGGCAGATTTTCTGGAGGGCGAGCTGCACTCTGTGGGCTGGTGTGACGGAGGCGTTGCGGCGTACGGGTGTTGATTTGTATTCGATGATGCGGGTAGAACCATCTTCTTGGGGTTCGACGGCGTCGCATCGTCCGGTGAGTCCGAGGCGTTTTGATGAGATGGTGACTGCGCGCTGTTGTGTGCCGCGGGATGTTTTTGGGTCGTCGACTCGTTTATGGGCGGATTGCCCTTCTTGCATTTGTGAGGTGTCGGTCTTTTCGCCGTTGGATTCGATCCATGCGCGGCGGGGGCAGTACACGGTGTGCATGACGAGTGAGATGGGTAGTTCGTCGCCTGCACTGTAGGGGGTAGACATCGGTGTCTCCTTGGTGTGAGCGAGTATGGTCGGCAGTCTGCTTTGGCTGCTTGGTTTTGAGGGTAGCACTGTGGCGGAGAGTTTTGGCTTATCAGCGATTTTATGACGCTATTCCGGCGTGTTGAGTTTTTCGGCTTGGAGGTGTGGAGGAGGCGGGTAGCAGCTGGCGGGTGGGGTTTGCGGTTGGTGTTTTGGTCTGGTTGCTTCCTGCGCTGCGAAAAAGGAAAAGCTCCGTTCCTGAACTGTGGCGGGTCCAGGAACGGAGCAGAAATATGTCAGGGAAAGTCCCTACAAAAACTGCAGGGAAGGTTGAGGTGTTTCCTGCGCAAGCAGGGATGAGCCGCCCGCCTCAATGAAGGTCCCAACCGAAAGGTAGGGAAATTGTTGTTAATTTACAACTTTTGTCACTGTGCCAAATCCCTCAATGAAAGTCCCTACAAGATCGTAAGGAAATAGTTGCATTGTGCGCCACTTCTCCAAGCTCTACGCCGCCTCAATGAAAGCCCTTCCAAAAAGGAAGGGAAATCGGCATGTCTGAATGTCTCTCGTCTGGGGCTCAGCGCCTCAATGAAAGCCCTTCCAAAAAAGAAGGGAAATACGCGCGAGCGCACCCGTAATGGTCCGCCGCTCGATGACTCAATGAAAGTCCCCGCCCAGGGCGGAGAAATGTAGCCTGCAGCATCCGCCTGGCGAGCTTCCATAGACCAGCCTCAATGAAAGTCTCCGCTAGAAAGCGAAGAAATACGGTGCGTGTGCTGGCTGGTGAGAATTACGGTGAGCCTCAATGAAAGCCCCTCCGAAATAGAAGGGAAATCAAGATGACCGCGGGACCGCTTTTTCTGTACCTTGAGGCCTCAATGAAAGCCCCTCTGAAGAGGAAGGGAAATCCGCCTGCAACCTCGGCATCACATGCGGCGCACCGTAGCCTCAATGAAAGCCCTTCCGAAAAGGA
>NZ_KV830305.1:213101-213777 GCF_001836735.1 Rothia sp. HMSC061D12 | reverse complement strand
AGCCTCAATGAAAGCCCTTCCGAAAAGGAAGGGAAATCCGTCGCCGCCCTTCAATTCTTCAAAGGCGAAGCCGCCTCAATGAAAGCCCCTCCAAAAAAGGAAGGGAAAGTCGGTCGGTCAGTCGGCCACACAGGCCGCAGGCAGCCTCAAAGAAAGCCCCTCCAAAAAAAGAAAGGGAAATGTGATAACCGCGGTGGTCGCCAGCGTCTCACCATAGCCTCAATGAAAGTCCCTACGGAGAAGTAGGGAAATGTTACCATACGGGGCGTATGCCGCGCCGCCAAAATAGCCTCAATGAAAGCCCTTCCGAAAAGGAATGGAAATCGCTCTAAGAACCCCTCACCGACAACGTTAAGGCCGGTCCCTCAATGAAAGCCCCTCCAAGAAGGAAGGGAAATTTCAGGACCCGCCTGCAGGTATTTTTAATCTGCTGGGGCCTCAATGAAAGCCCTTCCAAAAAGGAAGGGAAATGCTCCAGGCCGATACCTTCTCGCGCAGCATGTCAAACCCTCAATGAAAGCCCTTCCCAGAAGGAAGGGAAATGGCTCTCATCTTTTTCTTGGCGACCATGCCGAGACCCTCAATGAAAGCCCTTCCCAGAAGGAAGGGAAATAGCGGGTTTGGTTGGGGTGGATGGTTTTTTGGTGCCTCAATGAAAGCCCTTCCCAGAAGGAAG
>NZ_KV830305.1:212763-213001 GCF_001836735.1 Rothia sp. HMSC061D12 | reverse complement strand
TGAAAGCCCTTCCCAGAAGGAAGGGAAATGCCCTCGCGCAAGGACTCATCACCCAAACCCCACGCCGCCTCAATGAAAGCCCTTCCCAGAAGGAAGGGAAATATTTTTGTTTCCATCGCCACGCCCATTCTGTTGATGCCTCAATGAAAGCCCCTCCAAAAAGGAAGGGAAATCTGCGTTGGCTCGTGAGGGCATGCTCGGCGAATCTGACCCTCAATGAAAGTCCCTCCGAAAAGGA
>NZ_KV830305.1:212427-212663 GCF_001836735.1 Rothia sp. HMSC061D12 | reverse complement strand
AAGTCCCTCCGAAAAGGAAGGGAAATCTTGTGCCAGTCCAGACAGAACGACGCTTAGAGCGGCGCCTCAATGAAAGTCCCTCCGAAAAGGAAGGGAAATGCCTCGTGGATTCCGTCTCCGAAATGCAGACCGTCACCGCCTCAATGAAAGTCCCTCCGAAAAGGAAGGGAAATACGCCTCGGCATGCAGAGAGGACGTCGGCTCAGTCACGCCTCAATGAAAGTCCCTCCGAAAAG
>NZ_KV830305.1:211872-212327 GCF_001836735.1 Rothia sp. HMSC061D12 | reverse complement strand
AAAGTCCCTCCGAAAAGGAAGGGAAATCCCACGAATCAGTGGAGCTTACTGTACCCACTAGAGGCCTCAATGAAAGTCCCTCCGAAAAAGGAAGGGAAATTTAGCCGCCGTTACAGCCACGTTAGAAGGTCGGCGCCTCAATGAAAGTCCCTCCGAAAAGGAAGGGAAATGGGAGTGCCAAGACTGGAGACGCGCCGCGCTGCTGGGCCTCAATGAAAGTCCCTCCGAAAAGGAAGGGAAATCCAGCCGTCACACCTCATGCATTCAATGAATCAGGTTTGCCTCAATGAAAGTCCCTCCGAAAAGGAAGGGAAATGCCATACACCAGCGAGCTCAGCGACTCGAACAACTCACTGCCTCAATGAAAGTCCCTCCGAAAAGGAAGGGAAATTTTAGGGGCTAGGTTGGGGTATAACTGCCTGTCAAACGCGCCTCAATGAAAGTCCCTCCGAAAA
>NZ_KV830305.1:210587-211772 GCF_001836735.1 Rothia sp. HMSC061D12 | reverse complement strand
GAAAGTCCCTCCGAAAAGGAAGGGAAATTATAGAACCATGCGCAAATGTCCCGGTACTCGTCGCCTCAATGAAAGTCCCTCCGAAAAGGAAGGGAAATCTAGCGGAAATACTGAGCACACTCAACGACTAACCGCCTCAATGAAAGTCCCTCCGAAAAGGAAGGGAAATTTGGCCAATATCGCGGCCCATTCCCAGGCCGTCGATGCCTCAATGAAAAGTCCCTCCGAAAAGGAAGGGAAATCCAAGAAAAGGGTCTCGCCCGAGTCCACGCGCTGAAGGCCTCAATGAAAGTCCCTCCGAAAAGGAAGGGAAATAGTGAACCATTACGATTCACTCACCCCCCTCAGTTAGGCCTCAATGAAAGTCCCTCCGAAAAGGAAGGGAAATCATGCCAACGCCGGGCGTGGTCAGGACAACGTCGGCCTCAATGAAAGTCCCTCCGAAAAGGAAGGGAAATCGGCGCTGCTTGAAGGCCGGGTCGGGGCCAGCGTCCAGGCCTCAATGAAAGTCCCTCCGAAAAGGAAGGGAAATCGCGGTGCACGAGGCAGACAGTAACGGAGCCGCTGATGCCTCAATGAAAGTCCCTCCGAAAAGGAAGGGAAATTACTCATGAGGTGATTGATGGTGACCTGACGCTAACGCGCCTCAATGAAAGTCCCTCCGAAAAGGAAGGGAAATACGAACTGGGCACACCACCTCATCCTGAGCTCGAGCCTCAATGAAAGTCCCTCCGAAAAGGAAGGGAAATCAACCACTAGGGCAGCCATCCACCGCGTCAGCAGAAAGCCTCAATGAAAGTCCCTCCGAAAAGGAAGGGAAATTCCCAGACAGAGACACCAGACATGCCGCCACTGCGAAGCCTCAATGAAAGTCCCTCCGAAAAGGAAGGGAAAATTTCATGAACTGGTACGAGCAGACCAAGACAGACGGCTCACGCCTCAATGAAAGTCCCTCCGAAAAGGAAGGGAAATGTCAGACCCTCGCCAACGCACTGGACCCCTTCACCTTGCCTCAATGAAAGTCCCTCCGAAAAGGAAGGGAAAATTTCATGAACTGGTACGAGCAGACCAAGACAGACGGCTCACGCCTCAATGAAAGTCCCTCCGAAAAGGAAGGGAAATGTAATGATTCCAGATGTGTTAGGGGACGACTCGCTGCCTCAATGAAAGTCCCTCCGAAAAGGA
>NZ_KV830305.1:210251-210487 GCF_001836735.1 Rothia sp. HMSC061D12 | reverse complement strand
AAGTCCCTCCGAAAAGGAAGGGAAATCTTGAGCTTTTCAAGGCACCAATCAATTACAGTGACAGCCTCAATGAAAGTCCCTCCGAAAAGGAAGGGAAATAGCAGCAAACAGGCCGCCGACGAAGAAGCTGATGGCGCCTCAATGAAAGTCCCTCCGAAAAAGAAGGGAAATCTAAAATGACGAAACCAGATGCGCACATCCCTCATCAGCCTCAATGAAAGTCCCTCCGAAAAGGA
>NZ_KV830305.1:209838-210151 GCF_001836735.1 Rothia sp. HMSC061D12 | reverse complement strand
TGAAAGTCCCTCCGAAAAGGAAGGGAAATGAAACGCTAAAAATGGCACACCTGCACACTGAGACCCCCTCAATGAAAGTCCCTCCGAAAAGGAAGGGAAATTCATAATCTCCTCTGCCACATCCACAGCATCCAGACCGCCTCAATGAAAGTCCCTCCGAAAAGGAAGGGAAATTTCACGCCGTGAGCCTTGAAACACGCATACGTGGTGCCTCAATGAAAGTCCCTCCGAAAAGGAAGGGAAATGCGCGCCTGCAGGTGCCTTACGGATGAGACGCTTCAACGTGCCTCAATGAAAGTCCCTCCGAAAAGGA
>NZ_KV830305.1:209502-209738 GCF_001836735.1 Rothia sp. HMSC061D12 | reverse complement strand
GAAAGTCCCTCCGAAAAGGAAGGGAAATTCGTGCCGCACAGCACCACGCGGTCGAAGCCCTTGCCCCCTCAATGAAAGTCCCTCCGAAAAGGAAGGGAAATTAGCAGAGCAACCGGTGGCGAGCAGGGCAAGTACAGCCCTCAATGAAAGTCCCTCCGAAAAGGAAGGGAAATCGCGCGGGTCTTCCAGCTCCAAAACCGTGACCTTCCCTCAATGAAAGTCCCTCCGAAAAGGAA
>NZ_KV830305.1:204709-209402 GCF_001836735.1 Rothia sp. HMSC061D12 | reverse complement strand
AAAGTCCCTCCGAAAAGGAAGGGAAATTACCGGACGCGAAGACTCAGCCGTTCGGTACTATGGCCCCTCAATGAAAGTCCCTCCGAAAAGGAAGGGAAATTAGCAGAGCAACCGGTGGCGAGCAGGGCAAGTACAGCCCTCAATGAAAGTCCCTCCGAAAAGGAAGGGAAATGCATGACGCGACCGTTCCCCCGGAAAAGGTCTATGCCCTCAATGAAAGTCCCTCCGAAAAGGAAGGGAAATCAGCTACGAAAACTATAGGGGCATCTGGGAAAGCCTCCCTCAATGAAAGTCCCTCCGAAAAGGAAGGGAAATTAGCAGAGCAACCGGTGGCGAGCAGGGCAAGTACAGCCCTCAATGAAAGTCCCTCCGAAAAGGAAGGGAAATTTCTTCTTTTTTACCGCGAACTGTCGCATTTTTCGGCGGCCCTCAATGAAAGTCCCTCCGAAAAGGAAGGGAAATTTCGCCCCTGTGTGGGGGTGGGCCGCCTGTTTGCCCCTCAATGAAAGTCCCTCCGAAAAGGAAGGGAAATAGCTACCCGAAAATAGCCCGCAACCATGCGGCAGAAACGGGTGCTTCGCGAGAACCTCGCGGAGGCTACACGCAAAATTATACACTCCAACCACATCTACCCCCGCATAACTCCCTGGCAAGGGAAGAAACCATGCGAGCGACACGCCATGTTCCCGTCACGTACCAGGTTCTCGCTCACACAAAGACCCCCGCCGGGTGCTTCCTAAGCGACCCGGCGAGGGTCCTCACGTATGAGAGGGGTTGGCGCGGTTCAGGTAAACCAGACTAACCAAGCTAACCATGCAAACCGGGCGAGCTTCGAGTCTCACGGGACTAGAAAGAACAGCGCATCAAAACCCGAGCCGGCCAAAGCTCGGCCCCGGCGAACAGCGGAACTAGCGCTCCGCCTCCTCACCCAGCATGCCCTCACGAGCCAACGCAGTCAAACGAGACACCGCACGGAAATACTTCTTCTGATAACCACCAGCCAGCATCTCCTCAGTAAACACCTTGTCAAAAGGCACACCCGAAGAAACAATCGGCAGGTCCTTGTCATACAGGCGGTCAGCCAACACCACAAAACGCAGCGCCACCGACTGCTCAGTAATCGGGTGAACATCACGCCACGCAATACCATCCAGGCCATCGATCAGCTGACGGTAACGCGAGGGATGCACCTTCGCCAGATGCTCCACCAGGTCAGCGAAGTTATCCTCGCCAACAGTCTGGCCGCCGAACACTTCCTCAACCTTCGCATCAAACTCGGAGTCTGCCACAGGCTCCGGTGCGGCAGGCAGACCACGGTGACGGAAATCCTCACCATCCACACGGTGCACCTCAAACTGCGAAGCAAGCACCTGAATCTCACGCTTAAAATCCTCAGCCGCAAAACGACCCTCACCCAGCGCACCAGGCAGCGTGTTCGACGTCGCCACAAGCTTCACGCCAGCATCCGCCAGCTCACGCATCAGACGAGACATGAGCACAGTATCACCCGGATCATCCAGCTCAAACTCGTCAATGCACACCAGCTTGTAGCTGCTCAACGCCTCAACCGTCTTACGGAACGTCAACGCACCCACCAGGTTCGTGTACTCCACAAAAGTACCGAACGCCTTCGGGCCATCCACATAATGCCACAGCGACGCCAACAAGTGAGTCTTACCCACACCAAAACCGCCGTCAAGGTACAGGCCAGCCTTCGTCGAATCCTTCTTCTTGCCACCAAACAGGCGACCAAAGAAACCGGCACCAGCGCCGCCACCATTAATCTTGTCGCCAAAATCCTTCAGCTTCTGCACAGCCTCAGCCTGCGACGGCTGATTCGGATCAGGAATGTAGCTATCAAAAGACACTTCACCAAAACGCTCAGAGGGGCGGAAACCCGCCAGCAACTCATCAGCAGAAACGCGAGGGATGCGGTCGGTCAAATGTACGGTCGTGGTGGGCACAAAAACTCTTTTCTTCAGTGACGGCGATGTGACTTCCGCTTTAAGTGTAGTACTGTCTAACACCCCGCGTGAGCCGCATGAGTTGCCCGCCACATTACGGGTATGAGGAGGGAGTGGGGTGGGATATGCGGGAGGGGCTGCTGGGCTGGGGTACGGAGGGCGGGAATGCGAAGGCATGGGCGTTCGGGTGCGGAGGCTGAGGTGGTGTGTGTTTTGGGCAGGGTCTGTTTTGGGCGGGTGCTCTTGGGTGGGCGCAGCGTTCGATAGGTTAGTGTCTTCGCCGTGGGTTTTATACCCGTTGTGAAGGAACTAGCCTATCGAATATTCCCTTAACCTATCGGCTATTACTCTGCCCCGCTATCTACTCCCCTAGCTTGCTGTTCATTCTTTCGGTCCGCGGCCCTCTCCTCTGGTCTGCTGCGGGGATTCTTCTGCCGGGGAACACCCGCCACTATATGTAAATTCTTTGCGTGCAGGTACTTATTTGATACATAAAGCATTGAGGTGTTCATATGGTGATGTTTCGTCACTGTAGCACCCAAAAGAATGCAAACGACGGCAAACATGCGGTAGGGTGGTAACTGTAGTACTCAATAGCGCATTGATGCGATTGTTGGGCGCACTATGGGGCTGTTTTTCTTCCGGTGGTCAGCTTGACCTACGAATAATGGCCCGACTAGTAACTAAACAACACACCATCACCGACGATAGGAGCGTATCTTCTATGGATTCGACCATCTTTAATCGCCGTACCCTGTTGGGTAGCGGCGTGCTTGTGGGCCTTGGGGCCCTGCTTGCGGCGTGTGGCCAGCAGGCTAATAACGAGGCGGCAGCCACCGCCTCCGCGGCGCCGAGTGAGACCGCTTCTGCGTCTGCGGCGGCATCTGAGTCTGCGTCCGCTTCAGCTTCAACTACCCCGAAGCCTGTTATGACTCGTGGATATTCAGGCAAATCCAAAGCACCCGACGGCGAATACCGCAAAGCGGATACGTACGGTCCTGCGCAGAACGTCCAGGAACCCCGCAAGGAACCCGCACAGTACCCCGAGACTGAACAAGGCCTCTACCGCATGATGAAGGACTGGGTTGTGGCGCACAACTACGCAATCCAGACCGGTGACTGCTCCTACGCATTCAAATATGTAACGGAAGATGCAGAAGAATATGAGTTCTACCTGTATATTCAGGGTCTTTACCAGCGCGGAGGATGGGCTGTTGACGGGCTGGATAGCTACCAGCCAGAAGGCCCGCTTATCTACGACGAAGCAAAGAAAATGTACCGCATGAAGCATCGTCGTTTCTGGAGCACTGTTATGTACATAGAACCCGACGGTACATTGAATATGGAAGCTAACACTGATACCAGTGACGATACTTTCTACTTCCTTTTCACCTACTCTGATGGTTATTGGAAGATTGCCGGCAGTAAATCAGAAGAGGAACTGTAAGCTTCATGATGAATATAAAATTTTATCCACGAAATTTCATGTGTATCGTTTTTGCGACATCTTTTCTACTACTAAATGTTTCGACTGCAACAAGTTCAGAATGCACAACTCAAAATTCAAATGGCCATTGTGTAAAGGTGCCTGGAAAAGCTTCATCTCGTCGAGGCAACTCTGGTACAGGTGATCAAAAAGGTCAAAACAAAGCAGAGTCAAATACTGATCAGCATGCAGAAGTAGCTGCAGGCTCATACCAAGACTGGATTGATGAAATACGTCAAACTCACAGGGTCAACAAAGACAGTGGTGGTGTTGATTACTATGCGCCACTTGACGGAAATAATACATGCTACACGGAAGATTACCGCCCAGGAAAACAAGAATACTCGGAATATAAGCTAGAAGATGGAATGGCTGTGAAGACGACTAAAAGAGGCGGTGGGGTCGAATTGTCAAAGTTCTGTAAACCTAATGACGCTAAAACCTTCACCTCCAATGACCCTGCACAGCCCAAAGGTCCCACTATCGAAGAAATGCTCCAAGAAATCGAGGACCAATTCGCTAAAACCGATATCCAGGCCCCTGTTTTGAAGCAGTCCTATAACCTTGGCTCTGGTCAGGGTAACGACAACCCCAACGTCTATAAGAACCAGGCCGTCAACTTCTACGTCGACGCACCCACCGCACGTTGGGAAGGCGACCTCATGATTGGCCACGTAGAGATGGAATCCTACCCCACCCAGATGACCATCCAGTACGGCAACGGTGACGAGGGCAGCTTCTACACCATGGGTAAGCCGGTTAGCAGGGCACGTGGCGAAGAGTCACGCAAGACCGCCACCAGTTATACGTATAAGCGATCGGGCAACTTCCACGCCTACGCGACGGTGTCTTACTCTGGTCGTTTCCGTGTGAACGGCGGTGACTGGCATGCTCTGGATGTCGTGTTGACGAAGGATACTGTTGACCCGTTGCTGATCCGTGTGTGGTGGGTTGATGTGGGCCGTGTCGGCGGCACCTGCGATGAAGACGACACTCGTTGGGGCTGCAAGAACGATCCGACGATGGGTAAGAAGGATAACCCGAACCCTCGCCTACGCAAGGCTGACATTCGTA
Organism: Rothia sp. HMSC061D12; assembly: GCF_001836735.1. Taxonomy (NCBI): domain Bacteria; kingdom Bacillati; phylum Actinomycetota; class Actinomycetes; order Micrococcales; family Micrococcaceae; genus Rothia; species Rothia sp. HMSC061D12. The sequence goes on along the minus strand of NZ_KV830305.1, from coordinate 204,878 downwards.
CCGGCCAGCGTTGGCACCTCAATGATAACGGTGACGGGGATACGGAGTATTCGCTGCACCGCGACTGGCCCGACATGTAAAGCCCGCCGCGGGTCTTACGCTGAGAAGCCACATGTTCACCGAGAAGCCACTTTGTTCATGGCTTTTCGAAACACATGTGGCTTCTCAG
>NZ_KV830305.1:172452-204609 GCF_001836735.1 Rothia sp. HMSC061D12 | reverse complement strand
ACTTCCGTTTTTCTTACCCGCCGCGCAATGCTGAGCAGCGGCGCACTTATGGGTCTCAGTACCCTGCTTGCGGCGTGTGGCCAGCAGGCTGCTAATGAGGCGAGCCCCTCGGCTTCTTCGGTAGCTACGCCGAGTGAGACCGTTTCGGCTTCTGCGGCGGCTTCTGAGTCGCCTTCGGCGAGTGCTACTCCGTCTACTGTTCGAGGCTACTCGGGCGGATCCAAGGCACCCGATGGGGAGTACCGAAAGGCTGACAAATATGGTCCAGCCCAGAATGTACCCAAACCCACCGCGCCCGAAGAAGGCTACAACGAAAAGTCTCTAGAAGGCCTACGTAAAACATTTGACGCATGGGTCCAGTGGGGAAACTACGGTATCCAAACTGGTGACTATGCAAAGGCACGAGAATTTATTTCGCCTAATTTCAGCTCCGAATTAGAAGCTTACGAAAGCGTCGAAAAACTATACAGGCGCGGCGGATGGGTTATCGACGGTATCGAAAAATTTACAGCTGATGGGTCGCCTTGGTCCGAAGACGGCGAAACATATTTCTGGAAAATGTATCGTAACTGGAATCAGGAAATCCACGTTGAACCAGACGGTAAATGGACTGCATGGGATAACGAAGATAAAACTAACGATACTCTCAAAGTCAAAATGAAACATGACGGCCAAAAGTGGTCAATTCTAGACTTCGAAGAATTCAACGTCTAAGCAGCATTCACCTTTTTACACACCACACCGATATGAGGAATACATTTCCACGACTTCCGTTTTTCTTACCCGCCGCGCAATGACATGCAGTATGTATGGCCCTCTATGCTGGATACCTACGAGAAGGATATTAAGTTCCTCAAGGATATCGAACGCCTTTATCAGCGCGGAGGCTGAGGTGGTGCGCTCCCCGGGCTGGGTCTGTATTCCTACTTTCTAATTTACTTTTCTGACAGAAAAGATTATAATAAGAAGTATTTATTTTCGGAGGTTTTTATGTCATTTCTATCAAAAAATTGGGCAGGACTGTCAGTCTGTCTGATCATTTCTATCATCTCTTGGGTTTTAGGAGGATTTCTGCCTGTTGTGGGAGCACCTGTTTTCGCCATTTTTATCGGAATGATTCTCCATCCCTTTCTCACTTCCTATACACAACTGGATGCCGGTTTGACTTATAGCTCCAAAAAATTGCTTCAGTATGCTGTTATTTTGCTTGGGTTTGGACTCAGTATCTCACAAGTTTTCGCAGTTGGAACATCTTCCCTTCCTGTCATCATTTCGACCATTTCTATCGCTTTAATTATTGCTTTCTTTTTCCAACGCTTTTTTAACCTTGATACAAAGCTAGCTACCTTGATTGGAGTTGGATCTTCTATCTGTGGCGGTTCTGCCATTGCAGCGACTGCTCCTGTTATTCACGCCAAGGAAAAAGAAGTAGCCCAAGCCATTTCTGTTATCTTTTTCTTCAATGTCTTGGCAGCTCTTATCTTTCCAACTCTAGGTTCTTGGCTCCATCTTTCCAACGAAGGTTTTGCTCTCTTTGCGGGTACTGCGGTCAACGATACTTCCTCTGTGACAGCTACTGCTAGTGCCTGGGATAGTCTTTACAATGCAAACACTCTTGAGCCTGCAACTATTGTCAAGCTGACACGTACTCTAGCTATTATCCCTATCGTTCTCTTCCTCTCCTATTATTGGCAAAGCCGTCAACAAGGCAACAACCAAGGAGTGAAGCTTAAAAAAATCTTCCCCGTTTTCATTCTCTACTTTATCCTAGCTTCTCTGCTAACTACTCTTCTCACATCTTTCGGTGTCAGCACTAGCTTCTTTTCACCTCTCAAACAACTCTCCATATTCCTCATCATCATGGCTATGAGTGCTATTGGTCTCAAAACCAACCTCATTGCTATGATCAAATCCAGTGGAAAATCCATTCTTCTTGGAGCCCTTTGCTGGATTGCTATCATCCTGACTAGTCTTGGCATGCAATTACTCATCGGTATTTACTAAGAAAAAAGGGAGCCTAAAGGCTACCTCAGAACGTAGACAAATCAGATGGATTTTGGACTGTTGTTGGCTCGCTTTCTCAAGAGCAGCTGAAGGAAAAAAGGGCTACTGAAATAACCCCATAACCATTGAGAAGCCACATGTGTTTCGAGAAGCTACCATTATTGTGGCTTTTCGAAACACATGTGGCTTCTCGGCGCATAGGTATCGGCGCATGGCGTCTTCCGTAAAATGGTGTCTATGGCTAAGAAAACTAAAGGTAAGAAGAGCGGCGCAGCAACCGCCGCCGTAGCACTGCTGACCGAGACGAACACCCCCTTCCAGATGCGTGAATACGAGCACGTTGAGGGCGTCACTTCCTTCGGTGAAGAGGCCGCGAAGAACCTCGGCGCCTCCGAGGAGCAGGTGTTCAAGACCCTGCTGATCGTGCACGAGAAGGATTTCGCCGTCGCAATCGTGCCGGTCTCTGGCAAGCTGAACATTAAGGCTGCCGCCGCTGCCCTCGGCTGGAAGAACGCCTCCATGTGCGACCCGAAGGTCGCCGAACGCCGCACCGGCTACGTGGTCGGCGGCATCTCCCCGCTGGGCCAGAAGACCCCCTCCCCCACCCTCCTGGACGAAAGCGCCCAGCTCTTCGATACCATCATGGTGTCCGGAGGCAAGCGTGGACTGGACGTCGAGCTCGCCCCCGACGACCTGCTGAAGCTCACCAACGGAAAGTACGCTGACATCCGCGCTTAGTCCGCGCTCAGCGGGAATAATCCGCCCGGCCGCGGCGTTACATATGCCGTAGGAGCCTGGGCATGAGAGCAAACTGAAGGAGTCATGATGGGCAATTCGCTACCCGGCGTGGGTGCTATCGCCAAGAACTGGCGTGAAGTGCTCAAGCCTGAAGAGTACGCTGTTCTGCGTGAGGGCGGCACCGAGCGCGCGTTCACGGGCGAGTACTGGAACACCCACACGGAGGGTGTGTATTCTTGCCGTGCCTGCGGTACGGAGCTGTTCCGTTCCAATCAGAAGTTCGATTCGCATTGTGGTTGGCCGTCGTTTTTCGCGCCGCTGGCTGAGGACCGTGTGCGTTACCTGGAGGACACGACGTTCGGTATGCGCCGTGTGGAGGTGCGTTGCGCCGCCTGCGATTCGCACCTGGGTCACGTGTTTGAGGGTGAGGGCTACCCGACTCCCACGGATTTGCGGTATTGCATTAATTCGGTGTGTCTGACGCTGGCCCCGGCTGGTGAAGCCGCGCCTGATAAAGCACAGCCTGGTGATACTCCGGTTGACGAGGCGGAATCCGCCGAATAAACCCCGGCGATACCCCCCCCCCAGCAGGCACGCAGGTGAACCCCTTATTGTGAGTCTCTCTAAATTCGAGGCTTTAAGCTCGGGCGGGTAGAATGGCGTAGTGCCTTCGCGGGCACGTCACCCCGCCCGGGCTCATGTTTGCTCGGGCGTACGCCTACCCGGGCATCTGGCGCATCGTATGGGCGCGTCGAACCAGACAGAGGAAAAGGATTGAGTGCATGAGTACCGCAGCTGAACAGAATGCCGCAGGCACCCCTCAGCTGACCCTTAACGGTATCGAAGTTCCGGACGTTGTTCCTCTGGAGACCCCTTCCGCACCGATTCCGACTCTCATCACCACTGAGAGCGGTCTGCGTCGTGCCGCTGAGCAGTTGGCTGCGGCGTCCGGCCCGGTGGCTGTTGATACTGAGCGTGCTCAGGGCATCCGCTACGGTTCGCGTGCTTTTTTGGTGCAGCTTAAGCGTGAAGATCAGCTGTACCTGATTGACCCTGAGGCGTTTAAGGATTTGCGCATTATTAATGATGCTCTGGCGGATGCTGAGTGGGTTATTCACGCCGCGATTCAGGATTTCCCGAGCCTGGACATGCTCGGTATGCGCCCGAACCGTCTGTTTGATACGGAGTTGGGTGCGCGTCTTGCCGGTCTGGAGCGCGTGAATCTGGGTGCGACCGTTGAGGAGCTGCTCGGCTATAAGCTGGCGAAGAAGCACTCGAAGGAAGATTGGTCGCGCCGCCCCCTGCCGGAGTCGTGGCTGAACTATGCGCTGCTGGACGTTGATGTGCTCATTGATTTGCGTGACGCGTTGGAGGATTTGCTCCGCCAGCAGGGTAAGTTGCAGTACGCTCTGGAGGAGTTTGAGTACCTGTGCAAGACCCCGGTGAAGGATCCGACGGATCAGCCGGAGCGTTGGCGTAAGACGAAGGGCCGCACGATGTTGCGTTCGGTCAAGCAGCTGACGGCGCTGCGTAACCTGTGGCTTGAGCGTGACTCGCTGGCGCGTAAGAAGGACGTTGACGCGAAGCGTCTGCTGCCGGACTCTGCGATTGTGGAGGCGGCACGCACCATGCCGCGTAACGTGCCCGCTATTATGTCGATTCCTGGTTTTCAGACGCGCGGTTTGCGTCGTGAGGGCCCGCGCTGGGTGCGTGCTATTGCCGCGGCGGCACGCGGTGAGAACGCCGTACCGTTCACTTTGCCGTCGACTGCCCCGCCGCCGTTGAAGGCGTGGGAGTCTAAGCGCCCCGAGAACTTGGCGCTGTTCACCGAGGTTCGTCAGGCAATTGATGAGCTCTCGGAGGAGCTGAATATTCCGGCGCAGAACCTGATCACGACCGATTATGTTCGCCGCCTCTGCTGGGAGCCGCCGGCTCGTTTTGACGAGCAGACCCTGCGGGATGCGCTCGCTGAGTACGGTGCGCGTTCGTGGCAGACGGGTCTGGTTGCCCCCGTGATTGCGCCGATTTTTGCCCGCCATCTGGGGTAGATTTCTCTAACGTTGAATAGGTGTGTGTGCCGGTTGGGTGTGTTGCTGATGCGACCGCCCGACCGGCATTTTGTGTGCCTCGGGAGTTTGACACGGTAGTTTGTCCCGGTATTTTGCCTCAGCAGTTTGTCTCCGGTGCAAACGTGAACCAAGCTTAGCCTGCTCTCATTCGATTTTTGTCCCAAACCGGCATAGGGTGGAGAGAGTACACGAAAGGAACCACCATGCCCGCACCCAACGGATGCTGCCGCTCTCAGAAGGCATGCGCCTCCCCTGCTACTGAATCTGGCGCTACTGAATCTGGCGCAGTCGAGTCTAATGCCGTCGACGCCGTAGCAGCTACCGCAGAGACGGATTCTTCTGCTCGCGTCTTCTCCCGCCGCGCAACCCTCATCACCGGTGCCGTCGCATCCGGTGCGCTGCTCGCCTCCTGCGCTGAAGGTGACTCCAACGTTACCGCGCCCGAAGGCACCGTTGAGGTAGGTTCCGCCTCCGCAGTGGGCGTGGGCAAGGCGGCACGCCTGACTCACGGCTCCACGACCGTTATCGTCTCCCAGCCGTCCGCGGGTGAGTACAAGGCGTTCAGCACCGTCTGCACCCACCAGGGCTGCCAGGTGCAGGTGCAGGATTCCAACCGCATCGTGTGCCCCTGCCACGGCTCCGAGTACGCCGTAGCTGACGGCTCGGTCGTGCACGGCCCCGCAGAGGAGGCGCTGACCAGCTACCCGGTGCAGGTGAAGGGCGGCAAAATTTTCGTCACCCACACCTCCAAGGATTCCTAAACCGGCGGCTCAGAACCTACGTACGGCAAAACCTCTACACAGCAAGACCTGCGCACAGCAAAGCCCCGCCCATCACAATCGATGGGCGGGGCTTTGTGCTGTCTTATGGTGCCCGCTACTGATGCCTACTATTGCGGCGCGCTACTGAGAGAAGCTTAGGCAGCACATCTCAGGTACGACCGTTTAGCGGGTGTGGCGCGGCTTCTGGCCCTCTTCACGAGCGAACGGCACCTTATCGCCAGCCAGCTGCGCACGCAGGTCCGCGATAATGGTTTCCGCGGTCAGGCCGACCTCTTCCAGAATCTGCTCGCGAGAAGCGTGCGGAATGAACTCCGCCGGAAGACCCAGCTCGCTCAGCGCGGTATCCACGCCAGCCGCACGCATTTCCTGGCGGATGCGCGAACCCACACCACCGGAACGCACGCCGTCCTCAATGGTCACCACAATGCGGTGATCGCGAGCCAGCTCAATGACTGAAGACGGCACCGGCATCACCCAGCGCGGGTCAACCACGGTGGATTGGATACCCTCGGCGGCAAGCACCTCGGATGCTTCCAGAGCCACGCGAGCCATAGCGCCCACGGCAACGAACAGCACGTCACGCTGACCGGTCTCCGGGTGGGGTTCACCGGTGCGTGCCAACACGTCCACGCCGTCGCTGCGGCGCTCCAGGGCAGGAATGTCCTCGCCCACGGAGCCCTTCGGGTAGCGAATCACGGTCGGTGCGTCGTTGATAGCTACAGCCTCACGCAGTTCTTCGCGCAGGGTTGCGCCATCACGCGGAGCCGCCAGGTGCAGGCCTGGAATGAACTGGAGCATCGCCAAATCCCACATGCCGTGGTGGCTTGCACCGTCCGGGCCGGTAATGCCGGAGCGGTCCAGCACCACGGTCACGCCCGCCTTGTGCAGGGCAACGTCCATGAGCAGCTGGTCAAAGCCGCGGTTCAGGAAGGTTGCGTAGAGGGCAACCACCGGGTGCATGCCGCCGTACGCCAGGCCGGCGCTCATTGCCACGGCGTGCTGCTCAGCGATACCTACGTCAATAACGCGCTCGGGGTGGCGCTTCTGGAATTCGCGCAGACCCACGGGAATGAGCATCGCGCCGGTAATACCAACGACGTTCTCCTGCTCATCCGCAATATCTGCGATTTCACGGCCAAAGACGCTCGTCCACGACTCGGAGGTGCTGGTCGAAACATCCTCACCGGTCAGCGGGTCAATCTGGCCCACCGCGTGGAACTGGTCGTCCTCATTCGCGCGAGCGGGTGCGTAGCCGTGGCCCTTCTCGGTAATGGCGTGCACAATCACCGGGCCGGCGTAGTTCTTCGCCGCGGTCAGTGCGTTCTCCACAGCCTGCTGGTCGTGGCCGTCAATCGGGCCCACGTACTTCATGCCCAGGTCTTCAAAAATGCCCTTGGGTACGACGACGTCCTTAATGCCCGCCTTCATGCCGTGCAGGCCGCGGTACACCATCTGACCGACGGGGCCGCCACGTTGCAGACCGATGCGCACCGCATCCAGTGCGTGGTCGTAGCGGTGATCGAGGCGCACGCGATCCACCTGCTGCTGCACACCGTGCTTGAGCTCAGACAGCTGGTTCGCGAAACCGCCAATGGTCGGCGCGTAGGAGCGGCCGTTATCGTTGACCACAATCACGACCTTGCGGGTGCGGTCGGCAGCAATATTGTTCACAGCCTCCCACGCCATGCCGCCGGTCAGCGCGCCGTCACCAATGAGGACCACAGTGTAACGGTCATCTTCACCGTTGAGCTTGTGCGCGCGAGAAATACCGTCAGCCCACGAAATCGAGCTGGAGGCGTGCGAAGACGCAATAATGTCGTGCTCAGACTCGCCTCGATCCGGGTAACCCGACAGGCCACCCTTCTGACGCAGAGTCTTAAACGCGTGACGACCAGTCACCAGCTTATGCACATAGGACTGGTGGCCGGTGTCGAAAAGAATATTGTCCTTGGGAGATTCGAAGACACGGTGAATGCCGAGGGTCAGCTCCACAACGCCCAGGTTCGGACCCAGGTGACCGCCGGTCGCCGACACGTTCGTCACGATGAACTGGCGGATTTCCTTAGAGAGCTCCTCCAGCTGCTCGTAGCTGAGGTTCTGCAGGTCCGCCGGGGACTGAATACCCGGGAGCAACTTGGCAGTGGCACCATTGCCAATGCTGTAGTCGGCGGTGGGTGCGCCACCGGCGGCGCTATTCGGGGTCTCCTCCTGCGGCAATGCGTTTTCAGCGGACATACACCCACACTCCTCAAGGTCGGGGCACGGCTCATTCCGTGCGTTGGTTCTTCAATGATTCTACCGTTTACGGTGCCAAAAAGCAGATTTATGCGCCCGCAGAGCAAGACGCACCGGGTTGAGCAAAAACGGCCTGAAATAACCCCTAGTGGGCAGGCTGGTGAACAGCCCAACCCGCCCAACGCTGCGATTATTTGCTTCTTTGTTACGGCTACTAGCCGCGCGCTACCCTCCGTGCTACTTGGTGCGGCGGCGACGCGGACGAGGCTTCGCCGGGGCACGCTCAAACAGCGCCACCGACTCCACGTGATGCGTATTCGGGTACATATCAAACGCCCGAAGCTGCACCATATCCCAGCCCAGCTCACGCAAAATACCGGTGTCACGACCCAGGGATGCCGGGTCGCACGCCACATACAGAATACGCTTGGGGTCCAGCGCATCCAGGCGTTCCAGGGTGGTTCGGTTCGCGCCCTCACGGGACGGGTCAAGGACCACCGCATCAATGGCGGGGATTTCACCAAACTCAAGGGCGGTCTTCAAATCCACCAGGTGGCGCGCCACGTCGCCGCGAATCACCTCAATACGGGTGTCCGCAGAGTTCTCGGTGCGGGAGCAACCATCCGGCGCGAAGTTCGAGCGGGCATCCTTATGGGTCACCGGGGAGCCCTCAATACTGATGACGGTACCGGTTGCGCCCACGGCGTCCGCGAGCGCGGCGGTGAACAGGCCCGCGCCGGCATACAGGTCGAGGGTACATTCGCCTTCCTGCGGGCGGAGCATGGTGAGCATGGTTCCAACCATGGTGGAGGGGGCGGCGCGGTGAATCTGCCAGAACCCGCCGGCGGATACCTGGTAGCTGAATCGGCGGGAGCCGAAGGTAACTTCTTCGGTGACGGAGCGCAGGCCCGCGCCGAGCAGCTGGTCGCCTTCGGGTACGCGACGGTAGGGGGTGTGGGAGGAGCCGGGGCGGCGGCGCTTGGGCTTGCCGTTGGAGGTGGACTGCGGGGTGAAGAAGAGGGAGATTTTGCGCTTGGCGAGCAGTCCCCAGGCGTCGGCTGCCTGCTGTTCGATGTCCTTGGCGACCTCTTCGATGGAGAAGCGCGGGTCAACGATGAACTGCAGTAGGACCCTGCCGCGGGAGGAGACGGTTGCCTCGACTTCGCGTACGCCGCGCAGGTTGAGTTTCTCAAGCTCTAGGTTGCGCAGTTCGGTTGCGGCGAGGGGAAAGTCTACGACCGGTACGGGCTGGGAGGCGCGGTAGGGGTGCATACCGATGCGCCAGGTGACGGCGGGGCTCTTCTTGCCGACGCTGTTCTTCTGGTCGGTGTTCTTCTCGTTGCCGGGCTGGGTGCGGACCTTGGTCACGTTGTAGCGCACGCGGGTACGCCAGGACAGGCCCTCGTTGTTATCGCGCAGGGGCAGCTCTTCAACAATGAGGTTGGTCAGCAAGGGCGATTCGAGGGGCAGACCGCCCAGTCGGTTGATTTGGGTGCGGACGATATCGGTCTTGTAGCGTCGCTGCTCAGCCAGGCTGATGTGGCCGTATTCCATGCCGCCGAGCAGTTCGGGTACGCCGGTTGCTGCGGCGCGTTCCTCTTCGGTGGCGAGCGCATCCGCCTGAATCCAGGGGTGGGGGCGGCGTGCCAGGGAGGGTACGGGTACGGAGATGACATCTGCGAAGTAGAAGCGGCGCTTGGGGCCGATGGCGGTGATGCGTACTTCTGCTTGTTCGCCGACGATGCCGTGACGCACGAAGATGACGCCCTGTTCGGTGCGCGCTACGAAGGCGCCGCCGTGTGCGGGTGCCTCACAGGTGACGGTGAGGGTCTGCCCGACGCTGTATCCGTCTACGTTGTTGGAGGCGGCAGGCGTGGTAGCAGGGTGAGTCACAGCATTGTCTCCTAAAGAATCACTTAATGTGAACTATTTTACACCGGTTTGTACCTTTACTCCGATTCCGACGCCCCGCAGGGGGCACCAAATAGGTTGCAAAGGGCAAAGTCCAGGCGCTATTCGAGGGGATGTACGAGGCTACGTACGGGATGTACGGAGGCTCAGAAACCGGATTAGCCGATATGGCTAGCGCTTCTTCTCGCGCGCCACAGCCTCCGCCTCGTGCAGGCGACCGCGGTACACGGCGTGGCGGTTGCTCTGAATCAGTTCGCGGCCGCCACCGGCAGAACGGGTCACGTTCGGGGCGACCGCCGCCGTAGAACCGTCAGCAGCCTCTGCGGTCGAATCATTGGCAGCTGAGTCCTTGCCCTGCAGTCGCTGGTCGAAGATCTCGTCATACACTTCATCCTCGTGCATCGCCCACGGCACAGTCGCGGTCATGACGCCCGGCTCGTGCAGAAGCGCCTGCTTGAGGCGGCGCACCGTGCGGCGGTGCAGAATACGCTGCCACCAATGCTCCACCACAAACTCCGGTAGGTACACCACCAAAATATCGCGCGGCGACTTCTTGCGGCGGCGGCGAATATACGAGACGACAGCCTCCACCGTGTCACGGTACGGCGAATCAATCACCGACAGCGGCACCGGAATACCCAGGGCGTACCAGCGTTTCTTCACAACGTCCAGGGCGGCGCGGTCGTTGTTAACAGTCAGCGCCTCAATCGTGGAGGGGCGACCGGCACGCGCATACGAGAGGGCGCGAACCGCCGGGCGGCGCACACGCTCCACGTACACGATGGCGTGCACACGCGAAGGCAGGGCCGCCACATCCGCAACGGATTCAGCGTTCAGGGGGATGTCCAGGGCGGCATCCACCGCATCGTAGTGGCGGCGAGTCACAACCATACCTCCAACCATCAGGGCAATCATTCCAAGGGAGAGCCACGCACCGGCGGCGAACTTCGTCACCACGACGGTGACCAGCACCGCGGCGGTCACCATCACGCCCACCGCAGAGACCGCAATATCGCGCAGCAGGGCGCGGCGCGGCATCTGCGCCAGGGTGATGCGCAGCAGACGCATGCGGTAGCGCACCACCGCCAGCTGAACCAGCACCATGGACAGGCACATGCCCACGATGTACAGCTGAATCAGCGAATACACGTCCGAATTAAAAACGGTGGTGAGGAAAATCGAAATCGCAGACAGCGCCAGCACACCGTTCGCGTACAGGCCGCGCGAATCCACGCTGCGGAAGAACACTGGTAGGTACTGGTAGTCGGCCAGCGACGAAGCAATCACCGGGAAGCCCGTAAACGCGGTCAGCGAGGCAATAATCAGCACGCCCACCGTGGCAAAAACCAGCAGCTGCGCGAAGAACGGCACACCCTGATAAATTGCCAACGCCACCTGGTACAGCGCAGGCTTCTGGTGGAAGTACTCCCCCGGCGTGTGCCCGTCAATGAACAAGAAACGGGTCGTATCGTGCACCATGTGAACGCGGGTTGCCGCCGCAAAACCGAGCAGGCTCACCAACAGCACCGAGGTAATGACGCCCATCAGCATCATGGTGATCGCCGCATTGTATTTCTTCGGGCGGCGGAAGTACCTCACCGAATTAGAAATCGTCGAAACACCCGAGAACGCCACCAGGCCCGCAGAGAAAGATCGCGCCAGAAGCAATATCAGCGCCAGACCCTCCAACGAGTGGGTCTCGAACTCGGGGGCAATCACATAGGTCGCCGACTCAGCCAGCGGCAGGGTACCCGTGGCGGCACGAATCCAACCCACAATGAGGGTCGCTCCTAACAGCGCCAAGAAAACATACAGCGGCCAGTACGCAATCTTGCCCAACAGCTGCACGCCACGCAACGCAAACAGCGTCAGGGCAACAATGAGCAGCACCGCAATGTGCGTGCGCCAATCCTGAATCTGCGGGTACAGCGCCACCAAAAACGAGGACGCCGAAGACATCGACACCGCCACCGTGAGCGTATAGTCCATCAGCGACGAAGCACCCATCACAATCGAGGGCAACGCACCCAGTTTGCGGTGCACCAGCTGAATATCGCCCTCAGAAGCAATCTGATTAATGTTGTAGCGGTATGTGCCAATCACCAGCAGACCCACCATCGCCACGCCTAAACCAATCCAGGGCGAAAAAGCGAGCGCAGACGCACCCGCGGCGGCAAGGGTCAAAATCATCTGATCGGCGGCGTAAGCAACCGAAGAGATGCCGTCGGCACCGAAAAGAGGCAGGGCGTAGCGCTTCGGCAGCGCGACTGCCGAAAGATTTCGCGTGCTGACCGGCTGACCGGTCAGGGCGATGCGCATCCTATCCCAACGATTCCTCACGCTGTTAAGGCTATCGGTCGCGGCTTCAAAGCTCAATTTTATTCAGCCGAATAGTGGGCATTGCGAGCGGAATATCACGGGGCATCGGCGCGGAACCCCACCCGCCCATTACACTGGTAGAGGTAGACGGTAACGCCTTATCAGCACAAATCATCAACACTCGGAGGGATGTATGCCTCACTTCGTCATTATGGGTGCCGGACGCGTGGGCGTCATGCTGGCGCGCACTCTGGAAGCTTCAGGGCATACGGTCGCCGTCATTGACCAGGACGAACGTGCTTTCCAGCCGCTGCGTAAAGGCTTTGAGGGCCGCCTGGTGACCGGTGTCGGCTTTGATGAGGACACCCTCAAGCGTGCCGGCATTACCGAGGCGTACGCTTTTGCCGCCGTCTCTTCGGGCGATAACTCGAATATTATTGCCGCCCGTGTGGCACGCGAAATGTTCAAGGTGAAGAACGTTGTGGCGCGTGTGTACGACCCGAACCGCGCCGAGTTCTTCCAGCGCATGGGTATTCCCACGGTCGCTTCGGTGCGTTGGTCCACCGACCAGGTGCTGCGCCGCCTGCTACCCGAGCAGGCGCTCAAGGGCGACTTCCGCGAACCCTCGGGCCGCCTCATGCTCACCGAAATTCCGCTCGACGACGGCTGGGCTGGCCACGCACTGACCAGCATCGAACGTGCCGCCGGGGTGCGCATCGCCTACATCACCCGCTTTGGTGAGGGCATGCTCCCCCGCCCCGATTCCGCCTACCAGCAGGGCGATAGCGTGCACGTGATGATGCGCACCGACGACGTCGCGGACGTAACCCGCATTCTTTCCCGCCCGCCGCGTGTTGAAGATGAAGAAATGGAAGCGGACTACGCCCCTGCATCCGGTCACCGCAAGCACCCCCACGCTCCGAAGAAACCCGCCGAATCCGGCGTGACGATTACCCCCGAGCAGGAGCACAACGAAACCCCCGTTGTCGAGCACGAATTCCATCTCGGTGACACTCCCCCGGAGCTACCCGACCCCCTCGAACTCATCGGCCGCCATCGTGACTCCTCGAAAGGTGAGAAGTAAGTGAAGGTCCTCATTGTTGGTGCCGGCTCCGTGGGTGCCTCCATCGCTAAAGAACTCATGATGAACGGCCACGACGTGACCATCATCGACTCCAAGCCCGAAGCCAAGAAGCGCGCCGACCTGCCCGGCGTGCGCTGGCATATCGGTGACGCCTGCGAGCTGTCCGTACTGCGCCAGGTACACCCGAACAAGGCGGACGTGGTCGTTGCCGCAACCGGTGACGACAAGGCAAACCTGATGGTGTCCCTACTGGTGCGTAGTGAGTTCGGTGTGCCGCGCACCGTGGCGCGCGTGAACAACCCGCGTAATGAGTGGCTCTTTGATGATTCCTGGGGCGTGGACGTTGCCGTGTCCACCCCGCGTCTGATGACCGCCCTCGTTGAGGAAGCCGTGGAAGTCGGCGACGTGGTGCGCCTGCTGACCCTGCAGGCTGGCGGCGCGACCCTCGCCGAGTACACCGTGCCGGATGACCACCCCGTCATCGGTTACCGCGTGGATCACGTGCAGTGGCCCGTTGATACGGTGCTCACCGCGATCCTGCGTGACGGCGCGCCAATCCCGCCCAGTGCCGACGTGGCGATTGAGGGCGGCGACGAGCTGTTCTTCATCACGACCATTGCCGGTGAGGATCAGATCCGCGCACTGTTTGCATAGCACTGTTCGCATAGCGTTTATACGTAAGTTTTTGAGGAGGCGAAAGCCCCGGTCACGGGTACCGGGGCTTTCGCGTACTTCTATGAAGTTCTTCTACGTATGAAGTTGTGGAGTTAGCGGCTTTCTGAACCGTCAACTTCGGCAGTTTCGGCAGCCTCGGGGTCCTCGCTCACCAGCGCCTCCTCGGGAGCCGACACACGCCACGCCAGCCACACGCCCAAAGCGTACAGCGGCAGACCCATCACCAGGCGGGTCGCACCCAGCGCCTCCACATTATTCGCAAAATACAGGGGCACCTGCACGGCAAGGCGCAGCATCATCAGCACGGTAATAATCCAGGTCGCCAGCATGTACTGGCGCAGGCGCACCGGGTTCTGGCGCCAGCTCAGCGCCTCACCGCGAATCACCGCGAAAATCAGACCCATCAGCGGCCAACGCACCAGCATCGACAGCAGATACGCCAGAATGTACACGCCGTTCGTCCAGAAGCCCACCACAAAGTAGTCGCTCGCATTACCGGTACGGTACGCGGCAAACGCACAAATTGCCACGCCCACCAGGCCGGTCAGCGCACTCACCAGCTTAGAGCCCTGCACCAGGCGAATCAGCGTGAACACACCCGCCGCAGCCAACGCCGCAATCAGGGACAGGTTCAGTTCCTTCGTCACGGTGAACAACACCAGGAACGCCACAGCGGGCAGGGAGGATTCCACCAGGCCGCGCCAGCCGCCGATAGCGTGCAGAATATCCACATCACCGTTGGCAGTGCGGCGCATATTCGCACCCATGGAGGCGCTCAGGCTCTGCGCCAGCTGATTCTCCTCCTGCGCCGGGTCAGCAACCGGGCTAGATGCGGGGTTAGCGTTCGGATCGGGCTGGGTCGAAGACTGCTCAGCGCTCATGTTTTCCCTTCTCAGCAAAGAATTGCGGCACAATCTCATAGCGCGGGTTATAAATCACCGGCTGATGTGCCCTCACAGACACCACCCCGGAACAGCGTAACAACGCACCGGCAAGCACGCCGGGCACCATCCGCTGCCCCTGCCACTTCAGCAGCACCCTATCCCCCGGGTTGAACGGCGCATACGGCGGGAAAGACACCTCGTGAGGCTCCTGCACCGCCACGGTCGCCAAAGACGCCGTGTTCAGGTGGTGCTGCTTCTCGGGGTCCTCGGATTCCTCCTCGAAGTCCTCACCGGGCGGCTCCACAATCGGCATACCAATCAGCGCCAGCGGACTCGACCACTGCAGGGGCTTCGACTTAGCCACCACCAGCTCGGCACGGTACATCGGCTTATCCTGCAGCGCAGGCAACCATACCTGCTCCACGCGTCCGGCAAGGCGTACGCGAAAGCGCTCGGGGTACCCGGGAGCAAGAATCTGCTCCTCAGGAACCGCGAGCGCACTCGGGTAGTTCGAAAACTCAGGCATTAGCCAATCTCGGTAATCTCAGGGCCGCGGCGAGGCATCGGGCGCAGCTTGCTGTGCTCGTTCTCGGTTTCTTCCTCAACGGCGGGCTCTTCCTCAGCCGCAACGATCAGGTCGGCGGGCAGAGTCATGGGCAGCAGCTCGCGCGGCGGGCGCGGGTCGTCGCCACGGTCCACCACGACGGTGCGGAAGACTTCCTCCACGGAGGCGGCAGCCTTATCGTCACCGAGCACAGCCGCACCAGAGATGACGCCGCGCAGGAACCAGCGGGGGCCGTCCACACCCACGAAGCGGGCGATGCGCTCGCCGGGCTGACCGTCCGGGGTGAAGGCGGGCAGGCGGGTCAGCATCTCGGCACCGAATACGCCGGCGTAGATTTCGACGTTGCCGCCCTGGGAGGCGACGGACTCGGTCAGGTCGTGACGGATATCGTCCCAGATGCCGGTGGTGCGCGGTGCGGCGAATGCCTGCACCTGCAGGGTTGCGCCGTCGCGGGTGATGGTTGCGGCGATCACCGCGCCGGTTGCGTCGTCAGTTTCGAGGCGCAGGTTCATGCCGTCGAGCAGCTTGATGCGCAGCGCACCCAGGTCGACGTAGTCTTCGAGGTCTTCGGCGGTGACTTCTTCAATGTCGTGCGGGCCGTTGACTCGGTCGTACTTGATGACCTTGGGAGAGTTCTCCTCTTCCTTCAGTTCCTCAACCTCGACGTTGGTCTCCTCAATCTCTTCGGCGACAGCCTTGTCGATGGCGGCCTTTTCAGCCTCCTCGGCGTGCTTCTTCTTACCAAATCCGAACATGGTATTCCTACTTTCACCGCACGCAGGGTGCGGGGGTTTCTTCTCTTCTCTCGTGCGGTTTTCGCGGTGAGAGCAGACTAGTGGATTCCGCTGGAGCCGAAGCCGCTGGAGCCGCGTTCGGTCTGATCCAGTTCATCCACCACGGTAAAGGTTGCGTGCTCGTACTTCTGAATGATCAGCTGGGCGATACGGTCGCCGCGCTGCACGTGGAAGGACTTGGTCTTGTCAGTGTTGAGCAGGGTGACCATCAGCTCGCCGCGGTAGCCGGAATCAACGGTGCCGGGTGCGTTCACAATGGTGATACCGTTCTTGGTTGCCAGGCCGGAGCGCGGGTGCACCAGACCAACGTAACCTTCGGGCAGGGCGATCGCCACGCCGGTGGGGACGAGGGCGCGTTCGCCCGGTTCCAGTTCGAAGTCGATGCGGGAGCGCAGGTCAGCGCCGGCGTCGCCGGGCTTTGCGTAGGCGGGTGCGGGCAGCTCGGGGTCGAGCAGCTTAATGTGGACGTTTACGGGGGTCATCATGGTCAATACTCTAACCTTTCGCGGGTGTCTGTGCCATCACCTCGCGCTGTGTTGAGACTCTACTGCGGGGTGTTGTCGTTGCGTGTTCGCGTTCAGCGCGTGCGGCGGCGTGCCATGGTGGGTGCGACGCGGCGCTGTTCTTGCGTGCGCGGCTTTCACATACTCAACGGGGCGGGTGCACTCGGCACTCGCCCCGTCATGAGGTGTATGTCGGGCGGGTGTTAGCCCTTCCCTAAAGTTTTAGCCCTCGCACTCGATGCAGTAGGACAGGCCGCCCTCTTCGCGTGCAATCTGCGAGCGGTGGCGCACCAGGAAGCAGGATGCGCAGGTGAATTCGTCGTCCTGAGCGGGCAGAACAACAACGTTCAGCTCCTCGTTGGAGAGGTCAGCACCGGGCAGCTCGAAGCTTTCTGCTGCGCTGTTCTCGTCTTCGTCCACCGCACCGGACTGCATCTCGGAACGGCGGGCGTTCAGCTCCTCGTAGGACTCTTCGTTCTGCTCTTCGTCCTGCTTGCGAGGTGCATCGTAATCAGTTGCCAAACTTTCACGCTCCGTTGGTTCTGTGGCTGTGTGTTGGGACTAGGCCACGCTGGTTTATTGAGTGCTCTAGGTGCCGCTGGTGTGTAATTAACCCTGACGGCATGCCAGGTATTGTTCACCATTGGCACCCTATTTGTCTAATCCTGGGTAGGCTTTGGACTGTTTAGGCGTCACATTCTATCTTTTTCGGTGCGAAAAGTACATCTTTTTTTGGTGAAAATCCCGCCTCCGCTACTGATTTACCGCGCTTTCACGGTACCCTGGTAGGTAGTTTGCGTTCCGTGCAACACATTCACGAACGCGTCCGGTTCACCTATGGAGGTTCTCATGCTTGAACTGCGTCTGATTGGCGTTCACGATGACGGCGAAAATCTGGTGCTTGAGTCTGCTGACGGCACCCGCTTCTTGCTGCCGATTGACGCGAACCTGCGCACGAGCATCACCAAGGCTCGCCGTATTCAGCCTGCCCGCGGTCTGGGCGCTAAGGGCACCTTCGGTCCGCGCGATATTCAGACCCGTTTCCGTCAGGGTGCCTCCGTTGAGGAAATCGCTGAAGAGTCCGGTTGGGAGCCGGAGCGCGTGCGCCGCTACGAGTGGCCTATTGTTGCTGAGCGTGCCCACATTATTCGTGCCGCTCAGAGCGTGAAGATTGGTCGCCGCAGCTCCGCTTCGGGTACCGCACAGATTCCCGTGACCCTGAGCGCCCGCATTGAGGAAGTCTCTGAGCGTTACGGTTTTGAGGACGCAACCCAGGACTGGACCACCCGCCAGCAGGAGAACGGCCAGTGGCGCGTTGAGGTTGATATTGCGCTGAAGGATTCGGTGCGTCAGAACCTGCCCGCGCAGGTCGTCTTCCCGGCACGTTGGGTGTACAACCCGGCGAACCAGGGCCTGTACGCTTCGAATGAGGCGGCGTACTTCCTGATGGGCAATAGTGAGGACGCTGTTGCCGCCGCCGCGAAGAAGGCTCCCGTGGAGGTTCCTCCCGCCCGTCTGCCGAAGGCACCCGAGCCCGCACCGGCACCCCTTACTTCCTCTGAGAGCGCTGATGAGCGTAAGCTCAAGGAGCTGCTGGAACGCGCCCGCTCGGTGCGCCCCGCCCAGGTTGAGGAGCCCGAGGTGTTCGTGCACCGCGAGTCAGCCCAGCCCGCTGAGGCGCCCGAAGCTGCTGCACCGGCAGAAGCTCCGAAGGCTGAAGAACCCGCACCGGTTGCAGAGCCTGCGGCACCCGCAGCACCCGCTACTGAAGCGCCCGCCGAGGCTGCATCTGCCCGCGGCCCGCTGACCGGCGCACCCGCCGCACACACCCCCGCGGCGCATCCGGCACCGGAAGACTACAGCGAACACGCACCCGCCGAAGAGCCTGCTGAAGCACCGGCTGAATCCGCACCCGCAGAAGCTGCTGAAGCTCCCGCATCGGAGAAGCCCAAGTCTTCCTCGAAGAAGCAGCGCGTGAGCGTTCCCGCTTGGGACGACATCATCTTCGGCGGCCGCAAGTAAGCGACCGCCCTCGCGCCGCCCGATAGAGGCATCAAGACGAGAGCATCTAGACATACGAAAGCCGCCGGTTATTCGCGTGAATAACCGGCGGCTTTTCTATCTTCTCAGCCTGTATCCGCTGAGCGGGGCTCTTCCGAATCTTAGAAGGTCTTGAGCATGCGCAACGGCACCAGACGCTCAGCGTCCGTGAGCGAACCGTGCTGACCAACCATATGCAGGGCACGCTCCTGGTAGTGGCGCATATCGTACAGCGCCCAGTCGTCGCGAGCGCACACCATCAGGTCGCCAATGCGGCCGCGTGCCGCATCCGTGATGACCGGGCCGAAGTAGCCGGCACGCATCAGTTCGCGAGAGTCAATCACCCATGCGCGCTCGCCCCAGTACTGCGCCCAACGCTGCGCGGTGGCGGTGCGTGCCGCCTCCGAGGTGTCTTCCAGGTACAGGTGCACGGCGCGCGGTTCACCCGCCGTCATCGCAATATTGCGGGTCAGCTCCTCAACGCCCGAGTAGTCGATGCGCTGGTGCTCGGGCACATTCACCATGCCGTGATCGGCGGTCACGAAGAGCGCCGCCCACGCCGGGGCGCGCTCCGCCAGACGCTTCAGAGCCGAGTTCAGTTCCTCCAGCTGCTGCAACCATTCGTCGCTGCCCACGCCGTAGCGGTGGCCCGCCGCGTCAATCTCTCCCCAGTACAGGTATACGGTGGTCGGGGTGCGGCTGGAGAGCGCTTCCAGGGCGTAGGTGACGCGGGCGTTATAGCCGACGGCATCCACAAAGTCGCCGCCGCGCAGCGCCGCCTCGGTCAGACCCGTGCCGCGGTACTTGCCCAGCGAAATGGTCAGCACGCGGCGGTTCGTATGGTGGCGTTCCAGCACGGTCGGCAGCGGTTGCCAGGCGTGCGGGTCCACTGACTGATCCCAGCCGGAGAGGTGGTTCATGACCGAGCCCGCTCCCCCGTTACCAGCCGGGTTGCGCACCTCGTAGCCGGCAATGCCGTGCGCGCCGGGTGCCGTGCCGGTACCAAGCGAAGTCAGGGAGGCGGCGGTCGTGGTAGGGAACGCGGCGTCCAACGGGCCCAGGTTCAGGGTCTTGCGCAGGGCGGGTGCGTAGCCACCGTAGCTGTTGAGTAGCTGCTCACCCAGGCCGTCCACCATGATCACGCAGGCGTGACGGAACGAAGCCGGGTCAACGTCATGCTCCGCGAGGCGACCGGCAAGGTTCAGCGGATCGGCTACAGAGTTGAACGCCGGGTCGGAATCCAGGGCGTGCGCGGGGCGCGCCAGGCTTCGCTGAGCCACCAGAGAGGAGGCGGACTCCAGCACATCGGCGATGCTATTACTGCCGTAAGCGGGCGCGGGAGGCAACGGCGCGCCCAGAACATCGTGCAGAGTGGGCTGTTCGGTGCGGGACGGGGCCGTCATAGGTTCCTCTCGGGTGTGTGTCTCAGGGTGTGGCGAGCGCTAATCGCGAGCGCCGTGGGGGCAGGCGCGCGATGCCGGTGCTTATCGGCGGGTTGCGTACATGCGGGCGCGGTGCAGGGCACGCGCAAAATGCTGCGCACGCTGAACCGACTCCGGGCCGTCAGCGGTCGCCGAAACACGCACCGCAATGTCCTCGCGGCGCGCATCACCGGTGAAGCCGTGGTCGGCGTTGCACTGCGGATCCTGGCAGCCGGCAGGAGCCAGCTCCATGTGCAGCGAACCGGTCCAGGCAATCTGGAAGGAAATCTCAGTCGGAGCGGTGCTACCGGCGTTGTACGCCTGCGGCTGGCTGAAACCGTAGCTGATGGTGACCGCGTTCAGGGCGCTCAGGTGCACTGCCTCCACGCTCACATGCGCCACGGTGCCCTGCGCGTCACCCTCAAGGTGCTGGTCATCCAGGTGCGCAAAGATGACGTGCTCACCGCAGAGCACCATCACGGTGATGTGGCGGTGAAAATCATCGCGTGAGAAGTGGGTTTCATGCTGTACGAAGTGCGCGTCCGGGTTCATGCCCGCTAGCGCGTCATCCACCACTTCCAGCACGAGGTCGGGGTAGAAACCGGCATGCTTAATGTCTGCGACCAGTTGCTCGCGTTCGGGGGTGGTGGCGTACATCGTACCTCTTTCGTGCGGTGCCCTCATGAGGCGACGTCGGTCGGCGCACACGATGAAGGCGGTTAGGTATTACTCCCCTCTACCTTAGAGGGTTCCAGCCGGGCTGTGCTACTTGACCACGCTAATACAGGCTCATATGACGGTGTGCAATCCCCCGGTATGCTTCGGTTACTGCCCCGCAACCGCCTTGGCGCACCCCACAGATGACGCCGACCAACCAGCCCGTCTCATCCGCTACCACCCGCTAAAATAGGAGGAGCGAAAACACACCGACACGAGGAGATATATGGCTCGCCGATCCAAATCCGCCGTCAGCGACTACCCGGTGGATGTGGTAGAGAATATCGTCGACATCGACGTATCCGCCGAGATGGAAACCAGCTTCCTGGAATACTCCTACTCGGTGATTTATTCGCGCGCCCTCCCCGACGCCCGCGACGGCCTCAAGCCCGTGCAGCGCCGCATCCTCTACATGATGCAGCAGATGGGCCTGCGCCCCGACAAGGGCCACGTCAAGAGCGCCCGCGTGACCGGCGAGGTCATGGGTAAGCTCCACCCGCACGGCGACGCCGCCATCTACGACGCCATGGTGCGCCTCGCCCAGCCCTTCGCGCTGCGCCTGCCCCTCGTTGACGGTCACGGTAACTTCGGTTCCCTCGATGACGGCCCGGCAGCCGCCCGATACACCGAAGCACGCATGGCGCCCGCCGCGCAGGCACTCACCGCGGACCTCGAAGAAGACGTGGTTGACTTCGTACCGAACTACGACAACCAGTTCATGCAGCCCTCCGTGCTGCCCGCAGCGTTCCCGAACCTGCTCGTCAACGGCACCACCGGCATCGCGGTCGGTATGGCGACCAATATGGCGCCGCACAACCTGCGCGAGGTCATCGCCGGTACCCGCCACCTCATCGCCCACCCCGAGGCGACCCTCAAAGACATCATGAAGTTCATCCCCGGCCCCGACCTGCCCACCGGCGGCACCATCGTGGGTCTGGGAGGCATCCGTGACGCCTACGAAACCGGCCGCGGCACCTTCAAGACCCGCGCGAAGGTCTCCATCGAGCAGGTCAGCCCCCGCAAGCAGGGCATTGTCGTCACCGAACTGCCGTACATGGTCGGCCCCGAAAAGGTCATCGAAAAGATCAAGGACGGCGTCAACTCCAAGAAGCTCACCGGCATCTCCGACGTGGTCGATCTGACCGACCGTACCAACGGTCTGCGCCTCGTCATCGAAATCAAGAACGGCTTCAACCCGGAGGCGGTGCTCGCCGCCCTCTACAAGCACACTCCGCTTGAGGATTCCTTCGGTATCAACAACGTGGCGCTTGTGGACGGTCAGCCGCAGACCCTCGGCCTGCTCGACCTGATGCGCGTGTACATTGACCACCGCCTGAACGTGGTCCGCCGCCGCACCGAATTCCGCCTGGGCAAGCGCACCGACCGCCTGCACCTGGTGGAGGGCCTGCTCGTGGCGATCCTCGACATTGACGAGGTCATCCAGATCATTCGCGAATCTGACGAGACCGCTCAGGCACGTGAAAAGCTGAAGGTCGTCTTCGACCTGACCGACACCCAGGCGAACCACATTCTGGAGCTGCGCCTGCGCCAGCTCACCAAGTACTCCCGCCTGGAACTGGAAGCAGAACGCGACACCCTGCAGCAGGAAATCGCGGAACTGCAGCGTATCCTCGGCTCCGATGCGGCACTGCGCGAGCTGGTTTCTGACGAGCTCGCCGAGGTTGCCGAACGCTACGGCACCGACCGCCGCACCCAGCTCAAGACCAAGGACGACATGCAGGTCGCCATTGAGGCGGTCACCGCGCAGTCCAAGGCGAAGAAGAGCCTGGGCCTCGCCCTCGAGATTGCGGACGACCCGTGCTGGGTGTTGCTCTCCGCCTCCGGCATGATGGGACGCACCCCCGGCAAGCCCATCCGGGAGGCTCTCGTGGATCCCGGCAAGCGTTTCAAACACGACGTGTTCACCTCGATTGTGCCGACCACCGCGCGCGGCGAGATTGGTGCCGTGACCTCCGCCGGACGCATGGTGCGTCTGTCCGTCATGGACATTGCGGTGCTGGACGAGAACGGCGGCACCCCCTCCATGGCGACGGCGGTGAAGGCAGCCGAGCTCGTTCAGCTCGCCAAGGGTGAGAAGCTGGTTGCCCTCGTACCGCTGAACACGGTGCTGGCGATGGCAACCGCAGGCGGCGTCATCAAGCGCCTCAACCCGGATTACCCGCTCAACCAGACCGAGTGGGACATCATGAAGCTCAAGGACGGCGACGAAATCGTAGCCGCAGCCCCCTGCCCCACCGACGATATGGTGCTCACCTTCGTCACCCGCGACGCGAAGCTGCTGACCTTCGACGCGGCGAAGGTTCGCCCGCAGGGACGCACCGGCGGCGGTATCGCGGGTATTAAGCTTGCCGACGGCGACCGCGTGATTGCTCTGGGTGTGACCGCGCCCGGCGACGCGGCGGAGGTCGTGACCGTCACCAACGGCAAGGACGGCCTGGCGAGCGCCAAGGTCACCGCCCTGGCCGAGTACCCACAGAAGGGCCGCGCGACCGGTGGTGTGCGTGCGCACCGTTTCCTCACCGGTGAGAGCCAGCTGGCTCTGGCGTGGGTGGGCGTGGGCCCGGCGAAGGCGGCGTCCTCCGGCGGTGTGGCGCGTTCTCTGCCGACCGAGCACGGTGCCCGCGACGGTTCCGGCGTGATGCTCACTCAGAGCATCGGCATTGTGGGACCGAACTATGCGGCTGTTTCCACAGCGCTGGCGGTTAGCCCGGAGGGTGAAAAGCTCTTCTAGGCACGCGGTTCACTGCCTTTCGACCTTGTGTTGTTCATAAGCCGGGGGGTGAAGACACGTTGTGTGTGTCTTCGCCCCCGGCTTTTATCTGGTGTACCTTAAGTAACACAGCACACATTTATTGACGCATTATTCTTAGAGGATTTGTCGTGCTTGATTTACTGTCCGTCACACCAGAGTTATTTATCGTGCTCCTGCTCGCCGCTTTCTGCGCGGGATGCATTGACTCTGTCGTGGGCGGAGGCGGCATGATCCAGCTCCCAGCCCTGCTCATGGCGCCCGGGTTCTCACCCGTCGCCGCCCTGAGCACCAATAAAGTTGCCAGCTCCATGGGCACTTTGACGAGCGCCTCAACCTATATTCGCTCGCTCAAAATCCCGTGGAAAATCCTGCTCCCCGTAGCATTCGTGGCGTTCTGCGCCTCTGCCGCCGGCGCGTACTGCGCCACAATTCTGCCGGCGCATATTTTCCGCCCCGCCATTGTGGTGGTTCTAGCCGCTATCCTCATCTTCTCGGTGCTACAACCGCGCATACCTCGCGGGCAACCTCGCGTGCTCGCAACCTCATCGTTCCTAGTGCGCGGCTTTGCGCTGGGTCTGATTCTGGGCGGTTACGACGGCATCCTCGGGGCTGGCACCGGCGCGATGATGCTCGTCGCCCTGCAGGTAGCCATGGGCTACGATATGCTCCACGCGACCGCCGCCGCCAAGGTTCTCAACACCGCCACCAACCTCGGCGCGCTCCTTTACTTCATTCCCCTGGGCTCAATTCACTGGCTCCTCGGAATCGCCATGGGATGCGCCAACATGGCGGGAAGCTGGGTTGGTGCCCGCACCGCAATTCACCTGGGCGAGCGATTCATTCGCCGCGTGCTCGTTATCGTTATGACCCTCATGCTGCTGCGGTTGAGCGCGCAGATACTCGGTTGGGTCTAATGCCACGAGCCTATCCGTACACAAGGAATGCCCCGGTACTTTCACGAAGTACCGGGGCATTCCTCGCAGTTTATTGCGTTCAATCTCGCCCGTGGCGGCTACGCTCAGCTGCGTTTAGAGGCGAACCACCTCATCGCAGCGGGCAATATCCTCGGGACGGTGCGACACCAGAACTGTAGCCACGGAGCTGGAGCGGGTCGCCGCATCCAAGTCAGCCATCAGCGCGCGGGCAGACTCAGCGTCCAGGTGCGCGGTCGGCTCATCCAGCAGCAGCACCGGCGAGTTCACCAGCAGGGCACGAGCCACCGCCAGACGCTGACGCTGACCACCCGACAGGAAAGAACCGCCAGCACCCACCGGGGTGCGCAGGCCCTGAGGCAGAGCGTCAAACCACTCGCCCAGACCCACACGGCGCAGAACCTCAATCAGCTCTTCCTCGCTCGGGCGATCCGAACGGTCACGAGCCAGCATCAGGTTACCCTCAAGGGTCGACTCGAAAATGTGAGCCGCTTGCGGGCACCACGCCGCGTAACCGCGCAGCTGCTCACCCTCCAGGACCTCACCGGAAGCCAGCACACGACCGGACTCCAGCGGCAAGAAACCCAGAACGGTTGCAAGCACCGTAGACTTACCGGAACCGGAGGGGCCAGTCACCGCAGTCCAGGAGCCCGCACGGGCGTTCATGTTCAGATCGGTGAAGACCGGGTGATCCATACCGGGCCAGCGGGCGGCAGCGTCCTGCAGACTCAGGGCGGGATCAGTCTCAGTGACCTTCACGCCGAGCTCCTGCGGGGTACCGCAGCTGACCAGGGTGGGTTCGCCGGGCTTCGGCGGGCGCGGGGTATCGCTCTTAGAACCAGCCGCAGATTCGGGGCGGGCAAAACGCTGGGCACGCTGACGGTCAGCCTCTAGCAGCTCCTCCATCTCAGCCTCCGCGCGGGCACGCAGACGCTCAGCACGACGCGGCAGAACGTGAGTGTCCACCTCAGCCTCGGTCGGCACGGAACGCTTCAGAGTCGAGGTGGCGACAACACCCTCCAGGGATACGTCACGCACGCTCGGGGCAATCGTCGCCAGCAGGCGGCTGAACGCGGGCCAGGAGCGGACCGCCTCAACGTGACCCAGGGAGCTTTCCAGCATGCCGGTGCACAGCAGCACCACAATCGCCGCTTCGGGGGCACGCACGGTGCCGTCAACAGCCAGCGGGTACGCAATGACTGCGCTCGCCAGGGCCGCACCGAACCAGCTCAGGGTCACGAGGGTACGGCCCACGCCCTGAGCGGTCGAGCCCTTCTGCAGGGCGGACAGGTTCTCGGCGTCCAGGGCACCGTTAGCCTTCTCAGCGGTGGATGCCACGCCGTTAGCGCGCAGGTCCTCAGCAGCCGAGAGCATGCCGGTACCCAGGCGCAGCATCTGCGCGGTGGAGCGGCGAGCCAGCGCCTCCGCACGGGCGTCGGCGCGGAGCACAATCCACGGAGCCACAAAAGTGCTGACCAGCACGGCAAGCAGGACCGGAATCAGAGCCTGCGGCAGGATGCACGCGGTCGTAATCAGCGCCGCGGTCATGACCAGCAGGTGCGCGGCCGGCGGAATAATAACGCGCGGCACGCCGTCACGCAGCTCATCAATACCGCCCACGAGGCGTTCGAGCAGCGCGTCACCGCGCAGCAGGGCACGCACGCTGCTCACGCTCTGCCATGCGCCAACCCAGGCGCGCAGACGCAGAATATTCGCGGCGGCAAGGACCTTCGAGTGGGTCATCAGACGCTCAGCGTAGCGGGCGCAGGCACGACCCAGACCGAAGAAACGCACGCCCACGATGGCAACCATCAGGTACATCATTGCCGGGCCCTCGGCGGCGCGAACGATCAGCCAGCCGGACAGCGCGATCAGTGCCGCAGCCATCAGAGAAGTAATCGCAGCCATAATCACCGGGCCGGTTGCGGCGCGAACACCAATACCTGTCAGTTCCTTCAGGGTGCGCAGGCTTGCGAACAGGCCGGCAGGCTCGGCTTCCTCGGCCTCGGCAGCTGCGGAGGCGCCCGCCGGGGCGGTGCTTTCAGCCTCGTACTCTTCCCTGTCCTTGAGCAGGTGCGCGGGGGCTTCAGCAGGAACCGCAACGCGGGCGGTGTTCGCCTCGGCGGTCCAGGTATAGCCCTGGGCGGTCTGCACGGCACGAACGAGGGTGTCGCAGCCAGCGGCGAGCTCCTGCTCGTGGGTCACGATCAGCACGGTTGCGCCAAGTTCCGCCAGGCGGTGCAGGGCGCGGGTCACCAGGTATGCCGAGTAGGCGTCCAGGTGGGCGGTCGGCTCATCCACCAGAACGGTCAGCACGGTCTGATCACCGCCAGCACGGTAGATAGCCTCGGCACGAGCCAGGGTGCGTGCCACGGCGAGGCGGCGCGCCTGACCGGCACTGAGGGCACCGGGCTCAAGGGCGGTGAGCTTCTCCATGCCCAGCTGAGCCAGCGGACCAACCAGCAGAGCAGACTCGGCATCGGTGACGGACAGCTTCTTGGAGTCCATCGCCTCACCGAGCAGAGCGGCTGCACGCTCACGCTCAGCCTCGGTAGCGCTCAGTGCGTAGAGCGCCATTTCGGTCTGCACGGTCGGCGCGGTGAAGACCGGCGACTGCGGAATCACCAGGGTGGTGCCCAGGCCGGTCACGCTACCGGTCAGGTGCACGGGCTCCTTCGAGCCGGTGGGCACCAGGCCCTCACGCACGGCACCGGAGAACACGTTCAGCAGAGTGGACTTACCGCAACCGGACTCGCCCATCACGCCGATGACCGCGCCGCGCTCACCGTTGGCAGTGGCAACGCGACGGTTCAGATTCAGCGACAGGTTAGTCAGCACGGCAGGACGCGCCGGGTAGCTCACCGACAGGTCCTCAACAGAGATAGTGGAAGGCTGGGCCTTCTGCGCTGCCGAATCCTGCGCAGTCGAGTCCGCAGCGGGGGCGGGCAGGGGCGCATCAATAATCTTCTGGGCGCTACGCAGGGCGGCAACGCCGTCCTCCGACTGGTGGTAGGCGGCACCCACATCACGCAGCGGCTGGTAGCACTCGGGAGCCAGCAGCAGCACGAGAATTGCGGTGTCCAGGCCCAGGGTGCCGTTGACCAGGCGCACACCAATCAGCACAGCAATCAGCGCCACCGAAATGGTGGTGATGAGCTCCAGCGCGAGCGAAGACATGAAGGCGCTACGCAGGGTCTGCATGGTGCGTTCACGGTAACGCTGACCAAGGGCGTTCATGGCGCGGGTCTGCGCACGTTCGCGGCCCAGACCGATAATGACGGGCAGGCCACGCACCAGCTCCAGAATATGGTCGGAGAGGCGGTGCAGTTCAGCCTGAGCTTCTGCGGTTTCGTCGCGGGTGTTCTTACCAATCAGGATCATGAACACCGGAATAAGCGGCAAGGTGCATGCCAGGACCATGGCGCTCATCCAGTCTAGGGCCGCCACAACGACCCACAGCAGGACCGGCACGACCTCGGTGGAAACAAACGCGGTCAGGGTCTTGGTGTAGTAGTCGTCCAGGGCATTCAGGCCGCGGGACAGCAGCACAGCGGTCGCGCCGGTACCCTCGGGGGTGTCTGCGCCACCGGTGGCGAGCACGCGCTTGAGTAGCGCGGAACGAATCTGAGACTTCGCTCCGGAGGCTGCACGCTGCGCGCTCACAGCCAGCAGATAGTCGGTGCCCGAGCGGACGAGCAGCGCAGCCACGGCGACCGCAAGCAGGCCGGGGGTAATGGCGTCACCGTCACCGAAGATACCGCCGAGGCCTAGTAGCCAGCCGCCGTGCGCCTCCAGCTGCGCCTGCGCGGAGCCGGCGAACTCAACGTAGGCGCGGTACACGTCCGGCGCGCTCGTCTCTTTGAGACGCGCGTGTTCGGCTGCGACAGCGGCGAATCCGGCGTGTGCCGCGCGGGCAATAATCACAGCCAGGGCGGCACTGAAAAGCACCGTCGCGAGGGTGTGCACGGCGGTAATAATGCCGAACGTGCTGAGGGTTTTACGGGCGTCAGGGCCCAGAGGCGGGCGACGGTCAGCGCGGTCGTTGCGCTTTCCTTCGGCCACCTCTGGTGCCTCTGTGTTCTGATGTTTGTCAGCGTGGCGCGGTGTGTGCGTTCGGCTCACGATTTTGTCCTTTGACCTAGTCTCTGGTGTTTTTACCTCCCCTTATTTTAAGGTTTGGGCTATCTAATACCTATTTGACCGGTCATAGTTCGGGGATTTGGTGAGTCTGCTTCCCCGTACGGGCGCTTTAGCCGCGCATCGCGTCGGCGGGGCTCTTGCGGGATGCCACCCACGCCGGGTATGCCGAAGACACCAGACCGGTAAGGGCGCCAACGCCCACGCCGAGCACCACGAATCCGGGTGAGAGAACCGCCTGCCAGCCCTGCACGAGCGAAAGAATGATGGTCGCAATCATGCCGGAGCAGGCGCCGATGGAGCCGCCGAGCACACCAAGCATGACGCCCTCCATGAGGAAGATGCGGGCAATCAGCCATTTACTCGATCCGATGGCGCGGCGCAACGCAATTTCTGCGGTGCGCGATTGCACGGACAGGTACATGGCGGTTGCCGCCGAGAGCGAGGCGAGCACCAGCAGAATCCCGGAGAGCACACCCACGTACAGACCCAGATCCGAGGCGATAGACGCGCGCAGGCTCTGCAGGTCGGAGGGGGTTTCCACGTTAATCTGGCTGGGCTCAGCGGGCTTGAGCGTCAGCGGAATGGCCTTGGCTACCGCCTTGCCGTAGCCTCGTTCGGTTTCGGCAATGTAGGTCACCTGGCCGCGTCCAGTGCGCTGAAGTGTGCCCGGCGAGACAATGACCGTGTTCCTGAATTCGTAGCCGCTGTTGCCGGGGTCGAAGAGGCCGATGACCGGCATCAGCTGACCGTCCACCCAGATACTCACGCCGGGTGCCACCTGCGGCAGCCCGCCGAGTTTAATGCCGTAGTCGACGACGGGCATCTCACCGGGTCGGGGCTCCGCCGTGGCGTTATCTGCCGCCTTATCTTCGGGAATAATGCCGAGGGCTCGGGCAGCGGAGACCGAGACGATGGCGCCCGAGAGCTGCTCGGCGCGTTCACGGTCGGCAACGTTCTGCAGGGTGAGGGGCGAGTTCATCTGTTCGAGCGCACGCAGGGTTTCGGGGTTCATGCGGGCACCGATTTGCTCGAGCCTGGTCTTCGAGGTGGAGCTGAGGCCAATCGCCGTTTTGGGTTCGTCCTCGTAGGGGCTGAACCGGGTGATTCGCACGTCGGCGGGTGCCACGCTACTAACGAATCCGGTGTTCTTCACGTAGTCCAGCGCGCTAATGCGGTCGGCAACATTCTGCGCGGATTCGCCCTGCCGGTAGGTTCCGAGCATGTTCTGGTCATTGTCCCTGTCGCTGATGTAGAGCGTGGATTGTTCGGATCCGAGCAGGCGCTGGTTCACCTGGTAGCTGGCGGATTCGCTCATGCCGGAGGCGCTGATGAGTCCGCCCACGCCCAGTGCGAAGGACAGGCCCAGCAGCAGGGTGCGTAGCGGTCGTGAGGTGAGCGCCGAGATTGCCTCGATGCTGTCGTCGGTGAGGAAGCTTCCGCGGCGATGCGTAGCGGGCTTCTCCCCCGGTGCGAGGCCGGCGGAGGCGTCTACCGTAGCTTCTGCAGGGGTATCCGTTGCAACCTCAGCGACCGGCACCGTAGCCGAGTCGGCGCGGCTCTGCTCGTGCAGCTGCCCATCCTCAATGCGGATCACGCGGCGGGCGGCGGCGGCAACCTCCGGGTCGTGGGTAATCACCAGCACGGTACAGCCGGTCGCGTTAATGCGCTGCAGAATCTCAATGACCTTGGCACTATTGTGGCTGTCCAGGTTGCCGGTGGGCTCGTCGGCAAGAATCAGCGGCGGGCGCGTGGCGAGGGCACGGGCAATAGCGCAGCGCTGCTTCTCGCCGCCGGAAAGATAGCGGGTGCGGATGCTGGCGCGGTCGCTCAACCCCAGAAATTCTAGGGTTTCTTCGGTGCGTTGCAGGCGCTCGCTGTAGGGTACGCCCTGCACGCGCAGACCCATGGAGGCGTTGGTCGTGCTGGTTTCGTCCAGCAGCATGTTTGAGGATTGGAAGATGAAGCCGAGGTGGTCTCGGCGCATTTCGTCGCGTTCTCGGTCGCTGAGTCCTTCCGTGTTTTTGCCGAAGAGGCTGTAGGTTCCGCTGGTGGGCGTGTCGAGCAGGCCAATGGCGTTGAGCAGGGTGGATTTACCGGAGCCCGACGGACCAATAATGGCGAGGAATTCGCCGCGTTCCACCACCAGGTCGAGGTGGTCGAGGACTGCTCGTTCGCTCCCCTCGAAAACACGGGTAATGCCGTGCATTTCGATAGCGGGTGCAGTGCCAGGGGCGGCATTGAGTACCGCGGCTTCTCCCCTACCGTGCGGGGCTGTCATGCCGTCGGGGGCTCGCTCGGGGGTTATCTTTCGGCGGCTCATGAGACAAGCACCTTCTGTCCCGCGCTGAGGTTCGCATTGATCGCGGCGTATCCGCCGGCGGTGCGCAGAACCTCAACGTTGACTCGTTCGGTGGCGGGCGCATCCTTGCTGGTCGAGGTGGAGCTTCCGCCCTTTTCAACGAGCACGTAGGTGCCCTGGGAGTCCTGACGTACCGCGGTAGTTGGCACCGCGAGGGTGGTTGAGGTGTTGCCCTTGCTGGTGATGGAGGCGCTCTGCCCCGGAGTGAGCTTGCTCGGGTCGTCGGCGCTGAATCGCACGCTCTTTGCCGCACCCTTGGATGGGTCGTTCTGCAGCTCACCAATGCTGGTGATGGTGCCCTCCACGCTGCCGGTAGAAGTGCGCAGGCTAACGCGGTCGCCGGCCTTGAGCTTATTGGCAACGGAGAGCTCAACGCTGGATTCCACGTAGGGTTCACTGGTTTCTACACTCGCGATGGGGTTGCCGTCGTTAATGAGCTGGCCGACTGCCGCAACTGCGGTGACGGTGTGGCTTCCGCCGGGCAGAATCGCGTAGTTGTTGCGGGCAATGCTGGTGACCCCTTCGCTGGGCACGCCGGTCAGGTGCGCGCGGTGCAGGCGCGTGACGGCGTCGAGGGTGTCTTCGGTGACGGTGCCGCTCTGAGCGGTGGCGTACCCGGCGGAGTTCAGTGCCTTCTGGAAGGCGAGCACGTCGTCGCCGTTATCGCCCAGGTTGAGGTCGCGGTACAGCGGTAGCGGCCCCTCCAGCACGAAGACGGGGTCGGCACCAATAATGCCGATGAAGTCACCGGCCTTGAGCACGTTACCGGGCTTCTGGTTCTGGTAGACGAGCACCGGCTCACCGTTGGTGCGCGCGCTAATCGGGGCGGTCTCCCCGGCCTTGGTGGTTCCGGCAATGGCGAGACCCTCGCTGACGGTGCGTTCTTCAACCTTCGCCCAGACCGGGATCACGGTTTTCGCCTGCACGGTCGGGTCGGGTCCGGTGGCTGCGTAGCGGGTGCCCAGGTAGAAGGACAGCATGAGCGAGCCAATGGCGAGGATTGCGAGCAGCAGGAGCACGCGGGGTCGGGCGATGCGCTCGCTGAAGCGGTGCCCGCTGTTTTGGTTTTTCGTGTGAGTGGTCATGGCGGTGTCTTTCTAAACTGTGTCAGCGCTGTCTATTTCTCTGCGCTGCCTATTTCTTAGCGCCGTCTTTCGGTGCGCTGTCTTTTAGTGCCCCGGTTTACTGGTGCTCCAGAACGTACTGCTTGAA
>NZ_KV830305.1:104463-172352 GCF_001836735.1 Rothia sp. HMSC061D12 | reverse complement strand
CTCCAGAACGTACTGCTTGAACTTCTCGTCACGCTCACGTTCTGCCTTGCGGTCCTGCTCAAGCTGCGACTGGTACTTGCGGATGAGCGGCATCTGATACTGTGCCTCCAGGTCGTAGAGCTGCTGACTCATGCCGACCTGCTGGTTACATTCGGCCTGGATGGTGGCGATGCGAATTTCCTCTTCGGAGGCGGGCTCGTTGAAACCGCCGTTCTTGCTCAGCTGCTCATTCAGCGGGCTTTCCTCGGCTACCGCCCCTGCCTTAATGGGGGTGAGGCCGCGGTCAGAGACGCACTGCTTCCACTTCTCTTCGAGCTCGCGGTGCAGTTTGCCACCGTAAACGGCATTGCCCGCCTCAGTGTAGATACGACTGTATGTGGACTGCACATCATTCTCGGGCCTCTTGCCTTCGGGCACCGCGGCGTCCAGGGTCTCGCGGGCCTTGTCAAGACATTCGGTGCGAAGCTGCTCCTCGGGGCTCAAGCTCTCCGGTGGGTTAAAGGAGATGGGGGCGGCGTTGGGGTCATACTTCTGGAATCCGTACTTCTTGGCGTATTCGACGTTCCAGGGACCGTACTTTCGGCCCGGATCGCCACTCGGCGCGCTTTCAGATTGGGGAGCTTGGTCGGGGTCGGTGTAGCTCTGCCCGTGTTCGGCGTAGCACTGCTTCATGGCAATCTTAAAGGCAGTGTATTCGTAATGAGTGCCCCCCTCGTAGTGGGAGTAATCGTCCAGGGGCATCTTCACGATGTCCTGCTCCGCGTCGAAAATGGCGTGGACGCTTTCGTCGCGTTCCAACGGCGGGTTGAAGAGCGAGCATGCGCTCAGCGGGAGCACGCCAATAGCCAGCAGGGCGCCCGTGGTGAGCAGGCGGCGGCGCGTGCCGGTACAAGGGC
Source organism: Rothia sp. HMSC061D12 (assembly GCF_001836735.1). Classification (NCBI taxonomy): domain Bacteria; kingdom Bacillati; phylum Actinomycetota; class Actinomycetes; order Micrococcales; family Micrococcaceae; genus Rothia; species Rothia sp. HMSC061D12. Next base: position 171,456 of record NZ_KV830305.1, on the reverse strand, counting down.
TAGTTCCGGTGCGAGGGGCGGATGCGGCGGTGCGGCGGTTGAGGGACTTCATCGTTGAACACCTTTCATAAGAGTGAGTTGTTCACCACATTACACTTTTTGCTCCTTGCCGCGCCCGAATTTCGTGGGGTGCAGCAAAAATTTTTGCGCGCCCACTCGCCTGCCGCGAGCTGCATCCTCTGCGGGAATATCCTCGCGGGTGCGGGCTACCCGCCGAGCCTGTGTCTCGGGTGGCCCGCACCATTACCGGTCTTTCCCCGGTATCAAGATTCGGTTTTAAAATCCGACGTCAAAACCGGTCGTGGACGCTCGGGTTACTGGTGCTCCAGAACGTACTGCTTGAACTTCTCGTCGCGGTCGCGGTCGGCTTGGCGTTCCTGGTCAAGCTGCGACTGGTACTTGCGGATGAGCGGCATCTGGTACTGAGCTTCCAGGTCGTAGAGCTGCTTGCTCATGCCGACCTGCTGGTTACATTCGGCCTGGATGGTGGCGATGCGAATCTCTTCTTCGGAGGCGGGCTCGTTGAATCCGTTGTTCTTGCTCAGCTGCTCAGCCAGCGGGGTTTCCTCGGCGACGGAGCCGGCCGAGCGCGGGGTGAGCCCGCGATCCGAGACGCACTGCTTCCACTTCTCTTCGAGCTCGCGGTGTAGCGTGCTACCGTAAACGGCGTTACCCGCCTCGGTAGAGATACGAATGTACGTGGCCTGATCTTCCTTCTCGGGCCTCTTACCTTCGGGCACCGCGGCATCCAGGGTCTCGCGGGCCTTGTCGTAGCATTCGATGCGAAGCTGCTCCTCGGGGCTCATGCTCTCCCCCGAGTTAAAGGAGATGGGGGCGGCTGCGTTGGGGTCTCGCTTCTGAAGACCGTACTTCTGGGTGTACTCGACGTTCCAGGGGCCGTACTTTCGTCCCAAATCACCGCGGGGTGCGCTTTCAGAATAGGGAGCTTGGATAGTGTAGTTCTGTCCGTGTTCGGCGAAGCACTGCTTCATGGCAATCTGAAAGGCCGTGTACTCGTAGTTGGTGCGCTCGTAGTAGAGGTAATCGTCCAGGGGCATCTTCACAATGTCCTGCTCCGCGTCGAAGATGGCGTGGACGCTTTCGTCGCGTTCCAGCGGCGGGTTGAAGAGCGAGCAGGCGCTCAGGGGCATGATGCCGATACAGAACAGGGCACCCGTGGCGAGCAGGCGGCGGCGCGTGCCGGTGCGAGGGGTAGTTCCGGTGCGGCGGTTGGGGGACTTCATCGTCAAACTCCTTATCGTGAGAGTGAGTTGTACACCACATTACACCTTTTACTCCCTGTCACGCCCGAATTTCGGGGGGGGGTGTGCACCAAAAAATTTTTGCGCGCCCACTCGCCTGCCGCAAGCTGCATCCTCTGCGGGAATATCCTCTGGGGACATAGAAAAATCCCCCGAACTTCTCAGAAGAGAAATCCGGGGGATTCTTCAATCAGCTACAGGCTACTTGGTCGGCAGTTCAGCCAGTTCGGTAGCGTCGTGTGCTTCGGGGATGTGATCCACGTGCAGACGCTTACGGAAGACCCAGTAGGTCCATGCCTGGTAGACGAAGACGACCGGCAGACCAAGGCAGGTCACGAAGGTCATAACGCCCAGGGTGTACTCGGAGCTGGATGCGTTCGCAATGGTGAGCGAGTATGCCGGGTCCAGGGTGGAGGGCAGAACATTCGGGTACATTGCGGTGAAGATTGCCAGCGCGCCGAATGCGAGGAACACGGACAGACCAGCGAAAGCGCGACCCTCACGGCCACCCTTTGCGGAGACCCAAGCAATCAGAACGGCAACAACAGCCAGGATGGTGCACAGCCAGGAGACGCCGTTACCGCTGGTGAAGTCCAGGGTCAGAACCCATGCGACAATCGGCAGCAGCAGGACGGGAGACCAGCGTACCAGGGTGTTGCGGGCACGGTCACGGATATCGCCGTCGGTCTTCAGAGCGATGAAGGCAAGACCCTGAACCAGGGAGAAGCCAACGAAGCCCAGACCGCCGAGCAGAACCGGTAGGGAGACCCAAGCGAAGGCGCCGCCGACGCGGTCACCATTGTCGTTGATGGGCAGGCCCATGGAGGTCAGGCCCAGCAGAGCACCGACGAGCAGTGCGATGAAGAAGGAAGAAACAGACAGAGCGATGTTCCAGTTACGGATCCACTTCTCGTCGTTCTTCTTACCGCGGTATTCAATTGCGACCACGCGCAGAATCAGGAAGACCAGCGCGAGGGTCAGAGGAATGTACAGAGCAGAGAAGAGGGCTGCGTACCAGATGGGGAATGCTGCGAAGATAGCAGCACCGCCGGACACAAGCCACACCTCGTTACCGTCCCAGACGGGGCCGATGATGTTCAGCAGCAGACGACGTTCCTTCTCGTTCTTGCTGAACTTGGAACCCATCAGCATACCGACACCCAGATCGAAACCGTCGAGAATCATGTACATGATGAGGAAGACGCCAATGGCTACAAACCAGAGGGTGGGCAGGCCAGGCTGACCGGCAAAGATATTGAAATCAAAGTTCATGGTGAATCAATCCTTACCCGCCTAGTAGGCGAACTCCAGCACATCGCGCTTGGACTTGTCGTTGGACTCGTCCTCGTGGTGCGACTGAACCAGCTCGGGCATTGCTGCCACCACACCGGCCTTGACGTACTTGATGAGCAGGTAAACCTCAACCACCATCAGCACACCGTAGAGCAGACCCAGGGTGAGCAGGGAGAAGAGGATTTCTTCACCGGAAACACCCGGGGAGATAGCTGCTGCGGTGAACAGGTGGATCGAGGGATCACCCTGAAGGTTCGGAGCCACAACGAAGGGCTGGCGGCCCATTTCGGTGAAGATCCAGCCCAGTGCGATTGCGAAGAAGGGAGCCATGATGGACCAGACAGCAACGTTCTTGAGCAGCTTGGACTCGGGAACGGTGCCAACGCCCTTCTTACGGGTTACCCACAGTGCGTAGAGGTAGAGGGGCAGTACGACTGCACCCAGACCAATCATGCCGCGGAAGCCCCAGTAGGAGACCTCGAGGGAGGGCAGGTAGTCAATCTTCTGACCTGCACGCTCGCCGTAGAGCGGGTTGTTGGGCAGGTTGGTGCCGAACTTAGCTTCGTACTCGGGCAGCAGGGTCTGAATACCCTTCACCGGGGTATCGAAGTTGTCGTGTGCCAGGAAGGACAGCACGCCGGGGACCTCGATGATGGGGGTGATCTTGTCGCAGCTCTGAGCGCCGAGCTCGCCGATGGTCAGAACAGAGAAGGCGGTACCGTCGTGGCACGCAGCTTCTGCGGCAGCCATCTTCATGGGCTGCTCGTGGATCATCATCTGTGCCTGCAGGTGGCCGGATGCACCAACACCTGCGAACGCGAGGAGACCAACGACTGCACCCAGGCGCAGGGACTTGATCCAAACCTGGAAGTCCTTCTTGTCTCGTGCGCCCTTGTCGGACTCACCAACGACGACCTTGCCGTCAACGACCTTGTCGATGCCGTCCTTGCGGCGACGCCACAGCTTGTACCAGGCAATACCGACCAGGAAGCCACCGGCAACCTGGATGGATGCGGTGATGACGTGAGAGAAGGTCACCCATGCGAGGGGGTTCATCAGCACTGCGCCAATGTCGGTCATGCGGGGACGACCGTCAATCATTTCTGCACCGACGGGGTGCTGCATCCAGGAGTTTGCAACCAGAATGAAGAATGCAGAAATCCAGGAGCCGAGAACTGCCATGAACAGACAGAAGGCGTGGACTGCGGGCTTGAGGCGGTCCCAACCGAAGATCCACAGACCAAGGAAGGTCGACTCAACGAAGAAGGCGAAGAGGCCTTCCATTGCCAGCGGAGCGCCGAAGACGTCGCCGACGAAGCGGGAGTATTCACTCCACGCCATGCCGAACTGGAATTCCTGAACCAGACCGGTGGCCACACCCATTGCGAAGTTAATGAGGTACAGCTTGCCCCAGAACTTCGTCATGCGCTTGTATTCGTCCTTCTTGGTACGAACGTAGCGAATGTACAGGTAGGTCACAACAAGGCCCAGACCCAGAGTCAGCGGAACCATGAAGAAGTGGTAGACGGTGGTAATACCGAACTGCCACCTACCAAAATCAAGGGGATCCATTGATAGGTCCTTACTATGTGTGTACTTAATGTGTGTTTGTGCCAGATTTCGGGTAGTCCGCCATCGATGGAGGGCATACGAGAGTTACTGACACACTGTCTCTCATGCTTCTAAGGTACAGGGTTTTCCCGAGGAGCTGTGAGTACGCTGTGCATAGTATGGACGTTTATTGTTTGACGTTTCGCTAAAGGTACCTCGAACGTTATCCCCCGGGGCGGGGGTAGTTTGAGGGTTGGAACACGGAGGGGCTGTGTGGGTCTGAGAGGCACTTTCAGAACCGCGGTAAAACTTTGCAGTTTTATGTAGTTTATGCAGATTTTTGATGACACATTCTCGGAATATGACAGGTGCCTCAAGTAGTACTTAAGGCTTAAATTTGCATGATTTATGCTGAATTTACGCGGATTTCAGAGAATCAACGTGACTATTCTCACACAAAATTCCTGGATTGTGACACGCTAGTCACACACTCCCCCGCAGGTTACATATCGATGTTCTCGGTATCCAACTGATGCGCACCGGCGATGATGAATTCCTTACGCGGAGCCACCTCAGAACCCATGAGCAGGGAGAACGCACGCTCGGCAGCCTCCGCATCCTCAATGCGAATACGGCGCAACATGCGGTGACGCGGATCCATTGTGGTCTCAGCCAGCTGGTCGGCGTCCATCTCACCCAGACCCTTATAACGCTGAATAGGTTCCTTATAGGACACGCCCTGCGCCTGCAAAGAATCCAGAAGCTCGTGCAGCTGCTTCTCCGAGTAGGTGTACACCATCTCGTTCGGCTTACCGCGGCGCACCACCTCCACGCGGTGCAGCGGCGGAACCGCAGCATACACGCGACCCGCCTCAATCAGCGGACGCATATAACGGTAGAACAGGGTCAGCAGCAGGGTACGAATGTGGGCGCCGTCAACGTCAGCATCGGTCATCATAATGACCTTGCCGTAGCGGGCAGACTCCAGATCAAAGGTACGACCCGAGCCGGCACCAATCACCTGAATCAGCGCCGCGCACTCGGCGTTCGCGAGCACATCGGTCACCGAGGCACGCTGAGTGTTCAGGATCTTACCGCGAATCGGCAGCAGAGCCTGATACGAAGAAGAACGCGCCAGACGCGCAGTACCCAGCGCCGAGTCACCCTCCACAATGAACAGCTCAGAATGCTCAACATTGGTCGAACGGCAATCCACCAGCTTAGTGGGCATGGACGAAGACTCCAGCGCGGTCTTACGGCGCTGAGTTTCCTTGTGGATGCGCGCCGAAACGCGGGTCTTCATCTCAGAGACGACCTTCTCGCACAGGGCGGTCGCCTGAGCCTTCTCAGCACGCGCGGTCGACTCCAGGCGAGCCTTCAGCGCATCACCCACGACCTTCGACACAATCTGACGAACGGCGGGAGTACCCAGAATCTCCTTGGTCTGACCCTCAAACTGCGGCTCGGCAAGACGCACGGTCAGCACGGCGGTCAAGCCCGCGAGCACGTCGTCCTTCTCAATCTTGTCGTTACCCACCTTGTACTTGCGGGCGTTATCAGCAAGGTGCTTGCGCATCACGCGCAGCAGGCCCTGCTCAAAACCGGTCGTGTGGGTGCCGCCCTTGGGGGTGGCAATAATGTTCACGAAGCTACGGACCGTCGTCTCGTAGCCGATGCCCCAGCGCAGCGCAACGTCCACCTCGCAATCGCGCTCCACGTCGGTCAGCTGCGAGCGGCCGTCCTCACCCAGCACAGGCACGGTCTCGGTGAAAGAGCCGCTACCGCTAAAACGCCAGGTATCGGTAATGCGCTCATCGTGTGCCAAGAACTCGACGAACTCGCTAATGCCGCCGTCGTACTGGAAGACTTCCTCGTGGGGCTCCAGTTCACCGGGGGTGCCGGGCAGGCGGCGCTCATCGCGGATGCAAATACGCAGACCCGGAATGAGGAACGCGGTCTGGCGTGCGCGAGCAGCCAAGTCCTCGTAGCTGAACTTGGCGTCGGGGGTGAAAATCTGCGGGTCAGCCCAGTAGCGCACACGGGTGCCGGTCACGCCACGCTTCGCCTTGCCCACAATCTGCAGGGCGTCAGTGCCCTCGGTTGCGGGAGTGAACGGATCATCGGGCTTGGGGGTTCGGCCAGACTCGAAGTGGCCGGGAATGCCGTGGCGGAAAGACATCTGGTAGGTCTTCGAACCGCGATCCACCTGCACATCCAGGCGGGAGGACAGCGCGTTCACCACGGAAGCACCCACACCGTGCAGACCACCGGAGGCATTGTAGGAGCCGCCGCCGAACTTACCACCGGCGTGCAGCTTAGTGAACACAACCTCCACACCGGACAGACCGGTGCGCGGCTCAATATCGGTCGGGATACCGCGGCCATCATCGCGCACCTCAACCGAACCGTCACGGTACAGAATCACCTGAATGGACTGACCGAAACCGGCGAGCGCCTCATCCACCGAGTTGTCGATAATCTCCCAGAGGCAGTGCATCAGGCCGCGGGAGTCGGTGGAGCCAATATACATACCCGGGCGTTTGCGTACTGCTTCCAGACCTTCCAGCACGGAGAGGTGACGGGCGGTGTAGTTCGAGGACGCCACGGGATTCCTTTCGGCAAGTGATGACTGTGTGCAAGTGATGACTGTGTATTCAGCGCGGCAAGGTAACGGAGGCGAATCAGAAACGCCCCGGCTTGCGCTCATGGTGCTCTAAGTTTCTATTCTATCGTGGCTTGTTGCCCGCTTCTGTCTGCATCGTCATTCGGCTCTGCCGAGGGAGTTAAACAGTAGAAAAGCACCGGCTGCCACTCCCCTATGGAGTAGCAGCCGGTGCATGGGTATCTGAATTTTTAGGTGGGCTTTTGAGGTATCCAGTCTGGGCACCTCACAGCTGAGGTACTCCCCTAGTGCGCATCACCCGAGGCACGCGAGGAGCTCTCGTGACGGTTCGTGACCATGATATTGGACTTGAAGTAGAACTCTTCGGGAAGCTCATTCGTGACCGGGCCGTGCGGGAACTCGCTAAGCTTCGGTACAAAGTACCAGTCCATCAGCTCGCCACTGCTCTGCTTGAGTACGCGGCGTTCTCTCATGGCGTGGTGCACCTTGCGGCGCAGGCGCGGGCTGTCTTTCAGGGTGCTGGTGAAGACCCACGGAGTCTCGTAGCCTTCGGTAATCATGCCGAAGGTGATGCGCAGGTTGCCGTTCTCGTCGGCGTCCATCGTGAAGTCGCCGTCTGCGATATCGGTGAAGGCGAGCATCCAGCTGTGTCGGCGTTCGTAGCTTTCGCGGGTGGTCTGCAGTGCCGCAATGATGCGGTGGTCGACCAGCAGCTCCACCTTGCGTTCGGTGATTTCACCCAGACGAGCGTAGGAGCCGAAGGCGCGGTTGGCGCCGCTGCGGCGAGGCCACTTCGTCACCGCACCGTGCGGCACCTCCCCCGCAAAGGTGAAGGGGCCCGTCATGGTGCCGGGCAGGCGTAGACGCTCGAACGGAGCGGTCGGCAGGAAGGTCGTCAGCAACTGATCGGAACTCACCGACTTACCCCAGCGCGCCATCTCAAAGATGGTCGGCTCCGGGCCCACCGGGTAGAGGCGCGGCATCTTGCGACCGAACTCGTCAAAGCCCTCAATAAACTCACCGTTGGAGCTGTACCCCGGCATGGTCGCACCCAGCGGGCGGGTCCACGAACCCGAATACGGCTTGGTCAGGTGCGGGTTCTCGACCGGCAGGATGCTGGTGCGAGCACCCAGGTAGGCGGGCATGCGCGAGAGGTTACGCCAGGCGAACTTCGCGGCAACCGCCTCACGCCACCACATCGGGCGTTTGCCCGGGGTCTGCCCGCCCAGGCAGTGCATGAGCAGCCAGAATCCAGCCCAGCCGAGGCACCCTACGGCAACCACGCAGAAAATAATCGTCAGCACAGTGTGCAGGGTTCCGGTCGCCCAGATATTCGTGGCGATCAGAGCCATGAACGCCACCCACGCCGCCATGACGTACGGGCCGAGCGTAATCATCGGATCGACCACCTTCACGGCGGCAATGACGCGGCGGTTCAGTCCGCGCCACACGTAGGAGTACGCCCAGCATCCGGCGGCAAGGGCGAGTGCCATCAGCAGAAGAAGGATGAGCATCGGTGTGTCTCTTTCGCTGCAGGTTTTTCTACCGCGGTCGGTGACAACAAGCATCGGGCAGATGCCCCGCTGAAAGGCTCTTCAATAGCAAAACTCGCCTGCCGAAGATACCTTCAGCAGACGAGTTTTTCTTTGGTGTCACTAACCTTGAGGTAAAGCTTCTCTACCCTATTGTGCCTTTAATTGGTATCCCTGTGGGGGATTTTAGGGGGATGCACGAAAAATTCGTACCCAACCCCCGCGTTTTTACCCATCGGACCGGCACAGTCAGAGCGGCACAGCGAGTATGCTCTGGCGTCTCAGCGACGGTTTTAGACAGCGATTTTAGAAGGTCAGCGCAGCAGCAATCTGAGGAATCAGCGCCTCAAAAGCACGCGCACGGTGGCTAATCGAGTTCTTAATCTCGGCGGGAATCTCAGCGCACGACTTGCCAGCGTACTGCCCCTCGTACAGGGCGTTCTCACCGTTCAGCTCCACGGGGCGCAGAATCGGGTCGTAACCGAAGCCGCCCTCCCCCGCCGGTGCGGTCAGCAGCTCACCGGGCAGCTCGCCGTACTCGACCGCCTCAAAACCGTTCGGGGAGGCAACCGACGCCGCGCAGCAAAACTTCGCGCCGCGGTGCTCGGCAGAAATATCGCTCAGCTGAGCCAGCAGCAGGTTCAGGTTCGCGGAGTCATCGCCGTGGCGACCCGCCCAGCGCGCCGAGAAAATACCGGGAGCGCCGTTGAGCACATCCACCGACAGACCGGAATCGTCAGCAATAGCGACCAGGCCGGTTGCCTCGGCAACAGCGCGCGCCTTCAGCAGGGAGTTCTCAGCGAAGGTCACGCCGGTCTCGGGAACGTCGGGTGCGTTCACGCTGGAGGCGTCAACCACCTGGGTGTCAACGTCCAGACCGTCAATGCGTCCGCGCAGAATTTCACGCAGTTCCTTGAGCTTACCCTTATTGTGGCTTGCCAGAACAATCTTTGCGTCTGCCATAGTTTCTCCTTGTCGACGGAACTAGTTACTGGGACGGGTTAGTGTGCCAGTGCTTCACGCTGAATCTGAGCCAGCTCGGCGGTGCCTTCCAGCGCCAGGTCGAGCAGGCTGTTGAGCTCGTCGCGGTCGAAAGGCGCGCCCTCGGCGGTGCCCTGAACCTCAACGAACTTGCCGCTACCGGTGACGACCACGTTCATGTCGGTCTCGGCGCGAACGTCCTCGGTGTAGGGCAGGTCCAGCATGGGGGTGCCGTCAATAATGCCCACCGAAATTGCGGACACCGAATCAATCAGCGGGTTCGCCTTAGCGGGCAGAATCTTCTGCTCCTTCGCCCAAGAAATAGCGTCAGCCAGCGCCACGTACGCGCCGGTGATGGAGGCGGTGCGGGTGCCGCCGTCAGCCTGCAGAACGTCACAGTCGAGCACGATGGTGTTCTCGCCCAGCTCGTCCATGTTGATGACCGCACGCAGGGAGCGACCAATCAGGCGAGAAATCTCGTGGGTGCGGCCGCCCACGCGACCCTTCAGCGACTCGCGCGAAGAACGGGTGTTGGTGGCGCGCGGCAGCATCGCGTACTCGGCGGTCACCCAGCCCTTACCTTCGCCCTTGAGCCAACGCGGCACGCCCTCGGTGAAGGATGCGGTGCACAGCACGCGGGTATTGCCGAACTCGATGAGGGCGGAACCCTCAGCATTGCGGGACCAGCCGCGGGTAATGGTGATGGGGCGCAGCTCGTTGAGGGCACGGCCGTCTTCGCGGGTTGCAGTCATGGGTTCTCCTTGAATCTGTCTGCGGGATCTGTGTCTGTCTGTTGACTCTACGTCGAAAAGCAGGCGGAGCTGAGCGCAGTTTGCACTAGTCCAGTTTGTTTTAGCCTAGCTCGGGTTTGGTCTAGTCCAGCTTGGGCTTCGCCTAATCTAGCTCTGGCTTGGGCAGCGCAATCGCGGTGTTCAGCGGCGGATCGAGCACCTCCACCACGTTCAGGGTGGACGTGACCGGGTGAGCCTCCGTCGGGCGCGGGTAGATGCGGTAGCTTGCCGCCATTTCGGCAATGCCGACCGGGCCGGAGAAGGCGCTACGCGCCTCCGCGCGGGCGATGTCCGGGTCGTTCCACACGGGCAGGTGGGTCAGCAACAGGTTACGCACGCCCGCCTCCGTGGCGGCTTCGCCGGCGCGCTTGCCGGTCAGGTGAATACCGCGCAGGGCGTCGTCGCGACCCTCCTGGTAGGCTGCCTCGCAGAGGAACAGGTCAGCGCCGCGTGCAGCCTTGACCAGACCCTCGCACAGGTCGGTATCGCCCGAGTACGAGAACACGGTGTGACCCTCGCGGTCATTGCAGGTGATGCGCAGGGCGTACGGGTCCTTCGAGGGGTGAACCACACGGAACGGCTCCACGCGGAAGGGACCAATCTGTACGGGCTCACCCTCAGTCCAGGTGTGGTACTCGAACTCGGTGCTCATGCCCGGATCGGGGTCCAGGCCGTGAGTCGCCGAAAGGTACTCGTTAATCGCGGCGGGACCGTACAGCGGAATGCGGCCCTTGGGCCAGCCGCGCGGATCCCACTTGACCGCCACGTGCAGACCGGACAGGTCGATGCAGTGGTCCGGGTGCAGGTGCGAAATCAGAATTGCGTCGATATCGCTCAGGTCGATATGGCGCTGGAGCATGCCGAGGGAGCCGTTGCCCATGTCCATGATGATGCGCCAGGTTCGACCCGCGAAGTCCGTGGCGGTGAGCATGTAGCAACTAGCCGGTGAGACGGGGCCGGGAAAGGAGCCCGTGCAACCGATAACGGTTAGACGCATGAGGTGTCGTCCTTAGGGGTGGTGCCGGAAAATTCGGTGCCCGCGACAGTGTGTGCTGCCTCTGCAGGATCTGCCGATTCGTCGAGGGTGATGTTGCGGTGTGCCGCAAGCATTTCGGGGGTGAGTGCCGCCAGCGAGCCGGTCGGGTAGCGTTCCGCCACGGAGCTGGTGTGGCGAACGTTGGTGACCTCGGGGCCGAGGAAGCGGCGCGCCAGCTGCGAGAACGTCTCAGATTCGCCGGTGGCAAGGAATTCGTGGTGCGGGTTTTCCTCGGGGACCGGGCTCTCAATGGCGAGGTTGAGCAGTTCGCGGTACACGTCCTTCGCGGTCTCATCCGCGGAGGACACCAGGGTGACATCCTCACCCATAATGTAGGAAATCACGCCGGCCAGCAGCGGGTAGTGGGTACAGCCGAGCACGAGGGTGTCCACGCCGGCATCCTTGAGCGGCTGCAGGTACTCGCGGGCGGTCTCCAGCAGCTCGGGGCCGGAGGTAATGCCCTTCTCCACGAACTCCACGAAGCGCGGGCACGCCACCGAGTGCACCTCAAGGTTCGGGGTGATTGCGAAAGTGTCCTCGTAGGCGCGGGAGGTGACGGTCGCCTCGGTCGCAATCACGCCGATCTTGCGGTTGCGGGTTGCGGCGAGCGCACGGCGGGCGGCGGGCTGGATCACCTCGATGACGGGGATGCCGTACTGGCGGGTGTAGCGTTCGCGGGCGTCGCGGAGCACCGCTGCGGAGGCGGTGTTGCAGGCGATGACGAGCATTTTCACGCCGGAGTCGACGAGTTCGTCCATGATGCGCAGCGCGTTGGCGCGTACTTCTGCGATTTTGAGGGGGCCGTAGGGGCCGTGGGCGGTGTCGCCGACGTAGATGATGCGTTCGTGAGGCAGCTGGTCCATGATGGCGCGTGCCACGGTGAGTCCGCCAACGCCGGAGTCGAAGACGCCGATGGGTGCCGCGGCGGTGGGGCCTACGGGCGCGGGGCTTCCCCAGGGGGTGCGGGCACGGTAGGGATTGGTTGCATCAATGCTGTCACTCATGTGTCACCTACACTTCGTTATCGGTCGGGTACCACGTTCTATGCTAACTCGCTAAGGTTACCCTTTTAGTCCGTTGAGCGGTTAGATGAGTCGAGAACCACCATTATGTGGTTGTATATGACGATAGTTTGAGGGGTAATTCGAAAAATTCGTTCTATTCTTGCTCGTTTGCCCTGCCATTTGCCCCGCCAAATACTCCGCCGGTCGTTTCTTCGTCGTCCAGCCCGTCGAGCATGGCGAGCATGAGGGAGTCCTGAACCCAGGAGACGAAGTTGTACACCACAGCCATGTACTCTTCCTGGGTCTCAATTTCGGAAGGGTCGGTGAACGCCGCAATATCTTCTGCGGTGTCTTCGTCCACGATGTAGAGGCGGTCGGCGAGCACCAGACGAATATCGCCGAGCGCGGCAGCCCAGGCGCGGGCGTGTTCTTCGTTCAGGCGCAGGTCGCTGGATTCAATGTCGAAGGCGAGCATGGCGAGGTTCGCGCGCTTAGTTTCGCGCAGGTCGCGTTCGGTGTAGCGGCGGTATTCGGTGGCGGCCTCGTCGTCGCTGCTTGCGGCGGGTAGCAGGCGTGCTACGGCACTGTCGGCGGGGATGGTGGGGTTTTCGGTGATGCCGACCAGCGCCTCGAGCGGGTCGACGGTGCCGCCGTCGGCGGTGGTATCTGCTGGGCGCAGTAGCGCGCGCACGTCTTCGGCGAGTTCACGGATCAGGTCGCGTTCGGCGGGTTCGAAGGAGGCGGTGTAGCCTCCGGGGGTGCGGCGGAAGGGTCGCGCCATTAGTTTTCTACTTTCTCGAAGGTTGCCAGCAGACCCCAGGCGTGCATTGCCTGGGTGTGTTTTTCGGCGTCTTCGCGCGAGCCGGTGAAGACGATTGCCTTGCCGTTGTTGTGCACCTGCAGCATGAGCTCTTCTGCGCGGGCGCGGGAGTAGCCAAAGTGGCTGCGGAAGACGTAGGACACGTAGGTCATGAGGTTGACGGGGTCGTTCCAGACGATGACTTTCCAGGGGGTGTCTGTAGCGAGGATGTTCTCCAGGGCGGTGTCGAGGTCGGTGTCCTCGAGGGTTCCGGTGGAGAGGGTCACGGCGGTAGTGTTCATTGGTTTCCTTTGCGGCCGGTTCCCTTTGATTATACGGGCGGGCATGTGTTGCCCCTGTGTGACCCCTGTGTTCGTCCTGCGTTGCTCCCGCACAGAGTGCTGGTAATTTGTCATACTACACCACTTAGAGTCAAGAATACTTTATGTATTGATTGACACGCCGACTCAAGAGGAAAAATACCCTAATCCCCCACTACAATAAACACATGGCTACTACTTCCCTTCTCACCGACCACTACGAACTGACCATGCTCCAGGCGGCACTCGCCTCCGGCGCAGCCAACCGTAAGTGCACCTTCGAAGTCTTCACCCGCCGCCTGCCCGCAGGCCGCCGCTACGGCGTCCTCGCAGGCACCGGCCGATTCCTCGAAGGCCTCGCTAACTTCCGCTTCAACGACGAAGAACTCTCCTTCCTCTCCTCCCGCAACATCGTCAACAAAGAAACCCTCTCCTACCTCGAATCCTTCACCTTCAGCGGCAACATCCGCGGCTACGCAGAAGGCGAAGCATTCTTCCCCCACTCCCCCGTCATGCAGGTCGAAGGCACCTTCGCCGAAGCGTGCGTCCTCGAAACCTACCTGCTGTCCATCCTGAACTTCGACTCCGCCGTGGCGAGCGCCGCCTCCCGCATGAGTGCAGCCGCAGGCAACCGCCCCTGCCTCGAAATGGGTTCGCGCCGCGCCCACGAACGCGCCGCAGTCTCCGCTGCACGCGCCGCCGTCATTGCGGGCTTCGCGGGCACTTCCAACCTGGAGGCTGGTCTGCGCTACGGTCTGCACACCATCGGCACCAGCGCCCACGCCTTCACCCTGCTGCACGACAGCGAACGTGAAGCATTCGAGGCGCAGCTGCGCTCCCTCGGCGCCCGCACCACCCTGCTCGTGGACACCTACAACGTGGACGACGCGGTCCGCCTCGGCGTGGAACTCGCCGGTGAAGAGCTCGGCGGCGTGCGCCTGGACTCGGGCGACTTGGTCGCGACCGCGGCACGTGTGCGCGAACTGCTCGACTCGCTCGGCAACACCCACACCAAGATCACCGTCACCAGCGACCTGGACGAATACGCTATCGCCTCCCTGGCGGCAGCGCCCGTGGACTCCTACGGCGTGGGTACCAAGCTGGTCACCGGTTCCGGTGCGCCGACCTCCTCCATGGTGTACAAGGTTGTTGAGCGCGAGAACTCCGCCGGCGAAATGCAGCCGGTTGCCAAGGCTTCGGCTGGCAAGGCGTCCATCGGTGGTGCGAAGCGTGCCGCCCGCCGCCTCAACGGCATGGGCATTGCAACCGCCGAGGTTCTGGGCACCCACGAGGACCCGAACCTGCTCGAAGACACCCGCCCGCTCATGGTGGACTTCGTCCGCAACGGCGAACTGATCCCCGGCTTCACCGGTGAGGAAGGCGTGCGCCGCGCGACCGCCCGCCACGCAGCCTCCCTGGCGGAGCTTCCCGAAGCTGCCCGCCGCCTCTCGGAGGGTGAGCCGATCATTCCGACCGAGTTCATCTAAACCACCCTTCTGAGATACTGTTTTTCACCTGGCGAATCAGAGTGAAAACTCATTCCTACTTGTAAAGGACAGACATGTCTAAGGCACTGATTATTGTTGACGTGCAGAACGATTTCTGCGCCGGCGGCGCCCTCGCCACCGAGCGCGGTGCGGACGTTGCCGCGCTGATTAGCGAATACGTGGAGAACAACCACCACCGCTACGACGCGATTGTCGCCACCCAGGACTGGCACATTGAGCCGGGTTCGCACTTCTCTGAGACCCCCGACTACGTTGACTCCTGGCCGGTGCACTGCGTGGCGAAGAGCGAAGGCGCGCAGATTCACGAGAACCTGGACACCGACTACATTGAGGCGTACTTCCGTAAGGGCCGCTTCGAGGCAGCGTACTCGGGTTTTGAGGGTCTTCTCGCTCCCGAGGATGAGGTCGCAACCGGCGAACACGAGCCTGGTGCGGATGCGTCCGAGGACGGCCCGCAGACTCCCCTGTCGGAGTGGCTGGATGAGCGCGGCATCGAGTTCGTCGACGTTGTTGGTATCGCCACCGATTATTGCGTGTTTGCAACCGCTCGCGACGCGGTCGATGCAGGCTATGAGACTCGCGTGCTCATTGACCTGACCGCGCCCGTGCACGAGGACAAGCTCGATGACGTGGTTGCCGAGCTTGAAGACGAAGGCGTTGAGGTGGTTGAGGTTCTCTAACCTCCACCAGTTCTGCCGGTGACTCGCCATCTAGGCGGGTGCTGAATACCGGGCGCTAAATACACAGAGGCGGGGAGCCTGGGATAGTACGTCCCAGGCTCCCCGCCTCTTAGCGTGTCCATGGCCGAGCGTGCCTGCAACCAACCGAGGTCATGAAACCTCGGCGGTTATGTAGCCTATTGAGCCGTTTACTTGAAGCGAACCTCCGCCATACCGTTCACACGCACGTTCGGGCCGACCGGCGCCTCCTTAGTGCCAACGATTGCGCCGTTACGCACGCTGGGTGCCAGATAGGAGCCGCCAGCACCACCGGCGCCACCCTGCTGAACGTAGCCGACCGCGCGGCGCGGGTTCTTCGGGTTGTTGCACCACTGCTGCGAAATGATGATTGCCGAAACCGCGTTCGCCGCGCCGGAGCCACCGCCACCGTAGCCTGCGCCGCCGCCAGCAGAAACCACGGTCTGGTAGCCGAAGAAGTTCTTGCTGATGGTAACGCTGGTGGTTCGTGCGGTTGCGGTGCCGGTCAGGTTCGCCGGGTCGTTCTTGTCGTACTGGTAGGCGTACGCGCCCACGCCGTCCGCACCGTTTGCGTTGAAGCCGGCGTCGCCGGTTGCGCCCGCGTTGCTGGTGCTGTGGATGACCTGCTTGTTCTGGGAGCCGAAGCCGACCAGGCCGTGGTCGCCGGTGGGCAAGCTATTGGGGATAGCACCCATGCCACCTCGACCGCCGGAGCCACCCGTGCCGGGGGTTGCGATGATCTGCAGGTTCGCCTCGACGCTGTAGGCGTCGCTTGCGGCTGCGCCTTCGGAGCCCATGGTGGATTCTGCGTTGCCGCCAGAGCCACCGCGCACCCATTCCAGGCCGCAGACCGGGCTAATCGCGTAGCTGGAGCCGGGCAGCGGTGCGGTGGAGCTGGAGTTACGCACGTGTCCGCCGCCGCCACCTGCCGCGACAGCGACCACGGTGCCGTTAATCAGCAGTGCAGAGGAGCCGCCACCGGATGCGGCGTAAATGCTGCGCTTGAAGTGGGTGTGAGGTGCGCCGTCGCCCACGGTGGGGTTACCGTAGGTGCGGGGGTTTGCCGCGTCGATAATAGCCTTCGGACCTGCGGGAACGGTGACCTGAGCGGCGGAGGAGCCGCCCTTGCCGTAGCCTTCGCCGCCGGTGGCGGGCTTGGATTCGTTCCAGCTTGCGCCATTGCGGGTGACGCGCTCAAGCACGCCGATGCCGCCGGCTGCCGCGACGATTTCTACGGTTGCGCCCGGGGTGACGCTGACGGTGCCGGTGACCTTGGCACCGCATCCGCCCTGGCTGCGTGTCATGACGGTGCCGCCCGCGCCGCCGGTAAGGGTGAAGCTGAGTTCGTGTACGCCCGCCGGGACGGTGAAGGTTTTGACGGTCTTGCGGCCGTTTGCCTGTCCCTTGATGGTGTGGGAGGTGCCGGTTTGCGCGCCGTTGGCGGCGTATGCGGGTACGGCTGCGGAGGCTGCGATGATGGGCAGTGCCCAGGCAGCGCCGGTGAGGATGGTGCGGCGGGTGGGGGGTGCGTTGTGTGGCATAAGGTTTTCTTTCATGAGGATTGAGAGGATGCAGGTTGAGTGGGGTGAATAATTTACACCTATGTGCACTGAGTGCAATATTTATTTTCTAGAGTATAGACACCGAAAAACATTCTCAACTCACCACGCCATGACTTCGACCAACCCGGCATTTCTCAGACATAGCGAAGGCCCGCAGACATCAAAGTGTCTGCGGGCCTTCCAGTTGGCGCATTACTACCAACCTTTTCCTCAAAGCCATTGGTTTCATCGTTGAGACTCAACGAGACATCACTCAATGGCGTTCTCCGTGAGTGGCCAAAATACACCAAGAGACCACTCGCCAGAGAAGTACACAGTCCTCATGCCAGATATGCGCGGATGCGCCACTGGAAGGACTAAAACTTAGGGGCCGATTCTCCCGCTCCTGAGGAAAATTTCAGGAGCGGGAGAACCGGAGGGGCTAGTATCTAACCCACCGAGTAACCCAAGAGGGGGACTCGGGTACGCACACTATTAGGAGCGCTTGCAGAAGGTAATCTCCACGGAACCGGGGTTACGAACGCCGGCACCGGTTGCACCGTTGCCCGAAGACTCAATAGCACCATCAATGACGTTGGAAGCCAGGTAAGAGCCACCTGCACCACCGGCACCAGCCTGGATACCATAGCTAATGTTCTGACGCAGACCATTGGGAGCAGTGTTACCGTTCCACTTCTGGTTGACCAGAATCGCGGAGAGTGCACGTGCAGCACCGGAGCCACCGCCACCGTAGCCTGCGCCACCACCGGAGGAAACAATCGCCTGGTGACCGTTGAAGTTGAAGCCAACGTCAGGGTAGGTCATGTGGCGAGGAGTACCGGTAGTACCGCCACCGGGGTACACGGTTTCCGGAGTGTTCTTGTCATTGTTGTCCAGCTGGTAGGAGTATGCAGAAGTACCGTCTGCACCGTTACCATTGAAGCCGCTACCACCCTGCTTACCTGCCGCAGAGGAGCTGAACAGTACCTGGTTGTTCTGACTCGAGAAACCAATGGTGTCGAAGCGGTTGCCGGTGGGCAGACCGGGCTTTGCAGCACCGGCGCCACCGGTACCGTTTGCACCGCCCTTACCAGCAGCGCTACCGATAGAGATTCGAGATGCTCCGGTAGTGGGATCCTTCGGCTCAGTGTAGTAATCGATACCTTCGATACCGTCAGAACCTGCAGCGGCGGTTGCAGAGCCACCACCACCAACTACACGTGCGGAAATAGGAATGTTACGGGGGCGCCAACCGGCATCGATAGCCTTAGGGTTGTAGTATGCACCATCCTTGGAATCATTCTGTGCAACGTTGTTAGAGCCACCGGCCACAGTAATACCCGCACCGCCGCCGCCACCAGCGACAGCAACCACGGTGCCATCGACGACCAGAGCAGAGGAGCCACCACCGGAAGAACCATACATGGCAGGACGCTTAATCATAGAGTCCTTAGCCCAGCGATTGTTCACCTCAGCGATAATATCGGAGGGAATGGTGAACGCGGGGGTGCTACCACCGTTACCGTAACCTTCACCACCAGTGACCGGCTCAGAAGGACGGCCATTGACAAGCTTGCCAATACCACCGGCAGCTGCGACCAGCTCAACAACCTGGCCTTCCTTAACCTCGATAGTACCGGTCAGCTTAGCACCAGAGCCACCCTGAGCAGCACCGCTAAGCACGGTACCACCAGCACCGCCGATAATCGTGAAGCTAATCTTATCGACCTTAGCGGGAACCTTGAACTTCTGAACAGTCTTAGCACCTGCAGCGGTACCGGAGATGGTGTAAGCTGCGGAACCTTCGGGCTTGCACTCAGTGGAGGAAGCAAAAGCGGGAACTGCAGCGGAAGCTGCAACAACCGGAGCAGCCCATGCTGCGCCAGCTACAACCTTGCGGCGAGAAATGTTAGTAGACATGTATGTCCTTCGAGAGTGATATCTTGGGCACTCACTCTCACCAAGAACGCGGCCGATAAATCCACGCAGGGCAAACGCACACACAAAAGTGAAGATAGCGTGCAGAAGAGAGTGAATGCATGATGTTTCTATACAAGCGTCAGCCCCTGCACGCCCAGAAGATCAAAAACACATAGGTCCGCTTCAAAAGCACAGGGAAACCCAACACTTGGAGAAAGCATACCCCCCCCCGTATTAAATTTTCAAGCGAAAAACGCACATAATCTTCCATAAACCCACTTTGACATGCAGTATTCAACCAGTACTTGAACTTTTATTCACACACATTTCTCCCCTAAATCCCTCTGATACATCTTCCATAAACAACCTTCAGACGATGTTTTTCTCAAATTAGGGGGCAAAAACCAACATTAAGTTTTTTAAGAACCACCTATTCCCACTATCTATCCAACTTATTTCCCCGCGTATGTGCTTTTAAGCACCTGAGAAAACCTTCAGGTAAAAATCACTCAAAGAGGTACAGCTTTCCTCCACGCACAGAAGCCCCGCGAGCGCACACACTCGCGGGGCTTTTCTTGACGTTCTATCCGCGTTCTAGCGTCGACCCACGAACCAGTCCGACAGCTTATCGATACGCGCCTGAATCTGCTCCGCAGAAGCCTGCGCAACCGCCGGGCCGCCACAAATCTTACGCAGCTCATTGTGAATCACACCGTGCGGCTGACCCGAACGAATCGACCACGCAGCCACATTCTTCGCCAACTTATTGCGTAGCTCCTTCAACTGGCGGTGATCCACCACCGAAGGCGCCGCAGTCGCCGGGCGGCGCGCTGCATGCTCACGCTGATGCGCTCGCAACAGCGTACCGACCTGTTCGGCATCCAGCAGACCCGGGATACCCAGGAAGTCCTGCTCCTCCTCGCTACCCACGGCAAGGTTGCCGGAGGCGAACTCGGCACCGTCGAAGAGCACGCCGTGGAAGGATGCCTCGGAGCCGAGCGCCTCAAACTTGCCGCGTGCCAGCTGCTCGGAGGCACGCTCCTCGCGGTTTGCTTCCTCAATCAGGTGGTCGTCCAGTCCCTCGACCATGGGGTCGATTTCCTGGGGTGCGCCGCGGTCGAGGGCGTGGTCGCGCTCGACTTCCATATCGTTGGCAAGCATCATCAGCTGCGGCACCGACGGCAGGAACACGGAGGCGGTTTCGCCGCGCTTGCGGGCACGCACGAAACGGCCAATAGCCTGGGCGAAGAACAGCGGGGTGCTGGTGCTGGTGGCGTACACGCCCACGGCGAGGCGGGGCACGTCCACGCCTTCGGACACCATGCGCACGGCGACCATCCAGCGCTGCATGCCCTCGCGGAACTCGTCAATCTTGGCGGATGCTTCGCGGTCGTCCGAGAGGATCACGGCGGGGTATTCGCCGGTGATTTTCTGCAGCTGTTCGGCGTAGGCTTTGGCGTCCGCGTGGTCGGTGGCGATGACGAGCGCACCGGCGTCGGGCACGGTGCGGCGCACCTCGGTCAGGCGCTTATCAGCTGCCGCGAGCACGGTCGGAATCCATTCGCCGTTGGGGTCGAGGGCGGTTCGCCACGCCTGGGAGGTGATGTCCTTGGTGAAGCCCTCACCCAGGTTTGCCGCCATTTCCTCACCTGCGGAGGTACGCCAACGCATCTGGCCCGAGTACGCCATGAAGATGACCGGGCGCACCACGTGGTCCTTCAGCGCGGGGCCGTAACCGTAGGAGTAGTCTGCCTTGGAACGGCGGATACCGTTGTTATCGACCTCGTAGGTGACGAACGGAATCGGGGAGGTGTCCGAACGGAACGGGGTACCGGTCAGCGCCACGCGGCGAGTCGCGTCGTCGAACGCTTCACGCAGGCCGTCACCCCAGGAAAGGGAATCACCGGCGTGGTGAATCTCGTCAAAAATTACGAGGGTTTTCGTTTCCTCGGTGTTGCGGGCGTGCAGCTGCGGCTTATTCGCCACCTGCGCGTAGGTCAGCGCCACACCCTTGTAGTGGCGGCTGATGGTCACATCCGCGTTCTTGAAGTTCGGATCAATGGGAATACCGACCTTCGCGGCGGCGTCTGCCCACTGCTTCTTCAGGTGGTCGGTCGGCGCCACAACAATGAGCTGGCGGACCGTGCCGCGGTTAAACAGTTCCTTGGCGAGGGTCAGCGCGAAGGTGGTTTTACCCGCACCGGGGGTTGCAACTGCCATGAAGTCGCGGGGGTTCGTTTCGAAGTACTTCTGCATGGCTTCTGCCTGCCAGGCGCGCAGGCTGACGGAAGTACCCCAGGGGGCGCGGTCGGGGTATGCCGGGGAGAGCTTCGGCTTCACCATACTGTCGAATAGTGTGGGTTCCTCTGCGGGTGCGCTCATTCTCTCCTTCTTCCTCGTCTGCCTCTGCTGGTTCCCTCTGCCGACTCAGAGCTGGTTGCCTCAGCGCAGGCGCCTCTCCCCCGTTAGGAGGTGACGCTCTGGTGTTCCTGATGCTCTGGTGTTCCTGTCGCTCTGGCGATCTGGGCACAGCGAGGTTAAATTCTAGCACCACATCCGCGGGTTGTTGCCGGGCTGTGGTGCAAGAATTTGGTGCTCGTCAGCAAAGTCTCATGAGCGGTGTTGGGCCGTTGAGTCTTGTTGCTGCTGCGTGTTATTTATTCGTATTTATTCAGGCGTATCGCCCAGGTTGTGTTGTCTGGGGCGTGCCGTCTGGCGCGTATTATTCGCCGGAGCCGTTGTCGCCGTCGTTGCCGGGTGCGAGGCCTTCGTAGATTTCCTTGCACTGCGGGCAGACGGGGAACTTCTGCGGGTCGCGGCCGGGTACCCACATTTTGCCGCAGAGGGCGCGTACGGGTTCGCCGGTCAGTGCCGATTCGAGGATCTTTTCCTTGCGTACGTAGTGGGAGAAGCGCTCGTGGTCGCCGGGCTCAGAAAGCTGGGTTTCTTCGCGTTCGAGCAGTGCGGTGCCGCCTGCGGTTCCGGGGCCAAAGGGGTCTTCGATGCCTTCGATCGAGCTCATGTTTCTCCTTGATGATGAGGTGGGATACATAGGGTGAGGGGTGCCGCCGCCTGGGTGGGCGGTCGGCGCCTTATCTATTTTAGTAGCTATTGGGAGGTGCTGGACCCACAGGCGGTCAATATGGAGGTAGACCACAGCTCAGCCATAGGCTCTTAGGTGTTGCGGTGAGATTCTTTCCGCTAGAAGTTCGGGCGGCACAGAAAAGGGGTTCCGCGCCAGGCTTAGTACCTAACACGGAACCCTTCTCTTTTATTCCTAATGCGCTGGAG
Organism: Rothia sp. HMSC061D12; assembly: GCF_001836735.1. Taxonomy (NCBI): domain Bacteria; kingdom Bacillati; phylum Actinomycetota; class Actinomycetes; order Micrococcales; family Micrococcaceae; genus Rothia; species Rothia sp. HMSC061D12. Next base: position 149,306 of record NZ_KV830305.1, on the reverse strand, counting down.
CTTCGACTCTTGTTAGTTCGCCTGGAAGCGTGACACACGCTCCAGCATCTTAGAGCTGACCTTGTCGTAGCGGTGACCGCCCCACGCCACGCCGCCCACGAGCAGTGCGGCACCAATCAGCAGCTGAATCAAGCCGCCGAAGACGAGGGTCAGCATATCCTGCGTGCTGAAAATATACACGATAACGGAGATACCGCCGGGTAGTGCGCTGAGCATCACCAAAATAATGGTGAGCATCAGCAGTAGCTGCTTAGCGAAGCCCTCATTGTTCTTCGGGTTCTTGAACGGGTTAGCCCCGGGAGGCGCCACGGGCGGACTAATGAAGGTGTCCATCACGCTGCCCATGCCAGCCGCTGCGGCGAGCACGCCCAGCTGGTGCATCAGCACAATGGGGAAAAGCTCCAGGTGCCCATTTGCCGCTGAGGCGACGAACACCATCACCACTACGATCGGAACCATCAGGATGCTGTAACCCCAAAGACGGCCGATACGGTCGTCAATACCGCGTAGCGGGGAGAGCACATGCAGGCTGAATGCGGTGTTGTCGTAGGAGACGAGGTAGCACATGTAGTAGCCGGTGAAAACGGTGCAGAAGTACATCCAGAATCCGAAGAGCTGCATGACGCCGCTATTGATAATCTGGTTGGCTTCAGCCGCGTTGATGCCATTAAAATCAACATGAGTTTTAACGGACCCTACAGAGCTCAGGAACAGCGGCATGCCCACCGTCAGTATCAGGTAAAGCATGGCGGTGCTTACGGTTACCAACTGCAGACGGTTGTCTTTCATGAATGAGTGCAGGGTTCGTGCTGCCACGGCGCCACGCGGGGTTGCGGGGAACCGTGCAAACAGGCCCAAATCGCCTGCAGCGACTTCGGCAGCGCTGGCGTGGTGGGCGCTACCGCCCACATTCGCCATGGAGCGTGCCAGGTTCTTACCCCACAGCCACCAACCGCCGACCAGGTAGACGAGGGTCAGAGCCAGGCAGCCAAGGGCGGCGCCCATATTGCCGCTCGCCATAAAGTAGGGCACCGCAAACGCGGAGCCGAAGGGGGTCACGCTGAGCCACGGCAGGTAGGGCAGCACCTCTTCCCAGTGCTTGGTCAGGTAGGTTATCGTTCCACCGAAGATAAAGCCGGCGCTCATCATCAGTAGCATGGCAACGATCATCAGGGTATTGGCGATGCGCGGGTTATCGTTCAGCGCCATGCCCAGGCGGTTGGCGAGGCGCGCCCACACCATGAGGTTCGCAAGGCCGAGCACGCAGCAGATGAGGTACATGACCAGCGCGAGCGGCTGCGATATAAACGTGATAGCGCCCAGCAGCACGGCAATGATGCTGGCGATGCCGGGGATACCCACGAACCCGCCGAGGAACTGGCCCTTCTGCAGGGTGGAGGGCTTGATGGGGAAGAGCACGAATCGGCTCTCATCCAGGGTGCCGTCCAGCCCGCTGAAGAAGATGGGGACGATAGCCCAGGCGAGCGCCACAACGGTGCCTACAAGGAGGGCGCCGAGCTGACCGTATTCGGGTACCTCCGAGTTAGCGATAACGTATGCGGAGCCGAGGCCGAAGAGCATACCGCCCGCATAAAGCGCCGCAAAAATCAGGCCGATGAGCGCCCAGATGCTTCGGCGGAAGGAAGCGAGCACATACTGCCACTTTAGTGAGACGAGGTGCCCAACCATGACAATCCTTCCGAGGAGGTGCGGCCACCGACCAGCTGCACAAATCGTTCTTCAAGGCTCACGCCGGCGCGTACTTCGTCGACGGTTCCGGCGGCGAGAATACGGCCGGAGTCCATGACGGCTACGTGGTCGCACAGGCGCTGGACAAGGTCCATCACGTGCGAGGAGATAATGACAGTTCCGCCGGAGGCAACGAAGCCACGCAGAATATCCTGAATATTAGCGGCAGAAACCGGATCGACCGCCTCGAAGGGCTCATCCAGAATCAGCACGGAGGGTGCGTGGACAAGCGCGGCGGCGAGCGCAATCTTCTTGGTCATACCGGCAGAGTAGTCGGCGACGGCGCGGCCCGCAGCGTCGGTCAGGTCCATGGCCGCGAGCAGATCCTTAACGCGGGAGGCGACGGTTTCCTTATCGATTCCGTGCAGGTAGCCGGAGTAGGTGATGAGCTGCTCGCCGGTGAGCTTGTCGAAGAGGTGCACGCCGTCGGGCAGTACACCCAGGTGTGCCTTGGCTTTGAGCGGGTCGGCCCACATGTCGATGCCGCGCACGTATGCGGTGCCTTCGTTGGGCTTGAGCATGCCGGTGACCATGGAGATGGTGGTGGTTTTACCGGCACCGTTGCGGCCGACCAGTCCGTAGAAGGATCCGGAGGGGATATCCAGGTTGATGCGGTCGACGGCGACCTTCTGGCCGAATGCCTTGGTGAGGCCGCGAATTTCGATGGCGGGTCGAGCGCCTGCCGCCGGTGCGGTCTGCGGGGTGACGGGTAGCTGAGGTGCTACCGATGCGGGAACTACAGCTTCCGGAGCTGCAAGCTCAGGGTTTACAGCTTCCGGCGCTGCAGATTCGGGGACTATAGCTTGAGGTACTGCCGCGGCGGGTGCTGCCTCTACTGCGGTCTCTTGTACCGGGTTCTGCGGTGAACCTGGTTCTTGCGGATTCGGGTCCTGGGAAAAGTGACTAGGTTCATATTTTTACCCTACCACCCCCCCCCATGAGGTCTAGCAGGTTTGGTGATGAAACCTGCATTATTAAGTACTCACAATGCATAATATGGACATTCCGGGGTGCTATAGATGCCATCAAACCGCACTATCAGACAGGTTGAATCGCTGGCTCTCCCCCATCTCAAAACCACTTCAAACCCGCGAACGCAGAACGGGTTACCGCCTACCCCACAGCCCGAGTGTGGGGGTAGACGATAGCCCGTCCGTATTCAAAGTTTCAGCCGACTAGACCGGCTCAGCTCTCTTCGCGAGCTGTTTTGAGAACAGCGCCTTTTAGAACAGCGCCATGGTCAGCGCCGCACGTGCCTTCACGGTGCGCGGGTCAGATGCACCCACCACGTCGAAGAGCTGCACGAGGCGCTCGCGCACGCGCGCCTTATCGTCGGGGCCGACGGCGCTGAACAGGCGCAGCAGACGGTTGTAGGCATCCTCCACGTGACCGCCCACCAGGTCCAGGTCGGCTACGTTGAACGCGGCGTCAATGTTCATGGGGTCTGCCGCGGCCGCCGCGCGTTCGGTTGCCATGTCCAGGTCCTTCACGCGGGCAAGCAGTTCAACCTGTTCCAGGCCGAGCTTCGCTTCCTTATCGCCGGGGTTCTCGGTGATTGCCTTGCGGTATGCGGCGCGGGCACCCTCCAGGTCGCCGCGGTCGAGGGCGGCGACGGCTTCTGCGTGCAGGGGCGGCAGGGGCTTTTCATCTTCGGGAACGACCGGGTCGAAGCCGCCGGGCAGCTGGTACTGCGCCGCGAGCTGCAGAACCTGGGAGAGCACATCGCCGAGGTCTTCTGCGCTGACCGGGCCGGTGTAAATCGGTGCCGGGCGGCCCGCCAGAACGGCAACGCCTGCGGGCACGCCGCTCACGCCGAATGCTTGGGCTGCTTCGGGGAGCTTGGTGACATCCACGGCGGCACAAATCATGGTGCCTGCGGCGGAGTCGACGAGCTTCTGCACGCCTTCGAGCATCTGCAGGGAGGAGGGCGAGTGCGGCGCGTAGAGCGCAAAGATTACGGCACCCTGACTGGAGAGCTGCACGAACTTCTGGAACTCTTCGGGGGTGTTGACCTCGTAGCGCCAGGTGGGTGCGGAGGGAGTCTGCTCACCGGTCTGGGCGTTACCCTGTGCCGCAGTGTTCTGTGCCCCAGCGTTGGGGTTCAGTTCCATGGCGTTGCGTACGGAGGCGGGAATCTCCTGCGCTGCACCGTTCTGTACAACACCGCCCTGTGCGCCGTTACCCTGTGCCGCGTTCTGGGATGCGCCGCGGTCTGCCGGATCAAAAATAATGCTCATCCTGGGCTCCTTTACGTTCTTATCTATCGTTGCGTGAGGGCTAGACCCTTCACGCGTTCCTTCCTCTATTATCCCCACAACGCACCGTTGCCAGCGCCCGTTCTCTATCGCCTACGCTCTGAGCTCATGCCGGGGTTCATGTTTGGGCTAATGCCCGGACCGCCTCGCAGATACCTCTCCCACCTGCGCTCCCCTACCTCTAGCATTCACCGATGGCACGGTAACAAGACGACCCAGCCGGTAGAATGGCACAGTAGAGAAAAAATACCCGGAATGATCCGGAAAGGAAGAGCATGAGCGAGAAGAAATCCTCAGCAGCTCCCGAAGAGACCTCATCGTCTGACGAGCCGCGTAAGAAGGAATCCCTCACCGACCAGATTACGGAGACCTTCAGCGAGCTGACCGAAAGCATTAGCCAGGTGCGTTCCAACCGTCGCCGTGCTTCCATGCCTCCTACGGATACCATTCCGGTGGTTCCCGCCGCTTCTGAGGATGCTCCCCCGGCGCCGAAGGTTGTCGGTAACGGCAAGACCTCCATGATGCACAACCCGGTTGCGTTCGGCTTCCTCATGACCGTTGGCGTGGGTTTGGCGCTTTTCGCCTACTACATTTTCAATAATGTGGGTGCCCTGGTGGGTTGGGTGACCGGCGCTATTTTCATTGCTCTGGGTCTGGACCCGATTGTGCGTCGCCTGGAGTCATGGGGCATTAAGCGCGGTATCGGTGTGATTGCTGTGCTTGCTGGTTTTGCTGGCGCCGTGACCGGTCTGGTCATGACCATTGGCCCGATTATTAGCGAGCAGGCATCTAAGTTTGTTCAGTATGCACCGGGTATCTATCAGAACACGATTGATTCTGATTGGTATCACGAGCTTGATCAGCGCTTTAGCATTAGCAGCTGGGTGAACGAGAACGTCCCGAAGTTCCTGGAGACGACTTTCTCTTCCTCGCAGGTCAATAGCTTCATGTCGAGTCTGGTTTCTGCTGGTTCTACCCTGGCGCAGAGCGTGACCGGCGTAATTATTGTACTGTTCCTGTCACTGTACTTCCTCACTTCGATGGACACTATCAAGGCGTGGGGTGTGCGTCTGGCGCCGGCGTCTAAGCGTGTGCGCGTCAAGTACATTACCGACAAGATTACCGAGTCGGTGGGTAACTACGTGATGGGTCAGGCTCTGGTTGCTGTTCTGAATGCTTTTGTGGCGTTCTTTATTATGCTGTTTCTGGGCTTCAGCTTCCCGCAGTTGATGGCTTTGGTGGTCATGATTCTGGCGTTCATTCCGCTGGTTGGTGGCGTGATTGCGCTGATTTTGACCTCGCTGATTCTGCTGACTCAGGGCTGGAGTCTGGCGCTGTGGTTTGCGGTGGCGTACTTCCTGTATCTGCAGGTGGAGGCGTACCTGATTTCTCCGCGTATTATGGCTCGTGCTGTGTCGGTTCCTGCCGGTGTTGCGATTATTTCGGTGGCTGCCGGTGGCGCTCTCTGGGGCGTGCTGGGTGCGCTGATTGCTATTCCGGTGGCAGCTTCCATGCTGATTCTGGTGCGCGAGGTGTTCATTCCTCGCCAGGATCAGCTGTAATCAGCTCTAGATTCTCTACACGCTCGTTGCTCTCCCCTGGGGCGGGCATCGCATATAACGCAGAAGGCGGCGGCTTTGGATGTTCTATCCAAAGCCGCCGCCTTTACGTTTATGCGCTGAGCATTTAGAGCTCAGTAATTTCTTCTGCCACCGCGCCGTTGTACTCGGTGGGCAGTTCGGTGGGCACACCGGTCACGATGCTGACAATAGTGTTCAGGACCTGCTGCACGGACTTCTCGCCCACCCACAGGTGCTTGCACCCCTCGAAGGGAAGAACCTGGGTACGGGGCACAGCCGCGAAGCGCTCACGCGCCGCCGGAGGCTGCAGGTAGTCGTCGTGCTCGGGCACCAGCGCGTACAGCGGGTTCGAGATCTTGTTCCACTCGTCCAGCTCAGCCGGGTGCACGCGGTGCAGCGGCGGGGAAAGCAGAATAGCGCCGGTGAACTCGTTCGCGTATTCGGGACCGTACTTGAGCACCAGCTCGGTACCGAAGGACCAGCCGACCAGCCAGGGGTTCGGCAGGGCGCGCTCACGCACGAACTTCAGGATTGCGTCGAAGTCCTTCTTCTCGGCAAAGCCGCCGTCAAAAACGCCTTCGCTGGTGCCACGAATCGAGGAGGTGCCGCGAGTGTTAAAACGCAGTACCGCAATGTTCGACAGCGCCGGCAGTCGGAAGGACGCCTTCTTGTACACGTGCGAGTCCATGTAGCCGCCGTGGGTGGGCAGCGGGTGGAAGGTCACCAGGGTTGCCTTGACTTCGCCTTCGGGCAGGGCGAGTTCACCGACGAGGCGCTTGCCGTCCGCGGTGGTGACGGTGAAGTTCTCGCGGCGTGCAGGAAGCACGGTGCGTGCTTTAATGGGGGTAGGTTCAGCGGCGGTGCTGAAGACGTAGCGGGCGGGATCGAATTCCTGCTCGCGGGTAATATCGGCGGTGTTGCTCATTGCGTTCCTTCAAGAATCGGATTCGAGAATGTGGACTAGGGTCTTTGGTCTTTGGTCTTTGGTCTTTGGCTACACCTAAAGTGCAGTGTTCAGCTTATTTGCGGCGGGTGCGCCAGCAGTGCTGATGCCAGTGCCTGCGTTCATCAATGGCGCGGCTACGCCCCATCGTGTGGCTTTCCTGCCACACCACCAGGTGCGCGGTTCTGGGCGGAATCGGGCGGTAGCATTCGGGGCAGGTGTAGGTTTTTTGGGCGTTGACGGCGGGAATGTATTGCACCAGCCAGTCGCCGTATCGGTCACGTTCCAGTCGGGGCGCAGGGTCCAGGATCCTGCTGATATCACGCCCTGCGGGTGCTTGACGGTGCCACTTATCGCTGGTGGTGCCGGATGCTCGCCTGCCGGGATGATTCTTACGTGCCATGAGCCCTATTCTACCGCGCCCCGCAGCCTTCTCTATCTACCAGCCTCGCCGCTGTTCGCTCTGCGCTCTTCTGAGTTCTCACGCCTCTTCTCCTCCGCTTTACATCCTGCGCTGGTTCCCTAGCTCATACCCTCACCTGCTAGAGCCAAACACTTGTACCTGCTAGAGTGGACGGATGCGTATTGTCATTGCTGAATGCTCCGTAGATTATGAGGGCCGCCTCCGCGCCCACCTGCCCCGCGCTACCCGCCTGCTGATGGTCAAGAATGACGGCTCCGTCCTCATTCACTCCGACGGCGGTTCCTACAAGCCCCTGAACTGGATGAGCCCTCCCTGCTCCCTGCTGGTGGCTGATCGTGAGGACGTTCCGCAGAGCATCCGTGAGGACCTGGAATCCGATGTTCAGCAGCTGTGGACCGTTCAGGCGGCGAAGAGCGATGACCGCCTCATGATTCGCATCTACAAGATTGAGCACGAGCACACCACTGACCTGGGTATTGACCCCGGCCTCATTAAGGACGGCGTGGAGGCTGACCTGCAGCGCCTGCTCGCCGAGCAGATCCACACTCTCGGCGAGGGCTATTCGCTGGTGCGCCGCGAGTACCCGACCGCTATCGGTCCGGTCGACATCATGGCGAAGGACGCGCACGGCGTCTCTGTGGCGGTCGAGCTCAAGCGTGTGGGTGATATCGATGGCGTGGAGCAGCTGACCCGCTACCTGGAGTTGCTCAACCGTGACCCGCTGCTGGCTCCGGTGCGCGGTGTATTTGCGGCGCAGACGATTAAGCCGCAGGCGCGCACCTTGGCTGAGGACCGCGGCATCCGCTGCGTGAGCCTGGATTACGACGCGATGCGCGGCGTAGACGACTCGGCTGACCGCCTGTTCTAAACGGCTCTAGCTAAACAGTTCTAGCTAGGCGGCTACACATAGCTTGAGGGGCGCCTCCCACCCATGGGAGGCGCCCCTTTTCTGTGCTCGCTGTCGGTCTCTGCACACAATCTTTCTGTGCACACGACCTACCCCAGATACACCAATCGCCGGTGTCCCTCCCCTTTACGGGGTGGAACACCGGCGAGGTGTACACAGCGGCTAATTCCCTCTGCGGAGAACCGGCTTTAGATCTGTGCGTGCTTTGCAGCGATGGTCACGTGATCGTTCGAGACGGTCAAGAAACCTGCGTTGAGGATGGTCTTAATGGTCTCACCCTCAACAGGTTCAATGAGCAGCTCGCCGTCCTGTGCCAGCAGCGTGCAGGTGGGGATCATACCCGGCAGGATGCCGAGGTCACCGCTGACGGAGCGTGCACGAACGTACTTCGCTTCGCCAGTCCACACGACGCGTTCGCGGGAAACAACTTCAACTTTCAGAGCCATGATTACTTAGCTCCAGTCTGTGCCTTGATTTCCTCGTAGCGGCGCATAACGTCGTCCATACCACCAATGTTGTAGAACGCCTGCTCGGGGATGTGGTCGACATCGCCGTTGCAGATCATCTGGAAGGACTCGATGGTGTCCTTCAGCGGAACGGTCGAACCCTCGACACCGGTGAACTGCTTTGCAGTGTAGGTGTTCTGGGAGAGGAACTGCTCGATACGACGTGCACGTGCCACGACGATCTTCTGCTCCTCGGAGAGCTCGTCCACACCCAGAATCGCGATGATGTCCTGCAGTTCCTTGTTTTCCTGCAGAATAGCCTTCACGCGAATTGCGGTGTCGTAGTGCTCCTGACCGATGTACTGTGCGTCCAGAATTCGGGAGGTGGAGGACAGCGGGTCAATTGCCGGGTACAGACCGCGCGATGCGATTTCACGAGAGAGCTCGGTGGTCGCATCCAGGTGCGCGAAGGTGGTTGCCGGCGCCGGGTCGGTGTAGTCATCCGCAGGCACGTAAATTGCCTGCATGGAGGTGATGGAGTGACCGCGGGTGGAGGTGATACGCTCCTGCAGCAGACCCATTTCGTCCGCCAGGTTCGGCTGGTAACCCACTGCGGAGGGCATGCGGCCCAGCAGGGTGGAAACCTCAGAACCTGCCTGAGTGAAACGGAAGATGTTGTCGATGAACAGCAGCACGTCCTGGTTCTGAACATCGCGGAAGTACTCCGCCATGGTCAGACCGGTCAGTGCCACGCGCAGACGGGTTCCCGGGGGCTCATCCATCTGGCCGAACACAAGAGCGGTGTCCTTCAGAACGCCTGCTTCTTCCATTTCGACCCACAGGTCGTTACCCTCACGGGTACGCTCGCCCACACCGGTGAACACGGAGGTACCACCGAAGTTACGAGCCACACGGGTAATCATTTCCTGGATCAGCACGGTCTTACCCACGCCTGCACCACCGAACAGACCAATCTTACCGCCCTTGATGTAGGGGGTCAGAAGGTCGATGGACTTAATACCGGTCTCCAGCATTTCGGTGGAGCCTTCCAGCTCTGCGAAGCCGGGAGCGGCACGGTGGATCGGCCAGTAGGTGTCAGCCTTGATCTCGGAGTTCGGCACGTCGAGTGCGTCACCGAGAACGTTGAAGATGTGGCCCTTCACGCCGTCACCAACGGGGACGGAGATCGGTGCGCCGGTGTCGACTACAGCCTGACCGCGGACCAGGCCGTCAGTCTGCTGCAGGGAGATAGCGCGAACGATCGAGTCGCCCAGGTGCTGTGCGGTCTCGAAGGTGATGGTGCGGGTGCGACCGTCGAGGGTCAGCTCGGTGGTCAGAGCGTTGTAAATCTCGGGGACCTGACCGGCGGGGAACTCGACGTCGACCACGGGGCCGATGACGCGGGCAATACGACCCGTTGCGCCCTGAGTCGGTGCGGAGACCGATTCGTTGTAGGTGGCAGTCATATTTCTCACTTACTTAGAAAGTTTGGACAGTTGATGGCTTCGTTGGCGTACGAGTACTAGGAGCCGAGGGCGTCTGCGCCGCCCACGATTTCGGAGAGCTCCTGAGTAATTTCCGCCTGACGTGCGTTGTTCATCAAACGGGTGTACTTGGTAATCAGCGTCTCAGCGTTGTCACCTGCGGTCTTCATTGCGCGCTGGCGGGATGCCAACTCACTTGCCGCTGCCTGCAGGAGGCAGGAGAAGATACGGGATGCAACGTAGCGCGGCAGCAGCTCGTTGAGCACTTCCTCGGCGGAGGGCTCGAACTCGAAGGATGCCGCCTGCTCGTACTCAGCCTTGGTCAGTTCCTGGTCGGGAACGATTTCCTCGCCCATAGCCTTTGCGTCACCCACGTGGATGGGCAGCAGGCGCAGGATCTTGGGTTCCTGAACAACCATCGACTTGAACTCGGTGTACACGATGTGCAGTTCGTCCACGCCGCCCTCTTCGAAGGGCAGGTCGTAGGCTTCGAGTAGCGCGTCACGAATCTCGACGGCGGTTTCGACGCGAGGTGCATCGGTGTGGCCCTCCCACGCACGGGCGTAGGGGCGCTCACGGAACTCGAAGTAAGCCTTTGCCTTACGGCCAACCAGGTACAGCTGTACCTCCTGGCCGTTAGAGCGCAGCCTCTCAATCAGAGATTCGGTACGACGCAGGATAGCGGAGGAGTACGAACCTGCCAGACCGCGGTCGCTGGTAACAACCAGGATTGCGGAGCGGCGGTGTTCGTAGGTTCCGAACTCATGCGGCTTGTGAATCAGCGGGTGCTTAATACCGTGCTGAGTCGCAACCGCAGTCACCACGCGGGTCAGAGCGTTCGCGTAAGGGCCGGCTGCCTGAGCAGCGTTACGAGCCTTGTTAATGCGGGAGGTCGCGATCATCTCCATCGCCTTGAAGATCTTCTTCATAGACGACGTCGAAGCAATCTTCTGTCGGTAAACCCTAATCTGGGCTCCCATAGAGCTTCCTTTCTCCTTGCTTTCTGCCCCGCCCCAGCCTCATAGCTGAGGCGGGGAGAAGGCGAGGACTAATCGCTAACCGATGGTTTCCTGAGTGATGTCGCTATCGCGAGCTACCTTGTGCTCCTCGTGACCTGCGTCGACGAGGTGGCTGCTGCCCTCAGACTTGAAACCCTGCTTGAAGTCAGCAACTGCGGACTTCAGAGCTGCAACGGTGTCATCCTCAAGCTTGCCGGAGGAAGCGATATCGGTCAGTACCGAGGTCTTGTGACGCAGGTACTCGATGAAGCCTTCCTCGAAGCGCAGCACGTCGGAAATCTCGATGTCGTCGAGGTGACCGGAGGTACCAGCCCAAATGGAGACAACCTGCTCTTCAACTGCGTACGGGGTGTACTGCGGCTGACGCAGCAGCTCGGTCAGGCGAGAACCGCGGGTCAGCTGTGCCTTGGTAGCGTCGTCCAGGTCGGATGCGAACATTGCGAACGCTTCCATTGCACGGTACTGTGCCAGCTCCAGCTTCAGGGTACCGGAGACCTTCTTCATAGCCTTGGTCTGTGCGGCACCACCAACACGGGAGACGGAGATACCGACGTCGACTGCCGGACGCTGGTTAGCGTTGAACAGGTCGGACTGCAGGAAGATCTGGCCGTCAGTAATGGAGATGACGTTGGTCGGAATGAAGGCGGAAACGTCGTTTGCCTTGGTCTCAATGATCGGGAAGCCGGTCATCGAACCTGCGCCGAGGTCGTCGGAGAGCTTAGCGCAACGCTCCAGCAGGCGGGAGTGCAGGTAGAAGACGTCACCGGGGTATGCTTCACGTCCCGGCGGGCGGCGCAGCAGCAGGGACACAGCGCGGTATGCTTCTGCCTGCTTCGACAGGTCGTCGAAGATGATGAGGACGTGCTTGCCACCGTACATCCAGTGCTGGCCGATAGCCGAACCGGTGTAGGGTGCCAGGTACTTGAAGCCTGCTGCGTCGGATGCGGGAGATGCCACGATGGTGGTGTACTCCAGCGCGCCGCGAGTCTCAAGGGTGTGGCGGACAGCTGCAATGGTGGATGCCTTCTGGCCGACAGCCACGTAGATGCATCGAACCTGCTTCTCGGGGTCGCCGGAAGCCCAGTTGTCCTTCTGGTTCAGAATGGTGTCGATCGCGATAGCGGTCTTACCGGTCTGGCGGTCACCAATGATCAGCTGACGCTGACCGCGACCGATCGGAATCATCGAGTCGATTGCCTTCAAGCCGGTCTGCAGCGGCTCGTGAACCGACTTACGCTGGGTCACGCCGGGAGCCTGCAGCTCCAGTGCGCGGCGACCTTCGGCCTCGATGGGGCCCAGATCATCGATCGGGTTACCGAGGGGGTCAACAACGCGACCGAGGTACGCGTCGCCAACGGGCACCGAGAGGACCTCACCGGTGCGGTGTACGACCTGGCCCTCTTCAATACCGGTGAAGTCACCCAGGACGATCACACCAATATTGCGGGTATCCAGGTTCTGTGCGAGGCCGAGGGTGCCGTCTTCGAAACGAAGCAGCTCATTCGCCATAACCGAGGGAAGGCCCTCGACACGAGCGATACCGTCGGAGGCCGATACAACTCGACCCACCTCAACACGTTCTGCATTGCCGGGTTCGTAAGACGCTGCAAACTCGTTCAGCGCATTACGGACATCTTCGGCATTGATGGTCAGTTCGGCCATCTTGTGTCCCTGCTCTCTCATTGTGGTTGCGTTCCGTCAACGGAACCAACCGAAACTTGCAATTCGGGTTGAACGGGCGGGCAATGCCGCCGCTTCTGCGAAGGAGGCATCTGCCACGCACCCGCTACCCGAGGTATCTTCTAAATCACCGTTGCGACGAACGGTTCAGCGTCGCTAGCTTGAGCCGCTAGCCGATGGAACGAGCCAGGTCGGACATGCGGGTCTCGACGGTACCGTCGATCACCTCGTCGCCCACCTGAACACGCAGACCGCCCAGAACGGCGGGGTCCACCGAAACGTCGAGCTTCAGCTCACGGCCGTACACGGCGTTGAGCGTGCGACCGAGACGTTCAAGCTGTGCCTGCGACAGCGCAATCGCGCTAGTTACTCGCGCAATGTAACGGTTCTGTCGCGTGACGATGATTTCTGCGAACTCATCGGCTACCCGTGCAGCGTGACGGCCGCGGGGGTTGGAGCCAACTCGTTCGAGCAGAAGCACACCTTCGGCGGTGGTGGCGGGGCCACCGAGCGCCACGGCGAGCTTCTTCTTTGCTTCTTTGCTTGCCTGATGGTCGGACAGCGCTTCCTGCGCCTGAGCGTTGGAATCAACGGTACGCACAAAGGTGAGTAGTTCGTTGAGTACCTCGTCCAGGGCGTCCACGCCACCGCGAGACTGAGCCGATGCGGTCACGGCGAGCACTGCTGCACGCTCCAGGGCATTCGCCAGATCAGCATCATCGGACCAGCGCTGAGCCACCGCACTGGTGAGCACAGCCATAGCCTGAGAAGAGATCTTGCCGCCGAAGACGGTGTTAGCGATACCCTGACGTGCTGCTGCATCACGCGAAGAATCGGTGACAGCACGGCGCAGGGTGCCGTTGTGGTCGAGAACATCAACCACAGCGAAAAGCTCGCTCGCCAGGTTCAGGGGCTGCAGGGAAGCGTGAGCTTCCAGCACCTCTTCCACCTTGCTCAGTGATTCAGTAGATACTCCTGCCATTACCGAGCCGCACCTGCGTTCTGCTTCTCGGTTTCAAGGTCAGCAAGAAAACGATCTACCACACGGGCCGATCGCTCATCATCGTTGAGGGCTTCGCCCACAATCTTGCCGGCAAGGGTCGTAGCAAGAGTGCCAACCTCGGAACGGAGGGACACTGCTGCTGCCGCACGCTCTGCCTCGATAGCCTTTGCTGCATTATCGCTAATGCGCTGAGCCTCAGCGGTTGCACGCTCGCGAGCATCGGCAATGATTGCCTCGCCCTCTGCGCGTGCCTCTTCACGAATCTTCTGAGCCTCCAGTCGAGCGCTTTCGAGCTGCTGGGTGTACTCATCGCGAGCCGCTGCAGCCTCTGCCTGTGCCTTCTCGGCCTTGGCAAGGCCACCTTCGATTGCTTCCTTACGGTCCTGGTAGATCTTCTCGAACGCCGGGACAACGTACTTAGCAACGATGTAGTAGAGGATCAGGAATCCGATGAGGGTAATGACAATTTCCCCGACGTCGGGAATCAGGGGGTTCGAAGTTGCCTCCGCTCCCCCTTCGCTTGCCAGATAAATCATGGAGGGAATCCTGTTCTATGGGATGGGTCGTTTAGGATGTGGCAGAGCCGGTTACTTGATGAAGACGAGAACCAGGCCCAGAATTGCCAGTGCCTCGACCAGTGCGAAGCCCAGGAACAGCATGGGCTGCAGGGTCTTCTGGGACTCGGGCTGACGAGCAACGCTGGTCATGTATGCCGCGAAGATCAGACCCACGCCGATGCCGCCGCCAATAGCTGCCAGACCGTAGCCAACCGCAGTGATGGAACCAACCATTATTTTTCCTTTCAACAGTGTTCGACCGGGAACATACCCGGACCGAACAGAGTTTGATTTGAGTTAATAGCCCGCACAGTGAACGTGTGGGTTGCTTTATTCACGCCCAATGACGAACGCGAAAACCTAAAAAACTAGAGAGTTTAGTGTCCCTCGGAAACCGAGCCCTGCAAGTACACAGCCAGCAGCAGAGCGAACACATAAGCCTGGATGCACTGAATCATGAATTCCAGGAAGTACAGGAACATGCCCAGAGCACCGGGAGCAATAGCAGCCAGGTAGCCGATGCCACCCAGGGTCTCAACCATGTAGGTCACCATGCTGGATGCAACCATCAGCGCCAGGTGACCACCGAACATGGTCGCGAAGAGACGCAGTGCGTGAGTTGCCGGACGAATCAGCAGGTTCGAGAAGAACTCGATCGGAATCAGGATGGGGTAAATCCAGACCGGCAGACCCGAAGGCATGGTGATGTCCTTGAAGAAGCCGCCCAAGCCCTTGCGCTTGATACCAACACCAACCCAGGTCAGGTATGCGACGCCAGCCAGTGCGTAGGCGCTACCGGGGTGGGAGAAGGAGGGCAGCTGAACAAACGGAATCGAACCGAAGAGGTTGTTCACCAGAACGAAGAAGAAGGAGGCGAACAGAATCGGCACGAAAGGCTTGTAGTGCTGAACGCCCAGGGTTTCCTTGCCGAGGGAGTTACGAGCAAACATGTAGCCGGATTCAGCAATGAACTGAGTCTTGCCGGGAACCATGGCACGCTTACGTGCTGCGGTGAGGAAGAAGACCGCAATAATCACCACGGACAGCAGAATCAGTACGTTCTGCTTACCGAAAGCGAAATCACCAATGGTGAAGAAGGGGGGCAGATGCATGTCTTCAGGGGTCGGCGGCACATAGGCTTCCGCGAGGATCAACCCGTTCTCGATCAAAGCAAGTCCTTTCTTGCTACTAGTGGCTATCAAGAGCCCATGTCTGCCTATAAACGACTGACATGCTAACTACATGGATGAATGTGTGACCTAGCGGTCCGCGTTCAATGACCTAACGGTCTTTATTCTGCCTGGTCATGTGGGTAAAGACGAGGGTCAAACCTCCAACAGCGCCAATCAAGACGCCAACCCACACCAGCCAGGTGGTGGAGAAGACCAGGTCACCGAGGTAACCGATGCCTCCCCACACCGCTACACCGATGATCAGATAGAGAATCGACATGACGGCGCCGGAGAGACCTCCGTCAGATACCAATTCTCCGGTGGTGCGGAGCTTTTTATCTCCGTCCCACCACTTCTTCTCTTCGGCCAAACGTTTTTCCTTTCAAACACCAATCGTGTTACCGACCATGGTCTTCCGAGTCGGTGTCGAAGTACAAAATTCTCAGTCGTGCGATGCTGACTGTTTCAATAACAATCCACAGAATCACGCCGGTACATGCGCCTGCGAGAGTCCAACCGTGCCTCAGATTCTCGGGGAATGGCACAAACATCAATACCAGACCGAGCAGAGCAATCTTCACGAGGTAGCTCACCACCAGCGATTTGGGTACACCCCAGTCGAAAATGGGAGCAACCAACATAACTAATACGCCCAGAGTGAAGCATATATAGATTATCAGAAAGCCCAATGTTATTCCTAGCGCGCCCACGGGGCCCGCAAACAGGTACGCACTCATCATACCGCCCAACCAAGCCAGCAGAGAGTAAGTCGATACTCTGTAGAACAAAAATTTCCAGGAAAGCTCTTGACTCTCGAAGGAAGATACCTTCAAACCTGCTTGAGCACGCTCTCGGCGGTGTTTCTGCTGCTTCTTGCGTTCAGCAGGTGGATACCAGAGAACGTCGACTACGCGCCGCCACAAAGGCTCTAAAGGAGTCTCAACTGAGGCTTTAGAGCGTTCAGAAACCATTAGTGTTTCTCCCCACGATTCTGATTAGACTGCGTCGAAGAAGAGGAAGCAGAAGAAGACTGACCCGTACGATCCTTCACCGAATCCGGCATAATCGGCTCCGGATGCAGCGAGGTCGGCTCAACATTCTCAGGAGTCGCAGGAACGCCAGTTGCCGAGGTCAAAGAGCCGGTAGCAGGCTCCGCAGTTGCCGAATTCGCCTTCGACGCCGAACCCTTCAAATCCGCTGCAAAACGCTTCGACAGATCAATCGTAGAAGTAGGAGCCTCACCGCCAAAGAGCTGCGGCATACGCAGATACACCACCAGCACGGCAAGAGCCACAAGCACCACACCCACGGTCGCCACCACAGATCCCGCAGCATACAGATCAGACGCAAATGCCAACAGCACCCACACCAGAATGGTCGTACCGGTCACCACGGCGGTCGAACCAAGGTGGCTGAAACCAACATCCGTCAGACGCTGATACGTGTGAGTACGGTGCGGCTTGTACCATTGCTCCCCCGCCATAAAACGACGGAACAGAGTCGTACCCGCGTCCGCCAGATAAGTCATCAGCGGGGCAAAAGCCAACAGGAACGGAACATCCGCAAACCAGGCACCCACAGCCAACGTGCCCAACGCCGCGCCCAAAACATAAGAACCCGCATCGCCCAAAAACACGTTCTTACCCGGGCGCACATTCCACGGCAAGAACGCCGCAAAAGCACCGGCAACAGCCACACCCGCCAAAGCCAGCCACGGCAGGTTCACCATCCAACCGGTCAGCGCATACGCCAAACCAGCCACCAGACCGTGAGCACCAGAAATACCGTTAATGCCGTCCATAAAATTCGCCACGTTAATGTAGCCGGCAATAAAAATCGCGCCAAGGATCAGCAGCAGAATATTCGTGCCCTGTACCGTCGCAAAGCTCACGCTTACCAGAAGACCAATGACCAGCTGCAGGCCCGCACGACGCACAATGCTCACGCCGCGGATATCCTCAAGCCAGCCTAGGGCAAGAGCACACAGAATCGCCACAGCAATCGTCACCGCCAGCTGCAAAGACTCAGCAGAACGGTACGTCCAGCCGAACAGGGTAGCCACCACAAACGCCACAAGAGTCGCGGCTGCAGTCGCCAACCCCATACCGCGGTACGTCGGAGCAGTATGCGAAGAACGCTCATTAGGAACATCCACCATGTCGTAGCGGTGCAAAATCGGGCGCACCGCAAACGGCAAAAGGGCACCCAAAACAAAAGCAAGAGCAAAAATACTCAACAGCTCAGAAAAGGAGGTCATACCAGCTCCAAAGCATTGGCGCCGCTCCCCTGGACGCAAACTCCAGAATCGCAGCTAAAGGACGATGTGTGCGTAGTGTGTGTTTACTTCGTATTCTATAGAACTCTTCAGTAGCCCGGGACTAAACGTTACAGATTCTCTCCATACGTTCTGCATATTCTGCGTCCTGAAATGTTCTACACCCGAGAAAGAGAAAACACCGGATACCGCACCCGCCACGCAAGTGCAGCATCCGGTGTTATTCCGTAAAGATTAGAACGTCTGTGCATCCGCCAGAGTACGCGGATCAGGGGCACGCTCCAGGCCATGACGCTCATAGCCGCTGTGCTCCCGATAGTTCTGAATCCACAGCTCATAATCGAGCTCATCAGGGTCAAGTGCCGGGGCACTCGACCGGGAAATATACCGGTTCTCCTCACTAGGTACCAGTTTCTCGGTACCACCGAAGAGAGCCTCATCCAGCTTCTCACCCTTGCGAAGACCAATCTCCTTGATCTCCACGTCATACCGCTCATACGCCTGGCGCATCGCCTTCGCAACGTCCAGGATCTTGACCGGCTGGCCCATATCCAGCACCATGACCTCGCCCGGGCGACCAATCGCACCAGCAAGCATCACCAGCAGGCAGGCATCGGTAATCAGCATGAAGTAACGGGTCGCACGCTTATCCGTCAGGGTAATCGGACCACCCGAAAGAATCTGCTTCGTAAAGAGCGGCTTAATCGAACCGCGCGAACCAAACACGTTACCGAAACGAACCGACACGTAGGTATTGCCGGTCTTCTCGCCAAAGTACGCGGTCAGACGCTCCGCCACACGCTTGGACTGGCCCAGCGCAGTCTTCGGATCCGCCGCCTTATCAGTCGAAACGTTCACGAAGGTCTTCACGCCCACCGCCTCTGCGGCACGCAGCACGTTCAGAGTACCCAAGGAGTTCGTCTTCCACGCCTCCTGCGGGTACGCCTCCAGCGCCGACACATGCTTCAAAGCCGCAGCGTGGAACACCACCTCGGGGCGACGGTCACGGAAAATCTCCAGCAGGTTATCGCCCTCACGAATATCAGCCAGAATAATGCGGTCATCATCCAGACTCGACTCGTGAGTAATCGAAACCTTCGTCTCCATCAGAAGAGTCTCATCATGATCAAGCATCATGAGAGTCTCAGGGCCAAACTCGCTAATCTGACGGCACAGCTCCGAACCAATCGAACCGCCCGCACCGGTGACCAGCACGCGCTTACCGTGCAGGTACGAACGCAGAATATCGCGGTCAATATCGTAGTTAATCTCGCCACGAATCACGCGCATCAGGTCGTTATCGCTCGCGGTAATCAGACGCTCACCCATCAGGCGAGCATTCGCGCTACTAATACGCTGAACCTCAACCTTAAGCTTACGCATGCGGTTGCAGAAGGACTCGAAGTAGTCCTCCGACATATCCGAAATCGTCACCAGAATCTTACGGGTACCCGACTCACGAATCACCTGCTCCAGCTCAGGGTAAGTCGTAATCACCGAAATGCCGTGGAACTTCGTACCAGCCTTCAGCTGGTCATCATCGAAGACCGCAACCGGGCGAAGCTTCGCCTCCTCATCGTGCAGCATCGAATCCATGACCATGCCGCCAATAAAACCGGCACCGTACACAATCACCGGCTCACCGGTCAGCTCACGCACCGCACCACGCTCAGTGTAGACGCGCTTCGCCATGCGGGCGCCCGCCATCATAATCAGGCTAAATGCCGCCGCGATTGCAGGCACACTATGCGGCATATGCGGCAGACCCAACAGCTCATCCACAAAGGAGAAAGCAGTCAACGCCGCACCCGCGCTCAAAGCAGCCGCGCCGGCACGCCACGACTCGTCAAACGAACCGTACGAATACACGCCGTTATAAATCTTCACACCCGCCAGACCAATGACCAGGTGCAACACCACAGCCAACGTAGCGGTCATCGTCAACGACGCCGGGTGAATAATATCGAACACCGAACCGTTACTGAGCAGCACGCTATAGCGGAGCATGTACGCGAACAAAACCGCCAGAACCCAGGCGCTCGAATCAATCAGCGCCTGCGCAATCAACCACCACGGCTTACGCTCATACAGGCGGTTCACCAGCATCGTGCCGGAGTCACCCTCCGTCACCATCGTGCCGCGCTGAGCTGCCTTCTGCATCACCACATGAGCGTGAGGTTTCAACTGAGCCACTACATGCCTCCTTCAGATGCGGTACCAGAAGAACGAGAAGAAGCACGAGCCGTCAACGACGACAACGCACGAAACGCCGAACGGCGCGCCTGCTCAGGAACAAAACGGTACACACTACGCACCGCCATATTCTGAGCCCACTGAAGCTTAGAAATACCGTGACCGGTGTACAGTCGACGCTGAATCGCCACATCCTGCAACCAGGCGTCCACTCCCCCGCGCTTCGTGTACGCGCCCGCACCCACGCGGTAACGCACCAGCGCCTCTGGGATATTGCCGAGACGGTAGCCGGCATCGCGCAGACGCATCCACAGCCACCAATCCTCAGCGCCGGGCACGAACTCGTAACCGCCCAGCTGCTGCACGGCGCTCTTCACGAACGCCACGGACGGGTGATAAATCGGGTTGCGCGAATCCATCGCGCTGAGCAGACGCGCAGAATCAACAATCGCCTCGCGGGTCGACTCCACCGCAGTATTGCTCTCATTCACCTCAAGCATGGCAGAGCCCAGCACCGTGTAGCCGCCCTGCACCAGGGCAGGAATCAGACGCGCAAAACGAGTCGGCTCAGACAGATCATCAGAATCAGCACGAGCCACCAGCTCATACGAACACGCCTGCAGACCGGCATTCAGCGCCTCCGCCAAACCAACATTCTGAGCCAGCTCCACCACCTGAATCGGCGGGCAATCCAGATTCTCGGCGCGCTGAACCCAGCGGTCCACCACGGCATCCAGCTCGGGGGTCAGCGGACCATCCTTCACCAAAACCAGCTCGGAAGGACGCACCGTCTGGTTCAGAAGATTCGACTCCAACGCCTGATCCAGATAGGCGGGGTTCTCCTTCGCGTACACGCTCATCAGCACCGAGAAATCGGGTACAGAGCTCACGCAACCGCGCGCCTTCTCAGAGTCAGCGGGGCTTTCAGCGGATACCGGCACGCCGTAGCGGCCCGGGAAAGTCAGCGGGTAAATACCCTCAAGCACCTGAGCATTCGGGCGAGGCGCGCGCAAACCATCACGCACACCATTCAGGAAATACCCCAGGTAGGTACGGCGGTCATCAGTACGCAGAACAGTAGAAATCCACAGGCGCGCCGACGAGCCACCATACAGCAACTTCTCCAGCGGGTTCAGGGTACGCGAACGGGTAAAGACCCACAGCTTATTACGCACATCGTTATAGAAACGCGGCCCCGGGTCAGCGTTCGTCGTGCCAAAAGTCTTCGTGTGGTGCTTAGCCACCGAAGAAGGCACCGCAATACCGTCACGGTGATGAATCAGACGAGTCGAAAACTCGAAGTCATCATTCCAAATGAAGAACTCAGCAATGGGCAGGCCGCCGTTGCGGCGAATAGCCTGCGCATCCATCAGAATCGACACGAACGAGGCGCTACGAATCGGACGGGCACCCACCGCCTGCGCACGAGCATGACGCTGCTCCCCCGCCGCAAACATCGTGCGCGGAGTGTTCATCGGGTGGTCCTCGCCATTCGTCCACACCACACGAGAGGCAACCACCGCGGGGCGCTGCGAAGGCACCGGCGAATAGTTCAGCCAGGCGGCAACCGCCTCCGACAGAGTGTTCTCGGTCGGCTCGGTGTCATCATCCATAACCCACACCAGGTCCGGGTTATGGCGCTCCAGGGCGCGGTCAATACCCACCGCAAAACCGCCAGCGCCGCCCATATTACTCTCCAGGCGGATACAATCCACCGGCAGCTCATAGTTCAGGGCGCGCAGATACTCGGCTGTACCGTCCGTGGAGGCGTTATCAACGATCACCACCGCCGCAGGCACACGCTCACCAGAAGCGATACCAGCAAGGGTCTTCGGCAGCAGGTCTTCACGGTTATAAGTCACCACCACGGCAACCGTGCGGGGATACTCGTTCAAAGAATCGTGAGAAGAAGACTGTTCGGAAGAAGGCTGGGCAAAAGCGGTCACGTCGCTGTACTTTTCTGCCATAAGTTCTCCCTCCGCGGCGCGATGCGCCTGAATCAGCCGGTACGCGATATACCCATACCAAGCTGGGCGCTTCTGGTGTTTCTCGCGCCCGCGGCATTCAACCGTGTGGATATATCACTCAAAGAAAATATTCTACCTGCGGTCTCCACTAGAGAGTGAACCATCACCCCAAAAGACGCACTTTATGACAAATAAACAACCGAATTCAGTTGATTTATCCGTATAGCGGACGTACCGGCACACCCAGTTTTGGGTATCCATCAAGCTACCAGCTTCACAGCCTGTGTTTACGCTGTGCACCCCGTGCGAAAAAACGACCAGAGACCGAATAAAACCCCACAAATTCCCCATAAACTGTTCAAATATGGGAAAGTTGAAATGACCCCATTTTTCCCCGCAACGTACGCGGGCTCGTGAGAGGTAAAAGAGATGTCCGAATCCAAGTGGAAAGTCATTGGCGCCAGCGGCTTCGTTGGTTCCTCCATCGTCGCGCGTCTGAACGCAGAAGGTATCAGCGTCGACCCCATTGAGGCACCTCGACTCGCAACCCGAGCCCTCGACGTAGACAGCATCATCGACGAAGCAGACCAGCTTGAAGGCATCATCGACTCCCTCGCAGAAGCCTTCGCGGGCGCGCAGGTCGTCGTCAACGCAGCAGGCCTCGCGGCACCCAACATGCAGGATCTGCCCCCGCTCGTCGGCGCAAACGCCCTGCTTCCCGCCGTAATCGCAATCGCCGCACAGCGAACCGGCGTACGCCGCGTCATCCACCTCTCCTCCGCAGCAGTACAGGGCCCGCGCCTCGTGCTGGATGATTCCGAAGAGACCAACCCGTTCAGCGCCTACTCCTTCTCCAAGGCACTCGGCGAAGAAGCGCTGCTCGACCTGCAGGACTACTTCCTCGAAGAGCACCCCGACAGCGCACCCGAACTGTGCATCCTGCGCGCAACCAGCGTGCAGGGCCGCGGCCGACGCACCACCGAACTCTTCGCCAAGATGGCCTCCTCCCCCTTCGCATCCGTTGCGGGTGCAGGCACCGGCAAGTCCCCGGTCTCCAGCGTGCACGCCCTCGCAGAATTCGTGGTCATGCTCGGCACCTTCCCCGGCGAGCTACCCACCATCGTGCTGCAGCCCTGGGAAGGCGCAACCGTCGCCTCCGCATCCGTGGATGCTGGTCGCCGCCACCCGCGCCGCCTGCCCGAATGGCTCTGCCGCGCAGCCGTCAAAGCGGGCTACACCGTCTCCGAGCTGATGAATGACAAGTTCGCAGGCTCCGTGCGTAAGGTCGAGGTCATGTGGTTCGGCCAGGGCATCGACGACTCCTGGGCACGCGAAAACAACCTTCTACCCACCCCGCGCGTGCGTGAAGTACTGCGCAACGCCCACACCGCGCTGGGTAAGAAGAAGGACCGCCGCTTCGAGAAGAACTAGGTAGCGCGCGTGCTCTCCTAAAGGTGCACGACCTGAGACACACAGCCTAGTGGCGCGCCTCTAGAGGGATCATAACGCAAGGGAACCCCCGATATATCTGAACGATATATCGGGGGTTCCCTATACGTTTTTATGGTCCGAGATCTTATGCCCCGAAATCTTATGCGCTGAGCTCTATAGCGCGCAGAGGTTTAGAGGTGATCCTCCGGGGCATCCTTCTGCTCGGTCTTTGCCTCAGATTCGGCCTTTGCCTCAGCTTCAGTCTTGGTAGCCTCAGTCTTAGTTTCTGCCGACTTAGCCTCATCCTTAGCGGCAGTCTCAATCTTCGACGCGCCAAAGACCAGCGCGCGAGCAGTATCAGCAGGAACCGGGTGAGTCTGCGGCTCATCCGCACGAACCGGCTTCGGAGTGTTGTCACGGTAGCCGCGCGAACGCTCCTGATCCACGCCAGTGCTGAAAGCAGAAGACAGAGCCGAAGTAGCGCCCAGCAGGGACGCAGCGACAGAACCGGCAACTGGTGCCGAAGCGCGACGAGCAGGCTCACCGCTCACAGTGTGGGTGCTGTCCCACTGCTCGTACGCCTCATCCAGGTCAGCCTGCTCATCCAGAGCACGCTCAGAAGGAGTCGACTCAGACGACGCGGAAGAAGCAGCCTCGGCCTCCTCAACCTTACGAGCCGCCTGTTCGTCAGCCTCCGCACGAGTCAGAATGGTCGGAACGACCTCGCGCAGCTCCTCCACCGAAATCGCGCCCTCACGAACCACCACGTAGGGGAAGGAGGTGCAATCCAGAATCGTGGACGGTGCCGGGTCACGCTCAGTAACCACAACCACGCCGTCCTCATTCGGCTCAGACTCAAGCGGCTTAGGACGAGCGCCACCGTCAATCACCACGGCAACGTCCTCGCCCAGGGAATCCATGGCGGTCTGTGCGTCCAGTGCGGCTTCCTGACCGGTCTTATTCGCGCTCGAAACCGCCAGCGGACCGTGCTCAGTCAGCAACTTCAGGGCGAACTCATCATCGGGAACACGCACGGCAACAGTACCGCGGGTCTCACCCAAATCCCAGCTCAGCGACGGGTACGCGTGAAGAATGATAGTCAGCGCGCCGGGCCAGAATCGACCACCCAGATCGTAAATATCGTCCGGAACGTCGTCGACCACGCCAGCGAGCGCAGCAAGATCAAAGATCAGCACGGGCGGCGGCATGGTGCGGTCGCGGCCCTTATCTGCCAGCAGCTTGGCAACGCCCTGATGCGAGAAAGCATCGGCGGCAATACCGTAGACGGTATCGGTGGGCATCACAATCGTGTCGTGCGCCTTCAGCGCCTCGCGGGCAGCTTCGATGGCCTCGCGGGTCTCAGTTTCAGTCGTTACGGGGTACAGCTTTGCAGTCACGGGTCTTATTCTCTCATGTTTTTCTGGATGCGGCGAGACACCGGCACCCACAACGCGCCATGTGGAAGCACTCTTCCGGAGGTTCACCATATTTCACCAGCTCTGAGCTGGCTGAGGAGGCGGACGCGTTGCCTTCACGCAGCCCGGCACGGGCTAGGTGGTGCATCTACTAGTCTAAAGGCTCTAGTGGGCGCGGTTTATAACCGACGCTATGACGCGGACGATTATTCAGGTCACGCACCGGGTAGCAGCCCTCGAAGCCGACACGCGCCAACAGCTCGGCGACGGCTTCTTCCTGGGTGTCGTCGTGCTCCATGATGAACAGGCCGCCGGGGGTAAGAAGCTCGAAGGCGCGGGCGGCAATCGCGGAGGGCATCTGCATGCCGTCCTCTCCCCCGCCGTACAGTGCCATGTCCGGGTCGTGCAGGGCGGCTTCCGGGTCGGCGGGTACGTTCGCCGGCGGAATGTACGGAGGGTTCGAGAGCACCGCGTCGAAGGTTCCGGCAAGTTCGGGCAGGGCGGTGAGGGCGTCCCCCTGAACCAGGTGCACGCCGAGCGGCTCCAGGTTCTTGCGGGTGTAGGGGATGGCGTCTTCGGAGAGTTCCACCGCGAACACCTGGGCGTTCGGCAGTTCGCTCTTGATTGCCGCGGCGATAGCCCCGGAGCCGGTGCACAGGTCGACGATGCGCAGCTGACCGGTTGCCGACTCGGTGCGTGCGGCCAGCACTTTGAGGGCTTCTTCGGCGAGGAGCTCGGTCTCTGGGCGGGGTACGAACACGCCCGGTCCGACTGCCAGTTCTAGGCGGTAGAAGGGAGCGGAGCCAGTAATGTGCTGCAGCGGTTCGCGGCGGACGCGGCGGGCGACCAGCGCCTCGTACTCTGCGACTTGTTCAGGGGTGAGCCGTTCCCCCATGAGCGCCGCGTGCTGTAGGCGTGAGCGTGAGCCGTCGTAGAGCAGGTGCGCTGCGAGTAGCTCGGCGTCGACGCGGGGGCTGGGCACCTGCGCCAGTGCCGCGGTGGCGCGCGTGAGTACCTGTGCGAGTTCTTCCCCGCGCGGGTCGTGCACATTCACCTTCATGAGCTCTCCTTACGCTCTCTCAACAGCTCAAAACCTGTCACAGCATATGACTAAGGGGCTCCACCGCCGCAGCGGCGAGCCCCTCACCAACATCTCACGTCGATTCAGCGAATCGGCAAGAGCCTGTACAGAACCTACGTCTGCACAGAACTACTTCTGTACAGGGTTACTTCTGTTCCTGGCCCACCTGAGCGAGGCGGTGCGCCTCATCCATCTCAATAGCGGACTGAACCACAGGCTCCAGGTCACCATTCAGCACAGCATCCAGGTTGTACGCCTTGTAGCCGGTACGGTGATCCGCAATGCGGTTCTCCGGGAAGTTGTACGTACGGATACGCTCCGAACGGTCCATGGTACGCACCTGCGAAGCACGGTGTGCCGCGTTCTCAGCGTCAATCTGCTCCTGCTGGTGAGCCAACAGGCGCGCACGCAGAACGCGCATCGCAGCTTCACGGTTCTGCAGCTGAGACTTCTCATTCTGCATCGCCACGACAATACCGGTGGGCAGGTGGGTAATACGCACCGCCGAGTCGGTGGTGTTCACCGACTGACCACCGGGGCCCGAAGAGCGGTACACGTCAATCTTCAGGTCGTTCTGGTTAATCTCGATTTCCTCGGGCTCATCCACCTCAGGGAACACCAGAACACCAGCAGCGGAGGTGTGGATACGGCCCTGAGACTCGGTCGCCGGAACGCGCTGCACGCGGTGCACGCCGCCCTCGTACTTCAGGTGCGCCCACACGCCCTCAGCCGGCTCATTCGAGGAGCCCTTAATAGCAATCTGGGCATCCTTATAACCGCCCACGTCAGTGCTGGTCGAAGAAATAATCTCAGTCTTCCAGCCCTTGTGCTCGGCGTAACGCATGTACATGCGCAGCAGGTCACCAGCAAACAGAGCCGCCTCGTCACCACCGGCACCAGCCTTCACCTCAAGAATGACGTTACGGCCATCATCCGGGTCACGCGGAATCAGCAGGCGGCGCAGCTTCTCCTGAGCAACCTCCAGCTCCTCCTCCAGACCGGGAATCTCCGCCGCGAAATCCGGATCCTCATCAGCCATCTCGCGAGCAGCCTCAAGGTCATCCTTCAGCGAAGTGTACTTATTGTATGCAGTCACAATACCGGTCAGCTCCGCGTAGCGGCGGCCCACACGGCGTGCCTTACCCTGATTCGCCTGCACGGCGGGGTCAGCCAGCTGATTCTGCAGGTCAGCGTGCTCATCCAGCAGAACCTGAATAGATTCAAACATTCTGTTCTCTCTTCCATCTCCCGCACTTTACGCCGCACGGGCAGGCACTAGACATCTCACACCCCTCACAACGGGGATGCACAAAACGAACGGCTCACGCGCCCCACCCACAATGAGGAGGTGGGGCGCGTGAGATACGAGCCTTAGTCGACCAGACGCAGACCGTTCTTCTGAACCGTCAGAAGGAACTCCACGTTGCTTTCAGTCTTACGCAGCTGGTTGGTCAGAACACCCAGAGCCTGCTCGGGTTCCATACCCGCCAGGGCACGGCGCAGACCCCACATAATCTTGATCTCATCCGGGGAGAGCAGGTTCTCCTCGCGGCGAGTACCAGAAGCATTAATATCAACCGCCGGGAAGATACGCTTATCCGCCAGCTGACGGGACAGGCGCAGCTCCATGTTACCGGTGCCCTTGAACTCTTCGAAGATCACTTCATCCATCTTCGAACCGGTCTCAACCAGCGCGGTAGCCAGAATGGTCAGCGAGCCGCCCTCTTCAATGTTGCGGGCAGCACCGAAGAACTTCTTCGGCGGGTACAGTGCAGCAGAATCCACACCACCGGACAGGATACGACCGGATGCGGGAGCCGCCAGGTTGTATGCGCGGCCCAGGCGGGTCATGGAGTCCAGCAGCACGACCACATCGTAGCCGAGCTCCACCATACGCTTCGCACGCTCAATAGCCAACTCAGCCACAGTGGTGTGATCCTCAGCGGGACGGTCGAAGGTCGAGGCAATAACCTCACCCTTGACGGTGCGCTGCATATCGGTCACTTCTTCAGGACGCTCATCCACCAGGACCATCATCAGGTACACGTCCGGGTTGTTCACAGTAATCGCGTTCGCAATGGACTGCAGCATGAGGGTCTTACCCGCCTTCGGCGGGGACACAATCAGACCACGCTGACCCTTACCGATCGGGGACACCAGGTCCACCACGCGGGTGCCCAGCTTCTTCGGGGTGGTCTCCAGGCGCAGACGCTCCTTGGGGTACAGCGGAGTCAGCTTCGAGAACACGCGGCGGTTCGCTGCTTCCTCAACACTCTGACCGTTAATCGCCTCAACCTGGACCAGGGCGTTGAAACGCTGGCGGCTGTTCGACTCACCCTCACGCGGCACACGAATCGCGCCGAGCACGTGGTCACCCTTACGCAGGTTGTACTTCTTCACCTGAGCCAGGGAGACGTACACGTCGTTGGTGCCGGGCAGGTAGCCGGTGGTACGCACGAAAGCGTAGTTGTCGAGAATGTCCAGAACACCCGAAATCGGTGCCAGCACATCGTCTTCGCTCAGGCGAGGCTCGTTCTCCTCGCGGCGGCGAGCCTGCTTCTCAGCACGCTCAGCCTGACGGTCACGCTTAGAACGGCGCTCAGTACGCTCGGCACGCTCTGCGCGTTCTGCACGCTCAGCAGCCTTACGCTCGGCACGTTCACTACGCTCAGTGTTGCGCTCTGCACGCTCAGCCTGACGATCACGCTTAGTGCGACGCTCGGTACGCTCACCATCCTGATCGCGGCGACGCTCACGGGTGCGGGTACGCTTCGAGCTCTTCTCACCGTCGGGGGTGCCAAAAGTCATGTCCAGGGCAGCGTTCAGGCTGTCCAGGCTCGCGGTGCCGTCAGCGGTAGTAGCCTTCAGCTCAGCAGAGTTACCGGGCAGGTCAACCTGCTCCGCACGCTCGCCAATACGCTCAGCAGCCAGCTCAGCGCGCACATCCAGCGGAGGAAGCTCAGCGGGCTTCTCGTCCTTACGGGTGCGGGTGCGGCGGGTACGCTTCTCCGGCTTCTCGTTATTCTCAGTCTTCTCGGACTGCTCAGCCGATGCGTCCTCACCCTCAGCGGCACGGCGAGCGCGCGCACGCTTCTGAGCGGGAGTCTCGTAACGGGAAGAGCGGGTACGCTTCTCAGACTTTTCAGCCTTCTCAGCGCCCTCGGCGGGAGCCTCAGCAGACTCAGCGTTTTCGGTCTTCTCAGCCTTCTCCGCCTTCGCCTCAGCATCCTTCTGGGTGCGAGTACGACGGGTACGGCGAGGCTTAGACTCCTCAGCCTTCTCAGTAGCGGGGGTCTGGGCAGACTCAGCGGGAGTCTCAGCCTTGGGCTCAGCAGGAGCGGCTACGGCGCCACCACGCTGATGCTCCTCAAGAGCCTGAACCAGCTCAGCCTTCTTCAACTTCAGATAGCCGCGGATGCCAAGCTGCTGGGCGAGGACACGCAGCTGCGCGACCTTCAAGTTTGCAAGTTCCGGTGCGGCAGCTGCCGTACCGTACTCATCGGTGACAACAATATTCTTTGCCAACTACAATTCCTTTGGTTATAAGCCCTGAAAATCTTCAGAATAAAGATCGGGCGGGCGCTATAGCGCGGTCAAAGGTTTAGACACTGCCGAAAGAAAACAGCAGTCTGCACCTTCGACTCCCTCGAACCGCGCTGGAGGCGGTTCGCGTCTCTTACCGTACCCGCTGATTCAGACACAGCGAGCACATACGGAAGATAAGGCGCTCTATCACAAATGTGGGCAAGCCCAAACCATCATCTATACAAACCATCTACGCGAGATGAAGAGGATGGATTGGTCACTTTGAAAGGGCACCCGCCGCGAAACCGAACCCTCAGAAAAGTCTTCCCTATGCGTCAGAAATAAAGAAGACGTGAATCCCAAAGGCACTCCCCCGAACCTTGCCGGTTCCCGCTCAGACACAAAAAGCATCTGAGGCATCAGGGGAAACGGAAGTACGTTACGAAGGATAGTATCGACGGTCTACATTGAACGACGGGCGAACCTCAACGTAGGACGAACTAATAACGTCCTACTGAGTAACTATAACACCTTCAGTGTCAATTTCAAGGGGAAGAACCCGCCAGTTCAGGCGGCGATCCGCAATAACGCTACTAGGGTGGGTCGCCTCAAACTCGGCAATAGCGTCCTGAACCTGTCGCACCTGCTCATCGCCGCGCGCAAAGATCAAAACGGTCGGGCCAGCACCAGAAATCACCGCCGCAAAACCCTGACCGCGCAGGTACGCAACCAGCGCAGCCGACGGCTCCATCGCGGTCACGCGGTACCCCTGATGCAGGTAATCCACGGTCGCATCCATCAGGTACTCGGGAGCATCAGAGAGAGTGCGCACCAGCAACGCCGCACGAGCGGAGTTCGCCACCGCCTCAACGTGGGGCATCTCCTCAGGAATCAGCGAACGAGCAAGCTTCGTCGACACCTCATAATCGGGCACAGCCACCACAGGGTGAACATCAGGATGCACCGGAATAATCAAGGTCTTCCAGTTGCCCATCTCACCCCAGGACACCGACAGGTTGCCGTAAATCGCCGGAGCCACGTTATCCGGGTGGCCCTCCATATCGGAGGCGACCTGCAGCATCTGCTCACGGCTCAGACGGTGCTCCTCCGGCAGCAGACCGCTCGCCGCAGCCACACCCGCCACAATAGCCGACGCCGAAGAACCCATACCGCGAGAATGCGGAATCTTATTATCAGCAATCAGCTTCACCGGGGGCAGTTCATCCAAACCAGCCGCCGCGAAACCAGCCTTCATCGCCTGCAAAACCAGGTGGCTCTCGTCGCGAGGAACATCCGCGCTACCCTCACCGCTGAGCTCAAACTCCAGGCCGGATTCAATACGCTCAACAACCAGCTCATCATAGAAGCCAAGACCCAAACCCATGCTGTCATAGCCGGGACCCAGGTTAGCGCTCGTAGCGGGAACGCGAACCTTAACGGACGCGCCCACCGGAATATCAGAAATATGCAGGGAAGACATGAGAAGAACCTCGCGATCGGTGACGTAATGAGTGAATAGGTGAAAGATACAAAAAGGGCTGTCATGCAGGTGCACCCCGCCCCGAAAAATCGGGACGGAGTGCACAACGTAGTATGAATAGGCTAGTGCAAATCGAGAATATCTGCCACAGCAACCACGTCGAAGGGAGCCTTAGTCGGCTCAACCTTCACGCCGTTCACAGCCTGCAGAGCCCACTGCGGGTCCTTCAGACCGTGACCGGTCACGGTGATGACGATGGTCTTACCCTCGGGAGCTTCACCGGCGCGGTGCTTCTTCAGCAGACCCGCAACACCGGCAGCCGAAGCCGGCTCCACGAAGACACCCTCGCGGGCGGACAGCCAGCGGTGCGCCTCCAGAATCTCCTCATCGGTGACAGCCTCAATCACGCCGCCGGACTCGTCACGAGCAACTTCAGCCTTCTCCCACGACGCGGGGTTACCAATACGGATCGCGGTCGCAATGGTCTCAGGAGCCTCAATCGGGTGACCAGCAACGATTGGTGCAGCACCAGCAGCCTGGAAGCCCCACATAATCGGACGCTTGGTCGCAACCGGCTCCAGCACCTTACCGTCACGGTTGGTGTAAGGCTCCGAGTACTCCTTGTAGCCCTTCCAGTACGCGGTGATGTTACCCGCGTTGCCAACCGGCAGCAGGTGATAATCGGGAGCGTCACCCAGGGTATCAACAACCTCAAACGAACCGGTCTTCTGGCCCTCAATACGGTAAGGGTTGACCGAGTTCACCAGGAACACCGGGTAATTCTCGCTGAGCTTGCGAGCAATCTCCAGGCAGTTATCGAAGTTGCCGTCAATCTGAATGATGTCAGCACCGTGAGCGATAGCCTGAGACAGCTTACCCATAGAAATCTTGCCGTCCGGAACCAGCACTGCACAGCGCATACCAGCCTGCAGAGCGTACGCAGCAGCCGAAGCGGAAGTGTTACCGGTCGAAGCACACACAACAGCCTTCGCACCGTCACGCTTAGCGGCGGTCATCGCACTGGTCATGCCGCGGTCCTTGAACGAACCGGTCGGGTTCATACCCTCAAACTTCAGGTAAACGGTGTTACCGGTCTCAGCAGACAGTGCCGGCGCGTGAATCAGCGGGGTACCGCCCTCGCCCAGGGTCACAGCCTTCACATCGTCTGCGAAAGGCAGACGGTCACGGTACTCATTGATAACGCCCTGCCACACGTGTGCCATTGGCTTCTCCTTCAATCTTGGCGCCCCGCCCGCCGAACCTTCCGTAGGTTCGGCGCGGTAGCGGGTACGCGGGTTCGTTCGTGAGCGATGCTTCTACACGCGAGCATCGCACGTTTAGTGAGCGGCGCGTGCCGCACGTCAGTTAGCGCTAAGCGCCTAGTGCTTCTCAGACTCCACGCGGATGACCGAGTTCACCTCACGCACAGTGTCCAGAGCATCAATCACAGCAATCGCACGGCGCAGATCAGAATCCTTCGCCGAGTGAGTCACCATACGAATCTGAGCCGCGCCCTCCTTCGGGGTGGACTGGCGCAGCGAATCCACCGAAATACCGTGCTCGGCAAGGATACGGGTAATATTCGCCAGAACGCCCAGACGGTCCTCCACCAGAACACCCACCGAGTAGCGAGAAATCACGTTGTCCAGGCTAGTTGCGTGCAACTGAGCGTGAGAAGTCTCCGGAACACCGGGACCGCCCAGCACCAGGCGACGAGCCAAAGACACAAAGTCACCCAGAACAGCCGAAGCAGTCGGAGCGCCACCCGCACCGGGACCGTAGAACATCAGCTCGCCAGCGTTCTCCGCCTCAACGAACACAGCGTTGAACGCACCGTGCACACCAGCCAGCGGGTGCTGACGCGGAATCAGGGTCGGGTTCACACGAATGTTCGCGCCGTTCTCACCCTCACGCTCACAGATAGCCAGCAGCTTGATGACGTAACCATCAGCATCCGCAGCCGCAACATCATCAGCGGTGATGGAGGTAATGCCTTCAGTGTGCACATCATCGATGGTGAAGTCAGAGTGGAACGCCAGCGAAGCAACAATCGCAGCCTTCGACGCGGCATCGTGGCCCTCAACGTCAGCGGTCGGGTCAGCCTCCGCGTAGCCCAGCTTCTGAGCCTCAGCCAGTGCGTCCGCGAAGGATGCGCCGGTGGTGTCCATCTGGTCAAGAATGTAGTTGGTGGTGCCGTTCATGATGCCCAGAACGCGGGTCACACGGTCACCAGCCAGGGAATCACGCAGGGGGCGCAGAATCGGGATAGCACCCGCAACAGCAGCCTCGTAAGAGAGCTGAGCGCCGGACTCATCAGCGGCAGCCTGCAGCTCCACACCGTGCTTAGCCAGCAGAGCCTTGTTACCGGAGACCACGGACTTACCAGCATTCAGAGCACGCAGAATGCGAGTGCGAGCCGGCTCAATACCGCCGGTCAGCTCGATGACCACATCCGCCGCATCAATCAGGGATTCAGCGTCGGTGGTGTACAGCGAGGGGTCCGCATTCCAGTGGCGGGATGCATTAGTATCGCGCACAGCAATACCGATCAACTCCACGGGGGCGCCAATGCGCTTTTCAAGGACGGCGTTATCCTCGACCAGGATGCGAGCAGCCTGGGAACCGACATTACCGGCACCAAGCAGTGCTACTTTGATCTTTTCAGCCACGATAGTCTCTTTCTACGGTCTGTTCCGGGTTCGCCCCGGTATCTCTTCGGGCTACGGTGTGGATGCGGCGCAGAGCACGCACTCAACAACCACTTTATCAAGAGGCGGGGACGGCTCAGCAGCCTCAAGCTGCGACTTTTACTCTCTGAGATGAGGTATCCCTCACAGTTATGAGGTGAACCTTATCTTCTGTCATGTTGTGAACGCGCAAAACCGTGAAGCCCCGCCCGCAACCGCCACCTCACGGCACGCATTGTAGAAACGGGAACTTCACGGCTTTTCATGATGTCAGACAGGGTTCTTAGATATCCGAACCCATATCCAGCGCCAGCATATCCTCCTCGCGCTGACGGCGAATCATCACGCGGGAGGGACGACCCTCAGCGGTCGCAATCACCGGCGGGCGGGTCAGGAAGTTGTAGTTCGACCCCAGCACGTAGCAGTACGCGCCGGTCGCAGGAACCGCCAGAATATCGCCAGCCTGCAGGTCAGCGGGCAGGTAGCAGTAGCGCACCACCACATCGCCGGACTCGCAGTGCTTACCCACCACGCGAGAGAGCACCTGCTCCCCCGCCGGGGCACGATTCGCCAGGGTCACCGAATAGTCCGATTCGTACAGCACCGGGCGGGCGTTATCGCTCATACCGCCATCCACCGAAACGTAGCGGCGCACGCGAATCTCGCCGTTCTCGTCCTCAATGCTCACGTTCTTGATGGTGCCCACCGTGTACAGGGTCGCGCCCGAAGGACCGGAAATGGAACGGCCCGGCTCGAACGACATATGCGGAATCTCCATGCCCAGGCGCTCGCAGGTCGCCGCAACGGAAGCCGCAATCGACTCGGTCACCTCGGTAATGGAGCGGGGGCGGTCCGCCTCGGTGTAGCCGATGCCGTAACCGCCGCCCAGGTCCAGCTCCGGCAGGGTCACACCCAGGTCACGGTTGAGGCGGTTCATGAACTCCAGGGCGGTAGTAGCCGCCTGCTCGAAGCCCTCCGCCTCAAAAATCTGCGAACCAATATGGCAGTGAATACCGCGGAAATCCAGGGAATCGGTCGCATTCAGAATCGCGGCAGCCAGCGCCGCGTAAGAATCGGTAGCCTCAACACCCCAGTGCTCCAGCTCCTCCTCTTCCAGGCCGGCGAGCGCGGCGGTGCCCGGCTGCAGGGACATGCCGAACTTCTGATCCTCGTGCGCGGTCGCAATGGACTCGTGGGTCGAGGCATGCACGCCGGGGGTGATGCGAATCAGCACCGGAACCGGGGCGTAGGGTTCCTCGCCCTCCGCCACACGCTCGGCGGCAAGCTCGGCGTACACGCGCTCAATGAGCTTGAGCTCATCCACCGAGTCAGCCACCACGCGGCCCAGGCCGTTACGGATCGCCCGGGCAATCTCAGCCTCCGACTTGTTGTTACCGTGCAGGGCGATGTTCGCACCCGGCACCTGTGCGCGCAGAGCCAATGCCAACTCACCACCGGAGGCGGTATCCAGGCACAGGCCCTCCTCGGTCGCCCAGCGCGCCACGGCAGTGGACAGGAACGACTTACCGGCGTAGTAGACGCTTACCTTCGCACCGTGCGCGGCGAAAGCCTGCTCAAAAGCGGTGCGGTAGGCGCGGGCGCGGGTACGGAAGGTCGTCTCGGAGAAGACGTACTGCGGGGTTTCGTGCTCATCAACCAGGTCGCTGACGGTCACGCCATCAATGCAGAGCTCGCCCTGCTCATTGCGGGTGAAGGAATCAGTCCAGATGGTGCGGGACAGGGCTTCGGGGTGCTCGGGGTAGGTGAGCCATTCGGGGGCGTAGAGGGCGCGGGCTTCGCTCATCGTGTCTCTTTCTTAGCTATCTTGCCGGCATACGTTCAACCCCCGCCCCGGTAGCACCGGGTCGGGGGTTGAAATGAGAGTATTACATGCGCTCGGGTGCGCTCACACCCAGCAGGTTCAGGCCGTTAGCCAGCACCTGCTGTGCTGCGTTATTCAGTAGCAGGCGGGTACGGTGCAGGTCGGTGACCTCTTCATCAGCCTTGGGGGCGACGCGGGAGACACCGTACCAGCTGTGGTACGCCGAAGCGAGCTGCTCCAGGTAGCGGTTCACGCGGTGCGGCTCGTAGAACTTCGCGGCATCACGCACAGCGGCGGGGAACTGGCCGAGTACAGCCAGCAGCTCACCGTCAGCAGCCGAGTCGAGCAGGGAGGTGTCCACGCCGTCCTCAACCTTCACGCCAGCCTCCGCAGCGTTACGTGCCACAGCGGCGGTACGTGCGTGAGCGTACTGCACGTAGTAGACCGGGTTCTCGTTGCTCTTGGAAGTCAGCAGGCCCAGGTCAATATCGATGGGGGTGTCCACCGAGTAGCGGGTCAGCTCGTAGCGAGCCGCGTCAACGCCAACAGCCTCGACCAGGTCCTCGAGGGTGACCACGGTGCCGGCACGCTTGGACATGCGGACGGGCTTGCCGTCCTTGACCAGGTTCACCAGCTGACCAATCATGACCTCAATCTGGTCGGCGCGGTAGCCAAGAATCTGGGCGATAGCCTTCAGACGGCCCACGTAGCCGTTGTGGTCAGCACCGAGCATGTAAATCGCCACGTCTGCGGGGTTCTCGGCGCGGGTCATCTTGTCCTGGTAGTAGGCGATATCGCCCGCCACGTAGGCGTGGTTACCGTCAGACTTAATGACCACGCGGTCCTTGTCGTCGCCGTAGTCGGTGGTGCGCATCCACCATGCGCCGTCAGCCTCGAAGAGCTGACCGTTCTCGCGCATAGCGTCGAGCAGGGCGTCCACCTTGCCGCCTTCGAACACGGAGTTCTCGTGGAAGAACACGTCGAAGTGAGTACCGAATGCCGCCAGGGACTCCTTGATCTGATCGAACATCAGGTGAGTACCGATTTCGCGGAAAATCTCTTCGGGGTTCTCAGCCTCAAGCGCGTCGGGGCGCTGAGCCAGGATCTGGTCCTTAATGTCAACAATGTACGCGCCAGCGTAGCCGTCCTCGGGGGTCTCCTCACCGCGAGCAGCGGCAATCAGGGAGCGCACGAAACGGTCAATCTGGGTACCGTGGTCGTTGAAGTAGTATTCACGCACGACGTTAGCGCCCTCAGCCTCAAGGACGCGGGCGAGCGCATCACCGACGGCAGCCCAGCGGGTGCCACCCAGGTGGATGGGGCCGGTGGGGTTCGCGGAGACGAACTCAAGGTTGATGGTCTTGCCGGCGAACTTGTCGCTGCGGCCGTATGCTTCACCAGCCTCAACGATGGTGGCGGCAAGCTCACCGGCAGCTGCGGCGTCCAGGGTGATGTTCAGGAAGCCGGGGCCAGCAATATCTACGGATGCAACACCGGGGATGGCGCTAATCTTCTCTGCCAGAAGAGCTGCTGCCTCACGCGGGTTCTTGCCCACCTTCTTGGCGAGCTGCAGAGCGACGTTGGTTGCCCAGTCGCCGTGTTCGCGGGACTTGGGGCGCTCTACTCGGACGGCGGGCAGTTCAGCGCCCTCCACGAGGGTCAGCTGGCCGGAGGAAATGGTTTCTTCAAGGGCAAGCGCAATGGCTTCAGAGAGTTCTTCAGGAGTCATAACAAACTATTCTAGCAAGCATTGGCGGGTGCCTGACCGTTTATCTAGCGCATATCTGATACCATAGGTGGGTTGCCTCTGTAGCTCAGCGGATTAGAGCACCAGTTTCCGGTACTGGGGGTCGAAGGTTCGAATCCTTTCAGGGGCACGATGTTCTTATTCGAGAGGGAACACGGGAGCCGATATCCGAGGCGTATTGTTCGGGTATCGGCTCCTTTTTATTTAGCGGCCATGCTGGGCAGCTCCCTCTTCAACTTCAGAGGGTGGACACTACCCGCCTGCCTGTTGTGGCAACGCTAACAGCCTTGAGAGAATGGGAAAACGCGCACACCCGTCACATCAGCACGGCTTCAAGCCACAACAGCGGAGGTAACCCGATGACCACCATGCGCCAGATTCAGCTCACCGAATGGGGCGACGAAAGCGTTCTGCACAAAGCAAACGTACCTATCCCCTCGCCGGTGCGCGGTCACGTGCTCATCAAGACGGTTGCCGCCGGTGTCAACCCGATTGACCTAACCACTCGCAAGGGTCTGGGGCCCGCCGCTCAGCTGGCAGATCCGTCGTACAAGCCCTTCGTGCCCGGCTGGGATGTTGCCGGCACCGTGGTTGCTACCGCCGGCGACTACACGGGTTTTAAGGTGGGCGAAGGCGTATTTGGTCTTGTTGCTTTTCCCTCCCCCGCCGGTGCTTACGCCGAGTATGTTCTCGCCCCGGCGCATCAGCTGGTGAAGGTGCCCGCCGATGTTCCCTGCGCGCAATTGGGTGGCGCTCCCCTGGCGGCGCTGACCGCATACCAGGCGCTCTTCGAAGTGGCGCGATTGAAGGAAGGCGAGCGCGTGCTCATTCACGCCGGTGCCGGAGGCGTCGGCCACCTCGCCGTTCAGTTGGCGGCGCAGGCTGGCGCTCAGGTTTTTGCGACCGCCTCCGCCGCGAACCACGAGTTTGTGCGCTCGTTGGGTGCCCAGCCTATTGATTACCGCACCGAGGATTTCCGCGCCGTACTGGGCCAGACCATGGACGTGGTACTCAATTCCACCGGCCAGCAGACTTTCCTCGATTCGCTGGAGGTGCTGGTTCCCGGCGGTCGCATTGTCACCCTGACCAGCCCCGACCCGCTGGATGTTGCGCGTGAGCGCGGCTTCGAGGCGCAGTGGCTGACGGTTCACCCGGACCGCACGCAGATGCAGGAGATTGCCCGCCTCATGTCCTTGGGCCTGTTGAAGGTATACGTGGATCAGGTGCTTGATTTTTCGCAGGCTGCGCAGGCTCATGCCCTGGTGGCGACGGGTCGCACCCGCGGCAAGATCGTGCTGGTTCCCTAACGAGGTGCTGATTCATGCAGACTTCTGAGAGCACGCCGAACGCTGAGAGCGCGCCGAACATTGAGAGTACCGAGTACCGCTCCGGTTTTTACCGCGAGGCGGACTTTTACGATGCCCACTCACTACCCGACTACGGTGCACAGTCGCCGGTAACTCGAGAGGCGTTCGCCTACGACTTCTTCCCCGCGACCGCGGATGCGTCTTCCCCCGCGCCGCTGCTGGTGTGGGTTCACGGCGGCGCCTGGCGCTTCGGCACCAACCAGGCACTACGATACACTATCCTGCGTACCCCCGCCGGGGAGCAACCCAATACCCAGGCGCTCATGCGCACCGCTTTCCAGCAGGCAGGCTGGGCGGTCGCCTCCATCAACTACCGGTATTCGCATCAGGCGCTCTTCCCCGGTGCCCTGCACGATGTGAAGGAGGCAGTGCGTTTCTTCCGCGCCAACGCGCACGAGTTCGGCATTGACCCGCAGCGCATCGCAGTAGCGGGTGGAAGCGCGGGCGGGCACCTGAGCATGCTGGTTGCGCACACGGGAGATTCCGCCGCCGGTAACTCTGTATTTGGGGATTCTGCGAACGCACCCAAGCACGACGAATACTTTGAAGGCAGGGCGGCGAGCGCCTACCCGTCCCATAGTTCGCAGGTGGCGGCGGGGGCGTCTTTTTACGGGGTCAGCGATTTGAGGACTATCTTCACCGATCGTCCTCTGGCTGGCTATGCCCTCGACCATCCCGAGGATGACGGAGCGGAATGGCGGCTGTTGGGAAGCACCCACCCTGTCCCCGCAAATGTGTCTACTATCGACGCCGCCAAGGGTGAGCGAGCGGTTCCGGGTGTAGCTCTCGAGCGCGCCAAAAAGAACTGGGAGCGTGCGCATCCCATTGATGCGGTACGCCCCCAGAAACGAGTGAATAAGATCGAAAGTGCCTGTGCACCGGGAGTGAGCGGCGGTGCCACTCCTCTCATGCTCGTGCACGGTATTAGTGATTCGTGTGTGCCGTACCAGCAATCGGTGCGGGTGTATCAGGCGCTGCGCACGCGGCAGGTGCCTACCGATTTGGTGCTGGTTCCGGATGCCGAACACGGAGATTCGCGCTGTTTTAGCCCCGACATTGTTCAGCAGATGCTGCTATTCTTCGATCGCGCTGTTTAGCTCAACCGCGCTATCTGAACCTGTCCGGTCTGAGTGATTGATCAGAAAGTAATCGACCAGATGCGGGTTTAGCGAACGCGGCGGTTCACGTATTCGTGCTCGAGACGGTAACGTTCGAGGTCGTCAAAAGCAACGCGACGGTGCGTGTTAATGCGCTCGAACGGAATATCCCCGCGCTCCAGCAGGCGAACAACGGTCGGGCGGGATACGCCCAGGTAGTCTGCCGCCTCCTGCGTGGTCATGAGGCGGTCCTGGCGAACCACGCAAACATCCTTGCGGTCGGCGAATGCGCGCGCTACGGAGGTGAGGGGTCCGTACATTTCGGGGGAAATCTGTACGCGCTCGCCGTCGCCGGTGACCAGGTAGAGGGTTTCTTCGGCGCTGAGGCGGTCGAAGTGGGTGCGCAGACTCGCGTGAACGAGGGCTTGGAAGAGTTCTTCGCAGCGGTGGTGAATTTCTTCGTGCTGTCCGTCTTCGCAGCAATCCAACACTGCAGCACGCGTTGCCGGGTACGTCTTTGGTGATGGCATAGTCACTCCTTCGTTACTGTGTTATTCACCACTGTAGCAGTTGAACGAAACTATCGAAAGAAAGCTAAGACGCGCAGTTAATTCGCATCTGCGGTACCTAAAATATAAATGAATAATTATTAGCTTTTTAGATAGTATTTGATGCTATTTATTGTAGCTTAACTACTCACCCGGGGTTGGTATTCCAACACCGCCCGCTCTGGTTACCCGCGAACAAACCCAAATATGACAAACAAAGCACAGCCCAAGCCCACCGCGGGCAAGGCGAGTACACTGGATAGGATATGTCTGAGCAGAAATCCACGAAGAAACACGCAGATACTTCCAAGTCCCAGCGCCCCTCCTCGGCTAAGCCCCGCACCGCCCCCACCATGGCGAGCATGGCAGCCGCAATCCACGCGGCAAAGGTACGATCCTCCGAAAAGACCGTTGAAAAAGCCGCTGGCAAAACCGCAGATAAAACTACTGAGAACAACGCGGTAAAAAACGACGCCCCGAAGAAGGGTGCGCAGAAGAACAGCGCCTCCCGCTCCAACCGACGCGGAGGCGCCACCGGCCGCGCCCGCAAGCAGGGCGATGGCAAGGGCAACCAGCAGGGCGGCACCAACGGTAACCGCCAGGGCGAGCAGCAGAACCGCCCGGCACCGCGCCGTTACGAGCCGCTCATTCCCGAGGTCATCACCTACCCCGAAGAGCTGCCCGTCAGCGAACGCCGCGAAGACATCATGAACGCGATCCGCGAGAACCAGGTCGTCATCATCGCGGGTGAAACCGGCTCCGGTAAAACCACCCAGATCCCCAAAATGTGCCTCGACCTGGGCCTGGGCGAGAAGGGCCTTATCGGTCACACCCAGCCGCGCCGCCTCGCCGCGCGTTCCGTGGCCGAACGCATCGCCGAAGAGCTCGGCCAGAAAATCGGCGAAACCGTCGGCTACCAGGTGCGATTCACCTCCGAGGTCGGCGAACACAGCGCCATCAAACTCATGACTGACGGCATTCTGCTCGCCGAAATTCAGAACGACAAGCTGCTGCGCCGCTACTCCACCCTCATCATTGACGAGGCGCACGAACGCAGCCTGAACATTGACTTCATCCTCGGCTACCTCAAGCGCATCCTGCCGCAGCGCCCGGACCTGAAGGTCATCATCACCTCCGCGACCATCGACCCGGAACGCTTCGCCCGCCACTTCTCCCCCAGCTACGTGCCGGGTAAGGGAATCGTCGACGAGAACCTCAGCGACGAAGAACGCGAAATTGCCGAAGCAATCCTGCCTGACGACGCGCCGCCCATCATTGAGGTGTCCGGCCGAACCTACCCCGTGGAAATCCGCTACCGCCCGCTCGACGAGGAAGACTACCTCAGCGACGACGAAATCGAAGACGACCACGACCCCACCGACGGCATCCTCGACGCCATCAAGGAACTCTCCAAGGAAGCCCCCGGCGACATCCTCATCTTCTTCTCCGGCGAACGCGAAATCCGCGACGCCAAGGACGCGATCGAGGCGATGGTCGCCAAGTCCCCGCGCCTGAACTACGAGGTGCTGCCCCTGTACGCGCGCCTTTCCCTCGCCGAGCAGCACCGTGTGTTCTCCCCCGGCTCCCGCCCGCGCATCGTGCTCGCCACGAACGTCGCCGAAACCTCGCTGACCGTGCCCGGCATCAAGTACGTCATCGACACCGGCACCGCCCGCATCTCGCGATACTCCGCGCGCACCAAGGTTCAGCGCCTGCCCATCGAACGCATCTCGCAGGCAAGCGCCAACCAGCGTTCCGGTCGATGCGGCCGCGTCAGCGACGGTATCGCCATCCGCCTCTACTCCGAGGAAGACTTCAACTCGCGCCCCGAGTTCACCGACCCCGAAATTCTGCGCACCAACCTCGCCGCCGTCATCCTGCAGATGATCGCCATCGGTGTGGTCCGCGAACCCGGTGACATTTCGCGCTTCCCGTTCGTGCAGCCGCCCGCATCCCGCGCCATCAACGACGGCGTGAACCTGCTGCGCGAACTCGGCGCGCTCACCGAACGCCCCCGCCAGCCCCGCAAGGGCCGCGGCAATAGCGCAACCCTCACCGCCATCGGCCGAGCCATGGCGGCATTCCCCGTGGATCCGCGCCTGGCCCGCATGATCATCGAAGGTGGCCGCCGCAACTGCGCCAAGGAAATGATGGTGCTTGCCGCCGCCCTGACCATCCAGGACCCGCGCGAACGCCCCGCCGACGTGCGCGCCGAAGCCGACGCAATGCACGCCCGTTTCG
The DNA here is from genome assembly GCF_001836735.1 of Rothia sp. HMSC061D12. NCBI lineage: Bacteria > Bacillati > Actinomycetota > Actinomycetes > Micrococcales > Micrococcaceae > Rothia > Rothia sp. HMSC061D12. The sequence goes on along the minus strand of NZ_KV830305.1, from coordinate 107,211 downwards.
TCGACGACGCCTCCGACTTCTCTTCCTTCCTGCTACTCTGGGACTACATCAACGAGCAGCAGGCGGCGCTGTCCTCCTCGCAGCTGCGCAAGATGTGCCACCGCGAGTTCATTAACTACCTGCGCATCCGCGAATGGCAGGACCTCTTCGCCCAGCTGCGCGAGATGGGCCGCACCGCCAACATTCACGCCAGCGGCGGACGCGACATTAACGCCTCCGCCCACGAAGTCGACATCCACAAGAGCCTGCTCTCCGGCCTGCTCTCGCACGTGGGCGTCAAGGAAGAACGCGAAAAGGACTCCAAGGGACGCACCCGCGGCCCGCGCGAATACCTCGGCGCACGCGGCACCAAGTTCGCGATCTTCCCCGGCTCCGGCCTGTTCAAAAAGAGCCCCGACTGGGTGCTCTCCGCCGAATTGGTCGAAACCTCCCGCCTGTGGGCGCGCACCAACGCCGCCATCGAACCGCAGTGGATCGAAGAGGTCGGCAAGCACCTCATCAGCGTGCAATACTCCGAACCGCACTGGTCCCTCAGCTCCGGCGCGGCCGTCGCCTACGCCAAGGGCACGCTCTTCGGCCTGACCATCTACGCCGACCGCCCCGTGCAGTACGCCCGCGTGGACGCCGCCGCAGCCCGCGAAATCTTCATCCAGTCCGCCCTCGTCGAAGGCCAGTGGCACACCCAGCACAAGTTCTACCTGCGCAACCAACGCGCCCTCGCCGAGGTCGAAGAGCTTGAGGCACGCCTGCGCCGCCGCGACCTGCGCGTGGACGACTCCGTGCTCTTCGCCTTCTACGACGCCCGCATCCCCGCCCACGTGACGGATGTGCGCGCCTTCGACAAGTGGTGGAAGCAGGCACGCCTCGAAGACGACAACTACCTGGACTTCAACCCCGAGAAGCTCATCAACGAGGAGGCCGCCGACTACGACGACTCCCAATTCCCGCGCCAGTGGGTGCAGCGCACCGACAGCGGCGAACTCACCCTCGACCTGCGCTACGAATACGCCCCCACCGCCGGTGTGGGAGGCGCCCGCACCGACGCCGCAAAACGCGACGGCGTGGCGGTTCAGGTTCCCATCCTGTTCCTCAACCAGCTGAGCCCCGAACCGTTCCGCTGGCAGATTCCCGGCCTGCGCCACGAACTCGTCACCGCGCTCATCAAGTCGCTGCCCAAGGCGATTCGACGCAACTTCGTGCCCGCACCCGACGTGGCACGCGCCGCCTGCGCCGCCCTGGAAGAGGACTACTCCCCCGCAACCGACGAGCTTATCCCCTCCCTCGCACTCGTACTACGCCGCCTGCGCGGCGTGGTCGTCGAGCCCGAAGCCTTCAACTGGGACGCCGTGCCCGAGCACCTGAAGATGGGCTTCCAGGTGCGCAACGCCCGCAACAAGATCCTGGGCGAAGGCAAGGACCTGCGAGCCCTACAGCAGCAACTGCACAAGGAGATTCGCAGCGCCCTCGCCGACTCGCTCGGCGCATCCGACGAGGCCATGGCAAAAATGGTGGCGCTAGCACAGGGCGGTTCAAGTAGCTCAGGCGGCTCGGCAGCTTCGGCTAAGAAGGGCGCGAAGAACCCGGGGACCCCTGCCAACGCGGACGCATCCGGCGGAGTACGCGAAATCAGCAGCCTCACCGAATTCCCCGCCGATCTCTTCCCCAACGGAGAGATCCCCCGCAAGGTACAGCGCATCATCGCAACCCAAGCGGTCAACGGCTACCCCGCCCTCGTAGACGAAGAAACCAGCGTAGGACTGCGCATCTTCCCCACCGAAGCCGAACAGCTCCACGCGCAGCGCCGCGGCATCATCCGCCTGCTCCAGCTGCAGGTGCCCTCGCCCGTGCGCTACGTGAGCGAACACCTCTCCCACAAGGAGAAAATCGTCTTCACGCAGAACCCGCACGGCTCCATCGACGAACTCATTCGCGACTGCACCGTCGCGGCACTCGACCACCTCGTGCCGCACACGCCCATCTTCACGCACGCCGAATACAGCGAACTCTACGAGCACGTGCGTGCCGAACTCATCGAGACGGTCTTCGACGTCACCAAGCTCGTCGCCGAAATCCTCTCCGAAGCCACCGCGCTGAAGAAGGCAATCAAAAAGGCAACCTCGCTGACGACCATGCACGCCGTCTCCGACGTAAAGGCACAGATGGAGAACCTCGTCTACCCCGGATTCGTGGCGAAAACCGGCTACGACCAGCTGGTTCACATCCCGCGCTACCTCAAGGCCGCCCAGGTGCGCCTGACGAAGCTCGGACCGAACCTGCACCGCGACAACCAGCTCATGCTCACCGTGCAGGACCTGGAAGACTCCTACGATAACGCGGTCAAGTCGCTACCGGCAGGCACCATCGTGCCGGATGCGCTCCGCCGCGTGAACTGGATGATTGAGGAGCTGCGCGTCAGCTTCTTCGCCCAGGAGCTTGGTACCGCCTACACGGTGTCTGAGAAGCGCATTGCGAAGGCTCAGCGTGAGGCGCTGGACGCCATCAAGCGCTAATTCCGGGAATACGGTTTAGTTGCGGACGGCGGTGCTCGTCCTCGCTCCTACAGGGGCACCCGCCCTCGCAGAGCTCGGGCACCCTGATGTCGCTACGGACGACACCGCCTTTCCGCGCTAGGTTCCCGGCTCAGCTTGCACTGTGAACGGCAAAGAGCCCCCACACGATTACCTCGTGTGGGGGCTCTTTGCTTGCGTTGCAGGTGCAGCCGTGTTTTCCGGAAGCGCCCTCAGGGTG
>NZ_KV830305.1:0-104363 GCF_001836735.1 Rothia sp. HMSC061D12 | reverse complement strand
CGGGTGCCCCTGCGTAGGCGCGGAGGAAACGTGCGGCGCACCTATACCTGAGTAGGAATGAGGAAGAACACCGCCCCTCATGCTTTCCAAGCGACGAAGGAAACATGCGGCGCACCGCCCATCAAGCGCCTCAGCGTGAGAAACGGTTAGGCTGCCGCCTCGCAGAAGGTCACCTTTACGGAGCCGTTACCGCGCTCGCGCATCCACTGCGGCGCGTTCTCGGCCGAGGCGATGGAGCCGTCGCTCACCGACGGGGCGAGGTACGAGCCGCCCGCGCCACCGGCGCCGCCCTGCATCGTGTAGCCCAGGCCCTGGCGCACACCGGTCGGGCTGTTTAGCCACTTCTGGGTCAGCACAATCGAGGAGACGGACTGCGCCGCGCCGGAACCGCCGCCGCCGTAGCCCGCGCCGCCGCCGCCGGACACCACGGACTGGTAGCCGTTGAAGTTCTGCGCGTACGCGCCTTCGTCGTTGTAGACGTCCAGGTCCCAGTTGCGGTCCTCGTAGGTGCCCTTCTCGTGCACGCTGGCGGGGTTCTCGTCGAGCTGGTAGGAGTACGCGCCCGCGCCGTCGCCGCCGTTGCCTGCGAAGCCGCTCGTGCCCGCGTTGCCGGCAACAAACTGGCTGAACAGAACCTGGTTGTTGGTGCTCTCGAAACCGATGACGGGGCCGCTGACCGGCAGGGTACCCGCCGCACCGCCGGCACCGCCCGCACCCGCCGCGCCGCCGGAACCGGAGTTGTAGGTCAGCACCTTGGAGCGTTCAGCCCTATAGATTTCGTAGCCGGGGGTACCGTTGGAGCCTGCCGCTGCGGAGGCGCTACCCGCCGCGTCGAACTGCGGGGATGCATCCGAGCCGAGGGCCGCCACGCCGGCATCGATCTGGCCGTCGAGGTTGGAGTACCAGGGGTCCGCGTAGGACACGCCGGAGCTGGTCATACCCGCGCCGCCACCGCCGCCGGCGACAGCAACCACGGTGCCGTCAATGAGCAGTGCGGAGGAGCCGCCGCCGGATGCGGCGTAGACCTGGCTCTTGGAGTTTGCCGGGTCAGCGTACTTTGCGTCCACCTGCGCGGTAACGTTGGCGGGAATCGTGTAGGCGGGTACGGAGCCGCCGTTGCCGTAGCCTTCACCGCCGGCGGTGGGGGTGAGCGAACCGTCGCCGATGCCGCCTGCCGCGGCGATAATCTGCACGGTGGAGCCGGGGGTGACGGGGATGATGCCGGTGACCTTCGCGCCGGAGCCGGCGGGGGTCATGCGGTTGTTGGTGCCGCCCGCGCCGCCGACCAGTTCAAAGCGGAGCTTGTAGACGTTGTTGGGGACGGCGAAGCTCTGCACGGTTTTGGCGCCTTCGTCGGTGCCGGAGATGTTGTACGCCGGGTGTGCGGCGAGCGTGCAGTCTGCGGAGACGGACGCTGCGTAGGAGGGGATGGTTGCCGAGGCTGCGACGACCGGTGCCGCCCAGGCTGCACCAGCGACGAGCTTGCGGCGGGTCAGGGAAGTAGACATGGTATGCCCTTTATTCAGGTGGGGTGATGTGTTTGCGGCGCAGCGATGTTTGATTCCAAGCAGGCCTCGATTTGCTTGCCGCGGAAAGAAAATCAGCGCCGAGGAAAAGCATACCTTGAACCTCAGCCTTAACATAAATCCCTGGTTGGAGCGCGGCATGGGAGCCTTTGGGCACCTCGCGCCGCTCTCTTCCTGCGCTCCTGCAGGGGAACCCGCCGCACCCGGGGCTCCCGCTCTTCCTTGCTTCGCTGCGGAGAGCGCCCGTGCGGGCACCCTGATGTCGCTTCCGGAAGGTGCGGCTTTATGCGAGCCGCAGGTTCCGCCCGCGCACGCAACGCCAGCAGAGGGTCTGCAGGTTTTCGGGTTCGTTGTTGCCGCCTTCGGACAGCGGCACCTTGTGGACGACCTCCAGGATGAGGATTCGTTCACGCATGATGGAGTTGCCGCATCCGGGATTTTGGCAGGTGTAGTTGTCGCGCTCTTTGATGCGTTGGCGCAGCTGGGCGGTCATGAGGGTGCGTTTGCCGCCTTCGGGCCATGCCCAGCGTATTTTGCGTTCGAGGGTTTCGGAGAGCGCGTCGAGGGTTGGGGTGTCGAGGGTGACGGTGACGGCGCGGTTTTCTTTGCCGTTGATTGAGGTGTATTCGAAGCGATAGACGGGGTATGGCACGGTCAGCCCTACGTGGCAGACGTTGAGTTTGTCCCAGAACTCGTCGGCATAGTGCTTGGTGATGAATTGGGGCGGGTTGATGTGTGCGAGCATGTCGTCTTCGCGGCGTCGCACGTTGTCGACGGCGGTTTCTAGACGCGCGATATCGTCGGAGAGGCGCTGCACGTCTTTGAGGGTTTGCAGGTCGGCTTCGATGTGGAAGTATTTGGTGAGGCTGCCGATGGGGTCCCGTTCGGCTTCGAGGACGACCTGTTTTGAAGAGTTGTAGACGTGCGGGTGGCGTTCTTCGGGTTTCTTCCGCAGCAGCGTCTGCCAGGTTTTGGGTTGTTGAACTTCGACGGTGGCGAGGTGGCTGTACATGCCGTTGGTGGAGGCGCCGAGTTCGTAGATTCCGCGAGTATAGATGTCGTGTACGTAGCTGGCGACTTCGTTGTATTCGCTGGCGAGTGTGGCGGTGCGTTGGCGGTGCGTCTGGAATTCGGGGGTTGCGAAGTACCGGTTTTTGCGGATGGTCAGGACAATGCCCACGATGAGCACGATGATGGCGGCGCCGAGGATGACGTACCAGAGGGAGAAGGCGAGGCATACGGCGAAGAAGATGCCGAGCCCTTTGAGGAATTTCATGGGTGTTCCTTTGTGATACGGCGGTGTATCTGTGAGTGTAGATTTCCTCCATTAGGGTATCGGAGGTAGGTGCGGCACGCAAAGCATTTGGTCGTATCGGTGAGCTATTGAAAGGGTTGGCGGGCAGACTTACACCTTCCGGATGCGCCCTCAGGGTGCCCGAAGCGAAGCGAGGGCGGGTTCCTTGCGACGGCGCGGAGGACGTGTGTAAGATGCACGCCCTACAAATGTAGACTCGGCGGAGCCAGCAAAAGATTGAGAGGGCGACAGCCCCCTCCCCTTCCAGTTCGTTATGCCGGTATCGCGCACCCAAGCCCTGCACTTACTGAACCGGGGGCGAGTGTTTTACCTACGGAAGCGGAGGGGTGGTGTCCTCCGTCGTGACATCAGGGTGCCCGAAGCGAAGCGAGGGCGGGTTCCCTGTAGGAACAAGGAGGACACCACCCCTCTAACCAAAACCAAAAAAGTTAAACACAAAAGCCCTTAGCTCGAAAGCTAAGGGCTTTATCTGTGCGCGATACTGGGATCGAACCAGTGACCTCTTCCGTGTCAGGGAAGCGCGCTACCGCTGCGCCAATCGCGCTCACAAAACAGTTGTTTTGTTGCGAGGTGAGGACGGGATTCGAACCCGCGTACACGGCTTTGCAGGCCGCTGCCTAACCACTCGACCACCTCACCGCATACGCTCCACGAGGGAACGCGTTCGAACTCTTGGAGTCCTTACGAGCGGTTGACGAGACTTGAACTCGCGACATCCACCTTGGCAAGGTGGTGCTCTACCAACTGAGCTACAACCGCATATCAGCGTATTCAATTTGAATCATTCCGTTGGAGTTTTTCGCTCCGTCGTGCTGACAGGTAAATACTATACGGGGTTTTTGAGTGTTTGCCAAATCCTTTGTAGATCATCTTGTGTTCCGCGTGTTTCCGGGGCAGAACGGGGTATTTTGGCTCGTTTTTGAGGTGTGCGAGCAAAATTTATTTTCATGGTGCCGGTCACATTTTTGGGGTTTTGGGGTGGTTACTGTTCCCGTGAGGGCGGCGGCGGGCACACGATGTCCTCCACGATGTCTGCAGAACGTCCGCAAAATTTTTCGCAAGGACACGAAAAGGAGGGGCGGGGAACCTGGTTCCCCGCCCCTCCCCTATGAAATCCGCACCGGCAAAAACGCCAGGGCGGTCTTTCTAGAGTTCTTCGAAGAAGAGGCGTTCGTAGACCTTGCGGGCGTTACGGGTTTGGCGCAGGTAGTCCTCTTCGAGGGCGCGTGCGCTGCCGGCGGGGTATCCGCACCAGCGGGCGATTGCTTCCAGGTCGGCGCGTCCCGAGGGTAGGGTGTCGGATTGGCGCACGCCGCGCAGTACGTTGCCGCCGCGAATCTTCGTGGCGAGTAGCCAGGCGCCGCTGAGGATTTCAGCGTCCGCAGCTTCGACCAGCCCCGCCTCGACCGCGGCGTTTAGCGCCTTCAGGGTGGAGGTGGTGCGCAGCCCGGGCACGGCGTGCGCGTGGCGTAGCTGTACGAGCTGGACTAGCCATTCCACGTCGGAGAGGCCGCCGCGGCCGAGCTTGAGCTGGCGGGTGCGGTCGGCACCGTGTGGCATGCGTTCGTTTTCAACGCGCGCTTTCATGCGGCGAATCTGCTGCACCTGTTCGGGCGTGAAAGTTGCCGGGTAGCGGTACGGGTCGATGAGCTCCACAAAAGCCTCGCCAAGCTCCTCGTCGCCTGCGATGGGGCGGGCGCGGGTGAGCGCCTGGAACTCCCAGGTTTCCGCCCAGCGTTCGTAGTAGGAGCGGTAGGAGTCCAGGGAGCGCACGATGGCGCCCTGCTTGCCTTCGGGGCGCAGGTCGGCGTCTACTTCGAGGGGGCGCTCGGCGCGAATCGGGGGCTTGACGGGCTGCTTAAGCAGGGCGAGGGTGCGGTTGACAATGCGTGCCGCCTGTTCCTGCGCGGCGTCCTCGTCTGCGCCGTCGAGGGGTTCGTGGACGAACATGACGTCCGCGTCGGAGCCGAAGCCATTCTCGGCGCCGCCCAGGCGGCCCATGCCGATGACGGCGATGCGGGTGAGTAGCTTCTCCCCCGCTGTCTCCTCAGCTTCGGCGGGCTCGGCTACTTCCGCGGGTTCAGCGCCTTCCGGTGCCGCTTGGAGTTCACGCAGGGCAATCTGCAGCGCCGCACCGATCGTGCACTCGTCGATGGCGGCAAGACCGGCGCAGGTGTCCTCAATGTCGACGATGCCCAGGGTCCAGCCCATGGCGGTGCGCAGGGTTTCGCGGCGGCGCAGGTAGCGCACGGCGCGCATCGCCTCGGCGGCGTCCGCGTGGCGTGCCAGCAGGGAGGAAATCTCGGAGGCGAGAGCTTCCTCCCCCAGCGGTTTGAGGTCAGCGACCTTGTCCAGCCAAGCGATGGAGGCGGAGGCATCCTCAAGCAGGTCGGTCATGGGGCGCGAGCTGGAGAGTAGCTGACTGAGGCGTTCGGCGGCTGCGGGTGAGTCGCGGAGCATGCGCAGGTACCAGCTGGTGCTGCCGAGCGATTCGGAGACGATGCGGAATCCGAGCAGGCCGGCGTCCGCGTCCACGCCGCGGGCGAACCAGCCCAGTAGCACGGGCATGAGGTGTCGCTGAATGTCTGCACTGCGGGAAAGTCCCGTGGTGAGTGCCTTGATGTGGCGCATGGCGCCACGCGGGTCGCGGTAGCCGAGGGCGGCAAGACGGTCCTGTGCCGCCTGCTCGCTGAGCACTACTTCGTCGCGGCTGAGCGTGGAGACGGCGGCCAGCAGCGGGCGGAAGAAGATCCGCTCGTGCAGTGAACGGACGTTCCGTTTAATTTTCTGCCACGCCTTGAGCATCTGCTCGGCAGAAAGCGTTCCGTTGCGTTCCGGGGACAGAATCGAGCGGGCAAGAGCGCGCTGTTCGGCGTCCTTCTCGGGCATCAGGTGGGTGCGGCGTAGCTGCTGCAACTGGATGCGGTGCTCCAGTACGCGCAGTTTCTTGTAGTCGCGGCTGAATGCTTCGGCGTCGGTGCGGCTAATGTAGCTGACCGCGGTCAGCGCCGCGAGCGAGTCCACGGTGGATTTAGTGCGCACGGCGGGGTCGGTTCGACCGTGCACGAGCTGCAGCAGCTGCACGGTGAATTCGATATCGCGCAGGCCGCCCGGGCCCAGCTTAATCTGGCGGTCCACCTGGTGCGAGGGGATGTTGTCGGTCACGCGGGCGCGCATCGCCTGCACGGATTCCACGAAGGATTCGCGGGCGGCGGACTCCCACACGAAGGGGTCAATGGCGCGGGCGTAGCGGGCGCCCAGCTGCGCCGAACCGGCGATGGGGCGCGCCTTGAGCAGAGCCTGGAACTCCCAGTTTTCTGCCCAGCGCTTGTAGTACTGAACGTAAGATTCGACGGTGCGCACGAGCGGGCCATCCTTACCTTCGGGGCGCAGGTTCGCGTCAACTTCCCAGAGGGCGGGTTCGGGTGCGGGGCCCATGATGGCGCGGGTGAGGGCGTGCACGAGTTCCGTGCCGATGGTGGAACATTCGTTCTCGGTGAGCTTGAGCTGGGCGGCCTCCCCCTCTGCCCCGGTAGTGGGCGCGGGTTCAACCGGCGCAACCACATACACCACGTCAACGTCAGAGATGTAGTTCAGCTCGCGGGCACCGCACTTGCCCATGCCGATAATCGCCAAGTCCAGGGCGTCTACGGCCTCGCCGCGGCGAGGAGCCGCCAGGCCGAGGCCCACCCCCTCCGCAACTTCCGTGCGGGCAATGGCGAGCGCACCCTCCAGCGCGGCGGCAGCCAAATCGGCGAGGTGCCGACCGATGGTGGGCATCATTTCGACCGGGTCTTCGCAGCACACGTCGAGCAGGGCGATGCGCGCCAGGGCGGCGCGGTAGGCGACGCGCAGGGTCACGTAGCCGTCCTTGCCGGTCTGCTCTGCGGCAGCGCGCGGACGTTCCGCGTGGGGGTCCGCGCCGAGGGCGGTGAGGATATCGCGGCGGTATGGGGTGTCCAGCGGGGCGATGGGGGTCAGGAATTCCCCGTCGGTCTCCGGCAGAATCGACGCCGGGTGCTGGGAGCGAATCAGCGCGCTCTCGGCGGGGTACACCTGCGTGTCGAAGAGCGGATCGATGAGCTCAGGGCGGCGGTAGAGGAAATCACCAATCGCCTGGGATGCACCGAGCAGGCGGTACATGCCGAATTCTTCCTCGCCGCGGTTGGCGCGCTCGGCGACCGCCGGATGCTTTTCGATGAGGCGCACAAGGGCGGGCAGCGCAATATCCGGTGAGGGTGCGAGGCGCAGCCCGGCAAAGAGCGCATCCTGCGAGACACGCTGCAGTTCGGGCGCGTTGAGCCAGCGTTCCGCTTTGGACGGGTCGTGAAAACCGGTGGCAATCATGCGGGTGTGCAGGCGCAGCTGTGCTTTGCGTTCGGCTTCGGCGCGCTGTTCGTCGTCGAGCGCATCGGGGGCGATATCGGTCAGCGGCTTGGGTTCTTTGGCGGGGTCAACAATGCGGATGAGCCCGGTGGCCGGGTAGTGAGAGCTGTCAGTCATAGCGTGAGAACTGTGGGTAGAACCGTGGGTAGAGAGTATAAATTTCGGCGGGATAAAAAGCGATGCTGATACACCTGTGGGCGGTACCCGCCGGCGTGTTACCGGTGGCGGGTACCGCCCTGAGGCTGTCAGCGGTCACTCATCATGCGAGGAGGCTAAAGAATCCAGCGATTAGAGGATTCCGAGGTTGTGCTTGAGCTCGTAGGGGGTCACCTGAGCCTGGTACTGGTCCCAGTCGGCGCGCTTATTGCGCAGGAACTGCTCAAAGACCTGCTCGCCCAGAACCTCCGCCATGAACTCAGATTCCTCGGTGATGTTAATAGCTTCACGCAGGGAGGCGGGTAGCGGGTTGTAGCCCATCGCGCGGCGTTCGGCGTTGGTCATGGCGGCGAGGTCCTCGGTCACGGCGGGCATGAGCGGGTACTCGTTTTCGATGCCCTTCAGGCCGGCGGCGAGAATCACCGCGTAAGCGAGGTACGGGTTCGATGCCGAGTCCAGGCCGCGGTACTCGATGCGGGCGGACTGCATCTTGTTCGGCTTGTACAGGGGCACGCGCACGAGTGCAGAGCGGTTGTTGTGACCCCAGGAGACGTAGGAGGGTGCCTCGCCGCCGCCCCAGAGGCGCTTGTAGGAGTTGATGAACTGGTTGGTGACCGAGGTGAATTCGGGGGCGTGCTTGAGCACACCGGCGATGAAGTGGCGTGCGGTCTTGGAGAGCTGGTATTCGGCGCCAGCTTCGAAGAATGCGTTGGTGTCGCCTTCGAAGAGGGAGAAGTGGGTGTGCATGCCGCTGCCGGCGTACTTGGTGAAGGGCTTGGGCATGAAGGTTGCGTACATGCCGAGCGAGTAGGCGACTTCCTTGATGACGGTGCGGAAGGTCATGACGTTGTCGGCGGTCTGCAGGGCGTCGGCGTGGCGCAGGTCGATTTCGTTCTGGCCGGGGCCGGTTTCGTGGTGGCTGAATTCGACGGAGATGCCGACCTCTTCGAGCATGGTCACTGCCTTGCGGCGGAAGTCCTGCACGATGCCGCCGGGGGTGTGATCGAAGTAGGATTCGTGGTCCACGGGCACGGGGAATCCGTCCGCACCAAGCTTGGAGGATTCAAGTAGGTAGAACTCAATTTCGGGCGAGGTGTAGCAGGTGAAGCCCATCTCCGCAGCCTTGTTGAGCACGCGCTTGAGCACGCCGCGGGTGTCGGAGGCGCTGATTTCGCCGTCGGGGGTGAGCACGTCGCAGAACATGCGGGAGGTGTAGTCTTCTTCACCGCGCCAGGGCAGAATCTGGAAGGTGGAGGGGTCCGGCTGCAGCAGCATGTCGGATTCGTAGATGCGGGAGAAACCCTCAATCGAGGAACCATCGAAGCCCAGGCCCTCGTCGAAGGCGCTTTCTACCTCGGCGGGCGCGAGCGCGACGGACTTGAGGGTGCCGACCACGTCGGTGAACCAGAGGCGGATGAAGCGGATGTCGCGCTCTTCGATGGTGCGCAGTACGAATTCCTGTTGGCGGTCCATGAGTTGCCCTCTCGGTGCGGGCGCGCATCCGTGTGGTACCCGTCTGCGGGCGGCGGAGGCGCGCTGAATTGTGTACCGAGACGAGGATGTATAGTGCGGGAGCGACCCGGTGGGTTCCGCTAAACTTTCAGCGGTTTTCACCGTCGTTCCGGCGGTTTGCGTACCAGCGGTGCTGGCGCCTCCTTGCCCCGGCGTGTGTCCTGTTGTTATCTAGCCTATCGGGTTCTGCTGTGCGTCGCGCGGGTGGGAGGTTTCGTTTGTGTAAATTCTCGCTCGTGCGCCTCGGTAGCTCAGATTCTGGGCGATGCCGGGGCCGCTCCCCCGCTCTCTGTTCCCCCGCTTTTCCGCTGTGTGGGTGTAGGTTGTGCCCAGATACCTAGCAGATGACGGTTCGCGGGGCGTGTTCGGGGGCGCCTTGCGATAATGGGGGTATGCTACATTCCATTCTTCTTCCCTCGACCGTACAGCTTCCGTTGGCGACCAGCATCGTGGCTGCTGACCCCACCGGTTTAGAGTGGCTGCTACTCATTGCGGCACCGGTTGTTTTCTGCGTTGTGTACCTGGCGTGCATTATGGCGATTGCGGCGTTTGGTCCGCTGGTCATGAGGAACAACAAGTCTGGCGGCACGACCTACCTGCTGGACCGCCCCTCCCGCGTTGCGTTTAGGACTCGCACCGTGGCGCTCTTTGCGCTGGTGGGTGCGTTTGTGGAGCTTATTTGGCTCGGTTATACGGGTCGTGTGGGGTCGATTGCGGTCATTCCGATTCTTCTGTTTACGTGGTCGTGGAAGTTCGCGTTCTTCTTCCTGCCGTTGCAGCTGATTCGTGCCTGGTATGTGCACGCGACGCGCGGCAAGTATGATGCGCTGTCGGCTGAGGGCGCTCAGCGCCGTGAGAAGTTGAACCGTAAGAGCGCGTACGAGGTGTCGAAGATGATGCAGCGTAACCCGCAGCAGTTTGCGATGAGCAAGGAGCTGCACACGCAGGCGCGCGCTCAGAAGATCGCGGGTATGCGTCCGTTCCAGCACCTTGATGAGGCGGGCAAGAAGCGCCGGGCGAACTATACGGTGGAGCTGGCGTTGGCGCAGATGCAGGTGCGTCAGATGAACCCCGGCAAGCTCCCTTCGGAGGCGTTCGGCGAGGGCATCCTGGGTATGGGTCTTGGCATTAGGTCTGAGCGGGCGGTGGAGCAGACGTGGCTGACGCTGTGCACGGAGCGCGTGAATGCGGTAGATGCGCCGAACTACCCTGATTCGCTGTACCCGGTGTCGGCTCGTTTTTCGCTGTTTACCACGATGTCGCTGTTGCAGCCGCTGATGGGTCGCCCCTATTCGCCGTTTACCGCTGAGGATGCGCGCCGTTTTGTTCCGCGTGATTTCTCGGCGGATACGGTGCTTTTGAAGACTGAGGAGCTGGGTAAGAAGGCCCTGGCGCAGAGCGCGATTTTCCGTCAGATTCACGAGCGTCTTCTGCCGCTGCATCAGCAGCAGCCTCAGCTGGTGGATCGCCGTGCCTTGGCCTATTGTGGTGCCCTGCTGCTGAGCGTGGCGAAGGCTGAGGTGGAGAGTCAGCGTCTGACGAGCCAGGTTCTGGCGGCGGCAGCTTCGGAGCGCGGCATCCTGCCTTACGGTCTGTTCTCGCAGATTTCTGAGGATTATCAGCGCGTTCAGCGTCTGCTGAATTTGATGGTGAAGGCAACCGCCGACATTGAGCGTTTCATCAACGCTGTCGAGGGCTTGGTGCAGATGCATTCTGGTCCGGCTCAGCCTTCCGGTATTGCATATGAGAAGGCGCAGATGGAGTACATTGCCGCTCTTCTGGACGTTATTGTCTTCTCCTCGCACGCCCCGCTTGCCGGTTCCATCCAGGCGTCCTACGCCCTGCTGAAGGCGGACTATGAGGCGTTTACGTTCAATACTTCGGATGAGCTGAGCCGTAGCTACTGGCTGCAGTACTCGAAGAACGCGGTGAGTGCCTGCGATACGGGCCTGTCTCAGGGTTATGAGGGTTTCTTCGGCTCTGATGATGCGGCGCGTAAGGCGTGGGAGTCCTACGCGGAGGACGTCGTGAAGGAAGTCTGCACCTACTCGGTCACCCAGGTGTACTGGGACGCCCTGGTGCAGCAGGCACTCATTCAGCGTGATCTGCCGCGTGAGTTTGAGGATGCGTCCCTCGCCATTCCGGAGATGATGAATAAGAACGCTGCTGCGTCGTTCCCGACCTACTACATTAACCTCATCTGGAACTAGGGACAGTTCCCTCGTGGTGAGCGGTACGCCAGGTTGGAGCCGTGCAGGGTTAGAATAGTCAGCATGACTACTGAGCGTTCTTCCGAGATCTCTTCGCCTTACGCGGCGCAGCCTGCCGCTACCTCCGCGGTTGCTCCCGCGACTGCTTCTGCATCGAAGCCTTTTGACCTGGATACCGTCAAGAAGGTGCGTACCGTTCACCTGGCGCAGGCTAAGGCGACCGGGCAGAAGTTCTCCATGCTCACCTGCTATGACGCCCTGACCGCGCAGATTTTTGATCGCGCGGGTATCGAGATGCTGCTGGTGGGCGATTCCGCGGCGAACGTGGTGCTCGGTTACGAGTCGACCCTGACCATCACCCTGGATGAGATGATTCCGATGGTCGCGGCGGTTTCTCGCGGTGCCTCCCGCGCCATGGTGGTTGCTGACCTGCCATTCGGCTCCTATGAGCAGTCGCCGCAGCAGGCGGTTGCGAGCGCTGTTCGTCTGATGAAGGAGGGCGGCGCGCACGCGGTCAAGATTGAGGCGGATGCGTCGATGACCGAGTGGGTTCGTGCCCTGGTGCGTACCGGTATTCCGGTGGTGGCGCATGTTGGTTTCACCCCGCAGTCGGAGCATGCCCTGGGTGGTTTCCGTGTGCAGGGTCGTGGCGAGGCCGCCGAGCGCGTTCGTGAGGATGCGGTGGCTCTGGCTGAGGCTGGCGCGTTCTGCGTGCTCATGGAAATGGTAACTACCGAGACCGCACGCCTGGTGGATGAGGCGGTGGGTACTGTGCCGACGATCGGTATTGGTGCTTCGAATGTGACGACCGGTCAGGTGCTGGTCTGGCAGGACATGATGGGTGTTCGTTCCGGCCGCGTTCCACGTTTTGTGAAGCAGTTCGCGCAGGTCGGCCAGGTCATGGAGGACGCCGCGCGCGCCTACCGTGAGCAGGTTCGTTCGGGCGAGTTCCCGGCGGCTGAGCACACCTTTGAATAGGCTTGAGGTTGAGAAGATAGCTTGAGACAAAGCGAAGACCCCCGTATCCGGTGTTCCGGGTGCGGGGGTCTTGCTGTATCTGTTTTCTGCCTCTTTTAGATGCCTCTATTAGACGCCTCTATTAGAGACAAGCGTGCAGAAGTTCGTTGGGCTTTAGAGCAGGCCGCCGTCCTTGTCCCACGCCTCGTTGCGCTCGCGGGCGCGGTCCATGGCGTGTGCCGCCTCCTCGTAGGTCTTGAAGGGGCCCCACAGGGAGGTGACGGCGCTCTGCTGGCCTCGCTCGACCTCACCGGTGGCGAGGTTGTACCAGTATTCGTCAGCGTGCGGGCTGGTTGCGTCAGCTGCGGCGTGCAGGGTCTTCTCAACCGCCGCTTCGATAGCTTCGCTCAGGTGGCTTTTCTTCTCGCTCATGGGTTCTCCTTTGACGGTGTAGCTTCGACGGTGAGGGGCTGGTGTTTCTAGCTTCTCACGCGCCCAGGTTCGTGGCAATGAGGCGGGCGAAGCTTCTCACGGCGCCTCTCCCCCTTTTCCCTTGTCTTCTCCTCCGCACCCTGCCGCGCGGTTTTGCCGCTAGGGTGCATGAAATTTTATTCACAATCTGGGAAAAAGGTACGGCTTGTGTATCCGCCGCTTTTTAGCGCCTGCGCAAGGGACACAAACCGCCCCCGCCCGGTAAGATGAAACTATGTCTTCAACCAAAACGAATACTTCGCATAATCTTCCCGCAGAGCCCGGTCGTGCGCCCGTCGGTTGCCTGACCCCCGGACGCATCAGCCCGATGCGCCCGGTCCCCTCGCACATTGTTCGCCCCGAGTACGTGGGTAAGCCCACCGCTAACGAGGGTAACGACTCGAACATGTACACCCCCGAGGAAGTTGAGCGGGTTCGCGCAGCCGGCAAGATTGCGGCAGGCGCCATTGTTGAAGCATCCAAGATTTGCGTACCCGGCACCACCACCGACGAGATTGACGTGCTGGTCCACGAGTACATTTGTGACCACGGCGCGTACCCCTCCACCGTGGATTACCGCGGCTACCCGAAGTCCGTGTGCACCTCCCTGAACGAGGTCATCTGCCACGGTATTCCGGACACCACCGTGCTGGAGGACGGCGACATCCTCAACCTGGACGTCACCGCATACCTTGACGGCATGCACGGCGACACCAACAAGACCCTGCTCATCGGCAACGTGGACGAAGAGTCCCGCCTGCTGGTTGAGCGCACCGAGGAGTCCCTCAACCGCGCAATTAAGGCTGTGAAGCCGGGTCGCCAAATTAACGTGATTGGTCGCGTCATTGAGAAGTATGCGGCTCGCTTCGGTTACGGCGTGGTCCGCGACTACACCGGCCACGGTGTGGGTCGTGAGTTCCACTCGGGCCTCATCATCCCCCACTACGATGCGGCACCCGCCTACGACACCGAGATTCGCGAGGGCATGATTTTCACCATCGAGCCCATGCTGACCCTCGGCACCATCGAATGGGACCTGTGGGATGACGACTGGACCGTGGTCACCCGCGACCGCAAGCGCACCGCACAGTTCGAGCACACCCTCGTGGTGACCGCTGACGGCGCGGACATCCTCACCCTCCCCTAAGTTGCCTTAGGCATCTAAGTTTTACGGCAGATTTGCCGGACTATCCATTCAATATCACTCGATACCACAGACATATTCCTCTGCGAGAGCGGAGGGAAGAAAGGGAATCATGGCTAACTACGCTGAGCCCAGCCTCATCAACGACCTGCCCGCCCCCACCCCCAAGGACCTGCAGATTGGTGTGGACATTGGAGGCACCGGCATTAAGGGCGGCATCGTCGACCTGCGCACCGGCAACCTCGTCTCGGATCGTTTCCGCATCGACACCCCCAAGCCCGCAACCCCCGAGGCTGTGGCAGAGGTTGTGCAGCGCGTTGTGAACGAGCTGCAGAGCCGCGACCTGGCACCGGACCCCGACTCTGCTGTCGGCATCGACTTCCCCGCAGTCGTGAAGAACGGCATGGTCTTCTCCGCAGCGAACGTGGACGACTCCTGGATTAACACCGACCTGGAGCAGGTCATGAGCGAGGCACTGGGCGGCCGCACCGTCTACGGCCTCAACGACGCTGACGCAGCCGGTCTGGCTGAGGCAACCTACGGTCAGGGTCGCGACCGCGACGGCCTGATTGCTGTCATCACCCTGGGCACCGGCATCGGTTCCGCGCTGATTAACGACGGCGTGCTGATTCCGAACACCGAGCTGGGCCACCTGGAGATTGACGGCCACAACGCTGAGTCTCAGGCTTCCGCTCGCGCCCGCGAGGTGCACGAGCTGTCCTGGAAGAAGTACGGTAAGCGCCTGTACCGCTACTTCGACCACGTGCAGATGCTCTTCTCCCCCGACCTGTTCATCATCGGCGGCGGCATCTCCAAGAACCCCGAGAAGTTCATGCCGTACTTCGAGGACCACATCCGCACCCCCATGGTCATGGCAACCCTGCGCAACAACGCGGGTATCGTGGGCGCGGCACTGTGGGCTGGCGGCATGCTGAATGAGCGTAAGCGCCGCGGCGAAGCATAAGAGGCTTCCTGCTGTCCGCCTCGGATAGAACTTCACAGATAGAGCTTCACAGATACACGAAGGGACCGCCTTCCGAATCATTCGGAAGGCGGTCCCTTCTGTATACCGCCGCTCATGTTGCGGCAACCGGTTTAGCTAGTTACTGTACTAGCCATTTACTGGGCGATGCGGTCCTCACGCAGACGCGCAATCGCCTCCTCAAAGTCTTCAAGGTTTTCAAACGCCTGGTACACGCTCGCAAAACGCAGGTAGGCGACCGCGTCCAGCTTCGATAGCGGCTCCAGGATGGTCAGGCCCACCTCGTGCGCGTTGATTTCCGCCAGACCGCGGGCACGAATCAGCTCCTCAACCTCCTGGGCGAGCTTCGCCAAATCATCCTCGCCCACGGGGCGGCCCTGGCATGCCTTACGCACGCCGGCGGCAATCTTCGAACGGTCGAAGGGCTCGGTCACGCCGGAACGCTTAATCACCGAAATGGTGGTGGTTTCAACGGTCGTGAAGCGGCGAGCGCAGGAGGTGCACTGGCGGCGACGGCGAATTGCGGCGCCGTCATCGGTGGTGCGGGAATCCACCACGCGCGAGTCGGTGTGCTTGCAATAGGGGCAGTACATTCGTTTCTCCTTGGCTGGGCGTTAGGGGCGCCCGCGTATACAGCGCTCAAGAATATTTATACCTATTCTACCGTGATATACAGCGGATGCACCGTATGGTGTGAGTGAATATACGCTCAGGGTGGACTCTGCTATGCAGAATCCACCCTGTCATTCCCCTCAGCGGGGCGTGTTGTTAGCGTCGAATGCAGCTCGGACCGAAAATCGTCTTGATTTCGCCGAAAAGGCTCGGGTTCGGTTCCACACGCACGCTCGCGTCCAGCAGCACCAGCTGCTCCTTATCGCGGGTGCGGATGAGCATGCGCACATCCGCGGTGCCCTTGTGGTCGCGCAGGGTCTCCTTCAGCTCCTTCAGGTTCGCCTCGGTCACCAGGTACTCGGGAACCACGATGGTGATAGGTGCGGCGCGGCCGTCATCGCTGATTTCCAGGATTTGCAGTTCCTGGGCGCTCATGTTCACGCTGCCGTCGTCGCGGCGCTGCACGCGGCCACGAATCGAGCAGATGAGGTCGTCCGCCAGAGCGGCGCCCATCGTCTCGTAGGCGCGGGAGAAGAACATGACCGTGATGGTTGCGCCCGAGGGGTCTTCCAGTTCCACGGAGGCATACTGGTTACCGCTGGACTTGGCGATACGGCGCGAAACGCCGGTGAGCATGCCCGCGATGGTGACGGTTTCGCCGTCGCGCACGTGCGAGTCTTCGCCGATGATGTCGTGTACCGAGTGGGTTGCGGCATCAGAGAGGGCGCGCTCCAGGCCACGCAGCGGGTGGTCCGAAACGTACAGGCCCAGCATGTCACGCTCAAAGTTCAGCTTCTCGCGGCGGTCCCAGTCGGGTACGTCCGGGATGGTCACGGTCAGTTCGTCGCCGAGGGCGTCGTCCATGCCGAGGGAGCCGAAGAGGTCGAACTGGCCCGCCGCCTCCTTACGCTTGACCGCCACCGCCGCGTCCACTGCCGCCTCGTGGATGAGGGACAGGGAACGGCGCGTATGGCCCAGGTCGTCGAATGCGCCCGCCTTGATGAGCGACTCGATGGTGCGCTTATTGCACACCTGCAGCGGCACCTTCTTCAGGAAGTCGTTGAAGGACTCGTAGCGGCCCTTCTCCTCGCGGGCGGCAATCATGCCCTCAACCACGTTCGCGCCCACGTTACGAATCGCACCCATACCGAAGCGGATATCATCGCCGACAGGGGCAAACGTCAGGGTGGACTCGTTCACGTCCGGGGCGAGCACGGTAATGCCCATGGCGCGGCACTCGTTCAGGTACAGTGCGAGCTTGTCCTTGTTATCGCCCACACTGGTCAGCAGAGCAGCCATGTACTCCTGCGGGAAGTGCGCCTTCAGGTACGCCGTCCAGTACGACACCAGACCGTACGCAGCCGTGTGCGCCTTGTTGAACGCGTAGTCAGAGAACGGCAGCAGAATATCCCAGAGCGCCTTAACAGCGCCCTCAGAGTAGCCGTTAGAAATCATGCCGTCGTGGAAGGTAGCGTACTGCTTATCCAGCTCCGCCTTCTTCTTCTTACCCATCGCACGGCGCAGCAAGTCTGCCTCACCCAGAGTGTAGTTCGCGACCTTCTGAGCAATCGCCATAACCTGCTCCTGATACACAATCAGACCGTAGGTGGTGTCCAGAATGTCCTTCAGCGGCTCTTCCAGCTCGGGGTGAATCGGCTCAATCTCCTGCTTACCGTTCTTACGCAGAGCGTAGTTGGTATGCGAGTTCGCACCCATCGGACCGGGACGATACAGCGCCAAGACTGCCGAAATGTGCTCGAACTCCTCGGGCTCCATGAGCTTGAGTAGCGAGCGCATCGGGCCACCATCGAGCTGGAACACGCCGAGGGTGTCGCCTCGGGCCAGCAGACGGTAGGATTCCGGGTCATCCAGCGGCAGAGATTCAAGGTCCAGGTCAATGCCACGGTTCGATTTAATGTTCTCCACCGCATCAGAAATGATGGTGAGGTTACGCAGACCCAAGAAGTCCATCTTGATCAGGCCCAAGCCCTCACAGGTGGGGTAATCGAACTGGGTGATGACCTGGCCGTCCGCCTCGCGGCGCATCACGGGGATGACGTCCACGAGGTCCTTGCTGGACATAATCACGCCCGCAGCGTGCACACCCCACTGACGCTTCAGGCCCTCCAGGCCCTTCGCGGTCTCGAACACCTGGCCGTAAATCTTATCGACCGGGTCCTCAATGAGGGCGCGCAAATCTGCCGCCTCGGCGTAACGCTTATCCTCTTCGTTGTACACGTTCGCCAGGGCGATGTTCTTACCCATGACGTCCGGCGGCATCGCCTTGGTGAGGCGCTCGCCGACCGAGTACGGCTGGTCCATCACGCGGGAGGCGTCCTTGAGCGCCTGCTTCGCCTTAATGGTGCCGAAGGTGACGATCTGTGCGACCTTCTCTTCACCGTATTTTTCGGTCACGTAGTCGATGACTTCGCCGCGGCGACGATCGTCAAAGTCCACATCGAAGTCGGGCATGGAGACGCGGTCGGGGTTGAGGAATCGCTCGAAGATCAGGTCGTGGTCGAGCGGGTTCAGGTCGGTAATACGCATCGCGTACGCAACCATGGAACCTGCACCGGAGCCACGGCCCGGACCCACGCGAATACCGTTGCGCTTAGCCCAGTTGATGAAGTCGGCGACCACGAGGAAGTAGCCGGGGAAGCCCATAGAGGTAATGACCCCCACCTCGTATTCAGCCTGCTTGCGTACCTTGTCGGGCACGCCGTCCGGGAAGCGGTAGTGCAGGCCCTTCTCGACCTCCTTCACGAACCAGGATTCCTCGTTTTCGCCCTCGGGCACGGGGAAGTTCGGCATGTAGTTCGCCTTGGTGTTGAACTCCACGTTGCAGCGTTCAGCGATTTCGAGGGTGTTCTCGCACGCGCCGGGAATGTCGCCGAACAGGGCGTACATTTCTTCTGCCGAGCGCAGGTAGAAGTTATCCGCGTCGAACTTGAAGCGCTTGGGGTCGGTGAGGGTCGAGCCGGACTGCACGCACAGCAGCGCCGCGTGGGCGGTGTGGTCTTCCTGGCGGGTGTAGTGCAGGTCGTTGGTGGCGACGAAGGGCAGGTTCAGCTTCTTGGCGAGGCGGTGCAGGTCCTCCTGGACGTTGCGTTCAATGTCCAGGCCGTGGTCCATGACCTCGCAGTAGAAGTTGTCTTTGCCGAAAATATCGCGGAATTCGCTCGCCGCCTGGACCGCCTCATCGAACTGGCCCAAGCGCAGGCGGGTCTGAACCTCACCGGAAGGGCAACCGGTGGTCGCAATCAGGCCCTTCGAGTAGGTCTGCAGCACCTCACGGTCCATACGCGGCTTGTACAGCTGACCTTCCAGCGACGCAATCGAGGAGGCACGGAACAGATTGTGCATGCCCTCGGTGGTTTCAGCCCACATGGTCATGTGGGTGTACGCGCCACCACCGGAGACGTCGTCGCGCGAGCCGTCGCCCCAGCGCACACGCGAACGGTCAGTACGGTGCGTGCCGGGGGTCAGGTACGCTTCCACACCAATGATGGGCTTAATGTCGTGCGCTTTAGCCTGACGCCAGAAGTCGAAGGCACCAAAGAGGAAGCCGTGGTCACTGGTCGCCATGGACTTCATGCCGAGTTCTTTAGCGTGGGTGAACAGGTCACCCAGGCGCGCGGCGCCGTCGAGCATGGAGTACTCGGTGTGCACGTGCAGGTGCGCAAAATCTTTGGTTGCCACGGATATCTCCTGAAGATGTGGGCTGGAGGATGGGCGGTGAATGTGAAGCTGTGTGCGACGGGGTATCAGCCCGCGGGCGGCTATAGTTGCCGAGCTGTCTAGCCGAGCTGAGCTGTCTAGCCAAGCTGAGCTGTCTAGCCAAGCTGAGCTGTTTAGCCGAGCTGAACCTTACCCTCGCGCAGAGCGGTCAGCGCGTAGGACAAATCGAGCGGGTACTCGCTGGTAAAGGTCACGCGCTCGCCGGTACCGGGGTGGTCGAAGCCCAGGCGGTGCGCGTGCAGCCACTGGCGGGTCAGACCCAGTTCCGCGCTAAAGCGCGGGTCGGCGCCGTAGGTCAGGTCGCCGCAGCAGGGGTGGCGCAGCGCGGAGAAGTGCACACGAATCTGGTGGGTGCGTCCGGTTTCCAGGTGCACCTCCACCAGGGATGCGGGGCCGAAGGCTTCGAGCACATCGTAGTGGGTGATGGAGTTGCGTCCGTCTTCAACCACGGCGAACTTCCATTCGTTGCCGGGGTGGCGGCCGATGGGTGCGTCAATGGTGCCGCGTAGCGGGTCGGGCAGGCCCTGCACGAGGGTGTGGTAGACCTTGTCCACGGTGCGTTCCTTGAAGGCTCGCTTGAGTTCGGTGTAGGCGCGTTCGCTGCGGGCTACGACCATCAAGCCGCTGGTGCCCACGTCCAGGCGGTGCACAATGCCCTGGCGCTCTGCCGCGCCGGAGGTGGCAACCGAAATGCCCTCGCCCATGAGCGCGGAGATGACGGTGGGACCGTGCCAGCCGGGTGAGGGGTGTGCCGCCACGCCCGCGGGCTTGTCCACCACAACGATGTCCTCGTCCAGGTGCACGATGCGGAAGCCGTCCACCTTCTCGGGGCGGATGTCCGCCAGATCGCGCGGTGCGGGTGCATCGACGACGACCTCATCGCCTGCGGAAAGCTTGTAGGACTTGCCAATCTTCACGGTCTTGCCGTTGTTGGTCACGGTCACGTGGCCGTCACGAATCCACCCGGAGGTGCGGGTGCGCGGCGCGTCGAGGGCACCGGCGAGCGCGGCGTCCAGACGCATACCGGCGAGCGCGCCTTCAACGGTGAATTCGGCGCGGATGCGTGCCGTATCTTCGGCGGCGTTGGTGGTTTCGCTCATGCGGCTCTCCTTCGGGTGGTGTTTGCTTAGGTTGTCTGTGTGAGGGGTCGTCTGTGTGAGAACGTCTTAGTAGGCACGTGTGTCGGCAACGTAACCGTCGGCGCGTATGCCGGAACGGGGAGCTACTTGGCGCTCTTCTCTGCCGCATTCTTGTCGTCAGCCTGCACACGGGTTCCGTTGAGGTTCAGGCCCTTGAAGTTCAGCAGAACGATGAACGCCATGCACACGCAGATTGCAGAGTCTGCAATATTGAAAATCGCGAAGTTCGGCACGGAAATAAAATCAACCACGTGACCGGAGCCGAAGCCGGGCTCACGGAAGAGACGGTCAAAAAGGTTGCCGCAGATACCGCCAAGCAGTCCGCCTAGCGCGAGGGTCCAGGACAGGGCGCGGGTGCGGCGCAGCAGGTAGAGCACCACGGCTGCGGCGGCGACCATGACGAGGGTGAAGACCCAGGTGACGTTCTCGCCCATGCTGAATGCGGCGCCGGAGTTACGGATCGAGTACCACCACAGAAGCCCGTCAATGACGGTGATGCGCTCCCCCAACTGCATCTGAGTGACGACCAGGTATTTGGTGCCCTGATCGATAGCGAACACGACGGCGGCGAGCACGAGCGCGAGGATGCCGGCGGAGCGAGCCGAGAGGATGCGCACGCGGCGACCAGTAGATTCTTCGGCGGCGTTATCGGCTACCTGTGCGACTGAGGATTCAGCAGTCTTGGGGGTGTTGGTCATAGCTCTCCTCTAGTCTGTGCCGGTTGCTGCGGTCTGTTCCGGTTGTTGCGCCTACGGTGCGCCGGCCCTATGGCGCGGAGGCCCCATGGTACGGAGGCCCCATGGTACGGAGGCGGAGTGCGCTCGCGTTCGATAGTGCCCCTCTAGCTTAGCAAATAGGGGTAGCGCATCGAGTATTCGGCGGTGATGTGGCGGGTGCTCTCCCCCGCTTTGCACGCTGGGTTTTTAGGCCGTGCCGGGCGGGCATGAGAATACCGCCCGGTTCTTTCGATCTTCCCCGGTGAATAGCGGTGGAAGAGAAAGAATCCGGGCGGCATACGCTTCAAAGCGTCGTTAGCTTATTTAGGCACGCTGATTTATGCGGAAGCCTCGATGGACTTGAGGTTCTTCAGCTCCTGAACCTGTGCGTCCAGGTGCTGCAGCAGCTTGGAGCGGTAGCGGCTCTCGAAGCCGCGCAGAGCCTCAACAGCGATCTCCAGCTCTTCCTTCTCGTCGGTGAGGCGGGAGAGAACCTCTTCGCGCTGCTGCTGAGCTTCGCTCACCATAGCGTCTGCCTTCCTCTCTGCCTCTTCGAGCAGTTCAGCCTTAGCCTTCTCGCCCTGTGCCACGTAGTCGTCGTGAACCTTCTGTGCCATGGCGAGCAACGCCGCCGCATCCTGAGGTGCAGCCGATGCCGCCGAGGACTGTGCGGGTGCTACAGCTGCTGCGGGGGAATCGGGTGCATTTGCAGAGAGCTGCTCAACCTGACGCTCCAGAGCGTCACGATCGGAGTAGAGTGCGCGCAGTTCGACAACAAGCTCGTCCAAGAAGTCGTCGACCTCGTTGCGGTCGTAACCGGACTCTTCGGTGACGATCTTGAAGCTCTTAGTGATCAGGTCTTCGGGGGTGATTGCCATGGGCTTCTCCTCTGGGTATCCCTACGGGGTTTGGTGGTGATGTTGAGTGCCGCGGATTCACCAGCCAGATAGGGCGTGGCCCCAATATTTTAGGGTCCCGATGATTCAGGGCATGGTTATGCCGCGATGCAGTCGTTGGCACCAATTCTACTATTCTTTGGTTTCTGTGCCCGGTTATACGTCGGTTGAATCGTAAAATATTCGCTCTGCGCAAGGGTGGGATTCACCACGCGCTGCGTTTATCCCTATCCCCGCCGTAATCAAGCTCGATATCTGCTCGCGGGTGCATTTCGCATGATTCGACGCCGGCTGTATTCGTCTCTCCCCCCTCGCGGGAGGTTCTTCTCGGCCCAGAAATTGGGTACAGAAAACCCCGCCAGCACGTCATCCCATGTCAGGATGCCAAGCGCAAGCGGGGCTCTCATGCCTAGTTCTCGTATCTCTCCGATGGAGGGGCTACGTTAGGACAGCTTCGCGGTAATCGTCATCATGATGTTCAGCAGGAAAGACAGCAGAACAATCAGAATCAGAAAACCGGTATCCAACGCAACGTTACCCACACGCACCGGCGGAATCAGACGACGCAACAGGTTCATCGGCCAGTCCGTCACCGCGTACACGCCACTGGCGAAGAGCAACACAATGCCCTTGGGGCGCCACTCCGGAGCGAACATGCGTACCCAGTCAAAGAGCATGCGCAGCAGCATGGAGACGTAGAGAACGTACAGAATAATCGTAATGAGGGCGAAAATATAACCCATCTATCAGTCCTTAGCCCTGGTCGAAGGGGAATTCGCCGTCGGTCTCAAAGCCGGCGGGAACCTCGGAGTTAGCCACGCCCAGAACCTCCAGGTTGGAGGGGGTCAGCAGGAACACCTTAGCGGTGACGCGCTCAATGCGGCCCTCCAGTGCGAATGCCAGACCGGATGCGAAGTCCACCAGGCGCTTTGCGTCTGCGTCGGGCATTTCTTCCACGTTCATAATCACGGGGATGTTCTCGCGGAATGCCTCACCAATGATCTTTGCGTCATTGTAGGAGCGGGGGTGGATAGTGGTGATACGACGCAATTCGTCCTCTTCTTCCTCGTAACCGTAGGTGTATCCGTTGGTTTCTTCGGGCTCGTAGCCCTGTTCGTAGTAGCCGTCGTTGGAGTACGTATCGGCGTACTGCTCGGTGTATTCGGTATTCGGCACCGGGGTGTCCTCCCAATTGTCTGCGCTGGCGTCGTCCCAAGTCTGTTCGGTTTCCGCCAGATCAGCTGTGGTTTCAGGTGTATGAGCGGTGGCGTGTGCCGCTGCATCTACGGCTGCTCGTCCGTCGGCAGGTTCTTCTGCGTCCAGATACTCGGTTTCTGTACCGTCATCGTAGCTATCAGCCTGCAGGTACTCTTCCTGTTCAGTATAGGCGGGTTCGTCCTGCAGGTGGTAGGTTTCGCCCTGAGACCCGGCATGCGACTCGGCGACGCTGTACTGTGCCGAGCCGGGCAGTGCTGAGAGCCTGTTGGCGCTATCGGTCTTCTGTGCTGTAGCAGCCTGCCCTGCGGAGGCGGTTACCTCCCTGCGGGTGTCAGCCTGCACAGCCTGCGGGGATTCTTCCGGCGTCGCCTCAGCGTCCTGGTATCGTTCCAGGCCGAGGAAACCCGCCAGACGGCTTTGCTTCGCCATGATTCTCTCGCTGTTCTTTGCTTGTGGTGTACAGGGTCTGCCGTGGTGCTTCATCAGAAGGTGTGTGTGCGTGACGGTACGTCATGCACCGGCATGTATATATTACCAGCGCCCGCCCCGCGCGGGCGGTCAGGGCGCCGATGATTATGCCACCGAACAGCAGGCCCGGAACTATAACCTTTGAAGGGCCGCGGTTGAATAGGGCTTAGAGCGCCGGGCGCTTACCCATAATGTCGCTACCCACACGCACGCAGGTTGAACCCCAACGCACCGCCGCCTCCAAATCCCCGCTCATACCGGCGGAAATCTCGGTCGCGTGCGGCACCTGCTCACGCACCAGCGACGCCAGCCCGTAGAGCTTCTCAAACGCCTCATCCGGGTTCATGCCCAGCGGCGCCACCGCCATCACGCCACCACAGCGCAGATGCTCGTGATTCTCGATGCGCTCCACCAGCTCCAGCAGCTCGGATGCGCTCGTACCGCCGCGCGCGCCCTCGGCAGCGTGGCCAGCGGTCGCGACCTCCGCCAGGGACACCTGCACCAGGCAGGTCAGCGCACCCTGCTCCGCCGCAGCGGGTGCGGGCGCCTCCCCCGCCTCAAAGCGGGAGAGCTGGTTCGCGTACGCCTTCGCCAGAGCGTCCGCCAGGGAGGGGCGATCCACCGAATGCACGCTGGAGGCGTACTTGACCACGGACTTCGCCTTATTCGTCTGCAACTGGCCGATAAACGCCCAGTGCGGGGGCTGCACCTCACGCTGGGCGCAGTAGGCGGCAAGCTCACGAGCCTTCGCGCTCGCCTCCTGGTCACGGTTCTCACCGAAGAGGGTCACTCCCCCATCCAGCAGCGCCGCCGCGTCGGAGGCGGGGAAGAACTTCGTGACCGTCACCAGCTGCACCGGGGCGCTCACCTCGGTACGCACGGCGCTATGGTCCTGTTCTGCGGCGCGGATACGCTCAAGCACGCGGCGGTAGTTCTGCAACAGCTGCTCGGCACGTTCGGGAGTGTACTGCAGGCTCTCTTCTACGTTCATTTCAGACATCTTCTCTCCTTCAGCGGCTCTCTATCTTTAGCGGCTCTGTCTTTAGCGGCTCTGTCTTTAGCAGCTCTAGGCGGCGGGCTCCGCCGTCTTCTCAAGCCACACCAGACCCGCAATACGGCCCGGCTTCTCACCGCGGTTCGTGAACCCGCGATGCGAATACACCTCGGGCTCCTCAAAGGTGCACTGCGCACAGTCCATGCTCACCTGCACTCCCGCCTCCTCCAGCACGGCGCGGGCGCCGGCGGGCAAATCCAGTCCGGGGGTCTGCTGGGCGGTCACCGAATGCACCTGCGGAATCAGCTCGGTAGACTCGGTGCGCATCACCTCAGGCACCTCGTAGCAGCTACCGCAAATACTCGGACCCAGCCAGGCGGTAATTTTCTCCGCGCCAAGCTGACGCATCCGTTGCACGGTCTGCTGGAGTACGCCGTCGAGCAGGCCGCGGCGACCCGCGTGAGCAACCGCCAAGATTGGTTGCCAGTTCGCGACCCGCTCACCCACCAGCACCACGGGGATGCAATCGGCCACCATAATCGCCAGGGGCACGCCCTCACTGCTAATCGCCGCATCGGCGACCGGGGAGTTCTCCAGCACCGCGCGGGCACGCTCAACCGTACGCTCCTGCGGGGCACCGGGCGCGTAGGATTCCACCGCATAGTCTTCCGGGTAGGCAATCTGCACGCCGTGCACCTGGTTCAGGTAGAAGAACGGCTCGGTACCCAGCGCCTCCTCCAGGGCGGCACGGTGGTTGAGGGTGCGCACCAGGGAGGCATCCATACCGCCACCGAGCTCATCGTCCACGTGCAGACCCAGGTTGCCCGCCGCGCGGGAGGTGAAACCCACCCGCACACGCCAGGGGCCCAGGGTTCGGGTATCGGCAGAGGCAAGTAGCGAAGTGTTGGGGGTATCGCTCATCTTCTATTCCTTCATCAGATGTCAGCGGGTATAACGGCGGGTATAACAAAGGGGAGCCGAGAACAGCACAATGTGCGTGTTTCTCAGCTCCCCTATAGCTTCATAAGACTCTCAGCCGTGCAACGCTAGGCGTTCACAGCCGGGCAGACTACTTCAGGAAGTCAGGGACGTCCAGGGTGTCGCGGCGAGCCGGAGCTTCCTCCACAACCGGGGGAAGGTCAACGTCGAAGCCAGCAGCGCCGGTGGAAGCCGGAGCAGCAGCGGGTGCGTTGTAGCCGTAGCCGTTAGCAGCCGGAGCGGTGGAACCGCCGAAGGATGCCTGGGTGCGCTGAGCCTGAGTAGCCGCAGCAGTGGAAGCGTTGGAGTTGGTCTCCGGGTTTACTGCGTCGAAGCCAGCAGCAATCACGGTCACGCGAGCCTCATCGCCCAGTGCGTCGTCAATAACAGCACCGAAGATGATGTTTGCGTCGGGGTGAGCCACTTCCTGAACCAGGCGTGCAGCCTCGTTGATCTCGAACAGACCCAGGTCGGAGCCACCCTGAATGGACAGCAGAACGCCGTGTGCACCGTCGATGGATGCTTCCAGCAGCGGCGATGCGATAGCCAGCTCAGCTGCCTTCACTGCGCGGTCCTCACCGGATGCCGAGCCGATACCCATCAGAGCCGAACCTGCACCCTGCATGACAGACTTAACGTCAGCGAAGTCAAGGTTGATCAGGCCGGGGGTGGTGATCAGGTCGGTAATGCCCTGCACACCGGAGAGCAGAACCTGGTCAGCGGACTTGAATGCGTCCAGCATGGAGACGTTACGATCCGAAATCGACAGCAGTCGGTCGTTCGGAATAACGATCAGGGTATCAACCTCATCGCGCAGAGCAGCGATACCGGTCTCAGCCTGGTTGGAGCGGCGACGACCCTCGAAGGTGAAGGGGCGGGTCACCACACCAATGGTCAGAGCGCCGAGGGAGCGGGCAATACGTGCCACGACGGGTGCGCCACCGGTACCGGTGCCACCGCCCTCACCTGCGGTCACAAAGACCATGTCTGCGCCCTTGAGGACTTCCTCAATTTCCTGCGCGTGATCCTCGGCTGCCTGACGGCCAACCTCGGGGTTTGCGCCCGCGCCAAGACCGCGGGTCAGCTCACGACCAACGTCCAGCTTAACGTCTGCATCGGACATGAGCAGAGCCTGAGCGTCAGTGTTGATAGCAATGAACTCAACGCCGCGCAGACCAACCTCAATCATGCGGTTGACTGCGTTGACGCCACCGCCGCCGATACCAACGACCTTGATGACTGCCAAGTAGTTCTGGGGAGTTCCAGCGTCCATGTATTCCTCGATTGTTCCGTGTTCCAGCTTCGGAAGACCCGCAGCTTAATCTAAGCCTGAAGGTTTCCTCTAAAGAATGACTTTATCTGCTAGGATACCAAACTGTTTTTGCTGGTTCCTAGTCACACAGCGCAATTACCCCCTCTTTTTGCGGATTTCACACAAAAAGGGAGGATAAAGCGCTTGAATGGTTCCCCTAGCGGGTCACCGGTACGCGCGGGGCAGACACGTCGTAGACGGTCACCTTCTGCGTCTGTGCCTCAGAGGAGCTCTCCTCCTGAGCACGCTTGGCAATAGCCTGGCGCAGGGAGAGAAGAACCTTAGCCTTCAACTCGCTCTCTTCAGCGGTTCCCCACTGCACCGTAGTATTATCCCTCAAGGTTAGAGTGATACTTGAGGTTGAGGTAGCGCTGGCTTCCTTAACCTGAGCTAGAAGTTCAGAGGGCATCGCCGAAAGCGCCGTAGAAATGGTGTGGAATTCAGCCGAAGTCTGCGGGTCATCGCCGCTGAAACGCACCAGCGGCACCGAGGTATCGGGCTGAGTTGCCGACTCCAGCAGGCTCACACCATCACTATCAACAGTATGGTACGTATCGCCCTGCTTCACAACCGCAACCGCGGTACGCTCCTTCAGGGTCACCACCAGCTCATGCGGCGGGCGGCTCTCCACCTGCACGCTACGAATCACATTATCCTGCCCGATCAGCTCACGCACCTTCTTCTCGTCGATGCGAGTGAGCGGAACACCGCGCAGAGGCTCAAGCTTCTGCTCCACCTGAGTGGTTTCCAGCAGGGACGCGCCGCGCACCGTAATCTTCTGAGTCGCCAACAGGGGCGAGAAGAAGACCAGCACCACATACAGCACCGCGATAATAGCCAGTGCCGAGGCGGTGTACAGCAGCTTACGGGCACGATTCAGAGGCGCACGCTCCTTACGGGGGCGCTCCTCAGCACGCAGACCGTCCAGGCCCGGATCCTGACGCAGACGCTCACGCTGAGCCTGACGGCTCGCACGCTCGCGTTCCTTCTCAATCTCCGCGGCACGCTGCTGCTCACGCTCGGCACGCCAACGACCAAAACGGCTCGTGGGGCGAGGCTCTTCAGCAGCCTTCTCCCCCGCCTTATCAGTGCTCTTGTCGGCGCTTTCCTCAGCCTTCTGGGCGGCAGGCTCTTCGCGAGAGCCGGCAGCATCTGACTGGGCAGATGCCTTACCGGAGGCGGACGCAGACTTCTTGCTGGCGCCCTTATCGCTATCCTTGCCGGTGCTCTTCTCAGGCTGAGCAGAGGCACTCTGAGCAGACGTTGCCTTAGACGAAGAATCCTCAAACGCCTCAACATCAAACAGCTCAGGGGCATGCTCAACCTCAGACACGGTGCGACCGGTCATCAGAGCCGAACGCACCGAATCCTTCAGAGACTGCGCCGAAGAATGTACCGCCGCAGCGCTCTTCTGAGCCGAAGAATCAGCACCGTTCTGGGCGTGCGACTTATGCACCACCGGCTTACGCGGCGCATGGCGAACAGGGCTCGAAGACTGAGTAGCGGCTGCCTGGGCCGAGCCCTCGGAAGCGGTCGCCTTGGCGGGCTTCACCGCCTCCGCAGACTTCGTAGCCTCCGCAGCCTTGGTCGTCTTTGCCACCTGAGACTGGGCAGACTCAGCCTGCGCGGATTCGGCATGCTTAGCCTCAACCTGCGCATTCTCAGCTACCTGCTGGGCGCGCAAACGAGCACGCGAACGCGGAGCCTTCGGCGCGCGCGAGGAGGAATGCCCCTCCGAAGAGAGACCAGAACTCATCGGCACAGCCTAAGCCTCCGACTTCTTCGACTCGCCACCGTGACGAACCTGCAGGGACTCCAGCAGACGAGCACCCAAAGCGGTCACGTCACCGGCGCCAACGGTCATCACAATATCGCCGCTCTGAGCGCACGCCACGATATCCTCAATAGCGCCCTCAGCGGTGGCGTAACGAACCTCAGAGAAACCAGCACCGGTAATCAGCTCACTGGTCACGCCCTCAATCGGCAGCTCACGAGCCGGGTAAATATCCAGCACATGAGCGCGGTCAGCCATCGACAGAGCCTGCGCGAACTCCTTCGCGAACTCGCGAGTACGCGAGAACAGATGAGGCTGGAAAATCACGTACAGGTTGTGGCCATCAGCCACGGTACGACCGGTCTCCAAGGCACGGAACACCTCGGTCGGGTGGTGCGCATAGTCATCAAAGACCTTCACGCCGGCAACCTCACCGCGCAGAGTGAAGCGGCGGTCAGCACCCACGAACTCAGCCAGCGCGCGAGCAATATCGGCAGCCTCGTAACCAGAAATCAGTGCCGATGCAAAAGCCGCCGAAGCGTTCAGCTGGTTGTGGATACCGGGCACCTTCAGAGCAAGATCCTGCTCACCCTCATAACGCACACCACGGCATTCAAAAGACCAGGACAGGTGCGACGACGAGGAAGAACCAGCGCTGGTAATCTCGCTAATGCGCAGGTCAGCGTCCTCAGACTCACCGTAGGTCACCACGGGCACACCCGCCGCACGAGAACGAGCCGCAAGAGTAGCCGCGCCCGCATCATCAGCGCAGGTCACCACAACACCGTTAGGCGCCAGCGAACCCACAAAACGGTTGAACGCCTCAAAGACACGCTCATCGGTCTCATAGAAATCCAGGTGGTCCGGTTCAACGTTCGTCACCACAGCAATCGCCGGGCGGTAACGCACAAACGAACCGTCCGACTCATCAGCCTCAGCCACAAAAATCGACTCCGGGCCCTGAGCACCCAGGTGAGCGTTCGTGCCGCGACCAGCAATCACAGTGCCCACCGCAAACGACGGGTCAGCACCCAGCTGATCAAACATCACAGAAATCATGGAGCTAGTCGTGCTCTTACCGTGAGTACCGGCAACAGCAACCACCTGAGACTCACCCATCACAGCGGCAAGCGCCTCAGAACGGTGCAGCACACGCAGACCCTGCGCACGAGCGGCAACAAGCTCCGGGTTATCCTCACGAATCGCAGTAGAAATCACCACGGTATCAACGTCCACAATGTTCTCAGCCTGCTGAGGAACACCCACACGAGCACCCGCAGCACGCAAAGACTCAACAGTAGCCGACTCGGCACGGTCAGAACCGCTCACCGTCACACCAGCCTGCAGCATCAGAGCGGCAATAGCGCTCATACCCGCGCCACCAATACCGATGAAGTGCACACGGCCCAACTCGCTCATCTTCGCACGCTCAGGGAACGGCGGGTTCAGCGGTGCCGGCAACACCATCTCAAGATTCATCAATTCAGTCATTACTTCTCAGCTGCCTTCAATACTGCTTCAGCCATAACGCGCGCCGCGTCACGGATACCAAGTTCATACGCCGCAGCGCCCATGCGCTCCAGCTCCTCCGGGTTCGCCATAAGAGCCGGAATCTCACGGGCAAACCACTCACCGGTGACTTCTGCATCCTTCACCAGCAGAGCCGCAGACGCCTCCACCAGAGAACGAGCATTCAGAGCCTGCTCACCATTACCAATGGGAAGCGGCACAAAAATCGCGGGAACACCCACCGCAGCAACCTCACTCACGGTCGCCGCACCCGAACGCACCAGTAGAAGATCAGCGGCAGCATACACATCCTGCATGCCGTTGCTAAACTCAATCTGACGGTAATTCGGGGCGCTCAACAGCTCACCGTTCTCATCCAGAACAGCCTTACCCTTACCGGTAATGTGCAGAATCTGGAAATCCCACTCCTCAAAGTGGTCACGGCACGCCGCCACCGCATTATTCAGGCTCAATGCACCCAGCGAACCGCCGGTCACAATCACGGTCGGCTTCTGCGGGTCCAAGCCCAGGTTACGGCGAGCCTTCGAACGGTGCGCCTCACGGTTCAGGTAGGCAATCTCGTCCTTCATCGGCATGCCCACCAGGGTTGCGCGCGGGAACGGAGTATTAGGGAACGCCACACCGGTGAACTTCGCGAACGTACCACCCAGGCGGTTCGCCAAACCGGGCTTCGCGTTCGCCTCATGAATCACCACGGGAATCTTAGCGCTCAACGCCGACAGATACGCCGGCGGGCACACGTAGCCGCCCACACCAACAACCACATCCGCATCTGCTTCCTTGAGGATGCGGCGGGTCTTCGACAGACCACCAAAGAACTTAGCGGGGAAAGCCAAAGCGTCACGGTTAATGCTACGAGGGAACGCCGCGCGAGGAATAAACTCAATATCGAAACCAGCTGCCGGAACCAGCTCGGCTTCCATCTTGTCCGCAGTGCCCAGCATCAGAATCTTAGCGTTCGGCTCAAGATCACGAACCGCACGCGCAATCGCGAGCATCGGATTAATATGACCGGCGGTGCCACCACCGGCGAAGACTATAGAGGGCGCCTTCTTCGTCATAGGTCTTTCTCCCAACACATCGGTACAGCATCATTTTACGCTATCGCACCTGTTCAATAGAGCGCCCCCGCCATTGAGCTATGACTCAACGGCGAGGGCGTTATCTCTTATTCAGCGCATATTCATCACCGGCGGAAGCGCAACCCACAGCCCCGCTCCCCCGAACGCCGGCTCTCACGATGCCAGCTACACGGGGTGGGTTCCGCTGGGTTTAGCCCTGCTTACGGGTGCCGCGCTGAGCCGAGTTCCGAGCCGCGCCCTGAGCCGGACGCTGCTGAGCGCCGTTCTTCTGGGCGGTCTTTGTCTGAGCGCCCTTTACCTGAGTACTCTGTCGCGGCGCTGCCTGACGCTGAGTACCCTGTCGCTGGGCGCGACGCTGACGGTCCTCCGGATGCAGCGGCTGCAGACCCGCGGGCAACGAACCCGACGGACGGTGCTGCGCGGTACGAGGCTGTGCAGAACGAGACTGTGCAGATTGAGACTGTGCGGCGCGCTTCTGGGTAGCAGGCTGCTGAGCATTACGCGGCTGCGCGGCGCGCTGCTGTACAGCTTGCTTCGGTGCAGCGGAATTCTGACCTGCGGGCTTCGAAGCAGGCTTCTTCGCGGGAGCACCAGCCGAAGACACAGGCTTCTGAGACTGCCCCTTCGGAGCGCTCTTCTGCTGAGATGCCTTCTTCGGTGCGGCCTTCTGCTCCGCCTTCACGCGGGCAGCTTCTTCACGAGCCAGACGCGCCTCCTCGCGAGCACGACGAGCCTCTTCACGAGCCTGAGCCGCCTCACGGCGAGCCTGTTCCTCCTCACGACGAACCTGCTCCCGAGCCTGGCGTTCCTGCTCCTTCTGCTGTTCACGAGCCATACGAGCCAGCTCGCGTTGCTGATCCGGGGCAAAACCCAACCAGCGGCGCAAAGTACTCTCCGGACCAAACATCAGCGCGAACGGGTTTTGCTCCTTCAACAGGTGACCACCGGCAGCCTCACGAGCAGCCTCCTCCTGATTCAGAACAATCTGCAACGGCGTACGACGCTGCCAATCAGCATTCGCACGACGAACCTCACGCACACTCTGGGTCTCAATATTTGACGGTTCCGTCGCACCACGCAACGGAGTCTGCCGTGCAAACGCCAACAACAAACCCGCCGCAAACAACGACGACAACAGCGACGAACCACCGTACGAAACAAACGGCAGAGGCACACCAATCACCGGCAAAAGACGGGACACCATGCCCATATTGATAATCGCCTGAGAGGTCAACCAAATCATGATGCCGCCCGTCGCCAGACGCACCAGCGGATCAGTAGTGCGCAGCATAATACGCACCGCGCAATACACTAGGCCCACATACAGCAGCAGAACCGCCAGCGTACCCAGCAGACCCAGCTCCTCACCAATAATGGCGAAAATATAGTCGTTATGCGCCTCAGCCAGGTAGTTGTACTTCTGACGCGACTGACCCAGGCCAACGCCCAAGAAACCACCGGTCGCCAACGCCACCTCACCAGAATTCGCCTGGTCACAGTTAGCGTTCGTACACGAACCCCAAATACCGAAAATACGAGCCACACGGTTCGCGCTACTGAGCACACCCACCAGCGCCAGCACCGCAAACGCGCCGCCAATCTTCAGCAACGAGCTACGAGAAGCACCCGCCAGCCACATCATGCCCACAAAAATGAAGCCATACACCATAGCGGTACCCATGTCACCACCGAGCATAATCAGCAGGACCAGGGCGCCCACACCATAAATCGAGGGGAACAGCGTACGCCAAATACTGCGAGAAATATCGCCGTGGCGGCTGTACACCCACGCCAGCCACATAATAATCGCCAGCTTCGAAAACTCCGACGGCTGAATCTGTCCGACTCCGGGGAGCTTCAACCAGTTACGGTTACCGTTCACCTCAACGCCAACGACCACCACAGCAAGCTGCATGACCAGCGCGGTGGCCAGCATCGCGTACACCACAAACTTCTTGTGATACACACCCACCGGGATACGTGTAATACCCACCATCGCGAGAACGCCCACGACCAAGAACATGATCTGAGACGAAACCTGCGAGAACGGCGACTGACCCTGCGAAATCATCGTGACGCTCGAAGCCGACAGCACCATAATGCAGCCAAAAATAGCCAAACCAAGGGTCGTCACCAGCAGCATCACCGGCACATCCCACAGGTCAGCCTTCAAACCACGACGGTACAGCCTACCGGCACGAGCACGGAACGGCGCAGAGAAATCCTCCAAACCGGCTCGCAAAGACGCCCAACGACCGCCCGCGGTCGAACGCGCCGAAGAAGCCGAACGCTCCGAAGATGCGCTGGTACTCACATGCCCTCCTATAGGCCTCAACTGCCACGGATCCGTCGTGGCGAATACACGAAAAAGGTTCAGGGGTGGGACACCGTTACCATCCCACCCCCGAGAAGAACCCGCAGAAAGCACCCCGGTCACCCGAGGCGCCCCCTGCAGGCAACGTCCTAAGAGTCAGCCAGCTGGGCGGCAACAGCGTTCGCAAACGCATCACCGCGCACCGCATAATTCTTGAACTGGTCCATCGACGCAGACGCGGGAGCCATCAGCACGGTATCACCCGGATGCGCCAGCTCAGCAGCCTTCGCAACGGCCGCGTTCATCACGGCGATGCCGTCCGAAGAATCAGCCACTGCGGCGGTCATATTGTAGGTCGGCACCTCCGGGGCGTGGTTAGCCAACGCCGACTTCAACGCCGCAGTATCAGTACCGATAATCAGCACAGCCTTCAGACGCTTAGCGTGAGCAGCAATCAGCTCATCGTACTCAACGCCCTTCGACAGGCCACCAGCAATCCACACCAGCGAGGGGTAACCACTCATCGACGCATTCGCGGCGTGAGGATTCGTAGCCTTCGAATCGTTCACCCACATGATGTCGTTCGCGTAACCCACCAGCTGGTTGCGGTGCGCACCGGTCTTGAAGGAACGCAGGCCAGCGCCCACAGCCTTCGGGTCAATATCAGCCGCACGGCACAGAGCCGCAGCCGCCAGAGCGTTCTCCACGGTGTGCTTCGCGGGCATCTTACCGGGTGCCGGAGCCAGATCCTCCAGAACCGCCAGCTCGTACGCCTCGTTGTAGCGGTTCTTCAAGAAGGCGCGGTCCACCAGAATGTCCTCAGCCAGGCCGAGCATCGACACGGCGGGCATCTCAGTGGAGCTGAAACCAATCGCGCGAGCGCCCTCAATGACGTCCGCGTTCTCAACCATGCGTAGGGTGTCCACGTGGTCGGTGTTGAAGATGCAGGCGACCTGAGTGTGCTCGTACACGCGCGCCTTATCAGCCTTGTAACGCTCGAACGAACCGTGCCAGTCCACGTGGTCCTCAGCGATGTTCAGAACCACCGAAGCGTACGGGGACAGCGAGTAGGTCCAGTGCAGCTGGAAGCTCGACAGCTCCACCGCGAAGAACTCGTAGGGCTCATCGTCGGCAATGGCGTACACGATGGGCATGCCCACGTTACCCACCTGAATAGCCTTCTTACCGGCAGCCTTCAGGATCGAGTCGACCATACCCACGGTGGTGGTCTTACCGTTCGTACCGGTCAGACACAGCCACTTGGGGGTCGGGCGGTCGCTGCGCTCGTTCAAGCGCCACGCCAGCTCCACATCGCCCCAAATCTGGATGCGACGCTCATACGCGTCCAGCATGACCGGGTGGTCGGGACGCACACCCGGAGAGGTCACCACAAGCTCGGGTTCCTGACCGTCTACCAGGGGCAGTGCACGCATGTGCTCGGGACCGAACAGGCCCTCAACATTACCGTAGGCGTTCTTGTAAATCTCGATGCGCTCACGCTTCTCCGGGGTATCTGCCCCGTCGATGACAACAATCTTCGCACCCAGCTGAGCGAGCACATCGGTCACAGCGTCTCCGCTGGTACCCATGCCCACCACGACCACGCGCAGGTTAGCCCAGGGGGCGCCCCAGTGAGTCAGCTCCGCGAGGCGCTCGTTCTCATACACCGGGTTCACCGCAATAGCGGCAGCGTTCGCTTCAATGCGAGCTGTATCCGGCTGTTCATTAGTTGACATTAGTGAATCACTCCAGAAGTCTGCGAGAACCAGTCACCGAAGAACAGCGCCAGGGCGACGAGCACGCAGAGGGCGTTAACAACCCAGAGGCGGAACACAGAGTTTACTTCGCCGCTGCTGACGGTACCGGGGGCAATGCCTCGCTTATCAATTGAGTACTTGCCGTTGACGCCGACCTTCTCCATGTGATGGTGGAAGGGAGTCATACGGAAGTAACGGTGCGCATGCAGGGGCTTCTCCCCCGCTGCCACCGAACGCTTACGGCTGGTCTTGAACACGAACTTCTGCACAATCACAGAGAACACTTCCAGCACGGGAATCAGAGCGATGACCAGCAGAAGCAGCTCGGTGCGGGTGAACAGCGCGAAAGCAACCATTGCGCCACCGAGCGCCAGGGAACCGGAGTCGCCCATGAAGATCTGTGCCTTCGACACGTTCCACCAGAGGAAGCCAGCCAGCGAACCCACCAGGGATGCGGCAATCAGCGCCAGCGAACCGGGGTCGCGCACATCGTAGCAGGCGGTGCCAGCGCCAGCGGAGCAGGCGTGTACGTACTGCCAGATGCTGATGGTCAGGTAGCCGGAGAAGATGGTCATCATGATGCCGCCAGCCAGGCCATCCAGACCATCGGTGAAGTTCACTGCGTTCGTACCGGACAGGGAGATGAGGGTAATCCAACCAACCAGCAGGATGGAGCCGAAGACCGCGCCCGCCGCGAACAGGTCAATGGGCAGGTCACGTACGAAAGAGATGGCGGTCGACGCCGGACGAGCACCCGACTCATTCGGGAACTGGAACGCCAGGTACGCAAAGGGCAGGGTCACGCCCAGAAGACCAATGGTCTTCTGCTTCTCGGTCAGGCCCTCGTTGCCCTTATTACGGAACTTCATGATGTCGTCCGCCGCGCCCACACCGAGCATGCCCAGGGTGAAGGCGATGGTCAGCCACGCGGTAGCGGTCGGTACCGGCGCGGTTCCGAAGAGCAGTGCGCTCACCGCCAGGGTCAAGAAGTAGGCGAGAATCGCCGCGGGGATGAAAATCAGACCCGCCATGGTGGGGGTGCCCGCCTTATGCTGGTGGGCTGCCGGGCCTTCCTCACGGATGAGCTGGCCAAGCTTCAGAGACTTCATCTTCTTGATGAACACCGGCAGCGCGGTGAGGGAGATGAGGAATCCGAAGATTCCAGCAATCAGCACGGTAATCATAAAGCGCTACCCTTCGTTCGTGGTCTGTTCGGTCGAAGTACGGTCGCCATTAGCGGTACCGTCCAGGTGAGCGGCAAGGTGGTCGCTCAAATCGGTGGTTTCAACAAAGTCACCGGCAGAAAGCCAGGTCGGTGCCTGCTCTTCCTCAGCGCCGAAGGTGTACTCGGCGAAAGCAACCTGGTCACCCAGAATGCCCAGCTTCGCGCCGTTCGAGGACTTGAAAAGCACAATGTCGCCGGGGCGAACCTCGGCACGCAGAATCTGCTCTGCCTCTTCCGGGGTCTTCACCCAGGTCGCCTCATTACCCCAGGAGCCTTCCAGATGAGCAGCATTGTAGATGGGCTTCGTCTCGTCGCCCACAGCAATCAGCTTGGAAATGTTCATGCGCACCACGAGGCGACCGATGCGGTCGTGCTCCTCCACGGAGGCGTCACCGAGCTCCAGCATGGCACCCAGAACAGCCCAGGTGCGGTGCGGCTGACCGGTTGCAGGGTCAACGGTGCGGCCCAGCTGCGCCAGGGTGCGCAGTGCCGCAGCCATCGACTCGGGGTTCGCGTTGTAGGCGTCGTTAATGACGGTCACGCCGTCAGCGCGGTCGGTGCGCGCCATACGCCACTTCGAAGCCGCCGCCGCCTTGTTGAGCGCGCGAGCAATCTTCTCACCCGAAATACCGCTGTTGTAGGCGACAGTCGCCGCAGCCAGCAGGTTGTGCACGTGGTGCTCACCGATCAGCTGCGAGGAAATCTCGTACTCGCTACCGTCGGGCAGGCGCAGGGTGAACTCGGGGCAACCGGCATCGGTGGTGCGCAGATTCAGTGCCGCCACGTAACGCTCGTAGGGCTGACCGTTCGCGTCGGTCTTCTCGCCCACGCCGAAGTAAGTAATGGGGGCAACCGAACGCGACGCCATGCGTAGCACGCGCTCATCGTCAGCGTTCAGAGCCAGGGAGCCGGTCGGCTGAACGCCCTCAGCCAGCTCGCCCTTGGTGCGCTCAATATTGTCCACGCCGCCGAACTCGCCAGCGTGCGCGGTACCAACCTTCAGGATTGCGCCGTGATCAGGGTGCGCAATATTCGCCAGGTACTCGATGTTGCCCACACGGTCGGCACCCATCTCAATGACCAGGTAGCGGGTGGACTCATCCGCACGGAAAACGGTCAGGGGCACGCCCACCTCACTGTTGTAGGAGCCGACCGGTGCAACGGTCGGGCCCTCCGGGGTGAAAATGGCGGCAAGAAGGTCCTTGGTGGTGGTCTTACCGGCAGAACCGGTAATACCGATAACGGTCAGCTCACCCTGAGCGCGCATCTGCTCAATGGAATAGCGCGCCAAATCGCCCATCGCCAGCACCACATCGGGCACCTGAATGCTCGGGTAGGGCACGCCCTGCTCGTCGAGTACTTCACGCTCGACCAGCGCCAGGGTCGCGCCCCGCTCAAACGCCATGGGGATGAACCTGTGACCGTCAGTGACCGCACCGGGCTTCGCCACGAACAGGGTGCCGGTCTGCACCTCGCGGGAGTCGGTGGTGGCGAAGTCTGCGAACACCTGCTCCTCACGGCCCTCCAGGCCGATAGCGGTGCCGCCGGTTGCCTCAATAATCTGGGCGGCGCTGAGCTTAATCATTCTTCACCATACCTTCAGCGGTCTTAGAGTCACTTTCATCGAGCATGCGCTGGTAGTCAGGCAGAATCTCGAAACCGTGCGCACGCAGGGCACGGGCGGTTTCAACGCGGTCGTCCAGGGCGATATCCACGCCGTCAACATCCTGTTCGGTTTCGTGGCCGCGGCCAGCAATCAGGATGGCGTCATGCTCGCCCGCCAGGGCAATTGCCGCATCAATAGCGGCGGCACGCGGAGAAATATTCAGGATCTGGGTGGCTCGGCGGTTCTCAGCCTTCTGCGCGCCCTCCTCAACGGCGGCACGAATCGGCTCGGGCGCCTCACCGTGCGGATCGTCATCAGTCACAATGACGATATCTGCGTACTGTGCCGCAATCGCACCCATAATCGGGCGCTTGAGCTGGTCACGCTCGCCGGTCGCACCGAAAACAATCATGACCTTGCCGTCGCCGGGGCGATCCATCGCCTCCAGGGCACGGGTCAGGCCGTCAGGGTTGTGGGCAAAGTCCACAATCGCGTGCGGAGCCAAAGAAATCAGCTGCATACGACCCGGCACCACCGGGGTCAGAGCCGAACTGGACGCCAGCTCAGGCAGCAGACGCTCACGCTCAGCGGAGTCAGTGTCCAGGTACGCCATGAGAGCCGCCAGCGCAGCATTCGAAACGTTAAAGTCAGCGGGCAGACCGGTGTAGCATTCAACGCTCTCACCGGCGCCATTAGCCACGTGGAATCGGTGGCCCAGACCCTCACGCTGAACCTTCACCACAGCCCAGTCGCGGGCACCAAACTCTGCGGGCACCTCAGCCAGACCGGCACCGCGAGCAGTCACCAGACGGTGAACCTGCTGCGCACCCATCTGCTCGCAAGCAGCGGAGAACATCTTCTCGCCCCACTCGTCATCAGCAGTAATCACCGCAAGCTCAGCACGCTCAGGAGTGAACAGCTGAGCCTTCGACTCAAAGTAATGCTCCATGGTGCCGTGCAGGTCCAGGTGGTCTTGGGTCAGGTTCGTGAAGCCAGCAACCGCGTACTTCACGCCGTCCACACGGTGGTAATCAATCGCATGCGAAGACACCTCCATCGCCGCGCAACGCACCTGATGCTGACCCATAATCGTCAGCAGAGAATGCACGTGAGGAGACTCCGGGGTGGTCATCTTCGAAGGAACCGACACACCATCAATCAGAATCTGAATAGTGCCAATCAGACCGGTCTTCACACCCAGGCCGGTGCGGAACACCGACTCCAGCATGTAGGTGGAGGTGGTCTTACCGTTCGTACCGGTCACCGCGTAACGGTGGGTGGCGGGGAACGAAGCCGAACCATAAATCAGCGCAGCCAACGGACCGACATACTCGCGCAGGTTCTCAGCCACCAGGACAGGCACCGGCGCCTCACCCAGCAGCTGCGCACCGGCAGCATCCGTCAAAATAGCGGAAGCACCAAGCTTCAACGCAGCCTCAGCAAACTGCGCACCGTGCACCTTCGCACCGGGCAGAGCCACGTACAGGTCCTGCGGGCGAACGCCTCGGGAGTCCATGCTGATACCGGTGACCTCAACAGAATCACCGGATTCAGAACCCTGAACGCCGCTAGCCGGCTGGGAACTCACCTGAGCACCCAAGCCCTGCAGATGTTCGCGAAGGTGCGCCAAACTCACCGGGCGCACAGAATTCGGGCGCAGAGTCTGAGCGTCGCCGCCCAGCAGGTTCTGGCCGGGTGCGTGAGATGCGGTATCCATCGTCCTTCTTTCCTCTCCGCTGTCCGAAGCGGTGAGCTCTGTATGGTCAATGCGCTCAAGGCACACAGGGTCATTCAATATTCTACGGTCTTTAGGCTTCGACAGGTGTTCAGTACCGGCGCTTCTTCATCACGAATCAGCTACCGGGCGCCTCTCCCCCGCTCACCTTTAGCTCGTCTTATTGGGGCTATCCTCAGCAAAAAGCGGAATCAACTCCGGTTCACCGGTAGAACGCGGCACATTATAGGTGTGCAGAGTCTTCTCCATAATCTTGGAGAACTCAGCCGTCGTACCGTTCGTACCCACGCTACCCTCAGGACGCTGCATGGTCACCGCCACCAAGAACTGCGGGTTCTCAATCGGCGCCACACCAACAAAGGACGTCGTGTTGCCGTCATAGCCGCCCTTCTCACTCGGGGTTTCCGCAGTACCGGTCTTACCGCCCACGCGGTAGCCGGTCACCTTCGCCGGACGGGCGTGGCCCTGCTCCACCACATTCTCCATGAGAGTCAGGCAGGAGGCGGCAGTCTGCTCGCTCACCATGCGTTCGCCAGGCTCTACGGCACGCTTATGTTCGGTACCGTCGGCGTCAATGATCGCGTCCACAATGCGCGGCTTCAGACGAACGCCCTTATTGCCCAGCGCCTGGAAAATCATGGCGGTCTGCAGCGGAGTCTGCGCAACACCCTGACCGAACAGCACAGTGTACTGCTGACGGCCATCCCAATCACGCCAATCAGCGATTATACCCTGCTCCTCACCGGTCAGCTCAATGCCGGTAAACTCGCCGACGCCGTACTTCTTCAACCAGTTGTAGCGCTCTTCCTTGCTGAGCTTCTGACCGACCAGCACCGTACCGGTGTTCATCGAGTCATGAATAATGCCCGAGAAAGTACGCCGCTGCGCCCCGTGCTCAAACGCATCCTTGAAAGTCTGGCCGTCAATCGTGAGGGTCGCGGGCACATCATACACACTAGTCGGAGTCGTCAGGCCCTGCTCAATCAGCGCCGAAGCAGTTAGCATCTTCTCGGTCGAACCGGGCTCCACGCTCTGCGAAATAGCGCGCGGGGTCATGTCCGCCGCGTCCTCAATGGTTGCCGCGCCCGGGTCCATCGTGGAGGAATCAGCAAGAGCCAAAATGGAGCCGTCACGCACATCCATAACAATGGCGGTACACCATTCAGCTTTCAGCTCCTCGGCGCGGGCACGCACCACCTGCTGCGCAAAATACTGCACATCACGGTTAATGGTTAGGCGAATATTCTTACCGTCCACCGCCAGGCGCTGCTCTTCCTTCGCTACGGGGATACGCACGCCATCAGCGCTAATCTCGTAGGTGCGCTCACCGGGGGTACCGGCAAGCTCCTTCTCAAAGACACGCTCAATGCCCACGGAGTAGTTACGGGACACCGTACCGCCCGTACCGTTGCCGTCTGCCTCTTCAACAATGTTGTACTTACCGACCACGGAACCGCCCACACTACCGTTGGGGTACAGGCGCTGAGAGAACGCCTCACCGTAGATGAAGGGCGCACCCAGGGCATCAATCTTATTGAAAATTTCCGGGGTGAT
The DNA here is from genome assembly GCF_001836735.1 of Rothia sp. HMSC061D12. Taxonomy (NCBI): domain Bacteria; kingdom Bacillati; phylum Actinomycetota; class Actinomycetes; order Micrococcales; family Micrococcaceae; genus Rothia; species Rothia sp. HMSC061D12. The sequence continues at coordinate 63,056 of NZ_KV830305.1, read as the reverse complement.
ATTTGCTTTGATCACCGAGTACTTTGAGGTGCCGTCCAGCTTGGACTTGATGAACTCGTCGGTAATGCCCGGGTCAACGGTCTTGAGAATATCGACCATCTCGTACACCAGCTGGTTGGGGGTGACCTCAACCTTCTGGGTGCGATCCTCGTTGTAGCGTTTGAAGGTCGCCACGGCGCTCTGGTCAGCAGTCAGGTTATAACGCTGCACAGTACGCGCCATGACGTTGCCGTTGATATCGAGAATCTGACCGCGCACAGCAGGCAGCACCTGGGAGCGCAAACGCTTCTGACGGGACGCATTCGCCACTGCACCGGGGTCAAAGCCCTGGCGGATAAACAGGTTCGCACCGATAACGCCCAGAGCGCAGGTGGCTGCGGCGCCTGCGACGAAGCCACGGCGGGTCAGATCCGGCTGACCGGATGCCGATTCGTTCGCGTTCTTACGCGCGTCGGAGCTCATGCGGTGGTCCTTTCGCTGGTCTAGTCTATCGGTGATGCTACGCATCCTGTGGTCAATATTGTTTATCGTGCAACCTGGCTTGCCGCGGGGCTAGCTGCGGGCTGCTGAGCGGCGCTCGGTGCGGCGGAAGCAGCCGGGCTAGCAGGGGCGCTATTCGCCGGTGCGGGGTTGGCCTGCTGAGCTGAGTTAGTTTGCTGAGCAGGGCTCGCCGAGGCGCTTGCAGATGCCTTAGCCGCCGCGCTCGCCTGGCCGTGGCGCTGCTGAACGGACTTGTCCGCGTCCACAATGCTCTTGGCGTAGCTTTCGTTCGAGCCAGCTGCCGGAGGCGAAATCAGATTCTCCTGCTTGTTTCCCTCAGCACCGGTCGGGCTTGCCACCGGGGCGGGGGTGCCCTCAATCGTGGAGGACTGCAGGTTCAGGGTCGCCTGCGAAGAGCTCACAAACATGCCCAGGGTACTGGCGCGTATCGCCAAATCCTGCGGGGCTTCCTTGAAACCAATCTCCTGCTGCAGCGCCTGGTTCTCCTGCACGAGGCGCTGTTCCTGCGCGCGCAAATCCACCATGTCGTACTGTCGGGTCACAATCAGCACGTTAAGCAGCAGAATAAAAATCAGGGTCAGCGGAATTGCCGCAAAAACAGCGAGCATGGTGGGCGGGCTGAGCTTACGGGCTCGGCGGCGCACAGTGGACAGCGGGTTACGCTGCTTGGGCTTCGTTTCGCGTGCTTCTTCGGTGCGTGCTGCCGCACGGACGCTCGAGGGAACACGGCTCGCGTTCGTTGAGGTGCGCTTACCACCGTGAGATGCGGCGGTGCTGACGGGGCGGACCACCGGCTGGGAGGCGGTGACCGGCTCCAGACGCGCGGTGCGGGTGCGGCCGGAGTGGGCTCGGGTGGAGGTGCGGCTCGCCCCGGTAGAGCCGCCGGTAGAGCCAGTAGAGGATGCGCGGGTAGAGCCAACGGCGCCGGGGGTGCCGGCGGCAGGGCGCGAGGAACCGGCGCGTCGACTCCGCGGGGCGCCCTGGGTGCGGGTGGGGCGCTGGGATGCGTGCTGGGTGCTCACTCTTCTTCGCTTTCTGTCTTCTACTTGGCGGGGATGCGGATCTTCTCGGCGGCGCGCAGCTTGGCGCTGGCGGCGCGGGAGTTCTGTTCGATTTCCTCGTCGGTAGGCGGTTCGGCGCCGCGGGTAATGAATTTGACGGTGGGCTTGTGTTCTTCAAGCTCTACCGGGAAGCCCTTGGGTGCCTTGGAGGTTGCCTCCGCGGTCAGTGCTCTCTTGACGATTTTGTCTTCGAGGCTGTGGTAGCTCATGGCGACGAATCGACCACCGAGGTTGAGCGCCTCCAGGGCTGCCGGTACGGCGCGTTCGAGGGCTTCAAGCTCGTGGTTCACTTCGATGCGCAACGCCTGGAAGGTGCGCTTGGCGGGGTGGCCGCCGGTGCGCTGCGCGGCGACGGGCACAGCCTTCTGAATAATGCGTACGAGCTCACCGGTGGTTTCCAGGGGCGCGTTGGCGCGGGCGGTGCAGATGGCGCGGGCGATACGCGATGCGAACTTCTCTTCGCCCCAGTTGCGGATAATGCGGCGCAGCTGGTCTTCGCTGTATTCGTTGACAACAATACGGGCGGTGAGCTCATCTTCGGAGTTCATGCGCATGTCCAGGGGCGCGTCGTAGGAGTAGGCGAAGCCTCGGGTGCGTTCGTCCAGCTGCATGGAGGAGACGCCCAGGTCCATCAGGATGCCGTCGATGCCCTGCACGCCGGCGGTTTCCATGGCGCGGTCAATTTCGTCGTAGACGGCGTGGACGGGTACGAAGCGGTCACCGAAGCGTGCCAGGCGTTCGCCGGCAATGGCGTGCGCCTGCAGGTCGCGGTCAATACCGATGAGTACAAGGTTTTCGAAGCGTTCGAGCAGCGCCTCGGAGTGGCCACCCATACCGAGGGTGCCATCAATAACGTAGGCGGTGCCGCGCTCCTCAACGGCGCGTTCAATGCCGGGTGCCAGCAGGTTAATGCAGCGGTCCAGCATGACGGGCACGTGGCGTTCGCTGGCTTCACGCTGGGAGAGGTTCTCAATGGATGCGCCGGTGACCTTGGCGGCAGCGCCGGATGCGGTCGTACCGGTTTCGGGGGCGTGGTCTACGCTCATGGGTGCTCCTGTGAGAGTTTGTCCTGCGGGAAAGCTTACGGAAGAGTGGTGCGGTAGTGGTAGAGAGATGCCGGGCGGTAGCCATCGCACCGGCGGGGTGCCGACTAGAGTAGCGGGCTGAACGGGTCCTCGTCGAGGGCAGCGAATTCAGCTTCGGTGCGGGCGAGGTATTCCTCCCAGGCGGCTGCATCCCAGATTTCTGCGCGGGTACCGGATCCGATGACGACGAGGTTGTCGGTCAGTCCTGCGTATTGGCGCAGTATCGGCGGGATGGTGATGCGTCCCTGCTTGTCGGGCAGTTCGTCTGAGGCTCCTGAGAGGAAGACTCGCAGGAAGTCTCGGGCGGCTCGTCCGGGCAGGGGCGCGGTGCGCATCCGTTCGTGGATGCGTTCAAATTCTGCGGCGGGGAAAACGTACAGGCATCGTTCTTGACCGCGGGTCAGAACGAGGCCTGCTGAGAGTTCCTCACGGAATTTGGCGGGAAGGATGATGCGTCCTTTGGCGTCCATTCGTGGTGAGTAGGTACCTAAGAACATTCACTTCACCTCCCCGATGTGTGCCCCTGATGTGTGCCGTTGTGCTGAAGCCTGCGGGAGCGTGGTTGCTCCACACATCCTGTAGGTGCCGGTGGCGGGGTGTGCCGGGCCGACGCCTCCGCCGTCTGTTTGAGGGCACGGCGATAGGACTGACTTTCAGCTTTCCCCTCCACTTTACCCCACTTTCCACCACCTACCCCACCCGGCAGAGTATCTTTTAGTGTTTTTATGCTCTCTTCTGCATTTTTAACGCTGCCGCACAGCTTCTACACAGCTTCGGGCGTATTCCCGCTCAGTGTGCAACCCTCAGATTGCCTGCTTCGAGGGGGCTCAGGTCTGTTCACCGTTCGGGTCTGTTCACGGTTCGGGGCACAACACCCGGCACCGGGAACTGAGTGCAGAAAATGGGCACAAGAAAGCGGAGGTAAGAGAATTCTTACCTCCGCTTAATCAGTCTTGAGTTTTGAGATGTTCGCATCGGGGGTCAGCTCTATGAGCTAAGCCGCGAAGCTTCTGCACCCTAAATGCTTTAGAGCTGGCCGTTATTACGCTCGTCCCAGCGGTTCTCCAGGCGGTTCATGAAGGAAGACTGATCCTTCTGCTCGCGCTGACGCACACGGGCTGCGCCTTCTGCCTTACCGCCGAGGAAGGAATCCACCGGGGTCTTCTTGCTGGTGGTTGCGAAGTACACGCCACCGGCCGCGAAGAGGAAGCCGAATACGCCCAGCCAAATCATGTTAGATGCGACCGCGCCAATAATGATGCCCAGGCCGATGAGAACGAAGAGAATACCGAGAGCCAAATGGCGAGCACTAAAAACCGGCGCAGTATTGCCGGTTGAAGACATGGAGGAGGCAAAGTGCGGATCCTCATTGCTCATGAGTTCTTCAAGCTGGTCCAGAACCTTCTGTTCGCGCTCGGACAGTGCCATCGTTTTCTCCTTTGAGGTGTCTCTGCTCAAGATGACGTCGGTATCAGCCGGGTTAGCTAGTGCATCAGCTGGCGCGGTGAGCGCTTCTTCCCGTCGTATGCTTCCCATGGTACCGCGCGGGGTGGGGTTGGCGCATTCTTTTTTCGGACAGAAGCTCTTTATGACCTCTTTTCGTCAATGCTCTTCTCGGGCGCGGTAACTCCGGAGGCTGGCTTGAGGCTTTCGCGGCTGTACTTGCGGTGAATGGCGTCCATGACATGCTCCACCTCGGACCATCTGCCGCTTTTCACGAGGCGCGCGCCAGATCCCAAGTGAATACCAGACCCCGAGTAAATACCAGCCCCTGTGCGAGTACCGTTCTGCGGACTATTACCAGCTCCCCCGCCGCGTCGTTGTGCGGAGCCAGTTTGTATGGAGCGCGAGTTTGCCCCACTCTCGATGGAGTCGAAGAGAGTTTGTTGCACCCCGTCTTCTGCGCGGGCAAGCTTTTCGGCACGCACGCCGATAAGTCGCAGGGCGCGGGGCGCCGCTTGCCCTACCAAGATTTCATCTGCGCGCAAGGCTTCCAATGCCAAGGAAGCAATCTGCATGCCGGAGTCTACGGGCACGTTCAGGGCAATAGCGCGGGTGTGCGTTTCGAAGGTGCTGTAGCGGATTTTGAGGCTGAGCCCTCCGGCGAGTTTCCCGGCGGTGCGCAGGCGCTTTCCCAGTTTGAGACTCAGCTCCCGAATAGCAGCGCTCACCTCCTGGGCATCGGTCGTATCCGTCTCGAAGGTGTGCTCGCCACCCATGCTTTTCTCTTCACGTTCGGTGATTACGGGGCGTTCGTCAATGCCGCGCGCCATGGCCCAGAGGTGCTCGCCCTGGGCGGTACCGAAGCGTTCTTTGAGCCAGTCCAGGCTCATGGACCTCATCTGGGCGATGGTGTGAATACCGTATCGGGAGAGCTGCTCGGTACTCTTCGCACCCACTCCCCACAGGTCGGAGACTTTTCTCGGGTCAAGAAATTCTTGAACGCGCTCGGGTGGAATGACCCACAGCCCGTTCGGTTTACTACCGGTGGACGCCATTTTGGCAAGCAGTTTATTGGGCGCAACCCCCGCGGAGGAGGGCAGGGAGAGTTCCTGCGCGATGCGGTCGCGAGCGCGCTGCGCCAGGGCGACGGGATCGTGGCCGTGCAGATAGGCGCCGGTTAGGTCCACGAAGGCTTCATCCACACTAACCTGCTCAACGTAGGGACTCAGATTGTTCAGGATTGCCATGACGGCACGGGAGTAGTGCCGGTAGTCGCCACGCAGCGGCAGGACGGTGGCGTTGGGGCTGAGGTTCCGGGCGCGGCTAAGCGGCATGCCGGAGCGCACCCCGTGGGCGCGCGCCTCGTAGGAAGCGGAGCATACAACCGAACGGGGTCCCAGCGGCGCCACGATAATGGGTTCGCCACGCAGAGCGGGGTTTTCGAGGAGCTCGACGTTGACAAAGAAAGCGTCCATGTCCAGGTGCATAATGACGCGGCCGTTCCTTGAGCCGCTGTTCTTGCTGGTTCGTGCCTGCCCCATGTCGCCTCCTCTCATAGCTTCTACGCCTACCTACCGAAAATATAGCACATTTCTACGAAAAATAGAGGCAACTTACCGTAAACGTGTTCGCAAATGCGTTCTCTTGGGCTTTTCTCCACTAAGCTAGAAGAAGTGCACACCGCACCGCATCAGGACCGTACACAGCGACCATCAGCGAGGATAGTATGACTCCCCCTTCTCCTTCCGGAGCACCCACTCCCCAGGCGACCGAGAGCCTCACCGTAGCGGCACCGAATATCCAGGCGGATTCTGTACACCTCGCTGAGCGCATTGCTGAAGAACAGCGAGCCTACCTGCACGCTTTTGACACCCTCATGGCGGAGTTTTTTGCCCGCCAGCGCGAGCTACTCGAGGGCATTTCTGCCGAAACTCTACCTCTACTTGAGGCTATTGAGTCCCTCTCCACCGGCGGCAAGCGCCTGCGTGCCCTGCTGAGCTACTGGGGTTGGCGTGGTGCGGGCGGCGCACCTGTAACCGAGAACCGCGCATCCTGGTCTATTGTGAAGGCCGGCATGGCGGTGGAGCTGTTCCAGACCTCCGCACTGATTCACGACGACATTATCGACCGCTCCGATACCCGCCGCGGCGCTCCCTCCGTGCACAAGCGTTTCGAGGCGGCGCACGAGCAGAATGGTTGGCGCGGTGATGCTTTCAACTACGGTCTGACCGGCGGTATTCTTGCCGGCGATCTGACCCTGGCGTGGTCTGCCGAGGTTTTCGCGTCCCTGGGTGAGGGAGCGATTTATGGCGCTCCTGCGCGTACCATTTTTGACCGGATGCGCACCGAAGTTCTGGCGGGTCAGTACCTGGACGTCTACTCCGAGGTTCTCGAAACCGAGGACGCTCAGGCGGCTCTGCAGCGTGCCCTGAACGTGATTCGTTTCAAGTCCGCCAAGTACTCGTGCGAGCACCCCTTCACGATTGGTGGCGCTCTGGCTCTGCAGGCTGCCGCGCTGGAGAGCGGTGCCGATGCCGTGAGCGAGCAGCACCCGGTACTTGCCGGTTACCGTGCGTTCGGCCTGCCGCTGGGTGAGGGCTTCCAGCTACGTGATGACGAGCTGGGCGTCTTCGGCCAGCCCGAGGTGACCGGCAAGCCCGCTGGCGATGACCTGCGTGAGGGCAAGCGTACCGTGCTGGTGGCGCTCACCTCCGCTGCTCTCGATGAGAAGGACGCGGCGCTTTTGCACAATAGCTTGGGTGATTCCGAGCTGAGCGATGAGCAGGTGGAGCGCATCCGCGAGCTGATGGTTTCTTCGGGTGCTTTCGCCAAGCATGAGCAGCTGATTGAGCAGAAGTCTCAGGCTGTGTTTGAGGCGCTGGAGGCGATGAACCTGGACGAGCTGGCGCATGCGGCGCTGACCGATATTGTGGGCCGCGCGCTGCGTCGTAAGGCGTAGAAGTTCAACGCAGTTATAAACGTTAAACACGTTGAGGCGGCATACCGGAGTATGCCGCCTCAACGTATTGAGCTATCGTGCCGAGCCGATATCACCAAGCCAGATTACCAAGCCAGTGCCTGTGCACGGCGACGGATTTCAGTCTTACGACCGTCAATCAGTGCGTCGATGGGACGACCGGGCAGGGAATCATCATTGGTGTACAGCCACACGATGGCTTCTTCATCGCTGAAGCCGGAGTCCTTCAGGACAGCGAGGGTGCCCTTGAGGGATTCGAGAACTCGCGAACCGTTCAGGAACAGTGCGGGTACCTTGCGCACGTTGGTTTCCGGGTCGCGCAGCGCGATGAGCGTACCGTCAGAAATCAGGTTGTGTACGCGGGTCACCTTCAGGTCGAGGGCCTGCGCAATTTCGGGGATAGTTACCCACTCGCCGACGAGGGCGAAGGTCTGAGCAATATTTTCGTTAGTCACCTTTTAAGAGTGCCAGAGCCAGCACGTATTTACCACTTTTGACCCGCATCTGGCGCGGGAGCTCTACTGCGAACCTTTCCTTTTTACGCATTGCCGGCGGTTCTTGAGCTGGGTGCGGAGCCATCGGCACTTCTTAAGAATTCGCTGAGTGTTCACCTGCCCGGCTCCCTTTGGCATCGCTTCTGTCCAGGTGGGCGGGCTAAAATGTTGAGACGTATGAATACTCCCAGCCCACGCCGGACTTCTCCCGTGAACCCCCAAGCTTCCTCTTCTTCAAAGACTTCTATTCCTCCCGCCACTCGCCCCGCTGCCCCGGATACCGCTATCGGTTCTTCGCAGTGGCTCAGTGGCGCCATTATTGAGGGTCATTACCAGGTGGGTTCGCTCATTGGCCGCGGCGGCATGAGCGAGGTCTATTATGCGCTGGACCTGTGGTCGAATAACCCGGTTGCGCTCAAGGTTCTCTCCCCCGCTTTGGCTGAGGATGCAGCGAACCGTCAGAAGTTCCACCGTGAGGAACGCTCGATGCGCCAGGTGGGCGGCGGCGGGCATACGGTGGGTGTGATTTCGTCGGGTACCGAATATTTTTCGGGCGAGATGGTCATGTACATCGTCTTGGAGTATGTGCACGGTTGCACCCTGAGCCAGCTGTTGCGTGTGCGTAATGCCCTGTCCCTGGGTGAGGCTCTGGATATTCTCATTCCGGTGGTGGAGGCGCTCTCGGAGGTGCACGCGAACCGCTACCTGCACGGCGATATTAAGCCGGGCAATATTCTTCTCGACGCTAACGGTCAGGTGAAGCTCACGGACTTTGGTCTGTCCCGCCGTGACGATCAGGTGGATGCGGGCGCGCCCATGGGCACCCCCGCCTACGTTGCGCCGGAGGTCCTTGATCCGAAGGTGAAGGTCGGCGCGCAGGCTGATATTTTTGCGCTCGGCGTGATGATGTACCGCATGCTTTCGGGTCGTCTGCCCTTTGTGGGTTTGGAGAATGACCAGCAGGTGCTCTACCACAACGCCAACATTGAGATGCCCGCCCTGACGGATGTGGCGCCGGGTGCGGACCGCGATATTGCGGGGCTGATTTCGTGGTGTACCCGCAAGCAGCCTCACGCCCGTCCCGAGGATGCGACCGAACTATTCACTGCCCTGCTGGAGATTTCTGAGTCGCTGGGTGAGTCCGAGCGTGCTTGGCGTGCCCCCTCGTGCCCGGAGCCGGAGCTTCCCCTCTGGGAGGCTGTTGCCGATATTGCGGAGCGTAGCGGTGCCGCGCAGATGGTGCGTAACACCCCGATTAGCGCGTTTAGCGATGCCCGCGACCTGCTGGTCTACGATGTCTACTCCCCCGACAGCCTCGTGTACGACGCATCGGCGGCTGGTCAGGGTGTGCACCTTGCCGACGTTGACGCTGAGGACTCGGTGCTAAACCGCCAGGGTATTCCGCCGCTGGTCAGTTCTGCCTCCGATGCTGACGACTCTGAGGATGAGCCGGACGGCGCAAAGGGCAAATCCGGCAAGCGCGGCCTGGGCTCGTTCATGGGCCGCCGCGCCGCAGCTGCGAAGGGCCCGCTCACTCAGTCCGTTGGTATTGGCCCGCAGACAGAGCAGGAGTTTATCTCAGCTCACGGCGAGTACGCACCGATTCATGCCGAGCGTTCGTTGAGCCCCTCGGGTTCGCGCCGTTCGAAGGCTAAGAGCTCGGCGAGCGCTTCTGAGGCTGAGGAGTCTGCGGGTATTTCTGATGATTCCGCTCAGTCTTCGAAGAAGGATCCTCGCCTGCCCGCTAAGCAGTTTAGGACTCCGCCCTCCGGTATGGCGGTGGGCGGTTGGGCTCTCGCGCTCATTCTGCTGGGTATGGGTTCGAGCTTTACCGGCTGGTGGCTTGCGACCTCGCTCGTGCAGTCTCAGTGGTGGCGCAATATTGAGGCGTTCCTGACCTTCTAGCAGCGCGCCTTCCTGAGCGTCTTTTCCCCGTTTGTACCGCGCGCTACTTAAACGCACGTGCCCGGGTCTTCACTCAGTGTGAGTGAAGACCCGGGCATTGTCGCGTCTGCTACTCTCCGCCACCTATCGCGGCGAAAAGCGTGAGCGTTTTATGCGCGGTTCTTGAGGTACTCGGAGACCAGGAACGCGATTTCCAGGGACTGCGAGTGGTTCAGGCGCGGGTCGCACAGGGACTCGTAGCGGTCTGCCAGTGCTGCCTCGTCGATGGCGTCGGAGCCGCCCAGGCATTCGGTTACGTCGTCGCCGGTCATCTCCACGTGGATACCGCCGGGGAAGGTGCCCAGAGCCTCGTGCACCTCGAAGAAGCCGCGAACCTCGTCGAGCACGTCGTCGAAGCGGCGGGTCTTGTAGCCGGAGGGCACGGAGATGGTGTTGCCGTGCATCGGGTCGGTGACCCAGACGACCTTCGCGCCTTCAGCCTGCACGCCCTCAACGATTGCGGGCAGCTTCTCGCGGATGTTCTTTGCGCCCATGCGGGTGATGAAGGTCAGGCGGCCGGGTTCGCGGTTCGGGTCGAGCTTATCGATCAGTGCGAGTGCATCCTCTGCGGTGGTGGTCGGGCCCAGCTTCACGCCGATGGGGTTGCGGACCTTGGAGAGGAAGTCCACGTGTGCATCGTTGACGCCGCGGGTGCGCTCGCCAATCCACAGGAAGTGTGCGGAGGTGTCGTAGGGCAGCTGGGTGCGCGAGTCGATGCGGGTGAGGGCACGCTCGTAGTCCATTACCAGGGCTTCGTGGCCGACGTACATGTCGGTGGTCTTGAGTGCTTCGAAGTTAACGCCGCAGGCTTCCATGAACTTGAGGGCGCGACCAATTTCGCTGGCAGTCTTCTCGTAGCGCTCATGCGCGGGGTTGGAGGTGAAGCCGCGGTTCCACTGGTGTACGGCGCGCAGGTCTGCGAAGCCGCCCTTGGTGAAGGCGCGCACCAGGTTCAGGGTGGAGGCGCTGGTGTGGTAGCCGCGCAACATGCGCTTGGGGTCGTGCACGCGTGCTTCGGGGGTGAAGTCGAAGCCGTTGACGGTCTCGCCGCGGAAGGAGGGCAGGGTGATGTCGCCGCGGGTTTCCATGTCTGCGGAGCGCGGCTTGGAGAACTGACCCGCCATGCGACCCATCTTCACCACGGGCATGGAGGCGCCGTAGGTGAGCACTGCAGACATCTGCAGGATGGTCTTGACGCGGCCGGAGATCTTGTCGGCGGTTGCACCCGCGAAGGTTTCTGCACAGTCGCCGCCCTGCAGGAGGAATGCGCGGCCTTCAGCAACCTCACCGAGTGCCTGGCGCATGGCGTCGACCTCACCGGCGAAAACGAGCGGCGGTACCGAGTTCAGCTCGGCGATGGTGCTCTCAAAATCTTCGTGCTCGCTCCAGGTAGGCTGCTGGTCAATGTGCAGCTGACGCCAGGTGTCCAGGCCGTGGTCGGGGGCCTGCGAGGTGCTGAGGTTTTGATTGCTCATCTTCACTCCATTGGGATGGTCTTGTGCGTTTTCTGATTCAGCCGCCGTTTCGGGTGCTCGGCGCGCCGTGTGCGGCGTGCTGGCTTGCGATTCTTCAGGCTGAATAGACCTAATTGTACTCTTGCTTGCTTCAACACCTAACCCTGCAGTCAGGTACATCTCACATGTTTAGATGGCGCCACCTGGCGGCGGCGATAAGCGGGTTGATAAGTGCCGTTGCAGAACGGCATACGAAAGGGCGGGATGCGGCATGTACCGCATCCCGCCCTCTGGCGTATGTGCGCACCCGTTTGGGGTGCTGTCTCAATGTTTAGTGCAGCAGGTTTAGTGCTGCAGGTGTGCAACTGCCTCATCAGCGCTCATGTTCTTATCCGCCATGAGCTTCTTGACGCGGTCGGCGTACACGTCCACGTATTCCTGGCCGCTGAGGGCACGGATCTCGGAGCCAATACGGTCGGCGATTTCACGCTGAACGCGGTGGCTCAGGTCTGAGCCGTCGGTGTATTCCTCGAAGGTGAGGGGCTTGCCGATAATGGTACGCACCTGGATGGGCTTGCCGTCATGGCGCAGACGGATACGGTTCGAGCCGGAGGGCTGAATCAGGTCGGTACCGATCTGTCCGACGGGCACTACGGGCACGCCTGCTTCAACTGCGAGGCGGGCGACACCGACCTTGGGGCGGTAGCCGCGTCCGTCGGGGCTACGGGTGCCTTCGGGATAGATGCCGATGATGCCGCCGTCCTTGAGGACCTGCGCGCCGGCATTGAGGGATTCCTGGCTCTTCTGGCCGCCGGAGCGGTCCATGGGAAGCTGGCCGACGCCGCGGAAGAACGCCGCCATGGCACGGCCCTTCACGCCGGGGGTGGTGAAGTAGTCGCTCTTGGCGAGGAAGTTCACGGTGCGAGGCATGGCGAGAGGAATGAAAATGGAGTCACAGAACGCCAGGTGGTTGCTTGCGACAATGTAGGGACCCTCGGGCAGATTCTCAAGGCCCACCACGTCATGGTGGTACAGTCCCTGCAGCAGGGGGGAGCCAAGAATCTTGAGCGTTGAATAGAGGGCGGCGTTAGGCATGGGGTCTCCTCTCTGAATGTTCCCGGCTCAATTCTAGCGTGTCTGGAGAGGCGCGAGAGAACGCGCGATAATTAAAGAAAAGAGAACGATTTTTCTGCGCACCGGTGTATTGGGTGCGCTGGAGGCGATATACCAGCATCGGCGCTGTGCCCGCGGTAGCCGGTCGGGGTACGCTATAGAGCCTGCACCTGCGTTCATATTCGCGCAGGTTGGCTAAGGAGGACCATGAGCATTTTTGATAACTCGTTGGAGCCGCTCAAGCGGATGCACCGCAAGGCTCGCGAGCGCCGGCTTCTAGCAACCCAAAATGTTAAGGACTCCCTGGCGCGTCGCCTCGAGGGCGACCAGGAAGCGTTCGATCACTCCCCCGTTTCTTTTAGTCCTGACCCGGCGCAGCATTCTGTGGGTATTTTGCTGGTGCACGGTTTTACGGGTTCACCGCATAGCATGCGCCCGTTGGCTCAGCATTTTATGGAGCTCGGGTATGCGGTGGAGATGCCGTTGCTGACCGGTCACGGTACTCATTGGAAAGATTTGCGCGATAGCACCTATGAGCAGTGGCTAGCTTCTGCCGAGCAGGGGTACCGTCGCCTAGCCGATCAGGGTCTGCGTGTGGTGGTCGTTGGTATGTCGATGGGCGGCACGGTGGCGACCCATCTGTCGGCGCGCCTGCCGGTGGCGGGTACGGTACTCATCAACCCCTACATGGTGGATGTGAACCCGATGATGCGTCACGCCGGTAAGGTGTCGAAGGTTCTGCCGGTGCTCAAGGCGATCGGGTCTGATATTGCGGTTCCGGGTGTGAGCGAGGGCGCGTATTCTATCGTTCCAACGGCAGCAGTGCATCAGCTACATCTTTTGGGTGCTGAGACTCGTGCTCTGATCCCGCAGTTGAAGTCGCCGGTTCTGTATTTGCGTTCACTGGGCGATCATACTGTGTCGGATAGCTCCCATAAATATTTTCTCGAACATTGTTCAGTTCCTGTAGAATTTAGGTGGCTGACCCGCAGCTACCATGTGGCAACGCTCGACTACGACGCCGAGTATCTTCTCTCTACTGTTCAAGCTTTTGTCGCATCACTAAACCACTAAATTCTGACAGTTCCGCCCGCTGCACACCGGCGAATGCATCACCCGCCGCGGTGGACAGAACACTCAGAAAGCCATCACGGCACCTCGAGAAATCGAGGACAGCCCGCGGCACCGGACCGCCCGAGCTTACGCCCTGATTTGAAAGGCGCATTATGAAAGTCTTCTCCACTCCCGCTGAGGTTCTTGTCGACCCCTCGCTGAACCTGACAAGCATTGTTGAGCGCCACCGAGCCGATAGCTCCAACCCGGTGCTGTACCGCCGTCAGATGTCGCCGGGTAACTGGCAGCCGGTTCGAGCCCAGCAGTTCCACCAGATGGTGACCGACCTGGCTAAGGGCATGATTGCTGCGGGTATCCGCCCGGGTGACCGTGTGGGCATTATGAGCCGCACCCGCTTCGAGTGGACCGTCATTGACTTCGCCATCTGGTATGCCGGTGCTGTCTCCGTGCCGGTATATGAGACGAACGCTGCCGCCCAGGCTGCATGGGCGCTGTCCCATTCTGAGGCTGTCGCCATCTTCGTCGAGGATGAGAAGCTCCTGAATCGTGTGGCTGAGGCTGAAGAATACGCCGCTTCCACTTCTGAACCGTGCCAGCTCAAGCACCGCTGGGTCATTGAGAACGGCGACCTTGATACCCTCAGCGCTCGCGCGTCCGAGGTGAGCGATGAGCAGCTGGAGCAGGTACGTTCCGCTGCCGGCTGTGATGACATCGCGACCATTGTGTATACCTCCGGCACGACCGGCCGCCCCAAGGGTTGCGCGCTGACTCACGGCCACTTCCTAAACCTGAGTGTCAACACCAAAATGGTCGAACCCGAGATTGCGAACTCCCGCAACTCCTCCATTCTTTTCTTGCCGCTGGCGCACGTTCTGGCGCGTCTGATTCAGGTGCTGGCACTGGATGCCGGTCTGGTCATCGGTCACTCCCCCAATATTAAGAACCTGGCTGCTGACTTGGATAGCTTCAAGCCGACCATGCTGCTGGTGGTGCCCCGCGTCTTTGAGAAGGTGTACGAGGGCGCCATGGCGAAGGCGGCTAAGGGCGGCAAGTTCAATAAGTCGCTCTTTGAGCGTTCCACCGATATTGCGGTGCGCTGGTCACAGGCGAAGGTTGAGGGCCGTGTCCCGCTGAAGCTGGCGGCGCAGTACGCTCTCTACGACAAGCTGGTCTACTCGAAGCTGCGTGCGGCTCTGGGCGGCGAGCTGCGCTACGCGGTCTCCGGCGGCGGTCCCCTCGGCGAGCGCCTGGCGCACTTCTTCCACGCGGTGGGTGTGCAGGTGGTTGAGGGTTACGGCCTGACCGAGACCTGCGCCCCGATTGCGGCTGGCCGCATCAACCCGTACCAGATTGGCATGATTGGCCCGCTCATCCCCGGTTCCGAAGGCTATATTGCTGAGGACGGCGAGCTTCTGGTTCGTGGCGTGGGCGTGATTAGCAGCTACTACAAGAACCCCGAAGAGGACGCTCAGGCGTTCACTGAGGACGGCTGGTTCCGTACCGGTGACCTGGCTCATTTCGATGAGCGCGGCTACCTGAAGATTGTGGGCCGCAAGAAGGAAATCATTGTCACCGCCGGCGGTAAGAACGTGATTCCGGGTATTGCGGAGACTCATCTTCGTACCTCTCCCCTGGTTTCTCAGGCGATGCTGGTAGGCGATGAGAAGCCGTTCGTTGCGGCTCTGGTGACCCTGGATCCGGATACCCTGCCCGAGCAGTTGGAGCACTTGGGTCTGCCGCGTTCGCTCTCCATCCCGGAGGCTGCTGTTCACCCGGCGGTTCGTGCTGCAGTTCAGAAGCTCGTGGACGAGGCGAACCAGTTGGTTTCCCGCGCTGAGGGTATTCGCGAGTTCCGCATTATGAACCGCGATCTGACCGAGGCGGACGGCTATCTGACTCCTTCGCAGAAGTTGCGCCGCGCGAAGATTCTGCAGGACTTCTCCTCCTACGTGGATGAGATGTACGGCAAGGTTTCCGATAGCACGTCGGATTCTTTGGCTCGCCTGCAGGAGTACGCGGCGGAGCAGTCTGAGAAGTTCGCTGAACTGCGTGAGCAGGCTGCCGAACGTCTGCACGAGTACGCGGATCACCAGGCGGAGCGTCTTGCCGAGCTGCGTGAGCAGGCGGCTGAGAAGTTTGAGGAGCTGCGTGAACAGACCGCCGAGATGATGCAGAAGCCTCAGGAAGAGGAGGCTGAAGAGGTAAAAAAGGCTGAGAAGTCTTCCGCTAATGCTCCCGCTGAGAAGCCCGCGCAGACTGAGAAGAAGACTGTTGCAGAGCAGAACCCGCAGAAGTCTGACAGCGACAAGGCATAACCGGCTCTGGCCACCAATAACGAGAGGAGGGGGTCGTACCGCTTAGGTACGATCCCCTCCTCTCTGTTTGTTCGCTAGAAACCTCGATTTTCGGACGTTATCTAGCCGTCGTTAGATGGCGGGTTCTTAGTTTGCGGGCTCGTCGAATTCCAGACCGAGTAATGCGTTCTCAACGACTTCGGTCAGTGCCGGGTGGATCCAGTACTGGCCGCGTGCGAGGGTGCGCGCGTCCATGCCGAAGCTCATTGCCTGCAGTAGCGGCTGAATGAGCACGGAGGATTCTTCACCGACCAGGTGTGCGCCGAGCAGCTCGCCGTTGTCCTTGCGGGCAATGAGCTTGCACAGGCCGATCTTGTCTTCCATTGCCCAGCCGTAGGCGGTGTCGCCAAAGTTCTGCGCCTTGACGGTGATCTCAAAGCCTTCACGTTCAGCCGCCTGGCGCGCCTGCTCTTCGGTCATGCCGACCACGGCGATCTGCGGGTTGCTGAAGACCGCAGCCGGTACGTAGCGGTGGTCGCTGGCACGCAGGTCCTCGGGGTGGCTGAGGTTGTGCTGCACAACGCGTGCTTCGTGGTTTGCCACGTGCTTGAGCTGGTAGCGGCTGGACACGTCGCCGAGGGCGTAGACGCCGGGTACGGGCGCGCCGTTGTAGAGTACGCGCTGGTACTTATCGACGCTGAGCTGACCGCCGTCCTGCACGTCGAAGTAGTTCTTCGCGTTGAGGGTGTCGGTGTTGGGGCGGCGACCGGTTGCCACAAGCACAGCGTCTGCCGGGATTTCGAGCAGTTCTTCACCGTTCTCGGTAGTGTGCTTCGCTACAACGGTCACGCTGCCGTCGGCGTTCTCACGGATTTCGGAGAGAGACGCATTCTTGACAATGTTCCACTGCTTGCTTGCGGCTTCTTCGAAGCGTGCCACAACCTCTTCGTCCACACCGCGCAGCAGGCGGGAGGAGCGGTTCAGCTGGGTTACTTCGGTGCCAAATGCGGAAAAAACGTGGGAGAATTCTGCCGCAATCACGCCGCCGCCGATGACGACCATACGGGCGGGCAGCTCGTCCATGCGCATAACGTTGTCGTTGGTGTAGACCTTGGAAGAGTCGATACCGGGCACGGGAGGCAGCACGGCGCGCGAACCTGCCGCAACGACAATCTGGCGGCCCTGCAGGCGGGTGCCGTCGGTCAGTTCGACGGTGTGGGAGCCGACGAAACGCGCGTACTGGTCGTAGAAATCGACGTTGGGCAGACCGGCACGCCAGTTGCGGCCGCCTTCAACAATCTGGTCAATGCGGGAGGCAAAGATACGGTCACGAATCTGCGCCCAGTGCACGGCGTCTACGTGTGCGTCGACGCCCAGGTGCTTGACCTCGCGGGTCTTCTGCGCGATGGTCGCCGGGTAGACGTACATTTTGGTGGGGATGCAGCCAACGTTCAGGCAGGTGCCGCCGAAGATACCGCCGTCGATGAGGGCGACCTTCTTGTCGTCCCATTCGGGTCCGATGAGGGTGTTGCCGGATCCGGAGCCGATGACGATGAGGTCGTACTGTGCTACGCCGTCAATGCGTTCTACGTTCTCGATGCTCATGTGGTCCTCTCGTTGATGATGTTGAGGCTGGGCTCGTTCCCAGCGTGCCCCTCGATAGCGGGGTTATTTCTGTTACTGCCACTATAACGCGTGGAGGCTACCGGCTATTCCCACTATCTGGTGTCAATGTTGACGGATATGCGAAAGGTGCGCCGTCCCAAAGAACCACAGCGCTGAGAACACAGCGGTTCTTTGAGAAGACGCACTCAAGCGTTGAGACCTCAAGCGTTGAAACTATGTGAGCCCGCGGATTAGTGACGATTAGATGTCTGCGCTTAGAGGTCAGCCATGAGCCCAGCCAGCAGGCGGGTGAAGTCCATGGCGGGATCAACCGATTCTTCGTCGGGCCAAAAATGAATCGGGTACGCGGCACCCTGGGCGCGCTGCAGCACGGGGCTTTCAGCGAGCACGGGTTCTGCCACGAGCTCGCCGAAGAGGGAACGCATTTCGTCGCGTCGGTAGCGGTGTTCGCTGTCGTTGGGGCGCATCTTGTTGATAACTACTCCCGCACCGTCAATGCTGATGCCGCTTTCCTGTTGAAAACGCACGATGGCGCGCAGGGTTCGTTCGGTGCCCGCCACGGAGAAAAGGGAAGGCTCTGCGACCGAAAGGATGCGCTCGCTCACCGCCCAGCCCATCGAAGACAGGGTTCCGAGGAACGGCGGGCAGTCAATCAGGATGACGTCGTAGGCGTCCGCAGCCGCCTCCACCATGCGCTTGAATCGGCGGATGAACGGTGCCGCTTCCTGCCGGTCCACGAGGGTGGAACGAGCCGAACCGCGCGCCACCTTCACGCTACCGGTGGTCACGGGGTTATTGGTCAGCAGGGTGGGTTTGCCGACGAGCGAGTTCCAAGAGGAGCTACCGGCTTCCTCCGCGAAGGCACGCTCATTGGAGCTGGCGATCAGGGAGGCGACGTCGGGGATGGTTTCATCCACTGCCAGGCCGGTGCTGGCGTCGCCGTGGGGGTCGAGGTCAATAACGAGTGTGGAGAGTCCGCTGTGTAAAGCTGCGGACGCGAGCCCCAAAGTGATGGACGTTTTGCCGACGCCACCTTTGAGGCTGCTGATACTGACGATGCGGGGCATGCAGGTCCCTTTTATGAGTGAGGTGTAATGCCCCTTTATTTTAGCGAATCTTCGCTTTTCTTCCGGGTCTGACAGGGGTTTATCTTGAGTTTTTTCTCAAGTGAGCAATGAATATTCCCTCGGGTTTAAAACTTCTGCCCGCGCTCGCTACCCGATAGGTAGTGAGCGCGGGCTGATTCACGTTTTGTGTTTTATGCCTGTGCGCGGCGGGCACGGCGGGCGGCGAGTTCGTCGCCTTCGAAGTTTTCGTGCATCTCTTCGCCGGGCTGACCGTTGAGGTTCATTTCGATTTCGCGCCAGACGCGGCCGATAGCGATACCGAAGACGCCCTGACCGGCCTGAACCAGGTCAATGACCTCGCTCGGGGAGGTGCATTCGTAGACGGTGGTGCCGTCACTCATGAGGGTAATGTTCGCGAGGTCATCAATGCCGCGGGTACGCAGATGCTCGATGGAGGTACGGATCTGCTGCAGGGACACGCCGGTGTCAAGCAGTCGCTTCACAATCTTGAGCACGAGCACGTCGCGGAAGCTGTAGAGGCGCTGGGTGCCGGAGCCGGATGCGCCACGCACGGTGGGTACGACAAGATCGGTGCGTGCCCAGTAGTCGAGCTGGCGGTAGGTGATGCCGGCTGCCTTGCAGGCGACGGCGCCGCGGTAGCCGAGGTTTTCCTCGACGACAGAGACAGGGTCGGTGAAGAGTACGCCCTGTTCACCGCGCGGAGGCGGTGCTACGGGGAAGAGGGTATCGAAGCCGTCCAGGGGCTGGTCAAAGCCCTGGGGTGCGTGCGTGGTTGCGGCCTCGCCTGCATTTTCGGCTACCTGCTGCTCTAGCACGGTCCCTCCTTTTCGTTAAACCCTTTTAAGTGCTTCACCGCGCCCTATCAAATGCGGTCGTTATCGTTCCGGTGTAGCCCCGGTTGTCGGGGTGAGATTCTAGGGGTGAGCCTTAGAATCTGCGTCTATGACTCGCGTGGTCCCTCTCGGTTCCGGCGCGGTTTTCAATGCTACACATTGGTTCGACAATACGATTCGCGGAACACGATTCGATAGTGCGACCGATGCGCGATAGGCGCGGTTGTTCAATCTATTTTAACTGATAGAGGGCTCTACTTAAAATTGAACCCACCGGAGCGAATGATCTTTTCGCTATTCTTCATCCCTATCCTTCCCCTTATCCTTGGCCTGCTGTTCTATACATTTGGCGGGTCTATATACTCCGCGGGCGGCTCAGGACATCAAGGGTCGCGGATTCTAACGGGTTAAAAAGTGAATGCGTACGAACAGTGTGGTTCGTACGCATTCACAGCTGAGTTGAGTGAATAGCCTTGGCAGGCCGGGAGCCCCCTTGGTGAGAAAGCTCTTCGTGTTGGACGAAGGGGTAGAATTCCGAGCGTGCCGGCGTCGGCTTCGTCCAAATCTAGGGGCCGCTACCCCGCTGGCGCGAGATAGAGGCTAGAGGGATTCACCGTGGTCAGCGGTGCATCCTGTAGGGAAAACCCCGTTCGGGGTGCGGTAAAACCGCGGGATATGCGGGCAGGCTGTCCGGTAGCCTGCCGCATCGTACGCCTATTCGTAGGTAGGCATTGCCGATTCGACGAGCGTTGCGTGCAGCTGCAGGCACAACTTGCGAATCTTATCGGCACGTTCCTGCGCCTGAGCCTGGGAGGCTGCGTCGCGGCGCGATGCCAGCGGAGCCACCGCGATTTCCACGAGGGAGATTTCGCGGTCTGCTGCAGACTTGAACGCGCGCAGGTGGCGGGGCTGAATACCGTGCTGGGTCAGCTCTGCGCTCACGCGGGCAATCAGCACATCGTAGTCGGTGTACTCCACATCCGAGCCATCTTCGAGCAGTCCGAAATCAATCAGTTCACGGATCAGCTCGGGGGTGGTGTTAGCGTACTCTGCCAGCTCGCGCAGGGTGTAGGTGCGACCTTCCTGCTCATCCGGTCCAAGGACGCTGTCCAGGACGTCTTCGCTAACGGTGGCAGGCATGGAGTTCAGCACGCGACCGGCTTCCAGATCCTCCAGATGCTGACGGATGACCTTGAGCGGCATGTAGTGATCGCGCTGCATGGTGAGAATGTAGCGCAGGCGCTCAATGTCCGTCTGGGAGTACTTGCGGTAACCCGTTTCGGTACGGCTGGGGTGCACCAGGCCGCGCTCCTCCAGGAAGCGAATCTTGGATGCACTAATACCGGGGAACTCCAGGTCGAGCTGGCTAAGAACCTGACCAATGGTCCGGCTCTTAACGTCACGCGGGTTACGGTCAGAGTCGCCGTTCTCCACGTCCTCTAGTTCAACCTCAGCGTTAGTGAGGTTTTCATCGATGCGTGAGGTCATCTATGTCTTTCGGGTACTTTGTTCAGCCGATGTCGATACGAGCCGAAATTTGAGTGAGTGGCTCGTTCCCCCGGTCGGGAGTCTCGCTTCGTGCCGAACATCTTTGCTTAGTGTTGAGAGTGTGATAGATAAGTTCAGTTGTTTATCACGAAATGATAAACCGCAAACCTTCGAGACAATCTTATAGCCTCACAAGGCATTTTGCTATTCAGTTCGCCCTTTTCAGGCGCATTTTGAACCCAAAAATAGCCACACAATCAAACACTATCCAGTAGAGACAGTACCAATTTTAGCAAAATTCCAATGCTTCAAACACGTATATCTCATATTGGACTGCTTTACGGGGAAAATTTTATCTTCTCGCGATAGTTGAAGTTTTCATCACATTTAACTTGAAAGAGGCTCCCACTAGGGGTTTAGCCTTCTTTCAAGCCCCTCAGACGGCTTCAGAGACCCTCAAGATGAACCTTATATGCGCCCGTTTATTTGCGTTTGTGTGCACTTTAAATGAAAAACGGCGAGACCAATCGGTCTCGCCGTTTCAACACTACGTACCTCTTACACGAGGCCGGTAGAAAACTAGACGTCTATCGGCTTAGAGCTTGTCCAGCTCAGCCTGGTAGCCCTCTGCGTTCAGCAGGTTAGCCAGGTCGTCAGCGTTCTCGGGACGAATCTCAACGATCCAGCCCTCACCGTAAGGATCGGAGTTAACCAGTGCGGGGTCATCCTCCAGACCCTCGTTGACAGCAACAATCTCACCGGAGATGGGAGCAAAGAGGTCAGAGACAGACTTGGTGGACTCAATCTCACCGAAGCTATCCTCAGCAGCTACAGAGTCGCCAACGGAGGGAAGGTCGACGTAGACGACGTCACCCAGTGCATCCTGAGCGTGGTCGGTAATACCAACACGGACGGTGCCCTCAGCGGTGAGAGCGGAAACCCACTCGTGCTCAGAAGTGTAAGAGAGTTCTGCGGGAACGTTGCTCATAGCAGCGGTGTCCTTTCAGTGTGTTCTTGCGTAGCGCGGACCTTCCCGCGCACGGTTCCGTTCCGCGTGTGGGATTGCGAAACGTCCTACACCAATTATCACATAAGAAGTAACGCGGGGCACGTCCAAACACCCCCGTACCATTTCTATGACGCTATTTTTCCTCTTCTTACTCGTGCACCTAAGCATCCGTCTCTTATCGACCTCTAGGCGCCTCTCTATTAATCACTTTTACGCCCCTGGGTCCACTCCCCTATATCGGGGAGTAGCAGAGACGCAAAAAGCTCAGGACCCCACATCACAAGGGTGCAGGGCCCTGAGCCTAAAGACTAGAGAGCTAAGCTCTCACAGCGTCTTAGCGGGAAGAAATGACGCGCTCGGAGAAGCGGTTCGGGTTACCGAAACGGTGTGCGGTAATCGAAACAGCCTGCTCGCGGAGGAAGGGCAGCATCTCGATACGGCCAGCCTCGGTGACCGGTGCGAAGTACACTGCAACATCCGGGCGACCACCCAGTGCCGAGTAGATGGACTTCACATCGTTACCGATGTAGCGGATACGGGTGCCTTCCAGCGGGGTACCAGCCAGTGCGCGAACCGGGGTCTTAGCGTTCGAAGCCAGGTACTCGCGGAACTGAGCGTCCGACTTGACCTCGTACTTGATGCCCTTGTTCTCCAGAACACCACGGACGTCGACCGGCAGGTCCTTACCGACGGACAGAGCAACCGGTGCGTTAGCTGCCAGACCGGCGAGCACAACGCGCAGGGTCTCTGCTGCGGATGCGGACTCGTCTGCACGAACCAGAACCTGAGTGGGTACGTAGCGCAGGATGTTGCGCTCGACGCCCAGCTTCGAGGGATCGTGGCCGAAGCCGAACTCGGTGTCCCAAGCGTGTGCGTCAGAGGAGACGCCGCGCTTGATGAATGCGAAGTCATCGCGCTTGCCGAGCTCAGAGTTCTCGATGGTAGCCAGGGTCTCGCGGACGGTCACCGACTGGGTGGTTGCGGTCGCGGTTGCCTGTGCGGGCTCCCAATCGGACAGAGCGATCAGGTAGCTGGGGCCACCAGCCTTGGTACCGGAACCCACGGTGGACTTCTTCCAACCACCGAAGGGCTGACGCTGAACGATTGCACCGGTAATTGCACGGTTGACGTACAGGTTACCTGCCTGGACCTTGGAGAGCCACAGCTCGAGCTCGTCAGCATCCAGCGAGTGCAGACCTGCGGTCAGACCGTAGTCGGGTGCGTTCTGCAGCTCGATTGCCTCTTCCAGGGTGTCAGCGGTCATGATGCCCAGGATGGGGCCGAAGTACTCGGTCATGTGGTACTCAGAACCGGGCTTGACGCCTTCGCGAACACCGGGGCTCCAGAGGCGACCGGTCTCGTCCAGTTCCTTGGGCTGAACGAGCCAGCGCTCGCCCGGGCCGAGGGTGGTCAGACCGCGCAGCAGCTTCTCTTCCGGCTTCTGAACAACGGGGCCCATCTGGGACTCAATGTCCTGCGGGTGTGCCACGTGCAGCGAGTTGACGGAGTCAAGCAGCTGACGGCGGAAACGCTCAGACTGTGCCACGGAGCCAACCAGGATGACGGTCGAACCAGCGGAGCACTTCTGACCTGCGTGGCCGAATGCCGAGTAGACGACGTCCTTGACAGCCAGGTCAATGTCAGCGTTCGGGGTAACGATGATGGAGTTCTTACCCGAGGTCTCACCGAACAGGGGCAGATCATCACGCCAGGAGCGGAAGAGCTCAGCAGTCTCGTAACCACCGGTCAGGATCAGGCGGTCAACCTCGGGGTGCGAGATGAGCAGCTTGCCTGCAGCGCGGTCAACAACCTTGACGAGCTTCAGAACTTCCTTGGGAACGCCTGCATCCCACATGATCTCTGCGATCAGGGCACCGGTGCGAGCGGTGATGGTTGCGGGCTTGAAGATGACAGCAGAACCTGCAGCCAGACCAGCCAGAACACCACCGGCGGGGATAGCGGTCGGGAAGTTCCACGGGGGAACAACCAGGGTCAGGTCAACGGACTTGGGCTTTGCGCCGTCGATCTTCTCGAGGTCCTCAGCCAGCATTGCGTAGTAGTATGCGAAGTCGATTGCCTCGGAGACCTCGGTGTCGCCCTGCTCCAGGGTCTTGCCAGCCTCAGCTGCCATAACCTCCAGCAGGTCGCCACGACGCAGGGCGATAGCCTTACCGACCTTGCGCAGAATCTCTGCACGCTCGTGGCCGGAGAGCTTACCCCATGCCTTGCCAGCCTCTTCGGTTTCCTTGATCAGCTTCTCTGCGTCAGCTTCGCTGGTCAGCTCGTTAGCCTTGAGGGTGTCGATGCCCAGCTTGGTGGTCTTGGAGCGCTCGAGGATTGCGCGGCCCCACTCGCGGTTACCTGCCAGTGCGGGGTCGGTGTCGGGGGTGTTCTCGAAGCGGCCTGCCGGTACGAAGACGTTGTCCTCGTTCTCGGTCAGACGGTTCTGGGTGCGCTTGGATGCGGGAACCTCGTCGGTGACGGAGTTCAGTGCACGCATGAAGCGGTCCTCTTCGCGCTTGAAGATGGACTCGTCGGTTGCCAGGTCGAAGATACCGGACATGAAGTTCTCGGAGGAAGCGTTCTCCTCGAGACGACGGATCAGGTATGCGATAGCAACGTCGAATTCCTTGGGGTTCACGACGGGCACGTACAGCAGCAGGTGGCCAACGCGGCGGCGGATAATCTCTGCCTGCTGCTCAGCCATACCAATCAGCATCTCGAACTCGACGCGGTCCTTAACACCGCGGTCCTCGGACAGCAGCAGTGCGAATGCAACGTCGAAGAGGTTGTGGCCTGCAATACCAAGGCGGATGTTCTTCACGTGCTCGGGGCGCAGTGCGTAGTCCAGAACGCGCTTGTAGTTGGTGTCAGCAGCCTGCTTGGTGTCCCAGGTGGTCAGCGGCCAGCCGTGCATAACAGCTTCCACAATCTCCATGGAGAGGTTTGCACCCTTAACCAGGCGGACCTTGATGCCTGCGCCGCCAGCAGCAACGCGCTTAGCAGCCCACTCCTGCAGGTGCTGCATTGCAGCCAGGGTGTCGGGCAGGTATGCCTGGAGCACGATACCGGCTTCCAGGTCCTTCAGGTGAGGCTGGTCCAGAATCTTGGTGAACACCTCAATGGTCAGGTCGAGGTCCTTGTACTCCTCCATGTCCAGGTTGATGAACTTCTTGGGGGAGGAAGAAGCAGCCAGCTCGTACAGCGGGGTCAGGCGGCGAACAGCGGTCTCGACAACCTCGTCGAATGCCCAGTGCTGGTGGGGGCCAGAAACAGCGGACACCTTAATGGAGACGTAGTCAACGTCGTCGCGTGCCAGCAGGCGCTTGGTCTCAGCCAGGCGGTGCTCTGCTTCCTTGTCACCCAGAACTGCCTCACCGAGCAGGTTAACGTTCAGGCGGTTACCGGTCTTGGTCAGCTCTGCGATAGCGTCGCCCAGCTTCTCCTCGGAAGCGTCAACGATCAGGTGACCGACCATCTCGCGCAGCACGCGGCGTGCAACAGGAACGGTGGGCCATGCGACCTTACCAGCCAGCTTGCCACCGAAGCCAACAGCGGACTTCATGTACCAGGGCAGGAAGGAAGGTGCCAGACCGGAAATGCGGGAGAGGTTGCGACCGGAGACGTTGTCATCCTCGGGGCGAATAACGCCATCAACAAAGCCGACGGTGAAGGGAAGACCATTGGGGTCCTTCAGAACACCGGCGAGCTGCTCAGCCGCGAAGGTGGGCTTGATCGACTGGGACTCGTTTACCCACTGACGAACAAGCTGACGAGCTTCCAGAGCCATCTTCTGGTAGTGCTCAGATGCGAAAGGATGGGTCATCCTTGACTCCTAACTATCTTACTGTGTGCGGTGCACACCACGTTTGGCGATGTCTCTATTTCACCACAAAAGGGTAATAAATACCTCATTAGAAAAACTGAATGTTTTTTCCAAAATCCATTTAGTTTTTCTAAATAATTGTGCGGCGTGGTTCCCGCCCGGCATCCCTCCGAACACCGAGCCCAAAGAGAAGAAACGAAGACCATAGCAACATCGCTATCCATCCCTCTCAGGCTAGCACTTTCAGAACGCAAATACCGAACCGATTTCGTAACAATCGAACACTTCAAAACCATTCCCAAAAGCATCTTCGACCCTGAGAATCATCACGTTCACGCAAAATACCCGCCACACAAGCCAACACGCGCATCCACAGCTCCCGCCGTCTCAAAAAGAGCCACAACAAAGCCCACGCGGTACCATAGACAAGAGTCCACAATGAGAGACGCACCACGGAAGAGTTCGGGAGCGCAACCCACCCGAACAACCGGGCGCATCAGGGAGGAAAAACGTGTCAATCTACGACATCCGACGCATGCAAATGCTCCTCGAAATCCAAGAACGCGGCACCATCATCGCCGCCGCAGAAGCGCTCAGCCTCACCCCCTCCGCCGTCTCCCAGCAGATTGCCACCCTCGAAAAAGAAACCGGAACCCCGCTGTTGCAACGCATCGGCAGGCGCGTACAGCTCACCAGCGCCGGACTCATCATCGTCGACAGCGCCCGTAGCATCCTGCGCGAACTCGACCGCATGCAAACCTCCGTCGCCAACCTCACCGGCGAACCCGCAGGCATGGTGCGCCTCGCCATCTTCCAGTCCGCTGCCTTCGCGCTACTGCCGGAAACCCTCAGCTACCTTGCAGAACACGCACCCTCGCTCACCCTGCAGGTACTGCAAATCGACCCCGAAACCGGCACCTCCCTGACCCGAAGCCGCGAATACGACATGGTGCTCTCCGAAGCCTACCCGCACCACCACATCCCCGAATACCCCGAGCTGCACTCCGAACTGCTCACCGAAGACCCGCTCAGCCTGATTGTGCCTAGCACCTCCACCATCACCTCCATCGAGGAGGCGCACGCACTCCCCTGGGTTCTCGAAATGGAGCAGAACACCTCCCGCAGCTGGGCGCTCAACCAGTGCCGCACCGCGGGATTCGAACCGGTCATCCGCTACAGCGCCAACGACATGATCACGAACTCCAACCTCGTCAAGGCTGGATTCGCCGTCACCATCGTGCCCGGATTCATCCTCTCTTCCCTCTCCACCACCGAGGGGCTACGCATCGTGGAGCTCCCCGGCAAGCCCTCCCGCAAAATCTTTACCGCCGTACGCCGAGAGTCCGCCGCCAACCCCGCCATCGCCATGGTGCGTGAAGCGCTGCACCACGCGGTCAAGGTAGCATTCGGTGAACACGACGCCACCGAAACCGCATAGGAAAAATCAGCCGCCGCACATGCCGGCACACTAGACAACGCAAAGGTCGGGGCCGTTCCCACGAACGACCCCGACCTTTCACTATGCCTTTTTGAACAGGCGCCTATATATATGAGGTATAAAAGTACAGGCAGCGGAGCTACTCCCCCGCCGTGCCCCTCCTTCGTAGGAGCTATAGGAGCCAGCTTAACTGCTAGTTCAGCGAAGCAACCACAGCCGAGCTCTGAACCTCATAGAACGACGACGACAAACCAGCCGCAGCCATATCCAGCACAGCGCTCACATGAACCTGCTTCAATGCAGAACCGGCAACACCCGAAGCCACCTGATAATTCAGCTGAACATCCAGACGGTGACCGCGAGGAATAGCAGTACGCAACTCCAGAACGCTCTCACTGCCAGAACCAGCCTGACCGGTCTGCTCGCTACGGCGCACCGCATCAAGATTCAGCGCATCCACCGGAGCCACCAGGGCCGAAGCACCCAAGTTGCCCGAAGGCAGCACCGCCTGACCAGAGGTCACGCGAAGAGTCACCGCAGGATTCAGCAACAAGCCGGTCTTCGGATCCTGCGCGCGAGCGCGCACCATCAGGCGAGTACCCACCGGCAGGGTCGAATTACCCTCATTAATAATGCTCAGGCGAGTCGGCAGATTCTTGAACGCAACAGTACGCGCAGGCTGGCTCTGCATAGACACAGCCTGTACACCGGACGCCGCCTTCAACTCCAGGCGGATGCACGACTCGTTATAACGCATCGGCACCTGCACCAGCGCGGAGCTCGCCGCGCCGCCATGCTGTCCACGCTGGCCACCACGATGTCCGCCGGGACGCTGAGTCACCGGAGTACCGTGCGCGCCGCGCCTGCCGCCCGAACGAGTTGCCGCCTCCGCAGCGCTCACGCCACCAGCTACCAGGGCAGCCGAAGCACCCGCAACCTTCAACGCGGTACGGCGAGAAGCGTTCATCAGATTATTCTTAGTCATTTTCTACTCCCCTAAGCCTTCGCGATACGGTACACGCCGCTAATCGTGCCTTGCCACCAGGTGCCGTAACGGTCAATCGTGCCCACCATCTGCAGGGTGTCACCGCCACCAAGCAGCAGGCTCACATGCTGAGGCAGGCGCTGCTCGTGCATCGTCTTACCGGTTTCCATATCAATCGCGACAGCCCACGCGTAGGCACCATTCGCCAAACCAGCAGGACCACGGCGACGCTCACAGGTGTAAATCAGCCCGTCAGCCGTGGAATAGCGAGGAACAGCCGAAGAGTAAACGTCCTTACGGTCCCAAATCTTACGCAGACCACGGTTGGTAATATCCCAACGCTCCATACCGGGGGCAAAAAGCGCATTCGCAGGAACCGACGGGCCGGCGCCCTCAGGGTACTTCGGGTAGGGGTAGCCGTAGGTGCTTGCACCGACCATCGTGTTACCCACACCGATCATGGAATTCTCAGTGCCAGAGGTACCGGCAGTAAACAGGCCAGCGCTACCGACCTTCACACCGTTATCAGTGCGGTACACAATGACCGACTCCTGAATATCAGAGTTATCGGTCAGCATCACGTAATCCGAACCGTTCGGGCCAAAGAACGTCGGGGAGGCGCCGGAACCCCACGCGAGCTTACCGGGCTTGCGGGCGCTACCTCGATCGTACGCATGCCACCACTTGAGGGTGGGCGCACCGGTTGCGGTAGCGTTCAGCATATAAATAGCGTGGGAAGTAACCACACTCACGCCCTGCGGGCACGCCGAAATCGAGTTATCGATACGTTCACCCGCAATCGACGCCTTATTCAGGCGCATCGAGCGAATCGTGCCGCGGGCAGAATCAATCACCGCAATGTAGCCGTTCTTCGTCGCAACCCAAATGCGACCGGACCAGTCGGGTACCAGGCCAACCACAGCGTCATTGGCGCTCTGGGCGAGCATGCGGCTCAGGTCAATACGCTCATCAACGCGGATGCTGCGTCCGTCAGCAGAGTGGGAGAGGCGCAGCAGGCACTGAGAGCCATCCACCAGAACCATACGGTCCTGCGCGTCAAGGTAGGCGTACACACCACCGAGCAGCGCGCCCTTCGGGATGTCCAAGTGGGAGAGCTCGCGGCCGGTATGCGGGTCAAGGATAGAGAGCTTCGGGGTGATGAACTCGCCGTGGGCGAAGACCTGGGTGCAGAGCACCTGAATGAAGCCGTCACGTCCGGCAAGAATCGTCGGGCAGGCGCCGCCGAGCTTCGTGCCGGTAATCTTCCAGTCACCGGCGCCGGGGCCGGCAAGAGGAGTAGCGTCGGAAGACTGGGCATCACCGTGCATGGTGGTAATGCCGGGTGCGCCCAGGTGCGGATTCGCCTGGGCGTTATAGGTGGGGGTCATGGTTGGTTCTTTCTAACGGTGAGTGGCGCACACCTTCAATGGAGTGCACAAATATGCGCTTTCACATGCGCAAACGTTTCACATTGTAGGGTCAGAAAGCAGTTTTTGACGACACTAAAGGACACCTTGAAACATTGTTCAGGCGACGCTTGAGATCTTCACCTGGAAAGCTCTCAAGCACTACCTTTCAGATTCAAGGCGCCCCTTTACCCCATCACCACGGACTCTCATACCCGCGGCGATTATTTTTAGCTATTTCTCCATGAGCGCCTTTGCCAGGGCATCATCAAGAACCAAGTCAGTAATTGCGCCCGTACGCAACGCGCCGCGCAAAGCACGCACACGGTGAGTACCGGACGCAACGCAAATACGGCGCGGAATGCGGGCAAGCTCCTTCGGAGTCGGACCGGACGCACGCTTATTCAACTCAAGATCAGCCCACGAGCCGTCCTCACGCAGAAGAATCGTGCACATATCCCCCACAACGCCCAGCTCACGCAACTGACGCTGCTCCTGCACCTCAAAATAGCCACCCGAATACACGTGAGAAGGAATAGGTCCACCAAAAGCACCCACGCCAAAAATAGCGAGGTCAACATTCTGCTGGGCATGCAGATTCTTCTGCACGCTACGCTCACGCCACATGGCGGTCTTCGTGTCCGCATAGTCAAAGAACGCGGGAACCGGAAAATGGATAGTCTGCGCATCATAGGCATTCACCAACTGCCCCAGCAGGGAACCCAGGTACGGAATGCCCGAATGGTGCGCGTTACCGGCACCATTCATCTGCACCACAGTCACGCCCTTCAGAGGGCGGCGCGGCAGATGACGAGAAATCTCGGTCATCGTTGAACCCCACGCCACACCCAGGCTCGTTCCATTATCAATCAGGGAATCAAGTAGAGCCGCCGCAGTACGGGATACCTGGCTCATGCGGGCGATGGGGGTGGCATCCGAACGAACATTCACGAGAGTAACGCGCACCTTATAGCGCTCGCCGATGCGGCGCTCCAGTTCGCTGCGGGTACGGAAGGATTCGTCCAGGCGGATCTGCACCATGCCGCTTTCACGAGCACTTTTGAGCAGACGCGATACAGTGGCTCGAGAGACCCCCAGACGGGCCGCGATAGCGTCCATCGTCATGTTGTGGATGTAGTACAGCTGCGCCGCCTCGTAGGTATGGTTAGCGCGTTCGTTCATAGGTCCCAGACCCCCATTGAAAATCCGTTCATATGGCTTGGTTATTATTTCACCATTGGGTTTTACTATTTGCAAGATGAAACCCCACGCCGCTCACGCGGCACGACAAGAAAGAGCACTACATGAGCTCCCAGCACTTTGCACAGCAGTCTCAGCTGACTGCTGAGTCTCGCGCCCAGGCACTCAAGAGCATGGTCAACGAAGAACTCGACGTCCTGGTCGTCGGTGGCGGCATTACCGGTGCAGGTATTGCCCTCGACGCAGCAACCCGCGGTCTGCGCACCGGCATCGTCGAAGCAGGCGACTGGGCTGCAGGCACCAGTGCATGGTCCTCCAAGCTCGTCCACGGCGGCCTGCGCTACCTCTACAACCTCGACTTCAAGCTCGTGACCGAAGCACTGACCGAACGCGGCCTGCTGCTGAACAAGATCGCTCCCCACCTGGTACACGCACAGCCCTTCCTGTGGCCCCTGAAGATGCCCGTCATCGAGCGCGCATACTCCGCAATCGGCATTGGCATGTACGATACCCTGGCGTTCCTCGGCTCCCGCGGTCACAAGGGCGTTCCCTCGCAGCGTCACTTCACCAAGGCAGGCACCAAGACCGTCTTCCCCGACATCAAGGACTCCGCATTCAGCGGCGCAATCCAGTTCTACGATGCACGCGTTGACGACGCACGCCTCGTCATCGACGTCGTCCGCACCGCTGCAGGCTACGGCGCACTGGCTGCATCCCGCACCCAGGTTGTCGGCTTCACCAAGGACGCATCCGGCCGCGTCATCGGCGCCGAGCTGGCAGACCTGGAAACCGGCGAGCGCCTGAACGTGCGCGCAAAGCACGTCATCAACGCAACCGGCGTGTGGACCGAAGAATCCGAGTCCCTCGCTAACCCCGAGGGTGGCCTGGAGGTTCTGGCATCCAAGGGTATCCACATCGTGGTTCCCCGCGACCGCATCAACGCAACCAGCGGTATCTTCACCAAGACCGAGAAGTCCGTTCTCTTCATCATCCCCTGGCAGCGTTACTGGATCATCGGCACCACCGACACCCCCTACTCCGAGGACCGCGAGCGCCCCGTCGCAACCAGCAAGGACATCGACTACGTGCTGATGCAGGCTAACAAGCTGATCGCTAACCCGCTGACCCGCGAGGACATCATCGGCACCTACACCGGTCTGCGCCCGCTGCTGCAGCCCAAGGTCAAGGACGGCGCAGCATCCACCAAGGTTTCCCGCGAGCACACCGTGACCGAGGTTGCACCCGGCATGAGCGCAATCGCAGGCGGCAAGCTCACCACCTACCGTGTCATGGCTGCCGACGCTGTCGACTTCGCACTGGGCGAGCAGGCTAAGCAGAACCCCTCCGTGACCGCAAACATCGGCCTGGTCGGTGCAGACGGCTACCACGCAATCGCCGCTAACCGCGCACGCTACGCAGAGCGTTACGGCTGGGACGAGGACCGCATCACCCACCTGCTCGAGCGTTACGGCGCACAGATTGAGGACCTCGGCGCTCTCATCGATGCTGACCCCTCCCTCGGCGCTCCCCTGGCTAAGGCACCCCAGTTCCTGCGCGCAGACGTCGTCTTCGCTGTCCGCTACGAAGGTGCACTGCACCTGGAGGACGTGCTGGTCCGCCGCGTACGCCTCGACCTCGAGCAACGCGACCGCGGCCTGGCAGCGGCAGAGGAAATCCTCGACATCATGCGTTCCGAGCTCGGCTGGGACGACAAGAAGGTCAAGGAAGAGCGCGACCTCTACGCAGCACGCGTACAGGCTATCCGTGAGGCGGAGTCCACCTCCACCGACGCTGAAGCATCCGCAAAGATTGAGGCTGTCACCCCCGTGGCACCCCGCGTGAAGCTCTAATCCTTAGAGTTTTCACACACCTTTCGTGGCCGGTTATCTGGTACGAACCGACCGTTCACCCCTCACCGAGCATGGGTTAGCTCATATTCTTCGGTGAGGGGTGAGCGGAAGGTTAAATAACCGTTTACGATAATCCCCTGCATAAGAAGCCGCGAGCTAAATACAGGGTTAGCCCACTGGTACGATCTGCTTCTCAACCAGAAACATCTATCAACTTTTCGTAGCAACCGCTACACATTTCAGCACAGCGTTGTGCCCCGATCCGCCCGTGCGGTGAGGACGCACGGGAACACGCAAGCAAAGGTTCGCTTGCCTTCCAGGCGCTTCGTCTTCAAGGAGCATCAATGTCTCTTCTTGCTTCCGCAGGAACTGTACTTGCAGCCGGCTCTTCCGCTCTCGTGGATGCATCCGGTGCCCCCACTACCCTCGGAATCTTCGCTTCCGAGTTCTTCGGCACCTTCATCCTGATTCTGCTCGGTGCCGGCGTATGTGCCGCAGTGACCCTCAAGAAGTCCTACGCTAAGGACGCAGGCTGGGTTGTTATCACCTTCGGATGGGGTCTGGCAGTGTTCACCGCCGTGTACCTCTCCTTCCTCTCCGGTGCGCACCTGAACCCCGCAGTGACCGTTGGCCTGGCAACCGCAGGCAAGGACCTGGCAACCGGCGTTCCCGCAACCCCCGGCAACATTGCCCTGTACATCGTCGCTCAGATGCTCGGCGCAATGGCCGGTGCAACCGGAGCGTACCTCACCTACAAGAAGCACTTCGATGAGGACCCCGGCGACCGCCTCGGTATCTTCTCCACCGGCCCCGCCATCAAGTCCTACGGCTGGAACGTCGTCACCGAGATTTTCGGTACCTTCGTCCTGATCGGCTGGATCATCGCATCCGGTAAGACCCCTGCACAGCTCGGCCCCCTGGCTGTTGCCCTGGTCGTTGTTTCTATCGGTATGAGCCTCGGTGGCGCAACCGGTTACGCTATCAACCCCGCACGTGACCTCGGCCCCCGTATCGCCTACACCTTCCTGCCCATCCCCGGTAAGACCGGCTCCAACTGGTCTTACGCATGGGTTCCGGTTGTTGGCCCGATCATCGGCGCAATCCTCGCCGGCCTGATCGTTCCGGCAGTCCTGCCCCTCTAAACCTCTCTAAAACCTCCGTTCTTTTGTTCTAAGGAAAAATCAATGACGACTTCTCTGCACTCCGCAACCCTCAACGTCGAGCGCAAGTACATCCTCTCCATCGACCAGGGCACCACCAGCTCCCGCGCAATCCTGTTCAACAAGGCAGGCGAGAACGTAGCGCACGGTCAGCTCGAGCACGAGCAGATCTTCCCCAAGGCCGGCTGGGTCGAGCACAACGCAACCGAGATTTGGCAGAACGTCCGTAAGGTCGTAGCAATGGCTATGGCAAACGGCGAAGTCAACCACCACGAAATCGCTGCAGTCGGCATCACCAACCAGCGTGAAACCACCGTCGTGTGGGACAAGAACACCGGTGAGCCCGTCTACAACGCAATCGTCTGGCAGGACACCCGCACCCAGGAAATCGTTGAAGAGCTCGCAGGCGAAGAGGGCGTTGGCAAGTACCACGACATCGTCGGCCTGAACCTCTCTACCTACTTCTCCGGCCCCAAGATCAAGTGGATCCTGGACAACGTTGAAGGCGCACGCGAGCGCGCAGAACGCGGCGACCTGCTCTTCGGCAACACCGACACCTGGCTGGTCTGGAACCTGACCGGTGGTGTTGACGGCGGTGTTCACGTCACCGACGTAACCAACGCATCCCGTACCCTGCTGATGAACATCCGCACCCTCGAATGGGATCCGCAGATCGCTGCAGACATGGGCATCCCCATGAGCATGCTGCCCGAAATCAAGTCCTCCTCCGAGGTGTACGGCTTCGGCCGCGCAACCGGTCTGCTCGCAGGCACCCCCATCGCGGGCATCCTGGGCGACCAGCAGGCCGCAACCTTCGGTCAGGCTTGCTTCGAGAAGGGCATGGCGAAGAACACCTACGGTACCGGTAACTTCATGCTCATGAACACCGGCAACGAGCCCGTCTTCTCCAACAACGGTCTGCTGACCACCGTCGCATACAAGATTGGCGACGCAGCACCCGTCTACGCTCTGGAAGGCTCGGTCGCAATGAGCGGCTCCCTGATCCAGTGGCTGCGCGACAACCTGCGCATGATTGAGCACGCTGCAGAGTCTGAGGAACTGGCTACCTCCGTCAAGGACTCCGGTGGCTGCTACGTTGTTCCCGCGTTCTCCGGCCTGTTCGCACCTCACTGGCGTTCCGACGCTCGCGGCGTCATCGTTGGTCTGACCCGCTACGTGAACCGTGCACACATCGTGCGTGCGGCGCTGGAAGCAACCGCATTCCAGACCCGCGAGGTTCTGGACGCAATGAACGCTGACTCCGGTGTTGAGCTCTCCGAGTTGCGCGTGGACGGCGGCATGACCGCTAACGAGTTCCTCATGCAGTTCCAGGCTGACATCCTCGGCGTTCCCGTAATCCGCCCGAAGGTTGTTGAGACCACCGCTCTGGGCGCAGCATACGCTGCAGGTATCGCTGTTGGTTTCTGGAGCGGCGAGCAGGACGTTGTGGACAACTGGGCTGAGGACAAGCGCTGGCTGCCCTCCATGGAGCCCGCAGAGGTTGACCGCCAGTACCGCCTGTGGAAGAAGGCTGTCTCCCGCACCCTCGAGTGGGTTGACGAGGACGTTCCGACCGCCTAATCACAGCACCCGTTGCCTAACGGCACGGCCCGCGTACTAGCGACGCCCCGGCTGCTTCTCCCCCGCTATGGGGTTGAAGCAGCCGGGGCTTTTCGCTGTTTTATGACGCTCAATTCAGCGTTTATTGCGGCGTAATTTCTACAAAAATTAGTGCTGGGGTACGGTGGGTGATTGTAAATGCAGTATCTTCCGCCGGCTGCTTCCCGCGGTATTGTTCGTGAGGTGTCAGTACCGTGCAGGATCCCGTTGACATATTCTGGGTTTCCTCACGCAACCAGCGGTTCGCGCTGATACTTATTTACGCTCCTATCACCGTCCGCCGTGGTTCCGGATACCGCGGCGGACGGGCTTTTAGCTCTTGTTACAGGCTTCTCTGTATTAACGATGAGTGGGGTTTCGCTTTTCTTGGTGCAGTTCTCACCGTAAAAATCACTCGTTTTATGTCTCTTCTTGAGATACCCGTTCACCTGGCATGTGGGGTTTATCTAATGGTGTTTGTACGCCTTTTATGTCTACTTCTCGCGCCGTATCATAGATGTATAGGCTTATTGGTCCTACTCTAACCGCGAAGATGGCGGTTAGTTAAGCATCTGGCACCTACCCGGTGCTCACGAGAGCGGAGGTACGCTCCGCTGGAAGGAGGGAGCGGGTTATCCCGCACCGATTATGGTTGATGTCCGTCGCCGCAAGCTTGCAATTATTGCTATGAACGTTTCGGTTCTTGCAGCTGCTCTCTCCTGGTTGCTGGTGCTCTTCTCCGCCCTGTACTCTGCCGCGGCTGTGCCGTGGGCTCTGGGCGTTGCTATCGTGCTGACGGTGATTGGCGCCTACGCGCTGTACCGCTACTACTCCAAGTACTCGCACGTGCTCCCGAACGAAGACCCGGATGCGCACGATGTGCTTGGCCACGACCTGCACTCGACCCATCTGCCGCACCTGCACCACACGGAGGGCAATACCAACGGAGTAGCCGCTAAGTAGCGAGCTCCTCATCCCCCAGACAATATAAA
Organism: Rothia sp. HMSC061D12; assembly: GCF_001836735.1. Classification (NCBI taxonomy): domain Bacteria; kingdom Bacillati; phylum Actinomycetota; class Actinomycetes; order Micrococcales; family Micrococcaceae; genus Rothia; species Rothia sp. HMSC061D12. The sequence goes on along the minus strand of NZ_KV830305.1, from coordinate 27,116 downwards.
TGTGCCGCCTCACTGATACCGGTGAGGCGGCACATTTGCATTAAAATCGCGGTTCAGAGTCCGACCCTACACTCAAAATTATTTCTGGTTTGAGTCAGTGCTCCGCTGCGCTTCAGCTTCGGCTCTGGCTAGTTCTATCTTTTTGTTCTTTTCGACGATCAGAGCGTTATATTTCCAGCCGGGGATTCGTTCAAAAAGCCACCCAACCCAGAGAAGCGCAGCGGTAATGAGAGTGACAGGAATCAGAAAAATGAGGGCTCTCGGGTCCCGGGTGTGGTCTGAGGTGCTCCCCGCGGTAAGTTCCCACAGCGCAAGGATTGGTACCGCCATTATAGGCATCACTATAAAAAGAATGAGGGCATAGTAAATGCCCATCTTACTGCCGGGTTTACCTCTATTCATACGAGCTTGGGTAACGGCTCTCTCCAGGCGTTTGTATTCCTGCAAGGTTTCGCCGTCTAGAAGCGAAGCGTTAGGGATCTTGGCCATGACGTACCGTACGGCTTCTAAATCTGAGGGCGAGCAAATAAAGATATGTCCCTGGGACGTAACGGTATATTCTTTCGCAATGTCGAGGCACGCCTGCGCGTAACGGTTATTGAGTTCTCGACTCTCCGGGTTTTCCTTGAGTTGCCGGCGGATGTCTTTCAGCTCTTCCATGTTTCTCCTTGCAATTTCAGTCGTCGTTGAGCCCATCGTTGAGGCACGAGAAACACAGGCCATCCCCTACCCGCTGCGGGGTGGAGAAGCCGGAGTATTGAATTGCGGTGTATCGGTGTGTACTTCACAGAATGCCAGCTCTTCAGGTTCAGGCAAAATTGACGGGGCATCCTGAGATGCTTCAACGGCGGTGCATACATCTCATATATAGCGGTCAGTTATAGACAAAACCCACTACGGGTACGGTACGGAGGCACCCCTCCCCTATGATGGTTGAAAGGGATATTTATCTCTAATACCATCTGCAGTACACGCCCTGGAGCCAACGAGGAAGAGCATGACCAAAGCGACCGATTCGCCGCAGCCGCCGGAAGCGCTCGCGCGCTGGTACACTCGCTATTCGAGCCCCGTCGGCGTGCTCTACCTTGCCGCCCGTGCGGATGCAATTGTGGGTATCTGGTACGAGGATCAGGTGCACTTCCCGCTCCCCCATGAGCTTGGTGGACTGATTGAGAATCCTGACGCCTGTCTGCGGGAGCACGGCGTCGCAGATGGTGAAGAGCCAGCCGGTGAGTATGCTGCGGCGCGGCTGCTGTCGCGTGCTGAGGCAGAGCTCTCCGAGTATTTTGAGCGCAAGCGCACTTCTTTTACGTTGCCGCTAGATCCTGAGGGCACCGATTTTCAGCTGATTGTGTGGGAGCATCTGAAGACTGTTCCTGCCGGGTACACCACCACTTACGGCGAGATTTCGCGTGCGGTTGGTCCCGGTGCTCCGGCGCAGGCTGTGGGCCAGGCGGTCGGCCGCAATAAGGTTTCTATTATGATTCCGTGTCACCGCGTTATTGGTGCTGATGGTAGTTTGACCGGCTACGCTGGCGGTGTTGAGCGTAAGCAGTTCCTCCTCGATCTGGAGGAGCCGGAAGAGGTGCGGGAGGCGCGGCTCTTCTAGCGTCTGCCGGCTAGTCTTCGAAGCTCATGACGGGGTGGGGTATGCATCGGATGCGTATCCCGCCCTTTTTCGTACCTGTTTTCGGTTTCAATGCCCTGCAACACGACATGAAATCGAATATAGTTGCGATTACCACAGGTTGGGGTTAGTGTTTAAGTAGAACATGATTCCGAAATACTCGGATAAGCCCAGTAATCTCAGAGAGGAGAAACCATGACCTCGCAACCTACTATTCCCGCCGACCCCCTCGAAAACGCCCCGAGCTACCCCACGTGGGTGACCGATGAGCTTCTGCGCGACTACTATGACACCGAATGGGGCATGCCCGTCACCGACGAGCGTGGACTCTTCGAAGCCCTGAGCCTTGAAGCTTTTCAGGTGGGGCTCTCCTGGCGCACGATTCTTGCCCGCCGCGAGGCTTTCCGTCGCGCTTTCGAAGGTTTCGATCCCGAACGCGTGGCTGCGTTCACCGACCAGGATGTTGCGCGCCTCCTTCAGGATGAAGAGATTATCCGTAACGAGAGGAAGATTCGCGCGGTCATCTCCAATGCACGGCTGACCCTTCGGATGCGTGAGCTTGCGACGACACCACACGACGCTTCAGCTGATGAGGTTGTTCTTCCCCTCATTACTCCAGTGTCTACCTCAGCTAATGCAGACAATACCGAAGCGGTAGCCACTCGCCGCGGCCGAGTTCGTACGCTAAGCCACGAAGACTTGGACCGGATGCGCGAGCGTACCCTATCTGACGGCACACGGGTGCCGAGCGGACTGGCCGCGTGGCTGTGGTCCTTCGCACCGAGCGAGACTATCACTCCGCATACTTTGGAGGATATTCCCACCGATACCGCTGAGTCCGCGCTTCTTGCAAAGTCTTTTAAAGCTCTAGGAGGGGTGTTTCTGGGACCGGTGACCGCCTACGCACTCATGTGTGCGGTCGGCATGGTGGACGCTCACCTGGTGGGTTCGCATCGGCGCGGCTGTTCGAGTCTCTTCGACTAAGCTTTTGAGTCTCTGGTGCGAAGGCCGCTCCCGGGCGTAGAAACCCGTGCATAGAAACCCGGGGCATAGAAAAGCCGCGTGCTACTTCCTGAGAAGCAGCACGCGGCCCCAAAAACTCGGAGGTTCCTCTCCGCATAGCTAGGTTGCTGGCTCTATTAGATCGTCACAAAGAGGAAAATCAGAGACAGCAGCGGCGGGGTCAGCTGGATTAGCGCGGGCTTGCGCTTTGCCGGGGAGGTGAGGAACAGGTAGATACCTGCAATCGCCATGGAACCCAGGCCTGCGAACATGAGCGCCACGCCGACCTGCGGGGAGCCGAACCAGAAGGCAAGCAGGCCGGTTGCGGCGATCCAGGCGAGCATCAGGTTGTACAGGCCTTGGTTTGCTGCCATCTCCTTGGTGGACTCGGCGAATTCTTCGGTCATGCCGAAGGTTTCGCGGCCCTTGGGCTTAGCCCAGAGGAAGGACTCGATGATCCAGATGTACACGTGAATAGCGATTGCGACGAAGGCAAAAACGGTGGTGACCGTTGCGAGTGCCTGCATTGTTTCTCCTTAAGCAGTAGGTGTTCTATTAGGCACCTGCCCGTTCTTTATTCTGGAGCACAACCTGTGGTGATGTTCAGAATCATGCAGGAGCAAGCACAAGAAGTAATTCTACGCTTCTTCCCGGTTTATCGGAATTTCCCTGAATATGCGTGAAACCCCTCGATTCGTCGTCTGCAGAGAAATTTGCAGGGTTCTCATCGAGGGGTTTCTTACGCGGGGTTACGCTGAATCCGGTATCGGTCTTTAGCCCATCATGAGTGAGAGAGCAAAGGACCAGACGCAGACCAGGCCCAGCAGAATAGCGCTGTACTTGATGGACATGGAGGTGATCTTCGATTCTTCGCCGGCGCTGTTCACAGCCGCCGCCGCAATCGCGATGGACTGCGGGGAAACAATCTTACCCATCACGCCACCGGCGGTGTTTGCGGCAACGAGCAGGGTCGGATCAACAGCAATCTGGGCTGCGGTGGTGGACTGCAGGCCCGCGAAGAGCACGTTAGCGTTGGTCACCGAGCCGGTCACGAACACGCCAATCCAACCGATGATCGGGGACAGCAGCGGGAAGACCGGGCCTGCTGCCGCGAGCGCGAGCGCAATGGAGGTGGTCATACCGGCGTAGTTCATCACGTTTGCGACGGACATGACCAGGCAGATCATGAGGATCGGCATCTTCAGTTGGTTCCAGGTGCCGCCGAGTTCTTCGAAGGCTTCGCCCCAGCTGATGTTCGAGGTCAGGACGGTAATGATTGCAGCCACCAGAATTGCGGTGCCGGATGCGCCCAGGGTGTTCCAGGAGAACATCGCGGTCACGGTCTTGCCAGCACCGGTGGTGATGGCTTCGTGAATGCCGGGGATGGGGAACGCCAGGGTTGCGGCACCGAGCAGGCCGTTGGTTGCGAAGAGCGGCTTCAGTGCGGTGGACCAGAGCAGGATGGTTGCGGAGAGGAAGATGAAGGGGCTCCACGCCTTAACGATCTCAGCGCCGGTGTGCTTGACGTTCTGCTGTGCCTGGGCTTCTTCGAGGCTGGGTGCGGTGGGTTCGCGGTAGATGTGCTTGGGCTGCCACTTCTGCATCACGAGCGCCAGGGCTACCAGGGAGAGCAGCGGCGGGATGATATCGACCAGTTCGGGCGAGCCGAGCAGCATCAGGATAGCCACCTGACCGCCGGAGAAGATGACGCCGGTCATGAGCGCTACGAGACCGACTTCGCGGATGCCGCGCATACCGTCCTGGATTGCAACCATCAGCAGCGGCACGATTGCCACGAAAATCTGCAGTACCGGAACCATGCCTGCGGACAGGTGTGCGGTGTCCAGGCCACCAACCTTAGCTGCGGTGGTCACGGGAATACCGATAGCGCCGTAGGCGCCGGAGGCGGCGTTGGCTACCAGCGCGAGCATGGATGCCTTGAGGGGGTTGAAGCCCAGGGATACCAGCAGTGCCGCGGAGATAGCAATCGGGATACCGAAGCCTGCCGCGCCTTCGATGAAGCCGCCGAAGCAGAAGGCGATCAGCAGCACCTGGATGCGCTGGTCATTAGAAATCGAGGAGACGGAGGAGCGCACGATGTCGAAGTTACCGGCGCGTACGGCAATGCGGTAGAGCCACACCGCCATGAGCACGATCCAGCCGATGGGCCATGCACCGGAGAGGAAACCGGAGAGGATAGAACCGGCGCCTGCGGTGATGGGCAGCCCGAAGACGGCGCAACCGATGATGAGGGTGGTACCGAGGGTCAGCAGTGCTGATTTGAGGCCGCTGAGTTTCAGGACGGTCAGGCCCAGCAGGAAGAGGACGATGGGTACTGCTGCGACCAGTGCGGAGAGCACCGGTGCGTTCAGCGGGTCGTAGGTTTGCTGCCACATGGGGCGGGGTGTTCCTTTCGGTCTGTGCTTTAGGCGGTCGCTTCTTCCGGTACGGCGTCTGCGCTGTATGGAAGCGTTCGGGCCGCATAAAAACCGATGGGCCCGTCCTGTGTCTCATGGACGGGTCCATCGGTGAAGCGTGATGGTCTTGAGCTGCCGGGCGTTTGGTGATTTGCCGTGGCGATGTACCGAGGCAATGTACCGTGGCGATATACCGTAGCGCGGCGGCGGTGAGCGGGATCTTTCCCGTTCACTAGGTGCTCTTGACTTTATCTGTCTAAGCTAACAGGTCTCTCCCTAGACTTCAGGATAGGGTGACCTTAAGTGTGCACAAATGAAACTTATATGCATATTTGCACCCGGCGCCGCTCTCCCCGGCGCCGCTCTCCCCACCCCTCCGCCCCCGTCCCTCCCCCAGCACCCAATCCTAGATACGCGAAAGCCCCCTCCTACTTCACGTAGAAGGGGGCTTTCGCTAAACCGTGTTGCGGGTACCTAACTCTCACAGAAAGTGAGTTACACGCATCGGGGTTTCACGCTGTTTAGGCAACGACCAGAGACAGCACGTAAACCCAAACACAGGTGACAACCAGCAGGGCTGCACTGTACTTGATCGCCATGGAGGTAATCTTCGATTCCTCACCGGAGCTGTTCACAGCCGCCGCCGCAATCGCGATGGACTGCGGGGAAACAATCTTCGCCATCACACCACCGGCGGTGTTAGATGCAACCAGCAGGGTCTGGCTGACGCCAATCTGCTGTGCGGTGGTAGCCTGCAGGCCTGCGAAGAGGATGTTGTTGTTCACCACGGAACCGGTCACGAACACGCCGATCCAACCGATGATCGGGGACAGCAGCGGGAAGATTGCGCCCACGGCGGCAACAGCCAGTGCGATGGAGGTAATCATACCCGCGTAGTTCATGACGTTAGCAACGGACATGACCAGGCAGATCATGATGATCGGGGTCTGCAGCTGCTTCCAGGTTGCGCCGAGTTCCTCGATAGCCTCGCCCCAGCTGATGGAGGAGGTCAGGATGGTGATGATTGCAGCCACCAGAATTGCGGTACCGGAAGCACCAAGGATGTTCCAGGTGAAGGCCACGTCGATAGGCTTGGGGGTTGCAACGATCGGTGCCGCCTGCTGGATGCTCTGGTGCAGACCCGGGATGTTGAAGGTGATGTTGCTGAAGGCCAGCAGACCACCCTTAGCAAAGAGCGGCTTCATCGCGGTGGACCAGAGCAGAATCACGACGGACAGGTAGACGAAGGGGCTCCATGCCTTGAGGACCTCGCCACCGGAGTGCTTGACGCTCTGCTGAGCCTCAACCTCTTCCAGGGAGGGAGCGGTGGGCTCGCGGAAGATGTGCTTGGGCTGCCACTTCTGCATGATGAGCGCCAGGGCAACCAGGGAGAGCAGCGGCGGGATGATGTCGACGAGCTCGGGGTTGCCGAGGCCTGCGAGCAGGACGGACTGGCCGCCGGAGTAGATCAGACCAACGATCAGTGCCACCAGACCGACTTCGCGGATACCGCGCAGACCGTCCTGAATAGCGACGAGCAGTACGGGGATGAGACCTGCCATAATCTGGAGAACCAGGACCATTTCGATGGACAGTGCGTGCAGGTCCACGCCACCGCGGGTTGCTGCGGTGGTCACGGGGATACCGATAGCGCCGTACGCACCGGAGCTCACGTTAGCAATCAGTGCGAACATTGCGGCCTTGAGCGGGTTGAAGCCCAGGGACACGAGCAGTGCAGCACAGATAGCGATCGGGATACCGAAGCCTGCAGCACCTTCAAGGAAGCCGCCGAAGCAGAATGCAATCAGCAGCATCTGGACGCGCTGGTCGGTAGAGATGGAGGAGATGGAAGAGCGAACGATCTCGAAGCCGCCGGAACGCACGGAAATGCGGTAGAGCCACACTGCCATGAGGACGATCCAGCCGATGGGCCACATGCCCGAGAGGAAACCGTAGAGGATGGAGCCTGCACCTGCGGTGACGGGCATGCCGAAGATAGCGCAACCGATGACGAGTGCGAGCGCCAGGGAGATGACGGCAGATTTAATACCGCTGAGCTTCAGGACGGTGAGGCCCAGAAGGAAGAAAATAATCGGGACTGCTGCCACGAGTGCGGAGAGTGCGCTCGAGTTCAGCGGGTCGTAGACTTGCTGCCACATGATGTACTGTGTTCCTTTCCGCGTCCATATAGAACGGGATCGAGTTGTGTCGTAAAGCCATCCCAATGGTGCGCGTGGCGGTGTGTGTGCCGTATGCATCAGGCGTGTTTTCCCGTTGCTTTGTGCGGTGGGGAGGCTACCCCACGGGGATATTTGCCTTTGCTTGGGTTCGTGTTGGTTTTACGACTATGAAATTTAGTGTGAATGAAGCCGTGTTCTAGTCACAGAAACCTAATTAATCCTTGATTTGTCAAGGAAAAATCAGTACCGAAGTTGAAGTTTCTGGTTCCTAAAACGCGGTTCCTTGATTACCAATGTACCACCCGTCACCCACAAAATCGGGCATATTCCAACATTTAGATTGAAGCTCATAATTGCACACTAACCTAAAGCCCACCCCGGTTTGAGGGCTGGTCTAAGTCACTCCCCCGGTATCTCAAGGAAGAGAGTGCACTCCGGTGCTTCCAGCTGTGTCTTTGGCGCTGACTCCCGCATTTCCTCGATCGAGAGGGCAAACCATAAAACCCCTGAACGGCATGCAAAAAAGCTCCGGAAGGAAAATCCTTCCGGAGCTTTATCTGTCGGGTTGACAGGATTTGAACCTGCGACCCCTTGACCCCCAGTCAAGTGCGCTACCAAGCTGCGCCACAACCCGATTCGTTATTCACGATATTATTTTCGAGGTTTCCCCCGAACACTCGAATAACTATACCGGGGTTTTGACCCCCGCGCAAGCCAGATTCACCATTTTTAGAAAAAATCTTAAAAATCTTTTCCTCGCAGATTTTCCGTACAGATTTTCCGCACAGAATCCAGCACGCGGGGGTCAACCCCAGCATCAAGGCATCGAGCAGGCACCCCGCTATTAGCGGCGGCCGCCCTTACCCTTCTTAGCCTTCGCGCTCTGACGCTCGCCCAGGGAACGGCGCTCACGCACACGCATCGAAATCTCAATCGGGGTACCCGTGAAGTCGAAGGTCTCACGCAGACGACGCATAATGAAGCGGCGGTAACCCGGATCCAGGAAGCCGGTGGTAAACAGCACGAACTTCGGCGGGCGCGACGACACCTGAGTACCGAAGAGAATACGCGGCTGCTTACCGCCACGCAGCGGGTGCGGATGCGCAGCCACAATCTCACCGAGGAACGCGTTCAGGCGGCCGGTCGGAATACGCGAATCCCACGACTCCAGCGAGTGCTCCAGGGCGGGCACCAGCTTGTCCTTGTGCCAGCCGGTCTTCGCCGAAATGTTCACGCGAGGCGCCCACTGCACGTGTGCCAGGTCGCGCTCAATCTCGCGCTCCAGCATGTAACGGCGATCCTCATCGAGGGTATCCCACTTGTTGAATGCCAGAACCATCGCGCGACCCGAATCAATCACAGTCTGCACGATGCGCACATCCTGCTCAGAGATCGGCTCGGAAACATCCAGCAGCACCACGGCAACCTCAGAACGCTCCAGGGCAGTCTGGGTACGCAGCGAAGAGTAGAACTCCGCGCCCTTAGCCATGTGCTGGCGGCGGCGAATGCCCGCGGTATCCACGAAACGCCAGGGGTAGCCGCCCAGCTCAATAATCTCGTCAATCGGGTCACGAGTCGTACCAGCCAGGTCGTTCACCACGGCACGCTCAGAACCAGCCAGCTTGTTCAGCAGCGAAGACTTACCCACGTTCGGGCGACCCACCAGAGCCACACGACGCGGGCCGCCCAGCGCCTCCGGCTGAGCGAACTGCGAGTGCTCCGGCATGACCTCAAGAATCTCATCCAGGGCGTCCGCCAGGCCACGGCCGTGCAGACCCGACACCGGGAACGGCTGACCCATACCCAGCGACCAGAGGTTATAAATCTCCGGCTCCAGGTGAGCGTCATCAATCTTGTTAGCAATCAGAATGATCGGCTTCTTCACGCGGCGCAGCATACGCACAATCTGCTCATCCGAAGCGGTCACACCCACGCGGGCATCAACCACCAGGACCACCACATCGGCCTGCTCCACAGCGATCTCAGCCTGCTCAGCAACCTGAGCGTCAATACCGCGGGCGTCAGACTCCCAACCACCGGTATCAACCAGGGTGAAGCTCTTACCCAGCCACTCAGCCTTGTAGGACACGCGGTCACGGGTCACACCCGGCTTATCCTCAACCACAGCCTCGCGACGGCCCAGAATACGGTTAATGATGGTGGACTTACCCACGTTCGGGCGACCAACAATCGCCACTACCGGATCAGCGAGCTGCTCTTCCTCTTCCTCAATGTCGAAGCCCCAAGCACCCAGCAGGGCGCGGTCCTCTTCATCCAGGTCGTAGTCCTCAAGGCCCTCAAGCAGAGCCTGAGCACGCTGGTCAGCGGTCTCATCATCAATCTCAGCGAGGCGCTCGGTAACGTCGTCCTCGCCACCGCCCAGGTACTTCTCTTCGTAATCGTCGCGGATAGCGTCCTCAGCCATGCGCATTCCTTTCTCTACCCGCCCCCGCGCCCAACCCTATGGTCAGCACGCGAGCGCGGCTCAACGTCTTATCGGGAGCGGACGCACCACTCCCCCAGCGTTCGGCGGGGCCTAGCCCGCGCGCTTCGCCTTCAACTGGTCATTCACAGCGTTAATCACTGCAGAGACCGTCGCATTAAAATCAAGATCCGAGCTGTCCACCAGGGTCACGCCCTCGGCAGCTTCCATAAAGTTATTGACCTTCGAGTCCTTTGCATCACGCTCAGCGATCTGCTTGCTCAAATCACCCGAAGCGCCCGACTTCTCGGAGTTCTCCAGGCCGCGGCGCGCCATGCGCACCTCTTCAGAAGCAGTCAGCAGGATGCGCGCGTCAGCATCGGGGGCGACCACGGTGGTGATGTCGCGGCCCTCAGCGACCATGCCGTTAATAGCGTGGTCAATCATCCAACGCTGCAGGCCAATCAGGTGCTCACGAACCGCCGGAACCGAAGCCACAGCAGACACAGCCGAAGAAATGCGCTCGCTACGAATCTCCTCACGGATATCGGCCGAGCCCATCAGAATCTCTTCTTCCTTAATGTTCGTACCGAACACCAGGGGCATCTCCTCGACAGCCTTCGCAATCGCCTCAGCGTCGTTCAGGTCAACGCCAAGTTCCAGCACACGGTAGGTTGCGGCACGGTACATTGCACCGGTGTCCAGGTACGCCAGACCAAAGTGGCGCGCAACTTCCTTAGACACAGACGACTTACCGGAACCGGAGGGACCGTCAATAGCAATCGTCAGTTTAGGGTTCTCGTGCATCAGCACTCCTTCAAATTCGTCTCAAACTTTATGCCGGAAAATACAGCTTTAACTCTACTTCACAACACGCCAACCGCGAGCCGACAAATCGCGGACCAGCGCCTCATGAATAGACGGATTGACCGAGATTTCAGCCATACCCACCGGGGCACCCGTTGAGTGCTCCAGCCGCAAATCCTCAAGGTTCGCGCCCAGCTCACCAATCTCGGCAAGCAAACGAGCCAGCGTGCCGGGGGTGTCGTCCACCAGCACCGTCATCTTCGCGAACGCGGCGGGCGCCGTACCGTGCTTACCCGGAATACGGCTCACACCCGCGTTGCCTTCGCTCATCAGCTGCGCCAAATCCAGGCGAGCGCCGGATGCCGTGGGGTTCTCCAGCGTCGCGATGAGGCGGTTCAGGTCGTCGCGCACCCCGTAGAGGGTCTTCACGATCGGGTCGGCGTTCGCCGCGAAAATCTGCACCCACAGCGTCGGGTCCGACGCCGCGATACGCACCGTATCGCGCAGGCCCTGACCCGCCAGGGACAGCGCGTACAGCGGAGTGTCCTGCAGGCGCGAAGCCAACAGCGAGCTCATCGCCTGCGGCACATGCGAAATCAGAGCAACCGTCTGATCGTGCTCCTCAACGCTCAGAGACGTCACAATCGCACCCAGCTCAACCGCCACAGAACGCACCAGACGCACACACTCGGGGCGAACCGAATCGTGCTCGCAGATAATCCACGGACGCGCCTGGAACAGCTCACCGCGAGCAGCCACCGGGCCCGACTTCTCACGCCCAGCCATCGGATGCGAACCCACGTAACGGGACGCATCCGCACCCGAGGCAAGCACATCAGCCAGCGGCTGCACCTTCACCGAGGCAACATCCGTCACCACGGCACCGGGGTAGCCCGCCTCCGGTCGAGGCGCGTAGGTGTTCAACGCGCGAGCGCACACGGCACCGGCACTATCCGGAGGCGCAGCCACTACCACCAGCTGCGGGGCGAGGGCGGCGCGTTCCTCCTCCGACAGGGTGGAGAAGCTTGTACCGGCACCGATATCCTGCGCCACAGCCTCGGCGGTGGGAGAAATATCTTGGACGTACACGTCCTCGCATCCTGCCGCACGCAACCCCAAACCAATCGAGGCACCCAGCAGACCCGAACCGATAATGAGTACCGGACCGGTCAGCGTTGAGTCGATGGGCAGCTCAGATGCAGAAAGCTCAGCGGGCGAGCTCATGACAACTCCTTAGCGTTATTACATGTCCACCGAAGCGAGCAGGTGACCGATCTCGACCTTGGAGAGGTTACGGACGGTACCCTGCTTCTGCGAACCAATACGGATCGGGCCCATTTCAACGCGGACCAGGCGCTCAACCGGGTAGCCGACGGCGTCGAAGAGGCGGCGCACGATGCGGTTCTTACCGGAGTGGATGGTCACCTCAACGAGCACGTGGCCGGGGGTGGAGTCCACCAGCTTGAACTCGTCAACGCGGGTCACGCCGTCTTCCAGGCGAATGCCCTTCTTCATGGCTGCGCCGACGCCGGGCTCCATCGGGCCGGGAACCTGCACCAGGTAGGTCTTGGGCACCTCGTAGGAGGGGTGGGTGAGGCGGTTCGCCAGTTCACCGTCGTTGGTCAGCAGCAGCAGACCCTCAGTTTCGACGTCCAGGCGGCCCACGTGGAACACGCGCTCGCTCATGGAGGAACGCAGGAAGTCAGAGATGCAGGGGCGACCTTCGGGATCTTCCATGGTGGAGACCACGCCGGCGGGCTTGTTGAATGCCATGTAGACGAGCTTGTCGTTGGTCTGAACGGTCATGCCGTCCACCTGCACGGTCACCTTGGAGGGGTCCACGCGCACGCCCAGCTCGGTCACGACTTCACCGTTGACGGTGACGCGGCCTTCGGTAATCATTTCTTCGCAGACACGGCGGGATGCTACACCGGCCTGAGCCAGCAGCTTCTGCAGGCGCACGCCGTCGTGGTCATAGAACTCATAGTGGTCTACCGGGGCGTTGCGGGGGCGGCGGGGGCGGTGCGGGCCAGCGTAGTTGCTGACGCGGTATTCGCCGCGCTCGTTTGCGAAGGCTTCACCGGAGCGGTAGGGGCGGCCCGGTGCGCGGCGTTCGCGCTTGGGCAGTTCGGTGCCGCGGCCTCGGCCGGAACCTGCGCGGCCTGCGCCGAACTTCTTCTCGCCAAACTTCTTGTCACCGAACTTCTTCTCGCCGAAGCCCTTTGCGCCGCCCTTGCCTGCGCCACTCTTCGGTGCGCCGGGACGACCGCCGCGTGCGGATGCACCCTTAGCGCCGGGCTTACCGCCCTGACCGGGACGAGTAGCGCCGGGACGGCCACCGCGGGAGTTCTGGGGGCGACCGGATGCAGAGCGGCCGCCGCGGGAGGAGTTTCCATATGCCATGGTGTTCTTCTCTTTTCTGTCGTATAGTGCAAACGTTTCAGGCTTTTCCCGAACGTTCCTTCGTCTTATTGATTCGTTGTCTTAGTCGTTGCCCTCGGCAAGCACTGCGGCTTCCGTATCATCGGGCAGGAAGGGCGCGAGCGCCGGCAGCTCCTCCAGGGAGTTCAACCCGAGCTTCGCCAGCAGCAGCTCCGTGGTTTCGTAGAGGGTCGCGCCGCTTCCGGCTTCTCGCCCTGCTTCACGAATCAGCTGCCGTTGTAGCAGCTGGCGGATTGCCGCGTCCGCGTTTACGCCTCGGATGGAGGCTACCCTCGCCCTGGTCACCGGCTGCTGGTAGGCAATCACGGCGAGCGTCTCGTAGGCGGGCTTGCTGAGGGTCGCGCTCTTGGAACGGGTCACGAAGCGTGCCACCCAGGGGGCGAAGTCGTCACGGGCGTAGAGCTTCCAGCCTCCTGCAATGTTCCGCAGCTGGAATCCGCGAGGTTCGGGCACCACCCGGTTTTCGTCTTCTCCGTAGCCGCTTTCTTCGCCGTTGTACTCGCGGTACAGCTGGTCGAGCGCGTGCTCAACAGCTCGTTCGCTGACGATGAGCGCGGCGGAGAGTTCACACACGCTCACGGGTGCTTCGGCAACGGCGAGGATTGCTTCGATGGCGCTTTTGACGCCGCCGGGGATTGCCTCGACCTTGGAGAATTCGGCTTCGGCATCGACCGCCACGCTGGGTGCGGTGGCGGGGCCTCCCGCAGGAATCTTTACCGGTTTCGTTGCCGGTTCCTTCGACTCGCGGGATGCAGTTTCCTGCGATTCCTCGGAGCTGCCGGAAATGTCGGAACCATCGGAGTCCTCTACCGTTTCAGCGGCTTCAGCCTCCTCAGCTTCTTCGGTCACCTCATCCAGAGGAGCTGCCGCTACCTCGTGCTCAGCCGGCTCAGCTTCCGCCTCAGCAGGCTTTGAAGACTCAGCCTCTACCGCTTCTACCGGCACCGAGTCAGCCTGTTCCGAATCCTCATCTGCGTTCGGATCCCAGTAGCCCATGTTCACGATGGCAAGGTCGTCAGGGGTGAATTCACGGTCAAAGCGTGAGCCGTGATTACTCATAATCCTCCTCTACCGGTCCCGTGTTAGCTTCAGATTCGTTCGCTTCGGGTGATTTAGACGCTTCACTGGTTTCGTGCTGGGTGTCTGTTTCTTCACGGATCACGAACTGTGCCGCGCTCGCAAGTACCCGAATGACTCCGAGCGGTGCGTCCTGTTCCACGTGCAGGGCACCTTCTTTGTAGAGCTCGAGCAGGGCGAGAAAACGAACCACCGCGATTTCTAGTTCGCCGGATCCTTGAACCAGTTCGGCGAAGCTCAGTTCCCGCGCCGCCGTATCGAGCAGGCTGTGCAGAATGTAGTGTTCTTCAGCCGCGATGGTGGTTAGCGGAACGTGCAGGTGCTCGTTGAGTTCTTCAACGATTTCTTCGGGTTCCGGTTCAGGCTCTTTGGGGGTTCGGCTCAGCGCTGTTGCGGCGATGCGGGCGAACTCTTCGGCGCCTCCGGTAAAGACCAGCTCGGGAAGCGCCTGGGCGAATCGTTCTTCGAGGGCTACCGCGCGGGGAAAACGCTGTGCTTCTTGCGCCCAGCGTTCAGCAAAAATATCGGCGACTTCGCGGTAGGCGCGGTATTGCAGCAGACGGGCGAAAAGCAGGTCGCGTGCCTCCAGCAGTGCAACGTCCTCTTCGAGGGGTTCACGATGCTGCGGGAGCAGGCGTGCGGTTTTGAGTTCCAGCAGGGTTGCGGCGGTGACCAGAAATTCGCTGGCTTCGTCGAGTGCGCGTTCGGTGCCTTCAGCGTAGAGGGCGTGCAGGTATGCGAGGAACTCGTCGGTGACCTCTGCGAGCGCCACCTCGGTAATGTCGAGTTTGCGGCGCGAAATCAGGGTCAGTAGAAGATCAAAGGGACCCTCAAAATTACTGAGGGTGAGGGTGAAACCGCGTTCCGGGTTCTGCAGGCCGCGGCCCTCAGTCCGGGCGTTCGCGGCGGTGTCTGCGTTCGGTGTCGGTACCCTCACGGCAGCGACGTTCGTGGTCATAAACGACCTATTCTCCTTAGGTTTATTCTCCCCGGCTTTGTTGGTGCCGTCTCAGATGCGGCTTCTACTTCGCCTATTTTCGGGGCAAGTAGTGCGCGGGGGTCTTTAGAATCCACACAATTATACGCCCTCTACCGGTGCGACTCAAGGGTGAGAGTCACCTCAGCAGAGGGCGTATAGGTGCAGGGGGCTTTAGCGTGCGCCGCCCTTGTAAATCAGTTCGCGTGCCACCTGGCGGTATGCTTCCGCACCGGGGTGGCTGGAGGCGTAGCTGAGAATCGGCTCAGCGGACACCGATGCGTCCGGGAACTTCACGGTGCGCTTGATGACGGTGTCGAAGACCTTGTCGCCGAATGCGTCAACGATGCGTGCCAGAACTTCCTTGGAATGGATGGTGCGCGCATCGAACATGGTAGCGAGCACGCCGGAGATTTCGAGGTCGGGGTTCAGACGGTCCTGAACCTTCTCGATGGAGTCGACCAGCAGTGCGACGGCGCGCAGTGCGAAGAACTCACAAATCAGCGGAATGATGACGCCTTCGGAGGCGGTCAGCGCGTTGACGGTCAGCAGGCCCAGGGAGGGCTGGCAGTCGATGAGAATGACGTCGTATTCGTCGCGGACCTTGCGCAGCGCCGAGGCGAGAACCTGCTCGCGAGCAACCTCGTTGACCAGCTGAACTTCAGCTGCGGAAAGGTCAATGTTGGCGGGCAGCAGGTCGATGTTCTCCACGCCGGTGGGCAGGATGACATCCTTAATGTCGACCTTGCGGTCCATCATGACGTTGTAGACGGTCAGGTCCAGTTCGTGCGGGTTCGCACCGAAACCGGCGGAGAGAGCACCCTGCGGGTCGAAGTCGACCAGCAGCACCTTACGGCCGCATTCTGCCAGTGCCGCGCCCAGGTTAATGGTGGAGGTGGTCTTACCCACGCCGCCCTTCTGATTCACCATAGAGATAATGCGGGCGGGACCGTGGCTGCTCAGCGGAGCCGGGTCGGGGTATACGCGCAGGGGTCGACCGGTGGGGCCGAGTTCTTGAGCCTGAGCTTCAGTCAATGGTTCACCTTCATCAATGAATTCGAAGTTTTAAAGTTTAAGCGTTGTCTATAAGGTTACCTCAAGAGCGGCTGTTCCGCGGATTGGCGGGGTTTTATCCCCGCTCGTGAGCACGCGGATGCGCCATGCGGTACACCTCCATGAGCCCCTCGGGCGTGACCTTGGTATACACCTGAGTGGTGGCGATGGAGGCATGCCCGAGCAGTTCCTGCACCACGCGAATATCGGCGCCGCCCTGTAGCAGGTGCGTTGCGAAGCTATGCCGCATGGAGTGCGGAGAGAAGTCAGAGCTGAGCCCGGCGGCTTCGGCGGCTTCTTTGAGGATGAGCCACGCGCCTTGGCGTCCGAGCCTGCCGCCTCGTCCGTTGACGAAGAGCGCGGCGGTGCCTTTACCGTGCGCTACGAGGGAGGGCCGGCCGCGCACCAGGTAGTCTTGGATTGCTTTTTGGGCGTAGCTACCAATGGGTACGAGTCGCTCTTTATTTCCTTTGCCGAAGAGTCGAACGTAGCCGGGCAGAGTGATCTGGTTGCCGTCTTCATCGGTGAGAGTCCCTTCGAAGTGAACGTCATCGATATCGGCGTTGAGCATTTCGCTCACGCGCGCACCGGTGGCGTAAAGGAATTCGAGCATGGCTCGGTTGCGTAGCCCGGTGGCGGTTTCGCGGTCGGGTACGGCGAGTAGCCGTTGGATGTCTTCTACTCTGTCTGCTTTGGGTAGGCGTTTAACGTTCTTGGGCGGGGTGACCGGTGCCGCCGGGTCGGTGGGCACGATGAGCGCGGAGACCCAGAAGGCGTGTGCTCCGCGGACTGCCGCCATGGTGCGGGCGATGGAGTTCGGGCCCAAGGGCAGGGGAAGGCTCGGCGCCCCTTCAGCGGTTGGCGCTTCTTTTTCTGGCGCCCCGGCTTTCTCCGGCTGCCCGGCGCGCCCGTTTCCAGCACGTCCTTTCCCAGCACGCCCGTTTCCTGTCCCTCGCCCCGATTCGGAGGCAATCATCAGCGCCAGCGATTCTGCGGCTTCTTCCTGCGCTTCCCGAGATTCCTGCGCGTTCTGGTTGTGTTTCTCCCCCGCTTCGAATCCTGCAAGGGGCACGGTGGGGGCGGCGAGTTCCCGCATGAAGGAACGCACCTGCGCGGTGGTGATGCGTTCGGGGTCGATGACGCCGAGGGCCGCCATGTAGGCGCTGTATCGTCGCAAATCGCGCGCGTAGGAGGCGATGGTGTGCTCGCTGCTTCCTCGTTCCACGCGCAGGTGGATGAGGTACTGGTCAATGGCTTTCTGGAGCGGGGTCTGCGCCTCCTGGTGGGAAGACCCCGGAGTAGAACCAAGGGCAGAAGAACCCAGCACGGAGGAACCGGCAGAAGAGGTCACGCCGAGCAGACCCGCGCCGCGGGGCGCCTTGCTCACCGTGCTTTTTGCCTGCTTCACGCTATCTCCTCTGCCGGTTCTGTTGACGTTTGGGCCTCTTGATATTTGGGTTTGCCGTAGGCGGGGCTACTCCCCCGCTCTACGTTCCGTTCTTAGTGGTTGCGGAAGTTCTCCGGCTTTTCGCGGCGCTGCCCCATGTAGGGGTGGAACTCCCAGCCGCCCTCGGCGGGGCGCAGGCCTTCAAAGTTGTTCTGCGCCGCCGCGTAGGTGGCGAGTACCGCCTGGATAGCGAGCGCGTTGTGAACCTTTCCGCCCAGCACCAGCTGTACTGCCTCGGCGAGGGGCACCCAGCGGTAGGTCATTTCTGCTTCTTCGTCGGTGCGTTCGCTACGTTCTTCGGCGGGCAGTTCCGAGAGGTTACGCGCCAGGTAGACGCGGCCTGCTTCGCTGGTTGCGCCGGGGCTGCTGAAGTAGTCGGTCAGTGCGTTCCAGGTGTCTGCCTGCAGGTCGGCTTCTTCGGCAAGTTCGCGCTGCGCGGCGACCAGGGGGTCTTCACCGTCGATGTCGAGCAGTCCGGCGGGTACTTCCCAGAGGTTCATGCGCACCGGGTGGCGGTACTGGTTAAGCATCAGCAGTTCGTTGTTGTCGTTGAGGACCGCCACGGCGACGGCGCCGGGCATTTCCACGACGTCGCGGGTCAGCACGGTGTTTTCGTTGAGTTCGTACTCTTCAACGGTCGTTTCAATCACGTAGCCGCTGTACTTCACGGTGCGGGTGCGGATGGTGCGTTCGGAGGGTGCATCAATAATCTGCTGGTTGTTGCTCATTCTTTCATTGTAGGCGGCTTCTTAGCCCCGCTACGTTTGGCGCGTCAGGTACGGGCACGGAATAAGACACGTTCAGGTTTAAACGAAAGCATCCCGCCCTCCCCTGCGCGGGGTGAGCGGGATGCTGAACGTTTGTGCCTAGATGTTAGGCGCCGCGGCGCTCCAGAGCAGCCTTAATCAGGCCGGAGAAGAGCGGGTGCGGGCGGGTCGGACGCGAGCGGTACTCGGGGTGTGCCTGAGTTGCCACGTAGTAGGGGTGTGCCTCTGCGGGCAGTTCCACGTACTCGACCAGCGAGGAGTCCGGGGAGGTACCGGAGATGCGCAGGCCTGCTTCTTCAAGCTGCTCGCGGTACTCGTTGTTCACCTCGTAGCGGTGGCGGTGACGCTCTGCAACCTCGGTTGCACCGTACGCCTTAGCAACCTGAGAGCCGGGAACCAGGTTTGCCTTGTACAGGCCCAGGCGCATGGTGCCGCCCAGGTCGCCTGCACCTTCGACGAACTGCTTCTGCTCTTCGATGGTTGCGATGACCGGTACGGAGGTTTCCGGATCGAACTCGGTGGAGGATGCTTCGGTCAGACCCAGTACGTTGCGTGCGTACTCGATGACCATAGACTGCAGGCCGAGGCAGATACCCAGGGTCGGGATCTTGTGCTCGCGTGCGTACTTGAGGGCGCCGATCTTGCCGTCCAGGCCGCGGATGCCGAAGCCGCCGGGCACGAGGATTGCGTCCATGTTGCGCAGCTGGTGGTCTGCATCTTCGTCGGTTGCGCACAGGTCGGCTGCAACCCACTTGATGTTGACCTTCACGTTGTTTGCGAAGCCGCCGGCACGCAGAGCCTCGGAGACAGACAGGTATGCGTCGGGCAGGTCGATGTACTTACCGACCAGACCAACGTTGACCTCTGCTGCGGGGCGGTGCACTGCGTCGAGCAGGCGGTCCCACTGGGTGAAGTCCGGTGCGGGAGCCTCAATGCCGAAGTAGTCGAGGATGTAGTCGTCGAGCTTCTGGCTGTGCAGGGTCTTGGGGATGTCGTAGATGCTGGGTGCGTCGGCGCAGGAGATGACTGCGTCGCTGTCCACGTCGCATGCGTTACCGATCTTGGTACGGTGCGAGACGGGGACCTCACGCTCACAGCGCAGGATCAGACCGTCAGGCTGGATGCCCAGGCCGCGCAGTGCTGCGACGGAGTGCTGGGTCGGCTTGGTCTTGAGCTCGCCGGAGGGGCCGATGAAGGGCACCAGGGAGACGTGCAGGAAGAAGACGTTCTTGCGGCCAACATCGCGGCGTACCTGGCGTGCTGCCTCCATGAAGGGCAGGGACTCGATATCGCCGACGGTACCACCGATTTCGGTGATGATGATGTCGGGTGCGTTGTCAATTTCCGCTGCGTGACGCATGCGGGCCTTGATTTCGTCGGTAATGTGAGGGATGACCTGGACGGTGTCGCCGAGGTATTCGCCGCGGCGTTCCTTTGCGATGACGGAGGAGTAGACCTGGCCGGTGGTCACGTTAGCGGACTGGTCGAGGTTTTCGTCCAGGAAGCGCTCGTAGTGTCCGATGTCGAGGTCGGTTTCAGCACCGTCGTCGGTGACAAAGACTTCACCGTGCTGGAAGGGGTTCATCGTACCGGGGTCGACGTTCAGGTAGGGGTCGAACTTCTGCATGGTCACAGAGAGGCCACGTGCGCGAAGAAGCTGACCGAGGGAAGAGGCCGACAGGCCCTTACCGAGAGAAGATGCAACGCCGCCGGTCACGAAAATCTGGCGGGTTACCTTGTCGTTAGAGGACGCGTTCAGAGCGTTATTTTTTTCATTCACCACGGAATTTAAGCCTACCATTTTCTTGTCTGCTATCCAAGCAGAGGGTTTTGCCGCGAGAGGATTCTCTCAGGCGGCTTTCCCTCCCCTATTTGTCCTTATCACCACTGTAAACGGAGCCGGGGATTTATTATTCCCGCCGCGCCGTGTAGAAGCCGGTGTAGGAGCATTCACAGAGTATCTCACATCCTCTGGGCTCCATGCGCCGCTATTGGTCACCGGCACGGGCTGTACTGGCAACTTTCCGAGGCACGCTCGCGCGCTTCACCCCCTTTGATGGTCTTTAGTGCGAAAGATGCCACCTTTCGGCGCTTTTGCCAGCACTTTCCTCATGCTTTTCCCTGCCGGTTTGCCGCCGGTTTGCCGTCAGCTTCAGCGTCCCTGGGGCACTTCTCGACCGGCGGCCAGCAGCTCTCGGGCGTGCTCTCGCGCCGATTCTGATTGATCGTGCCCGGAGAGCATTCGCGCCAGTTCCACCACGCGTTCTTCTTCGGAAAGTACCTTGACCTTTGAGAGGGACGCGTCATCGTTTTTCAGCACGAGGATGTGCTGGTCCGCGAAGGCTGCGACCTGCGGCAGGTGGGTGACCACCAGAACCTGCACGTGTCGGGCGAGCATGGCGAGACGGCGACCAATTTCAATAGCTGCCTTACCGCCCACACCGGAGTCCACCTCGTCGAAGATGAAGGTGGGTACGGGGTCCACTTCGGCAAGCACTACCTCCAGGGCGAGCATCACGCGGGAGAGCTCACCGCCGGAGGCGCCCTTACCGAGCGGGCGCGGCACGGCGGTTCGATGGGGCGCCAGCATGAAGGTCACGGTGTCTCGACCGTGTACCGAGAACTTTTCGGCTTCGGCAACTTCCACGACCAGGGAGGCGTTCGGCATGGCAAGAGCAGTGAGCTCTTCGCTGACGGCGTCCGCCAGTTTCTGCGCGGCGGCACGGCGCAGGGCGGTCAGCTCTTCTGCTTGGGCACCAAGCACCTTGCGTAGCTGTACCAGCTCGGTTTCCAGGGTTTCCTGTCGCTGCGGGTCATCCACCAGGGTCTCGAGGCGTGCACGGGATTCTTCGGCCCATTCGAGGACCTCAGCAATATCGGCACCGTACTTGCGAGTGAGGGTCGCCAGCTGGGCGCGGCGAGTCTGCACCTGCGCCAGACGTTCGGGGCCCTCAACATCCAGGGAGGCCATGTAGGAGGACAGATCCGAGGAGATATCGGTGGCAAGAATCAACAGTTCATTGACGCGCGCGGCGAGGGAGGCAAGCTCTTCGTCAGCGTCTGCCTGCGCCTGTAGAGCGGAGCGGCTTGCATCGAGCAGGCTCATGACGCTCTGCTCGTCACCGGTGGAGTATTCGCTACCGCTGAGCGCCGCGGAGGCGGTTGCCGACGCAATGCGTAGCGCTTCAACGTTCATGAGCTTCACCATTTCGGCTTTGAGCTCTTCTTCTTCACCCGCCTGCGGGTTGACGGCGCTGATTTCTTCGAGGGCGCCCTGCAGGGTCTGCGCTTCGAGGGCTCGTGCGCGCGAGTTTTCGCGTACTTCCTTCAGCTCTGCGGCGGCGGCGCGGTATCGCTCGTAGTTTTCGCGGTACTTCTCCAGCAGGTTGGCAAGCTCTGCACCGGCGTACAGGTCGAGGGACTGGCGCTGCTCTGCCGCTGATTTGAGGCGCAGCTGATCGGACTGGCCGTGGACTGCAACAAGAGTCTGACCAATCTGAGACAGGGTTCCGATGGGCGCGGAGCAACCGCCGACGTGGGCGCGGGAGCGTCCCGAGGCGTTGACGGTGCGTGCCAGAAGCAGCTCGGAGGTCTGTTCGTCGATGTCTTCGGCGGTGCCGCCGGCTTCTTCGGCAAGCTCGAGGGCTCGGTGCCCGTGGGGCAGGCGAATCACGGCTTCGGCAAGGGCGCTCTTGGCGCCATTGCGCACGCTGGATGCGTCGGATCGGGCGCCCAGGAGCATGCCGAGGGCGGTGACGACCATGGTTTTACCTGCGCCGGTTTCGCCGGTCAGCACGGAGAATCCGGGTTCGAGGGGGAGCCTCGCATCGGTGATGATGCCGAGGTCTCGAATATGGATTTCCTCAATCACGAACGTTCATTCCTTTTCTTTAGTGCTTCTCGGTATCCTGCGGGCCGCGCCAGCCACGGATCGGAAGCTCAAATTTACGCACCAGTCGCTCAGAGAAGGGAGCCGGGTGGATACGGGCGAGTAGCACCGACTTTTCGGAGCGTCGCACCTCAATACGGGAGCCGGGGTCCAACTCCACGGTTCGGCGGCCATCGCACCAAAGCACACCGGAGGCGCCGTTTCCGGGCATCATTTCTACCGCCAGAGTGGAGGTCGGCGCTGCTACCAGCGGGCGTGCGAAGAGCGCGTGAGCCGAGAGGGGCACCATGAGAATTGCTTCAACTTCGGGCCAGACGACCGGGCCGCCGCCGGAGAAAGCGTAGGCGGTCGAGCCGGTGGGGGTTCCCATGACCACGCCGTCGCATCCGAAGCTGCTGAGCGGGCGGCAGTCCACCTCGATAATGACTTCAATCATTTTTTCGCGGTTGCCCTTTTCGACACTGGCTTCGTTCAGCGCCCAGTCGCTGTGCACGCGCTTGCCGTCGTTCCAGACTTCCACATCGATTGCCATGCGTTCTTCAACGGTGTATTCGTTGTTGACGATGCAGCGAACGGTTTCGGTCAGGTCGCTCTCTTCAGATTCGGCGAGGAATCCGACGTGTCCCAGGTTCACGCCAATGAGCGGAACGCTGGTTCGGCGTACCATTTCTGCGGCGCGAAGAATCGAACCGTCACCGCCGAGCACCACGCCGAGTTCAATATCGATGAGCGCCACGGATTCGTGGACGACCTGCACGGGGACGGGCTCGTCCCAGTTTTCGCTCAGGGTCTCCAGATCGGAGCGAGTCATGACGGGTGCGAGTCCCGCTTCGTAGAGCTGGGTGCATGCCTGTCGGGCGGCATCTCGTGCTTCTTTGCGCCCCACGTGGGCGAAGACGAGAATCTTACGGTGACTCTGCCCTACCGAGTCTTCGGAATCATGGCGCGCGCTGATTGTGGGCAACTGCGAGAGGTCAAAATCTCGCGTTACACGACTTTCCTGTTTTGCCATAACGACTCTCTCCCATCGGGTGTTGAGATGGTGTATCTACACCTATCATACCGAATATGTTCTCGAAGATTTTCTAAATAGCTATATTTTTAGAAAATTATTTCGAATAGCGTACAGCTGGAGTATCCCTAAAATACCTGCGAATAGCGCGGCAGCCTGAGAAAGCCCCGCCCTCAACGCGTCCTGCGTTACCGAGCGGTTTTTCTCAGACTGCCTTAGCACTATTATTTTTGGCACTATATTTATTTTCGGCACCATAGGAAGTACTCTACGTTGCCGTCCTGTCCGGGGAGCGGGCTGGGTTCCATACCCATCACACGCAATCCGTGGCTGACCGCAGATGCCTGAACTTTTTCTACTGCTTCACGGCGGGCGGATTCTTCGTGCACCACTCCCCCACGTCCGATGCGGTGCTTGCCGACCTCGAACTGCGGCTTGACCATGAGCACCAGGTCGCCGCCGGTTTCGGTGGCGTTCGCTAGCGCCTCCATAACCAGGGTCAGCGAGATGAACGAGAGGTCAGAAACCGTCAGTTCGACCTGCCCGCCAATATCTTCGGGCTTCATGTAGCGGACGTTGAGTCCTTCGTACACGCCAACTCGCGGTTCTTCACGTAGCGCGTCTACAAGCTGTCCGTGTCCCACGTCCACGGCAGCCACATGGGCGGCGCCTCGGCGAAGCAGTACGTCGGTAAAGCCTCCGGTGGATGCTCCCGCGTCCAGGCAACGTTTGCCTTCCACCTCGATATCGGGGAATGCATCGAGGGCACCGGCGAGCTTGTGACCTGCGCGGCTGACGTATTCAGTCAGCTCGCTCTGGCGCACGTAGAGGGTGTCCTCCGGGCCCACGATCATAGATGCCTTGCGCGCGGCCTTGCCGTTGACCTGCACGTCCCCGGCGGCAATAAGCTTTGCGGCGAGGGTTCGGGAGCTCACGAATCCGGCTTCGACCAGGTATTTATCGAGGCGCACGTGTCCTTATCTTCTTTCTGTCGTTGTCTGGCGACGGGTTATCTAGTGCAGGTGAACCCTCAGAGCTTTGCTGTCTGAGGGTTCACCGCCGCGAGCTAGGAGAGGTTTTCGAGGTCCTTTTCCAGTTGCTCGCTCATCGTTTCGAGGCGCTTGACGCGCTCTACAGGGTCCATGGCGAGGGTCACCGCGAGTTGGCGCTCGAATTCTGCGTCAAGCTCAGCGGTTTCCTCCGCTTTGTTGTTAGTGTCCTGGTCCTTAGGCACCGGGAATCCCCTGAATGTTGGGGCGTGCTGCCTGCTCGGGGTTTGCTGCCCACCATGCTGCGCAGGCTACGCGCCATGCTTCGGCTTCACTCTCGCTGCCTGCGAATGCTTCGGCGTCTTCAACCTCGGGGCCGGTCAGGCTCAGGTTTTCACCGCGGACTCGTGCCTGCCAGGTGGGGCCGGTTGCGGTGACTTCGTAGCCTTCGTAGAGCACCTCAATTTCGGGGTAGGGTGCGAAGAAGTCCTCGAGGGTGCGCAGAATATAGGTCGGACGCTGATTCGGTACTGCCTCGATGACGTCCTGGTAGGTCTGTACGCCGGTGAGGACGAGGGCACCGTCCATCTTTGCGTTGTTGGCACCGAGAATGTCGGTGTCCAGGCGGTCGCCCACAATGACGGGGCGGCTGGAGTTCACGGCCTTTGCTGCAGTGTGGAAGATGGGCGCTTCGGGCTTGCCCGCAACGAGCGGGGTACGGCGTGAGGCGGTTGCTACGGCAGCAACGAGAGTTCCGTTGCCGGGCGCCTGACCGCGCTCCTTGGGGATGGTTTGGTCGGTGTTGGTTGCGATCCACAGCACATCGGGGTTTGCGAGGGTGTAGGCGGCTTCTGCGAGGTCTTCCCAACCCATCTTCGGGTTGAAGCCCTGGATGAGGGCTACGGGGCCTTCTTCTTCCTTGCGTACGGTTTCGAGGCCTACCGCACGAACGCAGTCGGCGAGTGCTTCGGTGCCGGTGATGAGTACTTTGGAGCCTGCGGGTACGTGCTGTGCGAGCAGTGCGGCGCCTGCCTGTGCGGAGCTGACGACTCGTTCTGCTCGGGTGTGCACGCCCAGTTCGCGCAGGTGCTCTGCTACGGATTCTACGGAGCGCGATGCGTTGTTGGTGACGAAGATGACCGGTACATTGAGTTCTTCTTCGGCACGGTTGAGCGCTTCGGGTGCGCCTTCGATGGCGAAGGGACCCGCGTAGACCACGCCGTCCAGATCGGAGAGGAGGGCATCGTAGCGGGATAGGAGTGCGTTCGTGGTCATAGAGTGTTCCTCTCGGGGGCTCTGGCGGTTGTCGCTATTAATCGTACCTGTTAGACACTCATACGTAGGTGCCTTCCGGTGATTATGTGCGAAACCGCTGGACGCTCTCCCCTGCTTGGGTGTGGCGTCCAGCGGTTTCACGCTGACACTTAGGTCACGTATTTAGAATTCTTAGATTCTCTGCAGTCTTATTCTGCGGAGGTTTCTTCTGCTTCTTCAGACTTAGGCGCATCAGACTTAGGCGCTTCGGTCTTCTCGTCCTCAGCTACTTCTTCCTGAGCTTCGTTTGCTTCCTCTTCAGCGGAAGCATCCGCGGTCCCTTCAGCGTCTTCTGCGGTTTCAGTGAGTTCTACGGACTTCTCTTCCTGTTCGAAGAGGCCTGCTTCACCGAACATGTCGAAGATTTCGGGTTCTGCGAAGTTGCCCTGGCCCAGTGCTGCTTCTGCCATGAATGCGAGGCGTGCCCAGCGTTCTGCTTCCTGGTTACGGCCTGCGTTAGCCAGCGCGTCGGAGTATGCGCTGAACAGACGGGGGCTGTACTCGAAGGCACGCTTGGGGTTCAGCTGAGGAATCTGCAGCGCTACGACAGCTTCAGACTTCTTGCCCTGATCACTGAGGATGCCGGATTCAACGATGGCGAGCTCTACGCGCACGTTGGCGGGCAGTTCTTCCTTCTTGAATTCTGCAATCATTTCCATTGCCTTGGGCAGACGGCCGAGTGCACGTTCGCAGTCCACCAGCAGTGCCAGGTGATCTACGGAGCCGCTAATACGGCGGTGGGTGCGCAGTTCGCGCAGTGCCAGTTCGAAGTCTTCTGCAACGTATGCGGCGACGCCAACGGCTTCACGTACTGCGGCAATACGGCCTGCACTGCGGGATGCTGCAACGGCGTGTTCCAGCGCGAATTCGGGGTCGATGTCGAGGTAGCGACCGGCCATGGCGAGGTGCTTTGCAACGGTTTCTGCGTTGCGGGGTTCCAGAGCACGCAGCTGACGGAAGGTTGCACCGTCCAGCTCGCGACCGGTGATGTCATCGTCAATTTCCGGTGCCTTGGGCTTTGCGGGGCGGTAGCCTACACGGCCACCGATGCTGCGTACTTCTTCGCGAGGTGCTTCTGCTTCGGGACCGTTGGAGCGAGGTGCCTTGGAACGGGAGTCGGAGCGACGGCCGTCGAACTTCTTGCCTCCGCGGTCGTTACGCTTGAAACCGCCCTTGCCGCCAAAGTTCTTGCCGCCCTTCTTGGAGCGGAAGTCCTTTCCTCCGCTGTTCTTGCGGTGCTGGCGGGGGCCGGAGCCGTTAGACTCGTGACGGGGGGTCTCAGACATGAATCTCCTTGGGAGGTATCCGCTCTTGGGCGGGTAGGGTATGCAGTCGATTCGGGCGAACCGCTGCCTGAGGCATCAACTCTATGAGGGGTGCTTAGATGCACCCGCTAATGCCTAAACATAAGCCATACCATTCTAGTATAGAGAACACCTTCCGTGCACCCGTACTGATGGGATGTTAAAGACAAATGGGGAGGCGGTTAGGCCTCCCCAAACAAAAATAGCCCCGGCGAAGCCGGGGCTATTGAATAATAAAGCGGCGATGACCTACTCTCCCACACCCACAAAAGTGCAGTACCATCGGCGCGAAGAGTCTTAGCTTCTGGGTTCGGAATGGAACCAGGCGTTTCCCTCTCGCTATAATCACCGCAAACCTACGGGATTGTTATCCAAAAACCATACAGTGAAC
>NZ_KV830304.1:0-2664 GCF_001836735.1 Rothia sp. HMSC061D12 | reverse complement strand
ATAGCGTCCAAGTTTCGGGGCGCAGTTCAGCGCGGAGGTTACCGGGTTTTTCTATCGAAGAGGTTACTTCTTCTTAGCTTCGATCTTTTCCTTCAGGAAGGTGCTGAAGTCGTTGCTGGTGTACTGGTCGCCATCAACGAAGACGGTGGGGGTACCCTGAATGCCGTTCTTTGCGGATTCAGCGTTGACCACGTCCACGAAGGGGCGCCACTTGCCGTCGTTCATATCGGAGCCGATGGAGGCGTGGTACTTCGAAGCAATGTCGGCAATCTGCTGGTTGTTCATGTCGCCGCTGCCCTGGTGGGTGAAGATCTCACGCTGGTAGTTCAGGAAGTCGTGGGTGCTGACCTGGTTTGCCACGGAGTATGCCGCTGCCGCGTTACGTGCGGAGTATGCGGTGGGCGAGGTACGGTCCAGGAAGGTCAAGTTGCGGATTTCCAGGGTGATGGTGCCGTCTTCGACGAGCTTCTGGATTTCTTCGCCGTACTTCTTCTCGAACTCTGCACAGTGCACGCAGTTGTAGTCCTGGAAGATGGTCACGCGAACGGGCTGGCCGTTCTTGGATGCCTCTTCAGCGGTCTGCACGCCCGGGGGCAGGGTGTTGACTGCTGCTGCGGTTCCGTTGACCATGGGGGTCACGGAGGAGGTCGAGGTTGCGAGCTGCTTGAAGTCGCGGGTCTCCTGGGTGGAGGAGTTTTTGACGATTCCGTCCTTGGTCAGCACAATGCCACCGTATTCGTTGGCGCTGGCGGGCACGGGGCCGCTTTCTGCTACCTTGGTGTTCTTGTTGCCGTTGATTACGACGAAACCGATGATACCTACGATGACGAGGACCACGGCGAGTACGCCGAGCTGGAGCCAGCGGCGGCTTGCCTGGCTGGGACTCTTCTTGGCCTGCTGGGCCGCAATCTGGCGGGCTTTTTCGCGGGCGTCGGTCGACATGCCTGCTCCTTTGGTTGGGAATATGGGTGGCGGTTCGTCCACTTCTTCTAGCCTACTCCTTATGGAGTACGCACCCATCAGGGCAGAGGTTCAGAGTGCCAGTGCTCGTCTGAGCTCGGCGCCTTCTGATCTCTGCCGGGCGTTCTAAAGCTCAGCTTCCTGCTACGTATAGCAGCTGAAAGGTATGTCGAGCAGTTCCTATCATGTGGATAGGTTCTGTCTTTTCTCTAGTGTGGATGTACCGCGCTACCCGTCTAGCCTACCGAATGGGTGCCTTATCGGCTAGTTAATACTCTGACTGAGATACTGTGATGTCTATTCTCACGCTCTCAGCTTATTTTCCTCGTAAACTTTCGTAGCTCTGGGAGGTTCCTCCCCTGCCACAAGTAGCGCACAAGTATAGCGCCGAGGCACCCATCCGGTTCAGCTCATTACCGCTAGGGGATGTTGTAGACTTCCACTCCCCCAATGAAGGGGCGGGTGTTGTAGTTACCATTCCACTTCACGCTCAGACCGTGCTTCTCCAGCATGGGAATAACCGTCTCTCGCAGCAACTGTGCGGAGAGCTTCTCGTGAAGGGCCCTAATCTCTTCCTTCTGCGCATCGCTCAGGGTATTCCATTTTTCTTCGTCCCTGGGGTAAGCGAGGAAGGAACCGAAACCGATGTAGGTTCCGCCGCTCTCAGCGAGGCTTTCAGTGTCCTGCTCATGGAAGTAGATGTATCCCTTCCATTCACGGCTATCATCCATTTCGTCCCAGATTTCTGCGGATGCGCAGGTACCGCAGCAGGTGAAGTTCTGTCGTGCAATGACTCCTTCTTCTTCCAGCGCTGCGAAGGCACGGTTGAGGTTGGAGTTCTTCTGCATTTCGGGGGTAATGCCCAGCTCAGCAGCAAAGGCACGACGACGCTTGATGAGCTCTTCTACGTAGTCCTCTACGCGCTTTTCCCAGAGCTTGCTGTCTTCGTTTTCGCCGTCGTATTCCAGCCCGAGTACGTCCATCACATAATCGGTGATGGTTTCTACGTACTGTTCGGTATCAGATTCACCCATGAACAGCAGGGGCCAGATGGGCCAGAGCAGTTCGGCTTCGTCTTCTTCGTCCAGTCCCCATTCTTTGGGGAAGGGCGGGTCGAGGCGCTCTTCGCTCCAGCGTTCGTAGATGCTCTTCTCATCAGCCATGATGATGCTCCTTTGCTTGCTCTCTACTCGTTGAGTAGAGATGTGGACTGCTCTTGCTGTTAAGGTATCAAGAGTTTCTCAACCCCACCCTCTATTTCGTCATTCAGGCGGATCTGTGAACTCCCCATCTCGTCGCCCCTGCATCAAGGCTGGCAGGCTGTCTAGGTTGCGTCCCCTGTTCCTCTGCTTCTCAGCTGAGTCTCTAAACCTCTGCATCTCTGATGAGTTAGGTTTCTTTCGTCCAGGAGTTTTCATTCTAAGAGTTTTTGGGTACACAAAAAGAGGGGAAGACCTATAAGGTCTTCCCCTCTTGAATAAAAAACCCGCGGCGACCTACTCTCCCACACCCACAAAAGTGCAGTACCATCGGCGCGAAGAGTCTTAGCTTCTGGGTTCGGAATGGAACCAGGCGTTTCCCTCTTGCTATAACCACGGAAAATCTAGCGAATAACTTCGTTATTCAAAATTTCCGAATAAAAAGCCTCAACTTCCCGAAGGAAGCCCAGGGTTATTATCCAAAAACCATACAGTGAACGCAAAC
>NZ_KV830303.1:0-1397 GCF_001836735.1 Rothia sp. HMSC061D12 | reverse complement strand
GTGTGTGGTGGAGCAAGGAACCTACCGGGAGCTACTGAAGGCAGAGGGAAAGTTTATGGAAATTTTCAAAAATCAGATCTCTGAAGATTCTGCAGGGCGCAAAACTTCTACTGAAAGGGACTATAAAGATGCGTAAGATTATGGCTAATACTGTTTGGTCCGTGGTTTATGCTTTCAGAAATCACCCCGTATGGACCGTCTCCTATCTAGCGTCTGTTGTGTGCCTATCGCTATTCCCCGCTTTGCAGATGGAGGCTGTCACTAGGCTTGTTGAGCATTTGGGTCAGAGCCAGGATGAGGTGCTCCCGCTAGCGCTGGGGGTTAGTTTTGTGCTGGCAGGATACATTGCCCTGGGGCAAGCATCAGATTCTCTGCGTATGATTCTAAATTCTCGAATGTCAAGTACGGGTATTCAGAACGTATCTTCTCGTCTGGCGACTTGTTCTTCTCAGGAAATCGCGAGTGGTGATTATGCTCGCTCATCAAGGGCAGCTCATGATGCTGTGACAGGGGGGAGCCTGGGGTCTCAAGTTTCGACTATGGGTGCTCTGATATTCATCATTTTTTCGACGGGAGCCCTTAGTTATTCCGTAGGAAAGATCAATGTATATGCTTCACTCTGCATGCTTGCAGGCATGATTCCTGTTGCCTTTATGTCACATCTCTATTCGAGTAAGAATGCTGAGGCAATGGAAAAAATATATTCATATAGCTACAACGCGTGGCATAGCACTAACCAGATTGCACAAATAACTACTGCTCGTGAGCTTGCAATTCTTAATGCTCGGTCGTTCTTTGCGCATCGTGCTAATCAAGAACGGAAAAAATCCGGTGAGGAGGAAATTGGCCTAGCTCGTTACATCCTCAGAATATATACAATTGTTGGTTTTATAAGCGCTGCATTGCTAGCGTTAGCCCTTATTTTTCTAGCGGCCTCGTCGCCGGCTCCCGGTGTTCTTGCTGGAGCTGTTATAGGTATTACCTCGGCTATAGTCTCGCTTGGCTCGATGGGAAGCAACCTTAGCTCGATGGCGGCGGGGTCAAACGCAATTGATGTATATCGAAAGTTTATTTCTAGCGCACAACCCGGGCAGAAAAATCCGATTGCCGATACCTACCCTGAAATCTCCAGCGTTTCCATCAGGAATCTTGCTATCCAGTACCCAAAAGCTGATTCTTTCGCTCTTAAAAACATCAATCTCACTTTTAGTCCCGGGCAGATGATTGGTATTGTCGGCCCCAATGGATCGGGAAAGACAACCCTAGTAAATGCACTTATGGGCATGCTTAAGCCCTCCAAAGGAGACATCCTAATCGGAGATAAGTCGGTACAGGACATATCACCTGATGATTTATTGGCAAATGTGGGTTTGGTGAGTCAAGACTACGGCCGTTAT
>NZ_KV830302.1:0-452 GCF_001836735.1 Rothia sp. HMSC061D12 | reverse complement strand
TCCCGGTAGGTTCCTTGCTCCACCACACACCCACCATCCAACACCACCACAGAATCAACACCACGCAACGTCCACGCACGATGAGACACCAACACCACCAAACGCCCAACAGCAGCCACCTTCAACCGAGCAAAAATCTCCTCCTCAGTCTCAGCATCCACAGCACTAGTCGGCTCATCCAACACCCACACCGGCGCATCCCGAAGAACCACACGCGCCAACGCCAAACGCTGCCACTGACCACCCGAAAGACCAACACCACCAAACGACTCACCCAACTGAGCATCCAAACCACCCTCAAGACCACGCACAAAATCATCAGCACAAGCCACCGACAAAGCCGACCACAAATCAGCATCACCAAGACGCTCAACAGCCTCCTGCGGCAAACCCAGAAGAAGATTTTCACGCACAGTCAGTTCATAACGGCCGTAGTCTTGACTCACCAAACC
>NZ_KV830301.1:0-1837 GCF_001836735.1 Rothia sp. HMSC061D12 | reverse complement strand
CTGTATCTCAGAGTGTATTTTTGCCTGTATCTTTCCCTATATCGTGACCTGACCACCCTCGCCCCCGAGATTCTGCGGCAAAACCCCATTTTTAAACCGACACCACCCCCGCGCTTCGTCCCTCAGATCGGGGGTGGTGTCGGTTTTTATGTGGTTTTTTGCATATGAGAGGGGGGCGAGGGTGGTCAGGGAGAGGGTTTCTAGGGGGTCAGATGAGGGGGTAATGAGAAGGTCAGGGGGAGAGATAGAGAGGGGTTGATGATGGCTAATGAGGATTTGAGAGAGCAGAGAAGGGGCGAGGAAGTAACAGGGAGTGGATAGGTTCAAGGGCGGTTGAGAGAGCGTGTCAGGCGGCTGTGTGCGGGTGCTGGGGGCGTGCAGGTTTGGGTTTGCGGGTGGTTGCGTGAAGAAGCTTAAGACGATGGTGATTCTGGGGTTGAGTGATTCGGTGAAGGTCTAGGCGGTCGTGGTTTTTTGGTTTGTGGTGGAGCTGTGGAAGCGGATTTATGGCGCGGCGGTGGAATGGTCGAGCGGGTGAAGCTTTAGGGGGTTGTGGAGCGTGTCAGAGGTCTGAGAGAGCGGCAGGAAGCGCGCTTATCGGGAACTGTCATCCCAGGGCGAAGATGGGACGTTTAGCCGCGCTAAGGGTTTTCCATCGCGAGCCTAGCAGGTCTTCGAGATTCCACAATCGACGCGCTGGCAGGCAGCAGAGGCCGCGCGCTTCGCGTTTTCGCGGCTCTGGTGCCTTGGCGGTCTCATGATGGAATCTCGCGCACTTCGTGCGGACATCCGGGGCGCGATTTGTCGCGAAAAATTTCCCCTTGCAGTCGAAAAATGACGCCCCCGGATTTGCCACACCTCATGCATCGAATGAGTCAGGTGCACATTCTGAGTCACTCATAATAAAAATTGCCCCTACGGAGTGCATGAGGTGTGGCAAATAAAAGGCACCGAAAAAGACGATGAAATGAATTTTTTGGCACGAATTTACGAGAAAAAGGCAAAAAAAATGTACCGCCCCAGTCGGGTACGGTACATTTTTAGTAGCTATAAAAACCTAAAAAGATTTGAGTCAATTCTAACAGAGATTGGCTCACGGGTGGAGAGGCAACCCACCCGGTGCGGGGAGGACGACCGCAGAACCAAAACACGCCGCCGGACTTACCCTCCGGGATCAACCCGTTAGATGGGCGGACATTTCGCGAGCAACGAGCTAGCAGCTGTTTCCTCGGTGGGTGACCCCGAGGCGTGAAGGAGTGCCGAAGCTGGGCCCCTAAAAAGGTTTCTAAACCGTATAGCTAGGTTTAGACGAACGCCGTTGCAGATGCCGCCACTGCGGGACGTAATGACCCCGCCTGTGTGACCGACGGACCGACGCGACCGACCGACCGGGTCGATGTCATCGTCATCAATCACCTGCCTACCTACTTCTAGAGAACAGACCCACCCCGACCCGGGTGGGTTTTTTGCTCTCCAGAAGCACAAGGGGCAGGGCTCCCTCTGTCCCTCTGCTCCCTCCCTCCCAAATCGATGGGGGCGGCTTACCTCTCCAGCCTGGAGCCTGGGAGGGTTGAGCAGAGCGGGCAAAGAGGGAACAGCAGAGCACGAACGAGCGAGGAACGAGCGAGAGAGTTCCGCTCGCGCCGCAGGCTCCAGAACCACAGAGAAAACTCAAGGATTCGCGAGAACTCAAAGATGAGAATCTGAAGCCAAGAAGCCAAGAAGTTGGCATCTTGGAAAGTTGGAAAGTTGGCTAGAAATCCCCTGAGATGACAACTCCCGCAGCCACCCATTTTCACAGTCTTGCCTGTATCTCAGAGTGTATTTTTGCCTGTAT
>NZ_KV830300.1:0-1475 GCF_001836735.1 Rothia sp. HMSC061D12 | reverse complement strand
GTGAACTGCCTCCCGTTTCTTGGACATCGAAATTAAAGTCCAACGAACGGGAGGCTTTTCATGTCTATGAATCTGGGAATGAGGCATGATTGTTTGCTTCGGAAGCAGGCAGTGGAGATGTTTGAGAGGGGGTTCGGCTATGATTTGACCGCCAAAAGGCTTGGTGTGTCTGCCGCGACTGTGAGAGAGTGGCAGAAAATGTACCACGTCATCGGGAGGGACGGACTTCTTGCCATGGGAGTAAAGCACACCAAATACGACTATGAGACCAAGGTCGCCGCAGCGAAGGCTGTAGTTGATGGTGGGATGAGCAAGCCTGAGGCGATGGTGCATTTCGGTATTGCAAGCGCAACACCGTTGAAGCAGTGGTGCAGGCTATACCGTGAAGGCGGCGCGCAGGCGCTTAAGCCTAAGCCCAAGGGCAGGCCAAAGGGGTCGGTGCGGGCGGTGCCGCCAACGCGTGAGGAGGAACTCGAGAAGCGTGTGCGCAAGCTTGAGGCACAGGTGGCATACCTAAAAAAATCGATTGCCCTGAAGGCGCAGAAGCGCTCCCAAACCGGGACAAAGCCCTAGTGGTCGCTGAGCTTTCAGGGCAGGGACACGCGGTGCGTGATCTCCTCGAAGCTGCTGGCCTTGCCAGGTCGAGCTACTACTACGCGTTGGCTCACCCCCAGCAGCCAACCAGAGTGCAGCTACGTGCCAAGGTCGCACAGATCTTTTCGCGGACCCCCAACGGGTGCGGTCACAGGCAGGTAGCCATGTGCCTGCGCGCTGAGGAAGGGGAACGCATCGCCGATAAGACGGTCTTGAAGATGATGCGTCAGATGGGGTTGCGTTGCGGTATACGCCGCCAGAGGCCCTATCACAGGTACAACTCCTACAAGGGGGATGTGGGGCAAAGTTTTGAGAACATCATCGGTCGCAACTTCACGGCGACTGGTCCTTGGCAGAAGTTGGGTACCGACGTCACCGAGTTCAAGCTTTCCTTCGGTAAGGCCTACCTCGCGCCGGTTTATGACTTTGCCAGCAAGGAGATTGTCGCCCACTCCATTTCGATGTGCCCTAATCTTGCCCAGCAGCAAGAGATGCTTCAGGTACTCATGGATGCCAAACCCGAGGGAGCTAAGCCGATTTTGCATTCGGATATGGGGTGGCAGTATCAGCACGAGACCTACATCAGTACGCTGGCCGATAATGGTTTTATCCAGAGCATGTCACGCAAAGGCAACTGCATCGACAATGGTGCCACCGAGCAGGTTTTCGGTCACCTGAAGGATGAGTTTTTTCGTGGCCAAGACTGGCAGACTTTTGAGAGTTTCAAGGTTGACCTTGACGCCTATATTACGCATTGGAATACGGTAAGGCGTCAGGTGAAGCTTAGGGGCCTGACCCCGGTGGAGTACCGGGTTCAGGCCCTGCAGGAGGCCGTATAGGGGTTACTATTTATAGCGTCCAAGTTTCGGGGCGCAGTTCAA
>NZ_KV830299.1:0-5176 GCF_001836735.1 Rothia sp. HMSC061D12 | reverse complement strand
TTATCCAAAAACCATACAGTGAACGCAAACAACACAAAACTTCCTGAAAAGTAAGCCTTCGGCCTATTAGTACCAGTCAACTCCACGAGTCTTCAGTCCCCGCTTCCATACCCGGCCTATCAACCTCATCATCTATAAGGAGCCTCACACACCAAAGTGCCAGGAAATCTCATCTCGAAACAGGCTTCCCGCTTAGATGCTTTCAGCGGTTATCCCTCCCGAACGTAGCCAATCAGCCATGCACCTGGCGGTACAACTGACATACCAGAGGTTCGTCCGTCCCGGTCCTCTCGTACTAAGGACAGCCTTTCTCAAATTTCCAACGCGCGCAGCGGATAGGGACCGAACTGTCTCACGACGTTCTGAACCCAGCTCGCGTACCGCTTTAATGGGCGAACAGCCCAACCCTTGGGACCGACTCCAGCCCCAGGATGCGACGAGCCGACATCGAGGTGCCAAACCATGCCGTCGATATGGACTCTTGGGCAAGATCAGCCTGTTATCCCCGAGGTACCTTTTATCCGTTGAGCGACGGCCGTTCCACAACGTACCGCCGGATCACTAGTCCCGACTTTCGTCCCTGCTCGACCTGCCAGTCTCACAGTCAAGCTCCCTTGTGCACTTACACTCAACACCTGATTGCCAACCAGGCTGAGGGAACCTTTGGGCGCCTCCGTTACACTTTAGGAGGCAACCGCCCCAGTTAAACTACCCATCAGGCACTGTCCCTGAACCAGATCATGGCCCGAAGTTAGACATCCAGATTGACCAGAGTGGTATTTCAACAACGACTCCACACAAACTAGCGTCCATGCTTCACAGTCTCCCACCTATCCTACACAAGCCAAACCAAACACCAATACCAAACTATAGTAAAGGTCACGGGGTCTTTCCGTCCTGCTGCGCGAAACGAGCATCTTTACTCGTACTGCAATTTCGCCGAGTTCATGGTTGAGACAGTAGGGAAGTCGTTACTCCATTCGTGCAGGTCGGAACTTACCCGACAAGGAATTTCGCTACCTTAGGATGGTTATAGTTACCACCGCCGTTTACTGGGGCTTAAATTCTCAGCTTCGCTCAAAAGAGCTAACCAATCCTCTTAACCTTCCAGCACCGGGCAGGAGTCAGTCCGTATACATCGTCTTACGACTTCGCACGGACCTGTGTTTTTGATAAACAGTCGCTTCCCCCTGGTCTCTGCGACCCATACACGCTCCAGGCAGCAAGTGCCCATCACGCTCAAGGTCCCCCTTCTCCCGAAGTTACGGGGGCATTTTGCCGAGTTCCTTAACCATGATTCTCTCGATCGCCTTAGTATTCTCTACCTGATCACCTGTGTCGGTTTAGGGTACGGGCGGCTAAAACCTCACGCCGATGCTTTTCTCGGCAGCATAGGATCACCAAATCCCCCAAAAACGGGGTCCCATCACGTCTCAGGCACACAGCCGGCGCATTTAACAACCGACAACCCTACACGCTTAGACCACGACAACCATCGCGTGGCTTGGCTACCTTCCTGCGTCACACCTGTTAATACGTTTACCTCCAAAGATCGGGTCCCACAACCCACACAACACACAAACAAAAGCCTGCACATCATGCTTCGCATGGTTAGCATCACAATATCAGTATGGGCGGTTTTTCACCGGTACGGGAATATCAACCCGTTATCCATCGACTACGCCTGTCGGCCTCGCCTTAGGCCCCGACTAACCCAGGGCAGATTAACTTGACCCTGGAACCCTTGATCATCCGGCGGATGAGTTTCTCACTCATCTTTCGCTACTCATGCCTGCATTCTCACTCGCATAGCCTCCACCACTGGTTTACACCGCAGCTTCACCGGCTACACGACGCTCCCCTACCCAACAATCCAAAAAAGATCATTGCCACAACTTCGGCGGTGTACTTGAGCCCCGCTACATTATCGGCGCAGAATCACTTGACCAGTGAGCTGTTACGCACTCTTTCAAGGATGGCTGCTTCTAAGCCAACCTCCTGGTTGTCTAAGCAACTCCACATCCTTTCCCACTTAGCACACGCTTAGGGGCCTTAGTTGGTGGTCTGGGCTGTTTCCCTCTCGACAATGAAGCTTATCCCCCACTGTCTCACTGCTACGCTCTCACTTACCGGCATTCGGAGTTTAGCTGACGTCAGTAACCCGTGAAGGCCCATCGGCCATCCAGTAGCTCTACCTCCGGCAAGAAACACGTAACGCTGCACCTAAATGCATTTCGGGGAGAACCAGCTATCACAGAGTTTGATTGGCCTTTCACCCCTATCCACAGCTCATCCCCTCCATTTTCAACTGAAGTGGGTTCGGTCCTCCACGACGTCTTACCGTCGCTTCAACCTGGCCATGGATAGATCACTCCGCTTCGGGTCTAGGTCATGCCACTCAAACGCCCTATTCAGACTCGCTTTCGCTACGGATACCCCACACGGGTTAACCTCGCGACATAACACTAACTCGCAGGCTCATTCTTCAAAAGGCACGCTGTCACCCCAAAAGGCTCCAACGGCTTGTAAGCACACGGTTTCAGGTACTATTTCACTCCCCTCCCGGGGTACTTTTCACCATTCCCTCACGGTACTGATTCACTATCGGTCACTAAGAAGTATTTAGACTTACCAGGTGGTCCTGGCAGATTCACACGAGATTCCACGAGCCCCGTGCTACTCGGGTGGCCACACCACGGACAGAACAATTTCGATTACGGGACTCTCACCCTCTACGGCCGACCATTCCAAGTCGTTCACCTACCATCCTGAACATCATGCCGGCAGCCAGTTAGAACTGCCACTGTGACTCCCACAACCCCCATGATGCAACGCCTAACCGCTATCACACACCACAGGTTTAGTCTCTTCCGCTTTCGCTCGCCACTACTCACAGAATCATTACTTTATTTTCTCTTCCTGCGGGTACTGAGATGTTTCACTTCCCCGCGTTCCCCCCAACCAGCCTATACATTCAGCTGGCGGTAACTCACCATGAAGATGAGCCAGGTTTCCCCATTCGGAAATCCTCGGATCACAGCCCAGTTATCGGCTCCCCGAGGCTTATCGCAGATTCACACGTCCTTCATCGGCTCTTAGTGCCAAGGCATCCACCGTGTGCCCTTAATAACTTACACACAATCAAGAAAAATAAGAATCTAAAATCAACAATCAAACCAACACCAAAGCATTGATTCAACGCAAATTCCAGAAGATGCTCGCGTCCACTATATAGTTCTCAAACAACAACCCACAACACAACAACAACACAAAACACTTTTGCATCATCACCATGCCAGGCAAACAAAGGAACAACACACAATGTGTTACCCCAAAACCCAACAATGCGCCTCATCCAACCCAAAACCAACATTCCACCCATGAGCAAAACCACCCACCCGACACTCGCGGACAGCATGGCCAACTAAATGTGCTCCTTAGAAAGGAGGTGATCCAGCCGCACCTTCCGGTACGGCTACCTTGTTACGACTTAGTCCCAATCGCCAATCCCACCTTAGACGGCTCCCTCCCAAAAGGGTTAGGCCACCGGCTTTGGGTGTTACCAACTTTCGTGACTTGACGGGCGGTGTGTACAAGGCCCGGGAACGTATTCACCGCAGCGTTGCTGATCTGCGATTACTAGCGACTCCGACTTCATGGGGTCGAGTTGCAGACCCCAATCCGAACTGAGACCGGCTTTTAGGGATTAGCTCCACCTCACAGTATCGCAACCCTCTGTACCGGCCATTGTAGCATGCGTGAAGCCCAAGACATAAGGGGCATGATGATTTGACGTCATCCCCACCTTCCTCCGAGTTGACCCCGGCAGTCTCCTATGAGTCCCCACCATAACGTGCTGGCAACATAGAACGAGGGTTGCGCTCGTTGCGGGACTTAACCCAACATCTCACGACACGAGCTGACGACAACCATGCACCACCTGTATACCAGCCCCGAAGGGAAACACCATCTCTGATGCGGTCCAGTATATGTCAAGCCTTGGTAAGGTTCTTCGCGTTGCATCGAATTAATCCGCATGCTCCGCCGCTTGTGCGGGCCCCCGTCAATTTCTTTGAGTTTTAGCCTTGCGGCCGTACTCCCCAGGCGGGGCACTTAATGCGTTAGCTACGGCGCGGAAAACGTGGAATGTCCCCCACACCTAGTGCCCAACGTTTACGGCATGGACTACCAGGGTATCTAATCCTGTTCGCTCCCCATGCTTTCGCTTCTCAGCGTCAGTTACAGCCCAGAGACCTGCCTTCGCCATCGGTGTTCCTCCTGATATCTGCGCATTCCACCGCTACACCAGGAATTCCAGTCTCCCCTACTGCACTCTAGTCTGCCCGTACCCACTGCAATACACGGGGTTAAGCCCCGGCCTTTCACAGCAGACGCGACAAACCGCCTACAAGCTCTTTACGCCCAATAATTCCGGACAACGCTCGCGCCCTACGTATTACCGCGGCTGCTGGCACGTAGTTAGCCGGCGCTTTCTCTGCAGGTACCGTCAATCTCTCTTCTTCCCTGCTAACAGAGGTTTACAACCCGAAGGCCGTCATCCCTCACGCGGCGTCGCTGCATCAGGCTTGCGCCCATTGTGCAATATTCCCCACTGCTGCCTCCCGTAGGAGTCTGGGCCGTGTCTCAGTCCCAGTGTGGCCGGTCACCCTCTCAGGCCGGCTACCCGTCGTCGCCTTGGTGAGCCGTTACCTCACCAACAAGCTGATAGGCCGTGAGCCCATCTATAACCACTACATAACGCTTTCCACCAACACCCCATGCGGAGATTGGTCGTATCCGGTATTAGACCCAGTTTCCCGGGCTTATCCCAGAGTTAAAGGTAGGTTACTCACGTATTACTCACCCGTTCGCCACTAATCCACCTAGCAAGCTAGGCTTCATCGTTCGACTTGCATGTGTTAAGCACGCCGCCAGCGTTCGTCCTGAGCCAGAATCAAACTCTCCGTTGAAAAAATAGAAAAGCTTGATAATCTGATCTCAAACAGCGAATCACACACGGGGGTGCGTGACTCAAGCTGACTAAATTTGAAACCATTTGATGATTATCAAATATAAATAAATATTTGGTATTAGTTTCAGTTTCCATCACCATTCGGTGATTTTATTGAACAAAGCACACTATTGAGTTCTCAAGCAACACACCGATTCAACACCT